>NZ_JCAUAY010000002.1:0-1273745 GCF_059692195.1 Paenibacillus sp. J22P90
GACGGCGGTAACTTTAGGCTCGGGTTTCGAGCCTATTCCGTGACGGCGGAGGATTTAGGCTCGATTTCCGAGCCTATCCACTAAACGCGCGTACCTTAGGCTCGATTTCCGTGCCTATCCGGCGACGGCGGTAACTTTAGGCTCGGGTTTCGAGCCTATTCCGTGACGGCGGAGGATTTAGGCTCGATTTCCGAGCCTATCCACTAAACGCGCGTACCTTAGGCTCGATTTCCGAGTCTATCCGGCGACGGCGGTGGATTTAGGCTCGATTTCCGAGCCTATCCACTAAACGCGCGTACCTTAGGCTCGATTTCCGAGCCTATCCGGCGACGGCGGTGACTTTAGGCTCGGGTTTCGAGCCTATTCCATGACGGCGGAGGCCTTAGGCTCGATTTCCGAGCCTATCCACCAAACGCGCGTACTTTAGGCTCGATTTCCGAGCCTATCCACCAAATGCGCGTACCTTAGGCTCGATTTTCGAGCCCCAGCCATCACCCCAAGCCCAAAACAACCTCAATCCGAACCCGCTCCCCCACCTCAGCCGCAGCTAGATCGATCAAATACACAGTCTCCGTCTCGCCCTCATGATTCTGATGCTCCACCGTGTGAATCGACGCCGTCAACTGCGCCGCATCATAGCGCAACAGCTGCTGCGCATCAGCACCCGCCGCTTCCAGCCGAATCTCCCCCGGCCGTACAATGAGCGGCTTGTGCTGCGTAACAAAGCGCTCCGTCACGGCTGCGCTGGATTCACGGAACTCAAATGAATCCGCAAGGGTCAGCTTCCCGACCCGCTTATCAAACACGAAGCTGCGCTCCAGCTTTTCGAGTGTAGGTACGGCATACGCTTGACTCAGATCAAGCTGGAAGATATCATGAGCATCCGTCGACTCCGCTGCTAGTACCTGAGCACGATGCGCAAGGCCCTCCTGCTGGTGGCTGCCGTTGATGATCGGAACGCTGTGTCCAGCTGAGCTGTTGCATAGAATATCATATCGCTCATCACCAAAATATCGCTTCGTATAGAGACCTGCTCCCAAATCCTCCAACCATCGAACCCCATCAACGATCCAGATGAAATGTCCGATGTCATTGTGATTATGAGGCTCGTCGTTATGCCCGCCTTTGGCTGCAAAGCTAACTAGCTTATTTCCTACCTGTGCCCGGCTCACCATCCATTGAGCTTCGGGCAGGATGTCCGTTTGTAGCGGCATGTTTTCACGTTCGCGCAGCAGTGGTTCATTCAGCCAAACGACGTTGCGCACAGCACTTGCGAAGCGACCGCAATGATCGATGGTTGGCGGCAGATTCTCAAGTGTCGGAATCCGAATCTCTTCAAACTTTTCGCACAAACGGCTGAAAATCCCGATCTGAATGCCATTTTTCCGTGAACAGTCGGAGAAATTGGCAATATGATTGCCCTGCATGAAGCTTGTCTGCGGGAATTGAGCAACCCTCCGTGCTTTTGCATCCGATTGGAGGATATCTACCTTGCCCCCTGTACGCTGCTTCAACAACTCGCTGAAATAGACATAATAGCCAAAGCCATAATACCAGTAGCCCAGCCCCTCCAAACAAGCGCCTTCCTCTGAAAAACCTGCCAGAAAGCAATCCATCGATCCGAGCACACGGTTTATAATAGGCAGCAGTTCTTTCGAATCAGGCAGCAAATAGATAGCGGCCATACCGACATTCCCCGCACAAACGGCAGACCAGTTAATGTCGCACGTTTCCCACCAATAAGCTCTCTTTAGATCCACATAAGGTGCAAGAACCCGCTCCTTAACCTCGCGTTGTACCCTTCTCACCACTTGACCGTTGAGCTGATCTCGGAAGATGTGACATGTCTCGCTGAGTGCATGCGCTGTTTCGGAGGCAAATAAATCAATATGCTTGAATTCTTCTCCTTCTTCCGCAGCATCATGATTCATTAAATGTGCAGGCAGACACCATGTATATTCATCGCAAATTGCCCAAATTGTATTTTCAAGCGCAGTCAAATAGGCCTCGCTGCCATCCTTCAACGCTGCCACGACCAAAGCCGCTAACCGTCGACGACGATCAAAATAGAGGGCTTCAAATTCGATGCGCGAGCCCTTTGAACGATATAAATCCCACTCTTTAAAGGGTAATGCAGCGATCGGCTTACTCTCAAACTCCTTGACTAGCGGTGTAACTTCGTTATAGACAGTTGAGAGCAACGCACTCTCTCTTTGTTTTACCTGTAAAGCTTCATGAAACAGGCTTCCGTGTTCAGCTTCAGCTTCGAGCAATGCATCTAATAAGAATCGACTATTCATAGTTTCTCCTTCCAACTTCAACACTTTACTTTACACTATACTCTCTGAAGGCAAAAGCAAACTAGACCTTATTTTGACCTCTATCTCTCTAAAATTGACTACTTCCCACTTATGTAAAAAAAAGCTTCACGCAACATGCGGAAGCTTTCATAACCTAGCTATTTAAATTACTCAACAGCTCCGACTACCTTCAACCAAGCATTCGCAATTAGCGCATGTCCTGCAGGTGAAGGATGCACGCCATCATGCGCCCAGAAAGCGCTGTCAGCTAGCGTGGAAGCTTGTGCAAATAAACCATCCAAACAAAGTAAACGCGCGCCGAATTCTCTCGCCAAATCACGAACTGCATCAATCTTCGGATCCAAATCTTCTCTCCACAGCTTGCGATCTTCTGGTACAGGAAGAACGAATGGCTCGATGAGAAGCAGCTTTGCCCCAGTGCTCGCCGTTTGGTCAAGCAATTGACGGTATCCCTCTTTAAACTTCTCTGTCGTGGTCGCTTCATTACGATCATATCTTCGCCAAGTATCATTGATGCCAATATAAATCGAAACTAGATTCGGCTTCAAGTCTAGACAGTCTTGCTGCCAACGTGCTTGTAGATCTGGAACCCGATTACCAGAATTCCCGCGGTTCAGGAACGTAACCTTTTTCTCCGGATATTTCGCAGAAAACTGTGCAGCTGCCATAAGTGCGTACCCTCTGCCAAGATCATTGAAATTCTCACGAATACGTCCTGCATCCGTAATACTATCCCCTTGAAATAGAACGATATCCCCTTGCTCCAACCATGCTGCCATTGTAACGATCCTCCTTTGATTTACAAGCCTTCTTTATAATGAACTAGTATAAATTTCCTCACAAATTATACCATGTCCAGTAGATCACGTGAACAAAAAAAACCGAGAATCACACCAGCGGCGTGAACTCGGTTTCTTTATTTATGCAATTGTTCGTATAAAACGAAATTCATAGTAGGTATTCAGCAGTTCATCCAGTGCGATCGAGAGTTTCAATACCGTGTCAGACAATAGGCCATATGTTTGACTAGCAAGATTCAGCTCGTATCTTAACGCTTCAATCTTTTCTTCCAACTCATATCGTTGCCCCATACTGATCCCTCCGATTTTGAAATTCTTCTTGTGGATAACTTATACATTTTGCTACCTACATCATAATCGATGATTGTTAAGAAATTATTAGCAAATTGTGTTTTTTACGAAATTTTACAAATAAATGCTATATTCTTACTGTTTGTCCTGCAGGAATTTCCAAACTATCGCCTTCTGCACTGATCCAAACCGAGATCGCAGAAGGATTATGGATGATACGGCAATTCGCAGAGAACCGCAGACGATCCAGCGCTTGCATATACGCTACAATTTCGGCATTGGTCGCATACCAAATGTCAGACCTTCCTTGTACTTTCTCGCCAAATTGCTCCAGCATCTCCCAATTGTTGTCGTTCTCAAATTCGTAGCTGTGACCCCAAACGTACAGGAGTGACATCCGCGAATGCCGCTGTTCTAACTGGAGGAATTTGTCCGCCAGCTCCAGCATTTGCTTATGATGGCAGGTTGGGTGCCACCGTAAAAAGTCGCTTGGCATTTGAAAGCCGCCATGGCTCCCTACGGTTCGTGCATACTCAATGCCAAGCGTGGGAAGCGCATGTATCACATTGTCAGAGTATGTCCCAAACGGAAAGCTCATCCCGCGGACTGGATAGCCAACTAACGCTTCCAATGCCTCGCGATCGTTCGAAATTTCACGCACGACTTGATCCATTGGCGATTGCTCTAGAAATGGGTGATCGATCGTATGCGCAGATACTTCATGACCTTGAAAAAGCGTGGCCACTTCTGTCGCTTCAATGTAGCCTTCTTTTCCAAGAAAGCCGCTGTTTAAATGAAACGTCCCTTTCAACCCGTACTCATTCAGAATTCGTACGAGTCTGCGATCATGTACTTTCCCATCATCATAGCTTAGCGTTAATGCCTTGGTAACACCTTGTGGAAACCGATCGAACCGAATACGCAAACGAAATCCCCCCAGATAAGAATCGAATACTTACTTTCAATGTACCAGAAACTTCCTGGTGGGGCTATCATTTCGTGATTAAGATAACCACTTTGCGAGATTCGATTGTACAAATGCATCATCATTCAAATGTGGATAGTCATGATACATGCGATCGATTTCTTCAAATTGTCCTGGCGACAATTGTTCATGAGGATTCAAGCACCATGTTCCCTTCAACAAGCCCTGGCGACGAAGTACTTCATGAATACCCGGAATACAGCCTGCGAAGCCATTGGCAGGATCGAAGAAGGCTGCGTTCGTTTCGGTCACTTCAATGTTTCGCGTAAGCCATTCAGAGGCAAGCGTAGGATTCATTCGCACCCCCTTAACTTCCTCTAACAGCTCCACCGCTTTCTGCGTCCATACTGCCCAATGTCCGAGTAAGCCGCCGACAATTCTCTTCTCAATGTTCTTACCCTCAACTTGGAATTTATAAACAGTCAGCAGATCATTTATTATGTTATCGTCATTCCCCGTGTATAACGCGATCTCGTCACGACGCTCCGAATAACAGACGGCGCGTACGACATCAATCGTTTGATAACGATTGAACGGAGCCATTTTAATCGCGATAATGCCTGGTATGTTCGCAAATTGCTTCCAAAAATCAAAGCTGTACACTTTACCTCCAACAGATGGTTGAAGATAAAAGCCGATCACAGGCATTTTCTCGGCGATCCGTGCTGTTCGCTCCAAGATTTGTGCTTCGCTTAAGCTGCTTAAGCCGCCCATGGATAGCAAAGCTGCATCATAGCCAAGTGAGATAGCTGTATCCGTTTCATCAATTGCTTGGTTTGTTGGCCCACAAATACCGGCAACTTTAATGAAGGGTCTTGAAAGTGCAGCGCGCTCTACTTCTTCCGAAGCCAAGCGTAGAACTCGCTCATACAAGTTATACTTGGGATCGCGGATTTCAAACTGTGTCGAATGCACTCCCACAGCAATTCCTCCAGATCCTGCAGCCATATAATAGCGAGTCAACGCCCGTTGACTTTGCTCATCGAGTAAGCGGTCAGCCGTTAGGGCCAGTGGATGAGCAGGAATGACGAGTCCATCATGCAGCGCAATGCGTTGTTCATTACTTAGTTCTCGGCGCCCAGTCATCGCTAAAATTTCCCCTCTCGTTCTTGGAAATGAGTTGGTTTATTGATTGTACTGCCCCCGTGCTCAACCCACTCCGCTACCCAGTCCAGCATTTGGAGTAGTGAAACTCGCGGATAGCCAAATAACTGCATACTTTTCGCGGCGTTACTTAACAATGCGGTCTCCGACTCTTGACCTTTGAAAATGGGCTCGATGCCCAGTCTCTTCCCTAGCTGTTGTGCCGCATATTTGACGGACACCGTCTCAGGTCCGGTTACATTCAAGAAATTAGCTGGACTTGTTGTAGCCTGCAGCGAACGAATCGCAATTTCATTGGCATCTCCCTGCCAGATACAATTGAAGTGGCCCATAGAAAGATCAATGGCTCGCCCTTCCTTCAAAGACTTGGCAAGCTCCAGTAGCACACCGTAACGCAAATCAATGGCATAATTCAAACGATAGATCAGCACAGGCGTCCCGTTCTTGTGACTATAATGCTCGAACATCCGCTCACGGCCAAGACAGGATTGACCATATTCCCCAATCGGAGCAGGACTAATCGCTTCATGAGCTCCGCCATACGTAACCGGTGTGAACGGATACACATTACCTGTTGAAAAGACAACAATTCGGGAGTTGTGGAATTTCTCGGCTACTCTGCCTGGCAAATAAGCATTCATCACCCAAGTGAAATGTTCTTTCCCTGTTGTTCCAAACTTCGTGCCAGCCATATAGATGACATTAGGAACATCTGGCAACGCTTGCAACGACTCATCGTTTAAAAGGTCACAAGCAATCGTTTCAATCCCATACGATTGAAGCTCTTCCTGTAGGCCGCTTTCTGAAAAACGCGAAACCCCGTATACCTTTTTATCAACACCTGCTGCTCGAATAGCGTTCATCGCTAGCCTGGCTAGACTCGGCCCCATCTTTCCTCCGACACCAAGGAGCATCAAATCACCTTTTAACTCTTGCATAAATTGTATTAGTGCTGGGGACGGGGTCGACATCGCCTTATCCAAATCTTCTAATGTTCTCATCTCTCAGTCTCCTCACATCATGTTCAATAAATAGCTTCATGTCTGTAGTATACGGACTCAGGAACATAAAAGACAAATCTTTAAATCGTCTTTAAATTAATGCAAAAAAAACCGCCCCGTGCCGGAATTCAACACTAGAGCGGTTCTTCGCCATCCATTTATACGCCGCTTGGATCGGCAGCCAGCTTTTCCAAAAACAAGAGTCGAAACGTTTGCTTAGGTCTCCCTTTGGGCACCTTCACATAACCGACACTTGAAATCAAGCCATGATCCATCCACTGCAATAGAAGACGATGTGTGCTTCTAACCGTCACTCCCAAAATACTTGCCAGCTCATGCACTTCGTATTCCAGCTTATTGGTTCGCGCAACCGTCGCCATGAGTCGGCTCAAATAAGTCGATGTCATCCCGGCATCCTCTGCGCTCTTGAGCAGCTCAGGATCTGTCACCGATAAGTCTCGACTAAGCGGGTCTGCCATTTCCAGCGGGCCAATTAAGGTTTTGTCCTCGCGTACAATGAAGCACGTATTGCCCCCTGCTTCTTTGCATCTGCGGAGCGCAAGTCGCGCATGCGTGCCCGCTTCATTGGCGCTGCGACCAAAGCCGATCCCCATACTAAGAGACAGACCTAGTGATTTCCAGACTTCACGAGCAAGCGGTACGGACTTGTAGCCAACCGTCTCGCGTTCGAATATCCCCCTTGTTGTGAAAAACAAGTATTCGTCCGCGCCTAGATGTGTCAAATAGCCGTCCAACGATTCCACATAGTCAATCAGCTTGCGATGCACTTCGAGCTTAAAGCGCTGAATATCATGCTCTGTGCTCTGCTGCTGCAGCTTTTTGCCGAAATCATCTACGTTAATCATACCCACTAATATTTGCGCTTCTTTACTGCGGCGCGTTTCTGTTGACAGGAGTGCCCGCTCCAGGGCGACGGTAATGTTCTGGTCGGTCGGTGTAATCCACTCGCATGGAATTCCCCTCTGACTAAGCGCGTCGGCTACTTCACTTTCCGTTGTCATCGCCGCTTGTGTAGCTCCCTTTTCATACGCTTCCAAATGAAAATTCAAAATCGTCTCCACTTGCGGATAAGGCGGGCCATCATAAATAAGGAAGCTAGCCGATGCTTCGCCAATCTCCTTCACGTGTCTGCTTAGGGATGACGATGTAAAAGAATCAATACTAAACACCGTATCTGCTGCATGCAGCTGCGGGTTACTGCGCAAACGATATAAAGCGCTAAATAGTCCGGTATCTGTCAAAGGAATCATATGGACGGGCAAGGAAGTCACGACTTGTTCCTTCACCCGTCGATAAAGCGTCGGCCCGGTAACGAGCAGCACTTCGACTTCGGCGAGCAGCTTTTCCGCCAATTCTGGTGCTGTTTCTGCTGAACAGGCGTGAGACATCGGTTCGAAAGAAGGAAAGGATGTCGCGATAACATTTAACACTTTATTCACTAATGCCTCTGGCCCTAACACGCCAATGGCAATTCGATTTGAAATATCCATGCATGGCGGCTCCTTTGCTTGATCATATGATCAAGTATACCGCCGATTTCGACTAAAAGACAAATCGTTATTGTGTCTTTAAATCTAGCCTGGAGGTAAAGGTGTGCCGTTTCCTGCATTGCCACGGGCAGCCTCACCTTTTTTCTCATCAAACATCGTGCCTGAAAGGTTATAGAACCTATTTAAGATTTTGTGCAAACTGAAACCAGCTAGAAATCCAACGCCTACCACTGCAGCGCCTGATGCCATATCAACACTCACCGTGTCAGGAAACAATTGTAACCCTCCCTGCACAAGTGCCAAAGCGATCACAGCACAAACCCCAGCAATCCAAGGCCGAACGGTGTAATACATCCAATAGATGCTCAGATTTAAAGATTGATTTCGTATGTATTTGAAATAGTCCAGCATGAGAAATATACTTTGCCCGCAAATCGCTGCTAAACCAATATAGGCGTATTGCTTGCTAGCCTGTGTGATCTCAAGAAAGTGAAAGAGTGAGTGTTTATCGGAGTTGAAGGCAAGATGTCCATTTGCGATGTATAAGATGAGATGGGGAGTCATCATGATGAGGAGGAATAAGTAAGCAAACATGATAAATCGAAGTTGACGTCCTACTGTAGTGTGCCATGTGAACTGATCCTTCACCTTCGGAATTTCAAGTTCTACTTGAATACTCTCGTTGGCTACTATATTACTTTTCGAATCGTAGCCTTTCACGACAAACTTGAGTTCGGGGTAGACGAGATTATTCGGTAATTCAAATTCGGGTAGAATCGTACTTCCGATCAGAGACTCACCACTATAAATCTCGTAACGAACCGGTGGAGGATCCACTTTTGGCACCCACCACAATCTAAAGCCTGCTTGTAATTCCAGCGTTTTTTCCGCCAAAGCACACGCCCCCCACTGTTAAATATTCCCACACTCTTCTACTGTAAGATCAATACGAAGCGGTGTCAATCACTGTAAAAAGAAAAAAAGCACCCTGTGCATGTTGCGCAAAAAGCAGTTGCTTTTCACGCTGCACGAGTGCATATCTTTATAAATTAATTGATGATTTCATCCACCATACGATTCGTCAAAGCGCCTAGCTTTTCAATCTCAATGGTCACAACATCGCCATGCTTCAAATAGACGCGTTGATCTACAGGCTTACCAAGCACAACCCCTTCAGGCGTTCCAGTCAAAATAATATCTCCAGGCGACAGCGTCATATGCTGGGATATGTAGCTGACGATTTCATCGCAATGGAAAATCATATCGGATGTATGTGAATTTTGTCTCATCTCGCCATTCACCGTGCAGGAGATTTTCAGCTGGTTCGGATCGCCGACTTCATCAGCTGTAACCAAGTACGGCCCTAGCGGACTGAATTTATCGCAGGATTTGCCTAGCAGCCATTGTTGGGTACGCATCTGCAAGTCACGCGCGGACAAATCGTTCACATTACAATAGCCAAACACATGGCTCAAAGCATTCTCTTTGGACACATATTTCGCTTGCTTACCAATAACGATAACCAGCTCAGCTTCATAATCAACCTGACTCGTCACACGATTAGGAAGTGGAATATCATCACCTTGCGCTGCAATCGTATTATTGAACTTGTTAAATAAAATCGGATATTGCGGGATAGCCGCATTCGTCTCTTCCGCGTGCTTGCGATAGTTCAAGCCCACGCAAATGATTTTGCCAGGCTGCGTAACGCATGGACCGTATTTGACTTGAGATTCGTCCAATAAGAACGCTTTCCCCTCTGACGACCCCTCCGTTACTTTTGCTATATATCGTTCAATCTGAGGCAATACCTCATCTGAATTAGCAATGACAGACATAATGTCGGTTGGAATTCCAGCTTCAGGATACGCTTTCAACGCCTCCGTCATATCGAATACAACATTCTCAAGCTTCACACCAAGATGACGTACACCGGAATGATCAATTGTGACTAGTTTCAAAAGATAACATCCTCTCTCATATTAAGTAGTTTGGAATAAGTTGATCTAACCTAAGCATTCTTGCCAAACACAGCGCCACCATCGATGTATAAAGGCGAGCCCATCATGAATTTGGATTCATCCGAGGCTAGGAATAACGCGGCTTGCGCAACATCCTCTGGCGTTCCAAGCTCATCGCTGAGCTGTCTGCTTTTTAGTGATTTAATGGCAGCCTCAGGATCATCATATGATGTTTTCAAATAGTTCTCAACAAAAGGTGTCAAAATCGTGCCCGGCAGAAGCGCATTCACACGAATTTGGTACGGTGCATAGTCGACTTGCATCGATTTCGTCAACGCCAGCACAGCTCCTTTGGTAGCTGCATAGGATGCGCGTCGAGCTAACCCAATTTCCGCGATGCAGGAAGACATGTTAATAATAGAGCCGCTCCGCTTCTCCATCATATGAGGGATAACGTATTTGGATGGTAGAAACACGCCGCGAATGTTCACGCGAATGACCCGATCCCATTGCTCAGGCTCCAGCTCATGCAAGGCGCCAACTCCGCTAATTCCCGCATTATTGAAAAGTACATCAATACGTCCACATGCTTCAATTGCACGATCTACCATCGTTTTGACGGACTCTGCATCTGTAACATCCGCTTGCAGGAAGAGCGCTTGACCGCCATTCGCTTGAATTTCGGCAGCTGTTTCCTCTCCTTTAATTGCATCCAAATCATTAACGATAACATGCGCCCCTTCTTGTCCAAAAAGCAGCGCAGTGCTTTTCCCTATCCCTGAACCTGCACCTGTAATCATGATGACCTTATTGCGTAATCTCATTTGGCACCAGCCCTTTTAGTTTAGTATAATAAACTTAGTTTTGTATTTAAAAGTATAGATTTAGTTTAGCATCCGCTTTCTATCTCGTCAATGCATAAAAAAACCATCTGTCTATCCAAAATTTGGATAGACAGATGGTTTTGGCAATACTAGAAAACGGCTGACAAATCATTAGCCAATAGCTTCATTTCTTCCATCGCCAACGCCTGCTTCAGCATCCATTGATGAACAGGCATGGAGCAGCTCACAGCCGCAATCCGTTCACCGTTACGATCCAGAATCGGCATGGCTATGCAACAAAAGCCGAGGACAACTTCTTCTTGATCGACCGCGTAGCCGTGCTCTCTTGCGATGCGGAGCTGTTCAAGCAGCTCCTCTCCGCTTCGAACTGTGTTCGGCGTAAAGGCTTGGTAGCTGCCTTCCTCATAGAAGGCGAGCACCTGCTTTTCTTCCAAAGCAGCAAGCAGCACTTTGCCCATTGCCGTCGCGTACGCGGGCAAACGCATGCCAGGCTCAGAGATGAGCCGGACTTGCGTCGCTCCCTCTTTCTTGGCCAAATACACCAGCTCGCCTTTCTCCAAGCGGGCTAACTGAACGGTCTCACCAAGTCGCTCCACGGAACGGCTAGCTTTCTCATGGAATAACTTCACCAACGACATCCCAGCGAAATAAGCGTTGCCGATCACACCGAAAAAGGAGCCTAACGCATAGGTGTCTCCTTTTTCTTTAATCACCCAGTTCAACGTTTCCATCGTGTGTAATAGGGAAAACATCGTACTTTTATTAATCCCCGTCGCTGCACTCAAATCCATCAATTTCAACTTAGAGGGTTGAGCGGCAACTAGCTGAAGCACGTCTTGTGCTCTTTCCAGTGCGGGGACCCAGTATTTTCGATCCATGTTCATACCTCACTGACTCCACATGCAGACTTTGTGATTCGATGATAACACAAAGTGCAAGCAGGTGTAAGTGAGTACACATGTTAATGGTTCTTTTAGTTCCACTTTCAGTCCCTCAGGCCATTTAACGCAACCGATAAACTCGCGTAATCTCCGATACCTTCGCCAAGCTGTGCTGGAACGATCCGACAAGCGCGACTAGCAAGATGCAACGCTTCCTTTTCAATTTCTTGCAAGACGAATGGTTCTAGAATGGCTTGCTGTCGTCCGTAGATACTCCCAATTACGATCATTTCGGGATTAAGTATATCGATCAACAAGGCAAGTCCTTGGCCAAGTTTACGTCCAGTCAGCTGCAGAATGTCAATGGCTACAGGATCCCCTTGTTGTGCAGCTAAGCCAACCATCTCGGCTGTCACGCTGCCCAGCTCGGAAGCTGATCGGCAGAAGGAGACAGGTATCCCTTCATTTAAGTTGCGAAGAGCTACAGCTTGCGCCATTTGCGCGATACCGCCACCGCTGCAGAAACCCTCAAAGGAGCCCGCCTTCCCGTATCCAACAGGACCATCCTCTGCGAGTCGCATGTGTCCAACTTCACCAGCCATATCTGTCGTGCCCGTATAAAGCGCACCATTCAAGATCAACCCTGCACCCATCCCTGTGCCAAAAGTTAAAAAAATCATGTTGCGGCTGTCCTCACCAGCGCCCCATTTCCATTCTGCCAATGCACAGGCATTGGCATCATTTTGAAGGGCTACCTGCACACCATATCGCTGCTGCAGAGGTGTAAATAGATCTACTGCATCCCAGCCTGGTAAATTAGGCGGAGATAAGATCATCCCCCTTTTACTATCCAAGGGCCCCCCGCAGCTAATCCCAATGGCTGAAAGAACATCCCTGCATGCGAGTTCAGCTAGGAGGGAATCTAAGGCAGCTATGATTTGGTCCATGGTTTCACTTGGTGATTGCGGGGTCAAAAAGCGAATTTTCCCACACAGATCCATCCGATCATCTGAATGAACACGACCTACGTTTACTGCACACTTGGTACCCCCAATATCAATACCAGCTAACCATGTCATAGCTCCTCGGCCCCTCCTTGCCATCTATTCTAGGTTGATGGGAAGAACGCTTCCTCCAGCATCCTGCATAACGCATGATAAATCGGTAAATGTCTTTCTTGAATATCCGGTGTGGATTGCCAAGGGACGCATATGGTGACATCACAAAGCTCGCGAAACTTCCCTCCATTTTGGCCAGTTAACCCAATGGTACGAACACCTTGCACTTTAGCAACTTGCAGGGCTCGCACGACATTCAATGAATTCCCTGATGTGCTTAGTGCAAATAAGACATCGCCTTGATTGCCGTAACCAAACACCTGCTGTGCAAATATCATTTCAGGCGCGACATCATTGCCAAATGCGGTCATCAAGGAGGCATGCCCTGTTAAAGAAATCGCAGGCAATGCCCCTTGCAAATTCCTTCTCAGGTAGTCGCCATCCTCAGGGAATATGCTGTGAATCTCAGCCATCTTCTCTTCCGTCAAAGCTCGGCGGGACATGAAGCCTTTCATGAGTTCGCCCACGATATGGTCACAATCTGCGGCACTTCCACCGTTTCCGCACAGCAGCACTTTACCGCCTTGCTGAAAGCAGTCCCGCATGTTCTCGAAAGCACGCTCAATATCGGCCTTACACACTTTAAGCTCAGGGTATTTCTCTATGACATGATTCAAGATCGTATCCATTTGACTCCAGCCTTCCATTTTTGATGACATTATTTAACCCACTTGATCCCATCAGTCCGCGTCGGAGCGCCTCCTCCTGCGCCAACCAGTCGTACATTGCCAGCTACGCCTGTATTAAAGGTAAACGTTCCTAAGGAAACCCATGTCCCGCCGCCAACAGCCTGGTTGACACCGACATTCGTTGTGCCGCCAGCGTGAGTAACCGAATAGGTTACCGCTACATTTGCCGCATTGGTCGGATATTGAACAAAAATCTCATAGGCGCCTGAAGTCGCAATAACTGGTGTCCATGTCGCATAACTAGTAGAAGCTTCCAACGTAAATCTAGAGTCGCCGGCATAGCCGCCTAAGCCACTTGGGTACCAAGTTCCTGTTTCCGCATAGCCCGTATCCCCGTCATCGACGAAATCCTCAAAGGTCGTTCCTGGGCTCACCGTCGCAGCAGTCGTATCGGCACTCTGACCTGCAGGGTTGGCTGAAGACACCTTATAGAAATACGTGGTTCCATTACTTAACCCCGTCGTATCCACATAATACGTATTGGTGACACCTGACGCTATTGTCGTATAAGGTCCACCTACTGAGGTGGCTCGTTTCACATAATAGGAAGTCGCCCCCGCAGCAGCACTCCAATCTAAACCAACAGCTGCATTTCCTGGAAAAGCATGTAACGAACTCGGTGGAGCCGGAAGCTCGAGGAGCGGTGTCCTCCACAGCCTTGGATAGAGGCTATCGTAAGGTCCTAATCCAACACTATCGGGTGTAGCATTCGATGGCGCAGCAGCTGATGGCAGGAAAACATTTTTAACCGCATTGACATAACCAAACCCGTTCTCAACGGATGGATTGATCACATGTCCTTCGCCGTATTCATTCCAGTTATCGAGAAGCAGCATGGATTTGCCTAATGCGCCCGCTGAATAGGTCGGCATATGTGTATCTTTAATCCATTGAAGTAAAGACTGGAAGGTCGATGGGCTAATTCTTGAATCCGATGTGTTGCCATACCAAGGTTTATCTGCCCAACCAACGGATGGGGACGGAATATCCTCTAAGTTACCGCTTCCGGCATTCTTTTGATTTGTCATGCCACTCGTCGTTGTAGGCCCAACATAAGAGTAGTAAGAGTCATAGCCTTGATTTTTAAAAGAAGCAATTCGACTGGCATTCATATTCCGTTCTTCGGTAATGATGATAAGTCCATCAAATCCAGCGCTCACGGCTGCTGCACGAAGAGCGTCCAGTGCTGTTTTCACATTGGCATCCGTACCGCCAAGCTGACTCTTCAACTTATCTGGGGAATAAATACCCAATAACGGTTTATTTCCTATTTTCAAATAATTCGGATTCTTGAAATAATGCTCCAGCCAAAAGTTGAACAAATTGCCAACAAGGTCTGCCTGATTGCTAACACCGCGCTCTTCATTCCCATTCTCATAGGTAATCGCGAACTTCACATAATTTTGATACTTCGATTTAAAATAAGCTTCATAGCCGTGGTCCAGAAATGGTGTTTTAACCGGTTGGCCTTTACCCCCTACATTTCGAAACCATGTGGTAAAGAAGAAATCGATGCCATTTTCAGCCCACCACTTAATGTCCCAATCCATCACTTCCGGATTACCTTCATCGTACCAACCGATTAACGGCTTGCGGTCCGCGTACTTGGTAATAGCCTCCCAACCATTATGCGTACCCTCGCGCCATCCGCTAAAATGCTGTACCCCTACAAGATAGGCATCGCTTCCGCTAATGGAAGCTGGGGTAGGCACATACGTGGAAGGTGTGACTGGCGTCGGATACACCTCAATATCGTCCACATACATGACACCGCTATTGCCTGTTGATGACGAAAACCTCACCTTATCGATCGAGGATACGACGTTTTTGAACCCCACATTGGTTGCTGAGAGAACATTATTGACATAAATATCTGCCTTGTCGGTCGAAGCATCTGCTTCAATTCTTATTTTGTAATACACATTCGCTTTGTAGTTGCTCCATAGGGTGACCGGCGCTCCGCCACTGTTCTCATAGCTCAAGTTTCCATTCGCCGTATACACCTTGACTGCTGTTGTCGTTCCGCTGTCGAACTCCGCATAAAAGTTATCCACTTTGGTCGGTAGCATGACGTTGTATTCCAACGTCGTTTTGCCCGTTTGCGCTGTAAACGTCTTGGAAATCTCCACATTGCCGCTTGCACTTGTATCATCAAACTTAAACACACGAAGATTATCTGACTGCTGGGAGAACTGATTCTGCACAGAACCAGATCCGCCTGGAGCTAGATAGGTCCAATCCGATGGTACAACACTTGTGCCAGAACTAAAGAAATTCTCCTTCACCAAATAGCCTTTATAGAGCTTAATGCCATGCAGATGCAATTGGCCCGTACCGCTTGGAGATGTGGACACATGCACACGATTTAGCTTAGTAACGCTATTTAGATAAGCTGTCCCTGTCGCTTTAATTGCACCATTAACATAAATATCCGCCGTATTCGTTGCTGTATCTGCAACCACCTTGAGTCCGTACCACGTGTTGGTACTGTAGGCTTGTAAGGTCGTGCTGCCAGAGGATGTCTCAACCACCAGATTGCCTCCTGCGGTCTTAATGCTCACAGCAACTGTGCTGTCATTCCGCAGCTGGAACTTCACGCCATCCATTGCCGACGTCAACTTAAATGCAGCTTCATACACAATTTTTCCCGTTTGATCTGGAAATGGCTTGCTCATCTGAACCGGATTGATCGTACTTGTATCATCCAGTTTGATTCTGCGATCGTAGCTGGACGTATCCGTATCAAAGATATTGGTGATCGTGCCTCCGCTTACATCCGACTCCCAGCCACCTGGGAATTGATTCGTCCCGTCTGTTGTGTAATTAAACTGGTAAAAGATATCATCAATCAGTGTGGCAGTCGACTTCACTGGCGTTACGATCGGATCTGTAAATTGAATTTTATCCAAAAATGCAGCGTCACTGGCATCGGATACTCCCTCCACCGTAATCACATCACCAGATGCCACCGCGAAATTCGATTTCACGCGTCGCGTGATCCATTTGCTTGCATGCTTATCTGTTGCATACCATTCGTCGATCACAATGCCATTTTGTTTGACACGAAAGGTTGCAGCACCATTGGTATGATCGTAATAAACGACATTCATCGCATAGTCGCCTGCTGTTCCCGCGAACGCATAGGTCGCTGTTCCCGTTCCCGTCGCTTTGACATAGGCGCTTCCACTCGCCCCAGCCAGTGTAGTGTCGGATACATAACCTGAGAGTGTCGTACTCTCAGCCTCCACATTGATGGTCGCCGCATAACTAGTCGAAGGTACAACACCGATCATAGTCACGATTAATGCGATGCACAAATAAACCAATACCGAAGATTTCCATCTCATTATTGATCCCTCCTAAAATGTTGATTCACGCCTTGCGATATATCGACTTCGAATTATCAATCTCCTTTTATGTAAGCGCATACATTAAAGAACAGGAAGGCAACTTACATTGCGCTTTCCTGTATTCCATTACTTAAGCCTCTTCGTTTTTGCCATCCGTCAGGCATTCCTTGATTTTCAGTGAAGCCCTTTGTGAAATTTCAGTTACGATCTCAATCAACTGATCCTTCTTATGCCGCATTCTAATCTCAGGCAACCCAATCGCCAGAACATTCACAGCAATCTGTCCCTGCTCATAGATCGGTGCGGCAATTCCGCATGCGCCATCTTCCGTTTCTTCCATATTCAACGCGTAGCCTTGTTCACGAACTTGTTTGAGATGAGCGATAAGCTCTTCCTTATCCGTAATCGTGTTCGGGCCGCATTTTTCCAGCGGGTGCGTTTCTAAATATTTCTCTAATTTCTGCGGCGTCATATACGCTAGGAAAATCTTTCCTTGTGCAGAGCAGTGCAGTTTATCTAATAAACTTGCTCCCAGCGTCACACTAAGTGTATATGAACTCGGGTAATAAATTTCCGTTGCGATGCCATTCTTCCTGAGCACACTATAGTACGAAGATTCTCGTTCTGATCTTTCATATAGCTCCAAAACAAATGGCTTCACGATATCGTTCATATGATGCAGCACCATGACATTGGATGCTAATTCTACAAGTCCGTAACCAAGTGTAAAGCCACCGCGGGCTCCCACATGCTGCACGTAGCCTCTATCTACCATTGTGCTAATCAGATTATGCACAGTACTAACTGACAAATCGAGCTGTTGAGCGATTGATTTCAGTGGCATTGAGGAATTATTCGCAGACAATAGCTCTAGGATATCCAACGCACGGTCCAATGATTGAATGGACAATAAAATCAACCTCTATTCTTAGATTATAGGAATAATATACCTCCAGGTTGATAAACTTTCAATCGCCGCTGGAAAATCCCCCCTAGTTAGGGGCTCATTATACAATATTTACAGGAGAAATAGCGTTTCCGCCATTCCTCCCGTTATTCATTTTACTTTTTATTAGCAACCTCTTGCACTTTAGCTAAGACTTGATCCATGTTCATTTTACCGCCAATCACGAGTTCATAATTCGTTTTAAAATCTGTCCATTCTTGCTTGTTCGCGATCAAACCTGGTACATGGGGGCTGGATTGGCTTGTTTTCTTATAAATATTAATCATATCCTTCAGTACGGGGTAATCCACTTTCGTCATATCCACATTTTTGTTACTTGGGAATGTACCCGCTTCTTTCAACGCGGCCAATTGCACATCTGCACTCGTCATATGTTGGATATATAGTTTCGCAGCATCCTTCTGTTTAGTCCAGCTTGTGATTCCCCAACCAGTGTCAAAGAGGGAGAATTGAGTCTTCGGCTGCACGGATCCAATGCTTGGGAAAACGAATACGCCGACATTGTCATGCCCAATCCCATCTCCGAGTTCCTTCCAATTCAAAGTGTCAGACCAAAGACCGCTGATGATCGCTGCTTTCCCATTCTTAAACATGTTCGCTTGATCTGGATATAGGGCCAACGAAGTCGCATCCTTGTTGTAATAGCCTAAATCCCGAAGATCTTGGATCTTCTGTAGCGCGCCCGCTACCTTCGGATCTGTCCACTTGATGTGGTCCGTCGTACGGAAAGTCGCTAATTCCTCGTAGGATAAAGAGTTAAAGAGCAATGAAGTCAGCCAAGCATTGGCATTGGCGCCACCTTTAGCCGTCGTGCCAATTGGCGTGATACCTTTGTCTTTCAGTGTTTTGCTTGCTGCCAGCAACTCATCCCACGTTGCCGGTGCTTTATTCGGATCAAGACCCACATCTTTAAATAATTTCTTATTGTAATACCAGATCGAACCTTGAACGGAAATCGGAGCTAAGTAGATATGCTCAGCGAACTGAACCGGGTCTTCTTTTTTACCTAGCGGGAAGTTCAATTGTTCTTGGGTGGCCGGATCAAGCAGAGTTTCAAGCGGCAAGAGGGATTCTTTTACACCCTGCAAATTGCTGCCTCCGTTATACAGCGTTACGTCTGGACCATCTTTGGACATCATCGCCGTTTTGAACAAGTTGCGGAAATCGTCGTTGGCCGGTTGACCGACATGCTCAATTTTGATATAAGGATATTTCTTCATGAAAGATTCGTCGGCTTCCTTAAAGACCTTGCCAAGACCTTTGCTCGTATCCCCGTAAAACCAATCCCATACAACCAACTTAACATCCTTCGGTTTCGCTTCAGCGGTTGCTGCTGCAGTTGCAGCTGCTGGACTTGCTTGCGTTGCCGGGCTGCTCGAACTCGTTGACGTGGTGCTGCTGCTGTTACTTCCACAGGCACTTAAAATCAAAGTCATGACAGCGATTGAAGCGATCGTGTTTACGTTTCTCTTTTTCACGAATAGAAGCCTCCTTTTAATATGAAAGCGGTATCTTTCTTACTCGAACTCAATATAGCAAATCGCCGTTCGTATTGTCAAACTATTTTTATTATAAAATAAATGTATTTTATTATTATGGTAATTAATTCACTCCTTAATCGATCCTGCCGTAATACCAGCAACAATTTGCCTTTGGAATAGGACATAAAACACGATGACGGGAACGACAGCAATGAGCAAACCTGCTGTTAAGAGCGGGATGTCTGTTTGATATTGACCTTTGAGTAGGGCGATCCCCGTTTGCAGCGTACGCTTATCTGGTTTTTGCAAAATGATGAGCGAAGCATAAAACTCATTCCACACATACAAGAAGCCGAGAATACAGACGGTTGCGATCGCAGGGCGATTCAGCGGCACGAAGACACGCAGGAATAATCCCGTCACAGAAGCGCCGTCGATCACCGCTGCCTCATACAGTGATTTGGGAATCGCCTTATTGTACGAAGTCAGAAATAAGATAAAGAATGGCCCATACAGCGCAATATAAACAAGCAGCAGCCCCGTGAACTTATTGAACAAATGAAAGGTGAGCAGTTCTTTGAACAATGGCACAATAATAACGGGAAGCGGAATAATATTGCTAAGAACAAATAGGACAAGTATCACAGGCAGCCACTTGCTCTTCCCCAACGTGAACGTAAACGCAGCCATGCTATACAGCACGACAAAGCAGGCAAGCGACAACACGGTCATCCAAAGCGTATTCATGGAATATGACAGCAGCTTACCGATTTGGAGCGCACTCGCCAAATTGTCAAATGACCAATTCGTTGCCATGCCAAGCGGATTGAGCGAATACTCCTTCGAGGTTTTGAAGGATGTCACCACGATGAAATACAGTGGAAACAACGTTGTTAGCGAGACTAAGGAAAGAAATAGAACGGAAGGGAATTGAAATTTAAACGTTCTCATCACTGCGTTTTCCCTCCTCGTTCAGATAACAACAACCGCTGCACAAGCATCACTAAAGCAACTAAAATCATGAGGATGATGCCTAGGGCTGATGCATAGCCAAATCGACTTTGCCCGTCGGTGAATGCGACATTATAAATCAAATAATCAAGCAAAATCGTCGATTTTCCTGGGCCGCCTTTGGTCAAGGCATAGACAAGTCCGAATTGGTTGGTAAACAGACTAATCGTATACATGATGGCAAGAAACTCAATGGTTGGTTTCAACATTGGCAATATAATGCGGCCAAACGTCTGCCACCAGCTTGCGCCATCTATTTTGGCTGATTCCAGCACCTCATGAGACATAGTAGACATCGCTGCAAGCGTGATAATCATACCAGTCCCCATCCCCGCCCAGACAAGCACAATGATCAGAATCGATCTAGCCATCCACGGTTCTGTTAAAGGATCCATAATAAGCTGTGTAAGCCCCAATTCCTTCCACATCATATTAATGGGACCGTTCATCGACAGCATGATGGAAAAGCTGAAACCGATTACTACAGCTGAATACACCTGTGGAAGAAAGATGACGGAGCGGAAAAACGCTGATCCCCATACTTTTTCGTAAACAAGCACAGCCAATAATACGGATAAAAGAATTTTAATCGGGATGCTGATGAAAAATAATAAGCTGTTGAACAAGCTCGTTTTAAATGCATCGTCCGTCATAATTTCAATGTAATTTTTCAATCCGACGCTATTCGCTTCAATGCCATTGTAGTCAGTAAAGCTGTAATAAAAAGACTGTGCAATCGGAACCCCTTTGAATAGAAGAAGAATAATGACAACAGGGAGTAAGAACGCGTATAACACATAGTGATCTCTTTTTCGAAGCAAGACGACTGCCCCTTTCGTGGTACTGCTTACGTGAAAACCAATTAATAGCCCGCTTTGATTGCGAATAGTTTATCCTGAAGCTCTTGCATCTTAACCTCACGCATCCCACATTGCTGCTGAATAGCCATGACAGCAGCAGTTCCAGCTGCTTCTCCCATCCCCATCGCGGTGATGGTTACACGAGAAGAGCTTAAAGCTTCCCGCGATGCCGAGTGGCAGCGGCCTGCAACGATGACATTGTCGAGCTTTTGCGGCAACAGTGTCCGGTACGGTATATCGTAAGGTGCCGGCTTGTAATGCGTATGCGGATGGACACCTACGGAGCCGTCGGAAGGATGCATATCCAGGAACCAAGAACCTTTCACGATGGCATCATCGAATGTCCGCGTGTTGGTAATATCATCCACGGTTAACGTGTAATCGCCAACAATTCGCCTCGTTTCTCTTACACCAATTTCCGGACCCGTCGAGATGAGATAGGCATCTTGAAATTCAGGCAGCGCTTTTTTCCAAGTTTCAAACATAATCCATGCATCCTCACGCCCTCGCATCTCAGCCTTACTTTTCAGGTCTGGGTCCAAAGGCTTCGAATGAATCCTAGTTGCATTAATCGTGATTTCATCTTTGGCTAAGGAGAACATCCAAGGGCCGCCGTAACAAGGCAGTTCCCCATTCTCGAAGGGTGCTTTTAAGGCTTCTTCGCACTTAGCAGGCAAATCGTCATCGACTTTCACATTTCCGATGCGGAAATGTAGTGTCATCGGTTGAACCGTCTCACTCATTTCATAAGGTGCTCCTGCCCAGCCTGCGATATCTCCATCACCTGTACAGTCGATTACGACTTTCGGCTTAATGGCATATATGCCCCCTTTGTTCGCGGTGATAACCGCTTCAATCCGATTTTGGCTGACACAAACGTCTACAACTGGACTATGATACCAGGTTCTAATCGCTAACTTCGAATAGTAGTGGTCTACAAGGGTCTTTAACTTCTCTGGGTCAACGGTTTGGTGAAGACCATCTAGTCGGGTAGCCGTTGGGCTGGCATATCCCATTCTGGCATACATCTCAAATGCGATGCCTTTCACAATAATATCGCCGTTGCGCAAATCTGTTAGTCCGTCGAAAAAGGGGTTATGAACGGCGGTGATTATACCTCCGGAGTAGCCATTCTTCTCAAGCACCATGGTGCTTGCCCCGCCTCTTGCCGCTGCTATAGCAGCGCCAATGCCCGCGCAACCGCTTCCACAAATGAGAACATCCACTTCAATTTGTTGTAAGCCCTTCGCATATGAATACATAGATATCCTCCTGAATATTCACTATTTTTATATTAATGTAATTATAATACCATAATATAAGAAATAATGCATTAAAAAAGCGGGAAATCCCGCTTTATTCTCTAAAAGGTATCTCTTCGTTCCGGAAGCCGCTTCGTCACAGGTGTTTCACCTCGAACACCCAGACAATGATCCTGAATATTGCCTGCGTAATCGGTTATATACACCTTGTAATACCAGACATCACCTGGCGTAAGCCCCGTATCTTCCCACACTTGTAACTCGTACTGATTCGGACTCAGACGTGCTATTCGATTGTCACGACAAGGTTGGAAATTCGGCTCCGCCCCTCGAAACAATTCATAATAAGCAACATCTGGCTCCGTATTCCGTTTCCAATAGACGGCTAATGCGTCCCAATCCAGAGGAACGACGCTTAAACTTTGAATTGGTTTAGGCGCGGTCTTATTCACTAAGCTCGTTTCTGCAAAAGCTTTCGCACGCGCATGATCGGACTGCCCATTGTGTGCAGTGCCAGCAATAACCTCATAGTAATATTCCGTGCCTGGATGAAGCCCTGTATCAAGGAAGCAAGCCGACTCCACATAACCCACCTGCGTATGCAGGGTAGGAGGAGCTAACGGATCTTCGGAACGGTAGATAAAGTAACCATGTCCAGCATTTTCTTTTTCCACCTGCCACGTTAATTGAATCTCACTATCACTCAGTGGGGTTACTGTAAGAGCTTGAATCTCCTGATACTCTGCTTCTTTCACATGTAATTGAATCGTTGCCATATCATAAGAAGGGATTGTAAGGAAGAGATAGCCGTCCTCCAGCTCCAAAGACTGCAAACGATTTTCCACCAAATCACAGGACCATGCTCGATCGATCTGAGCGAAGCCAAGATGGACTTTAACGCGTGTGGTCGCTCGTCCTTCCGTTTCAACAAGGCGAAGCGTGTAGCCATCTCCTGGTTTTTCCGACCTTTTCAAGACAACGACTTGCACGTTGCTCTGGTCAACCTCAATGAAGCTTATCTGCTTCTCCATTGGCTGATGACCAACATCAGCGATTAATGGGCTGGCTTGCTGCCAACCAAATGAGGCTGCCTCACCTTCCTGCCAATTGCCTGCATGGGAACGAATCGAATAAGAGAGTTCAGCTTTATAATCCTCTAAGCTTAACGTCGTAAGACCTGACATACGGTTAGACCATGCGTAGCTATAGAGATGTGAGCTCTCCGGAATATAATCAGCGCTTAATTGGTTGTAATTAATCTTCCCAAGGTGAATCGCTGAGGCCTCGTGCGGAACAAAGGTTATCCCGAAGGAACCATCCCCACTGCTCACATCCAACCATCTGTTGACGGTGACGAAATCACGTACAGAAGGTAAGAAATCCTCCGCAGGATCAAGAGTCCCCCCCGAATATTCGGCTCTAAACGCTGGATTATTTACTTGAAAAGGGAAGGAAACAAACACATTTTGTTTGTATCGATCATTGACCGAGGTATGCAGAAAATCCATGCGCTCCGTTCGATTGATGACATCCAAGTGATCGGCATTGGCATACAAACGATAAATGGATACCAGCTTTACGCCAACACGGCGATCGGCTAACTCCACTCGGATTTCTGACATCACGGGTCCAACCGTGCAGGACACATTAGCTGTCTCTCCAATAGAAGCAACCGTTAAATCTTTGGACAAAAGCGTGTAAGAGAACTCGCCAGTCGTCACTTGCAGCCACTCATTAAACCCATGTGCAGCTTCCGCATCTAATAATGAACGCTTCAATTCCTTATCATACAGTGTACAAACCCGTCCATTCATACGGTCGACGGCAAACCGATACTTTGCATTTTCAATTGTGAACGCTTCCAACGCTTCCCCAATTTGCATGTCTTCCCGGCCAGCTTGAAGCTGAGGTTCTTTTACCAGGGTGTAGGTCTTATAACCGTAGGCAGGTACATCCGTTGCATAAAAAATAAATTCATTGCTGTTCTCAAGCTGTTGAACCGACGTTTCAGCCCCTGTCGACTCATCTCGCAATTGGCTGTATGTTAATAAATCGTCGGATGTGGCTGTGAAAATGACATGCCCTGATTTCGTGTGAGCCAGCGAATTCCAAACGGTCATTGTTGAGCAAGAACCATCTGTTCTCGTTGTGGCTGATAAACGTGAAATAGATTCATTCAGCAGCGTGTTCACTTCTTCAGCGGTTTGCCTGATTTTCTTCGTTTTTACAACATTGGTGTTAAAAATATTCATATTGTTGCCTGGTAGCATCGTCGGCCAGCAATGTTCATCGAACTCCACGAGATTGATGTAGAGATCGTTCAATAATTTGCCTGGATACGTCACGTCGGATCGCGATGAAGCTATAGCATGGAGCCCTTCTGCGAAAGCTAAGTGACGCGTCGCTTTGCGTTTAATCCCTTGTGAAGCCGGATCAATACTCGAATAATCGCCAGAGTAGTTGTTGGTATCCCCTTTTACGACCGGAATCTGGTCACCATATACCTCTTCAAGCCGCAGCATCGCGTCATTAGCATCTGAAAAACATATCTGCGGATACGCAAACTTGCGACGCCATTCTATGAGAATACGCTCATCTTCATGGGGGATTTCCCAATCGATGTAGTTGCTCATGAGAAGTGTGTCATACGGATAGTCACCGTACATCTCTCCACTCTCAACACGCAGCAAAAATTCGGATAATTGCTTAGCTGCAGGCTCTACATAATTCATTCCCCCGCCGCCGGCCTGACCGATCCACAAACTCTCCCCATAAAAGTCGGTAAAATAGCCGAGTATGCGGTCTCTCCCGTTAGGTGCCGTCAGCCAGCAAACCTTTGGCATGCCAATTTCCTTATGCGAACCTGGTCCGCGAAAGGTCGTTCCAAATCGATAAAAGTAGCGAAACCCTGACTTCGCAAAGGCTTGAAATGACGACCATGATGCGCTCGGATTATCGATTACTGCAATCCCTTTGACATCCAGATCGAAGCGGTCCTTCATTTCCCTGCGAGCAGGATAAGAGGCTCGAGCGATCTGTTCATAGTCCATCCAGTGCCAATGTGGACCACTTGGATTTCCTAACAATGTCATTAAACCGGACTTCAAATACTCATCAACAAATTGTCGCAGCTGTGCTGGTGTCCGTTGCTTCTCATAAGCACGAATGTACCCCATATGCTCTAGATGGTAGTGCCATTCATGCAGCTGATCCTTATCTCCAACTAAACGTCTTGCCAAATCCATATAATCAGCCGCTTCCGCCTGCATATGGTCCACGCGACCGTCATAGCCTAAATCATAATGGGATGCTTTGACTACATGAACACGCCATTTCCGTTGTGGCTGCCACATCTTTGAATAAGAAGCAAGTACTTCTCCTGATTCTTTCACGGAAAGAGAAATCGCAACCAGGGTTGGCGTTTCCATATCGCTAACTCTCACTTCGAGTTGTTGATCCCCTTCTATAAGCGTGACTTGGCTTTCCCACTCATCACCTATTGATTCCCCTTCGACTGTTACTTTTAACACAGCCTCAATTCGCTCTATACCATGACTTCTTACTGTCACGTAAACGATCTGGCGTAGAGGCTCTTCGTTAGGAAAAAGTACAGTCGGATTCAAACCGACAATATGTATGCTCATCTCGGGTACCGTCCTTATTTTGGAGTAGTCGAAACCGAATAGCTTGCTGTATAATCATGTTACAAGGATTAATAAAACGCTTTCTTTTTTTGTAATACAATAATAAAGTAATATAATTACCATAATATAATAATATTTCATTTCTTACCTTCTGGCAACTCAAACATTTATTCTCCAGCTTGACAATGCTCCCCCACCCTCGTTTATTGAAAAAATAAAAGAAGAGCTCCCGATATTTCCATCAGGAACTCGTACCATTTATTACTGACCATCCTCTTGTCGACCAGGCGCAATCCCAACTAAATGATCATTATAATGATAATGATCTACACCCTTAACTAGAAATGCTCGCCAGTTCGGATTTTTCTCTGGATCCCAGCCCATCTTCACCTCAGGTGTTGTAAAACGAAGACTTAAGGCAACTCGCGGGATGTTCGACGTGTTTCTTTCTGAACCGTGAAAGATCGTTTCTGTGAAAAACACCGCTTGCCCTGGTGTCAATTCGATATCGATCGCTTTGCTCTCATCAACGAGCGATGCGTCAATTTCACTTGTCAGAAACGACTTATCTGAAGGATCTACAGGTTTATGTTCGACAAGATCAATATGTGTTCCAGGAATAATTCTTAGACATCCATTTTCTGTAACGGAAAAACCTAAGCTGAGCCATGCTGTTGCGTTAATCGGCGGATCCATCGGCCAGTAATGAATATCTTGATGCCACGGAATGCGTTTCTCGTTGCGAGGCTCCTTATACCAGAAGTTCGTTGACCATAAAATAATGTTCTCGCCAAGAATCTCGGAAATCGGACCTAATATGGCTGGATGGGTTGCAATGTTATAAACCCACTCATTTCGAATATGCCAGCCTGCCATATCCATCGTAGTTCCACCTGGATGATACTTAGATTGTTCAATTTTTTGAAAAAACCGTTCATACCCCTTCTCAGCTTCCTCTAATGACAATACTTGTACAGGAGCGCAATATCCTTCTTCGGTATACTGAGACATTGAGAACGTTTTTCCTGATTGCATCATAATTTTTCACCTTTTCCTAAGTTCATTTACCGTCTGTGGTATAGTTTAATTATAGCTGCATGGGAATAGAGAGAGAATTAACAATACTATTAGTTTCTGAACAATTCTCAGGTTATAATTCAAATGAGTAGGGAGAGGAGAAAACGCCTTGTTTCATTTTCACTACATTAACTATAACGAGCTGCAGCCTGGATATTCACACAAATCAACTTTCTTACCGGAATGGCACTCCGTTTTGCTGGGACTTGAGGGGCAAATCACCTATTACTTTGGCGAGCAAGTATTCACCGTTTGCAAAGGCGATCTTATTTTCATTCCAGCAGGCTTGCAACGAAATTATGACATCGCTAAAGATCGGATTCATGCCTCCTATTCCATTCATTTTTCAACAGTTGGCTCGGAGACGGACATTCCCTTGGTGCATCTCCAACAAGTTGTACACTTGAAGCTTCGCAATCATTTGTTCTATAAACAACGATGTATAACCATGCATCAACTTTGGCTCGCGCAAGCTCCTTACTATCAGCACTCCTGCGAGGGAATCTTATTAGAACAATTAGCTGGGCTTAATCGGGAATTGGACATGCCTTCTCCAACCAAAAAACATTCACTTGTAGCCGAGATCCAACAATTTATTATCGAGCATTATCGGGAACCGCTGCGCATTGAGCAATTATCGGAGCATTTTGATCGACATCCAAACTATATTACGTCTGTGTTTCGAGATGTCCTTGGTTGTACGCCGATCGAATTTCTTCATAACATTCGCATCACTTCTGCCAAAGATTTGCTCATGAACACCTCAATGTCTATTGCACAAATCTCAGACTTTCTGGGCTATTGTGATCCCGCTTACTTCAACCGCGTTTTCAGAAAAAAGATGGGACATCCCCCGTCATCACTCCTTAAAAATCGCTAAGAACGTCACACAGACTGTGTGACGTTCTTCAGTGATTCCATGTTTTATATGCCTAGAAATTTAGCCAACTTATCCAGCAATCGTTGCTGGGAAGTCAACTGGATTGAAATATTATCAAACCGTTGGTTGAGTACATCTTCATTAGAATCAACTTGGTTGGTAACTGCTTGTTCAATGAGCTCAGTTAACCGCTCAGCGCTTATATTGTAATTTTTATGCAACTCTTGCTCTAATTCTGTAATACTTTCCTTATGCTGCTTTCGCAATTCATATGTCGCTGCGTGCATTTCACTCCGGAGATTCTGCTCCAGCACATCTGTGATTTGAGGTTTAAAAGATTGAAGCTCTTGTTCCAACTTCAAAATATTTTCTTGCAGTTGTTTCTGCAGCTCACTTGACACTGCTTGCATTCCTTCACTGAGGCCTTGCTCCAACTTTGCTGTGATGTTCGGTTGAATGATAAGAATATCTTGTTCCAATCTCGAAACACTATCCTGAAGCTGCTGTTGCAGCTTAGTTGTTGTTGCTTGCAGTTCGCTTGTTGTTGCTTGCAACTCACTTGTTGTAGCTTGCAGCCCACTTGTTGTTGCCTGTAACTCACTTGCTGCTGCCTGCAGTTCCCCCTTGAGGCTGAGATGTTGCTCCTTCGCTTCGACAATTTGGGGTTGAACAGCCTGGAGCTCTTGCTCCAACTTCGAGATACTATCCTGAAGCTGCTGTTGCAGCTCACCTGTTGCTGCCTGCAACTCACTTGTCGTTGCTTGCTGCTCACTTACTGCTGCTTGCAGCTCACTTGTTGCTGCCTGCAACTCACTTGTCGTTGCTAGCAGTTCCCCCCTGAGGCTGAGATGTTGCTCCTTCGATTCGACAATTTGGGGTTGAACAGCCTGGAGCTCTTGCTCCAACTTCGAAACACTTACATGAAGTTGCGCCTGTACCTCATTTGTTGTTGCTCGCAGCTCATTTGTTGCTGCCTGCAAGCCACTTACTGCTGCATGCATTTCCCCCCTGATAACGAGATTTTGCTCTTTCGCTTCCGCTATTTTGGGTTGAAGGGCTTGGAACTTTAGCTCCAACTTTAAGACGCTTTCATCAAGTTGCTCCTGCAGTTCATTTGTTGTATTGGCCAATTCACTTGCTGATGTGACCAGTTCACTCCGGAAATTTTCTGCCAACGTTTCGATCAACTTAGGGAACTCATGCTTGAAAATGTGGAGCTCATCTTCCAACTTCGTGAACCCTTCACTTTGTTGCTCCTGCAGTTGCTCTTGCAGCGCCTTGGTTACTGCAACTATTTCACCTTTGAGCTCTTGCTCCAGAACTTCCACTTGCTTTGGTTGAACCGTATAAATCACGTGCTGCAGTTCTTGAACCTGATCCGCAACATGCTTGTATTGGTTATTAAGCACATCCATATTAGCGGCAACTTCGCTGCTGTCGTCTTGTTCAATGACCTCAGCTACCTTGGACGTAAAAATCTTAATAATATTGCGCAGCTCAGCAACCTCTTCGGAAATGCCATTAAAATGTAGGTGCAACGTTTTAGCCATGTTGGTATACCGCTCATCTTGATTAGCATCCTTCGTGACCTCAATCATCTTTTCCATAAAAGTAAGCACAATATTCCGAAGCTCCGCCACTTCATCCGAGAGCTGATCGAACAGAACGTTGACGTAATTTTTCGTTGGTGCGACTTGTCTACCACTCGAAATGGAAGATATGCCAACCAATTGACTATCATCTACTTGTTCGTTTGTTAGCTTCGGCGTTTTTATCGCTTCAATTTTTTGCGTTAGAAACTGTACGAGATTACGTAATTCCAAGATTTCATTGCTTAAATGGGGAGTAACTTTGTTTTCGGTTAGAGGTACATTCACTTCAGTGACAGGGACAGAAACAGGAGTAAGCGCAGGTGAAGGCGTTACAAGAATCTCCTCACTTTTAGGAATACGAATTCCTTTCTGGCTCATTTCCTGTAAATATTCGCTAATCATTTTAATTGATTTATTGGCATCTTTCATTTTTGAAATGATTATAAATACCTCCAAAGCCTCATCGGTGTATCTATAGGTTCCCCCTACAGCGATGGTTGGAAGAAAATCACCAAATTGCCTTGACCATTCCACAATCGTTGCTTGCGTTTTTCTAAGTTTTCGCGCGATTTCATTGAGCTTATATGTCTTTTTCATTGTCGACGATCATATCCTTTCTTTTCTTCTAACGTCCAGTGGGCTTAGGCATCTATAACATGGTATTCAGGAGCATATGCAAATGTCATTACCTGCAGCAAATTGTTCGCACGCAAAAAGGCTGCCCTATAAATAGGACAGCCCCGAAATAAACATTTTATTTTACAAGTCCGTGCGGATCAATAACGAATTTGCGAGAAACACCACGATCGAATTCTTGATAAGCTTGAGGTGCATCTGCCAAAGAAATGAGTGTCGCATTCACCGCTTTGGCGATTTGTGCCCTGCCGCTGAGAATCGCCATCATCAGATCTCTGTTATACTTCATAACAGGTGTTTGACCCGTTACAAACGTATGCGATTTCGCCCAGCCCAGTCCGAAGCGGATTTTTAATGTACCAATTTTGGAATCTTCATCCACTGCACCTGGATCGCCCGTTACATAAAGTCCCGGAATCCCCAAACTGCCGCCTGCACGGGTAACTTCCATAATGGAATTGAGTACGGTTGCAGGTGCTTCCCCATGCGCTTTGCCATGACCATGTGCTTCGAAGCCTACGCAGTCAATGGCCGAGTCCACTTCAGGCGATCCGAGAATCTGATCGATTTGGCCAGCTAAATCAGCGTTCTCACGCAAATTAACCGTTTCGCAGCCAAAGCTTTTCGCTTGTGCTAGTCGCTCTGCATTCAGGTCCCCAACGATAACTACGGCTGCACCAAGCAGCTGTGCGGAATGAGCTGCTGCCAGTCCAACTGGTCCTGCTCCAGCTACATACACCGTCGATCCTGGACGAACCCCCGCGCTAACTGCACCATGATAGCCTGTAGGGAAAATATCCGAGAGCATCGTCAAATCAAGGATTTTCTCCATGGCTTTTTCCTTGTCAGGGAATTTCAGCAACTGAAAGTCCGCATAAGGAACCATGACATATTCCGATTGCCCGCCGACCCATCCACCCATGTCAACATACCCATAGGCAGAGCCTGGTCGATCTGGGTTCACATTTAAGCAAACATTCGTGTTCCGTTCTCTACAACTGCGACAACGACCACAGGCAATATTAAAAGGTACGGATACTAAATCTCCCTTTTTAATAAATTCCACATCGCGCCCAACTTCAATAACTTCACCTGTAATTTCATGACCTAAAATGAGTCCTGACGGAGCCGTTGTCCGACCTCTCACCATGTGTTGATCGCTGCCACAAATATTCGTTGTTACGACCTTTAGGATAACCCCATGCTCACATTTTCTTCCGACATTCAATGGGTTAACGCCTGGTCCATCCTTAAGAACTAATTCAGGATAATCGGTGTCACGAATCTCAACACTTCCTGGTTTGCTGTAGACAACTGCCTTGTTTCCTGCCATGTTCTCTTCTTCCCCTCACACATTAATTATGCTGAGTTAGTCCCATTCATAAAAGGTGTCTTGGATCACAAAATTTTGGAAGTAACGCAAACACAAGGATACTATTCTCCTTTCGAACTAAGAATCCTGCCTTGCACTAAATAAAATGATACCGTTTACACGTACACGATTATGGCGCATTAGGTCCAACCTCAGATGCAACCAATGGGTGTTTGCCAAAGGACGTGCTCGAAGACCGTTCATCTGCTCCAACATCATTGGTCGAGCGTGTTTCGCCATCCATATCTTCTGTCACATTAGTGTAGGTTCCCACCGAAGCGTTGATGGCAGGACTGCTGGATGATAGCTTTTGCAACCCGTTTACAGTCGTCAATTGCGGATTGATGTTCCAAATTTGGGCAGATGTCCTCGAACCATTATTGCTAACTGTACCGCCGTAACCCATATTCCCTTCAAATACCGTGTTGGTGGTTCCAACTTCATTATAGAGGGTTCCTGTGGAATTTCGGACGATATTATTAGCCACTCTGCTGTCCTGTGGAGCTAAAGGTTTACCAGAACCAACGATAATTCCAGTCGTGCTGTTCACAATCGTATTGTTGACCACTTGTGCTCGGTAAATTTTCCATTGTTCTCTCAAGTCATCCGCTGATGGATTGGAAGGATAACCACCTGTACCACCATCATAATCAGCATTATCAAGAATAATCGCGTTAGCTGTTAGATTTTCCATGTAATTGTTGTAAATCTTATGATCGTTTCCATAAATGCGGATTCCTGCTTGTTCCGATTCTACACCATCACCTAGGAAATAGTTGCCGTAAAAGGAGTTGTTATGCCCATGTCTCGAGGTGAGTCCCCCCTTGGACGTCTTGAAGGTATTGTAGCGAACGGTATTGTTACTGCTTTTCACAGAAACGATTTCAGGCTCCCCATCGCAATTCTCGAATAAATTGTATTGAATCGTATTATATCCATTAGATAATGAGATTCCCGATAAGCCAAGGCGTATCGTTTCTTTCCCATTGGCCACCCATGGCCCCACATCATGAAAATAGTTATATTCGATTACGTCATACTGTGAAATGTTCCCGTTGTTGTCGCCTTGATAAGCGATCAGAGGATCTGTGTCGCTCTTCGGTCCAAAGTCATTATGATCAATTCGATTATGATGACTATTAACTCCGCTAACTTGAAGCCAGATTAGGGTGCTCCCCGTTGCTTGAAGTGCGAATTGATTCCGCGTAACGCGAATGTTGTTGGATCCATCTAAAAGGAGTCCTGTATTTCCTAAGTTTGTAAATTTCAATCCCTCAATCACGACATTGGACGAGTTTACAATTTGAAGAGAAGCCCCGCCAGAAATAATCGCCTGCCCCTGATTCGCAGCTTTAAGCGTGATCGGGCTGCTTGGGGTGCCGTTTTTGTTACTCAAGACAAAGGGTCCTGTTTGTGAGTAAGTCCCGTTTGCTAATACGATCGTTGTACCTGCAATTGCATTGCTTAAAGCGGTTGCTAACTGGGCGGAAGTGGAAACAGAAACACCTGGTATGACAGGAGCTTCACCATAAATCTCTACTTCGGTATAACTGTTCCATAAGTTGTTGGAGTTGCCGTGACCAACAATTCGCACATAACGAGCTGATGCTACATCAGGGAAGTCGAACGTTTGTAAGCTTGTGTTCAAACTGCTCGTCACATTGGACTGAACCGTCGTGAAATTCACATTATCCGTGGACGTTTGAATATCGAAAGTCGAGGTTCTCGTATCCCCGCTTACAAAGGCTATTTTTATATAGGCAACCCTGACGCTCGAGCCCAAATCATACTTGATCCACTGTCCATTGCCGCTAGCTGACCAGCGAGTGGTCAAGTTTCCATCCACCGTGTTAGCAGGGACATTCCCATCGTCCGCGCTAGCGGTCACGTTAGACCCTGAGACAGAGAACTTTGTGTCCACGGAAGCGCTTGCAGAAGTGTCGCCGTAAATTTCTACCTCGGTGTAACTGTTCCACAAGTTGTTGGAGTTGCCATGTCCGACAATTCGCACATAACGAGCCGGGTCAACATCGGGAAAATCAAATGTCTGCAGGGCAGTAGTTAAGCTGCTCGTCACATTAGCTTGAACCGTCGTAAAAGTAACATTATCCGTAGAGGTTTGAATATCGAAAGTCGACGTTCTTGTATCCCCACTTATAAAAGCGATTTTAATGTAAGATACTTTTTTAATGGAGCCCAAATCGTATTTAATCCATTGCCCGTCTCCGCTTGCTGACCAACGCGTCGTTAAGTTGCCATCCACTGTATTAGCTGGTACATTCCCATCATCGCTACTTGCCGTCACTCCTGATGGTGCGACTGACAATTTCGCATCCGCAGCATAGCCTGCAAGTGGAATCATGGTAATTAACAAACTAATCAATAGCAGAATAATTCCTACTTTTTTACCTTTCCCCATAAATACATCCTCCCTTGATTTGGATTGCTATTTGAACATTGAATTCTCCTTACTCTGTGAACTCCTTTCCTTGATGTGGAGTGCGTACACTCACCTCCAATTTAATATAAATCAAAGAAAATAATTATCATCATAATCGTAAATTTATCTTTAAAATCGAAACTACCTACCCTCATTAATTAAAATGACTATTTAAATGTAGAGGTGAACGCATTAGAAGAGGCCCATGCTCAATTGCATAGGCCCATTACAGTTCACTCCTCATGTGAGATTAGGCAGTATGCAACGGTCTTGCAACTGTTGCCTATATAGACTGCGCGGTTCAACATGACTCCCGAAGCTTTCCCAGAAAGCTTCCTTGCGCTGCCGCTGATCATAGGGACTTGGAAGAACTGATTTCCCTTTACTTCCAACATGTCCTAACGCATAATTTTGAGCGGTTGGAGGTTGTTGCGAGACCAGCTCATTGGATGTATTCCAAGTGACATAGTTGGCCCCAGACCAGCCATGCCCGCTCCCCAACCAGGCTCGATCCTGAATATGGATCCGGCTCTTTACATTGTCATAGAGGCAGCCAACCGACCAGCGATGATGCGGTTCACTTGTGTTGTAATCCTGTTGCGACTCACAGTCGAGGAATACGTTCGGTCCTGCAACACGCGCATCAACGGCAAAGGCATGCCTTGCCGTTTCCGAGTAGGCTCGCTGGACAAGTGTTAGCTCACCCATAAGATGGAACGCATACCGACGTCCTCCCGTAACCAAGCTGACAAAATCATAAGCTGCACAATCCTGGATGGTTATCCACTTCACATCGCGTCCAACCTGCACCAGTGCATGCTGGAGATGGAAGCCAACGACATTGCGTATCCACGCGTTTTTAACATAATCCAGATCAATGAAATTAATCGCATGCTGCTCGTCAGCCAGGTATGGTTCACTGCCCTCATTGCCATCGATTCGCGACTCATGGATCGTGGGATCATAGGAAACGACCACCCTCAAATATTCGATACCGATCTGTTCTATTCGGCCTGCATCCTCGTATTTGATTAGCGACCCGCCTCCCCAGCGGGTTTCAATTGCATTCGCGATTGGAGCGTCTAGTGTAATACGATTGCCATCTATATGAGTGATCACTCTGTCGAACTCCAGCTGGAACGGAAGCCATTGAGCAGTTCCGCCTGCTACTGGCCTCAAGCGAATCGCATCCATACCAATGGCATGAATCCAACGTTCATTTCCATAGCGAAGCACCTTGACGGTGTCTCCAACCCGATAGCAGGATACATCACTAACATGGATCGTTCGTGCTCCCGATGGCACATAAAGATCACAAATGGAGGTCTGCGTCTCAGGCAGCAGCCTAGGGGCTGATTCTCCCCTTATTTCAAATACATTTCGCTGCTTCGTTCCTGTGGCATGCAGTAAGGTTCCACCCTCGGCTTCCCCCTCACCACGTACGACAATGCCGCTTGCCTGAATCTCTATCGTACCATCTACGGGGTAGATGCCCTTTTTCAAAAGGACAGTACCACGAAAGCCCGACGAAGATAGAGGGAGATCAGCGACCCGATTAATTGCTGCCTGAATGTGTGTCGTATTATCCCCCTGTATGGGATCAAGTGAAATGACAGGTACGACATCAGGGATTGCTACGCCACCTCCACTGTAACCACAGTTTGAAAAATCGATGATCTGATTCCCTTTGAAATCAGGTACATAAACTAGTTTCCCTTTTTTATCAAAATGTACGATTTCACTTTGCCCTTCTGTGTGTGTATGAGGGGGCTTAACGGTAAAATAACAAGCATCATAATAGGAGTGACCGTCTTCTACTTCCATCACCATATTTATCTGGTATGTACCAGGCTCCTTCACTTCGCCTGGAAATGTAAACATCGATGCCGTGCCCGCTGCCAATTTACTTTCAGGAAAGCTCCCTACCAGCAGTCCCGTTGACGTGTTCACTAATGAAATTTGCATATGCATCGCTACAGCAGGTTTAACCTGCAGTCCTGGATAGGTATGACCTAGTTCTAAAAAAGCTGGCTGACCAATATCCATGACCAAAGAAGGATGTACCAGATCGATATCCACCAACCATTCCGCAGGATTATACACATCTATATAAAAGGTGGCCTCTTTCTTCACCCCGTCAAATGTGACGCTAACTATCATCTGTGAGATGCCGGACCTGAGACTGGTTATCTCGTTATTCTCATCTACTTTCACCACGTTCTCGTTGCTGCTTCTGATCGAGATATCCTCATTCGTGAAGTCGACATCCGAACCGTCTGTTAGACTCCCCTTCAGCGCCAGTGCCACTCGGTTGTTCACTTGTATCGTTAATGTATCATCCTGATCGTAAGCGCGACCTTCAACCGTGCAAACTACGCGATCTAACAAGGGGCCGGAAGGAATCGTTAGCCGTTCAAAAATACCGAAATTAATGAGCTGTAAATCTCGCTCCGGATCAAAGAGCTCCATTACCAAGTTTACGTATCGTCCGCTCACTTTTGGAAAAAGCGCCACTTCGTCTACACTGATCCCGCCTCTCGACGTTTCCCGATTAAAAGCTTCATGCCAAATTACTCCGTTTGAAGAATGAAGAATACGGTATTTATGAATGAAACCGGATGCCAGCTTCAATTGAACACCATTGAACAAGTAGCAGTCACCTAGATCAACCATGATCCATACGCTGTTATTATCCTTTTTATCGGAGCTTAATGGCTGCCAATAGGTATCTAAGGCACCATCTACCGCATGAAGGCCCATCCTATCTGTCATTTCTGAACTGCAGATTACTTCGCAATGCAGCGCGAGATTGATCTCCGTGATCGCTTCTGTTTTAGACATATCATCGTCCCTCCATTCTGATGTTGCTTATTCAAGAGCTAATGGAATCACCATATTCCACGTTTGTGTGGCGTCATGGAAGCCCTTGGTACCATCGGATGTAGCTGCAAATAAATGTGTTGGCTGACCCTTTTGAAACAAGAGAAATGGCCTTTCTAAATTACCCATGGTTCGGGTGATCCCATTATCCCAAGTAACGTTTCGAGAATACGCAAGTGAACGATGGATTTCCCACGTTATACCATCCTTTGAAGAAGCATATATGCCACCGTACTTTTCACCGGATAGATGGCCATCCATATCCTTCGCTATCAAGGCATATCCGAAATCTGTTCGCCACACGAAAGGGTCTTCCAAATGCGCGTCAGGCGGGAAAATCGGGTTTTCACTTAACACCCTGTAAGGACCCTCGTAATGATCTGCTCGCGCAACCCCAAAAGTCATATTCCCATGCTCATAGCCTACATATTGTCTAGCTTTATAGATCAAGAGCACTGAACCATCTTCATTTATACAAGGGGCAGGATTGGACGTTAAGAAGCTATCAAACTTGCCTGGCCTTGTTGACAAAATAGGTTCATCACGCCGATGCCAGGGTCCAAACACACTAGCCGACACCGCCAATCCAATGCGCTTGTTCGCTCGAGCAACGATACATCGCGGATCTTGCAGACCAAATCCATCTCCCTCTATCGGATCAGGAAAAGGATGCGTTGACCCCATGTAATACAATAGATACATGCCTTCATGCTTAACAATATGAGGGTTATGTGTACTGCGACCATCCCAATATTCGGCTCCTCGTGCGGGCAGTACCACCTCTTCAAACGAGTATGGTCCTTCGGGTCGATCTGAAACAGCTCGAACGATCTCGGAAGAAACCAACCAGCCCGGATGCATCGGAAGAGATTTAGGCCACCTAGAGGCAAATAAATGGAATCTGCCATCGTCCCCTTGAACGGCGGATCCGCACCAGACCCAATAATCATCCATGTGGAATCCACCGTTCACGGGAGCTGGCAAGAATTTGTGAAGCATAGCAGCGCTCTCCTTCCTAATAAATCAACCTCCGACTCAATGTTACTCTCGTTGTCCCCCTTTGTCGTTGTCTATACTTATAGCTCTATGTCTTTTTTTAAGATACCGTACGACTCAGGGCACAAAGAACCGCCTAGGTCATCTCCCCCAGACGGTTCTTGTACATTTATAATAAAAGCCCCACCTCCCATAAGGCAGGCGGAGCATAGTCCCATTCGTTAATTCCGACCAATATTTGTTCCGCTAGGAGTCCCCGCACCGATCAAATCACTGCCTGTGGCAAGCTTCAAGAAGTTGCCTAAGTTCGGAGAACCGTCAGCATTGCGTGTGAGCGTTGGTGTTAAACTTACGAAATCCGCATCACTCGCTAGGAGGCCTGCTGCATTCGTGCTTGTGCCGCTTTTCCACCATACATTTGAGCTTGCTGTATCGGTTCCACTCGTTTTATCACTTGAAGTTCCTTTGTAGGACAAGTTGTTTGTGAATGTATGCGTGCCGGTGTCAAATGTAAAATTGCCTTCACCGTTGCTAAACGACGTATTGTTCGTCAAGGTGATGGATCCTGGATTACTATTGAACGTAAATCCGTGTTTTTTATTGAGATAAGCAACGGAATTTGTAACGATATGGTTGACTGCGATTTTTTCCCCACCCAATTTATAACCGTTCCCATCACTGGAGCTTGTCGAGTTGCCCGAGGAAGTTTGACCGTTATGATGCGCTACGCTGTTCTTAATCGTGATCGGATCAATTGGTCCCGTTTCTGATTTCGTATACAAATCCCAACCGTCATCCGTGTTGTAAGACGAGATACAACCATCAAACACATTCCCTGGCCCCGTGGTTAGCTTAGCTGCAAATCCATCGGCGTCTTCCCCGTTATCAGGATCAAAATTATCATGAGAATACACATTTAAAATGGTATTGTTCGCTGGCCATTCGCTGCGCAGCGCTGTGGAAGCATATCTTCCTAGCTGTACGCCAGTGTCCCTATTGTCGTGGACATCCAAGTTCTCTAAACGATTGTTATTGCCTGCTACGTATACGCCATTATCGGCGGCACCTTTAATTTCCAGTCCCTTGATCGTCCAGTAGCTGCCATTGACTTGCAACCCCCTTGCATTCAGGGAAACGTCTGCCAAATTATAGCTCTGTGAGGAGAAATCCAAGACAGGCTTCTCTGAACCATAAGGCATGATTGTTTTGATCGCGCTCGATGTACCATTATTCGTACGATCAATCGTAATTTGAGCGTTATAGCTATACGTGCCGCCACGTAAATAGATGACGCCGCCAGGAGCTACCTTCGTTAGCGCCGAGCTAAGTGTCGTAGGACTTGCCAATGTCCCTGGATTACTAGATGAGCCATTCGGATCCACATACACTGCGCCCGCCGTTGGAGGAGGCGTAGGTGATGGCGAAGCGCTAGGTGGAACGGATGGTGAAGGCGAAGGCGACGGTGAGGCAGATGGTGACGGTGATGGCGATTGCGTTGGCGCTGGTGTCGATGTTGAACCAGAGCTATCAGTAACTAGAATATCATCAAAGCTTGCAGCTGCTTTGTAACCGACTAACCCAATGCCACCAGAGCTTAGGCTCGTATCTGTTGCTGTAAGCTGTAACACACCATCCACATACATGCGAATTGTGGAGCCTGAGAGTTCTAGCTTTACCGTATACCATGTACCTGCTGCAAGTGGATAATCCACGGTGGCCAGCGTCGAAGTGGAACCGCTTACTTTTTTGCGAATTTCAAGCTTCCCTCCATTACTGTTATACAAAGATGCGGCATAGAAATTGTTGCCATCTTGATAACGCCCCGCAACATACGCACGGTTGGTTCCGTTCCAATTATCGATTTTCACCTTCGATTCAACGGCATAATCCGTCCATGACGTATTTCCTGTTGATGCGCGTCCCTCATTTGAACTGGTTTGGCGATACACGTAGGAGCCATTGTCTTGAACGACCGTCCAAGTGCCATTCTGCGTCGACCAACCGCTTGCATCCCCATCATCAAAATTGTCGCTGAATAGATTAGCTGCAAAAACGGAAGGAATCACCATCATGCCCGCGATCAGCGTGGATGAGACTAGCGCCGTAAGGGTATGCGCAGGTTTAAGCTTTTTCATTATTACATTGCCTCCTTCAAATGATGTCGTTTTCCAAGACAGGAACTAGCTTGTTCCGATGTCACTTCCCGACTATATCCAGTGATTACCAGGTGCGGCAATAATCATTTTTACATAAATTAACTTTCTGAGGTAAAAATAGGTCTCTTTAACCAGTCATAATCACTAGCTCATATGATAATCATTTGATTAGTAAAAGACTTCATTTTAGAAAAAAGTTATACTCATATGTAGGGAAAACACAATGAGGAGGGGCTAACTTTTGCGGTATCAGACCATCGCTTTAACTTCCGGGTACAGCATTCAAGAGAAATTCGCCGAATTTACCGACCATGAGCTGCACATGCACGATGCGCTTGAGGTCAGCATTGCGCTTGACTATGGCATGAAATATAAGATCGGAGACGCCATTTATTATTCGGAGCCTGGCGATATTGTCTTGCTGCGCCCCTTTGAGCCGCATTGGAATTTGACCCAACATGAGGGCCAATCTAGTCGCTGGATTATGCTGCTCTTTTCCCCAGCCTTCGTCGGCTTTATCCCTCGAGGCTCCAGTTTACTTACACCATTTTACACAACCTATACGTCTCCGCTCATCCCGGCATCAAGCGTCTTCGCACAAGCAGTAAAAAGGCTTGCCATTGAAGCCCTTGAGGAGGGCAAGCAAGCCCTGCCCGACTGGGAGCTTCAACAACAAGCCATGATGATTCAAATGCTAGTTCATATGCACAGATACTACCAAACACAAATGTCGCATCCGCAAATGGAAGCTTCCTCCCCAAGCAGCATCGTACTTGCTGTCGAGTACATGATGGAGCATTGGTCCGAAGAATTGGATATGGACGCTGTGATTGAACGATCGAACCTTAAACGAACGTGGTTCTATACGAGGTTTAAGGATGTGACTGGATTAACCCCGAATGAATTTATCATCCGGCTGAGACTGCAGTATGCGGGACATATGCTGCTTTCTACCACGTTGTCTATTACAGAAATTGCCCTAACCTGCGGCTTCGGGTCAGCCAGCTATTTTAATAAAGTGTTCAAATCATTGCACGGGCTGACTCCGAGAGAATATCGCAAGCGATAAACTCATCAAGTGAACTTAAGAATGAAATCCAGACAACTGCACACGATCCTCCAGCAGCTTACCAGTCTTGGCATACCGACAGTTTGCCGAAGCAACCTGGAACGCATAAGCTCGTCTTGGCTTATCGGTATGGTTCATTTTGCTATGGTGAAGCGTCTCGCGATGAAAAAACACCGCGTCCCCCGGTGCCATCGGGTTACATGGCGCTCCATTCGCCGGCTCCGCTGCGCGCCTATGCCCCTCTTCCGTATTTAGATTCGGTTGGCGCCCCAACAAATGTGAGCCTGGAGCAAGCCAAAGTCCTGCATTTTCCTGGGATATATGATCCAAAGCAATAAAACCATTCAACATATGACCAAGAATATGGGTATATTGGTTATCTTGATGCCACTCTAACCCTTTCCCCTGAGGATCCACGACCGCATACATCCCCATCCAGAGCTTGACTTCATCGCCTAAAATACGTTCAAAAACACGAACAACGTCCGCATTCGTCAGAAAGCTTGTTGTTTCAGGATACGCATCCCTTTCCTTGGCGATATCAATAATGGCATGACTTTTCCACTCCCCATTCCCTTTCGTATGTGCAAACTCCGCATTCTCCTTATTAATCGCTGCCACTGTCTCTGCTGTAATAAAACCTGGCGCGTAGAAATACCCCTCCCGGTAGAACTGGTTAACCATTTCCTCTGTTAATTGAAAGTTCGTCACTTGCGACATCGCGTTTGCCTCCTTAATAGGTTTGCCTTACTTCCCTTTTATCGTACAGAAATTGGTTTCTAAATTCTTGCATTACCACTAGCTAAAAATAGCAATTTTGTTCAGTGCGCTTGTGAAACAAGAAAACCGCAGATTAGGGATCTACGGTTTTCTTCCAACTCTATTTATTTTTCACTTTTAAAATCTTCAGCCAACATAGCGAACATCACGTGATCCTCACGCACGCCGTTAATTTCCAGCAACTTGCGAGCGAGCCCTTCTCGCTGAAACCCAGCCTTTTCCAGCACTCGGATCGAACCTAAGTTGCGAGGCATAACACCCGCTTCTACCCGCAGCAATCCCGCTTCCATGAAAGCAAATTGTAGTACATGCTGAATGGCTTCTGACATGTAACCTTTTCCATTATGCGCCTCGTCCAGACTATAGCCCAGAATACATTTCTGATGCGGCCCGCGCTGTACTTCAAACAGCGAAATATCACCAATAAGTTGTTGTGTTTCGTTTAGAAAAATACCGAAAGCGTATCGCTTATCTTCTTCTCTTTGTTTGTTCCCATTTTCAATGCCTTTCTGTTGCACTTCTCTTGTATAAAAAGATTCATTACGCGCAGGGCATACTCCCTCAAATAATTGACGGTTACGCTGCATGAGATTCAGCAAGTCATCTGTGTCTTCTACATCCAGAAAACGGATATAGATCCTTCCATCATTGTCAGTCATGAGTACCATCATCCTTTATCTAGAGCTCCTGTTATTATACGTCTGAATAAGGAATGGTTCAAACTGCGCTACGATTGCTTACTAAAATAGTTCTTCAATTGAACCGCAAGCTCATCATCTGGCAGCGGATTCCGATGCGTGTTCTCCAAGTAGATATACTTCTCCGTCTCTGGCATGAGGTATTCTTTGTACCAGTGAAAGAAATCAGGACTATCCCCTTGCATCCGAAGGAATCGGCGAAGTGTATCCACATTATTGACGGTGCTTGCAATATTGGTCAACCAATCTGCACGATAGAAATTCGCCCACTTGCCATGTTCAGATAAGCGGAGTGCTTGTAAGCCTTTGTTATAACACCACAACGACTCTGAAGCATATACAAAAGCTTGCGCATAATGCTCACTGCGAGCTGCAGCATAGGAGCGGCAGAGCCAGAGCAAGCCCTCGGAACCCGTCTGATGAAGGATGCCCGGCAGCCACAAGTGGTCCATAACCCGCTGCTTTTCCCCTCCATCCAGCTTGCTGAGCAGCGCATCACATTTCTCAACCCATTGTGACCAAGAAGTAAGACCTTCTTCACTACGCTGTTCGAACCAACTTACCTGCTCAGCGAAACTCACTTCCCCCGTCGCCCAAAGTAAGCCTTTGTCCGCTTCACTCGTACGCCCTTGCAACCAATGGCCAATCAGTCTGCGCGCAGGATGATGATAAAATTCATCCCCAGCTCGATCATCGGCATTAGGCCCATAAGCGATGGCTGCATCTGTATAGGTTTGATATAAGTCAGCGATTTCATCCTGATAACTAGTGTAATACCGCTGAACAAATGCATGTAAATGTGTCGCTGTATCCATCTTTCCTTGAAGCCACAGCTCGCGAATGATATCGAGCATGTACACATGCTGGCGAATATTTCCGCAATTCAGCAGGAGATAATCAGTGCATCCCACTTCAAATGCACGCTCCACTTCTTGTTTAACAAAGCCTGCGGAGCTCTGAAACATGGTGAGATGATTCGACGCTTGGAGATCATGGAAGGTCACATGATAATAGATTCCATGCTTCCCCCCGTCTTCCGCTGTTGGCAGCGCAGGCATGCGCAAATTCAAATTGCCGTGTCTGCGCGACACCATTTTGCCATAACCATTATCGGCCCAGATCTTAATTACATCCTGTGGCAAATCAATATAGCCCCCCTTGTACAGCTCGGCAATTTCTCCGTATAAAGCCACACAATAGACGGGATTTTCAACAGCTTCCTTGATCATCTCATGCTGGCGATAAATGACACGGGAAATCATTTCCCCTCGCTTAGCTGGCGTATCAAAGGAGGGATCATTTTCCCAAAAAGGCTTATCGCCCTGCCCTCTGAATGAGAGCACCCATAGGATGTTTTGGTCTTTTTGCTTCTCAATGGCTTCCAACCATAGCTTTTCAAATAATTCAGGAGCATCCTTATAGCTGGCCGATCTGCCTGTATAGACTCTCAGAAACATTTCTGCGCCTAATGGCTCCGCATGGTGATGGGTCAACCAAAGCCCCATTTCTGCCGCAAGCTCCAAATGAATGCCCGTCTTCGGCAGATCCGTTCCCGGAATGACCATGTTTCCGCCACAACGCAGCAACGCTTCAAAGACTGGCAGCCAGACTTCACGTGATGGCGGGTAAGCTTCTTTCCAACCGATGAGGCATACTTCATCATTCACAAACCAGCCTCTAAATCTGACTTTAGCAACGGGAGCGTCATACGGAACACAGTTCACGTCAATCGAAGGATGTGTCTGTATCGACTGGTCCATCCAGAACCAAAACGGATGAATCCCTAACACCTTCTCGCTCACGTGTAGAATACCGTATACAAGACCCAAATCATCGTTAGCAACGATATGTAGCTGCGTCTTTTCACCATCATGCGTAAAACGAATTGCGAATGCTTCCGGATGTACCGCACAGCCATCGCTTTCCACTGCATAGCGAACGACAAGCTCCGCCTGCTTTGGATCGTTCACGGTAACTGTCTCAGCACTGAGCACCGTCCTGAAATCTCTAACTAGCATCTGCAAAGCATGACGAACCGGAGAAGCCAATCGATCCGGCGGACAAATTGAAATCCTCTCACCTAGTCGCATACTTAAATTTGTATTAATATGTAAATTCATCTCTACACCCCTATCGAATGAAAAAATCATGGCGCGTCCTAAGAAGCGACAACGCCATGATTCTATGCAATCCTATTTTTTCACTGCTGCATCGTACTCTTTCGCTTTTTTCATTAATTCCTCATACGCTTGATCCGCTGTTGCTTTATCGAACATTACTTTTTCGACGATCGTTTTGTAGTCTTTCTTGAAGTTACCCCAGCCTTGCGGTTCAGCTACGAATTTCTGTGCAGCCGGACCCACTTTATTAATGAAGTCCACGGAGGTTTTGTCAGTCGCGCTAAAATTAGGAGCAAGTGTCGTTACGATTTTGGCATTGCCTGGAATACCACGCGTGAGCGCCAATGTTTTTCCGGCTTCTTGGTCGTTAATGAACCATTCAACGAATTTTTTCGCTTCTTCCTGTTGTTTAGAGCCTGCATTCACGCTCCAGAACATACCTGGCTTCAACCAGCCACCCGTTTGTGCTGCTTTAGGAAGTGTTGTGAAGGAGAAGGCGTCTGGTTTAAGACCGCTAATGGCTCCTACTTGATTGGAGAAAATATGACGAGCAAGCGCAGTACCATTAACAACACTGTCCAGCTTAGGATCAAGTTCTTTGTCCGTTACCGTAATGTCCGCAGGAGTCACAATTCCCGCTTTTCTCATTTCAGTTTGTTTATTCATGTACTTAACCCAAGTATCTTTATCAATCGTAAGCTTGTTATCAGTGAACGATTGACCTTTGCCTTGGCTAAGCTGGTACGCTGTGTAATCAACTAAATCCGAGCTTTGATCAACGAAAACGTATTTATCTTTGCCAAGTTTAGCTTTCGCCTCTTGACCGAACTTGTAATAGTCATCCCAAGTCCAATCCCATGCTGGCGCCTTCAAGCCGAGCTTTTCGATGACTGTTTTATCGTAAGCCATGCCAAGTGCGGCAGTTCCCAGCGGCATCGCGAAGAGCTTACCGCCAACTTTACCTGACTCGAGAAGCGCTTTATCCATATCCGCTACATTAACGCTTGCAAGATCTGCAACCAAATTACGAGCGACATACTCATTCAAGTAGGCTGCATCCATTTGGATAATATCAGGGGCATTTTTCGCTGCGAATTGAACGCCAAGCTTGTCGAAGTAACCGTCCCAACCCGAGAATTCGCTTTCAAAAGTAACATTCGGGTGAAGCGCCGTATACTGCGTAAGAGCCTTCTGCGTCGCATCATGACGTTCTTGAGCGCCCCACCAAGCAATGCGCAATTTAACTGGAGCGGCTGGTTCTGCCTTTGGTGTTTCCGCTGGTTTAACTGTCGCAGCTGCAGGAGCTGCGGAACCGGAGGCTTTAGGTTCTTCTTTCCCCCCACAAGCCGTTAGCGAAGCCATGACAACAAGTGATAGTGCAGCAGTCATTAATTTTGTTTTCATTGTATAATTACCCCTCTCGCAAATGTCGAACTCACACCCATATCGTATCGCTGAATGCACACACGGTATAGGAGAGAATCGAACTGATTTCTTTCAGTTTTTCAAACAAGCGGGTGGGAGATTCTACTTTTTCAGCAAATCACTCGGGTTAATTCCGCAATATTTCTTGAAAAGAGTGCTAAAATATGGCACATTTTGATATCCTACCTGCTCTGCAACTTCGTAAATCAATAGATTGCCTTCTAGCAGCAGTGCTTTCGCCCGCTCAAGTCTTACACGAATGACATAGTTCATAAACGTTTCCCCAGTCACCTTTTTGAACAGCTGATTCAAATAATTTTTCGAAATATATAACTGACCTGCGAGCTCATCCATCGTTATGTCCTTCGCGTAATGCTCATGGATGTATCCAAGCATGAAATCGACGGCAACCTTATGCTTCTGGGAGATCGCTGGCTGCCTTTTCAACCCAATACTCTTCACTTTCGCTTGTAAAAAGCTTTCCACATCGACACGATTAATAATCGTATCTGTCGTAGTGACCAACTCATTGTCATCCGTTGGGATGATCATCATCTCTGCTTGCTGTGCGGCAAATTGCAGAAGTGTCCAAATCTCCGTAGCGAGCACCCGGTAAAACAGCTTGGGGTCACTGCCTTTCGTCGAGTTTTCCTGCCGATCAATGAAACGCTGAATATTCGCCCATAGCTCATCTTCACTGCTTTCGAGCAAAGATTGCGAGAGATATCGAACCAGTTCCACTGCACCATGCCCTTGCTGGGCATCTTGCAATGACTCGAAGGCACCATCTGCGGACTTTTTCAAATCTGCCCAATGGGAAATCCTCGCACCAACGGCTGCTTTCACTGTTAAGCCTAAATACCGCAGCATACTGCTTGTCAGTGTCTCGATGAATACTCCTGATCTGTTCAGACATTGCTCTGCTGTCTCATTGCGGGGAATATGCAAAACTAATGCTGAATACGGGCCGTATAGCCAAATAAATTCCGATTCTGGCCATTCCTGCTGCGTCAATTCCTTCGTTATATTGGACATGGCGAAGCGAAATAAATGCCAATCCGCCACCGAAATATCGGTGATCCTGTCTGTTTTCACCAGCTCAAGTACGACAACTTGTTGATCATAGTCCATCCAGTACGTTTCTAAATTGGGCAGCTTTAAGTCAGCCGCATTGGTTTGAAGCGTCCCCTTAAGCAGCGCTGCAAGCTGTTCGTCTGCCATTTGCTTCTCATAGTTTTGCACAAAACGAACAAGCCTCTTCTTTTCCATTTTTTCCAAATAAAAATCTTCAAGTTGACTAATTGTTCGAAACAACACTTCACGAATTTGTTCAATTGTGATCGGTTTATTCAAATAATCATCCACATCCAGCCGGATCGCTTGCCTAGCATACTCAAAGTCTGTGTACCCGCTATGGATAATAAACCTGCCCTGAAAGCCTTCTCCGCGCAATTTCTCGATCATTTCGATGCCGCTAATGCCAGGCATATATAAGTCTGTAATGACAATATCGGGCTCTACGTCACGTATTAACTCCAGTCCGCTTTCACCGTCAATCGCCTCGCCAGCAAATTCAGCGTCCAGCTCAGCCCATGGAATAATATGTCGCAAGCCTCGCAAAACCTGAAAGTCGTCATCCACGATCGCAATTTTCCACATGCTCGCTGCTCCCTTGTGTTTGTTATTCTTCTGATAGTGGGAATCGAATGTCTACTTGAACCCCGCCTTGCTCCCGGTTGCTCAGCTGTAAAAGATACTGATTGCCAAATAACGCATCCAATCTTTCCTTCACATTACGAAGACCATAGCCCCCGCGCTTCCTCGGTTTGTTTTGCCAATTATCGCTGAGCCCTTTGCCATTATCCATAATCGTCACCACGATGTTGTCGTCCTCACGATGGATTTCTATCCATATCTTAGCTGAAACCGCACCATGAAAGCCATGCATAAAGGCATTCTCCACGAATGGCTGCAGGAAAATTTTCGGCATCAAGCAATGTCTGCAGTCTTCATCTACTTTAATGGCGTATGTCATCTTGTCTTCCCAACGCACCTGCTGAAATTTCAAATAATGCTCAATATGCGCAACTTCTTCTTGTACGGCCACCAAACTATTCGTATTGGAAAGAGCTAAACGGAACATACTCGCAACCTGCGCGAGCATAGAGCTTATTTTATTTTGGCCCGCTTCGAGCGCTGTCCAGTTAATCTGATCTAACGTGTTATACAGAAAATGAGGATTAATCATCATCTGCAACGATTTCAGCTCAGCTGCTCGCTGCTGCACATGCTGTTCACGCAGAGACTCATACAGGTCCTCAATCCGCTGTGTCAGCTTGCGATAGCCTTGAAATAATTTACCAAACTCATTCTTATAGTCGGTCGGTAAACCTTGCTTCTCCCCAGGCGAATATTGCCCCATGGCGCGAATTAATTGATTCATCGGCATCATAAATCGGCGGGATAAGAACAACGTTAACAGCAAAACGAGCACAATCGAAGTAGCCCCAAGAAGGAGGAACAGCTGCGCCATACTTTTACTGCTCTTCGTCATCTCACTCCACGAGCTTGCCTCGAAGAGTGTCCATTGGGAATCTGGCGATTTGGCCCACACAAAGAAATCATCCTCAGCGCGCAAGGAACCGCTTGGTTTATCCAGCTCGCCTTTCAAGGTCAATGTCGCTTGCTGCAGCTTGCTGCTATTTCCCGAATGCGTGATCAGTCTGCCCGCCGCATCAAGTAATGCCATATTGGACGTATCGTCTTCCGATGAAATCAAATGCCGAATGCTTGACACTTTAATATTAAAAACCATCAAACTGTAATATTGGTTACTGTTATTGATGACCTTTCGCGCAAAGCTAATGACGGATTCTTCACGTCCATTGGACATGATTTTATGCTCGCCAATCCAAGCGCTATCCGTTTCCAAAATAGTCGGATACCACGCTTCCTTATCTAATTGCGACATTCGAAGGAACGTAACTGGGCCTTGGGTATCTGAGGTAAACGGATAATCCGAATACACCTGGATCGATTGCAAAATCGGTGTTCCGAAGACGAGGTACTTCAATTGACTTTGTAGGTCCGTCTCTATTTGAAGACGCTCATATGCATCTTTATCTTGCAAACGGCCGTAAAGGAGATCGACGTTTTTGGCCGAGGTTGCCGAGGTCTGCTCAATGCCAATTAAGCTCGTGCTTACCTTTTTGCTCAATTCGTTCAGCAATCGCTGCTGATAGAACGATGTATTGGTCGCAATCTCGTCAGAAGTTCCCGAGTAACTAACAGCAACAACGATGCCGATTAGCAGGGCAATAATGACAGCGGAGCTAAAGAAATAAACCGCGATAATGCGATAGGTTTTAAAAGGATTTTGCAGCATATGTCTGCCCTCCGTATGGTTCAAACTAAGCATTTATGCAAAGAAAGCCGCAGCAAATGCAGCAGCTTCCTCGTCATTTCTAAGCTTATCCTTTTAAAGCACCCGAAGCAATACCTTCAACGAAATGCTTCTGTGCAACAAAGAAGATGATGACAGCAGGCATAACCGATACCAAGGACATGGCCAGCATTTGCCCCCAAGGCACCGTTCCAGCCGAATCAATGAACAGTTTCAACGCTAAGTTAACCGTATATTTATCAACGGAATTGATATATAACAATTGACCGAAGAAATCGTCCCAATTCCAGAGGAAGCAATAGATCGCAACCGTAACCAGCGCTGGTTTGGTCAATGGAATAATAATGCGCCAGTAAATACCGAACCACGAGCATCCGTCCATTTTCGCAGACTCATCTAGCTCTTTCGGGATTGAACGAATAAATTGCACAAGCAAATAGATGAAAAAGGGACCTCCTACACCGCCTGCCAGTAAATGAGGTACATAGAACGGCAAATAAGTATTAATCCAATCAAATTTACTGAATAACACATATTGAGGCACAATCGTTACTTGTGTTGGCAGCATTAAGGTGACGAGCAGGATAGCGAACCACAGCTTACGCAGCGGGAAATCTAGCCTGGCAAAAGCAAAGGCAACGAGCGAACAGGATACGATACTGGTGAACAGAACCCCTATGATTAACTGAAAATTATTCATATAGAACACACTGAAATCATAATTGGGAACCGCTATCCAGCCCTCTGTATAGTTCGCCCAGCGGAATGTTTCGGGAAATAAATTCGGAGAACGCATTTCGTCATTGGTTTTGAGTGAAGCCCCGAGCCACCAGAAAACGGGATACATCATGATGATGCTTGAAATGATTAATAGAAGATGTGTAAGCCCTTGGCGTCTTGCCATCATTTCCCCTTCCCTCCTTGCGTTTCATAGTAGACCCAGTATTTAGAGGTAGCGAATATAATGGCCGTTACCACTGCGATAATGACGAGTAGAATCCAAGCCAGCGCTGAAGCGTAGCCCATTTGAAACTTCGAAAAAGCGCGCTCATACAAGTACATTACGTAAACATACGTTGAATTAACCGGTCCTCCATTGGTGATGATAAATGCCTGTGTAAACATCTGGAAGGAGTTAATCGTCGATTGCACGAAATTGAACAAAATAATGGGTGACAGCATTGGCAGTGTGATCGTAAAAAATTGTCGTACCTTACTAGCACCATCTACCGAGGATGCTTCATATAAATCTGTAGGAATTTGTTTGAGTCCTGCAAGAAATATAATCATCGCTGATCCAAACTGCCAAGCGATAAGCAGTACGAGCGTTCCTAAAGCCGTATCGGGGTCAGCGATCCACGATTTGCCTTGAATACCTACAAGCGCTAATGCTTGGTTAATGAAGCCATCTTTGCTGAATATATTTTTCCATAGAATGGACACCGCGATGCTCGTACCAATCAGAGATGGGAAATAGATCATCGTCCGATAAAAGGAGATCCCTCTGATCTTCTTATTCAGGAGCATCGCTACCAGAAGGGCGGTAACGAGCTTCAAGGGTACGGAGAACACGACGAACAGCATCGTTACTTTAATGGACTCACGAAAGGTATCATCTTCCTGCAGGATATACTTGTAGTTCTGTACTCCCAGCCAATGCGGTGCGTCGAGTAAGGAATAATCCGTAAATGAATAATACAAGGACATCAGGATTGGCCCCAGTGTTAACAGGAAAAATCCTATCAGCCACGGGGATAAAAAGAGGTAACCGGCCACGGGAGATTCCCATCGGCTCAGAAACGAAATTTTCTTTTTCCTCGGTTTTGCATGTAAACGATCCGTTGACAGCACGGTGCTTTCCATTCTACATTCCACTCCCTGTTCAAAGCGCTACACTACGTAATTCGCTTGTTATCTGATAGCTTTATTATAAAATGGCTCTCAAACGAGTTACATTATGCAATGAATGAAGTTCTTTCACTATTTCACACACAAAAATCCCGAACTCACCGTTGCCGGAAGTTCGGGATTTATCGTTTACATCTCGTTACGGCGTATAAACTTTCACATTATCAACATGGGTCGTACCTGTTTGCGAGTTGTCGGCATAGAATTCGATCTTGGTTACATTGGATACTGCTGCTCTCATCGTGGCTTGGGATAGCTTTAACGTGCCATTGACATAGAAATCAAACTTATCCGTATTTGTATCTAAAACGATTTTGAAATCATACCAAGTGTTCGCCGTAAAGGCTTGGATCGTCGTCCAAGTGCCATTAACATTCGCTTTGATATTTCCTGTATCCATCGCGATCGATTCCGCTACGACACCTGATGTGTCATAAAGGTAAGGCAAGCACCACCATGACGTTGTTTCGCTCCGTTTCACTCTCGCTTCAATCGTGATTATTCCGCTTGTAGCTCCAAATGTTTTGGACATCGACGTTTTGGCTGATGCCGTCGGCTTGCTTAGCTGTACGCTCTTATCGGTCGCACTAGGGACAGCTTGCACGGTAATCGCGTTCGGACTCGTGCCGTTGGCAATCGTCCAACCTGTTGGCGCACTTCCGGTAGTTACGGCATCGAACGTATCGTTCACGAGGTACGTTGGGCCAGTACTTCCCCCAGTTACCTGCGTTTCGTCTGCACCAATATCGGCTGCACCTGTGTATAACGTATCTCCCCAAAAATCAACGCCGCCATTGGAGGAAATGGTCACCCCTTGATTAATGATCGGAGAAGTGGATTGAAGCTTATAGCCAGTTAAGCTGCTGAGCGCAGGTCCGCTTGATTCAGTTCCCGTGCCGCCTGTTCCAGGACTCGTCAATTTAGGGTCGCCAATTTTCGGATTTGCATCGCTCGCTGGGACGGTAAGTCCAGTACCATAGTAACTATTCGTGTTATAGGCAATTCCTCCGCCTGTTGTTAGTACAGCCGAACTTTGCGTGGAATCCAGAATGTTATTTCTAATATTGTAGCTTGCATTAATGTATGACCCATACCCATAAATCAAATAGGTACTATTCGTATTGTAGATCGTATTATTATAAATTTGAGAGGTCGCCGCCGAATCGGAATGCAAATAAATTTGATATCTCGAATTCCCGGTTATGATATTGTATCGGATGATGGAATCCCCAAAGCTGAATTGACAGAGCAAAATCCCGTCCCCATTACCATGGACATAGTTGTACTGGACGACCTGTTTCGTCGTTCCTTTATCCGTGTCGATGCCGTTATAATCGGCGCCTCCTGCTTTTTTAACCACACCATACGTCTCGTTCTTCTGTATAACGACATCATCGGCATAGTACGTTTCAATCCCCGAAGTGCCCGCTGCCGCAACCACATTTCCTTCGATTAAGGCACCTTTGGTATCTGTCAAATAAATTCCGTTGCACCCATAAATGGTGTTCGCTTGACTAATGTAGTTATTTTTGATCGTGACATTTGTAAAAGGATACCAATTCGTATCCGAAGCCGAGCTCCGAACGCCCCAGCCAACCGAAACAGAAGCATTCCCGTTATTATCGCGCCCATCACCTGTGTATTGCTTGAAGATGATTCCGCCGAAGGAAGTATCCTTAATGGAACTATTGGAAATGACTACATCGTTGAATTTACTCTTCACAGTTGCTGCTGCCGGTGCCAACACATTCGTTGACATATCGAACACAATACCGCCGGTTCGCTTGGAGCGATCCCACCCCGTCTGGAACGTGATGCCGGTTTCATTATCGGCCACATCGCCGCCAATCCAATTGACTTCACCGCTCACATCGTGAACATTTAAGCCGTCTAAGCGGAAATAATTCAGCGTGCCGATGTCTGCTCCTGTAATATGTACTCCTCTCAGATCCCCTACGGTTCCTGATGTTTGATTGCTAATATCGAGATTGTGAATTTCCCAATATTGCTGGTTATATAAATACACGGTTGCTTTCACCGCGCCTTGGCCTTGAAACTTTGGCTTAGCGCCAGTACCATACTGATCGATGACGATCGGATTCCCTGATGTGCCTGAGCCTTTAGGATATAACTGCCCTACCCACGTATTACCCGCTTCAAATAAAATATGATCGCCAGGCTGAAATGTCGTGCTGTTTACTTTGGTCAGTGTTTTCCAAGCCGTCGCTGCGCTTGTGCCATTGTTTGAATCACTGCCATTGGCCGCATCAACATAGTACGTTGTGTTCGCAGCAAATACAGTTGCAGGTGCTAACACAGTGACCAACGCTACTAGCATCATTACCGTAACCAGGAGTGCGCCGAAGCTCTTCTTTTTTCTTAACACGAAATACATAATTTAACCTCCTTCGTTTTGTAAGCGCTTAATTTTCTCATTTCGAGTTCAGTATAGTTGACAATTGGGGATGAACATAGGGGAGAAATGAACGAATTTCTTTCATTTTATTAGGATTTCCACAAGAATAATTGCCCTCGGCCACAAAACCAATAACGCCGCGAATCCACGATTCGCAGCGCACATTAGGACAACTTATTACGAACTCTTTTCTTTGAGCACACCGTCTTTGAGCACACCGCCAAAGCTTGCAAAAATTTCAGGTACTTGACTCGCCTCAACCGGTTTTCCAAACAGATATCCCTGCACCGTATTACAATTAAAATCCTGCAGTAAACGTAAATCTTCCTCTTTCTCTACGCCTTCCGCAATGACATTGATTTTAAGATTGCGAGCGAGCGCAATGATCGTATTTACAATAGCAGCATGGGTAGGGTTAGCGGATATGTCTTTCACGAAAGATTGGTCAATTTTCAGATGATTAATGGGGAACTCTTTCAAGTAACTTAATGAGCTGTAGCCAGTTCCAAAATCATCCATCGCGATCTGTAACCCCATATTTCTAAAGCTATTTAACGTCGCTAGCGCGACTTGAACATCCATCGTCATACTTTCTGTAATTTCCAGCTCCAAGTACTGCGGCTCAAGTCCTGTAGCCTGAAGTATGCTGGAAATTTGTTCATTGAGTGACCTATCATAGAACTGCTTCGAAGACAAATTCACGGCAATGGACACCTTCGGCAGCCCTAGGTTCTGCCAGTACTTATTCTGCGCACAAGCCTCCTCGATGACCCATTTGCCAATCGGATGGATTAGTCCAGTTTCTTCTGCAATCGGAATAAATTCTAAGGGGGATACGCGTCCAAGCTGAGGGCTTTCCCAACGAATTAAGCTTTCAAAGCCGACGATTTTATGATCCAAAACATTAACTTGCGGCTGGTACATCAAGATAAATTCATTTTTCTCGAGCGCTTTCCTCAAATGCTTTTCTAATTTTATTCGACGCTCGATTTTCGCATATATTTGAGGGCTGAAATATTGGACTTGATTGCCGCCAAGTTCTTTCGCATAATCCATCGCAATATCCGCGAAACGAATCAGCGTTTCCGGTTCTTGGTCATCCTCCGGATACCGACTTACTCCAATGGAAGGCGAAATATAGATCTCGTGTTCGTGAATACGAATCGGTTGATTGATATTCTGCACAATGCTGTCTGTGTAATAGTCCAATTCTTCTTTCGACTTATGCTTCACTAATCCGATGAATTCATCACTGCCTACACGGAATACTTGCAGCTCTTGAATGAGAAAGTTATTCTTTAATCTGCGAGCAATGACTTGAAGAATGCGATCTCCAACATCATGTCCTAACGTTTCATTCGTTAACTTGAACTGATCGAGATTGACGAAGACAACAGCGAAACGCTCTCTTTGAACGATGGAATCTTCCATCCACTTCGTAAGTACTTGCCGATTGGGAAGCCCAGTCAATGGATCATGGTGAACCAAATAGCGTATACGTTCCTCCATGCTTCGCGATTCCGTAATATCGACCGTTAATGAAATGACTTCATGAATAATCCCATCTCGTTTACTCGGTCGCAGAACCGTTAAGAAATAATAGCCATGCCATTCGGTTTCAAAATCAATAACTTCATCCGTGGTCCAAGCTGACTCATAATGAGGCATCATGAGATCAGCCATATAGGAAGGGAAAATGGCATGGATATCCATGCCTACTGCATTCTCTTCCTTAATCCCAAGCCGATCGAACAGAGAACCCTGCCAACTGGTATAAATAAATTGATCCTGTACTTTTTTAAACTTTTTCAAAAGTCCGTTTTGTTGTTTAATCTTTTGATGTAGTTCATTTTGAAATTCCAGCAAGTCTTCTTCCATTTTCAGAAGAAATGTCAGCATCTCGATGTGACTTTTAACAGACTGTTCCTTCCCCGGCATTTTCGCATCGTTTCGCAAAAACAGCTTCTTTCTCATAGCCGTTTTGCATCTTAATAAAAATTCTTCTTCCGTTAAGGCGCTGCGTGTTTTTTGAAAAAGGGTTTCTTTTTGAAAAAAATCCATTGCTCCGTACTCCAGAGCTTTCATCGCCGCATTCGAGCCTTCTTCCGTGTAGCTGCTTAGCATAATAACCGGCACAGGATGAAAGGTCATAATTTGATTCAAAGCCGTTAACCCATCCATCTCTGGCATCTCGATGTCGAGCGTGACTAGATCAGGCTGCAGTTCCACGATTTTGTCCAATGCGTCAGCACCATTAACCGCGAATCCTACCACCGTAAATTGCGGATCTTGATCAAAGAGCTTAGCAATCATATTTCGCATCACGATGGAGTCATCGACAATTAGGACACGGAATGTTCTCATACTTGTCACCTGATTCTTAGGAATTCGTCTTCAGCAGCGAGAGCAAATGCTCTCGATCGAAAACTTGGATAAGCCGCTCATCTTTCTTATATATACTACGTATTGTAGACAGCGAGGCTTTGCTTTGCGTTATATTTTCATCCATTTCATGTTCATATACGGTTACAATTTCGGTCACCGAATCAACTGCGATCCCGATGGACTGTGCCTCATCCCGAACGATGAGCACGCGAGAATAACTCGAGGATGCTTGCGTTGATAATCCCATACTGCTCCGCAGATCATAAACGAGCAGCAGCTCTTCTCTGATATTCATGATGCCTAGCACGTTCGGCTCAGATCCTGCTATCTTAGTAATCGGTGGCATCGCCAATATTTCTTGCACATGCTCTAAGTGGAAGCCGTACCACTCTGTATCAAAATGAATGGTTACCAGTTCCCGCTTCGCGTTATGTTTGCCTTTATTGGCCCGTTCCTTCATGCCAAAGCGTACATGGCCTGAAGATGATTTTTGCATAATGGCATTCACGTCCAAAATAAGAGCAACTAAGCCATCTCCAAGAATGGTTGTTCCAGCAATATACGGAATGTGTCCAACGATATCGTCTAAGGATTTGATTACGATTTCTTGGTTCGCAATGAGTTGGTCAACTACGAGACATACGCGCTTTTCAGCCATCCCAACCATCAATATCGATTTCTTCACCTTTGCTGTGTCTTCATTCATGCTGCTCCCTGGTGAAAGCATCGTATTCAGTCGGAGCAAAGGCAAGATTTCACCACGCACATGGCAGATCTCTTGTCCATGCAGGATTTGAATTTCTTGTTCATTATATCTGAAAATTTCTATGATGTTGGAAAGTGGCACAGCGATTGTCCGTTGACCTTGACGAACGAGCAGCGAGCGAATGATCGCTAGTGTCAAAGGTAATTTTAATGTAATCGTCGTACCTTTGCCAATCGCAGTATCAATATCAATGAGGCCGTTCAGCTTCTCAATATGTGAACGGACGATATCCATACCGACGCCTCTGCCTGACAATTCCGTGACTTGCTCGGCTGTCGACATTCCGGAGTGGAAAATTAGAGAAATGATTTCTTTCTCTGTCATATGTAGTGATTCATCTTCGGTAATAAATCCTTTATCCACCGCTTTCTTGCGGATACGTTCTGGATCAATGCCGCGACCATCATCGGTGACTGTAATAACAATGGAGTTCTCTTCGTGGGCGGCTTTCATCAGGATATGCCCTTTTCTTGGCTTCCCTGCTGCTTCACGATCATCTGGGTTTTCTAGCCCGTGATCTGCCGCGTTGCGGAGGATATGAATCAGTGGATCGCTGATTTCTTCAATCAAGGTTCGATCCAGCTCTGTTTCTTTCCCTTCAATCGTCAACGCAATTTCTTTATTGGCTGTCTGGGATAAATCTCTAATTAAACGAGGGAATCTGCTAAATAGCTGCTCAATTGGAATCATTCGCGTTTTCATCATGCCATCACGCATGTTGCTCACGATTTTGCCTAAATGGTGTGTAATATCCTCAAGTAAATGTATATCGGAATCTTGTTTATATTTCTCCTGCAAACGCTTCTTGACTTCAACAAGCCGCGTATTATCGATAAGCAGCTCACCAACTAAGTTAATAAGGTGCTCTAATCGCTGAACATCGACACGTACAGTATGAGAGACCGCCGCAGCTTCTTTCACGACAGTTACAGGTGCTTGTTTCACTGATTTATTGTCAGCATTCGAAGTGGAAGCCGATGGTGAAGGACGAGAGGCTTCATGTTCCTGATCCGCAGCCTGACCACTAAAGGGTCCTACAATGACTTCACTCAACTGCGAAATCCGATTGATCTTCTCTTGAATCTCGTTCAAATCCTTCTGCGTCGAAACGAGGAAATGAATAGGAGCTTCTAGATCTTCATCTTTACTAGACGAATTGAAGCTCGGCTGCGTCGATAACACTTCACCAAGTTCTTGCAGTTCACGGAGGACAAGCACCGCTCTGACTGCCTTCATCACTGAGCCAGGTTCAATTAGGATGCGAACTGAAACTAGATTAGGTTCAGCGACTATGGAAGGTGCTGCCACTGGCGCAGTAACTGGTGAAGTGCGATCCGACTGAGATAATTGTTCCAGAACCGCAACTAAATGATCTACGGCTTGCTCCTCATAATTGCCTTTCAAAAACAGCTCTCTTTGCTGCTTCATATAATCAATGCTTTTAAACAACACATTCATGAGCTCTGTCGTAACTTGAATCCGATTGTTGCGAAGATGATCAAAAATATTTTCCAGTTTATGCATCATCTCTTTAAGCTTTTCAAACCCCATTGCAGCGGCGGAGCCTTTCAGCGTATGGGCGATACGAAAAATCGTTTGAATCGTTTCAGGCTTACTTCCATTCTCCTCAAGCTCCAGTAAGCTTTTATCCAGGAGAAGCAGCTGTTCACTCAATTCATCCAGAAACACACCCATATACACTTCCATTTGAAAATCACTCATTGCCTCTCACCTCCTGGAGAAAAAGCTCTTGAACATCCAATATGCCAACGAAGCTGCCGTCATATTCACCTATCGCTTGTAAGAAAATGCTGCCTTGTGATCCAAATTCCTCAGAAACAGGTTTGACTTCCGTGAACCCGACCACTCTACTGACACAATCAACAACAAGGCCCAGCGTTTTACCAGCCAGATGAACGATCATGATGCGGGTATGCTTCGTGTCCACAACAGGTCTGATTTGCAGCATGGAACGTAAACAGTAGATCGGAATAATGATACCGCGCAAGTTAATAACCCCGCGCAAATTTTTCTTATTCCCAGGAAGCACTGTAATTTCGTGCATCTTAATAATTTCTTGGATATAGGAAATGGAGAATGCATAATGCTCGTGTTGGATTTGACATTCAACATATAAAGGAGTTACCGTCGTAGTCATATTCAACCCTGCCCTTACACTTTGAAATTCGATACGGATTGATTCAAATCATCTGCTAATGAAGCTAACGATTGGGACGAGCTCGCTGTTTCTTCAGCCGCCGCCGCCGACTCTTGGCTTACAGAAGCAATGTTTTGAATAAAGCTAAGAACTTCTTCCGATTGTGCCGATTGTTGCTCGCTTGCGGCAGCAATTTCAGTTACCTGTTGTGCGGTATTCGCCACCATGCGGACAATATTATCGAACTGAATCCCTGTGCGTTCCGACAGATCAGCAGCTTCTGAAACCGCTTTGACACTCAAATCTGTATTCGTTTGCATGCCTTTAATAATAATCGCAATTTGCTTCGTTGCTTCCCCGCTTCGTTCTGCCAGCTTTCTAACTTCCTCAGCTACTACTGCGAAGCCTCTTCCTTGCTCACCTGCTCTTGCCGCTTCGATCGCTGCATTAAGTGCTAATAGATTCGTTTGGTCTGCAATATCATCGATAACCTCAATAATTTGGCCAATCTTCTGTGCATCTTGCTCAAGCAAAGACATCTGCTTCGAAACATTTCCCATAGACGTGATGGAAGCTTGGACTGCGATTCCGCCTTCTTTGGCGCCATTTCTCGTTTGCTCCGAAAGCTCAGCAACTACTTCTGCATTTTGAGCTACAGAATCAATCGCAAGGGAAAGCTCTTTAAACAAGCTGTTTACCGTTTGTGTGGACTCGGCTTGATGCATGCTGCCTCTAGCAATTTGCTCCGTAGTTGCAGATATTTCCTCTGCTGCTGCCGCTACATTTTGTGAGGAATAAACCGTTCTGCTAATCAGTACACGTAAATTTTCCAACATATAGTTAAAGGAATCTGCTAATGCGCCTAGCTCATCCTTTGATTTCGAAACAGCTTTCTCTCGCAAATCGCCTTCAGCAGCTCTCGAAACAACAGACAGAAGGGACTGAATTGTTCTAGAAATTGTGCCTGATAAAAACAACGCGACAGTTATGCCAAGGACGATAGCTAATGCGCCGAAAATAATGATCATCGTCGTTCCGGATTGATTTTTCTCTACTGCTGTATCAACTTCAGCCTTGGAGCCAACATCGTTGTAAGCAATCCATTTATCAAATAAATCTGTGGTTTGTATACGTGCTGGTCGAACTTGTGTGATCACATCATAAGCTTGCTTATCTTCATTCTTACTTGCCAGTTGAATAATCGTGTCCGCTTGGTTCATATAGGTAGACATTGAAGCCAAAATATCATCAAAGATTTTCTTTTCTTCCGCTGAGTTCACAAGTTCAGCATAAACTTTCATTTCTTTTAGTGCTTCTTCTTTGTTTTGTAATATCGTTGTCTGTGCACTCGCAATTTTATCTGGGTCCGATTCAAGAATAATTTGATGAAAAGCTACTCTGACTTCAAAAAAATCAGTTTTGATCTTGTCAATTTTTAGTATGCTTGGAAGCCAATTCGTTTGCACATTGACAGCTGACTTTTGGATCGAATTCATACTTAGAATCGCCACTAAACCTACCGTAAACGTTAGCGCTAGCACAAGAATAAAACCTGCTAATAATTTCGTTTTGATCGTTGCTTTCATGAATAAATCCCCCTAAGTTTGGTTACGTATCTCTTAATTGAATGGCCGAGAACACAAGATCAATGATTTCACCACGCGCTTGGTTTAAGAAACCTAACGAGGTTTGTTGTAAATTTTCAATGGATACGCAGGACGTTAAGAGAATTTTGTCTGAAAAAAAACACATGGAAAGCTCGTAAGAAGAAGACATGTTCTTTACTACTTCACTTATGTTCGTGTTCTTGTATTTCTCAGGAAGTTCAATCGCATACATTAAGTACAATGGTTCATCATGGATCTGTGTGATCTGAAAGTATTCTTTATACATATTCGTTGTAAAAGAATTCCATCGAAAACCGAATCTATAAAGTGTCTCCTCCTCCCAATTAGGCTCGAATTGTGTTATTAATTCGAGAAATTGCTCGCGGTAGTAGTGGATTAGATTCATCGTTGTAATCCCTCGCAATTCCATCTTGAAGTTTGTGCTTTAACATATCCTTATCTTACCTATTAATTGTTGTGAAACTTCTGTTCAGGATTTTAGCTAATCATGTTTTTTGCTAATAATTAGCTAATGAATATGACAAAAAAAGGATATAAAACAATGATTAAAGACCTATTTTTCTTGATGAATTAGGTCTTTGAGACTAGTTAAATGCAAGGAAAAACGCCCATTTCTCGCTGGAACAGCGCGGAAATGAGCGTTCTCATATTCATTATATAGCTCTACGAATGGCATCCAGTACGCGATCACCTTGAAATGGCTTTACAATAAAGTCTTTCGCTCCAGCTTGAATTGCTTGAACAACCATTCCTTGCTGCCCCATCGCAGAACACATGACGATTTTGGCATTCGCATCTTTTTTCCTAATTTCCCTTACGGCTTCAACGCCTTCCATCTCTGGCATCGTGATATCCATCGTGACAATATCCGGCTTGAGCTCATGGTACTTCTGAACAGCAACCAGACCATTCTCCGCTTCACCAACGACGTCATGTCCACCTTTTGTTAAAATATCCTTCAGCATCATTCGCATGAATGCGGCATCATCTACGATTAAAATTTTTGCCATCGCCAATCACTCCTCTTATGTATGGTCCTTCAGTAAAACGACTCGAATATCGCCAACCGTCTCAATCGAAATTGGCAACATCGTCTTGTTGGTCATCTCGTTAATATGGAAATTATCCTCCAGCAGAGACGGTGTCGTAATATCCAGCGAGACACCTTGCTCACCTAAGATTGTCGTCGTCCCGCCAGCAATAATGTTGGCAATTTCACTCACACAGCTATCTAACATATCACCTTCCATATACATCCCGAAAATCGCTTCGCTCATGCGACTAAACACGACACGTTGACCGTCTAGTATCATCGAATAGTCACTGTTGGTGAAATTGATGGAAACGCCTATTTCATCCTTGCTGATCGCTTCATTGCTTGTGCTTATTTCACCTTGATCTAGCGCTTGTGGAATCATGTTGCCGATCGAAACTTTTACACTATCCAGTAATAAATTTTGCAAGTTTTGTGTCATACTATGCTCCTTTATTCAGCCCTCGTAAAACCATTAAAATTATCGATACATCTACTCTAGTCTATAATTGTTAGTTATCTACTGTCCTAAATGTTAAGGATGTATGTGAATCAAACTAAAACGGAGCACGCAAATCGCGCACTCCGTTTTAGTTAAGCCTCTTAAATGTATAATTCCTCTAATAATTGCTTTAATTCAAGAGCATCCGAGCGCAATTGTTCAAATGTACTATCCCTCACAAATTCCATAAGTGCATAGCGATCTTCATGAGCATTGATCTGTGCCAAATATTGCCGCCACTCCTGAAGCCCCTCCGAGAACGGTCTGCGTATGTCTTCCTTCCAATAATACGTGTGAATGTTTAACAGTTTCTTCCGCGCAGTTAGTTCACGGAGGCTCTCACAGCGCTCTTGCAAGGAAAGCCCTGGTGTTGGCTGCCACAAACAATACAGATTCGGATGATCAGCCTCATCAAGTAGTTGAAAAGCGGACTCATTCGTATCTGTTAATGTTTTCCGATGCCATTCTAGCGCTACCTTGATGCCTTCTTCTGCAGCCATACCCGCAATCAACTTAGCTTTCTCAGCGAGCCGAGCGCGATATGCTGAGCTCGCTTCCGCAGACGAAATCGTCCCCGCCCAAATGCGGATAATCGGGGCCTGCAACGCTTTTGCCGAAATCAGGCTCGCACGAAAAATCGGCTCTGGATGCTCGTGCTCCAGCAACCGAAAATAGGATCCATAAGCTGCCACCTGAAGCCCGCTTGCAGTTGTCTTTTTATATAGCTCAGCCGCTCCCACTTCATCCCCAGGAAAAACGTGCGCATGCTCCGACCATTCAATGGCTTTCAACCCGCAAGCGCTGCTAGCTTGGAGAATTTCATCTGCTGTCTTTTCACGAAATGTAGCCGATACAATGCCCGGTAAAATCATAGCCTGATTCCTCTCATGTTGAATTAGTCTCATGTTACATGATTCCTTAATCGTATCGAAATGTAAAGAAAAAAAAGACCGCATTCACTCGAGTAGGAGTGATTGTAGTCTTTTTGTGTTTGTACCTATTCCAATGTTTAGCGTCTGAAGCCTTGCAGCTGTTGTTCAGCAATTTGAACCAGCCGCTTCGTAATTGTACCACCGATTGAACCTGCATCGCGCGTTAGGAGATTGCCATTGTAACCATTTGCTTGCAATGAAATTCCTAGTTCTTGTGCAACTTCATACTTCAATTGATTTAAAGCGGCTTTAGCTTCTGGTACTAGCAATGTGTTGCTGCTGTTGTTAGCCATTCGTAAATCACTCCTTCTCGTGGTGTAAGCTTAGGATGTGGAGTGTAAGGAAATCTTATACATTCTTTTTTAATTTTTTTTATTTCTCGTGTTTTAATGGGATGACGATCGAGAATGTCACACCCGCTTCTTGCGAAGTAAAATCGATACTTCCTTTATAACGTTCAATGAGTTGTTTAATAATATGGAGTCCTAAGCCTTTATTTTTCTTATTTGACTTGGTGGAGAATCCTGATTCAAATATGCGTGTGTAAATTTCCGGACTCACTGGGTAACAAGAATTCATCACTTTAATAATGAGATGATTGGCTTGTACCTTGCCTTCAATCGATACACTTCTCTCGGTAGAAGGAAGTTCATTCGTCGCATCAAACGCATTATCAATTAAATTGCTTAAGATGCGGACCAAATCCGTCGTTTTGATCGCCGTGAGACGCAGATTTTCCATATTTTTAAAATCAACTTGCATGTCGATGTTATGAACTTCAGATTGGGCTAGCTTCGCTTGGATAATTCCGCTTAATGCTGGAATATTAATTTCAACAGCTTTAATTTTGTTATCCATCGTTTTAGCCTCATGGATTAATGGATCAATATATTCTTGCAAGCTTTCAAATTTCTTCAATTTAATCATCCACGAGATGGTCGTAATATGGTTAATGATATCATGACGTTGTTCCTTAATTGATTGCACAATGGAGTTGATGTTCTCCAAGTAGACGTCTTGAGCCGTCTTAACCGCGCCCTCATTCTTTTTCTGCGTGATGGAGAAGAGAACGATGATAACCAAACAGACCAACAACGTTACAATGCTCATAAAAATGAAAACTTCACGAAACTGCTGGTTTAACGTTTTTTCGATCTGTGTGTAATCGGTTGCAACCATAACGACTTTCTTAAAATCATCTCGTTTGTACTTCAAATTTGAAGTTTCGATTGGAGTAAAGCTTTTCAAAACATTTTTCCCATTGCTAATGACATTGTACACAACGGTTTTATTTTTATCTATGGCTTCTCGTATCCGCACTTCTTCTAATTGATCTCTGTACTCATAAGAACCGTTTACGACGAGTCGCTCTGAAAACCATTTCTCTCGATTATTCGGCGTTGGCCCTTTATCGAATATTTTTTCTGGGTTCAATACGCCGATTTCTAGCAAATTCCCTTTGTTATTATTGAGCAGCTCCTTGATGCTTACGTCCACGCCTACTTTTTCCCGGTATAGTGCCAAACTGTTAGAAACATCTATATAAGGGTTAATGATATAATTGGTCGTACCATCGTAGTATTCTCCCCATTTACGAATGTTGGATTCATCTGTAGAGGCCGTATCAATAGGTCCGCTCCAAAAATTTTCAAGCGTTAAGCCCGCTCCTACATCAACGGATTTCATATCGGTTAATTGCAATTGCGCTGAATACACAATCCCCCACGTTTTCGAGCTTGCACCCATTTCTTTGGGATCGGAAGATCTCACGCCAATGAAATCATCATCTCTCCGCTCAAATAAGGTAATGCCAGCTAGATTCAGCTGCTTAGCTAGCTTGACTAACTCTTCATTCGTGACTTTATGAAAATCGGGATCTAGCGATTTTTGAATAACTAAAGATGTTGTTCTTAGATCATGTGCAAGCATATCATCATATGTTGCTTCTACTTCATTCTGCTTACTCATCTCTGAAGAAATCGTAGAAGTGACAAGGTTTATTTTCTCTTGTTGATGGTTGTTCAATAGCGTTTTGGAGTGTTGAAAATAAGCCAAATTCATACTTATGATGGCAATTAAAAATATTAAAATCGTTTTTAATGGGAATTTATCAAGTGATGCAAACATGCTTACGATCTCCCTCAAAAAGTAGTACCTTCATTATAAAACAATTTTGTCGAATTTTGCAGATTACTTTCGACTCAGATTTTGGATAATCTTAATTTACATCATCAGATAACTTAACAAGCTCCTAAAAATACCATATGTTTCTTGTCTTTGATTCAATAGCGCAGATTTTTCAAACCTTGCTTGCATAAGGTCATCTTCGATTAAAAGTAACAACCATATGGCATGCAAAGCACTATATCTATGATAGTCGGTTATAAAATTGAACTGGGTTGGCTTTCCCATGCGATTACGTACGGCGATGTATGTGTTCAGGATGTCTATTCGTGATGCCTGATCCAGCGATGGTCTCCGATATTGTGGGCTGGTGATGTCCATCAAGGAATACAGATCCCAGAACACGCTATTCTTATGTATGTACTCCCAGTCGAAAATATAGAGACGATGATTGACTTCTGCTATATTTAGCGGATATAAATCGCCATGTGAAATAACCATTTCGGACGCAAGTTGGCGTAGGGGAACAATTTCCCGGTTAACGTAATGGATCTCCTCTTCAGAAAAACCATTCGTGATAAGCAATTCTCTCATTCGGTCAGCCCTTAAGAGAATAAACGATTGAATCTCTTGGGCACGAGGTGTATGACCTGCAAATTCATCAGGAACTAGGGATGTAGGCAGCAGATGCCAATGGGGCATAACTTCCACCGTTTTTTTCATGATATCCACGCTAAAGGAATGGGTTAACTCACCGAGATCCTCAAAAACAAGCCAATACTTCTCGGGTTCCTTCGCATTTGAAGAGTAGGCGATCTTAGGAATATGCACCTTGGGAATTCGGCCGCTAATATTCTCTTGTACCCAAAGTTCTCTTCCCATCGTAGGATAATTCGTTGAGGGTTTATATATATATTTGGCTGTTTGGTCATCCATAGTGACTCGGACCCGTTCTACCTTTTGACCATTACGACCTACATAAATAACTTCACGTTCATGCGGAATGGTGTAATGGACAGCGCCAGATTCATTAAAAATTAATTCATGTACAGCTACCATTGCTTCGTCTGCCCCATCCTGTGTAAATTAGCTTAACTATACCACATAACACTTGATGTTAGATATGATCCATTCGACAAAATATGATATATTGTGCATATAACGCATTATAATATAGCAAAGACCCGCGGATGGAGGCCATTTCATCATGTTACATGTGCTAGTAGACGCCAATGATCAAACAGCATGGTATCCCAATTATCTCAGTGGTTTGAAAAAAGGGCTTGATTCCGCAGGAGTCCCGTATACCTTTTCCCCTGAACTGCCAACGGACCCCAAGCATCCCGTCTTGATTACACGTTATACCTTGTTTGATATGATAAAGGAAGCAAATCCTGTTCCTGAGCAGCTTTATATTCAAGAGCATGACGTTTGGAATCCATTCACCAATGTTTTGGATTTAGAATCTTTATGGATTTTTCAGCATCCTTCTTTAAAAGCCATTTTCTATACGAACCCAAGCATGGTGCCTTGGGGGAAACGATGCCTGCCTCCAGGTTCGCAAGTTGAAGTTATCGCAGCAGGTTTCCCTTACGACCACGACTATGTGAATGCGACATTGAACGGAATCACCTCTTCGAATGAACGAGAGAAGCTCATTGTGTTCCCTGGGCGAATGAATGAATTTTATCAACCTTATCTCTCTGTTCGCATGGCGTTTGAATTTATGGAACTAGGTTACAGAGTTGTTATCGCCTCACCTGTTTCACCGTTGTCCCATTATCCCGTACCGATGTGGAGAGAATTAGGCATTGAAGTCGGCAGGCTGCCGCATGCTGAATATTATCAATTATTATCAAAAGCAACAGCAGCGGTGTCCGTCACGATCGGCGGCAGTCTCACTTTGGCGCTCTATGAGGCACAGCTCTTAGGTGCTATACCGATTGCCCCCAAAGGACGTCCTGAACTGCCTCCATTTACGGAGATGTATAACCCTAGATATGATCTGCTGAATCCAAGAGAAGCCATCGAAATGGTGGAAAATAAAGTTAGCGTGAGCATCGATACACGATGGTTTAATATTGATGCGTATGTGCGAACGGTACTTGAAGCCATTCAGCTATGATGCCTATACAAAAAAATGACACTCCAATTGGAGTGTCATTTTTTGTGATACCTATGGAAGCACATTTCCTGCTGCGCGGTAAATCTCATACCATTCTTGGCGTGTCAATTGAATATCGGCAGCTCGCGCGCAATCGATTAATCGATTGATGTTCATTGTTCCCGTAACTGGCTGCATCCGTGCCGGATGGCGCAAAATCCACGCGATCGCAATCGTCGTGTTGGATACCTCATATTTTGCCGCAATTTCATCAATCTTCTTATTCAATTCCGGGAACTTCTCGTTGTCAAGAAATACACCTTCGAAGAATCCGTACTGGAACGGCGACCATGGCTGAATCGTGATATCGTTTAATCTGCAAAAATCTAGAATGCCGCCATCACGGTCCACCGCAGAATCATTCAGCATATTCACATTGATCCCATTTGAAATCATCGTAGCGTTCGTGATGCTTAGTTGTAATTGATTAGCTACGAGCGGCTGCTTAACCGATTTCTTCAAGAGTTGGATTTGCAATGGCGTCTGGTTGGAAACACCGAAATGCCTTACTTTTCCTGAGCTTTCCAGCAGATCAAAGGCCTCAGCAACCTCATCCGGCTCCACTAAAGCATCTGGACGATGCAACAGCAAAATATCTAAGTAATCGGTTTTGAGACGTTTCAGAATCCCGTCTACAGATTCCAAGATATATTCCTTGGAGAAATCGAACATTCCTTTGCGAATCCCGCATTTGGATTGCAAAATGATCTTCTCGCGTACATCATCGTTCATATGTATGGCATCAGCGAAAATTTCCTCACACTTACCACCACCGTATATATCCGCATGGTCAAAGAAATTCGCTCCGATATCCAGAGACCCTTGCACAAAGCGTTCAGCCTCGATCTTATCAAGCGAGTTAATTCTCATACAGCCTACTGCAATTACCGGAACTTCTAATGTGCTGGTTCCCAGCTTCATCGTTTTCATAAGACGCTAAATCCTCCTCAAGGCTCTTTCACTAATAAAAAAATTATCATTAACCTTACCATTGTCACACATTCGAGTAGTGGTTTCAAGAATGGCTAGGTTGCCGAGTTACGCTGCCGCTTCTGAATGGCGTACATGCCCATGATCACAGCCACAAGCTCATACGAATCTAATTGATCAGATTGGTTGTTAAGCTGGAATGCACCCGAAGAAAACCAACCGTTAACTTGTTCGAAACGAGCAACGGTCGCGCTGGAGGATTCATCAACTATTTCATATTCCTTTGAAAATGCAGGAGAGATAATCTCGTAGCTGCCTCGACCTTCTGTTTCATATGTGAATTTCTTGGTGAACAAGGCAAATCTGCTTCGCAATTTGCCTAACAGCCCTCCGTCGGCATCGGTAACCTCCCATTTTCCTGAGAAAAACGGAAAGCTTCCTCTGTATAGCAAATGACCATTCTCTCCATACACATCGATCGCCGAGCCAAAGGTACTCTTTAAATCAAGACGCCCGACGTGTTTTTCCTGATCGTTTAAAATTTCTGTTTCACCAGCACTAAAAAATTTATCCCGGAAGTAAAGATTCATGTTGCTCGCCTCCTTCTAGAATAGCCAAGCGCTAAATGGGTTCGGTTACCTCGAAAGGCAACCGGTTCAGCTCCGTGTTCATCGTTTCCCCTAGATAAATCATATCGTAGCTTCCAACTGAGAGCTTCAAATTACTGAAAATCACCTTACCATCTGGCTGGCTCACTATTTTTGTCTTCATACAGGCGATTGGTTCGATGGGCTCCCTCTCACTCGGTCTAGCACCTCTAGGGAAAATGCCAAAGGCATCCTCTCTTAGTGAACCAATGTAGCTAACTTCAATGGGTTCGTTTGGCTGATAGACCGATTTATTCATATTCATAACTGGATTTCTTAATGTAAGATCCGGATCATTTAAAGGATCCACTCTTGGAATTACTGCTGGAAGTATTACTATATATTCCGCATCTCCAACCCAGGATCTTGTGGCAAAATCCCTTCCTTTCACCACGATTTGATCATCGTACGCTTCGACGATAAATCCCTGTGAGCCCTCTTTTTCAACATCGTCATCCGTCCACAAATAGGCAACAGAGGCTGCGTTAAACATCGTTGCATACTTCGTGTTATACATCGTATCCCTCGCTCCCAACTCCCAATGGGTATGCCCGGTAAATACAATGGATTGTGGATGTTTGGCCAGAATCAATTTCAATTCTGCGTCTTGTCGGATTCCATTCCAGCCGAACTCGTTTTGTGAGCCAGCAACGGTGTTCTTCAAAGGCTCATGAACGAAAATAAACGCAGGCTTCCCAACAGCTTCTTGTTCGGATAGCTTCTGATCTAACCATTCGAGCTGTGCCTCCGATAAATACGCGCAATCTTTTAAACCGAGCTCTGTACCGAGGAAAATAAAATGATAGCCATTCAACCAAACATCATAATAAGTATGATTCATTCCAGTAGCAGCCGTGATAATGGGCATTTGCTGATCAAAGTCCCGCCATCGAACATCATGATTCCCAAACGTAAAATAGATCGGGGGAAGGCCCTCTTTGTTCCTGTTCCAAATCTGAACCATCGTTTCGAACTCCGCTTGCTCCCCATTGTCTGTAATATCACCGATGTGCATGATCCCGTGACTATCTGGGAACGACTCAAGAATATCTTTTAACGCCTGATCAAAATTCTTTGTATATTTCTCCTCTAAAGATGCCTTAATATGCGTATCTGTCATGACTACGAATGTGAGTTTTGCTTGCTTCGTCATTACAAGCCCTCCTGGAAGCGTATAATTGCCGTATTCATCCATTCTAAACATAATCTAAGCCAGCTCGCAATAGTGATCTTAACCCCAAACGCCGCCAGCTCCAACAAGAAGGATCTAGCGGCATATCCATTTATTTGGTGCGTCCAGCGAGTCCTGCCAAAAAGCTGAGCATGAATTGAACCGCTAAACGCGAGGTTACATTTCGCACATCGACGGTCGGATCGATGCAGACGAAGTCCAGCCCCTGCACCTGCGGCAGCGAACCGAGTCGGTAAAGGGCATCCAGCGCATCCCACGGATTCATCCCGCCAGTCCCAATCGCAGGGCAGCCCGGCGCATAAGCCTGATCGATAACGTCAACGTCAAAACTCACATACAGTACATCCGTACCCTTCCCCGCAAGCTGAAGCGCCTGGTCGAGTACCTCATCCATGCCCATCCGCCGTATATCCCGTGACGTAAAGACATGTACGCCTTTACTCTTCACGTAGTCATGGTAGGGCTTCGAATTCATGAAGCCGCGAATGCCGATTTGTACGATGTGATGTCCCTGAACCACTCCGGATTCGAGAATACCGCGGAACGGCGTACCATTCGTGACACCACCGTCCTCGAAATTACGGACATCGTGATGGGCATCAAAATGAAGGATACCCACTTTTTGGCCAGGGTGACGATCCACGAACGCTTTGATCGATGGGCAGCTCGTCGAATGATCGCCACCAAAGATGATCGGGATCAAGTTCGGCTGCGCGAGATAAAGTGCGCGCAAGCTTTCTTCAATGCGGCGGTGACATTCCGCGATGTCCGTCACATGCATTTGGATGTCACCGATGTCTCGGACAGCTAAGTCTTGCAAATCAACACCATACTCCATGGAGTATGTCGTAAACGATTTGAACGCCGCACGCACCGCCGCCGGCGTTGTCGAAGCCCCTGAATGCGAGATCGACGGCTTCGACAACGGGACGCCGATAATCCCCGCAAGCAGTTGCTCTTGACCGTCCCATTGGCGGATCCAATGGGCAACTTTGGTTTCCATATGATCTCTGAAAGCAGCTTGATCAGGCGGTTTGAGAAAGGGGATCTCGTGACTCATCGCGCAGTCCCCTCCTTATGGGAGGCGATGGTGCGGTTCCACACGATCACGTTCCCGTTTTTGATAACACCAAATGTATGGTTAATTCCAAAATGATACGGCAAATACGCGAGATTGGGCACATCAAAAATCGTTAAATCCGCCCGCTTCCCCACCGCGATTGAACCGATAGCATCCCCGCGTCCCAACGCGTTCGCCGCGTTGATCGTGCATGCGGTCAGAATCTCCTCCGGCGTCATTTTCAAGTTCAGAGACGCCAGCATCATTACAAGCTGGATCGACTCGGTCGGACAGGAGCCCGGGTTATAGTCCGTTGCGAGAGCAACCGGCAGTTCGAAAGTGTCGATCATGTCGCGTGCACGCGCATGTTTTGCCAGGCCAAGATTGAACGAAGTACCCGGTAAGAGCACGGGAATCACGCCGTGTTCAGCCATTGAAGCTAAGCCTTTATTGGTCGCAGCCAGCAAATGTTCAGCAGATATTGCGCCTGTCTCACCTGCCAGCTCCGCTCCGCCAAGCGGTTCTATTTCGTCCGCATGTATTTTCGGAATCAGACCGAATTGCTTACCTGTCTGCAGAATACGGCGTGATTGTTCGACGGTAAAAACACCTTTTTCACAAAACACATCGCAAAACTCCGCAATTCCCTTTTCAGCCACCATTGGAAGCATTTCATCGAGAATAACATCCACATATTCCTCTGCGCGCCCTTTGTATTCCAACGGCACGGCATGTGCTCCCATAAATGTAGAAACAATATCGATCGGGTGGTTATCGTTCAAACGTTTCGCCACACACAATTGCTTGAGTTCGTCTTCCAAGGTGAGACCGTAGCCGCTTTTTGCCTCAACCGTCGTGACACCTTGCAGCAGCATCTCATTCAGGCTTCGATGCGCCTTCTGATACAGGTCCTGCTCACTTGCGGCCCGTGTACTTTTCACCGTGCTAAGAATGCCGCCGCCCTGTGCCAAAATGTCCAAATACGGGACACCAGACCGCTTCAGCGCCAGCTCATGTTCACGGGAACCGCCATGAACGAGATGAGTGTGCGGATCGACCAGTCCTGGCGTGACCATACGCCCGCCAACGTCGATGATCTTGACGATTCCACTGTCCGCCAGAAGGCTACGCACATTTTGGACTGAACCAAACCAAGCGATTTTCCCCTCTCGGATTGCTATCACTGCATCCTTGATCACAAGAACATCCTTCATTTCTTGACCACTGCGCGGAGCATTTCCTGGAGGGGTAACCAAACGGCCAATCCCCGTAACGAGCAAATCAACTCGATTCATGTCTGCTCTCCTCCTCATTGCTCACGCATCGGTATGCGAATGCCTTGCTTTTCCGCTGTTTCAATCGCTTCATCGTAGCCCGCATCCACATGACGGATAACCCCCATGCCAGGATCAGAAGTCAGCACGCTGCGAAGTCGCTCATCTGCGGCTTCTGTCCCATCCGCGACTACCACCATCCCTGCGTGCAGCGAATAGCCCATGCCTACGCCGCCGCCATGATGGATTGAAACCCAAGAAGCGCCTGCTGACGTATTGATTAGCGCATTCAAAATCGCCCAGTCGCCTACGGCATCGGAGCCGTCTTTCATCGCTTCCGTTTCACGGTTTGGCGAAGCGACGGAGCCACAATCTAAATGATCGCGACCGATGACAATCGGCGCTTTCAACTCACCGTTTCGCACCATTTCGTTCAATGCGAGACCGAATTTTGCACGCTCGCCATAGCCGAGCCAGCAAATCCGCGCGGGGAGACCTTGAAAGGCGACACGCTCACTTGCCAGCGTAATCCAGCGACGCAGATGCTCATTTTCTGGGAACAGCTTCAACACAAGTTCGTCTGTTTTGCGAATGTCTTCCGGATCACCGGATAACGCTACCCAACGGAATGGTCCTTTGCCTTCGCAAAAAAGCGGTCGGATATAGGCTGGAACAAAGCCTGGGAAATCGAAAGCGTTAATTACACCTTGGTCGAAGGCAACCTGGCGAATATTATTGCCATAATCAAAAACAATGGAGCCGAGCTTCTGCAGGTCAAGCATCGCTTGCACATGGGTCGCCATGCTGCTTTTGGAAAGCTTTACGTATTGCTCAGGATCTTTCACACGCAGTGCAGTTGCTTCCGCCAACGTAAAGCCAGCTGGAATATAACCGATCAGCGGGTCGTGCGCCGACGTTTGGTCTGTCACGAAATGCGGCTTGATGCCGCGTCGCACAAATTCAGGATATATGTCTGCTGCGTTGCCCAGCAAGCCGATGGATAATGGCGTTTGCTCATCCATGGCTTTACGCGCCAGCAGCAGTGCCTCGTCGAGCGTTTCCGCCAGCACATCACAGTAACGCGTTTGAATTCGGCGCTCAATGCGCGTTCGGTCCACCTCGACTGCAATGACGACGCCTTCATTCATGGTGACCGCTAACGGCTGTGCGCCACCCATTCCGCCTAGGCCGGCGGTCAACGTCAACGTACCTTTGAGAGAACCACCTGTATGTTGGCGGGCTGCTTCGGCAAACGTTTCATAGGTACCCTGTAGAATGCCTTGGGTTCCGATGTAAATCCAGCTGCCCGCAGTCATTTGCCCGTACATCATCAGCCCTTTTTGCTCGAGCTCACGAAAATGCTCCCAATTTGCCCATTTAGGCACAAGCACAGAATTAGAGAGCAGCACACGCGGTGCACGTTCGTGGGTTTTGAACACGCCGACGGGCTTGCCGGATTGGATCAGCAGCGTTTCATCGCTTTCTAGCCGCTGCAATTCGCGTACAATCGCGTCAAAAGAAAGCCAATTGCGAGCTGCTTTGCCGATACCTCCGTACACGACAAGATCTTCCGGCCGTTCAGCCACTTCCGGGTCAAGGTTATTCATCAGCATGCGCATGGCAGCTTCCTGCACCCAGCCTTTGCAGCTCAGGTCAGTGCCACGAGGGGCGCGAATCACTCTTTTTTGAACATTAGAATTCGTCATATGAGATCTCCTTCTAAGTTTATCTTTTATCGTTAAAACAACTTACCTGCTGCATCCTCCACCGCCTGCAGCCACTCTCCTTCCAGCAAAGCCACAGCTACGTTTTCGATATCCCGGGACGTCGAGCGGTCCTCCACAACTGGCGGTACGAGAGCTCGCAGTTTGTCATACAGAACCCGAGTCGCTGGTGCGAGACCCTCAGCCCCCACAAATTCGGCAGCTTCAGCGGCACAGATTAACTCGATCGCAAGCACCTTGGACACGTTGTCGATGACCTGCGCTGCATGACGAGCTGCAGTTGTTCCCATCGACACGTGGTCCTCTTGATTCGCCGAAGACGGGATCGAGTCCACGCTTGACGGATGCGCAAGCACTTTATTTTCCGAAACGATGGATGCACTTACGTATTGCGTGATCATCATACCGGAACCGACTCCTGGGTTATGACTCAAAAAAGCAGGCAGTCCTCCGGACAGTGCTGGATTGACCAAACGTTCGGTTCTTCGTTCCGAAATGTTCGCAAGCTCGCTCATGCCAATTTTCAGAAAATCCATAGCAAACGCGATCGGTTGCCCATGGAAGTTACCGCCGGATATGACGAGACCTTTATCTACGAATAACAAAGGATTGTCGGTCGCCGAGTTAATCTCGATGGATATTTTATCTTGGACATAAGCAAGAACTTGGCGCGTCGCACCGTGTACTTGTGGCAAGCAGCGCAGCGAGTATGCGTCCTGTACGCGAATCTCGCCTTGGCGGGTCGTTAACTTGCTGCCTTTCAGCAGCTTGCACAGGTTCTTCGCTACACCGATTTGTTCTGGATAAGGGCGTACCTGATGCACCTCATCTGCAAAAGCATCTGGAATGCCCCGCAAACATTCCACAGTCAGTGAAGCGATCACATCGGCGATTTTCGCAAGTCGTTGTGATTTGATAAGAGCTAACGTACCGATGGAGGTCATAATCTGGGTGCCGTTAATGAGAGCCAGCCCTTCTTTTGCCTGCAAGGTAATCGGTTTGAGCCCTGCCTTAGCAAGCGCTTTGTCACCAGGTAGGCGCTCTCCATGGTAAAACGCCTCCCCCTCCCCCATTAGCACCAGTGCTAAATGAGACAGCGGAGCCAAGTCTCCGCTAGCGCCTAGCGAGCCTTGTTCCGGCACGACGGGATGCACGCCATCGTTGATGCAGTCGATCAAGAGCTGCAGCGTTTCCGGACGGATGCCGGAATGTCCTTTAGCCAGCGCATTTGCACGCAGCAGCATCAAGGCACGAACTGTCGGCTCCGGCAGCGGCCTGCCGACCGCGCAGGCATGGCTGCGGATCAGGTTAACCTGCAGCTGTACAGCGTCTTGCGGTGTAATGTGCACATCGCTGAATTTTCCGAACCCTGTCGTGACCCCGTAGACCACTTTGCCTGCAGCGACCAGTTCCTCCACCATTTTGCGGCACTCGACCACACGCTTAAGTGCCTGTTCATCCAGTTTGACCTGCACATTGTCATAAACAACCGCCGCAACTAACTCTGGTATCAATTGCTCCCCGTCTAATAAAATCGGAGTCGCTTCTGGGCTGCTATCCTGCTGCTTGTATACCATCGCCATGTCTACTCAGACTCCTTTCTCGCTTTACCAAAAGAAAGGGACCGTACGGAAGTTGTTAACTTCCATACGGTCCCTTTTTTAAAAAAGAGGGTTGTATGCGATTGTCCGGTATCTAGCTCCAGCCGATCCTTCATCATCGCGATCACTCACTTTATCGTTATGTTGTTTTTGCCTAATTGAAACATACTCTTATTTTCACATGTGGATTTGCAGGGTGTCAAGATGGCTTAAAGCCCAGTTATTGCTGCCTGACTTGTCGAAAATCGCTTTCGCACCATCAACGTTTTAAGATCGGTTTCAATTGGGCGATGATGTCCTCCATTTGTTTCGCGCACTGCTCGTACATATCTTTCGCCTTTTTATTGTTCGTGGACAGTCCATACAACATCAAATCGCCTTCGCATTGCTTTAACGTTGCAAACAGCGTTGCTTTTTCCTGTGGCACAGGCACCATAAGCTTGTCGTCATACAAATCCACAAACAATTGGCCGTAAGAATCCACTTGACCCAAGAATACATTTTCTATCGTTACACCCAATTTTTCTAACTCCGTCATCAACCATGCCCGACTCAAACCAATGGTAGCTAGTGGTTCATCCATAATTACGCCGTCCATAATGACCGCTTGCGGCTCCTTCTCTGGTGCTACTTTTATCCCTAAGTGGCTTGGAGTTAACGGTTGATTTTCTCGCGTTAATAGTACATTAATTTCTCCGCTGGGTTCCATAATTGCAAATTCAACATCGGCTACGCGAAATGCTGATTTCTTGCGCAATTGCTCCATGAGTTCATCTGTGGTAAGTCGTTCTTTCTTTAAATTATCTTCTAAAATTTTGCCATCTCTAATCAGCACGGTACCTTTACTGTCGATGAAATCCCGCATCTTCTTACTTTTCAGCTGCAAAAATTCAATCCCTAGCGAGCATGCGATCCAGACAGCTAAAGATACTAATCCTAAGTACCAATTTGAATCCAAGTCCAACGATATGTAGGCAGCTAGACTACCAATTGTAATGCCCGTTATGTATTCGAAAAAGGAAAGCTGCGAGATTTGTCTTTTACCTAACAGCTTCGTCATAAAGAACAGGACGGCAACAGCTAACAATGTCCGCAGCACAATTTCAACCCAATCTAACACGTGAATCCTCCTCTGTATGGTGCAAAATTCCAAGTGTATTCAATTGTTTGTTGAACTCGTGAAATTTATGCAAATATAAGGAATTTTTTCCAGATAAATCATCAGTGATATAAACGAAAAATCCTCGCTGCACATTCTAGTGCAGCGAGGATTCTCATAACTTACCGAACTAACTATAGCGTACTTACCGTTTTCACGGCTTGATTCATAGGTGGCCCTTCTAGCCACGGGGAATCTGTGGACAACACATACTCAGACCGATGAATTTCATCCAAAGCGATTAGCAGCTTCCCTTTTTCAGGTGATTTCATCGTGAAATAAAGATGCATCGTTGGCTTTCCTGTGCTGCTGTCATGGGATTCATCAGGTATCATTTTTACCTTCATAATTTGAATACCTTGCTCCCCTAGTGCAGATGCTATCATCCCGAGAACACCTGGGCAATCAAGTATTTTAACAGTCAGCTCATGGACACGACGGTTTCTTAGCAAGTGTTTTTCCCACTTGTTTAATAGCAGCAAGCTGACTAAAACCATAAAGGTACACAGCACAGCTACGAAGAAAAAACCTGCTCCTACACACAGCCCCACAGCAGCAACGACCCACACTGAAGCCGCTGTGGTTAGACCGCTGATGACGGAACCGTTTCGAATGATCGCTCCTGCACCAAGAAAACCAATACCGCTAATGACCTGAGCAGCCAACCTTGCTGGATCCGCCCGTACATTCGCTTCGTTAACAAATTCCGAGAACCCGTAGATGGAAAGCAGCATAATCGTGGTAGAGCCTAAACAAACGAGAATATGTGTACGAAATCCAGCAGCATGATTGCTCCATTCCCGCTCCAAGCCAATGAGTCCACCTAGTCCAGTTGCGAGTAACAGCCGAATCACCAGGTCTAAGTGAGATATATGCCAAACACTGGAAACAGCATTCATTGCTACCCCTTCTCTCTCATTTATTTTACATAAATAGGATTCGTAAATCCGATCATGGTATGGACATGGTTAAACGTCCCGTACAGCTCTGCCCGCAGCCAAATGACGCCTTCTAAATCAAGTGAGATCACGATTTCCTGATTTGATCGCGACAACTCACACACGGCAATTTCACCTAAATTGCTGTTTAGTTTCATCGTCAGCGTGTCATCCACGAGTTCCCACAGACCATCTCTCGTGGAAAAATCAACACCGAGCGCGATTTCATATTGCGCTGATGAACCCATCTCTTTGCTCACGGTTCCACCGATCCCTGCTACCAACGTCCCTTCCGCATCTCGGATGGATAACTGCGGAAGCGGCCCCATGGAGACACACATCGTGCCCGTTCGCAAAGCGCCAATGACACCCGTTTCAGCAGCTTCATCCTCATCTATTTGCAAATAAGTTGCGCTAACTGGATCTTTCACGGGATCTTTGACGTGCCAATCTCTTCCGCTAGTAGCCGATATCTGGATCCCTTGATTCAGTAGTTCCGTCCAAAAAGCGAACGCACGGATGTTATTCTTTTGAATAGAAGGAAATACCCCTGACCAGACCTCGATGTAGTCAACTTCACGCCAATCGGAAATCTCAAACTCCCAAAAGCACCCCGTACACATCGGACTGCCCACACGGAAAGGATGAGCAACACCAACGACGCCGCCTTGGTCATGAACACCTTTAATTCCCCGGGAAATATGAAAGGGACTTAAGTTGCGCCAGTCGACATACTCACGAATGCCCAATGTAACCATGTGGCCAAAAAACGTCGTCCATTCTAGCCCTTGAATGATGTTAATACCGACCTGCGACTGAACCTGCTCTCGGTCAGCAAGGCCCGTCATTGTATTGTGGTCGGTTAATGCGAAGCCGGAAAACCCAAGCGTCTTAGCAGCTTCGGCAAGTTCAAAGAGTGATTGTTTCCCATCACTGTGAAATGTATGCGTATGCAATTCATAGGGAAGCCAGCGGGTCATGAAGGTTGGCCTCCTTCCATGAGACGCAGGCTGTAACCCACTTGCTCCGATACAACACAATGGAAACTGATCGTCACTCGCAGCTGACCACGTGGAATCGGACCTGGAATTAATCCCGGCGATGCTTCTTCCCGCCGAATCGTCAATTGCTGGACGGAATCATGTCGATGACCAGCCCCGCGAAATCCGTTCTCGTCGTCAAAAGATAACGTAAGCAAATTTTGCAGCGGCAAGTACGATTTCCAATTCTCTTGGCTTGCTTTCAAGTGTTCCGGCAGCATGTAGCGCTGAAGCCCTTCATCAATTAGCTCTTTGGCTTTCTCTTCATCGGCTAAAATTTTAGGATCATAAGCAAAATCAACAATCAATTCATTCACTTCTGAATGAAGGTGCAAGGTGTAGGTGACATGGCTTTTCGAGCAGCTTGGCGTTACAACACCATCTGCTGACAGAAGGATGTTCACAACCCCTCACCACTTTCCAGCCAACGTACTTCCTGTTTCGTTAACCGAATATCCATCGCTTTCCGATTCGCATGCAACTCTTCTAAGGAATGCGCAGCGACGATTGCGCAAGTTGGGAATGCTTGGTTGTTCACATAAGCCAAGGAAATTTGAGGCAATGTTACGCCCTTGTCTTCTGCGAGTTGTTTGGCACGATCTAGCCGCTGCCAATTCAGCTCGTTGTAATAAACGCGAACAATTTCTTCGTTCGAGAGATCATCTGGTGAGAATCGTCCCGCCATAAAGCCTGCGGCTAAAGATGACCATGAAAATAACGGCAGGCCTGACTGCTCATGCCAAGCACATGTCGCTTCATCTGCCGAAACACATCCCGGCCAGCGAGGCATGTTAGGCTTTGCTAAGCTTAAATTGGTACTGCTGAAAGTGAAACCAATCAGTCCATTGCGCGCTGCATAGTCGTTAGCCAGCTGGATCCGCTCATGCGTCCAATTCGATGCACCGATTGCACGAATTTTGCCAGAAGCGATATGCACATTCAGAATATCGATGATCGGCTCGACGGAAACCTCGGGGTCATCGCGGTGAAGCGCGTAAAAATCAACATAATCCGTTTGCAGCCTCTGCAAACTATCTGTGAGATCGCTCGTAATCGCTTGCGCGTTCACGCGCGGCCCGTTCGCATCATGATGTGCGCCCTTTGTAAGAATCAGCATGTTGTGGCGGTTGCCGCGAGCCTTCATCCAATGGCCGATGGCTGTCTCACTTTGGCCAGATCGATAACCATGTGCTGTATCTATCGTGTTTCCGCCAACTTCCACATACGCATCGAGCAAGGTGTCGACTTGTTGTTGGATGGAAGGCTGGAAGTAATCAGAACCGAGAATCATTTGTGAACAGGTAGATGAAAAACCTGGAATTGTTAATTGTTTCATGGGAATGCGCTCCTTCGCGTAGGTTAGAACATTGCCCCTGGATGCATTAAGCGCCAGGGGCAACATGTGCCGTGTTATGCTGTTATGGATTTCAAATAATTGCGTGCAATTTCAGCGTATTGAACAGGGTTCGCAACTTCTGGATTTTGTTCGGCTTCAACGATAATCCAGCCTTCGTAATTGCGACTTTTTAGCTCATCACAAATCGCTTTAAAGTCAATACAACCGTCGCCTGGTACCGTAAACACGCCTCTACGAACGCCTTCACGGAAACGGAAACCATCTTTCAGATGCTGTTCCAATACGTCTTTACGAACATCTTTGAAATGAATATAGGCAATACGGTCATAGTGCTTTTGCAAAAGTTGTAAAGGATCGCAGCCGCCATAATACGCGTGTCCGGTATCGAACAACATATAAACCAGCTCAGGGTCTGTCATATCCATTAAGCGTCCAATTTCCGCTTCGGTCTCAACAACCGTCTCGCCATGGAAATGGTAGACCAGCTTCATGCCGATATCTTTGCAATATTGGCCAGCTTTATGTAAGCCATCCACCACATGCTGCCACTGCTCATCTGTCAAAGGTGTGATATGGATTTTGTTGTTCTCCAAATCCTCCGTCTTATTGCTAGATTCGCAGGTAACCACGTGCTTGCAACCCATCGCTTTCAGAAAGTCGGCATGCGCACGAAATGCTTCCATTTCTTCCTCATGTCGATCAATATTACTGAAATGAACAGACCGCCATTGCGAAGTGAGAACCATATTTTTACTAGCTAATAGCTCATTAAGCGCATCGACATCACGCGGAAATTTACGGCAAAATTCTGTGCCTTCAAATCCGAGACTTGCCATATCATTCAGCACTTGCTCTGCCGTGTAGTGGTTGCCATATTCCTTAATGTCTTCGTTCACCCAATTGATGGCAGAAATGCCGTATTGAACCTTCACCCTGATATCCTCCTAAACGTCCTAACCAATTCGAAGCGTATGCACTTCAAAAGGCTTGGATTGCAAAATCACTTGCTTGTCTCCGCTGTCATTACCTACTTCTGTGATCGCAAGCTCACCTTGCGTATATTCCAACAAATCTGTCGTGTATACATGGGAAATGGAGGCCGGCAATGTGATGACGATCTGTCTTGCCGTACCCGTCCACTCACGCAATCTCAAGATGCAGCCCTCGCCATCCTCTGCAGGCTTGAAGCACGTCACCGCCGCACCGTCCAAACCTTGTGGCAATAGCTCCAACACTTGAGGCTCATCCGTTGCTTTGCTGTCAGCGACCGTTACAGCAACAACGGAGTTCAAAGTCTGCTCAGCTTGTTTCCATACCTCAGCTTCCGACCAACTGCCTGCATGCGGAATGAGTCGGTAGCGGTAGCGCAGATCGCCGCCGGTCCACTGCGGGAAGTTCGTTCCCCACATGTTGTTGAACAAATTGAAGTGAAGCTCAGGCTTCTCTGGCTTATACTGATGCTCAAAGTCCCACATTCCATTTTTACCGATATAAAATAGTGGGGAATCCATCGGAATGATGCTCATTCCGGCTTCGCCTTGACCATCCGTTACATCAACGAAGTACTCGCAGCAGTTGAGTAACGTACTGGAAGACCGAACAAGATCATGAATTGGATCGATTACCGCACCCATTTTATTAATTCGATATTGGGCTTGATCCAATTTGAGAGGGAATACAAGAGAACCGGATTCTGCCTTAGGTGTCTCTTCCTTCTCCTTCAATTGCAATTCGATGTCCAAATAAGGTGAATTTGCATGCAAACTGACGGACCAGTTGATCTTACGCGCGTTGCCATATTCTTGAAGCGACTCACGCTCACCTTGCGCTAAGCAAGTAATCCGAACGCTATCCCCTTCTTGGACAAGCTCCAGTTCAGGCGCAGCAGTCGTGAATGACACTCTTTTTTGGTTCTCTGGGTAATTCGTTTTTCCAAAATCGTGTACGCCCCAGTCGTAGAAGCGATACGCATATTTTTTCATAAAAGCAGTAATCTCACTGGAGCTGTAAATGTCATACGCGTATTGTCCAAAACCGAATTCCGCTTCGGTATTCACGAATTCACGCTGCAAGCGTTTATCCCAAATACTTTGAATCCATCCCGTTATTCTGGAAACCTTCACGAGTAGATACGGATTTTCAATAATCGCTACCTCGTCTGTCATAAAACCGCGGATTGCGCTTTCGACAGCTGTCTCTACAGGCTCGGTCACAGTAGCAGCAGCTTCTTCTGAGCTAGCTGCAATTGCCAATGTTTTATAGCCCAGAGCAGGCAGGCCGTTCACTTCAGCCCACACGCCAGATTCATTAACAACCAGCTTCACTGGCTGACCCGTTTCACAATCGATCAACGTTTCATGAGCTGCAGGCTGTTGTTCCTTCGGCAGTAACACGCGCGCATCCCGTTTCCAACCTAGATAGTTGTAGACGCGATATGCCACTGGCTGATCTGAGTCGCTGACGAGTTGAATGGCTTCATTCAACGCAGCTTCTGCTGTGTTCAAATAGTCGCGCTGCTCCTGCCAGGAATGTTCCATGCGCTGAACGCGTTCACTTTGCTTATCTTGCAGAAACTCTTTCTTGTCATAGCGTCTTGGGAAAAGGAATGTTTTGCAGTCCATCCCCCATGTATGTTCACCGAAATGGAGTGTGTATTCATAGCTTTTGTCGATTTGCTTCTTCGCCTCAGCAGCTTGGAGCACATCGTCCCCATTCAACTTGGCAAAAGCAAGTGCGCTTTCCGCACCTGTAATTCGGCTGCGCAGCTCTCTGACGCGAGAAACTTCGCGTGGCGCTGTGCCTACGCCGTGAATCCACGAATCGGCCATATCGCCTCGAATGACAGGCAGATCAGGATTGCGCGAGAGGAAATCTTCTGCGAAATCCGACAGGCTGCCGATATGTAAATCAGCATCCAGACCGCTCTCTTCGATCTCTTGCTTCATCTCTTGGATGTAGGAAGGATCGTGCGGGCCGTGATTATCGCTTGTTTGAATCATGGCTAACCATACAGGATGGTCCCACTCTTCTGGGGGAAGGATGCCAGTACCATATGAACCTTTTGAATAAAACGTCAATAAGCGTTCTCCGTCTGGTCCTTCCCAGAAAAACACAGGAGGCACATCTGGCGGTGTGGATGCAGGGTTACAGCCCAAGTGCAAAATTTTTACGCCTGCCTTAACAAGTAAGGATGGCGTAGACCACGTGTGACCAGGAACGTCCGTCATTTTGGCATCTTTCGGCTTATAACCGAACTGCTCAGACAAGTTTCGGGACACGTACATTCCGCGAATCCATTCCTCAAGACCACAGAATTCGGTATGTGTCGTATATGGCAGCATGTGCCAGATCAATTGACGATTATTCACAAACCCAAGCGCCTTCTCACGGTCCTCTTGCGAACTACCCTCCAAGGACTGCTCTAACGGCCATGCGGACATTGTCCAAACGTATTTCTCATGCTCAGGATTCGGAGCTGTCTTTTCACAAATATCGATAACGTCTTTCAGCATTTCCGTACGATATCGCTTTACAACATCGGATACCCAACCGGTAAATCCAATGTCAAAGTGTGTTTTGAATACAACGTAAATTTTCTCAAGGTTTTGCGCCATGGTCTGAACTCCTTTTATCCGAGATGCTTCTATTTATCTGATGCGTATGTCTAGGTTAGTTAAAGTAAATCGGATTTGTTACTGCAGCTAATAGTGTCTGGTTGACTTCATTGAAATGTCGCCAAATTTCTGCGCGTACAAACGATGTTCCCTGCGCATCTAATTGGATTGCAAGTTCTCCTTGTGCAGACACTACAACTTCCTTTTCCACGCCTTTGTTGCTAATGAGTTTAACTGTATCTCCAATGCGCAGATCCTCGGCACGGAACGAAATTTCTCTGCTAGTCTCACCTGCAGGAACCACATCGCCAACCATGTAGGTGCTGCAATTCAGCTCTACAAAAGGACCTTCCGGTGCATACGTAATCAGCACATGTCCCTTATCAATGGCATTCAAAATGCCATCAACGGTTTTCTCCGAAGCGTACACCCACGTACACGGCATCGCATGCTTCACATACGGATCCGGACGATGCACATCGCTGCCGCCTACCGCAACTAATCTACGGCCAGCAACCAGTTGGCTGTGCCACCAGTTCAGTGCGCGAGCATTCCGATCTGCAAACGGGCCATTCCAAATCTCAACCCAATCATGATCAACAGCAAAATCCCATTCCCATGGGCAAAATTCACAATGCGGATGATTGATGACGATTTTGGCTCCGTTAGCACGGGCTTCTGCAATTTTGGCATTCACATCATCTTGGTCCTTCACTCGGAAATCAAGGATCGGATCCGTAACACCCAAGAAATTGCTGTGCCCGAAGTTCGTTGTAAATTCCATACCAGGAATCATAAGAACTGATTTATTACGTGGATAAGTCATGTTTTGCACGACCGTATTATGATCGGTCATGGCAATAAAATCACAGCCAAGCTCTTCCATAATGGCCGCATTTTCTTCCAGCGTGAACTTGCCATCGCTATTCAAGCTATGCGTGTGCAGATCCCCTTTCAACCAACGAGGGGTTTTATACAAAAATTCGATCGTCACATGAACCGAACAGCCTTCTTCAGGTACTTTGTAAGCATTATGTACAACCGCCCAATCCCCTGGCGTTAAGTCGCCATGCAAATAGCCAGGCGTCGCTGTATCCCGTCCAACACGAAACGTTGTACGCGCTCCGCCACTCCAGCCTCTCAATCTGACGGAATCTCTCAGACCCAGGTCGATGACAGCTCTATGTTTACCGTGTGATTCAACGACAAAGGTGACGACAAGCTCTTCAACATTCTCAGGCATTTCAAAAGGTACTTCAATATAAGCGCTTTGCTCCGAATGGGCAATATTGCGCGTAACTGTCATCACTGAATGTTTTCTTTCCTCTGGTCTCATCGGTTGTTCTCCTTGCTTGGCTTCGTTTTAGGATAAGCGCACAGATGCAATGATCGGATAATGATCCGAAGGATAGCCACCATCGATCTGACTGCGATCGACGATCGTTTCAAGCAGATCTACCTCAGGTGATACAAAAATATAATCAATCGGCTCCGAATCGGATCCGCCTTTAAAGTCGTGCGCAGTACGGCCAATGCTTTCTTTGTATACGGTATATGCGTCTTTCAACCATCCATTAGGTCCATCACCTTCGGACGCACCTCTTAGATACTGAATCGTTGGGGTGGTTGGATGACTGTTCATGTCTCCAAGTAACACGACTGGTACGTTATGCTCGGATTTATGAGCGTTGATATACTTCCAAATGACTTTCACACCATTTTCTCTCGCTTCTAGACCGCGATGATCCAAGTGTGTGTTATACACGACAAATGCCTTATTATTGGTCAGATGCTTGAATCGAACCCATGAGCACATTCTTGGGAACATGCTGTCCCAACTTTTGGATGCAGCTACTTCCGGCGTTTCCGATAGCCAGAAATGCCCTTCTTCCAGCACTTCGAGCTCATCACGCTTATAGAAAATCGCATTGTGCTCATCTTCGTGCCCGCCAAATCGACCTACGCCGATCCAGTTGTACGCTGGCAGCTCTGCGTGAAGCTCTGTCAGCATACTGTGATAACCTTCCTGTGTGCCAAAAAGAAGGGGATCGTGCTTCTCAATTGTTTGAGAAACACGTTGGACCCGATGAGGCCATGCATTGGCCCCATCCTTCGGCTCGTTGTAACGCAAATTGAATGTCATGACCTTCCAATCCACCGAATTACACCTCTTTGTATGAGTTATTCTTTCACAGATCCAAGCATAATGCCGTGGATAAAGTACTTTTGCAAGAACGGATAGATAATAAGAATCGGAACCATCGAAACGACAATTTTAGCAGCATTTAGCGTCTTGTCTGAAACCTTCATTAACATCTCAAGTTTGGACGAATCCAATTCCAACATCGCGTTCTGACTTACAACAAGCTGTTGGATATACGTTTGCAGCGGATAAAATTCCGCACTGCGCATAAAGATCATACCGTCGAAGAACGCATTCCAATGACCAACGATACTGAATAGCGTAACGGTTGCCATCGCTGGCAAGGAGAGTGGTAAAAAGACTCTAACCATCATATACCAAGGGCCTGCGCCATCCATGTAACCCGCTTCGCTGAGCTCCTTCGGCAAGTTACGGAAAAAGTTCATCAATAGAATAACGTTAAATACAGGGACAGCTCCCGGAAGTACAAGAGCCCAGAGGCTGTTGAACATACCTAATGCTTTAACCGTTAAATATAAAGGGATAATTCCACCGCTAAATAGCATCGTGAACAACATAAACCACATATAGACAGAGCGGAATGGGAACTCTTTGTTACTTCTAGACAACGGATATGCCATCATCACGGTCAAAACGAAGTTAATTGCACCGCCTAGCAATACGCGTTTGACGGAAACGAGGAAAGCATTGAAGAAATGCGGCTCTTCCAAAATTTTGCGATAGGATTCTATGGAGAAACCAACAGGCCAAAACTTGACGAGCCCGCCTGCCGCTGCCGCATTATCACTAAACGAGACGGAGAATACATGCACTACAGGTGCAAGCGACATGAACGAAATGATCAACATAACGAGTATCAGTAAAGCTTCGGTTACCTGAGCGGATAAGGTTTTATTACGTACCATGGGTATTCACCTGCTTCATTAGAAAATTCTGTAATTTGCAAATTTATAAGCGATTTTGTAGGAAAGAATGATGAGAATAAAACCAATCAACGATTTCATTAAACCAACAGCAGTAGCTAAACCATATTGTGCCTGCACAAGACCTACGCGGTATACATACGTATCGATAATATCGCCAGATTTGTAAACAAGCGGATTATACATATTGAAAATTTGATCGAAACCTGCATTCAAAATATTTCCTATACTCAAGGTAGCCAACAGCACAACTGTCGGTACCAAACTTGGCAATGTCACATACCACAACTGCTTCAAGCGATTAGCTCCATCCATTTCAGCGGCTTCATATAGTGATGGATTAATGCCTGCTAGTGCAGCTAAGTAAATAATGGCAGCAAATCCGAATTCTTTCCAAATGTCAGAGGTAACAATAATGGTCGGGAACCAACTGTTTTTGGCCATAAACATAATCGGTTCAACACCAAACATTTTCAACGTGCTATTGATAATACCGTCCAATGACAGCATATCGATAACAACGCCAGCTAAGATAACCCAAGAAATAAAGTGCGGCAGGTAAACTACCGTCTGTACCCAACGTTTGAAGATGCTAAAACGAACTTCATTGAGCAAAATTGCAAATGTGAGCGGAATGATCAAGTGAGCAATAATTTTACAAACCGCGATAAATACTGTGTTGAAGAAAATGACTTTACTGTCTTCCATTTCGAACATGTACGTGAAATTCTCAAAACCAATCCAGGGAGAATTCCAGATGCCCAGACCAATTTTGAAGTTCTGGAACGCAATTGCGACACCGAACATAGGAATAAGATGAAAAATGACGAGAAGCACAATACCCGGCAAGAGCATCAAATGGTAGTGCTTGTAAAATGATTTAATTTTCATTATCGATACACCTCGGGTTCCAAACTTTTCAATGCTAATTGTACAAAAAGCGCACCACCAATCGGTTTAGGCGGTGCGCTCCTTCATTTACAGTTTACTTCTTGGACTTGCTCAGTTCATCCGCTACTTCTTTCGTAATTTCGTCGCCGCCTTGTGCTTTCCAGTCAGCAACGAACTTGTCGAATGCGTCAAGCGGCTTCTCGCCCATTACGATTCCGAAGAACGTTTCTTTTTCCAACTTCTGCAAGTTAGCCCATTTTCTTTCCATTGTTTTCGTGTTTGCTGTAAATTCGCTGTACACCTTATTCATGTTCGTTTTAAGCAAATCTGCTGGTGCTGTGTAACCGAAGTAACCTGACCAATCTTTCAAATCCGCTTTCGGATTAGCCTTGTCACGGGATGCTTTGTCAAACAATTCTTTCATTTCTGGGCTTAGCTCTTCTGGCTTCGTTTGACCACCCAACGCCTTTTTCAGCACATCGGATTTTCTTTCCACGGCATCTGCGAAGTCGAATGTTGCATTACCGATCGGCCAGTATTCAGCACTCACTGTGAAGTCAAGTTTCAAAGCGTCTGGATCTACTTTACGTTGTGCGTTAATGAAAGTGTTCGCGTAGATCATAGCAGCTTCAGGATTTTTCATGCCTTTTTTCACAACGATAAACTGGTTACTTACAGGAACCATCATCGTGTTTACTACACCTTTAGCATCAGGGATTAGGTACGGTACGAAATCAGCTTTTGGATTCAGCTTCATCGCATCGGCAGCCAATCCGCCGGACCACCAAGGACCGAAGAACACACCGGATTTACCAGAAACGATATTTTCGTTAATTTCTTTGCGCAGAGCAAATTCCTTATCGATTGCACCAGCTGCATACATATCACGAATTTTGCTTAGCGCTTGTTTCGTTTCAGGTGTAATGGACGCATAGACGAGTTTGCCTGAGCTGTCTTTAACCCAGTTCGTAACCCCTTCAATACCGCCTGATGGATATGCGCCAAACGCTTGGAAGATACCTTTGAAATCCCCACGTTGTGCTTTACCGTTTACAGCCAATGATTTCTCATAACCAGCAAGCCCCATTGTATCAGCTTTACCGTTACCATCTGGATCTTTCTCTACGAATGCTTTAGCAATCGCCGTTACATCGTCAATGGTCTTCGGCGGTTGTAGGCCCAATTTATCCATCCAGTCCTTACGCAGCCACACCATACTCGCCGCATCCGCTTGAACACTGATGTTCGGAATACCCATCAACTTGCCTTTGTAGGTTGCTTTTTCAAGCGATTTATTGTTTGTCGAAGCGTATAGCTCTTTTGCTAGTGGAGAAGCATACTTTTCATAAACTTTCGTTAAATCTTCGATTTGACCAGCTTCAGCTAATGCTAGGAAGATTTGCTCATTCACAAGCATAACGTCTGGCAGATCATTACTTGCGATAGCCAACTTCATTTTTTGCTCATGATCTTGCGAAGCCGCATACCATAAGATTTTGAAGTTGATATTCGTTTTTTGGGAGATATATTTCATGTACTGGTTACTTTCAACAGTATCACCAGCTGGCAACTTCGCCCCAGGGCTCAAGCTCTTGAATGTAGTAACTTCAATTGGATTCGGCATCTTGAATTGATCAACCTTCACATTCGAATCCGCTGTCGCTGGTGCGCTTTCTTTGGTTGTGCTGCTTTCGTTGTTGTTTGCACACGCTGTCATTAAAACTGCAATTACTGCCATCATGGAAATCAGTGCTTTTTTCTTTCTCATACTGCCCCTCCTCTTTAATGACCTTACATTTATATCTTAAAGAAAATGAAAGGCATGCGGGTCGAATTCTGTCTTATGATTCGGAGCAAATCGTCTCGTAATCTTCCTCCCTGGAACAGTGAGTAGACGAAAGTGCACTTTCTAGGAGACGATTTGTGACCTTTTTTCTCACTTTAGTACTTTAAGATTTCCTATCAACCTTAACCTTGGCTCTTGCGGAACTCGCCTGGCAGCATGCCTGTTAGCTCTCGAAATACTTTGCTAAAATATTTCTCATTCGGATAACCCGCCTGCGTCGCGATCCATCCAATCGATTTCCCTGTTTGTGCCAGCATGGACTTCGCATGATTCACCCGTACTTCTCGGACAAAATCGTTAAACGTTTTCCCCGCAATATCCCGGAAACAGCGGCTGAAATAACTGCGGCTCATATTGACCCTTTTCGCAATATCCGGCAACATAAGCTCATGTTGGAACTCCGCATGAATGATATCTACGGCCTTCCATATACTTGCATTCACTTCTGGTGAGTAAGGCCCTTCATCTTCTTCTTCGAAGTCATGCAAATGGGGTAGCGGTACATGCGTGTCCCTTGTCCGTATATGCTGCTCTTTTATTTTACTTACAATCCTTCTTAATACCTCATCCATCTGCTCGTGCTCAAGCTCTACCTTCGTTATGTAATCCAGTGCTCCCAAACGCAGCGCTTCCTGAATGAGTTCAAAATCTTGATGAAACGTCAATACGACCATACTCATATCCTTGTACTTCTCTTTGACACTCCGCATTAAATCAATCCCTGACATCACAGGCATCGCTAAATCGGTAATCAGCAAGTCCACCTGATTATTCTCCAAAAACTCCAATGCTTTTTTACCGTTGCCAGCTTCACCTACAACTTCTAATTGATGATCCCGCCAAGGCATCATAGTGATGAACCCTTTGCGCACCAAGTGATCGTCGTCTACAACCATAACTTTAATCATTGTTCTACTCCTCCTATTGGAAGACGAAGTACGATCGTCGTCCCTGAGCCCACTGTGCTTTTAATATCAAAACTTGCCCCTGCGCCAAATTGAAATTTCACCATGCGGTATACGTATTGCAGTCCAATCCCCATGCCAACCTTCTTCTTCTCGATTGTGTTGTCACTCATCAACTGGGCAATGTCTTCCTCGGTCATGCCATCACCATTATCCGTCACTTCAATAATGACGTAGGATTCGCCGTCTTCAATCACATTGACTTCGATCACACCATTGTCGCCTAAGCCATGATATAAAGCATTTTCGACTAGCGGCTGAAGGATAAACCTGGGAACTGGCAATTCCAATGCCTTGGAATCTGCTTGAATTTTGACATCAAAATGAAAGTTATATCGGATGCCCTGCAGCTCCACATAATTTTTCAGAGCATCAATTTCGTCCTTAATTTTGGCAGGGCCGCCTTTGCCGAGATTATAATAAAGTACCTTGTTCAGGGTAGACACCAATCGATCAATATCTTTCTGACCGTTCGCACGAGCCAGCCATCGAATCGTATCCAGTGTATTATGGATGAAGTGCGGATTAATCTGGGTCATTAATTTCTCAACTTCAAGAAATGCTTTACTTTTTTCCTTCTGTTCCACCTCGGTAATTAGTTCAAAAATTCGACTTCTCATCTCCGCAAACTCTTTATAAATGAGAGCAAACTCTGAGATCTGTGATTGTCTTCGCGGGAATACATCATTGCTGCTTTTGACATTACGAATATCTGTACTTAGGAGATTAAGCGGACGATATACCGTTCTCCAAATGATCCAAGCAATAAAGAAGCTAGCGATTAGAGTTAAAATAGCGAAAAAAGCAAACTGCTTTATCCATCTATATACTTCGAGATTGTAGACCGAATTCGGAACTGCTGACATTACTTTCCAAGTCTGGTTACTGGTTTCCTCGAACATTTTATATTTGCTCGTTGTATTGTTGTGCGCATTAAAATCGTCATATTCCACCCCTACTGGAAAGTCCACCGAATTCTCGCTGTATACAATTTTCCCATGATTATCAACGATCAGATGCACTAAGTTGCCGCCGAACTGGTCCTCGTCTTTCAGAATACTTTCGGCCAATTTGAAATTGGTTTCGATGTAGACATACACATCATCACGATCTGGCAGCTCCACTTTACGGAGAATCGATAGCACTTGATTGCCATCAATCGGGTTTAAAGACAGATGCGGCCCCATATAAGTAAGCTTATCGAATTTGATAAGAATCGGAAGCTCCTTTAAATTGGTATTGGTATTTACGCTGAAATTCTCAAACAACACTTGATTATCGTTCTCAAAATAATAAAACAGCAAGCCAAGGGTCGGATTCGTAAAATGAATCAAACCGAGCTCACTTCGAATCTCGTCGTTCAATCTCTTCTTCTCATAAATATCCGCTGCCAAGTAATTCTCAAGGCTTTTGCCGACTCTTCCATCAAAAGCGAGCTGCTGCGACGTATGATTTAACTGACCCAGCGTATCTTCCAGCATGATTCTGACTTGATGCAAATTGCTGAGGACCCCGCCTTCTGCTTTATTTTGGAGAATCGCGTACATTGAGAAGTACGAGATGCTTCCAATGATGACTAACGGCGCAAGCGAGCTAATAAAAAGAATAATGATTAACCGGTATTTCAATGAACGCGGTTTCGAGCGTAAACCCGCAAATTGTAACATTTTCATGTGTCAGCCTCGCTTTATGGTTAGTAGCTAGTATTGCCTAGTATACAAAACAAATAAAAGGGTCACAACCGTTATTCATTGGTATGTAACAAATACAAAAAATGCCAGCAACAGAGTTCCTGTTACTGGCATCTTATTATATTCCCAATCGCTCATACTGCTCACGCGGCGCATCGTGTTCTTCCATCATCCGGCACATATGCGCCAGCATCCTCTCTTCAATCATTGGCTCCTTAATAGGCGCTATCTGTAAGGGATCCACTTGAAGATCGAAAAGCATTGTGTCCAGAACCTTGCTCCGAGGCAATGTCCTCTTCACCTTCAATGTCCGAAGCCCCTTCGTAAACGCAAAAGGTTCCGCCAGCTCCACATTCTCCAGTTCACGCACACTGAAACGGCTGCGCATATGCGTAGGCATGAGCGTATAGTCGTACAGCGGTCCGTTCCTCGCCTCAGCAGGTCCGCGCATGTAGACATAACGTCCATCGGTACAGTTCACATGTCCACCATGGATGCCAAACAAGGCTGCTTCTCTCACCGGCTCATCGCTAGCTATCGTTCTAGCGAGCGGCTTCCCTAGCATATCGGCGGGAATCGCTGCGCCGAAATAATCAAGAAGCGTGGGTGCCATGTCGATCATTTGCACGAGACTCTGCCTTCGCTCCGCTCTTGCTTGCACTCGCGGATCCCAGATGAACAATGGAGTCCTCGCAATCTCGTTATAAAAGGGCTGAATGGACTTCGCCCACCAATCATGCTCGCCTAGCAGAAATCCATGGTCCGTATTGACGATTAACATGGTGTCCTTCCACAGATCACATTCATCCATGAGATCGAGTATTTTCCCAAGATGAGCATCGCACATGCTAAGTAAGGCCGCATATTCATATCTGCAATGCTCTACTTCCTCCTTGGTTTCCTGTACCTGCCGATACAACGGCCAATCGAAATGCTTTCCAGTATACTCGTGTGGGTACAAATCTCGATATTTTTGCGGTGCATGGAATGGCTCATGCGGATCAAACGTCTCCAGCTGCAGAAACCACCGATCTTCTTGATGATTGTTACGAATAAACTCACATCCGGCGGCGAAGGTTCGAGCCTGCGGAAAATCCGCTTCCTCCTTGATGTACTGACGATTAATCCAGTCCTGCCGCACCAAAGGTCCATGGGAATCCCCCGTGGCAAGAGGCGGAATTTCTGGTGCTCGTACATGCCCTTTCCACAGATCGCCTTCCTGACCACGAATGAGTTCATAGCTCTGATAGCGATTATGGTAGGTAGCCCCGCCGTCTTCCCAGTAATGCTGATGGTCGGTAACTAGGTGCGTGTAGACACCATTTTCCCGCAGCAATTCTGGCAGTGAATCGTCGAATGGCTCTAACGGACTCCAACCGCGATGCATAAAATTGTATCTGCCCGTATGAAGATCCCTTCGTGCTGGCATACACGGCATACTGCCGACATAGCTATTATCGAACGTGACCGTCCTCTCTGCTAGCCGCTGAAAATTAGGCGCATGGGTCCAATCGCTGCCATACGTCGGTAACATGTGTCTATTTAACGTATCGAACATGAGCATAATCGCCTTCATTGCTCTACGCTCCTTACTTCCCCATCAGTTTTTGTGAGCGATCATAGAATTGTTGATAGCCTGACACATATTTGTCTACATTCAACTTTTTCAGCTTATCCAGATGTTCTTTCCATCCAGCTTCATCTATCCCCTTCATGACGGACTGAGCCAGGAAATTCGATAGGTACGTGTTGATCTCTGTCGCCATCGTCGTTCTTTCCTTCAACACTTCCGCTGTATCCTGTCCCATCGGAATCACTTCCTTCTTAAGATACGGCGTATACAGCGCCTGCTTTTTCTTAACCTTCAAGTCACGAGGATCCGAGACATTGAGTTTCGCATTGTCTTCATCTGTGAGCAGATAGAAGCCATTCATACCCGGAGATTGGGTATGTCTCAATTCAGCAAAGTTATTGTAGCCGGTAGGAAGCTTGGAAACCTTTTCCCATTTATCGCCTTGCACTTTATTCCAAACGACACTTTCTGGACCGAAGGAAAACAGCATTCGCTGTTCAAAACTAGCATTGAAATACTCGTATAAGCGGACTAACGCTTCTGGGTTTTTCGTCTTTTTATTGATGACAAAAGAATCGTAATTAAAGTCTCCTGGGACCTTATTCCCCATGGCAGTAATGTTTCCGTTTTTATCCTTCATCGGGAGAATGTCGACATAATCTTGGGCTTTGTCCGTTCCAACGACGATATCGTCATAACTATGATGATTAAAGAAGCCCAGGATTCCCTTTTTACCCTTCGCAACATAATCGGCATTTTTTTGAACAAACCCGTCTGGATCCATCAATCCATCCTTATACAATTTATTCATATAAAGTAAGTAGTCATAGTATCTAGGATCGGATGGCACGAAGATGACTTTGCCTTTTTCCACCATCGTGTTCGTCAACCCGTCGTTCACCAAGCCAAAATTCCATAACATCGGATCTAACCCATAACTTTGCTCATTGTAAAAGCTATAGGGAATTTCATCCTGCTTCCCATTTCCATTTGGATCTTTTTCCTTAAAAGCCTTCAATACCTGGTACAGCTCATCTGTTGTCGTCGGTGCTTTCAAGTTCAATTTATCCAACCAAACCTGATTGACTGAAAAAGCAACATTGGCATAATTTCCAGTCGTCTGCAGAAGAGGCAAGCTATAGATGTTCCCATTCGGCAGAGTCCCGGCAATTTTATATTCGGGATGCTGCGTGTACAGATTGGCTAAGGTTGGAGAGTATTTGTCAATTAGGCCGTTCAGAGGCAAGAAGAAATCCGTATACAAGGAAAGATTTGGAACGCCCCCAACAATCACATCGGGCAGATCATCAGATGCGACCATAATCCCGATCTTCTCATTCCAAGCCATTCCGGGGATTTCAGTAATATCAAATTTCAAGCCTGTCTCTTGCTCCGCCTTTTTGATAGCCTCCTTATCTTTCCATGTTGTTTTGTCCGAGTCACTCTTCTTCACAATCATCTTGATCGTGGTTGGCTCTTTCATAATTGGAAGGCCTGTCGTATTTACGTTCACATTGCCTTTGTCGGCAGCTTGATTGGTGCCTTTCTCCTCTTCCGTTTTCGATGTTGTACATCCTGCCATAAGGAGTCCTGACATAACCAACACTAGTGAAGCATGCATAATCCTTGTTGAGCTTAATGGCTTCCTCATCCTACTCATCATCCCTTTCCCTTGTGTACGGTTTGCATAGTAATCGACCCACTCGAAAGCGTTTTCATCGCTACAATGCAATTATATAATGTGTTTTTTGGCAAAAGTATGGACTCAGTTAACATCAATTTGTATTCAACTCATGATTTAAGCTTTATACATCACGAGGAAGGATTACTTTAATACTTGTGCCATGTTGATTATCACTGGATACTTGCAATCCGTAGGGTTCTCCGTATTTGATTCGAATCCGCCACTGAATGTTGGCCAGTCCAATCTTTTGTCTGCCAATGCTTTCTTTCTCTAATTCCACTGAATTCGTTAGCATCTTCTGGATTTTCTCCAGCATAGCTTCATCCATGCCTGGACCGTTGTCTTTGACCTCAAACAGTAAATAATCGCTGGTCACTCTGCCTCTAATGCTGAGATATCCATCGTTATACGATTTTTCCAAGCCGTGATAGACCGCATTCTCGATTAATGGCTGCAGTACCATCCTCATCATACGAACTGACAACATTTCAGGTTGAATATCGATCTCCCAGCGGAATTTCCCCAAAAAGCGGATATCAATGATTTGCAAATATTGTTCCACAATGAAAATTTCCTCTTTTACTGCAACATCATCTTCGCCTCTTACCGCATATTTAAAAATCTCTGACATTGATACGGTCATTTGAGCAATTTCCGGTACTTCTTTCGCCAAAGCAATACCGCCGATACATTGCATCGTATTGAATAAAAAATGAGGATTCACTTGACTTCGCAATGCATACAACTCTGTCTGCTTTCGGCTAATTTCGATGAGATACACACGTTGTTGCGTCTCTAAATGGCTGGCCGTCAATCCTTCCAGCTTCCTAAGCATTCGGTTAATATGAAGCGCTATGCCGCCAATTTCACTGCGATACCCCGACGTGATTTGATGTCGAAAATCTCCCTCCCCCACTTCGCCAATCTCCATCAACAGCTTGGAAATCGGCTTCGCAAAGCTTCGGTTGAATACCCATCCCAGCACAAATAGCAATAGCAGCATAATCCCGCCAACGATCATCGTAAAACCTTTAAAAAACTGGTAATCACGCACCACATTCTTCCTGTTTACATTGCCCACCATCGTCCAACCTGTTTGGCCAATCTCTTTTTTGATCAACGTATGCTTGCTTAAGCCCGAATTCGTGATGTCTGCCTCTGTCTTCTCCACATTTGAAGCAATGACATGCCCCCTGTAATCCTCCATGTAAAATTGGACATTCTCAGGCTGTGCAGCTTGCTTAATAAATTCCTTCAAAATAGCCGGTTTAAGGAACACAATAATGCTGCCCAATTTCTCGCCAAGACGTGTATCTGGAATCGCATAGTAAACAGGCATGATATAAGCAATATAATCTTTTTTACTTATCACATCTCCAGGTAAATATATAAATCCTGATTCCGGATCCTCGTCCCGTTGAATACGCTCCTGCAGCTGATCCAGCGCAGGTGATATTTGATTATCACTGTAATAATAGATTCGCTTCCATTCTGGTGTAACTAGCACCACATTTTCAATCTCGCTATTCATTTCAATGCCCGTCTTAATCATATCTTCAATATACTTCTGGGTATGAAAAATATCGAAAGGGTCCCGAGCCGCCATGAAGGTTTGGACAGAGGAGCTATATGAAAAAAAAACGGCTGCTTTAGCCGCTCTATCAAATATGAGATTCATCGTTCCGACCGCTTGAGACACACTGTCACTTGTAAAGCTTTCCACCTTATGTTCCGTTACTTTCGTGAGTTGCACATAATAGACGGTTTGAACGATACCCACTAGCAAAACAGCAACAAGAACGATAAGACCGAATTGACTTCTCAACTTTAATTTCGCAAATCTATTCGTCATAGACGTTTCCTGACCTTCCTGTATTCTCTGGGTGTGAGACCATAATATTTCTTAAATACTTTATTGAAATAGTAATAGTCCGGGTAGCCTGACTTTTTGGCTACCTCATCCGTCGTAAACGTTTTTTCAGTCAGTAAATGGGCGGCTTGCTTCATCCGAATGTCCGTCAAATACTCCGAGAACGTCATAGATGTAAATTTGTTGAAAAGTAGACAGCAATAATTGGGATTCAGATAAAAGCGTTTAGCCAGATCCTTCAGCTGCATCTTCTGCTCTAGGTTCTCTCTCATGTAATGAAGTAACCCGTCAAAGTTCAGCTTCCTTTGCTCCTCTGACTCTTCTGTGAATACCTCATTACTTTCTTCGAATACTTCTTTCTCGCGCTCCTGAGAAGCCTCATCTTCCAAATGATTGGCGAGCCGGAGTAACAATTCACTCGCTTTCTCCGGATTAATAGGTTTGAGACAATACTCGAAGGCACCTAATCTTACTGCTTCCTGCGCATAGGAAAACTCAGCGAATCCACTAACGATCACGAACTCACTGCGACTCCCCTTTGTTCTTAGCTTTTGCATAAGTTCAATGCCCGATAATTGCGGCATGCGAATATCTGTGAATATCACATCAGGGCTTAATTGTTCAACTTGAGATAGCGCTTCAATTGAATTATGAAATTCCGCGACGATCTCAAATCCCATTTCGCGCCATTTAAATATTTTTTTCAAATAAATCAATGTCCATGGTTCGTCATCAATCAGGACAACCCGATAAGCCCCCATATGAATCACTATCCTTTCACAGAACCAATCATAACACCTTTCACAAAGAATCTCTGCAGGAAAGGATAGACACAAATAATCGGTAACGTAGAAACTATAACCACACCGTACTTAATGACTTCCGCAATCCGTTGTTTTTCCGCAAAAGCTTCCATTTCAGCCGCATCCGTAGGTGTCACTAACGCTTGCCCTTGGACCAAGATTTCTCTCAAAATTAATTGGAGCGGAAAGTATTCCTTTTTTGACATGTAGATGAGTGCATTGAAATAGGAATTCCATTGTCCGACTGCATAGAATAACGCAATAACAGCGAGAATCGACTTGGAAAGTGGCAGCACCACCGAAAGGAAAAACCGCAAATTACTGCAGCCATCCATGAAAGCCGCTTCCAGCAATTCCTTTGGAATCGTGTGTTCAAAGAAGGTTTTTGCAATGATGATATTATACACCCAGATCGATCCGATCAAAATAAGGGCAATAGGCGTATTCAAAAGATGCAGATCTTTAACTACCATATAAGTTGGAATCAATCCGCCATTGAAGAACATCGTAAACACCATGATTTTCATAATCCAGCCTCGTCCGAGCAGATCTTTCCGAGACAGCGCATACCCGGCAAGTGTCGTGACGATTACGCTGAATAATGTACCAAGAATGGTATAAATCACCGTGTTTCGATAGCCCATCCAAATGCGCTTATCCTGGAATATGAACTTATAGGCCGAGAAATCAATTCCCTTAGGAAGGAACAGCACTTCTCCAGCGACAATATGTTCGGGAGAGCTGATAGACGCAATAGCAACGAAAAATAAAGGATAAAACGTTACCAATAAAGCACACACTGCTAAACCGATGATGATGACGTCGAATAGACGATCTTCCTTAGCTAAACGTTTATTCATCCGAATTGGCTCCTCTGGTTACCATAAACTATTCTGTGTTGTTTTGTTCGCGATTCTGTTAATGACTATTAATACCATGAAGTTAATCACATTATTAAACAGGCCGATCGCCGATGCATAACTATACTGCGCACCTTGTATCCCTATTTTGTATACATACGTTGAGATAACCTCCGAGCTCGATAAGTTCGGCGATGTCTGCATGAGAAAGGTTTTCTCGAATCCAACATTCATAATTTGTCCAACATTTAGGATTAAAAGAATGACCGCCGTTGGCAGCAGCATGGGCAAATCAATATGCCAGATGCGATGCCATTTCGTTGCGCCATCCATGATGGCCGCTTCGTGATACTCAGGGCTTACCCCTGCTAAAGTCGCGATATAAATAATGGACGACCACCCCATCGTCTGCCAGACGCCAGACCAGACAAATAAATGCCGGAACACACCAGGATCACCCAAGAAATCGATCGGTTTCCCGCCTAATTCCCGAATAATAACGTTCACGATACCACTGGATGGTGACATAAAAACGAACATCATACCTACCAAGACGACAATCGAGATAAAGTGAGGCGCGTACGTGATTGTCTGCGTCATTTTTTTCAGCCATGGAATCGGCGTGTAGTTTAAGATGAGTGCTAATATGATCGGAAACGGAAATCCAACTGCCATTTGGTAAATACTAATGAGGAGCGTGTTTTTAAGCAACGATCCAAACGAGTAAGAGCCCCAAAACTTTTCAAAATACTTTAATCCCACCCATGTGCTATCCCAGATCCCCTTGGCCGGCGAAAAATCTCTGAAGGCGATTTGTAAGCCATAGAGTGGCGCATAATGAAACACAACTAGATAAATCAGAGCTGGTAGCAAAAATAAATAAAGCGTCATATTGGTAAATATTTGTTTAAACACACGGTGCTGCATCGTTTTCTTCGAACGAATGTTTAGCTGATGGTTCATCGCTTGCCCCCCTTAAGTTACATCCTAAGTATAGGGTGAAAGCGTCATCATAGGTATGGAAGGGACTCAGTAGAATTTGTAATAAACTCAGGTGTTGGATATTGTAAATAAAAAATGCCAGCAACAGAGTTCCTGTTACTGGCAGCTTACTATATGAAGCCATTATGGCTTCACTTTCACCCAATCTCCGTTCCTGTCCGCAGATTCGATTTCCGCTTCAATGATTTCAATGCTCCCTCTCGTGCTAGTCGGCAAAGCCGTTGTGACTGTACGACCATCGATCAGGGTTTCTACAAAGTATTTCAGCTGAAAATAATAACCAAGATCTGGCGACAGCTCCGCATAGAAGCCAGGAGAAGTGTTCGGGTTGACCTTCAATTTATCCCCGGTGAACAGAAGGTTAGCCTTTTCAAAATTAACGCGAAAACCCATTTCAAACCCAAAATCCCCTTGCATCGTCCAATCCGCTTGAGCGTTGATCACTTTACCGTCTTCATAACGATAGTTCGTCGATACGACATCATAACCGCTGCCAGGTATGACCACACGCGCATTCGCAGAAACCTCCTGCGGCTTACCGAATAACCAATTGATCATATCCGTATCATGGATGTGCATATCTAGCATCGCGCCGCCGCTTTTCGCTTTCTGCGTAAGCCAAGGCCCCCAAGTAGGTGCACTGCTGAAGCGGTAAAAATAGCCACTTATGGCCTGCCCGTATACTCCGCTGTCTACAACATCTTTCAAATATTCATAGGCTGGCCAGAACCTCAAGCACTGTCCAATCATCAACTGCTTCTGATTGCTTTCCGCTGCTTGGATCATCGCGGAACATTCTTCAGCCGAAAGTGCCATAGGTTTTTCGCATAACACATGCACGCCGCTGTTCAAACATTGGATGGAGATATCTTTATGCAGGAACGTTGGCAGCGAAATGTCGACCATGTCTAATTGTTCTTTCTCCAGCATCTCTTGTACGGTTGTATACTTCGCATAGCGGTTAAAATCTAGAGTCGACGAACCCGTATCCATATTCCCGCCCAGCGTTTGCCCATTCAGCTTCGCAGTATCAAAGTCGCACAGCGCAGTGACCTGAATCGGAACGCCTTCCTTCTCTAAACGATCGTACGTTTCTAAATGCATTCTTCCCATAAAACCTAATCCAATCAATCCGATTTTAAGCATCCGCATTCCATCCTTTTCATATATAGCCTCTTAAAGCTGATTATAAATGAATAGGGATGGATCGTATTTATCAATTAAGCCGATTGGTTTGCACTTTAAGATTAAATAGGTGATAAAATAAGTCATATTCAATTTCACTCAATCTGTCATTTTTAGGAGTAACCTTATGTATCTCTCATCTGATTATGGTAATTTTGGCTTTAGGTACTCCGAAGACGCTACCCTTGCTTTATGCCATCTTTTTGCTGTCGGGTATGAACGCATCCATCACGCTTCTTATCATTGGGACGGCTTAACAAGGACGGATGGCCCGCTTCTTCTTTTTCAATATACGGTTAGTGGAGAAGGCTGGTTGGAGTTGGAAAAGCGTAAGGAGCGCATGTTTCCGGGCAGAGCATTTCTTGTAGAAATTCCAGGGGAGCATCGCTATTGGTATGAGGAGTCCGACACTCCGTGGGAGTTTTATTACATATTGATCCGACCGACATTGATTTTGCCAAATTGGCTGGATGTGAAAAAGCGAATTGGAAACACCCCCATGCTGCCAACTGCAAGCTCACCGATCCGACTTCTTCGACAACTATTCACCGAGGCACAGGCTGGAAGAATTACGGATACATACATTGCTTCGTCCTTTGTATATCAATTTATTGCTGAGCTAGGGCATTTCGCTTCTGCCGACAAACGGGACAGAGATGGATGGCCGGAGAAAGTTCATTTAGCAGCCCGCTATATGGAAGCGAACTTTGCCAATATGGTATCGTTGGATGAGCTTGCGGAGCATTTGCATATTTCCAAATACCATTTTTTACGTACGTTTGCAAAAGCTGTTGGGATCACGCCTCATGCCTACCTGAATCGCATTCGAATTGAAAGAGCAATGGAGCTACTGCACAATTCCGAGCACAGTATCGAGGAGATCGCGCAGCTCGTTGGTTATTCCAGCGGCAGCTATTTCATTAAGGTATTCACCAAGCTAACGGGCTTGACGCCTGGAGCTTTCCGCAGCGGGCAAGACAGTTTACTGTACAGCCGTTTATTCCTCGAATAATGGACAGCAATATTTTACTATCGGGCACACTTTATTATCGTGGACATCTTTTTCCTTGCGAGATATGATTAGGGCAATTAGAGCAATAATTTTTTTTAGGAGGATAAGTTTGTGTCACATAGAGAATTTGCCGTTACGCCGCCAATGGGCTGGAACAGCTGGGACTGCTACGGGGCAGCCGTACGTGAAGAAGAAATTCGAGGCAACGCCGAGTATATGGCGCAGCACCTAAAAGAATTTGGTTGGGAATATATCGTCGTCGATATTCAATGGTACGAGCCTGGCGCTGTGTCTTCCAGTTATCGACCGTTTGTTCCGCTTGAAATGGACGAATTTGCACGCTTGATGCCTGCTGTAAATCGTTTTCCCTCGGCAGAGGGAGGGCAAGGCTTCAAACCTCTTGCTGACTATGTCCACAGTCTTGGCTTGAAATTTGGCATTCATATAATGCGCGGCATTTCTAGGGAAGCGGTTCACAAGAATTTGCCTATCAAAGGAACATCCGCCACCGCTCGTGAAATTGCTCACACCAATTCGATTTGCCCATGGAATACCGATATGTACGGAGTCGATGCCAAGAAAGCAGGAGCGCAAGAGTACTATAACTCCTTATTTGAGCTGTATGCTGAATGGGGCGTTGATTTCGTGAAAGTGGATGACATTGCGGCATCTAGGCTTTATGACACGCATCAGCCTGAAATGCAGCTCATCCGGAACGCCATTGATCGCTGCGGAAGACCAATGGTCTTAAGCTTGTCTCCCGGACCGGCTCCCGTTGCCTATGCGGATTTCTTTGAGCAAACATCGAATATGTGGCGGATTACCGATGATTTTTGGGACTTGTGGCCGCTACTACTTGATATGTTTGACCGCTGTGAGCAATGGCAAGGCCGACCAGCTGCTGGCAACTGGCCGGATTGCGATATGCTGCCATTAGGCCACATCGGCATTCGCTCCGTGGATGGCGGCGGATCAGACCGCTGGACACGTTTCACCCAAGACGAACAGTTGACGATGATGACATTGTGGAGCATTTTCCGTTCGCCACTGATGTTTGGCGGAGAGCTGCGCGATAACGATGCGTGGACCAACACGCTGCTTACAAACCGCGACGTTCTCAACATGCATCGGAATAGTTCCAACGCTAATCTGGTTTACCGCGAAGGGGATTCCGTTGTTTGGACAGCCACAGGCGATGCAGGTGAGACCTATGCTGCTTTGTTTAATACAGGTGAGTCGGAGATTGACATCACGGTTTCTTTGAAGCAATTGAATATTAAGGAACCCATTCAATGTAAAGAATTATGGTCCGCAAGTGAGCTTGGGACAATTCAAGAGTCCATTACGGCGGCCGTTCCGCCACATGGTGCGCGATTGTATCGCTTAGCATAGAAATGAAAGAGACACCGGCCTACATCGTCGGTGTCTCGTTTTCTTTACTATTCATTCCTAATTGTTCTCTAAAATAAATAGTGAATACACGGCTAGTTTTGTCCCGCCACCTGACATAACCCTCGATACCAACCTTATTTGGCATTCCTTTATACTTTTCGTACAATAAGTTATAGTAGGGGTACGAATTCGACCTCTTTTCCAATATCGATTCGCAAGACGAACCACAATTGAGGTGCTTTGCTTGGAGTTTTTGCTCTATTTATTTCTCATTTTGTTACTCACCAAAATTTTCGGTCACATTGCAACGCTGCTTGGACAACCTTCCGTTCTTGGTAAACTGCTCATCGGTATTCTTATCGGCCCTGCTGTCCTTGGATGGATAGAAAGCAATGACTTCATTCATTACATGGCGGAAATTGGTGTGATTTTACTCATGTTTATTGCCGGCTTGGAGACGGATCTGGAACAACTCAAACGAACCTGGAAATCCGCTTTTGCCGTTGCGATCGGGGGAATCATTCTCCCCTTTATTGGTGGTTACGCGGTAGCCGAGGCATTTGGACTCGGTCAGAGCAATGCTCTCTTTATGGGGATTGTATTTAGTGCAACATCCGTGAGTATTACCGTTCAGGTGCTGAAAGATTTAAATCAACTTAACTCGCGTGAAGGTACAACGATCCTCGGGGCCGCGGTGGTTGATGATGTGATCGTTGTCATTCTTTTGGCTTTCATGATGAGCTTTTTAGGCGCCGGGAGCGATATCTCACTAGGACTTTTAATAGGTAAAAAAATCATTTTCTTCCTCGTAACGATCCTGGTCGGATGGCTGGTCGTCCCAAGATTCATGAAACTTCTTCAACGTATTTCTGTGACTGAACCTATTATCACCACCGCACTTGTCGTTTGTTTTGGCTTTGCTTATTTTGCAGATAAGATGGGCATGGCGGCCATTATTGGTTCTTTTGCTGCTGGTATCTCGATTTCTCAAACATCCTTCAAACACACGGTGGAGTCAAAAATCGAGCCTATCGCGTATGCCATCTTTGTGCCGGTATTTTTTGTAAGTATCGGATTACATGTTTCATTTGAAGGTGTGGGTAAACAATTTATTTTTATAGTTGTTTTAACGATCGTAGCAGTAATTACGAAGCTTTTTGGAGGCGCTATAGGCGCAAAAATAACTGGAATGACTACGCGTTCATCTTTAGCCGTAGGTTCAGGCATGATCTCCCGTGGGGAGGTCGCCCTCATTATCGCAGCGACAGGATTACAATCCACATTACTGCCCAGTGAGTATTTTACTTCGGTGATTATTACTATCATCTTAACGACCTTGATCGCACCGCCACTGTTAAAAGTTTTTTTTAGCAAAAATCAAACTAAAAGCGGCACCAACTAAGTTGGCGCCGCTTTCGTTCATTTATTCGTCTTAGGGTTAGTGGCCCTGTTGCTGTATGGAACGTCCCTCATGATCCGGAATCTATTGTTAGACGGAATGATCTCGAAGAAAGCGCAATGCCTTACGAAGATAAAAAGGTAGCCCATCGCCCAACTCGCCAAGGGACCTTTCCTCGGTGTGATTCAGGATGGATTGGTAGCTTACTGCGTGGTGTATCGCATGTACGACTTGACAGAGTGACCAAAGCTCCTGCAGCCGATGCATCGGCTCGAAATCGGTCCACAGCTCCAAATATGCGTCTCGCAGTTGCGCTCGAAGTGTTTCATCACTTTCGTCAAAAACAAAAAACATATCCATAAAAGGATGCGCTACGGACGCGTCCGTCCAATCAATGAAGACCAGCCCATCATTTGAGCTAACGACATTTCCAAGATTAAGATCGCCGTGGATTAACGTGGATGGGACTGCGTATTCCGAGAGTTTGGCGCACATTTCCTTTATCTTAGGTACTTGGACACGAAGCTCATTCATTTCTTCCACGGTAAGTTGCGATACAACTAGTTCGTCTTCCAACAGGGGAGAAATGAAGGGAAGCAGATGATGCGGTCTACGATCCGCACAGCCTAATTCTATCAACTCATCGACATGTTGAATGGCATCAAGTTGGATGGCTGCGAAAGTGCGCAGTAATGCTAGCTTATTCGGCACATTCTTTTCCATATTTGTACCAGAATCACTTAGCAACATCCATCCGTAGGTGGGTTCCGATCCAATGACCGTCGGTACACGTTCTGGGTAATGCCTCCCCATGAATTGGAGAAACTTCGCTTCATCTATGAACAACGGCTGCTCGGCATTTACCTTGAAATAAACATTCCCCTCTGTAGTGGCCACCCGAAGAACACTCGATATCGACCACCATTTCACTAGTTCCGGTTGTGCCACAACCTCGATGTCCGCTGATTCAAGAACTTCTTTTATCCAAGTCGTGACTTGCGTGTACCAACCCCTGCTCTCCCATGGCTGCCGAAACCTCGGTTGAAGCGCTGTTTCCTCTTCAGAAAGGTATTCGTAAATGACTTCCAAATGATCCACCCGATTGAATTGTAAATGTGGGAGGTCCTCCTTGCTCACCCATCTTCCCGCTTGTGTAACTTCTTCTAAGCCAAGGGTCTCCAGTAAGAAGATTCCCTCTTTTCGATTCAATTGCATGTTTTGTGTAATAGAAACGTACCTATATGCGACCACTGGCTGACCGAACAATCGCGACATCTCTCTAGTAGCTGAGACACTGGAGAGATATCCTTCCACTTGGATGGATGGGAGACACCACGCTTCATTTTCTTTTATTACAAATACCTGCTCTGATTCGCTAGGGTGTGGTAGTATCCCATAAATGACATGTTCATTCACCATATTGTTCGTTACCTGCCTTTCTTTGGTGCCGCTTCTCGCCACTATCCCCTTGGCTCAGTTCATCTAGAGTGGATTCTTATCCTGAGCCAATGGGATAGTGCTCAGGAGTTAGCGTTGAACGTGTGCTGGCTCGGCTTAGACGTGCTACTACTACATATGTATCCGCCATGAAATCATGCAGTGCTCTTCTCTTTTCGTTGAATAAAGTGGAGACACCATCGTAAATAATTAAAAGTGATGCAAGTATGGAAAAAATGTTGATGGGTAGCAAATTGTTAGATAGAATCCCATGAAGTGGACCGACTCCTGTATTTATTATCTCTTTACATAAAGCAAATACCGCACTAAACATAAGTGGTGAATATCTTATAAGTGCTTGCAAGAATGTTGGATATCTTCCATTCCCATTTACCACTCTAACCTTGAAAATCAATTTCCCAATCGTCCCCCCGAACATAACAAGACAAGTCACATTAAATCCAAATAAAATAATCCACTTCGAAAGTAAGATTAGACTAGATTGATGTTCAATAGCTAAAGAATAGGTTGTTCGATAAAGGAACATCAACGGAATTAGCAAAATTAATATATCTACAAAATAAATGATTGTTCGTTTAAAAAAGGAAACGTATTCCTTAGGGTAGACTTCGAATGTAGTACTCATAGTGATTATTTAACCCCCTCTCCACACTTAACCCATAATAATTTTTCTAATTTACATGTTACCATAATTAGGAATTTCACGAACTAAAAAATAGACGTGCCCATAGACACGTCCCAATCTAGGGGAAGCCACAAAGGCTATCCCCTTAAGTTTTTTTCATCGAAGTTACCAATGACACACCAAAAACAAGGATGACCGAACCGACCATTTGGGCAAGGTTAACACTAGTTCCCAGCAGGAGGAATCCAATGAGCATGGCGATGAACGGCTCTAAATTAATATAGCTGGCAGCGCGGCTTGCTCCGACTACTTTGACTTGGTAGGCCCAGATTAGCGAACAGATTGCCTGAATGACTACCGCGGATAGCAAAAGCAAGCCCCAAGCCCATATATGGCTGCTAACATACGTATCAGGTTCTGAAACAATAACGACGGGGTAAAGCATGCTGGTGCCGACTGCGGTGCTATAGACGGTGATGACAAAGGGATCCAGCTTTTCTGCTATTTTTTTGGTCTGGATAATAGAAACGCTGAATGCAATCATCGAGATGTAAATCAACCAGATTTCCATATTGAATTGAATCCCTTTTCCAAAGCCGATGACCAAATAAATACCGACAAGCGCTAGAATTGACCCAACAGCAATACGCATGGTTAGGGCTTCTTTCAGAAAAAAGGCCGCTAAAATAGCGGTCGTAATGGGAACCAACGCGATGATTAATGCAGCGGTCGTCGCGTCGGTTTCTTTTAACCCGAGAAAAAAGGTGCCATGATGGATTAAGATAGCTGTGACCCCGAGCGGCAACAATTGCTTCCAGTGCTTCCAGTCGATCCGGACTAATTTTCGCGTGACCAGCCCGTAGCTCAATAGAACTAGGATGGATAATGTCAATCGTAACGCAGCGAGCAACAATGGTGAAAACTCCTGTGAAAGCATGGAAGCAAACACAAAATTGCTACCCCAGAGCGTTACACAACACAAGAGCAATACGTCTGCCCGTTTCAAAACACACGCTCAATTCGAATCGCATGATGCAGCCCGACGCCATATCCTGAGGACGCCTGGTCTTTGCCGACGACCTCGAAACTCAGCAAATGCTTGCCTTTAAGCAACGTTGTCTGACCTAGCGAAATTCGCGTGACCGGTAAAGAGATTTCCGCATCACAATATTGATTAACCGGTGCGCCAATCGAGATACCGTCTATATATGCCTGAACAATTCCCCTATCCCGTCCCATGGAATAATCCGCAAACAGTTCGACCCTACATGTATTCTCTGGCCATTGGAATTCCATTTCAACCTTTTGCCCCACCTCAAAAGCCTTACAAACCCGACCATTTCCGATATGCTGCTCCGGCTCGAACGGCAATCCCCCTGTCTGCCAAGGGAATAAGCATTGAACCTGGTACAAAAACACACTCGATTTCGTAGTATCAATCGCTTCTTCATTCACGTAGGATTCCGCCTCTGGCCACGGACTCTCTACCACCTTCGCCGCGATATCTTCTGCAAATGGAAACAGCAGCCTTGCCCCGAAAGAAAGAAAATTGGCGCTGTTCAGTGGCGTTTGTAAAGAAAAAGGCAAGGTATAACTATGCAAACGGTCGCCATAGCTTCCCGTTGTTGTTCGTGCGAATACCGATTCGCCTTTGACCTGGAGCCAGCATGCCAATTCGCTATCTGGATTCTCTGATCCCTGCCTGTCAAACGTCTCATCACAATGTGCTGCGTAGCAAATGCGATACGTTTCGCCGGTCAGTAGTAGCTCAAATGGCAGCACAATGCCTTCCGTCAACTGCTTCTTCGTAATCAGAATCGTTCGGTCCGTTTCGGGGTCAGGCCGCCAATCAGAAACCTGCTTATCCGGAGGCAACAATCGGCTTACTCGCAGAGGAAATTCGTCTGGCACGGAAAGACCTTCCGCTAAGTCATCCTTGAAACGAACGTTAGGCAACGTTGGACCCATTACGTGGACATATGTACTGAACATCAGCTCGCTACCCGGTGCAGGTTGACCGTCGTAAACTTTTGCCATTTTCATATAAGCTTTGCGCTGAAAAAGACCGGACATGGCGGCATATTTGGCCTCCATCTCAGACAGACTGCGCTCGAATGGCGTAATGTCCGCACCAGCTTTGTACAGATACACCAGCGCGATCATGCTGCATACGATACAGACGATATCATGGGACCTGTATCTCCGCTCATTCATCGGATTTTCCGCCCCATCGTAAAACCATCTGCCGTCCGTCTCCCACTCGCGGATGATGTACCATAATAAACCGCGCGCGTATTCCAATAATTGACCCTTTATAAGTGGGTCGGATTCGTAGTATCCGGTTTTTGCAACCGCCATCGCGACTAAAGCGACTACGTTATCGGTCGCATCGACGACCGGATTTCCGACAGAACTACCCGTTGGATTATACTCGGTCCAATAATACACACGGCCATTCCAAACCCCTTTATGAAACCCGTAACGGGGAACTTGGTTCATCACAAACGATTTGGCATCTTCCAAATAGTGCTGTATACCAGTTCGCTCATACATATGGACATGGAGGGAGGCGATGGCTGAGCAAACGTGATGGTCGGGCTCGTGAAGACTCCAGTTATAGCCATATCCGTCCAACCATTCCCAATCAAACACATAATCCCAGCCTCCAGCCCATTCGGGACGCGGATGTGACTCCTCGGGATAGTACTTTTCCACAAAATCATTCGTTCCGTCGTCTTTCCATCGTGTAAATCGGAGAAAGGCGAGCAGTTCTTCAGCACGGCGCCAGAAATGTTCATCCTCGGTTAATACATAAGCAGGCAAATATTCCTGCAAAACATAATCATGCATGCGTCTTGGATAGTAACGGCTGCTGTAGGTGAGGGTTTGTTTATCATGACCGGTCATGAATGGTTTAAAAGGTAAAGATGCATCAACGACTAAGCGTTCCTCGACATTTTTTCCTATGGCGTTGGAGACGACTGGTGTTTCAGCATCCCTTTTAACCGTGTCATTGGCCACATGGAACGTCACATGCTTTTCTTCCATTTCCGTCAATCCCCAAAAAAACGAGCGAAACAAAGGAACCGTCCATATGTTATGAGGTGATGGTTGCAGGGATAGTACAGGCAGCTTACTCCAAAATTCCTCTGGCGTAAGCATTTCATTGATATCTTCCACATCGAAAACTACGTAGGGTTCGCCATATGCGTTCTTTACAATTGAACTTGTCATTCCCACTCCTCCGCTTCGTATTTCCAAAATACAAACATGTATCATACTTGTATCGTAATTGAAACTCGATTAAAATACTAGTGAAAATGTTTTTTCTTTTTAAGCTATAATGGAACAACCAACTATGAATGAAAGAATGATACAAGATGAGACGAGAAAGCAAATTCCGGTACTCCCAGCTGGCTGCCATTTTACGCGAACAAATCCTTTCCGGTTATATTAAGCCTGGTCAATTTCTATTGTCTGAGCACGAATTGTGCAAACACTATCAGATGAGCAGAACGTCCGTCCGAAAGTCGTTAGAAGAATTGCTGAAAGAGAACTTGATCGTTAAAAAAGCAGGACAAGGCACGATTGTTGCTCCGGATCTCGTCATCCCAGAGACACAGCGGAAAACGCTGCGCATCGTGGCTACCTCTCCTTCCCATTTTGCCGATATCGCTATGCCGTTGATTATTGAGAGGTTTCAACAAGAGCACCCGAACGTCGACGTCAAACTGCTGAGCTTGCCTTCACATGATTTCTGGACGTCCATCCGGACGAGCAGTGAGATGGGGCTGCAGCCCGACATCATCTTTGTCACCGACCGACAGGTTATGGAGGCTGATGTAGCGGATTCCTTTATTGATTTACGCGAGCCGCTGAACGAAAGTCTATCAACCATGTATCCTAAAATGGTAACGGCCTTCCGCCGTGAAGATGCCGTAATCGCTGCGTCGGTTACTTTTTCACCCGTTTATCTGGCGTACAATCCGAATTTATTTGATCAATATAACGTGCCTAGGCCGGATCCAAATTGGAGCAAAGAAGATTTCATTCGTGCTGCTCAGCAGCTTTCTGTAGATACAGATGGCGATGGCATCGTAGATCAATATGGGCTGTCCCTTCATTCCTCATCCAGCCGCTGGCCTGTATTTGCCCTGCAGAACGGTGTCAAATTCAACAGCATGATACATAATGAACCACTTGTGAAGACGTTAACCTTTATGCACGATCTCCTTTATCGGTTGCGGATCGCTACGTTATCGTCGATGTATCAACCGAGCGCAGAAGCGTTTATCCATGAAAAAGCAGGAATGGTGCTTACCACATCAATCGAATTGGCTGGATGGCGAAACGAAAATCTAAACTTTGAGCCACAAGTGGCCGCTCTCCCTTTTGGCGATCAGAAAGCTACGCTGCTGTTGGCCAATGCTTTTATGGTGCCATCTCCATGCAGCGATGTGGAACTAGCCGTCCAATTTCTTCAAACAGCTTTCGACCCCAACGTACAGGAAACGATCAGTCGAACCTCACAGTTCTTATCTGTTGTGAAGTCGGTCAATGAAAAGCTATGGGATAAGGATACGCTTCAATCGCTGAACATCGTGAACGACACGATCGAAAACAGCTATTTTCAGCATGAGGTCTTTACGGATTGGACGATTCTTGAAGAGCTGGAGGATGAGATGGGGTTGTATTGGGCTGGGTTGGAATCAGCGGCGGTACTTGCTGAGAGGGTGCGGGGAAGGCTTTTCACATAATTGGATGGATAGATCCGTTTGGTAATTGGATGGTTACATGAGATGGATGAGCTGGTACTATGATTCTGAAGAACATAAAGGAGTGATGCATATGTCGTTATACTTTTACTATATTATCTTTACTGTCATTTTAATTTTCGGTGGAGTAGCAACCTTAGCGATCGGACACTCGAACAAAAATAAAGAAGGTAATCCGGGATATGATCGCCAAACAAAAAGCATTTTCGTTAATCTTTCGCTATATTATGCGATTATCATCCCTTTAGGATTGTTAGCTTTGATCATATATATTGTCAAATTTGTGATGTAGTCCGATAATTTAGACTAAAGAACCTTAGTTCAGTGAGCCACTGACTAAGGTTCTTTATTTTTTATGCTGAGATATGACGTTCATTTTCACGTTCATCTGCACGGATAAGACGAGCCCCGCCTATAGCGATAAGTAAAGGAGACGATACAAACGCTATACAAAGTATTATAAAAGATATCAAAGCTGCCACTGGTCCATCTCCTCTCTCAAGTTGATAACAGTATCATAAATTTGAAGAGGACGAATGTAACCAACCAATTTATTAATTTTTATCCCATCCATTACACATACAATCCGTTATTTTTCATAGATAAGTGGTATTATATATGTAAAAATTAGTTGGTTTGATCTACTATTCAAGGGGATATTAAGATGTGGAAACCTGATCGCAATTGTAAAAAAGCGCTATACGAGCAAATTGCCGACCATCTCGAGCAAAGAATATCATATGGGGAATTTCCACCAGGTAGTTTGCTGCCCTCCGAACGGAAACTTGCTGAACAGTTTGATGTGAACCGCAGTACCGTTATTTCGGCTTTCGGGGAACTCCGAGCTATGGGGATCATTGAAAGCCACACGGGCAGCGGAACTCGGGTAAGTTCATCCAAATGGGGGGCCACTCCAAAACATACGCCAAACTGGAGTCGGTTTGCTGAAGGAGGAAGCTTTCTTCCTAACCTGCCTTTTCTACGGAGGATTCGAGAAGCGCTAGCTCAAAATCCTTCATTGATCGATTTTGCGAGCGGTGAACTATCGGCTGATCTTGCTCCCACGGATGAAATCGCGGCATTAATGAGTACAAGCGCATACACGTCCTATTTGGGTTATGTTAACCCTCAAGGTTCAATTCCATTACGTGAGGCTTTAGTAGATTATCTGAACAAGTACCGCGGCATTCGAACAACGGAATCTTCCATTCTAATTACATCAGGCTCTCAGCAATCGTTATTTTTAATCACGCAATGTCTTCTGTCTCCAGGTGATGCTGTGGCCATTGAAGATCCTTCCTACTGCTATTCGCTGCCCATGTTTCAATCAGCTGGTCTTCGCTTGTTCCGTCTACCCGTCGATAAGCATGGCGTGCAGCCAGAAGACATTCGCACTTTATACAAGAAACATCGTATTAAGATGGTGTTCTTAAATCCGAATTACCAGAACCCAACGGGAGCATTACTAAGCGAAGAAAGGCGTAAACGTCTTCTTGATATCATTAGTGAATTGGGACTTCCTGTTGTGGAAGATGATCCATATAGCTTAACCTCTTATGACGGCGTCCCTCCTTTGTCGCTCAAATCAATGGATACGACGGGTTCGGTTCTGTATATTGGTTCTTTCTCCAAGATCGCCGCTTCTGGCCTACGGATCGGATGGATGGTAGCGCCTCGTTCCATTGTTGAAAGATTAGCCGATGCTAGACAGCAGATGGATTTTGGATTAAGCATCATACCGCAGCAGGTAGCTGGACAATTTTTGCAGTCCGATTATTTCGGTCCACATTTGGAGCGCTTGCGTATGAAGCTTCAATTTAAACGGGATTTACTCATCGAAGCCTTAGAGAAGGAACTTTCAGGTCTAGTAGAGTATGTGGTGCCAGTCGGAGGCATTCATTTTTGGTGCAAATTGATTCCGAATATTCCAGACAGTGTTTTGTTAGAAGAATGCATGAAGCAAGGAGTCGTCATGGTACCTGGGAGTGTGTATGGTTCCGATTCGGGTTACGTACGATTTACATTCGCGAGGGCGAAGACAGAGGAGATTGCAGTGGGAATATCCAGATTTGCTAAAGCAATACGTCAATTGATACAATGTTAATATTATAGATAAAACTTTTAGGTCTTGGAGCGTTCACATGAGGGCAGTCGAGGAAAAAGCAAGATGTTATCATTATCTACATGGGATTGATGTTATTGGAGCCGATCAGGATGGTCAGCTTCTTTTTGCATGCATTCATCCGGAAAGACAAAAGCTGTTTTCCAACACACTGCTAATCTTGAAAGAGATGGTCACGGTCATGGCGCCGGTTGATCATCCTTATTTCTCATTTTCTACACCAGATTCAAGTGTGTTTCATGCATTGTCCGTTGTGATTGACAATAAAAAGTTTTTTCTTATTTCTGGACCGATTAACGTGGCTTATCCAGAAAAGGATAATGATGGAGAGATTCCTTCCAAAAATGAAAAAGAAGTTAAGTATTTGGGTCAGTTACTTTATTGGTTGTACGTCCAAGATGAGGAGCATCTGATACCGACGCCGATGACGTATACGATTACACATACACCCTCTCCCCTTGCAGTCCCTGAGGTTTCTCTAGTCAACTTATATTACGAACGTGAAGCCCTGCATATTACGCTCGAGGAATACGAGTGGTTAAAAAAACATATGAAAACCGGCGATGTCTCCGTCGTTCAAAATGAATTGGATGCCATGTCCAGCTTTCAAGAAGGTGTAAACCGATTCGAGCTTGCGAGCGGGGATGTCCTTCGCTCCGCCAAAAATCATTTCATCTCGACGTGCGCTATTGTTTGCCAGATAGCCATTGAAAGCGGCGTTGAAAATGAGTATGCAAGAACGCTTGCTTACAAAATAGTCGTAAGAGCGGAGAGCTTGGGTTCGAGAGCCCAAATCGTCTTGCTTATGAAAGAGATGATTTTACAATTTACGGCCGCAATCAAACAGTTTGCCAATCCCCAATACTCAGCCTTAGTACGAGAAATTATTCACTATTTACATATCCATTTCTTCGAAAAGCTCTCGTTGAACGACGTGGCGAAGAAATTCGGCAAGCATCCTTCTTATATTTCGAATAAGATCAATATGGAAACAGGCCAGTCTTTTAGCGACAATTTGAATGAAATTCGAATTGCCGAGAGTAAGCGTCTGCTCACTGACTCTACAAAGTCGATCCATGAAATTGCCGTCGCAGTCGGCTTTGATTATCAGAATCACTTTGCCAAAGTGTTTAAGAAGGTGACAGGTGTTACGCCATCCGAATATCGAAATAAGCATAGAGTGACTTCGTCTGAGCTACTCGACAAATAAAAAAGCGGGGCTCTAAGCCCCGCTTTTTCTCGTTATCATGTCTGACTGGCTTCACGCCAGTCTCCTGCACCCAGGCATAACTTCAAATGCCATTCATAGCATCCTTTTGGCGGTATCAGTTGCGCCGTTCCGTTAGCAATCGCAGTTTCCAACGAATCGTAATAACCGATACTCGGCTCCAACGCGCAGGTTGCGCGATCATTAAACATGCCTTCATCCATCCAAACGCCGAAGTAAGATACCTTGTCTGTCGGGACGGAAACGAGCAAATAGTTGCCGCTTTCCTCTCCATAAAGCCCGGACCAGCCCTCTGGCACCCGACCTCTAAAATAAAACTTCCTTGCATCTCCTGTAACGAGTGGGGAAAGCTGAGATTGAGCATGCCATGCATACGATTCACCTGCGTGAAGCGTTTGACCTCCATACACGCACAGCATTTCCTCAATTGCTTCTGGAAGGAGAATTTGCGTTGGTTCAGTGATCGAAAATTGTGGGTGCGGTACCCAAAGAAAAGGCATCTCTTCGTAAGTGTCGTTCTCTACACAGTAGTCGAGTCGAACGCAATCCGCCGATGGGAATGAGATTCGTCTTGTAAATCGATATGGGAGCTTAGGACTTCGAAAGATGCAATCAACCGCATGCCCCTTGATTTCATACTCGCACGGCAACGCCCAAAGCTCGCCATGATCCGGCAGCAGCCGATTCGTCTGCCCGCCAGACTGACACACATTAATCGTTGGAAAGCACTCATCCCAACCGCTCATGTCCCAATCCGTGAAGGTCGAGCCATACTCCGGCTTCCGCAATGGTCGATCACCTGAGTCCAGCATCCATTCCTTACCCGTTGGTTTATACGCGATGGAAACTAGCTTGCCCCCTAGCTCTGGCACCATTTCCAAGCGGATGTGTGAACTCTCGAGCGTTAATGAAAATAAACCCTTAAAGTCACCAGTTGTTATTTGCACCCTGGTTTCTTGTTTCATCTGCACATCGCCTGATGGATACGCGCGCCTGTGTGGTTGGCTTCAATACGAAGCGCTTGCTCAAATTGCTCATCAGCAAGCTTCCGATTTCCAAGACCAAGATGACCTAGCCCCATCATGTAGCGGCAGTGAATCTCATTTCGTACATTCAATTGATCTTCAAACACAAGGAAGTCAGGAAGCGAAACGGCGAAATAATCAAATTTCACGTCATCAAACAGATGCTTCTCCGCATAATCGATCAGCTTGTTAAAACGGCGCTTCGCCTCATTGTCGTTGCCGAGCTCAAGCCAAGCCATACCTTGATAGAAAATCATATCTGGCGGCTGATCGTTGTAATACATGGCGCTAGCCGGCTCCTCCAACCCTTGAGAAGCAATCATCCAACAAGCCTTCGCTTGCTCCAATTCATTCAGACCTTGATGTGCAAGTCCAAGATAGTAATAAATGTTGTTTTCTTGTGCACCTGACAGCTTGCCTTCGCCAAGATTATCCGGGTAAACCAGCGCTTCCCGCAGGAAATTAACCGCTTGTTCGTAACGTTTTTCAGCCAAAGCTTTTTTGGCTAATTCAACATGACCAAACACATGCTGGCCGGTTACTTTGCCTTCTCCGCCCTCCCATGGGTGGAACTTCCGCTCTTTCATGGCTTGAACAGCCTGCTCATGATGCCCTTGCGTATTCAGCAATGTGATGTACTCGACATAGAGATCATCGCGTTTGGTCAAAAGTGATTGATGCTGCTCTAGGTTGCTGCAGCGGAATTCTGGCTGATATCCAAGCTTTTTGTACAGTTGATCCAGCTCATAGAGAACGCGTGCATCTTGCTGATTACAAGCAAAAGCCTTCTCCATGGAAGCCAGCGCACTGACCGCATCTTCGCGTTTATTGAAATAAGCAAGCGACAGATTACGATGCACCGTTGCAAAATCACTCTGAATCGCTCGCGATACTTCCCAATGGTGGATCGCATCTTCGTGCCTTCTTTTGTCATAATACCAGTTCCCTAAATAGTAATGCGCTTTGGCATCATTGGCAACGGAAGCAATCGTGCTCGTCAACACTTGCAAGTCGAACAAGCTATTCGGGAAGCAGTAGTCTGACGCGGCCGCTTGGCCAGCTCTTCTATATCGTTGAGCGTTATTGTGATCCCCTAGCTGTTCATAACAGAAGCCTAAAGTGTAAGGAAGCATCGGGTAAGCCGCTGTATCATCATTCGGCACGATGCGCTCGATCAAGTCAATCGCTTCCGCATACAAACCGCAATTCACATAATCCGCTGCCAAATTCAAATAATTATGAGCATCCCCGCGCATGAAGCGAAGTAGCTCTGATTTCGCTGTGTCTGCAGACGCCACGTCGCCTTGAGCAGAGAGCAATAAATAGTTCTCATTCGCAGCCCCAAAATCCGCGATATCTAGCGCAAGCGTCTCCTGTACATAAGTCATTGCCGCTTCTACATTGCCTAACTTCCTTAGAAGCGCAGCTTTCAGATGGCGCGCTTTGTAATTGCGCGAGTTGCGGACGAGCGAACGCTCCACGAGCTCGAGAGCTTCTGCGAAAGCTCCTTTGTGACAAGCAATTTGCGCCAATAAGAAGTAGGCGGGATCCTGCCAAGCAGCGGTCCAAGTAGACTTGTATAGGGCAGCAAAGGCTTCCTCTAAGCGTCCTTGCAGCTTCAAAGCGACACCTAATTGATAATACGATTCGCTGTCGTACGGATTCGGATTCCGCCAGGTGAGCGACTGTATCGCCGTACGGAAATGTGCTTCTGCTTCGGCGAACAAGCCGCGACGCAGCAACAGTGTGCCGTAAGCCACATTTATTCGGCTGTCACTTGGGTCCCGTTTCAAGCCTTCCAAATAATAATCCGCTGGCTCAAACGTCGCGTGTCGGTACTGCTCAAGGTGCAGCCCGGCCAAATACAGCTGCTCGTTCGTTTTCAGCTCCTCTGGTGCTTGAAGCGGCTTCGCTGCATCTGGGACTTGCTCAATCGACGGCTTCGCTGGCTGATAAGCAATGAGCACGCTGCCTGCCGCATCCCGCACAATGAGCCTCAAATCATGTGGCTGATCGATATCGTCAAGCGTGATGACCGATTTGAACGTGTTTGTCGGTGAAAGGCTGACGACTTCTTTCAAATAGGTTCTTTGACTTCCTTTTAGCTCCACGACAGCTTCGTTGAATACCGATGTAGCATAAGCCATAACGACTGCTTCGCGCGCTTTCTCGTCAACTTCTAAGTTAACCGCTGCTTCAATGGATGCGTTCTTAACAACACCGATATTTTTATAAGGCATAAAATACTGTTTAAACGACTTCTCCTCATACGGCTGCAACCACGTAAAATCCGGCTGATTGTCCGTGTAAACGCCCGTCATCAGCTCGATATAAGGCCCGTCCTCATCCGTCAAATTGCGGTCCCACGCTTGGCCGAACTCGCCGTTCCCCCATGTCCATTGCTTTTTGCCTGGAGAAATATGGTGGTTCGCTACGTGCAGCAAGCCCGCTTGAACACCATGATCATAGCCGCCGACGAAATTATAATCCGACTTGTACGCCATGTACGAAGTAGGTACTGGAATATTTTTGTAACGGGAAATATCGACGCCTGCGGAATAATCCATTTTGTAGTACGTGCCCGTTGCAATAGGAAACCTAGAGACGTCGCGCTTGCCATGGTCGAATACAGCCGTAACGTCAGGCGGGAAAACGGATTGTGTATGTTCATTGACCGCAACGGCAGGGTTCGCCCACCATAAGAACGTTTGCGGCTCTTGTGTACGATTATAAAGCTGTGCGGCAATTTCCAGATACGCTTTGCCTGGATATAGCGTGAAGCCTGCAGTGACTTTCGTTCCGTACATACGATCAATTTCACTGACCCACACGGTCGCGCTTCCATCTTCTTGTTCAGTCAGCTTATATTCAACGGGACCGTACGTATTTGGACGGTGATGCTGCGGCCAGTTGAACTCGATGCCCCCGGAAATCCATGGACCTGCAAGGCCAACTAGTGCCGGTTTAATGACCCGGTTATAGTAGACAAAATCATAATCATTGGTTTTGTCCAAAGCACGATAGATGCGCCCACCTAGTTCCGGCATAATTTCAATACGAACATATTCGTTTTCTAAAATGACGAGACGGTACGTTTGCGGCTTTTTCTCATCTTCAATTTTATCAATAACAGGATGCGGATATACTTTACCTGAGCTTCCTTGATACACACGCTTTTCCAAGAACATCGGATTGCGATCTGGCTCGCCGACACCGTAAGTCGGAATCGAAGCATTTTCTTCCCATACGCGAACTTTCTGACTCAATGTGATCACTCCTTCATCTAATTGTCTTTACTTTACCTTGTACGAGAGCAAACGCCAATTGACAAAACACTTAATATAATGGATTATATTCTTATTTAAGTGAGAGGATAAAATCACCTTGGATACGACTAGAAAGCAAGAAGGCTTTGCAGAGGAACGACTCTTTGTCCTCCCCGAATACATGCAGACGGAACTTTCCCGATCCGAACTAACCCGTGATTTATTTATCAGCGATATTGGGTACTTCCCCCATGCTGAGCATCATTATCGGGAACGACCGGAAGGAAGTAATGCCCACATCTTCATTTTTTGCTCGGCAGGAGAAGGTTGGATTGAATTGAATCAACAGAAATCGATTCCTTTGACCCAAGATCACCTTGCTGTCATCCCAGCCAATACGCCGCACCGATACGGAGCATCAACGCATGCACCATGGAGTATATACTGGTTTCATTTATTAGGTGAACATGTACCCGCCTTTCTGCACATGTACGGAATGGATGCTGGACCTGTTCAGCTGCCGATCGGTTCACAGACCGAGTTTAGGGACATATTTGATCAGTGTTATGTCCTGCTCTCGGACAAGACCTACTCGTTGCCTGTCCATACACATGTGTCGCAGTCCATTCGCCAACTGATCAGCAGCATCGGGATTAGCGCAGGTAAAACAGCCAAAGACAAAAAAAGAGAGCAATATCTGGAACTCGCCATCCGATACATGAATGATCGATTGGAGGGTTCCATTAAGCTCCCTGAATTGGCTATGCACACTGGTTTGTCAAAACAGCATTTAATTTTGTTATTTAATGAAGAAACAGGCTTCCCGCCGATTGACTATTTTCTTCGGATGAAGATCCAAAAAGCAGCACAGATGCTTAGCTTAACTGGCCTATCGATCAAAGAAATCGCCGCCAGCATCGGCATAACCGATCCTTATTATTTTTCGAGACTGTTTAAGAAAATAACCAACTCCTCCCCTACCGCCTATCGAAACGTTCCGAAGGGGTAGTGAGTTGGAGGTTGTGCCCGCACCACTACAGCAACCGCTCCATGCTTCGCCACAGCTTTTCGCTTTCAGCCACATCCGTCCATGGCTCAAAATGAGGATTCATGACTTCCTGCCAGTTGTCTGGTGTTTGACGACTCGTTAACTTGCCAGTCGGTTTCGTCTCACTAAATGCAGCAGGCTGCTCGTGATACGAGAACATGAACGTACCATGCAAGCCGATGATGTACGTCTTGTTGAAGCTCTCTGGCTGTTCTTCCTGCATTTGATAGTGATAATAAATATAGCTTGCCGTCATTTCCGGCTTAAGCCTTGCGATACTTCCGACGCAGCCGTCAACCTGCCGACTTCCACGCCACATCGCAGGGTCTGTCGGCACACCGTCATGAAAAATATCCAGCATGGGAATGGACAGTCGACTTCCGTTCTCTCCAGGCCAGGCTTCCAGCCATTCTGCATAAGCTGCTGGCCAGTCCCAAGTGTAGTTTTCGAGCGCAGTCTCCATGTAAAGACACACGTAACGACCGCTTCTAAACATGGAGACGGTGAGGACCTGCTCCATAAGCAATTGGCTGCGCAAACCTTCCCCATCCTGACGAATCTCATCGCAAAAGGCTTCTTCCGCTCCATATTTCAATAATGAATAGTATAGATGTCTTTGCATTATGACTTCCTACCCTCAAGCAGCACATCTTTCTCCCGATCTGCCCAAGGCATATCATAGGATGGCGCATTTGCATAACGGTTCATCGTCAAAAGTAAGGAAACACCCGTCCCGGCAGGAAGATCGACTTGCAACCATTTATCGTTAACAACTGACATCTCCATGCTTGTATTTAACACTTCTACCATATAAACCTCTTTAAATTGATGTTCCCCGAATGTCCCTGCCTGAATGATGACAGAACGATTTTCGAACTGACTTGTATTGATAAGTTCAAGCGATACAGATTGTGCAGTAAGATCTGTAACCAGCGCAGCGACACCTTCAGGCAGACCTGGACGTTTCGCATCCGCATCGTAGTAACGAACCCGAGCATGCTGCAGACCGCCGTGCGAAATATGCATAGGACCGCCTAACGTTAATTGGACGAGGCTTTCCATGTAGATCGGACACATTTCTTGCCAAATGTGAATGCTGGAAAAATCATCATCGCTGAATTGATTCGCCCAGGTATACGGATCACCCGCTTCAGAACGCATTTTGGCCAACTGCTGGGAGACCAATTCAACGTTCGCATCGAGAATCTTCTGTGGATAATCGGGGTTAACCCCGCGAATAAATTGATACCAAGGCTGTGTATTCCCGATGTAATGTTTTGTATTTCTTTTCGTTATCTTGTCTGTGCCTGAAAGCTTCGGGATGATGACCTGATTCCAGTCATGATCTTTCGGAATACGGTCAATACGTTCCAAATCTTCGTCCGCCATCGACATCGTCCACAAATAGACAGGGTATTGTGGCGCCGCTTTGCGATAATCCGTCCACCCAGCGTCAAACCGTTTATACGGAACGCGTATCTCGCCGTCTTGTTTCTCGCGCAGCGCCCAGTTCTCGTCCAATTGCTGACGCGCCAAATCAAGCATCTTCATATCGCCTGTGAGCAGCGCAGCATTCATGCAAGCATTGGTTAATGGCTCAATGATCGTCATGAACCCATGTGGCCAGCGCCAGCCGTAATAGCCACCCCACCATTTGCCGTCGTTATACTCGCCGATTTCGCCGGATAGTCCGACATTATCTGGGATAATGCCACCGTTCTGACGCGTTCTTTCCTCCCAGGCTGCTAAATATTCCAGTACCCATGTACGATATTTCTCATCACCGGTATGAAGGAATGCATTGGTCACTAGCCCCGTCGCGTTGAGGTTCAACGGCACGTCGCCGCGCGTCATACGTTCGTTCATCATGCGAATAATGTTCGCGTATACCTCATCGTTCGACCATGCGCATTTACCGCTGGCAAAATCCACGCCTGGAATATCTTCATACGGTGCCAAATAATCGTCTAAAATGCCGCGATGTGTGCTCCAATCTTCTTCCGTCAGTTCGAAGCGCGGCCCCATGCTCCCAGAAATCGCTGAACGAATCAGCTTGTGCTCGGCATCGTAATTGAGCGCCGCTTTGTCTTCGCCCGTATACATGCCAGCGAATCGAACAGCGCGTTGGCGATCCTTTAACGTAACAGGTCCGGCAAGACCGAGGAAATACGTGAACAAGTAACCCTCTCCGTGATGCATCCAATCGTAATAAGCATCAAACTCACGGTGAATTTGGCCGTATTCTGTCCACTGCCACGTAATGCCTTCCCAGATTTTACGCGCCAGACCATGCAGCTCACTGCTTCCGCCGAGCATGTAGAGAAGCGCCAAATTCATAAATCCTTCATACGGATCGTCTGAGCCGTCCATTCCTGGCCAATCTTCACGCCAGATTAATGTGCCGTCCGGCCGTGTATAGCGTTCAACAAATTCAAAAGCAGCTTTATTCAATTGATCGATTAGTAATCGTTCCGTTAATGCCCATTGCGGCGGAACTACTTGACGCTTAGCGGTTATGCGTGGAATCGATTGTTCAGCGTTAGGCGTTGACACGTTTATCACTCCCTGATCTTCATTCGTTCTTATTCCCACAAGCCCAAGTAGGGCAATTCAGCAATGCTGGTAATATCTATGTTTTGAGCTGTCCGCTCATCCGCTTTTAAATAAATGCCATCATCGGTTTTGACAAAGACGGGCTGGTTCGGGAACAAGAAGTGATTCGGAAGTGCACGTTCTCCACCTACCCAACCCAAATCTCGGCCAAATACGGCTTCATCCTTGCGGCCGATCAGCTTATACACATCCTGAAAGTAATAATCGTTGATGGCCCAATTGTCGCCTTCTTCGACCCACATACATTGGTCGCCCAACAGGACAGACATTCGAGGATAAGGCTCTTTGAGCATTACAGCCATTTTCTGAATTACTCCATGACGGTGAAGCAGGTAATAAAAATCGTGCGTATGCCATGCCGAGCAGGGTGCAATATCAGCCTCGTTCTGCCAACCTGTCGCCGAAGCCATAAAACCTCGAGGAGTTTGATAATAAGCATAAGTCTCGTCGCATTTATCTAAGAAAAGCGCCAACTCTTCATCCGCTTGATGCTCCAGATAACGCGCAATTCCATGTAGCGACATGCCCATTCCCGCTATGAGCATCGGCTCTTTCAGTCGCAGCCATTCCCCTCCACGAAGCAGCCATTTGCGATTAAATCGTGTCTGCCCATTTGCATCGATCCAAGAGGATCGAGCCAAGTGACGACATAGACCGCCTGCGTGCTGCAAATAATGCGAATCGCCGAACATCTCATAGGCCAGCACCAGGGGTGCAATCATTAAGCCGTAATATTCGGCAGGTTCGACCATCGACGTGTCGCCCAAATAGCGATTGCTGGCTTCACAATCTGCATCTGGAATGCCCTTCACATGATAGTTCTCAATCATAAAGTTCAAATCGTCTTGGATCACACTTCGCCAAGGCGAATCTGGAAACAGGTGCTGATACAGCAGCTTCCCCCACAGACGGCAATATTCTTGATTGCTAATGTTTCTCGTTTTTTTAAAAGGGTAGATCTCGTCACAAGCCTGCAAATTGCGAAGCATCGACTGTCGAATGTTTGCCATCGATTCCAGCGGCAACCACGATCGGCCATGGAGTGCGGTCAGCCCCAAGGCGACGTTCGGCATCATGTTATGAATTAATCCTTGATTAAGCATCTCCCCAACCTGAAATCCGATGTGCTTGTATTGCCCATCCTCTTGAAAGCGGGTTGTTTGAAACTGTATCATCTGAAGGACGTGTTCTTTTAAAATAGAGCTAGGCTCCTCTGCTACAATTCGGCTCAAAGCAGCCATTAACGGGCTTGCCCATGTGCTGTGCCCGCTTGTAAAATCCGCCCACCGATACGGATTGGATCCCCACACGGAATGATTATGGAAGCCATGAATGGCTCCGTCTTGTTGTACCCAGGACATCAGCCAATTGCCGAGTGATTGAATGTTCGGTTTCATAATGTGCTTCCTTCCTACCAAAACAGCTCTGTGCGTCCGCGCAGCTTGGCTATCGCTTCGGCATAATAGTAGTCGCCGTATATAATCGGCACATTCACATAGGCTCTTTTCGGAAAATTAGCAGTCGCCATCGTCAAAATGCCTTCTTCGTCTTCACTCCATGAAGCGTATTGTTCAGTTAGCACCAGCAATATACGCTTCGCCGCCTCACTGTAAATATGTGCCTCGGATTCAGGAAGCGCACAGCTGATTTCCAACAAGCCAGTAGCGGCACAAGCAGCTGCTGATGTATCAAAAGCCGTTTCCGGCTCGACCGGCGCTCGGAAATCCCAATAGGGCGCAGCGTCTGCCGGCATATTGGCGATATAAAAATGTGCGACACGTTTAGCCGCATCCAAATATCTTTGATACCCCGTATATTTGTAACTGAGCGCCATACCGTATAGCGCCCATGACGTACCGCGGGCCCAAGCCGAATCTGGTGAGTAGCCTTGTCCGCCTCTAGCCTCAACTCGCTCGCCCGTCTCCGGATCGAAGACGACGATATGATGCGAGGAGCCGTCAGGACGGATAAATTCGCGAAGAACCGTATCGGCATGCGCCACGGCGATATGACGGAAGCGCGGATCATTCGTTGTTTCACTCGCCCAATAGAGCAGAGGCAGATTCAAAAGGCAATCGATAATGGCCCAGCCCTGTTGGTTCTCTCCGTTCCATGCGCGAATGAATTGGCCTTTCAGATTGAAGCGGCCCGCAAGATGGCTGGCTGCCATCAGCCCGCGGATTTTGGAAGCTTCCGTGCCCAGCAGCTTATACTGCGCCACTGACGTCAAACTCCACATAAAGCCGACGTCATGATGAAGCTTTTCGTACCCTAACAGGGTTTCATCCATCTGGTTCTCAACTGACACCGCGATGTCCCGAAAATCGGCATGCTCGTTTTCTTTATATATCAGCCACAGCAAACCAGGCCAAAATCCATTGGTCCACCAGTCATTGGTTTCGTTGTTATAAGTTCCATTCACAGAAGCATACGGAAAAGTCGCTCCGATCCGTTTGCTTGTTCGTTCAACTTTCGCAACGATCTTTCCCCATACTTCCTCGGCCCATGCTTCATTAACGATACCTGTTGTCATGTTCATTTCCTCCCACACCTTCTGTTAAAACAATCGCTGTCCTGGGAACAACACAAATAATTTCTCAAGTTCTTGATCCGATAATCCTACTCCATCACAATACTTCGCATTCGCCTGCAGCGAACGGACCGAAGTCGTTCCGGTTAACGTAATCGCAATATCTGGACAAGTTAAGCTAAAGCGCATCGCTGGCTCAACAAGCCCTTTCGGTTCGCTTTTACGCAGAAATTGGAGCAGTTCCATCCTTCTGTTCGCTTCTTCAAGCAAGGCAACACTTTCTTGTAAAAAAGGGGCTGGATGATCCGCCAAAATACCCATAGCTAGCGGACTTCCATGAATGACGCCGATATTTTTCGCCTTGGCGAGCGGCAGCAGTTCATCTTTGGCTGTGTAATCAACCAACGTATACTTCGCATACGTCTGAATTGTATCTACCAAATCTTCTTCAAGGAAAGGTATCAGTAGTTCAAGCTTCCCCGCGTTTACACCGATCGCTCTCGCTTTCCCTTGTTCCTTCAACTTCAGAAAAGCAGGAATCGTCTCGTTCACCGCTTGTTCGTAGCTCGTGTTCTCCAATTCATGCAGCTGAATGAGATCGATATAATCCGTCTGCAGTCGTTGTAAGCTTTCTTCTACGGATTGAATCGTGTTCTCGTACGAATAAGGTGTACCTCTCATCACAGCCTTCGTGGCTAAAATGACTTGATCACGCTTCCCTTTGAGCGCCTGTCCAATTCTGCGTTCGCTTTCTCCGCGGCCGTATAAGGGCGCTGTGTCTATGAAATTAATGCCTAGGTCCAGAGCACCGTGAACGACACTCGTCACGACTTCATCCGTCGTCCCGCCAAAGTCACCACCTAGCGGTGCGCCGCCTAAACCAATTTTTGATACTCGAAAGCCTGTTTTTCCTAAAATCGTATATTCCACTTGGATCTTCACCTCTTCATGAAAAGTAGATTACTAAATGTCGACCTTATTCCCTGTCCTTACAGATTCCAACGATGCTTGAATCATTCGAATGACAGGCTGAAACGATGAAATATCTAAGTCAGACTTTCGTCCTTGTTTACATGCATCTATAAATTCATTCACCGTACCTTCGCGCAATTCACAACCATAATGATCATCTGGTTCAATCTTCTCTTCTTCCCCGTCACCGTGGATGAAGACTAAGCCGTCGCTACGTAATTGCAAACTTCCCACCGACCCGTCGATTTGAAATTCGCCAAGCCAGGAAGTTTCCGGGCCACGCGCAGCCCATGAAGCGTAATAATTCAAATGTAGTCCTTCGTCACTCTGCGCAAGAAGAGATACAACTGAAGGTGATTGTTCAAACGACCAAGATGGCAGCACAGAAGTCGCAAAGACTTGCTTAAATTGCTCAGCGCCGATCAGGTAATGAAGCACACCGAGATGATGGTAAGTTAAATCCTCCAACATCACATGCTCATACTCATTCATCCATTCTGCACGAATATTCGGGCGTTGACATAGCCAAACGATCTGCTCCAGATTGCCGAGCCTGCCGCTGAGAATGACCTCCTTGGCTTTTTGCACAAATTTATCGAATCTGTACGCTTCTCCAATTGCGATCTGCCTGCCTGTCGAACGGGAAAGGGAAACCAGCGTCGCCCCGTCTTCCCAAGACTGCGGCCTAAATTTCTCAAGATATATATCGAATCCGCAATCCAGTACTGTTCGGATTGTCTCCATGCAAGTTTTAGCTGAAGGCGGCGTCACCAGTGTGACGAGGTCAGGCTTCAACATGTGAAGCGCAGCGGGTATCTCATCGAACTGAGGCAGATCGGCACAATGCTCAGTCGCTTCCCAGTATCGGTTGTTGACTCCGACCACCTGAACATCTGGGCGAGAAACCCAATGGGAAAGCCAGTGATTATTCAAGCCGATACAAAAGACCCGAAGCGGTCTTTGTTCCATACGTTCTCCCCTCCTCAATGATCTAGATCATAAGATGCTCTCATTATCAGCTTTATCAAGCTCAGCTGCTACTGTAATAAATGAGAAAAACTCTACTTTTTATACATACAATTGGGAAAAGACTGTACTTATCTCGTCATACATAAAAACAAGGTCAGGAGCATCAGCTCTTGACCTTGTTTACGATTGCTTATGTTGCTTCATCCATTACTACTGCAACAATCGTTTTAATACCGTTACTGCTTCTGCACGTGTTGAAATGCCTTGTGGATCAAACTCGTCAGCCGTGCGACCATTAATTAATTGTAGCGCTGCAGCGGCTTGAACAGATTCAAGCGCCCATGCAGAAACTTTACCTGCATCCTGAAATGCTAGGGGAGAGGCTGCAATTGCTTTGTCGGCATGCAGCACAGCGTAGGCACGCATCATCATCGTTACTAATTCTTCACGGCTGATCGAACTGTTCGGATCGAACGTATTTGCATCTTTACCCGTTACAATTCCTGCTTTGACCGCTTTGGAGACAGCATCTGCATACCATGCCGTGGGTGAAACATCGGCAAATGCTTGAACGCTTATATCTTTAAGGTTCAACGCTCTTACGAGTAAAGCTGTAAACTCGGCGCGTGTAATCTCACGACCAGGTTCAAACGTTGAATTTGTTGCGCCAGTCACAACATGCTTAGAAGTCATCTCTTGAATCGCCTCTGCTGCCCAATGTGTGGAAGCAACGTCAGTGAACGATTTTGTGTATTCAAGAACAGCATATTTACTGAAATGGTGAATTTCAGCAACCATCTCGCCATCTACATACTTGCCACCGATAAATTCAAGCTTACCGTTGTCATCAATGTAGTAAATTCCAGTCAAATTCGGATTAGCAGATGGATTTACTTTTAAGCGAATCGTAATCGGCTTGTTGAATTTCGTAATGTTTGTTTCAGTACCGTCTTGTGTGACAAGTAACAATTTCAAGTCAAATACTTGACCGCCAGTTTTCACTTGCTCTTGCTTGGAAATATTGCCTTTCGCAAGCAAATCTTGTGCTTCAGCTTCACTCAGTGGTTCAACTTTGACCACAATTTTATTGTTCTTCTTGTCATCATTCGTTGCTGAATCTACCAGTTGCTTGAGCAGATCTGAAGGAACATTCATCGTGAGATTATCCGAAGAAATCGAAAGTTGATTCTGACCTAGCAATTCAGATGTGTTGGATGGAAGTACAATTTCCTTTACATCTTTGGAAACTTCGATGATGACTTTTTTATCATCGGATTGCTTCAGAACATCTGGCGGTACGATGACTTGTTTTGGATCTTTTTTAGGTTCTTCTTTTTTAGGTTCTTCCTTTTTCGGTTCTTCTCTCGGGTCTTCAGGAATAACCGGAATTTGAATAAAGGAAACATGTATCGTGTGATTGCTTATTACATTGTTAAATGTATAAGTATTGCCTGTAACTGTTTCATTCACACCATCTACTGTCAAGCTTCCAATCAAATATCCGCTGTTTGGCGTGAATGTATACGTTGCATACGTTCCTTCTGTTACTGTCACATCACCGCTAATTGTACCGCCAGTGCTAGCAGTGGCCGTGATTGTATAAACGTTGGGCGGCAATTCTTTGAACGTAACGTTAATCGTGTGATTGCTGGTAACGTTAGTGAACGTGTACGTATTGCTTGTTACTGTTTCACTTGCACCGTCAACGGTCAATTCATCTACCATATAACCGCTTGCTGGAGTAAAAGTGAAAGCCTGATCTGCTCCTTCTGTAACTGAAACGCTTCCGCTAGGACTGATTGAACCGTTGCTTCCAGAAGTTGCTGTGATGGTGCTAACTAGAACCTGTCCAGAAATTTCAATCGAAACAAAGCTTTGAGAAACAGCTCCGCTAATATCTGTAGCTGTTGCATACACTTTGACAGTTCCGTCTTTTTTGGCAGTTACTAATCCATTGACATCAACAATGGCTTTATCCGATAACGTAACGCCATCCGGTTCATAAACACTCCAAGTTACAGTAGGCGTCCCTGCCGCTGGTAAAATAGCCGCATTTATTTGCAAAGTGTCATTTTTAGCAGTAATCTTACTTGCTCCACCAGCACTGCTTACATAAACGTTTATATCTTCAATTTTCAAATCATCGTAATAGTTAACTACCGGATTCCCGGACCATTGGTCCCCCAACACAATGCGTTTAAAGCCCGTTGTCCCTGTAGGTGAAGCGATCTTCACATTATCGATGTACATATCGACCTGCGTTCCCGATGTGTAATCCCACTTGAATTCATGCCACCCTGTCGTTCGGTTCACAGATGAAGCGGTATTCGTACCGCCTACTCGATATACATATTTGGTCGATGATGTCGGTGTATTGACCCCGATACCACGAACATTAACATTATCATCTACCCATGGTTGATTTTGCATGGTTGTTTTAGAAGCATCATCGTAGAACCATAATGAAACAATCTTGTTATACGAGGACGAAAAGATTTGTTGAATCGCATCCATATCCTCATTAATAATATAGCTTCTTGTTCCTGAATGAGCTTGAGCGCTGCTAGGAGTCGGAGAGCCTTTTCCACTAATGATTGCCCAATTTTCAAACCCATTCTCAAAACTATCAAATGGCCCCATTGTCTGATAAGTGGATGTTGAGGTTTTATAAGGTACAGTAATTATCGCCTCTACAGAATCTGGACGAATTGAGCCATTCTCAGAAAGGGACCTCATCACATAATAATAGGTCTTCTCCACCTCTATCGCTGAATCACTGCATGATGTTGTTACTACACCACTACACACAGTTGTAGTATACGGTCCATATTGCTGGGTCGAACGGTACACATCGTAACTTACGCTATTCGGAACAGCTGGCCACGTCAAATTATTTGTAGTTCCATCTGTTGAACCAGATAAGGAAGCAAGTACAGGCACATTTTCAGAAACGCCGAAACCGTCTAAATAGGCCATATAATTACCATCTGGTTTAGTTGCGTAAATCGTAGCACTTGTACTGAATGGTCCTGTCCTAAACGTTATGCTCTTCGCTTTTGTCGTGCTATTAAAGTTATTCTCCGTAAAGGTCGTCGTCGTTTCCGTACCACCAAAATCTTTGACACCCAAAATGGCATCATCTGCATTCGTAGCATGAGATAATCTAAAATTATCTAAATAAAGTGCATTGGCATTGGAAAATACAAGGTAAACCGTGTGTATGCCTGTAACTGTGCCAGTAATTGAAGTATCTGTATTTTGATACATCCATGCGTTGTCGTTCGGTGTGCTTCCAGTAGATATTGTATAAGTTGCAATATCAGCAGCAGTCGGACTGTCTAGTTTAACTTTTATTGTACCCCCACCGGTCCTCTTCAGGGCACCGAAGTTGATTCTGTTATATAGCTGAGTCGTCCCAAAGTCGATGTCGTCAAATTTCAGCCATGCTCCAGCCGTATTGCCGAATACACCAGTTTCCCCTCTATAAAGCGTAGTATTAAATGTTCCTGAACTGCCGCTATAGTTTTCCGCCTGAATGACGGGTCCATGCATTCTTCCCCAAGCACTTAACGTGTAGGTTGTATCCGGTTTAAGACCCGTTATCGTTTGCTGAATCGTATCCCCAGCTTTCAGCATAGCTGCAAACTTGTTGAATCTGACATTGCCTGATTTCTTATAATCCCAAGCTGTCTGGGCAAATATAGTCGGACTGCCTGAAGTAGTCCATTCTTCAAAGTTTCCTCTTTCTAACCCTGCATTCTTCATCTGATTTTTGTATTGAATGTTTGGATTCAGATTGAAAGTTGGATATGGAGGATTCGTAAAATCATGACCTGCTTTCCATGTTGCGCCATTTTCAACTGCGCCAATCTCAGGTTTACTCCCAAAGTAACCATCCGTTATTCCTGGGATTACTTCACCTTTTTCATATCCTGTCGAAGCACTTTGTAGGCTAAAATCAGGAGGCGTCGCAGTAGGCGCTGTCCACAGCGGATCGGCATTAATGATGTTTCTAGCTTTATACATATCTGTATTGCCTTCAGAACCTTGCCAATCGCCTCTTAAAATGTTGTTCATAAATTTTGAACCAATGGAATCACTAACTTCTCTATCCGTTGCATTCGTATATCTGGATAAATACCCGGTAGCGGAGTTGTTATACCAAAGCATATATTCATCAGGAATATTTGCCTGAATGCCTCTAGCTATGTTGTAAATAACGTTGCTATAAATAATAGCGTTATGCGTTGAGTTATCAGGATAAATACCGCTGGCAAGTGAACCCGCTACATCATGAATCATGTTATGGTGGATTTCCGAATTTTCCATATCCATGTCCACAACATAAACAGCTGCACCATCTTTCGAAAGCTTCATACCATGGCCAATATCGTTATATTGGATAATGGATCGCGAGAAGTAGCCGCCTATAAGACCTCGGCCGGAATATGCAAGCGTGTTATGGCTTACCAAATGGTTATATCCAAATAACTTAACAGCATCGGCATACCCATGTAAAAAATTAACGTTATGAACGTAATTATTAATGATCTTATTGTCGTGTCCATTAACCAGAATACCAGGACCATACATATTTCTTATTTCGCTGTCACGAATCGTATTGTTTTCGCCATCCAAATTCAAACCTACTGTATAACCACTAAGAATATTAACACCGACAGGTAAGTTGTAATCAACTGCCTCCACAAAAGATTTTTTCAACATATTATTGCTAGAATTTGCGAATTTAATATTTCCAGCTTTTATACTAATTCCTTCAATTGTAATATTGCTCTTCCCTGTTAAATCAAAGGCATAGTCTCTCTTTTTAGCTTCTACTGCAATAGTATTAGGATCAACATTACCAGGTGCAATGAAATACAATTTTCCGTTCGTTACATCCTTATACCATTCTGTAGTAGTATCTAAGACGGCTTTATTTCTTGTAATGTAGTAGATTGAAGTTGCAGTCGGATAGTAATCTGAAGCTGTTGTTGGCCAGTTAATAGTTAGATTACCGATCCTCGAAGTAGTCCCCGTACTTGTATTTCCTGTAATGGGTGCTGTATAGCTTGCATATCCATTACCAGCTCGAACCCAAAGCATACCGCCAGCTAATGTACCATCAGCAAACACATCTGCTAGTGCTGCGTCAGTTACAGTAATCGCAGTGCCTGATGTTGGGGAAGAATCTACAACTGCATATTTCGTACTATCCAAAAGGTCAGAAACCGCGATATTAGGCCATGTAGCTTCCTTCATTAAAACGCCATCAGCAAATACCATATTTCCGTCGCCATTGTACATATCCCAATTCATATCTGCTTTATATATATTCCCTGAATCCATTGTCCAGCCTGAAATCAAATCAGCACCTGATACAGTTGCGCTTTCAGCGTTGTAGTTCTTGATCGTAACTCCTGAATTCGGTGTAACGGTTTCTCTATAAACGCCTGTGCGTACATAGATCGTATCTCCAGATTGAGCCACACTAGCTGCTGCTTGAATTGTCTTGTATGCAGTTGCAGTTGTTAATCCGTTATTCGTATCAGTTCCATTCTTTCCATCCACATAATAACTTGTTCCACTCGTTGCAAAAGTAGTTGACGGAATCGTTAGAACTGGCATACAAAATATTAGTAAAGCTAATGCCAGGGCAACCCATTTGTTATTTATAGTTGCTATTGACTTAAGCATTCTTTGTACCTCCTGTTGCCGATTTTGTGGGCGCTATTTAGGTCTTAAACCTTATTTCATAATTCTAAAATGGAACTGACTCAACACACTAGCACTAACAGTTGTGCGATTCAACATCAATCGATAGTACTTCCCTTCTTTCCCGTAATGATCAACCGTATTTACCTCTTCCACTTCGACTAACCAATCGTTCGGGATGTAATGCATTTCCACCGTACCGATCGCGATTCTGCCCTTTTCGATCTGTTTCGGCTCTACACCGCAAATGAACACTTCTTGGAAAGCCGATGGTGTTTCACGGAACGTCGCTTTATCTGAAATGATAAGTTGTGAGGCCTCATTGCTCGGGCGGCGCCATAGATACTCGCGCGTAAGCGATTGCAAGGTCGGACACGCGTAGGCTTCTGTTAAGTCGAGTTCAAAGCGTACCTCGTCATCTGTCACCTCGTGGTGCAGTAAGTGCGACCGATATTGTCTACCAAAACCTTGGCGATAACCGTCCACAATTGGGACGGAATGTCCATGAGAGCCTGCATGAATCGTTTCGTAACGATGTTCAGGTTGAAAATACTGCCTAGTATAGACACCGATGCCAATATCTGAAAGCACATTAACGCCATCCACATGTAGGATAAAATGGCCCAGATCATTATGGTTATGCGGCTCTTCGTTGTATCCACCCTTTGCTGCGAATGCTGCTAGTCGGCCATCTGACTGACGCACTTTGGAGATGATCCATTGATTTCCTGTGAAGATCCGTTCTAGGACACGTTCTTGTTGTTCACCTGTCTGCCCTTGTTCTGTATCGTGCTGGTCTCGCGACCAAAATAAAAGTCGGGTAGCGCCATGCCATGAGACCGGAATGTCGACCATCTGAAATTGCTTCGGTGGCAGTTGCATCCCTTGGAAGTGTTCACATAGCCGCTGCATTAAACCGGTATGGAAACGAATTTCAGCTGGCGAATCTGAGAAGTTGACAACTTTTCCTTGCGTCAGCAGACAGAATAGTGGAAATTGAGCAATCTCAGCCACTTTGGGTTCATCTAGTAACTTAATTTGACCGCCGGTGCGCTCTTTGAGTAATTCTGCAAAGTACACAAGATTCGAGAAGCCATATTGCCAATAAATAGGTCCCTCAGGTGTCGCACCTTGCTCATCAAAGCCTGATAAATATTGGCGAAGCACATTGATTACTCGCCAGAGCATGCCTCCGAGTTTTTCGCTGTCATCCACCATATAAATAGCAATGGCACCGATACTCGATGCGCATACAGCGGGCCAATTGTTCGTTTTCAACTCCCAATTCTGCGGAGTTGGATCATTAAAATAGACGTCCAAAATACGACGCTCAATTTCAGCTTTCGCCCGTGCTACGACCCAAGGATGCAGCCGAGGTCCAACGGTGTGCAAGATTTCTGCAAGCGCAAAACCTGCTTCTGCGGCACACAAATCTACCGTTTCGCGTGGTGGAAGAGGCTGATCCCAGATGCCGTTCGGATATTCATTCACATAGAGACCGACATGCGCAGGCAAAACCCACGTATATTCATTACATATAGCCCAAATGGCATCTTCCAAACCCTTCTTCCATTCAGGCCGATCCTCTGTCATAGTCAGCATACTTAAAGCATGCATTCCCGAAAAAAGCCGAAAATATTTATCTTGATACGTAGAACGGTCACCCGTGTCGCCAAATAGTTTAAATTCGGAAAAGGGGAGTGAAGCGATAGGTTGATCGGTCAAGCAAGCTGCTTGATCCTCAATTTTCCCCCAAAATGCCTGGTAACGTTCATCGGTTCGAATTCGCTTCCAATTTTCTTTGGAAGCGATTTCAGGGAAAAGCATCGTTTTATCGATCTTTGTTAGTTCCAAGGCATTCTTCAATTGCCTAAATGTTAACGTACTAATCATGAATTTCCACCTCTTGCCCTTTTAAAATAAAAAAACATGCTTACAGTTATAAGTTCATCACTTCGATCACTGTAAGCATGATTAAACTCTACTGTGCTAATTCAATCCGTGATTGATTACTTCGTTTTTTTCCACTCATCCAATTGTTTTTGAGCTTCAGCAATGACTTTGTCAGCGCCAGCTGCTTTCAGCTTGTCTTGGAATTCTTTCAGTTGTTGGCTGGCTGGCACTGTACCTGTTGATAGACCCGGGTTGTATTGATCAATAACTGTTGTGATGTTAGCGATTTCCGCGGAAACCGCTGCAGGTGAGAACTTGAAGCCGATTAACGGTGACGGTTTTGCCGTTTCGTTTTCTTTTTGCGTATTAGCTACAACACTTGGATCCGTTCCTTCAACAATTAAACCGTTAAACGTATTTCCAAATACCCAGCTGGCGTTAGGAACATAGCCAGCATCTTTATTAATTTTGATCGTTCCGTCAGTGTTTTTCGTATAATGCTTGCCTTCAACACCGAAGGAGATTGTATTGAACAACTCTTTATCCGTGTTCAGCAAGTTAATGAACATCATGGCGCGTTCAGGGTTTTTAGACGTTTTACTGATGGCTTGCATCGTTGTAATGATGGAGCTTGTTCCTGTCCATACTTCAGTTGTCGGAACTGCGATAATATCTTGACCGCCACTTGCCGTCTTTTGTTGTGCTTCAACACCTGGCTTTAAAACATTGTGGACTTGAACAATTGCGTTGCCTGTTTTCTCGATATCCGCTTTATTTTTCAATGTAGCCGCGTTATCGTTGATGTAGCCTTTATCTTTCCAACTCTTCATCAAATCTAAATATTGAACGAATTGCGGAGTCTCGTATAAGTTAATTACCTTGTCTGGATTTTTAAGGTCAACCCCAATGATACTAGTGATCGACTCTAACCCGTAACCACGATACATATTTCCAAACCTTCCAACGCGATCCAGCAAGAATGGAACGACATCTTTGCCCTCGCCTGCTTTCACTTTGGCCAAGAACGGCTCAAGATCTTCAATTTTTTTAATCGAGTTAACGTCAAGATTATATTTATCAGCAAATCGTTTTTGAATGAAAAAACCTTGTTTGTTCGTTACCGTTTGGTAGTTCGGAATAGCGTAAATTTTACCGCCAATTTTGGTTGCATCCCATACGAATTGCGGCATGGTTTTGCCCAATGTCGGTGCATATTTGGCCATTAAATCATCAAGTGCAATGAAAGCCCCTTTGGATTGGTTGGTTACATAGTCCCAGTTCCAGTTAGATACCCATGCGATGTCAAAGTTTTCGCCGGAAGCAACCGTCGTGTTCATCTTTTGAACGTAGTCAGCAAATGTTTGTGGTTGCAGTTTAACTGTTGCATTAATTTTTGCTTTTGTAATTTTATTAACAGCTTCTTGGACAGATGCCATATCTTGCGGAATCGCGCTTAACGGGAAGTTCCATACCAAGTCTACTGGTGCCAATTGCTCAACTTTCGAAGTAGCAGCCGCGCTGGCAGCTGGACTCGCTGTCGTAGTATTCTCAGATCCTGTGCTTCCACATGCCGACAATAGAACAGCAACACTTACTGCGCCCGTTAATACCTTAAACATTTCCTTTTTCATAGAATTACCCCCTGCGATAAGTTGATTTTTTATGTTGCGTATATATCAACTGCAGCATCCTATAGGTAATGTTGCAGTTCGATAACGAATAAGTTGTTAACCTTTAATAGAGCCAACGGTCAACCCGCTGATGAAAAATCTTTGGAACATGGGGAAAATAAACATCATCGGACCGGCCGCCAAGACAGCCATGGCCATTCTTGCCGATAAGCTCGGGAAATCTGCGAGATTAAAATCGACATTGACAGTCGCAATATTGTTCGATAAAAATTCGATGGTGCTCATGATGCGGTAAAGCAACAATTGAAGCGGAATCAACTTTTGGTTATCGATAAACAATAAGCCTAGCCACCAATCGTTCCAATATTGGAAGGAAATGAACAACCCAATCGTAACCAGTGCTGGTATAGACAATGGAAGCACCATGGTGAGGAAGATGCGCCACTCATTCGCACCGTCGATTTTCGCCGACTCGAATATCTCAAGTGGAAGCTTATCCAAGAACCCTTTCATGACGAGAACAAAGAACGGGCTCAGCAAGTACGGCACGATCAGCGCCCAAATGGTATCCTTCAAGTGCAAATACTGCGATATCAGAATGTAAAACGGAACTAGTCCGCCACCAAATAACGTTGTAAAGAACACATAAAGCGTCATGATTTTGCGGTAGCGATAATCGCGTCGGGACATCGTGTAAGCTGTCAACGTTGTGAAGAGCAAACCAACCATAGTCCCTACGACTGTTACGAATACGGTGACTCCATAGGCACGCATCAGCGCATCAGGAGCTTGAAGGATAATCTCATAAGCTTTCGTGCTGAAAACCTTCGGAAATAAATGATAGCCATGTGTTAACAGCGATTTTTCTTCTGTAAACGAAATGGAAATGACGAGAACAAGCGGCACAATAAGGGCCAGCGACAGTATACAAAACAATACATTAATGACATTGCCGGACCAGTTCACTCTGTTGCTTTCCGTTTGCATTATAGACCTACCTCCTTACCAAAGCGCATTGTCTGAGTTTATTTTTTTGATAATCCAGTTGGACAACAACACCAGAATGAAGCCAACAACAGACTGGTACAGCCCGATAGCCGTAGACATTCCGACATCTCCAACAACTCGCAGCGAACGGTATACATACGTATCGATAACATCGGTTGCGTTATATAAGAAGCTTGTATCGTTCGGAATAAAGTAGAACAACCCGAAGTCAGCACGGAATATATTGCCGATCGCTACGATTAACAAAATAACGATAAGCGGTGTTAAGAGCGGTATTGTAATTTTACGAATCATTTGCCATTTGGAAGCGCCGTCAATTTTGGCAGCCTCATAATAACTTGAATCGATGGAAAGAATACCTGCATAGTAAATCAACGTTGAAAACCCTACGCCTTTCCATATTTGCGTTAGAATGATAATAAACGGCCAGTACTTTGCTTGTTCATACCATTTGATTGGCTGATCACCAAGTGACTGCAGCATGACGTTCATAAAGCCGTTCTTGTGATCTAGAAACCCAAAGACGATATACCCAACAACGACCCAAGATAAGAAATAAGGAAGAAACAAGGTTGTCTGGTGCAGCTTAATCCATTTTCGAGGGATCTCATTCAACAAAATCGCGAATGTTAGCGCAAACAATAAAGTTAGCAAGATAAAACTCATGTTATAAAGAATCGTGTTGCGTGTTACTGTGAGAGCACTATCTGATTTAAAGAAAAATTCAAAGTTTTTAAACCCGATCCATTCACTCCCCCAAATTCCTAAATCGTATCGATATTGTTTAAACGCAATAACGAGACCAAGCATGGGTAAATAATTGAAAATCAATTTATACAGGATTGCCGGCAGTGACATGACGAACAATTCCTGATTGCGTTTGAAGTGCTTCCACTCCTGTTTCAGCATTTGCTTCCTCCCCCTTGAGATGTGTTCAACTCTGTGTTGTATGCCCTTATTATTGGGGGAAAACTACGCATTAAACTACTGTAATAATCAAAAAACACTCCACTTTCGTCCCGTACAATCACCAAAATACTGTATTTTCACCACTTAAGAACAAAAGAAAAGCTTTCGGGGCACTTTCGTACCCAGAAAGCTTACTCCTGAACGACTGTTTTAAATCTATATTCTTTCGGCGTGATACCAAATTTCTTTTTAAATAACTTGAAAAAGTAGCTCTCGTTGTTATAACCGACCATTTCCATAATGCGAGTAATGCTGTAATCCTTGGTTTCAAGTAATTCCAGAGCCTTTCGCAAGCGAAAATCATTAATATACTCGCTAATCGACATCGATTCATACAGTCTAAATTGCTTACTTACATGGGCCGAGGATAGTTTCATGGCAGACGCGATGCTTTGCATACTCAGATTCAAATCCTTATACTGTTCTTCAATCATTTCTTTTATGGTATCCGTTAAAATTTGATTCGATTGTTCTTTGACATCTTGCGTTCGCTGCTTTTGAATGGCTTTGAATATGTCAATGAATACGTGATATATCGGCTCTAATGTCTCTTGCTTCATGGTGTTCTGAACAAGTCGCTTAAAGTCCAAGCTGACTTGTCTTACAGTTCGACTGTTCATTTCACGTACGATATTTTCCATCAAAGCGAGCAAATGAAGAATGGCATACATGATATTGTTATAATGCATAACTTTCATATGTTGGAACAATTGATCCAAATGTTCCTGGAAATCTTTCTCATGTCCTGATTTTATGGCTTCGGTTATTTTCTTCTCTGCGTCAATTGGAAATTGGAACGTTATATTATCATTGTTGTGACCAACAAGATCCGGTGTAATGACAGTACCTTTCCCGAAAATCATTCGATAGTTTGCATTATCCAACACATGACCATATTGCTGTGAAATTTGCTGATATCGATCAACTTTTTCTCCAATCGAAACCGTAATCGAGAGACTGTAGTATTGAAGAATTGTTTGCTGAAGCTCTTTTAACGTCTGCGTCAGGGTTGTCGTACCATCACTAATGAGTAAAACAAAGTGATCATTGCCCATTGGGACAACTTCGCAGTTGACACTTTTCGAAACAAGCTCCTTGGTAATATTCGCGATCGCAAATTTATACATTCGCTTCTCGCCATCACTCGTTTTCGATTCAAATCCAGCAAAATCATCAATCAACAGCACACAAACTCGCAGTCCTTGATTAAAATCCATATCCCAATTGACTTGGTCCATTTCTTCCTGCGTAGGCAGACTCGCATCGGAAATCAGTCTACGCAACGCGTAAGTCTTCTGCGCATCCCTGTTCGTGTGCTCCTCCGATTCATGTTTCACTAATTGATGCATCGCGTCTTGATAAGCAGTCGAAATGACCTTCAACTCGTCCAATTCAGACTTATCACCAGTCTCTTTCCGACGGATTCCCGTCACTTGATGCAATAAATTTTCAATTGGACGATAGAGGCGATAAGCGACCATCAGCGAACTTGCGATAGACAGAATTAAGAATACTATAATAATCACAAAGGAAATCAACCGCATTTTACTCAGTTTTCCCCATACAATCTTATAAGGTTGATCACTCGCAATGACCCACTCATTTTCACTGGATGACATAAAGCTTAGAATGGACTTAGCGTCCCCCGATCCGTGTACGAGATAGTCCTGTGTGATGCCAGCTCTCACTTTTTCTCGGATGATGGATTCAATAGGGTATGTAGAAGCAATATTATCCTGCTGCTGTGCCATAAGTGGAATGCCTGATTTATCTGTAATAAAAATGGAGCCGCGAATTCCTTCACTCGTTTTATTCATATTCGATAAGTTATCAAACAACCAAGAGGGCTTGATTGTAACGACCAGCTTACTCTCAGAAACATCGTCATACATGAACATCGCCAAAGATGGAAATGGCGTTTTATCCGTATATAAAGGAACGAAAGTAAGAACGGGTATATTCTTATGAGATTGGATAAACTTATCAATGACACCATTCATACCGTCATCCTGGCAATTCAAACTGCTCAAAGTTGAATAATAACAGTCTGTTTTGGCATTATAGATCGTAATATTTTGCAAAAAGGACGAGTTAAAGACCGTTTTTTCCAGCCTGTTTAACTTTTGTGCAAGCTCGCCTTTATCCATCAGATTGATATTTGACAAATAGACAACATCAGGGTCAAAAAAGGTAGCAACTGCAATGTTTTTAACCGTATCATGCATATAGTCAATATTGTATTTAATTTGCGAAAGCACCTTTAAATCCGCTTGCTGCTGCATTTGCAACATCGTTTTATCAGCGTTGTAGAAGAGTAACGTCGTGCTGACAGATAGAAACACAATCATCAGCACCGTGATCGAAAGCAAAAGCTTTAACAAGTATTTTCTTGATTTGTATAAACGAATAAAATTCATATAGACCCACCTTTTCTCGGAAGCTCTATGACGTAAGGCGAAATTCATTATAGAACATAAACTTACAGCTCATAGATAGTATATTAGTATTTTTGAAATATTTTAAGTATTTACATAGGTTCCCACTCTATTATTACGTCGATTCCGAGTGAATTTCTACAGTAAAGATTGAAAAACACTGTACTTTTTCCATATAATTGCCTAGGAAATAAAAAAACAGATACAAGTTCTAAGACTTGTACCTGCATCAATTAGTTTGCATCTACGTAAAATTACTTTTATAATCCTCTGCAGTAGCTTTCGGATTTTCGTTAACCTCGATGATCCGGATCTCGTCGACACTGTCTTTTTCACGCCAGCTGCGCAGCATCGAAAATCCAGCAGTGACCGCTTCGATCTTGTTTCTAGCTCTCACGGAAACACCGTGAACAATTCCCTCGACAGTTAACTCGATCGTATAAAGTTTCATGATGTTTCACATCCTCGATGTTCTTTTTTCTTTAAAGTCGAAGTTATACTGTGAACTATACCACCATTTAGTTATAATAATTGATAAAATGTTAAGATTATTGCATCATATTTCATGTGATTTGAAATTGGCTTGCAATTCATCCCTATATTCCTTCATCCCAATAACTCGGCTTTCCAAACGTGACTTTTCGGCAGCGAAAGCCATCAGATGGCTTTGTACGGAATTCCGTGCGCTAGTAAGTCCTACTACATCCCCATTTCTACTCACCAACCGCACGAAATCCCGCATGATGCCATGATCGCCGCCGCCATGTCCTTCCAATGGAGCATCAATATCGATCGTTGTAGTCTCACCAGTAATAAAGTTGCTTACCTCGATGACGTTCTTCTCCATATCGGCTCTAATCTGACCGCGTGTTCCCATCAGCTTCATCGATCTGCCGCCTTCTTTCGTAAAGGCACACATCGTAAACGCGATAGTAACCTCGTTCGCGAACTCCAAATTGACGACCTGATGGTCGACCACATTATTGTCGCAATGATAAACACATCTGCCGTATGGGCCCTTTTTCAAAGCCTGAAGGACACCTTCATCGCTTGGATCGTTACTGACAACGTTACGTAGAACTGACCCGACCCAGTCCTCTCTTTCCAAGTACATTTTAGGGGCATAGTAAGGACATTCGTTCTGAACAGGGCACCCATCCAAGCAATACAATGGCGCTCCTTCCGGCGCATGTTCAGAACGAAAATGTGTTAGCGAGCCAAATGAAGACACCTTCGTACAGTCGGCATCCACCAGCCATTGCAAAATATCCATGTCATGACAACTCTTCGCCAAAATCATCGGGCTAGAAGTTTCAGAATTGCGCCAGTTCCCTCTTACGAAGCTATGCGCTTGATGCCGATGCTCGACGTTTTCAGTATGCTGTATCGCAATAAGTCTGCCGATCGCCCCATCGACAAGCAATTTCTTGAGCTTTTTATAAAACTCGGTGTACCGAAGTACATGGCAGATGGAAAACACTCGCTTATATTTTTCCGCGTAGTCCCCCATGAGGACACATTCGGTCGGGCTTGGAGACATCGGCTTCTCCAGCAGGACGTGATACCCTTTCTCCAAAGCTCGAATGGAAGGCTCAAAATGCATTTGATCCTGCGTGCAGATCAAGATCGCATCAGCGAGCTTGGGCCCTTCAAGCAGTTGCTCCCAGCTTTCGAAAACATGAGAACTTTCGATAGCGTGAGCCTCCTGGAATCGTTTTCTTCTTACGGGGTCCAGCTCTGCTATTGCTACAAATTTCACGTCTTCCGGGTATGCGAGTGCATAGGATGCGTAAGCATCGGCGCCTCTTTGTCCCGCCCCTAGTAATACTGCAGTCATGTTAGCCATATTATTTAGCTGTCGCTTTCCAAGCATCTAGTTGCTTTTGCTTCTCAGCAATAATTTTATCTGCGCCTGCGCTCTTGAGCTTCTCAAGGAAAGTTGGCAAATACTTGCTAGGATCTACCGAGCCAGATGCTAGTGCGTTATAAAGCTCTGCAATGACTGCATCGGTGTTGGCCTTCTCAGCCTTAACTGGTGTAAAGTCAAAAACAAAGCCCAGTGCATTGGATGGTGTTGCGTTTTTATTCAGATCTACCCACATTTGCGTAAACTTCTGATCGTTCCCTTTTGGATCACCTTCAGACAAATAGGAGAGCGCCATGTTGCCAAATTCCCAAGGGGAAAAGATTTGATAGCCGCCATCTTTGATCGTTTCAATACGTGTATCAGAAATTTTCTTATAATGTTTGCCCTCGACGCCCCAGACAAGTGTGTTGTAAATTTGTTTGTCCGTGTTCAACAGATTAAGGAACATCATTGCTCTTTCTTTATTTGGCGAATTAGCAGATATCGCCGTCATTGTCGCTGCAGCTTTATCGGTTGTCAACAGCGGCTTCACAAATTGGAAGTCGTATGACTGTGTTTCTGGACTTGGGCCGGACATTCTTCCTGTAGCGTCCATACCTGCTGCTGCGAACGCCACGGAGTCAATATCAATTTGACCCAATTGAAGGGCATTCTTGCCAGCCTTTTTATCTGCATTGGTATCTTTTAACGTCGCTGCGTCTTTCCGCAAATATCCTTTGTTATACCAGTCTCTCATCATTGTCAGATAGTCTTTGAATTCTGGTGTTTCATACTGATTAACAACCTTGCTGCCATCTTTTAAGTAAAGATCTCCAGGCGTTTTCGAATCACCTAGACTTTCAAGGCCAAACATAGGTGGAGCAACCGTAAATGCATCGTTAAATTCCCAAGGGATCAGGTTTGGCTCGTTCTTCTTGACTGTTTCCAGGAAAGGCGTCAGATCCGATAATTTGGTCACAGATTTCCAATCCAGTTTGTACTTATCCGCTACTGCTTTCTGAATGATGTAGCCGTACCCTGCGGTTGACTGTTGGAAGACAGGCACGCCATAAATTTTCCCTTTCACCTTCACAGCATTCCAGAACATATCCGGGATACCTTTCTTCATATCTGGATATTTGGCAATCAAATCGTCCAATGGCGCATAAGCCCCATTCGCTACATTTTGAAAGTAATTGTTAAAGCCTGCCGCTGTCCATACGAGATCGTAGGGCTCGCCCGATGCCATGACGACTTTCATCTTCTCTTCATATGCGCCCCAATCAATCAGTTTAAGTTTAACTGTGGCATTGATTTTTGGCTTGATGAGCTTATTCACGGCATCTTCTACGGACTGCAGATCCTTCTGAGGTCCATTCGGGAAGTAATACGTAAGTTCAACGGGTGCTAATGGAGTTGCTGTTGGTTGAGCAGTTTGAGCTGCCGCCGTACTTGGGGCGGGAGTTGCAGAAGGCGTTGTCTCAGCCTTTGGAGTACTACACCCAGCTAGTGCGACAGAGAAACCAATACTCAGCGTAACCAGTGAACTTGCCGTTTTCATCGCTTTTTTCATTGATAGACCTCCATATTTTTGTTTTTATATGCTTAATGGGCTGATGCCCTTTGAAGCCGGTGAATTACGATTTCACTGCGCCTAAAGTAAGGCCTTTGACAAAATATCTCTGTAAATAAGGGTAAGCGAGAATAATTGGGCCCACGGATAACACGCAGGTTGCCATCCTAGCCGTTTCGTCCGGTTGTACAGCTGCGATTTTCTGAGTCAAAGCATTCCCTTGGAGAAAGGCGATGTTGTTCATGATCGACTGAAGAAGAAATTGCAGCGTATACAACTTACCGCTTTCAATGTACAAAGCAGCAGTAAACCAATCGTTCCAAAGAAAGACTGCTGTGAAAAGACCTATGGTTGCGAGCACTGGCGTCGATAAGGGGAGAACCAGCTTCAAAAAGGTATGAAACTCGCCTGAACCATCAATTCTTGCGGATTCTATGATGGATTCTGGAATTGTAAAAGTAAAAAAATTTCTCATGATCAGCACATTGACCGAAGAAACCAAGTAAGGAACGAAAAGCACAAATATCGTATCCTTGAGATGAAGGTATTTCGAGAGAAGAATGTACGTGGGCACTAATCCTCCACTGAACAATAAGCAGAATACGACTAAGAAGGACACGATGCTTCTGTATTTCACTTCTTTTCTTGAAAGACTATAGGCAAACAAGGACGAAATGATAAGATGCAGCAGAGTGCCGACGAGGGTTACGATGATCGTAACAAGGTAAGCTCTCAAAATAGGCGAATTCCCGTTCAGAATGTAGGAATAAGCGTCTAAACTAAATTTCAGGGGAATTACACGATAGCCAGACTGAAATATAGACTGCTCATCGGACAGAGACACGGAAAGTACAATGAGCAACGGTATTAGGCATATTGCGCAATACACCATAAAAACAGCGTTTAGCATAAAGTTAGGAAACGTAAGTCGTCTGATCATCTTGTCATCCTCCTAGAACAATGCACTGTCACGATCGTATAGTCTAATCAAAAAGTTCGATACAAGAACTAGGACAAATCCAACACAGGCTTGATACAGTCCCACGGCGGAAGACATGCCGAAATCACTCATGCTTTTCAGCGATCTGTAAACGTAAGTATCGATGACATTCGTAGCACTGAACAAGACACCGGACTCCTTCGGCAGGTTATAAAACAATCCCCAATCGCCAAAAGCGGCGTAAAAAATTTTCCCCGCCTGCAGCAGCAGTAACGTAATCGTGATCGGGGCCAGCATCGGAATCGTAATTTTGATTGCTTGCTGAAACTTATTTGCGCCATCCATTTTGGCAGCCTCATAATACTCGGAGGAAATCCCAGCAATTCCTGCTGCAAAAATAACCGAGAAGTAACCAACGTTTTTCCAGACATAGCTCGCTGGTAAAATAAACCACCAATAGAACGGTTCGGAATACCACTGCACAGGCTCGCTATTGAATTGTGCAAGTAACGTATTGATAATGCCTTTGTCCATACTCAGGAAAGTGAAAAGTAAATATTCAGCTACCACCCAAGACAAGAGAAAAGGAAGCAGTAAAATGCTTTTGTAAGCACTCGCAAGATAACGATTGCCTATTTCATTAATGAGAATCGCAATCAAGAGCGATAAACCAATACCGAGTATAATGAAGATTAGATTGTAAGCGATCGTATTGAAGGTGATTTGAAAAAGTGCATCAGATTGAAAGAGAAACTTAAAATTTGCGAAACCTACCCATTTACTCTTAAAGATCCCTTTGATGGGGTTATATTGTTGAAACGCAATAACAACCCCTAACATGGGTAGATAATACATGACGATGATGAAAAGCAGTCCAGGAAGCATCATGAGATAAAAGATTCTGTTCTTAATCAGTTCACTTATGACAGGTATGACGGGCGCTCGTTTATTTATGGCTGTTTTCGATTCCACAAGCATTCTCCTTTGCGTGATGGCGATGAATTGGATGTCCCCATCATAAATCGAAAACAAACGATCAGAATACAGAGAAAAAACAGAGAATCACCGATTTTTAAATAAAATAGGACTACAAAAACGAATTAATTCTCTGAAAAATGAACCAAAATTGAAAAAGTTCACGCAAAAAGAGCATTCACCGAAATAAATGGCGAATGCTCTTTACTAGTTTAATTTAAATTTCCTACTTCGTTGTCGCTTTCCACGCATCCAATTGCTTCTGTTTTTCGGCAATAATTTTATCAGCGCCTGCCCTTTTCAACTTATCCAGAAATTGAGACAAGTACTTCTCAGGGTCTACAGAACCACTTGCAATTACATAATAAAGTTCATCCATGACAGCATCAACATTAGCCTTCTCTGCTTTAACCGGTGTAAAGTCAAAAACAAAACCTAATGCATTAGACGGTGTTGCGTTTTTATTGAGATCTACCCACATTTGCGTATACTTCTGATCGTTTCCTCTAGGATCACCTTCTGACAAATAGGAGAGCGACATATTGCCGAACATCCACGGAGAAAAGTTTTGGAAGCCTCCATCTTTGATGCTCTCAATCCGATTCTCCGCAACCTTTTTGTAGTGCTTACCTTCAACGCCCCATACAAGTGTGTTATAAATTTCTTTGTCAGTGTTCAAAAGATTGAGGAACATCATCGCTCTTTCTTTATTTGGCGAATTGGCTGAAATAGCCGTCATTGTTGCTGCAGCTTTATCAGTTGTTAGAAGTGGCTTCACAAACTGGAAGTCATAAGATTGTGTATTCGGATTGGAAAAGGACATTCTGCCTGTTGCATCCATGCCTGCAGAAGCTAAAGCCACAGAGTCAATATCGATCTGACCCAATTGAAGGGCATACTTTCCTGCCTTACGATCGGCCGAATTTCCTTTGGTTACCGCTGCATCTTTCCGTAAATATCCTTTGGTGTACCAGTCTCTCATCATCGAGATATAAGCTTTGAACTCTGGTGTTTCGTACTGATTGACAACCTTGCTGTCATCTTTTAAGTACAGATCACCTGGCGTCTTCGCATCGCCTAAACTTTCAAGGCCAAACATTGGAGGGGCCACCGTGAAAGCATCAGAAAACTCCCAAGGTATCAGATTTGGCTCGTTCTTCTTAACGGTTTCCAGGTAAGGCGTCAGATCTGATAACTTGGTGACTGACTTCCAATCCAGTTTGTACTTATCTGCTACTACTTTCTGTATCACATAGCCGTACCCTGCGGTTGACTGTTGAAATACTGGCACCGCATAGATATGCCCTTTTACTTTAACAGCATTCCAGTACATATCCGGAATACCTTTCTTCATGTCAGGATAGTTGTCAATCCATTCATCCAACGGCGCATAAGCGCCATTCGCTACATTTTTAAAGTAATTGTTAAAGCTCGCCCCTGTCCATACAAGATCATAGGGTTCACCAGAGGCCATAGTGACTCTCATTTTCTCTTCATAAGAACCCCAATCAATCAGTTTCAGGTGTACTGTAGCGTTAATTTTGGGCTTAATGAGCTTATTTACAGCATCTTCTACAGACTGCAAATCCTTCTGTGGACCGTTCGGGAAATAATATGTAAGTTCAACTGGAGCTAATGAGTTTGATGTAAGTTGAGTTATTTGAGCAGCGGCCGTACTAGGTGCAGAATTGGAAGTCGTTGGTACCGTCTTTTGAGAGCTGCATCCAGCGAGTGCAAGAGAGATACCCATACTCAGCAAAATAAGCGAATTTTTCATTTCCTTTGATTTGTTCATTGTTTGACCTCCATGGGTAGGCAATAAGTCGTAAATACGTCTACGATAATTGATCAAATCTCCAAATAATGGTCTAAAATGGGAAAATAGCACTTTTTAAATTGAGTTTCGATAGGGGATATAATAAAATTAATTTGCATCGTACATCCTTAGATAGAGGTGGTAGCGTGTACAAAAAATTACTAATTACATTCGTTGCAAGTATCACTGCCTTGATTATAATCCTTTCCTCGCTGTTGTACTATAACTACACTTCTTCTTCTATTGAGACTGTAAAAGAAATGAAGGGAAATATTTTATCTAATATCAGTTACAGTTCTGTATACATGGATACTATCGCCAAAAAGTTTTGCCAATCCTTAATGCTTAACAACTCCATTATGTCTTTCGCATATAGCAAGGAACAAGAAATATTAAATATCAGCGGTGCCATGAAAACATTAAATAATTTAACGATCCCCAATAGCTATATTTATTCTACCTATATATACAATAAAAATATCGATACCTTTCTCACAACGAACACGTTCTATGATAGCCATGATTTTTTTGATAAAGAAATCGTTGCCATGTTAAAAAATCCTCAAACATCCAAATCACCAAGTTTATATCCAATACCGAGAAAAATCCCAGTATCCAATGGTTCAAAAGTAAGTGAAATGAATGTATACACCTATCTTTTGTTCGATACAAATAATAACAAAGGCGACTTCGACAGTGCGATCGTATTGAACGTGGATGCGGACTGGTTAAGATTAACTATTTCATCCTTGGATAACAAAATGGGCAAAGATGGGAATGAAATCTTCATCTTGGATGAGAAAGGCGATATCGTAAGCCACTACTCTCCTGCTATGTTCAAGCAAAATGTTTCAGATCAGAGCTATATTCGTGATGTTCTTCAAATAGCAGCCCCATCAGGAACTTTCTTTAAACAGCTGCATAATAAAAAATATGTGGTTTCCTACGTTTCTTCGGATGAATTGAAATGGAAATTTATTAGCTTAACGCCTTATGATACCTTTTTTTCGAGTGTTAAAAAGAATGGCTTCCTCACACTTGCCTTTTGTCTAATCGTTCTTATAATGGGACTATTATTCGCTTTCCTGGCTTCAAAGAAGCTCTACCATCCGATTGGTACCCTCACAAAAGGGATCAAACAAAAGCTGGGCCAAGAAGGAAAACCGGAGAAAAACATCGATGAGGTTAGCTTTCTCTCAACTGCTTTCAATGGCATGATCGATAAAACGATCCTGTTGGAAAATATGAAGCGAAATACAGCTCCTCTTCTAAAAAATGATTTTCTTAAAAATTTAATCATTGGCCAAACGTATTTACCTCTTGAAAAAATATTGGCCAAAGGAAAAGAACTTCAAATCGACCTAAATCTTACTAACAATCTGTTCTTGTTTATGTTAAAAATAGACTTTTATAAAGATTTCGTCGACCTGCATAATGAAAAAGACCGCTCCTTATATAAAATAGGTCTTTCAAATATTGCCCAGGAAATCACAAGTGAGTATTTCAGAAATGAAGTTATCGAGACTGGATTCGATCAATTTACCCTATTGGTTGACATTGGAGAACTTGCAGAGGAATCGGATTCGTACATGGACATCTTTCATGATATCGTGACTAGAATCCAATTCTGTGTCAAAAAGTATTTAAACATATCATTAACTGGAACGCTTGGCTATGTCATCGATTCACCGGATCAAATTAAATACGCGTATGAAAAAACGCTTAACTTGTCCATGTATCGAATGAAAATAGGCCATTCTAGCATTATTACTTCTGAGATGTTGAACAACTTGGATGACAACTCTTTCCAATTTCCAGCTTCTAAAGAAAAACAGCTCATTGATTCCCTTAAGTTAGGGAACAGTGAGGCTGCGAAGGAAGCCTACAATGACATCATTAAAGCCATGGAGCATTCATCTTACGACACGATCTTAACATCTGTTATTTATTTATTTTTCTCCATTTACAATTCGCTCAATCGGATCGTCGAAGGCTCGCAATCTACGTTCAATGCGATGTCGATCGATTTTTTCAACAGAGCTGCAAGGTTTGAGACCCTAGAAGAAATTGAAAGAACATTTTTCACGCTTTTCGATGACATTATTCTTTTAAAAGATGGCTCCAAAGATAAGAAAAAGAATATGATCGTCGACACCGTCATCGACATGATTCATGCAAACTTTGCGGATAAAAACCTTTCCTTAACAAGCATCGCAGACGATTTGTCCCTTTCTTCCGTGTATCTCGGGAGGCTGTTTAAGAATGCCACTGGTAAATCAGTAGCCGAGTTCATTACTACAGTTCGCATGGAGAATATTAAGGACTTTCTGGGACAAACACAAATGCCGATCAATGATATTTTGGAAAAATGCGGAATTGAAAAATCAAACTACTTTTATACCACCTTTAAAAAGTACTTTGGCGTCTCGCTTACTGAATACCGATTACAAAATGTGAAGGTAAACAGTGAGAAAGAGATTTTATAAACCTTATATGTCATACCTATTCAAAATTAAAGACTGTTCCTTGTTTACCAAGAACAGTCTTTTTTGTGTTTCTATACATTTTTCGAACTCAAACGTGGCTGCAATAGATTTTCATTTAAAACCAGTTCTTACTTTTGTTTATGCAATATTCATATACACATGCCCCGACTCGATTTTCAATTCATAGGTCTTCAAATCCACACAAGCCGGAACACGCTTTGCTTGACCTGTCGTATAATCGAAGCGTCCATTATGTTTCGGGCATTCGATCGTCTTTCCAATGACCAGCCCACCGGACAGGTGAACCTTACCATGTGTGCAAAAGCCGTCTGTAGCATAATATTCACCTTGATCTGAACGATAAATAGCGAACGATTGCTCACCGTAATCAAATCGAATGACATCTTCTTCGTCAATGTCCTCAGCAGCGCATACCGGAATCCATTGTTCAGAGTGAGACATAGGGTGCTCCCCCTTTTTTAACCTCTAGTGGAGTAGAAGCTTGAGTACGCATCTTATTCTCAGCAAACACGCGGTATCGTGGGACGATATAGGTCGGATCCTTCCTCTCGTGCCAGATGGCAATTGCCGTCTCGCAAACAGCTGAAGGGAAGCTAGGTGACGCTGCAGGACAGTCCTGCTTAATTTCTGCATGCAGCGCAGGCAAACTATAATAGGGAACCATCGGAAACATATGGTGCTCCATATGGTAATTCATATTCGAATATAGAAAACGCAGAAATGGGTTCGTGTAAAACGTTCTGGCACATAACCGATGATCGGGCATATCTTCGTAAAGTCCCAAATGTTGCGTAAAAACAAGCAGTGTATTGAAATAAAATCCATAAAATGCGGGCAAACCCACAAACATTAGTGGCAATATCGTTCCGAGATAAAAGCTTAACGCAATCAATCCACCATAAACAAAAATAAATAGTCGAGCTTCCCAAAATAGCTTGCGCTGCTGGCTTTCCGGAATTAATTCTGACTCCATCGCATTTAAGATGCCAAACGACTGTCTGAACAGCCTCGCAACAAGTTGATGAAAATGTGTCTCACGGAAAAGGGTTCGCAGCAGGCGACGAATCATCGGTGGGCGTGGTTCCGTAATTTCGGGATCGCTGCCTACAATATACGTATCTGTATGGTGTCTGGTATGCGTCCAACGGAAATACGTTGCCGGTTCTAGAATAAGTACGGCACAAAACTGATAAATAGCTTCATTAACCCATCCTGTACGAAACGGTGTCCCATGGCTGTATTCGTGCCATCTCGATACTGCAGATACCGAATAGATACCGCCATATAGGATAAATGCGGGAATCGCCCACCAAGTTCCCCAGGTCAAAAAGGCTAAATATCCCGAAACAGCCAGCAATGCGATCCATAGCAAAATGTCCCGAAGAGCTGGCCCGTTCCTTCGAGCCATGAGCTCTTTCATCCGTTTGCGTGGTACCGGACACTGATACCAATCCGCAGATACGAGCCCTTTATCTATCGCTTTTTGACGTTCTGGCCCTAGAATACTGTAGTCCCGTTGCAGATTCTCGCTCATTCCCAATCACTCCTGCTAAGTTAATGATTTGAATTAATTACTCATAACTTTATTGTAAACGCTCACAGAATTCTTGACTTCCCGGATCGTATTAAATAGGATTGGATACATCAGAGTATTTTGTACAGGAGGTTGTTACGAACATGCCCAGTAAACGATCTGCGTTGTTATCTCGATGGGTTTACCCGCCAGATCCTGAACCTTTGCCTGAATCGATAGAATCGACGTCGCCAAGCCTCATTCCAGAATTAAACCGAATCGGTAACCAAAAATATGCAGAAGCCTACCCACTCTCGGTACACCAACACGCTCAAGAATACGAATTCGTCTACGTACAGAACGGCAGCGTTACCTGGGAAGTGGATGGAACGCTCTATCCCATTAGCGCTGGTCAATGGTTCTATACGCGACCGGGAGAGCTTCATAAAGCAAGATATGATTATATGGAGCCGTGCCAAATCTGGTGGATTATTCTGAACGATCCGCAGAATGACCCGAATTGGTTCCGGTTAAGCACAGAGGAACGAGAAATTATCATGTCTCGGCTTAGCCAGCTTCCACGAACATTTCGTGCAGACGCTCGTACGCATGAGCAATTATCACGCTTCAAAACAACGATCACATCAGATAGTGAAGATAAAATGTTGTTCGCCCGTTATCAATTGCTGGATATCGTACTAAGAATGCTGCAACCTGTATCTAAAAAGATGATGGAACCCGAATTCAAAGATGTCATTATTCGTTCGGTTCAACATATTGTTCAATCGCCTGAGCAGCGACTTTCCGTTGCAGATATGGCGAAAGACGTCGGGGTAAGTGAGTCCCATTACTTCAAACTGTTTCATGACATTTACGGTCAATCTCCATCGGCATATCTGGACCGTGTCCGTATGGAACGAGCTTGTCTGTTATTAAAGTCGGGAATTTCTGTAACGGAAACTTCACTGGAGCTTGGATTTAAAACGAGCCAACATTTTACCAGAGTTTTCAAAAAGATTATTGGAAGTTCGCCTAGTGAATGGCGGAAAATAGATAAATAAGACCAAACCTCGTCCTGGAGGTCTGGTCTTATTGTTTAGACTTGCTCTGTGGCAACATGTACAGCAACTTTGCTCTCTTGGCACGCTTGTTCGAACCAACTATTCGGCCGTTCGTTCATAATTACTCCAGTCGCTTGGGACAGGGGAATAATCGTGAACAAAGCACTCTTCTCCAACTTACTTTGATCGAAGACAGCATAGACATGTCTTGCACGTTCGATCAACAATTGGGCAATGCGCGCTTCAAGCTCGGAATGCATCGTAAAGCCGTGCTCAAGTGACACGCCGTCCACCCCAAGAAACATTTTCGTCACGTTGATTTTGTCAATTACGCTTTCCGCCAGAGGTCCGCTTAACTCATAGCTTTTAGCCCGCATGACGCCGCCAATGACAACTACCTGAATACCATCTGCATCCGCTAACTCCGCAGCAATGTTCACGGCATTTGTCACAATGGTGATATTCCGATGCCGCTTCAAAGCTCTAGCGATGAAAAAGGTTGTCGTGCCCCCCGTCAAGCAGATGACATCCCCTTCTTCCACCAAATTCGCAGCCGCTTCAGCGATTCGCTCTTTCCCTTGCCGTTGAAAAAATCGTTTATCCGCAAAGGGCAGTTCAACGACCAACTGCGAAAGTGTCCCTTCATAGACGGCTCCGCCAATGGTGCGAATAATTTGCCCTGATTTCTCTAACAGATCCAGATCACGTCTAGCGGTAGCTTCCGAGCAACCAATTGCTTCGATCATTTCCTGAATCGATATTTTTCCATGCAATTTTATGAGTTCCAGTAGTTTAGTCCTGCGCAGCTCGCTCTTTGAATATTCCATAGCTCTCTCCTTTGACGCTATGCACGTCATCATCCATGCTATTCCTAATTTTGGAGTACAAAGAGCAAGATTGCAAGCAGGAGCCAGTAATTAGACTTATAGAGCAACAACCTTCACTTGCTTAAGGTACTCTTGGAAAAGTGTATCGTCGATATGTCCAGCTTGATCAGACATCGCATTCGCAGCGGATGCGGCACAAGCCAGACGCAACCGCCCTTCGGGTGATTCGCCACGATCATGGGCAAACGCCATACCCGCAACGAAGGCATCACCGCAGCCAACCGTATTGACCGGTTGAATCCTGGGCGGAGAGACCCGATATCCTCCGCCATCCATAAAAGCAATTGCCCCTCGACTACCTAAAGTGACACATACTTGCTCAATCCCAACAGATGCAATCTTCTCCGCAGCTTTTATCAAATCCGCGTCAGTAACAAGCTCCCGTCCCATCCACTCCATAAGCTCTTGCTTGTTTGGCTTCACTAAATATGGTCGCGCCAGCAACGCGCTGCTTAAAGCGGTTCCACTCGTATCCAGATATGCGCGCGCTTTCGTGGTATGAATCATGCTAATTAGCTCGCTGTACAAATCCGCAGGAGCTCCCGGAGGCAAACTCCCGGAAAGCACAACAACGGTCGATTCCATCGCTAGTTGATGCAGAGTCTCTTTCATCTCCGCGATGTGCATGTCATTGATGGCAGGACCCGCTTCAAGCAGCTCTGTCGATATGCCTGTAGACGCATCTATGATATTCAGGCAAATACGTGATTCCCCTGGCACACGAACAAATGAGGTCTCAATGCCTCGTTGCTTCAAGCTCTCATCAATAAAAGTGCCGCTGCTGCCAGCTGCAAAACCCGTTGCCCTTGCATGGCCGCCAAGCAATTGAATGACTTTAGCCACATTATTGCCTTTACCACCCGGCTCAGCGATCTGCCGACCAACACGTTGCACTTCACCAAGTCTAAATTGGTGAACATAATACGTTTTATCGATAGCCGCATTCAACGTAACCGTCGTAATCATCGAACATCGCCGGCTTTGCCGATGCATCCACATAGCTGCATTTTCTCAATCGCTAGGCGTTTAACAGCTTCTTTGGCAGGAATCATATATTTCCGCGGGTCATTCTCCGCTGGATTCGCAGCGAAAACTTGCTTGATCGCATCGGAGAAAGCGATGCGAAGCTCTGTTGCGATGTTCATTTTAGACATCCCAAGTGCTACTGCTCTTTTCACCTGTTCCGCTGGAATACCCGATCCGCCATGTAGAACCAAGGGAGCTTCCACGTTATTAGCAATTTGTGCAATCCGTGCAAAATCAATATTGGGTTCTCCTTTGTAAATGCCATGCGCCGTACCTATCGCTGGTGCTAGCGTCATCACACCTGTGCGCGTAATAAATTGACTGCATTCTTCCGGATCGGCAAGCAGCGCATCACGTTCGTGCACAACGATATCGTCCTCAACACCACCCACTTTACCCAGCTCAGCTTCCACATTGACCTCAGCAGCAACAGCAATTTCCATCACTTTACATGTGCGTAACACATTCTCTTCAAATGGATACATCGATGCATCGATCATAACCGACGTATACCCTGCCCGAATACATTGAACGATCATATGGAAATCTGTGCAATGATCCAAATGCAGGACAATCGGCAGTCCCGTGCGATTCGCGGCAACCGCAGCTGCAGCTGCGATATAATCGGCACCTAAATGTTTCACCGTACCTACCGTTGTTTGAATAATGACCGGAGAATGCGTCTCCTCTGCAGCTTCAATCACTGCTTGAAGCATTTCTAGTGTGTGTACGTTGAAAGCACCAATGGCATACTTGTTTTTCCTGGCAATTCGAAGCATGTGCGTGGATGAAATGAGCGGCATAATAAGTTCCCCCCTATAATGTTCAAGCAAAATTGCCAAATATAGTTGATTAACTTTATGTACTACTGATTATCTTATTCTCATTAAATGATTTTTTCAATCTTTTTATGATTATAAAAATCACAAAAAGATTGAAGTTTTAAAAATACTGATATAAAATAACACTGTAGCCCCACATAAGAGGAGGTTTAGGTCATGAGCGTAACTTACAGTGAAATCAAACAGCAATATATAGCGCTTCAACAAACTTACAATTACATGTTAGGTAAAAGAGAAGAAATTGTTGCTTTTGCAAAATCGCAATCTTTCACCTCTGTCACCTTCATTGGTTGCGGATCTAGCTATTGCTTAAGTGAATCGGCCTCATTTTCCTTTCGTCTGCGCACTGATCTTGCTTCTACCGCCTTAGCTGGAGGCGATCTCATGCTTAATCCTGCGCGTTACCAAGCTTTGTTAGCTAACACCTTATTAATCGCACCTTCTCGGTCCGGCAGCACGAGTGAAATTGTCGAAGCCATCCGGATCATTAAAAACCAATCACCCATTCCTGTAATATCCCTTTCCTGTGTAACGGATTCTCCACTTTCGCATCAAGCTGATTTATCGCTGGAGTTGCCTTGGGCTTTCGATCACAGTGTATGCCAGACGCGGACCGTGACGAATCTGTATACAGCTAATCTGATGTTGGCTGCCTTTCTTGGAAAGGATGAAGCGCTCATTGCAGACATTCAGACAGCCATCCACCAAGGCGAAGCCTACATGACACGTGTAGAAAATGATATTCGCAAAACAGCCGATTTCCCATGGACGAATGCCGTCGTACTTGCAGATGGCGAACTATTTGGTTTAGCTTCTGAAGGTGCGATCGCCTTAACCGAGATTGCCAAGGTACAAGCAAATTCGTACCATTTATTAGATGTTCGCCATGGCCCGATGGTCACTATCGGATCGAATACGCTTGTCATCGCAGCAATATCCGGTAATGGCACGAAGCATCAAAACAGTTTAATGCGCGATATCAAGGAAAGAGGCGCGACGATCATCGCATTCGCGGATCGAGCCGACGCTATTTCCAACGAGCATATCGATCTTGCTGTGATCTCGGATAACCCTTTGGATATTGCCGTACAAGGCATTCCGTTTATTTTTATCCCCCAGATCGTCGCATTGAACAGCGCTGAGCGACAAGGTATTAATCCAGACCAACCTGATGGTTTAGTTGCCTGGGTGAAATTGTAGTTAAAAAGGAACTTGCCGAGGAGTAACTCCCTTTGACAAGTTCCTTTCTCTTTTAAGAAAAAATGGTGGACTCAATATGTGTCTCCGACTTATCTGGCGAACACCAAAAATAGGCGGTAACCAGCTTCCCGTCCGGCCTCTGAAACAATCGTGGATAGCCTAGATCCGCGTATCCCGTCACACTTTTGAAATCATCCCGTATAATTTGCTCAGCTCCCCAAGCTCTTCCTTCATCTTCACTAAAACGAGCCAGTATCAGCTTACGATCACGATCACCGTATACACAACACAGCCTTCCGTCGGTCAGCTGGATCATAGCAGGCGGATTACCGTTGTTCAGATGAGTCCCTGTATCATCAACCTTCGATAGAAACGTCCACGACAATCCGTTATCTTCTGACACATAACAGTCAATCCAGCAGGCATTTATCGTATCTCTACGACGGATTGTTGTAACCAGCTTGGTCTCCGAAATGCGTACCGGTGCCGGCATAACAGCTCGATGAGGATCAGAAAGCGGAACAATCCACGAAACAAATTCAAACGTTAGTCCGCCATCCGTTGTTCTAGCCATGAAAACTTTGTCTGTAAAATCAGCAGCCCCTCCTTTAATGGAAAGATAAAAGCTGCAGTCCAACGGACCATTTACTACATATGCGGTTCTGCCTGTAAAAATGCTGCCAGCCAACTCGGGATGCTCAAGCAGCTTGCCGAACGAGTACGGCCCCGTCCAGGATTCGCCTTTATCGGGACTAGAAAACCAATGTTCCCCCCGGTTGCCATGATAGCCAAAGCCCTCGACGCGAATGACGAGACCATCTGCGGTGAAATCGATCGGCTCCTGAAGTGAGGCAGCATGATTCACGGGTGTGCGGTGCAAGTGCCAAGCAATCAGATCCTTCGTATACGATATTCGATCATGTAACTCGTTTGGATGCCAAGAGCGCCATGACTCCCCACCGTCTATACTTCTAGCCAGCATCGACAGATGAGGACCGAAGTTATCGAGTTGATGATTCTCCGCTCCTGTTGTCTTGATAGGACCGCTTGTAAAGCCGATGAGCAGCTCATTTCCCCATTGCCAAGTCGGGCCATTTCCTCCGTTGTTTGCAGGAACGGCACACCATCTGTTCTTGTCATAGATAACGGTCGTGTGTTGTCTGAACATCGTCATCCTCCCTCATTTCCTTTCATATTCATAGGCGGCGAGCAATCATCGCACTTCCAATCACACCTGCACTATCACCGAGCAGTGCCGGTTCGATCCGAAGTCGCTCGCTGTAGTAAGGCTGCAGGCGGCCAAACAGTTCTTCCCTCAGTGGCGTGAGCAAGAGTTCACCAGCGGCAGCTACGCCTCCGCCAATCACAACGATATCGGGACTTAGTACGGGTACGACAAAAGAGAGAACCCGGCCGAGCGTACTTCCCGCATGGTTCATCACCTTGAGCGCGACCGCATCCCCCTCTACACAAGCAGCAGCCACTTCTGCAGCAGATAAGGAAGATACGTTGTATCTGCGGAGCAACGATGGCTCGCCTTGACTCAGTGCCTCTCTAGCCATTCGCGCAATACCTGGCGCAGAGACAACGGTCTCCAGGCATCCTATCACACCGCAAGGACAGCGATACCGCTCCCCCTCGACGGGGGTGTGACCAATTTCACCGGCCATATACCCAGAGCCATAATGAATTTCGCTATTGTATACGAATGCGGAAGCAATGCCAGTCCCCACAGTTACGCCAAACACGTGCTTGAGATACTTCCCCGCTCCGCTAACCGCTTCCCCGAAAATGTACAGTCTTACGTCGTTGTCTACAGCTACAGGCTTACCCAGCAATTGGCCCAAAATATTAGCAACAGCGATGTCCTTCCATCCCAAATTCGAGTTTTCGATAGCAATGCCACGAATCGGGTCGACCAAACCGGGAACTCCTATCCCAATTGCGTCAACGTCACTCCACGTCAGTCCTTCCTTATGAACAAGAACCCTTGCCTCCTTGGCAATCTGCTCCAGAATTGGCATGGCCCCACGAGCTGGGGCTGTCGGGAATTTGCAGCAGGCTGTCACTGATCCGCCGGGATCAACCAAGCCACATACGATATTCGTTCCGCCTACGTCGACTCCAATCGTAAATCCCGCCATTGCCCCTCACTCCTCTAATCGTTATAACGATAAACGGACTGACCACGAACAAATGTTCTCTGCAATTGCCAATTTGAATCCAAAATTAAAAAATCAGCATCCTTCCCGACTTCCAGCGAGCCTTTACGCGCCTCCACGCCCAGCTGTCGGGCCGGATTTAATGTTGCCGCCACGAGCACCTCTTCTAGTAGCATGCCACTATAGGAGGCAGCGTTTCTGAGTGCTTCCAACGTCGTAAGCGAACTCCCGGCCAAGCTGCCCTTGCTGCCATCCGAGTTGGTAACGTAAATCCGTCCATTCTCCATGCGAACTGGGAGTCCCCCCAATATATAATCGCCGTCCGAACAGCCGCCAGCAGGTATACAGTCCGTTACCAGAACCACCTTATCTCGAGGCTTCGCACGAAATACGCTGCGAATCAGATCCGGGTGAACATGTACCCCGTCTGCAATAAGCTCAACACCGAGTTCGTCTCTGACCAGTGCCCCGCCTGCTACCCCCGGGTCGCGATGGTGTAGGGGACTCATGCCATTGAACATATGCGTAACATGGCTGCATCCCCAAGTGATGGCTTGGCAGACGCCTTCATAATCAGCATCCGAATGTCCGATGGATACAGTGACTTTCCGCGCATGCGCATCTTTCACGACTTCCTCTGCTCCTGGAAGCTCCGGAGCTATCGTAATGAGCCGAATATGACCGTTTGCTGCTTCGACATAGCGATTCCACTCGGACAAGGAAGGATTGCGAAGATTAGCCGGATTTTGTGCACCGCAACGAACGTGGTTCAAGAAAGGCCCCTCCAGATGAGCGCCGAGCAGTTCTGCTCCATCAAGGTCCTCATCCATCGAATTCGCTATTCCTTTCAAAGCGCGGACAATATCCTCCTCAGGTGCGGTTACGGTTGTAGCGAGAAACGAGGTCGTACCATGAGCGGCATGATATCGGCTCATTCCGGCAAGGTGATCGCGTTGTCCTGACATCGCGTCAAAACCACCACCGCCGTGAACGTGTACATCGATGAGTCCGGGAACGATAAGCGAGCCCGAAACATCAAGTTTATTTGGATTAGATTTTGATCCGAGACTATGCCACCCCGATCCGATAGCGGTTATCCGCCCGTCCTTCTCAATGTCCATGTAGCCGTCTTCAACCCAACCCGCTGGCGTTAAAATCCTTGCACCTACCACTCTCATATGGCTCGCTCCCCAGCTAATAGTTCAATATCGTATTGACCGTTGTACGATCCAGCCTGTTCACAACTGCCGTCAGCAAGTCGACGGTTTGTTCGAGATCACCTCGGTGCAGAATGCCTGCCGTGCTATGAATGTATCGGGTCGCTGCACCCAGATATAAAGTCGGAACTCCCTGATCGTGCAGCATAAAGCTGCCCGCGTCTGTGGAACCTTTGGTCATAAAATCATATTGGATCGGGATTCCCTCATCCGCAGCTGTGTCTAGGATTAGCTCCTTCAAACCTCTATGCGCGATCATCGATTTATCTACTAATCCGATTACGGGCCCTCCGCCAAGCCAGGCTTGCGAATCCTCCGCATGCATATTAGGAGTATCGCCAGCCAAGCAGGAGTCAATCGCAATCGCAAGATCTGGCTTCACAACATTGGCAGATGTGACCGCACCGCGTAAGCCGACCTCCTCTTGCACGGTACCGACCGCAAATACAATGTTCGGATGGGCTATTGCACTAATCCGCTTCATCACTTCAATTAAGATGATGCAGCCAAAACGGTTATCCCAAGCCTTCGCCATCAGGTAAGTAGGATTGTGCATGACCGTAAATGGAAAAAAGGGTAGAGCGAAATCTCCTGGTCTTACCCCAGCTTCCGTAGCTTCCTGCTTCCCGGAAACCCCGATATCAATGAACATCTCATGGATCGGTACCGTCTGTTTGCGCTGCTCCGGCGACACCACGTGGGATGGCTTGGAGCCGATGACTCCAGTCAGCCGGCCCTTTCTTGTACATACCGTCACCTGCTGCGCGAGCATGACCTGTTCCGACCAACCGCCAAGCGGCTGAAAGCGAAGGAATCCCCCCTCGGTAATCCCCGTGATCATGTAACCTACTTCATCCATGTGTGCCCCAAGCAAAATTCGTGGCCCGTTCTCAAGCCCTGCCTTCCGAGCAATTAGGCTGCCGAGTCTGTCTGTATCCAGCGTATCGACATAGGGTGCCAGATGCTTTCTCATGATCACACGCACATCATCCTCAAAGCCTGGCGGACCTACAGCTTCGGTCAATTCCCGGTAGAGCTGAAATGTGTCCATGCCGCTACACGCCCGCTTCCGATGCCGAGAAATCCCAGTCCGGTAGTAAAGCCTTCACACGAGTCCGAAACTCCTCAAACTCGGCAATCGTCGCGGATTCATAAGGAGGAAGGAGACTGAGCGGGAATTCGCCGTCCATCATCCGGGCTAACACCTTATCGTAAGCGCCATCCATTTTGGATGTCCCCATAACGCCCATAATCGCAGTCAAAACCTGATGATAGTGCTCCATGTACTTGAACACTGCCTCGGTTTTCTGCCCCACTGCGGCATCGAAGAAACGAAACGTGTGTTTCAAGTTAATATTGGATATGGAGCTTAAGAGACCGCACTCTCGGCCGCTGCTATTCGCATATCCGAATCCCTGCTCCCCTAAGAAAAACTGCAAAGGCGAAGCTGGATCGAGCAGTTTATGAATGATCATGAGATCATTCGTCGTATATTTAGCCCCGACGAAGTTAGGAATTTGCTCAGCAAGCTTGCTGTACTCCTCTGGCGTAACCAACCTCTTGCTGCGCATAAGGTTATAGTGAAGGAAGCGACAATCGGGATACGGATCACATAGCGCGTGGAAAAAGGAGAAGAGCTCTGACTCCGATAAGGCCCCCCAACTTGGGAGCACGAATTGGAAGTCGCGGATGCCTTGATCATAGGCAATGCGCAGTCGATGGTGCATCGTCTGGAGCGAGAGGCTAAGCAAGCCGACCATGGGATGCAACCCTGGTGCCTTCATTTCATCCGCGAAAACGTTTACAATCTCTTCGTACTGCTGATCTGTTACAGCATGGCCTTCACCTGCCGTCCCAAATACATAGAGATGTGCGATGCCTTCTTGCACAAACTGACGAATTTGGCAGCGAAACCGATGCTCATCAAACTGATAGGAATCCGTCCAAGGAATAACGGCTGTTGGGAGGATTGTTCGGGGAAACCTTTTCAAGGTATACACACTCCTTTAATCGGATTAGTTAGTATCGATAGCTGCTCATGGTTGAGTAAGCCTGCCGTCCTACGCCTGATAGCAAGCCCCTGTAATACTGACTCAGACCGGCTACATCCGCTCCGATGCTGATGAATGAATAGCCGAGTTCTACGTACTCTTGCCATGTTTCCGGACTGCCAACGGTCCCTGCAAAAATCCCCTTGCTCGCACATACCTCCGCGACACGCTTGCGTGCCGCCTTGATGCGAGGATGATCCATCTGCCCAGGAGCTCCGATGGCTTGGCTAAAGTCCCCAGGTCCGAAGAAGAGCATATCCACTCCCGGCAACGAAGCGATCTCCTCGATTTCATCCAGCGCTTCCGGATCTTCGATCTGAAGAATGAGGAAGCGTTGTTCGTTTGCCAATTTCAGGTAGTCTGTGAAATCAACGGTTCCATAAGCACCATCCGCGTTGCCGCCGTCCAAGGGACGAAGGCCGATCGGATGGAAGCGCGTATGACGCACAATCGCTTTAGCGTCATCTACTCCCATCACATGCGGTACCATGAGGCCGGTCGCATCCATCTCTAGCGGGCGAATGAGGTCGCTGTAACTGCCTCTTGCCACCCGTACTACGATATCAGCATTGTGAGCTTTAGCCGCAAGCACCTGTTTTTCAACAGCTGACCAGTCGTTCGGAACGTGTTCCATACAGGTCCACACACAGTCAAATCCAGCAAGTGCAGCTAGCTCAGTGACTCTAGAATCAGCTAAATTGGTTTTGGTGCAAACGACGGTTTCACCGGCGCGTAACTTGCTTAATACTCGGCTTGGTCTCACGCTGACTCACTCTCCTTTTCACCTCACTCACAATAGCCCCTTTGAACGATAGCCCTCCATCACAGCAACAAGCTCGCGCAGCTGCGGCTCTCCCAGCGGAAGCACCGGTAGTCTCGGCTTACCAGCCTCCAGTCCGATCTGATTCATCGCTTCCTTCAAGACGGACGGCAGTGTACCTAGCGAGAAAGCTGATCGCAAAGAGCTCAATTCATTTTGCGCCTCCCCAGCCTTCTCCAATCGCCCGTTTTTCCAGTGCTCATATAAGTCAGCTAAAAGTCTAGGAAATACGTTCGCCGTGGCGGCGATCGCCCCTTTACCTCCTGCCATAAGTGTAGGAAGGATTAAGGAATCGGTACCCGCAAGCACGTGAAAATCGGGCCCTGTCTGATTAATAAACTGCAGGATCGTATCAAAACTGCCGCTGCTATCCTTCATAGCAACAATATTAGGAATTTCCGCTAATTCTGCGACTGTTTTAGGTTGCAGCGAATTGCCCGTACGCGCCGGGATGTTGTACAGGATGACAGGCAAATCCGTACTTTCGGCTACTCGACGGAAATGCTCCTTGAGCTCCTGCTGCGTAAAGGCCAAAAAATAAGGCGTGATCACCGATAAGGCGCTCACTCCGATTTGCTCCATCTGCCTGCCCAAGGCGATCGTTTCCTTTGTCGTGATGCCACCCGTTCCCGCATAAACGGGAATGCGTCCGTTCACCTCATCGGTGACGATCTCCGCCACCCGCAGTTTTTCCTCCGTGCTTAATGCGAAGAACTCTCCATTCGTCCCAAGGAAAAATAGGCCATGAACACCCGCCTCGACAAAGCGGCGAACCTGAGCTCGCAAAGCCGCCTCATGCAGCGTGTCGTCCTCCCGAAATGGCGTAATCATCGCAGGAATAATACCTTCCGGCTTCAACATTTGTCATCCTCTTTTCTCGTTCGGAATCGAATTAGGCTTCTTCCTTCAGCTTGCTCCATAATGTCGAGCGGTTGATTCCCAGCCGTTCTGCAGCTCGAGATTGATTCATGTTCTCTTCCTCAAGCACAATGTGAATGATCTCTTTTACGATCATTTTTAGTGGCTGATTCAAATTCAAAGCCTTGTTTCCAGTAGCTTCTTTATTGGATTGTAGGTTTTGTTCTTCGACTACAGCCAATACGGACTCATCCATGAATTCCCCTTCCGTTCGTTTCACGAATTCCCGAATGGTATTCTTCAGCTCGAAGAGATCTCCCTCCCAAGGGAATTGTTGCAGAAATTCAAAAACCTGTGGACGAATCCCCACGATTTGTTTCCCGTATTTCTCGTTATATTTCACGATTAAACTTCGAACAATCGCATCGAAATCGTTCATTTCCTTCAATGAGGGAATGCCAATCGCATATTTCTTCTTCAGCCAGTCGAATAGCTTAGCGTCAATCTTCCCTTTATCATGCAGTCGCTTGAGCGTATCGTCGAATCCAAATATCAAGCTTCCTTTAAAATCCTGCAAACCATCGAGCAGCTCTCTCTGCTGAACAGCCGACAGCTCGTCGATCCCCGTGATATAGAGTGCAGTATCCCACTTACTAAGTACTTCTTTTAAATAATCGACAGCTTGAGCTGTGCCTTTATGGACTCGAACCTCAATAAAGTCTCGGGGGCCGTTCTCTTTCGCCGCGTACAACGCTTGCGCGTATACACTCTTAATCGTGCCTTTTTTGCCATGGATGACCAAAGGAAATTGGATTGATTTCGCCTCGGCTTGCAGCTTTCTCATATTTTCAGTCGTGCCAATAACCCAAGATAGGAGAGACTCATTTCTCGAGGCTTCAAAATGCAAGGTCACATCTTCTTCCTCGCTTGGCGTGGCTGAAAGGATAACGTTGTATTCCACGCTTTCGGTCAAAGCTTCTTCCACTCTGCCTGATTTGAAAACAAACTTGCGAGCCCCGTCATAAATGGTAATGTTCCGATAGCTCCAACCAGACTCTACATACTGAAGGATCTTCTCAAAATACAGAGAACGCCCAAACAAGGAAGCTCCTTCCTCTAGCGGAGATGTCCCCAGCAATTCATAGAATGCAGAATTGGCGTACTGTATTTTACCGTCCGCGGATATACGAGCCGTCCCTACATCTAATTGATTAATTAATTGGTCGCTGATTGTGCTCTTTTTGCGAAAACGTGACATTAACGTATATACCTGTTTGGTGTGGCGGAACGCCTCATGTATCGCTTCCCGACCGGAGGTGATCAGAATGCCCTGCAAACCGAATTTTTCAGCTACACGTACAGCGATGCTGTCCCCGACGATTATGCCGACCCCGCGTTCCTTCGCGCTTGCTATCGCATTTTCGACTTCACGCTCATGGTGAATGATGGTGTATGGAAGATGGAAATCCATGACATTTGAAACGGAAATAACACCTTCGACGATGTTCGGAAAACCGACCATCTCCAGCTTTACGGTATACTCCTTTAGTAACGTAAGCATTCGAAGTATATCGAAGCCCGTCACCGGAATTTCAATCACAGGCAGTGAGCAGTATTGGCTGATCAGCTTGGCAGTTCCCCCGCGACTGATAATAATTTCATACCCTTCCTCTTCGTACTGCTTGAGGTGGGGTAATATTTCGGACAAGTCCGCATGAACCATAGACAATTCAAGCTCGTCCTGTTCCAGCGCCAGCCCTGAGGCCAACTCCATTAACCCCCTGTATGGGGCGACTAAAAGTGTTTTAATTTTCATAACAAACATCCTTTATTTCTAGTAGTTTACCTACCATACTATTCTAAAATGGTGTAATTTCCAACAATTACCTCAGAAATCATTCGGCGGCCAGCAGCTTGCGATAAATGCGCTCCATATCTGACAGCTCAAGCTTCTTTGGATTGTTGTTCAAAAGACGAGTGACTTTAGCTGCGGAGAGCGCTAGCCGCTTCACATCCTGATGTCGAACGCCAAATGCGGCGAGATCCTGAGGGATTTGCAGTTCCTTCGTCCAATCCTGAATTTGAGATACCACGAATCCAGCCGCTTCCTCTTGATTTAACCTCTCTGCTCTACCATCCGGCATCATCGCTTTGGCAACTGCACTTAATCTATGTTCGATCGCATCCTGATTAAATGCCATGACATGTGGCAGCAGCATCGAATTGGCCACACCGTGCGGAATATGGAAAGTCCCCCCGAGTGGATAGGCAAGCGCATGAACCGCAGCTGTACCTGCAGCTGTAAGCGCCATTCCACCGAGCATAGAGCCTATGAGCATATCTTCGCGTGCCTGCAAATCATCTCCCTGATGATAGGCTCGCTGGATGCTGCGGGAAATTAAGCGTATCGATTCCAGCGCGAATGTATCACTGATCGGGTTCGATTTGTTCGAAATATAAGACTCGAGCGAATGTGTGAACGCGTCCATTCCTGTAGCTGCTGTGATGGAGGCAGGCAAACTCACCGTAAGCACCGGATCGAGAATGACGAGATCGGGCAGTAGGAACCGGCTTACGACACCAATCTTCAGCTGCTCCTCCGGCAAGGTAACGATGGCGTTAGGTGTCACTTCTGAACCGGTGCCGGACGTCGTTGGTATCAGAACGAGCGGTACAGTCGGCTGGCGGACTAAATTAGTTCCGAGCATTTCGCTGATCGTCATATCATTGGTTCGCAGTGCGGCAAGTAATTTAGCCGCGTCGAGCACACTTCCGCCACCAAGCCCAATATACAGATCGAAATGTTCATCACAAATGCTTTGATGAACTTCTTCGACATTCTGAAGGGTCGGTTCCGGCTTGATATCTGTCGTCACTGTGCAGGTAATTCCTGCCCTGCGCAACCGATTTTCGACCAGCTCTACTGTCCCGTTTCTAATCATCGAAGGCTGCGTCAGGAGAAGCGCAGAGCGAAAATTCCCCATACTGTTAATGTGCTCATCAATGGCCTCCACTGTGTTGGCGCCAGCTACAATCCTTCTCGCCGTCTGAAAAGCGTATTGTGTATTCATATTAGGGTATCCTCCACTATGTAAGGTTTGGATTAGCCTTTAATCGAGCCGATCAGGAGACCTTTTGTAAAATATTTCTGAGCAAACGGATACACGAGCAGAATTGGTAACATGGCTAGAAAAATGACTGCTGCTTCCAAATTACGAGGCATAAGCGCTAATTCGCCAACATGGATCGGCTCTAGGGTGGTGGAACCGGGATCCGGATGTATAACCAACTTGTAGAGAATCAGCTGGATTGGAAATTTGGCTTTATCCTGCAAATAAATAAGCGGCGTCAAGAACGAGTTCCAAATGTTCACCGCATAGAACAAGCTGACCGTAGCCACCACCGGCTTCGACAGCGGGAGGAACACGTGCCAGAGAAGTTGTAAATCCTTGGCTCCATCGATGAACGACGTTTCCTCGAGTTCAATCGGAATCGTCTCAAGGAACGTTCTAGCGACAATAAGTAAGAACGTATTCAGTGCGCCAGGAAGCACCATGATCCAGAATGAATTCACAAGTCCTAGCTCTTTGTTGACAAGGTAACTCGGAATGATACCGCCCTCAAAGATCCACACAATGACGAACAGCATCATAATCTTATAACGGCCAACTAGCCTTCTTTTGGACAAGGAGTACGCTGTAATGAATGTAAGGAAAACGGCAAAAACAGTACCGATCGTCGTGTACAGAAACGAGTTGTAGACACCTTGTGTAATACCGAGCCGCGAGCTGCTGAAAATATATTTATAGGTCTCGATATTAAACCCTTTTGGCCACAAAAAAACCTTCCCCGCCATGACAGCATTGCCATCGCTCAACGATACTGCAGCAATATTAATAAACGGATAAATACATACGAACGAAAGAATGAGAAGCCATGTATGATTGACGGAGTCGAATACACTCCACTTTTTCATGTGTATCCCTCCTAGAACAACCGATTATCAGAATATTTCTTGGCAGCTTTATTCGCGGTTGCCACTAAGGCAAGCGCAATCACAGATTGAAACAAGTTGACTGCAGCCCCATAACTGTACTGCGGGAAGCCGCCTGCACCAAATGCTTGACGGTATACGTAGGTTTGAAGAATATCCGCAGTGTCATAAACACTCGGGTTATACATCAAGAGAACTTTATCCAAATCGACTGTAAACATGTTCCCCAACTGAAAAATCAACATCACGAAAATGACATTGGATATGGAAGGAAGCGTGATTCGGAACATCTTGCTCCATCTAGAAGCACCATCCATTTCGGCAGCTTCATAGAGATGTGGATCAATTCCCGCCATAGCTGCAATATACACGATCGCCCAGTAACCAAAAGTATGCCAGATCGTAGATAGGACAAAGAGTGGTCGGAACCAAGCCGCCTCTGCCATGAAAAAGACCGGGTCGAACCCGAAGTAAAACAGAATTTGATTAATTAAGCCTCCTTGAGGCGATAGAAATGTGTACATAATGCCGACGGTTACGGCAGCAGATATGAAATAAGGAAAGAAGCTGATTGTTTGTACCCAGCGTTTGATCATTCGGATCCGAGCTTCGTTCAACAAAAGCGCAAACAAAATCGGAACGGGAAAACTGAAAATCAAGTTGGAGCCCGAAAGCAGCACTGTATTCTTCAACAAGGTGATAAAATACGGGTCACCAATAAAGGTTTGAAAGTGTTTGAATCCTACCCATTTACTTCCCGTAAACCCTAGGAATGGGCTGAAATCCTGAAAAGCGATGACCACGCCAAACAATGGCAAGTATTTGAAAATAAGAAGATGAAGCAGTCCCGGGATGAGCAGCAAGTAAAGCAACGGGGATTGCCGGATGCTTATCCATAATGCTCTTCTGTTTGTTTTTATACGCATGCGACATCTTTCCCCCATCATGGAATCCTGCCGCCATGTTTCATGCGATGGCGGCAGGCTAGATTGCTGCGGAGCAATGGTTATTTTTTCATAGCATCATAAGCTGCTTGATCGATCTGAACAATCTTGGCATAGCCGAGATCATCCATTTCTTTAATGAAGGCATCGAACTCGGACATCGGACGTTTGCCTGTGATCAGCTTAACGAGCCCTGCGTCCACAGCTGCACCGACTTTTGCAACCAAGTTCGTACGCTCTTCTTGCTGTTCTTTCGAATACTTGATTGCAGGAGCAGCATACGTGTATTTGTCGAAATAGTCTTTCGCATATGTTTTCGTTTGCTCATCCAACGTTGCGTAGTAAGCGTCGTTACTTACAGGCATCGGGAATGTCAGACGATCCTGGTACATCCCTAGGTTTTCCGTGCCAAGCGGCTTAACTGCTTCTGCAGCGAAGTCAGCGATGAACACCTTTTTGCCACCGTCATTCTTATATGTCTTGCCTTCTACGCCGTACTGCATCAAGGTCTGACCGTTAGCACCGAAGACAAAATCAATGAATCGAATGACACTCTCTGCATTCTTCGACTTCGCACTGACCGCGAGTAACTGATCTCGAATCGTAGGTGAAGCAGCGCGCTTCACGTCTTTGCCGCTAGGATCTTGGAACGGAGCCATCACCTTCATGGAGAACTCTGGATTGTTCTTCTGACCTCCGCCTTTTGTCAGGAATCCTGGGCGATTGAAGAAGTCGTCCGTCACAGCTCCTTTATCGGTAATCATCTTAGCTACCCAGCCTTCTTCTGTAGCAGTTCCCGTAACCCATTCCGGATCAATTAGCTTCTGGTCGAATAAGTTTTTGTACCATTCCACCATCGGCTTGAAGCCAGCCGCTTTGATGTCCGTACCTTGGCCCTGTTTATAGATACCATGCACCTTGCCTTGCGAGTCAATAATATCTTGAGCATTAAAGGAGAAGGCATATTTTAAGTACACACCACGGCCTGTAAATGGATAGAAGTTTGGATCCTTGTATGTGTTTTTCAGTTTCACTAACATATCTGTAAACTCTTGGGATGTTTTAGGAGGAGAGGTAACGCCAGCTTTCTTAAGCATATCCTCGCGATAAAAGGAGAGGTTCGCGATTTTTGGATAGGTCTGGCCAAGTCCGTAGATTTTCCCGTCTTTCGATGTGATATACATTTTGTAATCGGGGTTCTCGTCGATGTATTTCTTGAGGTTAGGTGCAAATTTGTCGATTAGGGGTTTTAAATCCATGAAGGCGCCTTGCGCGCCGTACACATCAGCTTGCGCACTATTGACAATGATCGCATCGGGGATGTCGCCGGAGCCGACTTTCAGGTCGACGTTCTTGAAGTACTGCGTATCATCGCCGCCGTCCATCAGATTAATTGTCGCATTGGCACTCTGCTTCAGTACTGGATACCAGGCTAGATCCTTAAGCCAATTAATCCATTTGCCCGCCATCATATAGGAAAATTCAATCTTAGGCTGCGCTGCTGGCGTGGCAGCCGCTTGAGTCGGTGATGCTGACGCTTGTGTTGAAGGTTGCGTAGACGGTTGCGGCTCATCTTTCGTATTGGAACTACAACCAGCTGCGAGTGAGGCGACCATGACAGAGCTTAAAACCAGTGACCCAATCTTTTTTGTTTTCCCCATTATAATTCAGCTCCTTAAAATAGGTGTGTTGCTATATAAAGAGTTACCTTTATATTACCTTCAGCTAGTTATAACCGTGGAGTAAGCTCTGCAGCTACTCGAATCGCTTCGAGCATGCTTTGTTCATCTGCCTGATTGTTTCCTGCGATGTCGAATGCGGTGCCATGGTCAACCGATGTTCGAATGATGCCATGCTTCAAACCCAGTGTAATATTGACACCGGCTTCAATGCCTAATACCTTGATTGGGCCATGCCCTTGATCATGGTAGCACGCAACCACAATATCGAAATCCCCCCGAACAGCTCGATAAAACAAGGTGTCCGCCGGGAGCGGTCCAATCACATCGATGCCCTCGTTCTGGGCTCGTCTGATACCTGGGGCAAGCTGTTCTTCCTCTTCTCCATTACCGAAAAGACCGTTCTCCCCAGCATGCGGGTTAATACCGCACACACCAATTCGGGGCCCCGGATTTCCAGCTCTCGTTAATGTCTCATGCGCAAGACGAATCACGTTATATGTACGTTCTGGTGTTATGGATTGAATGGCTTGAATGAGTCCAACGTGTGTAGTTAAATGAATGACTTTGAGCTGCGGGGTAGAGAGCATCATGGAGTAATTTTCCGTGCCTGTAAGTGCGGCCAAAATTTCAGTATGCCCTGGGTAGTGGTGTCCGCCTTTATGAAGTGCTTCCTTATTTAGCGGAGCGGTGCAGATCGCATGGATTTGCCTATTTAATGCAAGCTCAACGGCTTTGTCAATATAATGGTATGCCGCATTCCCAGCTGCTGCTGAAACTTGCCCGAAGTCCAGATCCTCTGGCAGCAAATCCAGATCCAAACAATCTACGACACCATGCATGAATTTTGCCTCGGCCGGGTCACGAATAATATTTATGGTTGTGGATGCATGAATCAATCGTTGTGCCCGCTGGATCATCTTCGCGTCACCAATCACCAGAGGGTTGCAATAATCATAAACAGCGCTGGATTGAAGTGCCTTCGCAATAATTTCGGGGCCAATACCAGCTGCATCACCCATCGTTATGCCGATGATCGGTTTCACGCCGATTCCCCCTTTCGGAGATACTGGAGGGCTTTCACTAAAGCTTCGTTCGTACCGAAGCCGCCAGCTTTGGTTACTGCGTAGAGACGATTCTCTCCCTTCGTCAGATACCCTATGGGAATGCCAGATTCTACTTCGCCAACGAGGATGAACTCTCGAATACTTGAATATTTACAAAAATGCTTGGCAGTATCCCCACCTGTCAGTACAATCCCTCCTAACCCGAGTGAATGTACCAGCTTTGAGGAGACTTCTCCTAAAGCACTTGCAATTCGCTCCCCTAGCTCGGTTCCTGTCAATCCGAGTTCTGTTCCTAAGCGACCAATTAGCGCTATATCCTCTGGATCACCTGTACTGTAAAGTACCACGTGATATCCTTCTCGAAGTTGTTGCAAGGAGAGCCGAAATACGCGATCCATTTCGTCGGATCTTTCAGTCGAGCTAGCCACGACTAGCGTTGAGCTCATCGCAACCCCTACCACATCCTTTGAGGCTAGGACTTCCTTAAGCTGGGTACGAGCTTTACGACTTACACTGCCGACTACCATAAGAACCGGTTGACTTAACTCTATCGATGTGCCGATCTTCACATGCCCTTCTTCCTCTCCAAAGAGGTGACCGGCTAACCCCGCTGAGCCTACCCACACAACCTTCTCTCCACTCATTCCGATGATATCTACGATTTTTTTCAAGTCGTCCTCTTCCTCGGAGTCAAATAAAAGATAGGTTATGCCTGCTTTCTTTAACTCACGAAGCTTGGCGAGTAGAATTTCAGGCTCATCGTTCAGTTCTTTCGTTGTAATTAAGGCGATTGGCCGATTGGTTTGCAGCTTCAGCAGATCTGGGAGGTAGGATTCCTTGACTGGCGTAATCGGATCCTGCCCAGCATCCGACTCATGCAAGAGCTTTCCCTCCACATAATGGAAGCCATTTATCACTTGTCGTTTTAACTGCGGGTAGGCTGGAGCAATCACAAGAAAATCTGGTTGATAAACATCATATACGGCATCCATCTCCGCCCCGATATTCCCTCGCATTGTAGAATCAATCTTCTTGAAGATGACCTGACTGCCAAGTCGCTTTACCCACTCCGCCGATTCCCGAACCAGTCGATAAGCATCTTCACGACTCTTACCCCTGCTGTCGGTATCGAAGACTACCACCTCTTGACCGTTCAGGACGCCATCTCCTGTTCCCATGATCACGGTTGTAGGGAAGCCTCGTTTGGCAAACTGAACTCCACTATCATTGGCACCCGTCAAGTCATCAGCGATTATTGCAATTCGCAACAGTGCCACCCCATTAGTTTTACTCGAAAGCGATTTCTTACTTGAATTGTATGCCTAAATATTTAAAATATCAACAGTTATTTTGAATATTCCGAAAATTTTGAACTTATTTTGGGAAAAGCAAATACACCATTGTGGTTTATAGCAAAAGTGTTTAAATTTTAAACACTTTTGCTATTTTATAAAAATCCTTGACCGTCAGGACGAGCGGCTCATCAGGACTACTAAGGCATCGAGGGGATGCTGCTCTTGCGCACTATTTGTGCGCTAGCATGCCGCCGCCGCCGGAGATGCTGCAATCAAACTAACGCCGGTTCCCGCGAAGCAAACACGTCCCACTGGCCTTGGGACGGCGAAATGGACAAAACTCTCCCAACTTTCAAAAAAAATCTATCAATTTTGTAAACGTCCCTAAATATATACAATTTCTTCACCTGAATTTAACACAGGTCAAATAATCGACCGTTAATCTAATAAGCGTAGTACTTGTCCAATAATGGTCATGGAGGAGCTTGGAATGAATGTGATAGAAAGAAATTTACCTCAAGCAAGAAAAACCAAAACACATACAAAAGTAGAACAGCCACGCAAGGCAATGCTCAGCCATTCATGGATGGAAACGATCTTAGGATATGTGTTTTTACTACCTTCCCTGTTGTTGTTTGCGATCTTTTTGTTTTATCCCTTGATACAGACCTTTTATCTGAGTGTGCACGAGACTGATCCGCGAGGCAGAGTCGCGTCCTTCGTTGGGTTCGATAATTTCACGGCGATTTTCACCTCAGAACGGTTTTATCAGAGTTTAGGCGTGACGGGTCTTTTTACCCTTTTAACCGTACCAACCGTTATTGTCATCGCACTGATGCTCGCCGCTCTTACACACAATCAGCTGAAAGGAATGCGCATCTTCCAATTCATCTTCTCACTGCCTGTCGTACTGTCCGTAGGTACTTCGGCTGTAATCTGGATGATGCTGTTTCACCCGAGTGTCGGCATGTTGAATTATTTGCTGCACCTAATCGGCCTAGAACCTGTAGCTTGGTTGACAGACCCTAGATGGGCGCTGCTTTCTGTATCAATGATGACCATCTGGATGAATCTGGGCTTTACCTACATTGTTCTGCTTAGCGGCTTACAAGGAATTCCTGATGAAATCTACGACAGCGCCAAAATAGATGGATCTGGCCCGATTCGAACCTTTGTTCAAATCGTCCTGCCCTTACTTTCACCGACGGTATTCTTCGTTACGATCGTGTCGATCATCGGTGCATTTCAGTCCTTCGGACAAATTCATATTCTGACCAAAGGTGGGCCAGTAAACTCCACAGATGTGCTTGTTTACGCCTTGTATCAGGACGCCTTTGTTAACTTCAGGTTCGGAACAGGGAGCGCGCAAGCACTTGTCCTTTTCACCATTATCCTTATTTTCACGGTCATTCAGTTTAAAGTTTTTGAAAGGAAGGTGCACTATCAATGACCTCCCGCACGCAAAACTCTTTCGTTTACGCCCTATTGATCGTTTGCGCCGCCATTGTGTTGTATCCCATTTTCTATACGTTCTCATCCGCTTTGATGACGCCCGAGGAAGCATCGGCTTATCCGCCGCACTTCTTACCTAGCAGCTTTTATCTGGGCAGTATGATTACTGTCTTCAAGCTCGTGCCTATCGCTAAATTTGTAACCAATAGTCTAATTGTCTCGATCATCATTACACTGGGTCAGCTGATTACTTCGAGCATGGCTGCCTATGCTTTCGTCAATATTCGCTTTAAGGGTAAAGCGTTCATTTTCGCGCTTTTCATGGCTACCATGATGATTCCATGGGAGGTCACCATCATTCCCAACTATTTGACGGTCAAAAAGTGGGATTGGCTCGATAGCATGCAGGGCCTAACCGTTCCATTCTTAGCAACAGCTTTCGGAACATTCCTCCTGCGCCAATTCTTCTTACAGCTGCCCAAAGAGCTGTTCGAAGCGGCACGCATCGATGGCTGCGGACATTTTCGCATGTTTCTCCGAATTGTGCTTCCACTCGGGCGCCCGGCTCTCGCAACACTGGCCGTGTATGCCTTTTTAAACGCATGGAACATGTATCTATGGCCTCTGCTCATCACGAATAGTGAAGAAATGCGAACTGTGCAGATTGGTATCGCCATGCTGCAATTCGAAGAATTAACCGTTTGGAATTTGGTTCTAGCAGGGGTAACGATCATCTTACTACCTTCCCTCTTACTGCTTGTCCTTGGTTTAAAACAGCTCGTTCGCGGACTTACGGCCGGCGCTGTGAAAGGTTAGTCCCATCTAGGATGGCTACGCTTTTCAGCCTAACAGCTGAAATAGATGTCCATATATTTTAGAAAAGAGATAAGGGAGAGAAAAGAAAACTATGAAAACATTCAAATCGAAAAGTTCCATCCTTGCTATGACTGCGATGATGGTGTTATTAACTAGTGCATGCGGCAAAGCTGAAACAACAACTTCAGGAAGCACAACAGAAAGTAAACCAACCGCAAGCACCGCTGCAGCCGATGTCAAAAAGCCAACTGAACCCGTTAAAGTGATCTGGTGGCATTCCATGAGTGGTGAACTTGGCAAAGCCGTCGATAAATTAGTCGCAGATTTCAACGCCTCACAGAAAAATGTACAGGTTGAGGCTGTTTTCCAAGGTACTTATGATGAAAGCATCAACAAAATGAAAGCGTCCATGGATACCAAAAGCGGCCCCTCCCTCATCCAAGTTTACGAAATCGGCTCCCGTTTCATGATCGATTCTAAAGCCATTACACCTGTTCAAAAGTATGTCGATGCCGATAAATTCGATCTTTCTCAGCTCGAAGAGAACATTCTGAATTATTACAAAGTCGATGGCAAACTGAATTCCATGCCTTTCAACACCTCGAACCCGATCCTGTATTACAACAAAGATATGTTTAAAGCAGCAGGTCTTGATCCGGAGAAACCACCGACAACCTATGAAGAAATTACGAAAGCGGCTCAAGCACTTAGCAAAGATGGGAAATCCGGCTCTTCCTTTGCCATTTATGGCTGGTTTATGGAGCAATTCTTTGCCAACCAAGGTGTAGAATACCTTAATAACGGGAATGGTCGCACCACAGCTGCTACAGAATCTATGGTCAACAATGAAGCTGGCGTTAAAACACTGACGTGGTGGAAAGAGATGGTCGACAACAAAACATCTGCCAACCTCGGTCGTAAAACAGATGATACGAAAAAAGCTTTCTTAGCTGGCCAAATCGCTATGACCTTGGATTCCACAGCTTCACTTCGCGGGATCGTAACAGGGGCTGAAGGCAAATTCCAAGTTGGCACGAGCTCACTTCCGAAGCCAGCAGATGCCAAAGAAGGCGGTGTTGTCGTCGGCGGCGCGAGTCTTTATATCTTAAATAACAAGTCGGAAGCCGAGCAACAAGGCGCATGGGAATTCATTAAGTTTCTAACTACGCCGCAAACCCAAGCATGGTGGAACGTAAATACAGGTTACTTCCCTATTACGAAGAAAGCCTATGATGAACAGATTTTGAAAGATAACCTTGCGAAATACCCGCAATTCCAAACAGCCATTGATCAATTGCACAAAACAAAAGCAAACACAGCCACACAAGGTGCCGTTATGGGCGTATTCCCAGAGGCTCGTCAAATCGTCGAAACCGCCATCGAAGAAGCGTTAACTGGTAAAAAAGCACCTAAAGAAGCGCTCGACAGCGCAGCAAAAAGCATCACGGAGAAGATCGGCGCTTATAACAAAACAGTGAAATAAAGCAATCGAATGGATAGAAAGTAATAAGAAAAGAAACCGATGTTCCCAAAAGGGGACATCGGTTTCAGTGTAACCATTCTTTTACACACAAGAATCACCCATGGTTGCATAGCTAATGATATGCTGCTTCAAGGCTTCTTTACTTTGCTGCCCAACCCAAGTCTCTACTTTATATCCATCTTTAAACAGCATTAAGGTCGGAACGCTCGATACACCGTATTCAGCTGCGAGTTCTTTTTCCTGATTGATATCAATTTTAGTAATGGTAGCCTGATATCTTACTTCTAGAGCCAGCTTCTCATCAATGGAGAGCTGTTCTTGACAAGATTTGCTGCTAGGCTCATAAAAATCAACGAGTGTGATCCCATGGTCGATCTGTCCCCTAAAATTTTCTTTTCTTAATGAATGAATTTCCATCCCGTGATCGTTACCCAATCACATTCGATATGACTTCAATATTGCCTTGAGTTGCTCTGGCATAAGGACATACTTTATGGGCTTCATCGACAATTTCCTGAGCCACACTGATATCTACGCCTTTAACTGTAATGTCGAAATGAACTGCAAGTACATAGCCGTCATTTGCATCCTTGCCGAGTGAAACATTTGAAACTATTGAAATGCCTTCCGTTTTAATTCCTTTTTTCCTAATAATAGTTCCCATTGCACCTTCGAAGCATGCAGCAAATCCAGCAGCGAACAGTTGCTCCGGATTGACTCCGTTACCTGGCCCGCCTAACTCTTTCGGATATCTCAAGTCCAAGTTAAGATTGCCATCGCTCGAAACTGCTTTACCTTCTCTTCCACCTTCAACATTTACAGTAGCCGTGTACAATTTCTTTTCCATTTTTATCATAATAACATCTCCTTTTGACTGGTATATTCTTTACAATTTGTGAGCAGCTTATCCAACCGTTTGTGAGGAAACTTTCGTATAAAAACGATTAAATTTGAAATTTAAACTGACTTAGTTCTCGAACTTTGACTTGTATGGCTTCCGGAAGAGCGTTGCTTGCGATATTCAAGAGCTGGTAGTCCACCCCAACCCCAATTATCCAACTCAACTTCCTCGATAATAACGTGAGTTGATTCTAATGGCTTATTAAGCACGTTGAGAAGAAGCTCGCTCACACCTTTGATAAGTGCTGCCTTTTCTTCACCCGTAACAGACACATGATCAGGTGTGGTTCCCTCACGTGTTACTTTAATATTAACGATTGGCATCGTGAATGACCTCCTTTGAAATTTAGCTTTCGCTCCAAACTTTAATAAATTGCTCAGGGGATTGTAGACCAGATAAGCTGACTTGCTCATTGATTACAAAGAATGGAACCCCTCTAATCCCTAACTTTTGAGCGTTGCGTTGTCCTAATTCAACTTTGTCTAGACCTGCACCATTGGTAAGTCGTGATTTCAGTTCTACATCATTTGGAATCCCAACTGCTTTTGCTATTTTTACTAATTCATCTATATCACCGATATTAATCCCATTTTCAAAATAAGCCGTATAGATCTGCTGAATCAGTTGCTCCTGCAGGTTCTCTGGTGAAATAGCGATTAACTGATGAGCTAATGTCGTATTCGGCGTATATTTAACATTATCTATATTAAATTTTAAGCCAAAAGAATCTCCATATTCTTGATATTGCTTTAATCTAGCTTCGAATTGAGGCACCCCGCCTAACTTGCCAATCATCACTTGCCGATAATCTTCACCTTCAGGACGAATGCCATAATTGATCTGAAAAGCATGCCAACGTACGGTTACCTTCGTTTCTTTGGGTAATTGTTGCAAAGCGGTCAACATACTACTGGTGCCCATACGACACCAAGGACATGTTACATCCATATATACATCAATTAGTAAGTCTTTCATTGCGTAACCAGAACAGGCTTTACTGTTTTAATGTGATGAATGTAATCCTTGCTGCTCTGTGCTAATCGTTCTTCCGTAACCTTAGACGTATCGTTAAGTGCAAAGTGCGGCAGATAAGTAGCGCTGATAAATTGGGCAATTGCTTCCATTGGATGCAATATTTCCTCTAGTGTAAAGCGATTAGAGCCTGTTGCTTGATATGATTCTTCCGTACCATAGGTTGAGATCGCTGCACCGATTTCTTTGCCTGCTGTTTTACTGCCATCAGGACCATAGGCCCAACCATATTGCAATACGGTATCAAACCACTTTTTCAGTAAGGACGGCGTGCTGTACCAATAAAGAGGATATTGGAAAATAACGCGATCATGTGCCTCAATGAGCTTCTGCTCTTTAACAACATCGATATTCTCGTCAGGATATTCTTTATATAATTCATGAATCGTGAAATCAGTTTCCTTTTGCAATGCTTCCAGCCAAGCTTTATTCCAGTTAGATTGCTCAATATTGGGATGAGTTATGATGACTAAAGTTTTCATGTTTATTTTGCTCCATTCTTGGTTGAATTTATTTTATGTTAAACTCGGTTTGTCTGAGCTATTTTCAAATGTTATCGAAAAAGACTGTGTTTTTCATAAAAATACTTTCTTGTTTGATTAACAGAGGTCCATCCAATTCTGAATTTCGTTTCACTTCAATCCATACAGGATCGCTGCGGAAACGTTCATAATTAAGGTTGCGCTTTTCCATATTTTCATGTTCAACAATATAATAAAGTCGGTTATTTTCTTCATTGATATCTTCAAGATATTGCGTGACCTTCATGTCATGTTTCAAAAATAAATCGATGACATGATCTCTGAATCGTTCATGAAGAGCCTGCATTTTACCAGGTTGAACATCATAAATTCGCAGTTCATACAACATGTCTTCTCACCTCCTTTTTCAAGTTTGAATATGGACTACACCTCAATTCTTACCATTGACCAGCGTTTTGCCCGCCATCCACATGAAGAATTTCACCGGTGAATGATTTTGATATAAAATGCCAGCATTGTTCACTAGGGTGTCGATACGCCCAAAGCGGCTACTTTTCCTTTAAAACTCATCTTGCATCCCCTTATTTATCTACCTATTAAAAGGTAGGTAATAGTTAAAAAATTATCCGCCTTCCTTTTAGGCTAAAGCGGATATTAAGCCATCGGCAATCTTATCAAACTTACTTACATCACGAAAACTTCTTGCCAATAGTTGTGCGCCTTGAAGTGACGCAAGAAATTGGTGTGCTTGCACATCCGCGGCGCCATCGAAGTTCAGATGTTCTTCACGACGTCCTTGATCCAACACGCGCTCCAACCATTCTAAATTGGAAGAAAAGAATTGAGATAACCCTGTTTGTACTTTACCTGATAATGTAGCCAGGTCTGTCGAAAGCATGACACTTAGGCATGTACAGTAGTCTTGAACAGGACCGCTATAGAGTAGGATGAATTTGCGCAGTTTTTCTAAATTGTTCGATGTCTCTGCATCGATTTGAGCAACATAGGCATTAAAACTTCTGAGATAACGCGCAATCAGAGCTTCTCCCAAATCCTCCTTGTTCGGGAAGTAATAATGAATACTCGCATTTCGGATTCCTACTTTTTCTGCGATGTGTGAATAGCTGAATCCGTTAAATCCAAATTGTTGCACAATCGCCTGAGCAGTGTCCAGAATAAGTTCTGACGTGTTTTGTTTGTTGTTTTTGTTCATGTGGTCATTCTACCTTTTAGTAGGTAGTGTGTCAACCCCCTATTCTGAAGTAGGCATTCAATGTGCAGAATTGTAGCAATACACGGGGTTTATTGGTATAAATTTGTAACGAAAAGTAAATACTTGGAGCAACCTCTGTGAGGTTAGGAGGGAGTGTACAGATGCAGCCTACAGAAAAAATTTCGGTTAACCAGTTAGGTATTATTCTTTTCTCTTTTGTCGCTTCCACGATCGTCTTAACTCTTCCCGGATTGATGGCGATGTATGCCATGCAAGATGCTTGGATTTCAGTAATCCCCTCCACTTTGACCGGATTATTAAGCATTTGGGTGATGATCCAACTTTCGAAACGTTATCCGGGTTTGACGATTATCCAATACAGTCAAAAAATTCTTGGGAAATGGTTAGGAACATGTCTGGGCTTTTACTATATCTATTATTGGTTTATGTCGATTTCAGTTATGACCATACAGCATACCTTTTTCATTAAAGCACTGTTATTACCAAGAAGTCCGTCCATCATAGGTAGTCTGACCTTATTAATCCTTTGCGGTCTAGCCGTCTATATGGGAATAGAAGTCATAGGAAGATGTACGGAGTTTTTGACACCAATGAAATTATTTTTTTTGATGCCGCTCTTGATTTTGACGATTGGGGCAGCAGATACTGAACAGCTAAAGCCAATTCTGGGAAACGGAATTCTGCCGGTTTTACAAGGAGCTATCCTTCCGGGAGGCGCATTTATGAATCAATTGTTTATTCTGGGATGGCTTCTTCCTTATTTGAATCAGCCGAAAAAGGCACTCAAGCTCTCTCTGTTTGCTCTTTTAGGTATATTTATTTTTATTTTTATCGTTGTATTATCGGCGATTATGATTCTGGGTTCATTAACCGGTCAACTGAACTATTCGTATTTAAGTGTCATGCAATACATTGGAATTGAAGGTTCATTTGAACGTCTAGAGGCAATCGCTGTCATGATATGGGTGATTGGAAGTTTTTCAAAAGTGTCCGTGTCGTTGTTTATATTGTGTATTAGCATAAGCCAGATTTTCCGCATCCAAAACTATCGTGATCTCGTAGCACCGATAACCCTATTGTGCCTCATTGGATCGGTCTTGGTTTTCAAGAATGGTGCGGAACTTCAAACGTATCTGACTTTGATTTACCCGAGCGCTGGTTTATTCACACAAAGTCTTATCCCACTGCTTCTTCTCATGATCGACATGATCAAAAGAAAAGTGAACCGCTCACTGCTTTAAAAGCATAGTTCCAATGGGTTCAAATATTAATTTGAACGGGACAACCATGCTCGGGAGGTTGACCCGGCAAATTAATAAAGAACCGACAATAGAGGATACACCAATTAATGTGCCGAATACAGCCGCTTCTTTCTTTTTTTGCATACTCAGGAAAGAGCGAATTCTAACAAAGGACCACACAACCAGGAAACCTACAAATACGATTGTGCCGAAAATCATTTTTTGATCTCCTTTCTCTCCAAGTGTAATGGAGGACCTGCCATCCCGCTGCCTAAAATATTGATCGACACTTCAAGAGAAACGTCTACCTTTGGAAATCTATCGTTCCATTCGGCTTTCAAGGCTTTCCACTGTTTGGGCTTATTGCGTTGAATTTCTCTGCCGAACCCTACACTATCAACCTTGTACTGCGATTGGACTTTCGTTAATGTATCTTTAACTTGATTTTCGACGGAAGTCTCCAATGCCTTTTTAACAAGCTTAATGTTCTCTGGCTTACGAATATCTAAATTAGTCGTATTTTCCCAAATGTTACCTTCCCCTTGCATCTGGATCTTGAATGTAACCTTATCACCAGTGATCTGCGGGGTGATTTTTCGCTTTGCCTTTGCCAGAATCATCCCCACTGTTCCATCTGCTTCAGGTAAATTGGCGTTAAGACTGCCATGCTTCATTCGATCTGTCACCCATAAGAGACCATTGGTTTCATTCTCATTTAGAAAGCCTACTAATTTGAAATCTTTAAAAATGGCTGACCCAGCTAGCTTAAATATATTGCCTTCTTTTAAACCTTCCGTTATGCCATCTGGGGTTATAGCTCCTAATACGGGGCTGATTCCCTCTCCAGACGAAGCTAGAAAAAAGTCGCGCAATGTAATCGCCAACTCGTTATTTAAAGCTTCCATTTCTTTAATAGCCTCGCTGGGTACTTGTTCAAAGGGGTATTTGACTTTAAATATGTCCCGTCCTTCTCCCCCCTTAACCACCATCATGTATGTTTTTAAACGTTGTTTTGAATCGTGCGTGTAAATGTCGAGTATATCTGCAATCCCACTTTTGGATAACCGCTCACCAATAAAAATAACAACGCGATGTGCTGTAAACAATCTCCGTGAACTCTTTTTCTGCAACCTATAGAATGCTTCGTTAATACTCTTTCCAACTGCTGATATCACAAAAAACTTCTCATTGCTGCTTCCACCACTCCCTGGCCCACCCTGAGAGGACGAAGGGATCGCAATTTGATGTGATAAGATATAGTCCCCATTATCCGCTATGTCAAATGCAGTACCCATAATGAAGGCAAGATCATTAATCTCCGTACGATCCCAACATCCACTTGTGGTTAATAGTGTGAATAGCAAACCAATGTAAAGGAATGGTTTCATTCTGAATCCCCCTTTCCTTTCCGCGCATATGGACTTGGTTTTTGACCTGCCGGCTCACGACCCGGATTGTTAGCTCCTGTTGATTGCGGACGCTGCGTTTTCGCCCATATCGGCAGCCGGATGAAGACATCCTTCAAATCCGAGAAATTCATCGGGGTTGCTGGCGTGAAATAGGGGATACCGAATGATCGAAGCGATGTGATATGTAGCACAATGGCCATAAACCCAATGACAATACCATAAAGTCCAAGCGTACCCGCCAGCAATAGCATGGGGAACCGTAGTAAACGGATGCCATTCGCAAAGCTATAACGAGGAATCGTAAACGCGGCAATACCTGTTATCGATACAATAATAACGACCGGAGCGGAAATAATACCCGCAAGCACAGCCGCTTGACCGATAACCAATGCCCCAACAATGCTGATGGCTTGCCCTATCTGTTTCGGTAATCGAATCCCTGCTTCCCGTAAGGCTTCAAAGATAATTTCCATAATGAAGGCTTCGATCACAGCTGGCAAAGGAACAGGCTCTCTAGAGGAGGCAATACTTAACACCAGATTGGTCGGAATCATTTCCTGATTGAAGGTCGTAATCGCAACATAGAGCGGAGGAGCAAATATGGCGATACTGATGAAAAGGAATCGAATCCACCGTACGAAAGTTGCAATAGGCCAGCGAACATAATAATCCTCACTCGCTTGAAGTCCAGTCCAGAACGTCATGGGAACAATGAGTACAAATGGAGAGGTATCAACGATAATAGCTACTTTCCCTTCCAATAATTCGGCAGCAACAACATCTGGTCGTTCTGTACTGTGCACAAGTGGAAAAGGGGAGTAAGGACTATCTTCAATAAATTCCTCCACATACCCGGAATCAATAATGCCGTCTATTTGAATCCGAGATACTCGCTCTCGAACTTCCTCAATGACCGTTTCGGAAGCAATACCAGCGATATACGTAATGACAACTTCGGTTTGGGTAAGCTCACCGATCGTTATACATTCCACTTTAAGTCTTGACGTTTTAATCCTACTGCGGATTAACCCAATATTCGTTGAGAGATTCTCAATAAATCCTTCCCGCGGACCACGAATGACAGGTTCAGATGAAGGTTCTTCAAGGCTTCGTTGTGACTTATTATTCACTTTGACCATCATGGCATCACTGTTCCCGATGGTAAACACAGCTGCTTGGCCTTTTAACACTTGTTTGACTATTTCACTTATTTTGGATGTAACACACGTCAATCCAATGGAGATAATATGATCATCCAGCGATTCTGTTGGCTCAATGACGACTTGTTCCTGATTGTCAGATTTAGCTATCATCGGTTTCAATACATAGTCATCAATCAGAACTTCATCAACAAGCGTTGCAATGTATATCACCAGCCAATGATTTTGTCCACACATTTGGACTTTGCGAACAACAAAATCCTGACTGTTGTTAAATATACGTCTAAAAATGAGTTCATTGTGCTCTAAATCCGTGGTTAATTCGGAGTTCTCTTCTTCTTCAGATAGATGATCCTCAGGTATAATGGGATACCCAGGTTTATTGCGCAGCCATTTCCTGAACCATTTCACTGAATGAGCCTCCCAAAGAATACTAATATTACTAATTTTCCATTTTCTCATCAAAAATATTCGGAAGATCATGTTCTCGTTCTCTGCGCCGCATAAAAAAGAAACCTGCCTCAAGAGCAGATTTCCTAATCAGCTTGCTAAGAGATTAGTGGAAGAGCATTCATTTTAATCTCACCTGTATTCACAGAGATCTCCACCGTTCGACTCACAAAGCCGCCTACCTCTGTCTTGCTTGGCCTCAAGTTCAAGCTCCGAAGCACACTTTGAACTTGTTTAAGGTTTTGACTCCCAATTTCGAAGAGAGAAAGTTTAATTGAATTTGCGCCTCCATACAGATGAATCCGCAGATTTTCTTTTTGACAGCCATATTTTTGAACCATTTGGTTGATAAATAACGGAACGCCAGTTGTCGCGAAATGCCCTGGTCGTGTGCGTGCATCCATGTCTGAACGGGGTGCTGGCAATACGATATGTATCATGCCTGCTGTCTTCGTGTAAGGACAATAAGCGGTCACTGCCACACACGACGAAAGTCCGTACGTCTTGATCGTATCGCCTGTGTTGTTGCTGAAAGCCAATTCTCCGAGTCCGACAATCGTGTTCATTTTATGCCTCCTTATAGCTAAAACAACATCTCTCTAACTTTCATTTCCACATCAATTAATGAAAAAGGTTTAAACATATAGGCATTTGCACCAAGCAGCAAACCTTTATTCACGTCTTCCTCTTTGTTTCTTCCGGAAAGCAGCATAATTTTTGTTTTTGAAGGACGTGTTCCTTCCTGACGCAGCCGTTCAAGAACTTCGAATCCGTTCATGTCAGGCATAATACAGTCCAAAATACACATATCGGGTTGCTGCTCTACGATAATCTGATAGGCGGATACGCCGTCGGCTGCTTCAATCAACTGATAAGGCTCTTTCCTGAACCGATCTGCAATCATTGTCCGAAGTGTCCGGTCATCGTCGGCGATCAGAATGGTCTTCGTTTGCTGAGCTGGTGGTTCTGAAGCGGGTTTCCCTTTTTTCGTATTTTTGAACGATGTCTTGATGATACGATTACGTCCAGTCTGTTTCGCTTTGTACAGCACATAATCGGCTAATTCCATCCACCTTTTCACCGAGTTGCTTGCCATCCATGACGCGATCCCTGCGGAAAAGGTAATAAAATAATCAAACTTATCACCATGTGCGATGGGCTCGTTTTGAACTTGCTCCAGAATCCGCTTCATCATACTTTCTGCTTCCTGATCCGTAGTGCCTGGCATAATGATCCCAAACTCTTCCCCTCCCAAGCGGGCAAGAATATCGGTTTGACGCACATTACTTTGAAGCAAATGTCCAAATCTCTGAAGTACGAGATCGCCGACAGGATGTCCATACTTATCATTTACATCTTTAAAGTGATCGATATCGATCATGACCATCGTCAATGGTTCATCGTATTTCTTAGCACGATTGATTTCTACTTGAAGCTGAAGGTCAAAATATCGCCGATTATGGATACCCGTCAAGGGATCGTTAAACGCCATGAGCGCAAACTCCATGTGTCGCAGCAGCAGACGTTGAATCCGCGCGCTTAGTTCTTCATACCGAAATGGTTTCGTGACGAAATCATCCGCGCCAAGTCGGAAACATCGCGTCACATCCGAAATGTCGTTACGGCCTGACAACACGATCATCGGCAGCCATTTAATCATCGGATCTTCCTTTAGGACCTCAAATATTTCGTAACCACTATGCGGGTACATCATGAGATCAAGCGTAATTAACTGATATTCATGCTTCCTGAGCAGACTGATCGCATCAACCACATTGGAGGCTTCATCCACCTGATATCCTTCAAGCCTAAGCTTGCGTGTCAAATACGTCCGCAGAACACTATCATCATCCACGATAAGCAATCTGCTTTTACGAAGATGAGAGGGGAGAACCTCTCGGAACTGTTCTTCCTTTTGTTCCAAAAGGAACTCCTTGCAGTTGATTTCGTATTCCATTTCAAGTTCATTCATAAGCGGACGACTGACTAAGATACAATCATCAAACCTTATCTGTATATTGCCTATATCTAAAGCACTTACTTCATAGCTCCATTCCCAGCATTCAGCAACTTGGGTTGCAAGTACCCCAATCCGCGCCAGCCCCAGAATAGGAGCCGTACCTTTCATTGTATGTGCAATCCGATACCATTCCCTTGCTTGCCGAATGGTTTCATCGCGTCCCTCTTTCAGAACATTTTGTTTTAAAATGTCAAGTTGATGCCGCAGTTCGACCAAGTACTGCTTTCTGCTTTCGAGTTCCAAACTCATGGTAGCATGATAATAGTCATCGTTAACGAACTCATCCAAGCTTGGTTCCTCCTTTCCGAACATACATTTCTCTATCTTTTAATCCTTATTTGTTCATGGTAGATAAAAGCTCTTCAATCCGTTCCGCATCGACGGGAGGACTGAAATAATAGCCCTGAACGAGTCCACAGCCATACTCTCTTAGCAGCTGCAGCTCCTCCTCTGTCTCCACGCCTTCAGCCACGACGACAAGATCCAGATTTTTCGCCATTGTAATCATCGTATTCACAATTGCAGCATTCACGGGACTTTGCTTCAATCCCTTGATGAAGGCCTGATCAATCTTCATCTTGTCGATCGGGAAGTCCTTTAAATACCCGAGAGAGCTATAGCCTGTCCCGAAATCATCCATGGCTAGTTGAACGCCCAGCTTTTTAAGTTCATAAAGTGTATCCAATGCCACTTTGACATCCATCGTCATACTTTCGGTTATTTCTAGCTCCAAATAGTGAGGAGACAATCCCGTCTCTTCCAAAATACGCTGGATCACCCTACTCAACCTCGGATCATAAAACTGGCGGCTGGACAAGTTTACCGCAACGAATAATTTGGGGAGGCCAGCATCCTGCCATCTTTTGTTTTGCCTGCATGCTTCCTTTAACACCCATTCTCCAATCTCAATAATAAGTCCAGTCTCCTCAGCTACGGGTATAAAGTCTGCTGGCGAGACGTAGCCAAGCTCCGCTTGATGCCAACGGATAAGGCTTTCCATCCCGACAATTCGCCCCGTGTTCGAATCAACAACAGGTTGATAGCAAAGACGCAGTTCCTTGTTTTCTATTGCCTTACGCAAGTGATTTTCAAGCTCCATCCGTTTCTGAAACCGTTCATTCATTTTGCTGCTATAAAATTGATAGCTGCTGTGCGCCTGGTCCTTGGCATCGAACATGGCCATTTCCGCAGCTGCCATCAAGCCTTCTACGTCGGGGGCATCCTGCGGGAACTGGCTAATCCCAATGCTTAGATGAATATGAATCTCATGTCCGTTCAACTGAATCGGCATTTGAATGGCACTGGTGATTTGCTCTGCGGTGGATAATAGTTGCTCCGGATTGGTGAAAGGCAGTATCAAAATGAATGTATCTCCACCCACTCGTGCGACTCTTTGTCTTCCCGGATTGCAGCGCTCCAGCCTGCGGGCCACGATTTTTAAAATCCAATCTCCTGTTTCGTGTCCCAACTTATCGTTAATTAACTTGAAATGATCTAATCCTATATAAAAAACAGCCAAACTATGCGTTGACGATCTCGCCACTTCCAAGTTCTCGTGAAGAAGTTCAGAGAGGTACATGCGGTTAGGCAGACCTGTCAGTTGATCGTTATTCGTCAAGTAGTTCATGCGTTCTTCCATTCTTTTTTGCTCTGTAATATCGACACTCAAGGAAATCACCTTAACCACTTTGTCATCCCGAATGACTGGCCTTAACAGCGTTAAATAAGTGATCGTATTCCAAGTGGTCTCATACTGGATATTCGTTTGTTCGGACCATGCCTTGATGTAATGGATTCCGTGATGCTTTGCGATCTCTGGGGGATAAAATTCATGCAGCTCTTTGCCAATGATTTCATCCTGTTGGAGCCCCATCCGAACCATAAGTTCCCCCTCACAACTCGTATGAATGAAGTTCCCCCGCTCCTCCATAAACTTGATAATCATACCGTTCTGCTGCGTCAAAACCTTACTTAATTCTCGCTCTGCAAACTGCAAATCTTCCTCTAATTTAATGCTATAATTCATCCAATGAATGAGCACATTTAAAGCCATTTCATTGGAGGTTGCGAATGTTCCACGGAAACGGTCCACGCCGTTTTTGATGGCAATTTTACAACGATGCAGGAAATCTGCCGTAATCATCGGGTTACTCGGTTTTTGAAACAGCATATCTTTATGAAAAAAATCCGCAGCACCTGTTCGCATGGCTTGAATCGTTTGCTGTGAGCCTTCTGATGTGTAACTGCTGAGCATCACCACAGGAACATGACAATGGTTCATAATAAACTCAAGAGCAGTCAGTCCATCCATTTCCGGCATCTCAACATCCATGACAACCAAGTCCGGCCTAAACTCCACAATCCAGTCCAACGCTTCATTCCCATTCTCCGCAGTTCCCACAATAAAAAACTGCTCATCCTGCTCAAAGAGCGCCGTGACCATTTGTCTCATCAGGCTGGAGTCATCAACAACCAGTACGCCATATTTATCCATCGGATTCATCCCACATCATCCCCTACTGCAAACCTCTATTTAATCCAGCAATTGTGCTAAAGAATGAAACAAAAAAATATACCCACAACCAATGCTTACTTTCGCATTGCCGGGGTTATTTTTCGACGGAATATTAAAAAAATAACATCGATGTTCGACAAGCAAACCCATTTTACATAAAAATAATGATTCAAAAGAACTACTTCAGCACTAGGAATTATTGTATAGTTAATATAGATGTTAGTAAAACGAGTATATTTACACACTATGTATACTATTACTTAACGTATGAGGGGTGGAACGATGAATTTAGAGCAAGTAGGATATCTTCTTGAAGTAGCCAAAGAAGGATCAATCCGAAAAGCTGCAGATAAGTTACACATAACACCCTCAGCCATTAGTCAATCTATTTTATCTATTGAAAGTGAACTAGGTATTACGATCTTCCAACGATCCAACAAAGGAACGATTCCTACCTTGGAAGGAAGACTCGTACTTGCCAAGTCACTGGAAATGCAAATCAAATATAATGAACTATGCGATGATATAAAAAAACTGAATACTCCGAAAAAAATACATTTAAAGATTGCCTTCACGGCCGCTTTTGGACATGTAATATGTGACGCATTAGTAGCCTTTAGGAAAGAACATACCGATGTTCACATCGAACTCCAAGAAAAATTGCATGAACATATTGCTGACGATATCAATAATCATCGTGTGGATCTTGCTTTTGTTGGTGAACATAAAGACATACAGCCTCAAAAAAACATTGAAATTGAAACCATCTACAGGAGTCATATTTGTGTTTGTATTGGCAAAGATTCTCGTTTTCGTTTCAAGGATTCTGTATCCGCCAAAGATCTAGAAAACGAAAATATCGTATTGTTAGAATCCGTCACTCACAAAGAAATGGTCAGAAGAACGAATTTAGCGCATAATCCGGTTTTCGCGACTACGAACAATAGCACACTTGTGAGAGACTTTATTAAGTCAGATTACGCGTTTAGCATAATGGATGATTTTTCACTCAACCATCATCCTGACATTCGTGATGGTAAATTGATTCTTATCCCATTTAAAGATCCGGATTATCTGTATCGAGATTTGTGGTCCGTTCATTGCAGCCCTAATGGCATTTCTATTCAGGCTAAGGCATTCGCAAGATATGTTAAGGCTCGGCTGTAGAAATAATTGGAAAGCAATTGATTTAATAACAATATTTGTTATAAAAATAAGACCATGTGTTATTGATGAAAAACAAGCTTACAGAAGCACCATTGGGACTTTATCAGATAAAGCCCGACTATCATCCGGGGCGAACAAGCAGACGAAATAAAAAAAACCTTTGTAATGTCCAAGCGGACTTACAAAAGCAATTATGGATATAGTTACAGCTCGTAACAATTACATAAGAAGTACTCAAACGTCTCCCGTTTATTAATTCATATAATGTGGATCTACCTTTAAAGAAACAACTTCCACACCATCAAAAATAATTGCGATGTCTCTGATCTCCATATACGTTTCTCGAGGAACTTCCCCATCTTGCAGGGACTTATCCTTAATTGATAATCGACCCATCAGCCTTTGAATATCCAATACCTGCAAAGCCGAATCAACCATATAAACAGCCCAGCCTGCCTCCAACCTAGGATGATGAATCCCCTCTAACATGGATCTATGTAGTACCTGACGAAGTCTTAAGGTCCCTTCTTCTTTCACTACCTGTATATCCATCGCTCCGCGTGCACGATCGTCACTATGGATTCCCATTAATGCGGCCACCAACAAGGTAGCGTTCGGATATTTCAACGCCAGCCACTGAACGCCATCTCCGCTTACATATGCCTCTACCTCACCGGTAAACCGATGAACGACCCATTCATCCGCGATCTCTGTGACCTCATTATTCACGCCGCTCATGCTGCGAACCGCAACAAGTGCATTCTCCTTCTGAGCGGACCGGAGTTGTATATCTGGATACCATTCTTCGCGGAACAATCCGGGATTAAGATAAGCTTGCTTCTTATACGCCGGATGTGTTCTCACTTGCTCCCCATCGTGAACATACCATCTCAAATAGGAAACCTGATGACCCTCTATGGCAAAAGAAATCGGAAAGCTCTGCCAAGCCAATCCCCAGGTTGGCCATTGATAGGACCCGGGCATTACCGGAAAGCGGTTCATGCTCCCTAATCGCCCATGATGGCCTATCCAAGTATAGGCATAGGCATTATCAAATATCCGTTCCTCTCTAACCCTCGGTACCGCTGGAGAGCTACCAGCAGCACCCCCGATCTCCTCTTCAAAAAGTAACAGCGATATCGCATTCCACAGATCTTCATATGGCTTCCCTGATTCGTAAGCCTCTCGACTTACACCTGAAATATCCCAAAGATAGGTTCCCACATGCAGCTCACCTGCAAAGTTGTAACTACGGATAGCAGGTACCAGCTCCATGCCATTATGAAACCGCACATAGTCTAATTGTTCGCCAATAACCTCCATTAGCCTGTAACGCAAGTCGAGTTCCGTTGGACGCAGCGAGTCTGCTGCTATTTTCAACGCATTGATGATAATCTGAATATAGACTAGGGAAGCATTTTCTCCCCAGCCCCAGCCGCGACGCCGTGTATAGGCCAACCATCGCTCAAAGAAAGCAACTCCTTTATCATAGGCTTCATCCCTCTCGCAAATGCGGGCAAGACCGAGCAATAAAGCCCCATCACTAAGGATCTTGTTCGGATAATAGAGAATAGCATGTTCAATTTCCTTTTCAAACCACTGTATACCCAAATCTAGCATCAAATTCATATAATCGATATGATCAGAGGGAATTCGATCCGCAAGCTTTAACCGAAGTACGACTAAAGGCATGAGAATAAAGAAAGCCGCGTTCGTATCTTTCACGCGAGTTTCTTCTTTATACCAGCGAAATCCTCCGTAAAAGGGACTTTCAGGATCAACATCTTGCAACTCTGCTAAGGCATGGAGTAATTGGAGCCCCTGCTCTGCATTCAATTCGCCTAGACCTGTACCCACGGCATAAAAGGCCGCCGTTGCACGTCCTTCATGTGCCTCATCGACTTTGGATGCCTCTATCGTATGACCAGGTCGTCGTAAATTGATAAGTCCCTCTTCAATCAGCACCTCTTCACGTTCACGATTAAACAGATCCAACCATGAACTGCTTGTTGCCCCATTCATACCAAACACCTCCTATCTAGTCTCAGGACTTCAAAGTCCGTTTCCTCACTCTCGTTCTCTCGTTTGAATCAAAATATTTTGACGATATTCATTCGGAGTTATCCCGTACTGTTTCTTAAATAATTTATAAAAGTTCGCTTCATTCGAGTAGCCGACCTTAAAGATGATGTCTCGAACACTTAAATTGGTATGGCGAAGAAGATCCATGACCTTCTCTAATCTCATATCGTGAATATATTGTGCGATTGACTTGTTCATAGCTTCCCTGAAGATTTGTCCCAAATAACCAGGAGACATTCTAAACGCAACTGCTATTTCCTTTAGACCAATATCACCCTTCTCATATTCCTCATGGATATAATCCAAAATCGAATTGACTAAGATACTGTGCTTTTTGGTAGTGTCTACTTTTAGCTTCTCGGCAATATACAACAATAAACTGTTGAATTGTTCATGAATGCCATCTAGTGTTCCTTGATTCATTAACTCGCTGCAAAAAGAACTTACATGAAACTCAATCGGCTCCATACGATTCAAATTCAATTCTTGTAAGGCTTTATTTATGCTGAACACAAGTCGAACTAGGAACAAAATAAGCTGATTACCATCGCCATTTGAAACTAGATTTACGATCTCCTCAAATTGTACCTTCGTGCTTTCGTAATGTCCGATTTTCAAATTTTCTATGAATTTATTCACTTTGTCCTCTGGGATCTCGTCACGCACAGAACTGTTTCTCTGACTGATATTACTGGTTAAGAGTATTGCGCTATTCCCATAAAAGATCCGATATTCAAACATTTGCACAGTCTTCATGTAAACCACATGTAATTGTGACGTGTCTTGAATCAAATCACTTATAGCAGCAGAAATCGTAATTCCCGGCGTAATTCTCCTTGTTATAGAAAGCATACTTTGAATTTGCTCTACCCATTGATCAGGAGGATACACCGATTCAAGCACATAAACGAATTCTCCGTTCCCCATACTTGTTTTCATATACGCATGTTTACTGCCAAATACTTCGTTAGCTATATTGGTAAGCGCAAAATAAATAAGACGTTTCTCCTCTTTATTCATTCTGTCGAACAACCGCATTTGATCAATCTTAAACACGATCAGCAACAAGTCAGTTGGATTACTCAGCCACTCATCCAACTTATCGTTTGGAATATCACTGGATTTCTTATCATTGCTTTCTAGTAAAATCGACTTTAAATGATTATCCGCAACAATATCAAGTGTAGACGTTTTATATTTCTCCAAATCGCCACTCATCGCGAAGCTTATATCCATGGCTCTGGTTAAGAATTCCGACTCACTATTAAAATGAGATTTCACCAGGTCGATATTGCCCCATTTCTGAGCCATTTTGACTAAATTTCCATATGGTTTATAGATCCTCCGGGAAATATAAATAGCTAGAACTAAACCGATCGTCAGAAAGATCAGCGTAAAGCCAAGTGTTTGCGTTCTTACTTTACGAATAGGTTCGAATACTTGTTTATACGGTTCCTCCGCCACTAGCAACCAGGTCGTTTGGGGAATAGGGAAATAACTAACGACCTTGTCGTCATGAATAAAGCTATTGCCGCTATCTTGATTCTCGCTAATCTTGCTCATGTAGGTTTCACTAAAGGGGCTAAACATTTCTTGCTGACGGCTGCTATCTACAATGACCTGTCCCTGATGATCAATAATCGTTAATTTCGTGCCCTTGCTGCTAGATTTAATCAAATTGTTTCGTAGCCACTCCGATTTAACGTTGACAATCAACGCCCCATCAATTTCTCCATTACTGGTCATATCGTCATAAAGAAAATAGGTAAAGACATCATTATCAATGCCATATACATCCTTCGATAATAAACGGGGTATGGGTTGAAGAACTTTAATTTGCTTAGGATTTTTAATTAAACTCTTTAACTGCTCGTCGTAATTGTCAGCGCTTCCATAAAACGTTGAGGCATATTCAGGAATATGACGATTATACAAAACAGCACTCGAAATCATACTATTGCTTGTCACTGAATTTCTAAATTGGTTAATAAACTTCTGTGTATCAAAGAAATTGTTATTGGCTTCGCGATGCATAATTTGCTGATTGCCTGGTGACTGATATTGAACAATCATAAAACTTTTTACCATGTCATTCATATAACTGATGTCATAGCTAAGTTGCGTTAATACTTTCTGATTATAGGTATAGGCAATATTCAACCCTTCTTTCTCAAAACTTCGATACAGAATCTGAGAAAGAATAACAACAATAAGTATCATGGATACCGCTATGTAAAAGAAGATCTTGAACAAAATTTGGAATCGTAGCTTCTCAATTAATTTCAATGCTTTCAACTCGGTAGCCCCCAGAAGAATTTATTCTTCATGATAGCATAACTTATTCCCTAAGGGTGAATATATCATTTAGCCGCTCGAAAACTTCGAGCGGCCAAATGCCTTGTCACGTAAATGAATGAATTACTTGCCCGCTTTCCATGCATCTAGTTGCTTCTGTTTCTCCGCAATGATTTTATCTGAACCAGCAGTTTGTAGTTTAGCTAGGAACTCAGGCAGGAATTTCTCAGGATCTACAAACCCGGTCCACAATCCAGGCAGATATTCATCGAATACAGATTGACACTGAGCGATTTCCGTTTTCACTGGCTCTTGATCGAAAACAAATCCTAGCAGCTTGGATGATGTTGCTTTTGCATTTAAGTCTATCGTTTGCTGCCAAACATTATCATCTTGACCTGGTTGGAGATAAGCATTAAATTGATTACCGAACGCCCATGCTTTATTTGGATAATATGCGCTATCTTTAACCAACTCGATTCGATTATCTGACAGTTTCTTATAATGTTTGTCTTGGATACCAAAAGTAATTAAATTATATAACTGCTTATCCGTGTTCATTAATTCAATGAGCATCATAGCTCTTTCTGGATTTTTAGACTTTTTATTAATCGCCTGAAGTGTTGTGGAGACATTCTCGTTCGTAACAAAAGGTTTATCTAAGATCTTGTAAATCACATCATTTCCGTTATTCAGCGCTTTACCATCTGCATCTCCACCCGGTTTCCAATTGGACCAGCCCGTCATGGTGTTACCCGCTTTGGTGTAAGTAGTAAGTGCAGAAGGAAGCGTTGCTGCATCTTTATTAATAAATCCTTTTTTAAACCAGTCATTCAACAAAACAATATGTTGCTTAAATGCAGGGTCTGCATACTGGTTAATGACTTTCCCATTCGCATCATCGATCTTCGCCATCCCCACAGTATTGGAGGCACCGACAGGTTCAAGTCCGTAATAGGTGAGCATATTATTCCAAACACCCAATTTATCTAACGTGAAAGGAATTTTCGACTTTGGTTCGCCATCTCTAATTTTAACTAAAAGCGTTTCTAAATCTTCAAATTTCGTTAGTTTCGTGATATCGATACTGTATTTATCAGCAATATTTTTCTGTGCAATAATCCCATTCTGACGGGCAACGATTTGATAGTTAGGAACGCCATACATCTGCCCTTTTACCGTGACCGATTTCCAAAAGGATTCAGGAATCTGAGCATACGTTTTTGGCGCATATTTCTTAATCAAATCTGTTATCGGGAGGAACGCTCCTTTGGAAACGGATCCATAGAAATCACCATATACTAATGGACCTCCAGTAAACATAATATCGTAATCCTCGTCAGCAGCGATCATCGTTTTCACTTTCTGGTCATACGGTGCGCCAGGATCGATGAAAGTTAATTCAACCTCCGCGTTAATTTTCTCTTTTAGAATTTTATTCATTTCATCTTGAACGAGCTGTTGATCTTTTTGAGGTGTTGAACGCAGTATCCATTTCAGCTTCACAGGAGCCAATTTCGCTGCCTGTGTAGCTACTGCGTTTGCGTCCTTTGAAGGAGTCGTAGCAGTAGTGGAATCACTTTTCCCACAAGCGGCAAGCACCGTTACCGAAGTCATTGCTGTTAATATTAAGAGTGAAATGCTTTTTACTTTGTTATTCATGTTGCAAAACCCTCCCTATTTTTCGATTATATGCTAACCCATTCGGGATATAGCCATGTCTGATTGTTACCCTTTAATTGCACCAACCGTTAAGCCTTGCACAAAATACTTTTGGAAAAAGACAAAGATGAAAAGCATAGGTCCTGCAGCAACAACAGCCATTGCCATACGTGCAGATTCGGAAGGAAATTCAATATTTTGCACTAACCCGCCATTTTGAGCTGCCTCGTTCGCAATCTCTTGAATATTGTTAATCATATTGCGCAGTAATAACTGAAGCGGTACGAGATTAGCCTTATTTATATAGAGTAAGCTCAGGAACCAATCGTTCCAATACCGTAACACACACAGCAAACCTACCGTTGCAAGTGCGGGAGTAGACATGGGAAAGATTATTCCCCATAAAACGCGATACTCATTACACCCGTCCATATGCGCTGCCTCAATAATTTCTTTGGGGATCGCTGAGAAGAATGTCCGTAGTAAGAGCGCATAAAACGGTAGTACAAGGTATGGCAAAATGAGCGCCCATATCGAATCTTTCAAATGATAATATTGTGTAACCACGATGTAGGTAGGAATAAGCCCCCCATTAAACAACATCGTGAAAAATACGTAGAAGCTCAATTTATTTTTATACTTGTAATCGTTTCTCGATAGTGGATAGGCAATCATCGAAAGGATGATGAGTGACAAACTTCCCCCTACAAACGTTACAAAAATGGAGACACCGTAAGATTTCAATATTTTCGACGCATCGGCAAATAAATAAATATAAGCATCCCAACTAATTTTGTGAGGAATAACGGAGTATCCATAATCATAAATGGACTTGAATTCGGTTATCGATATGACACTAATCAGAAGAACTGGATAAATACAAGCCAGTGCAATGATGATAAATAATAAATGAGTAAACACCTGTTTCGATTGATTTAGAGGTTTAGCAGCTTTCATGCGTGTTCACCTTCTCCCTAATTTTAAAATAGCGCACTATCTGAATTCACCCTTCGAACAATCCAATTAACCGTGATGACAAGCACAAATCCAACAAAAGCTTGGTATAGGTTAGCAGCTGAAGCCATTCCAATATCACCTACAACACGTAATGAACGGTATACATAGGTATCGATGACATCTGTCGTGGAAAATAAAGATCCTGAGCCCTGTGTAACTAAGTAAAACAATCCAAAGTCCGAATAAAAAATACGGCTAAGATCAAGAATCGTTATAATAATCACAATTGGCAATAACAAAGGAATGGTAATCTGAAGTCTCATCTGCATGCGTGATGCCCCATCCACCTCAGCTGCTTCATAATAACTGCGATCAAGCGCCATTAAGGCTGCATAGAAAATGATCATATTGTAACCAATTGACTTCCAGAAGTTGACGATGGTCAAAATATACGGCCAATAAGCAGCCTCAGCATACCAGTGAATGGGTTCTATCCCGACCTTGATAAGCAAGTGATTCATCACGCCTAAATCAATATCCAGAAAGGCGAGTACGATGAAAGCTACAACAGGCATAGATAGGAAATATGGAAAAAACATCGTCGTTTGGTACCATTTGACCCACTTTTTCTTCGTAATTTCACTGAGAAGAATAGCGAATATGACAGCTCCCAAGATCACTGTAACAATAAAAATTAGGTTAAGGCCTACCGTATTTCGAGTAATTCGCCAAGCATCTTGGGATAAGAAGAAAAATTCGAAATTTTTAAATCCTGACCAATCACTTCCCCATATCCCCTTATCAATCCGATAGTTCTTGAATGCAAGGATAACGCCTGCCATAGGGATATAGTTGAATAAAAACAGCAACAATATGGCTGGCAGCGCTAGTATGGTTAATTGTCTTGTATGCTTTGTATGAAACGTTCGTTGCTTTGACATTGCGTCACTCCTTTTTATCCAAGCTGTGTTTGTAGCCTTAATTTAGCATGTAAACTGCCTGCCCGAACACTAATAAATCGATAAATCCCTCTCCATTTGCACTATTCTTTTGAAGAATTCCTGTGATTTTAATGGATTCTTGAACAATTCCTAGGCTGTGTTGAGATTAAGGAGGAATCTACTTACACGGACTTTAAAAAATGCCCGTAAAAGAGCACTTTTAAAGTGCATCTTACGGGCATCATTGTCATCAATATTGATCATAAACCAGTTCTTTGGTCGTGAACCCGCATAAGGAAGGAAAATTTTTCAGCAGGCCCTCGATTTCTGAATCTTGTACCCCTACATGGCGAAGTCTCCGAGCACGAACTTTCTCCTGAACTGATTTAGCCGTCTCAAAATCTTCTATATGTTCAAACAACTTCGCTCCCCACTTTTGTCCAAAATCCACATGCATACGCTCATCTGATATATCGAATTCAGATTGAATGGCAGAAAGCGCATCACCGAATTTCCAAAAGGCGTCGATGGATTTACGTTTTTTGAAAAATGAGCATGGTTCAGCTACCATCGTCAAAGTTGCATAAAATTCCGGAAAAATAGCCGGAAGGTTCTCTGAAGTCAGCGCCTGAGTTCCTGCCCAGAGAAACTGCTCTGTTTGATATCCGAGCTGTTTCAAGCGGCGGACACCCATTTGGCTGTGCCTCACTTCATCCCAAGTATGACGGGCAACATCGATATAGAAATCCATGGGCATGTTTTGCACGCCATAATACAGATACGCCATAGATTCCGCCGAAGTCATTTCAGTCGCATTGATATAAATCATTTGCTTCACACTGTCATTAAGCGGGCTGCTAGAATCTCTAAGCAAATTGGCTTCCCCATGAATCTTTGGGTCATGTAGTGGAAATCTGGCATCCGGCGCTGCGACAGCCGGTACAGGTCCTATCGCTTCTATGGCTAGTGGAGTCGGCCATTTCACCTCTTTATCCCCTGCATGCCGCAGCATGGTGAAGATGACTTGATTGGTGTAGATCGTCCAATTCATATAACGTTGATTCAACTCTGGTTGTTCCGAGTAGGCAAATCTTATGAACCGTTCTGGCCACTCCAGGTGAGTACGGGTATCTCTTTCAATTAATCGAAAAACATCAATCGAAGGTGCATCCAGTATAGGGTCCATCTCCAATTCAAGCTTGCTGTATGCTTCCTGTAAGGCATGAACCAATGCCCGGTACGCATAGGCAAATTCAGCTAATCCAGGAGCTAACGACACGCATTGAAACCCTTCGAGAAAGCTAACAGGCGTTCGCGCACGGTCATTAATTCCACTACCAGCCAATTCACCAATGCGCTCTTTCAAAGCTTTCATATGAACAGTGTGCAGGTAGGCCAGCCGAATAAGTTCACCTTTAATATCCCAATCTGGAAAACAAGGTGCCCATCCCATGGCTAGCCTTGATAATTCAAACTCCAGCCAGAACAATTGTTTTAACCTGTGATTGGAATCAACAGGACGTAAATAAACATGACCATGTCCAGCAACAGTTAGCAGTAGTACTTTTTGATCAATATCAATAGCGAAAGACTCTTGATCCATTTGCTCGGTCATATAACAACCTCCAATGAGTGGGTTTCATATTATATGCTAATCATAATCATATTTTAAGTTGTAATGTAGCTGATATTCCTGATAAAATACGGTTATTCTCAGATATGAGGTGAGCTGTTCCATGAAGCAGGTTCAACATATTGGTCTGCACAAATTCCCTTTTTATTGGAGCTTTCAGACCGATCAGCAATACGGACACGATATCTTTCATTCTCATCAAGGCTTGGAAATCTTCTATCTCCACAAAGGCGGGGGATCGGTGATTTGTGATGGTACTCATACGATATTACAGCAAGGCATGGTTCTCATTTTCCAGCCGTTTCAGCTTCATCGCATCCGCTTTGACATCGAGTCTGAAGCAATTAGATCCTTTCTAGTCATCGAACCCATAGCCTTTCAATCGATGCTCTCTCCTTATCCAGTACTGCAGAACTACTTGAAGAAGCTGCTCACTTCCCCATTAGACTTTCCATTTATCGCATATCTACATGAATACCATCCTCTGATTCAAAGTATTCAGCTATTGAATCCTCGTATAGAGTTGTGTAAAGTAACAGCGATTGCCATGCTGCAATGGCTCGAGCAGCAAGTTCCTCTTACCAGCGATAACAAGATCACGACTGCACGTGTAAAAGGCCATTCCGAAAAAGTAATGGAATGGATTGAGGATCACTTCATGGAGGACAGTAAGATAGAATCTGCGGCTAAAGCCCTTCATCTTAACGCTAATTATTTATCCACATTGTTTCACAAAGACATAGGTTGCAGCTATAGTGAATATGTAGCCACACGAAGAGTCAGCCTAGCCCGCAAGTGGTTATTGGAAACCCATTGGCAGGTCAATGAAATCGCAGATAGGCTTGGCCTTGCGAATGTCTCCTACTTTTGCCAACTCTTCAAGAAACACACAGGCGTTACTCCATACCAATTCAAAAAACAATTGTCATTCTTCTCCGTCTCTGACTCCTAAACATATAAAAGGAGGAAGGGCCTTTGCGAACAAAGCCCTTCCCCCTTTTATTCAAAATGTATATACAGCAATGCGATTCTTATCCAATTGAATTGTGGTACTCACCCCATTCGCAGGTACATAAATAGCTGCAGAATCGCAACCCATCCATTTCCTCATCTCGCTGTTTGTCGACATCTGGCATTCGACTTGCTCATTGCTGAAATTGGCAATGATTGCATAATGCAGACCATCGGCTCCTTTTACTGTCATCCACCTTACCCCTGGAGATGATGTTTGTACTTGCAGGTGTGCTTGACTTGAACTAGCAGAAGCCATTGCTGTTTGTTGGGCATCCGCATTCGCAAGTATAAAAAATCCATTGTCTAGTATCGTTTGCCCTTTATCTACTGCTTGAAGTGTATTTGAAAATTCCTGCACAATTTGATCCGTTCGCAGTAAGCCAACATCCATTGATTGATCCACCCACGGATATTGCTTCAAATGTATATTGCGCTTTCCAGGGCAGTATAGTCCCAGCTTAGGGCCATATGCCCGGGCAACGCCAATTTGATTGTCGATATTCAACCAGTTCGAATCCAACGCCTCATAGCGTTCTTCCGTTGATTGACCATCGATGTCTATCTCGATTGAATCCGTAGTGTAAGTGCGGGAATATTGATTATACACGTCGTTAGGAACATGTAAATGCAACCCGCGCAATTGCCGGACATATGCTCTGTTTACAGCTACTGCATATTGCATAACAGCTACTGTCTGATCATCAGGCAAGGCCACATAAGCGATATGATGCTTGGCCATCGGTGCGGATGACTCACCTTCCGCAACGAACCTCTCTGCTCTCACAGCTAATGTACCGATCGTTGCGAATCCTCCAGGAAAAGTATAATCATGATACTGTGTCACTTCAGACTTATTCACGCTCCCAAGTCCGATGATCGAGCCAGCAAGATTACATCTCCATTCCGCCAGGCTGCTGGCCTTTGGCGGCAAACATAGGCCAGTTGGCTTCTCTGCTGATTTCCACACCCAGGATGCGATGCGCTTCTCAGATCGAACCAGAGAGGCACCATGGAAATCATCATGCCAATAGGCAGGCTGCCTCGAATGATCAACTCGTTCCCGTTGATCATTCACACTCTCTTTTTGCGGCAGCTCACCAACACAATGCTTCCATGCTGCGCCCATCGACAACGTCACTGCCCGATCAGATTCCAATCGGGTGTAATAGACAGGAGAGCGTTCAGCCAGTCGATTCAAACGACTGGATAAAAACGATCCATCCCTGTTGGATTCCGCTTCCTCACTTAATTGGGCCAACCATCCTGCTTCCATATGCGAACAATCCTCTTGTAAGTAATCCTCGATAAATAGCCACATCGGGATCGCGTAATCCTGACAATAGCAATAAGGCACACGTGTATCGCCACCAATCCGAAGCAAGCGACCGTCTTGAAATATCATTTCTTTCAAAACGCGCCATAAATCCGCGGCGTGATGATACAAGGCTTCAGGCGCACGCTTGCCTTGAGAACGATAAGCAAAATGAAGCATTGCTATATTGGACAGACAAATAACCATATAGCCGACATTTAAATAGCTATGATGATGAAGCGCATACGATTCAAAGAAGTTTGCTCCCTCATGCCATTCGGAAAGGGGACGCCCCGCGTATAGCCGTGTAGATTGGGAATCGCTCGGAACAGAGATACCATTCAATAGAAAATGGGTCCCTTTCTCCAAGTATTCTTCCGCTCGCTTGGCTTGTGGAAACAGCATCGCCGTGCGATGCAGCAGCGCACCGTTCCATAGATTGCTTTCAGGTTTATTACGGCTTTTGCCATCCAACATATCAATAAGTCCAGCAACAACCGTATAGTTATCCAGCAACCAATCCGCTTCCGATATCAGCATGGATTCTAATCGAAGCTGATCTTCATCGTTCATATAGGCCCTTAGTGCTTCTACGCCATGCATCATGCGTTCAATGCCAAGGGCGCTAATCCAGGTATGCCCCCACTTGCCTCCATCCAGACAGTGATAATCTCCTGTTTGATGCGAAGCCAGATTGAAGCGCAGCATCGACAACGCGAGCGAGCGTATTTCATCCTGATCCATCGCGGTTTCAAGGTTCAGATCGGAGGCGGTTCCCCAAACAGCAAATGCAGCCAATGCTTTTTGATGGGTCTGTACACCCCAATCATTGTAACCTGTACCGTAGCAAACCAGTTCCGGACGATCCGGACAACGATACAACCATTTCTTCGCATCCCGTATCCAGGGTCCGATCAATTTCAAATACGCTCGATCTGATGTTTGATGCATAGCTATCTCTCCTGTTAGTGTGATTTATGGATCAGTATACTTTGATCGTATCAAAGTAAGCGGTTCCGAGATCGGTTTGATAAATGCCTACGCCTACTTTGGCTAAATTGCTTGTATTCGCCATGAAGCTGACTCCAGTCGTGTACAAAGTTCGATTAATGTATAAATTGTAGGTGTCAGTAAGGGTATCAAATATAACTTTAAAGTCGTACCAGGTACCTGCCGTATAGCTAATCGTCGTATTCTGCCATCCGCTGCTGTTTCTATATTGGATAAATCCATTATTTCCAAAAGCGATCTGAATGGCTGAAGTATCGCTGCTATCCTTGGCTATAATGACATAGCTAGTCGCATTGGTTTGCTCAGCTCGTGCCTTGGTTTCAATCGTTCCCGCAGTCAAGTTGGCTGTAAAATTCTTGTAAGCTGTCATGGATGATGCACTGACTGCTGTTTTATTAGCCTTCAAGCTTTTATCAGTTGCACTTGGCATGGCCTCTACGGTTAGCGTCCCCCCGCTAGAAGTCGTTGTCCAGTCGGCTGGCGCTGAACCTGTTGTCATGGCATCAAAATTTTGATCCAGTACACTTGCCTCCAATATGATCTTGTCAAAGGATAAGTTGTAGCTCGACGATGCCGCATTCTTACCTGTTGCTCTAAACCTAAGCGTTTTATCGCCAGATGTATCGTAAAGCTTATTCCCTATGGTCCATACGCTGTAACCGCCTGGTGAACTATACATGTCAAGTGTAGGTCCCAAGTTCGTTCCAATCGGACTCTCTGTCTGCATGATGCCTCTGCTGGTGAACTGCTTGTAAACTAGCTTAATGGTATAAGCGCCAGCAGCAACATTAGGCAAAGTGAAGTCAATGTAGTCTCCCGCTCCGTCAGCACTTAGCAATACCCACTGTGCACTACTTGCTCCATCTAACTGCGTTTGCACACTGGCGCTAGCACCTGACGGGGTATAAGCGATATTCTCGCTTTCAAATTCATATACGACACCGGGTTCCACATACCCTGCTATTACCCCCGCATGGCTTATGACGGATGCGTCCGATGTTCCATTGTTTATCCAAGTGTTGTTCTGCGTGTGCCCCCCTGGATTATAATGCTCTCCTTTGTTAACATTTGCAAACACGTTATGCTCTGCAGTTATAAATTCACTGTAATTATCAAGATAAATAGCCGCTACCTCAAAGCTCATGGCCCAGCTACTTTTCACAATATCATGAATGTAATTCTCAAATATCTCTGTATTTGTTTGTCTGGCTAAGGTATAAATGCCACCGCCATCATCGTGGTTCTGCATCACGTGATGAACCTCATTGTAGCGGATCTTATTATTGCTCATCCCAACCTCAATATTTGCAAATGCTTGGTTCCCAATTTGCATCCCCATATAAGGACCATAACTGACCTCGTTATGCTCAATAATCGTGTCTTTGACAAAGCCCGCTAGAATCCCTATGCCGTTCGTATATACCTGCCCATAGCGCGAAATCGTATTATTGCCCACTAGAATGTTCTTGGTTTGCTCCGCTGCAGTCGGGTTCTTCTTACTGTACCCATCGAGATTTATCCCATTGCCCGCCATATAAGTAAAGGTATTTCCTACAATTTGGCTCTCACTGACGCCTATAAAAAACTGCAGCCCATTGGCTCCCGCGAATTTAAAGGTATTATTGATAAAACGAAGATGGTTGGCGTAAGAAACTCTGACCATTGCTGGAGGTACGGATGCATATCCGGTCGCTGTATCAAACGGTAATGGCTGAAGACCTTGCGTTGCGACCAGTCCGGACGAGCTTGGCGTATTCCAGCTGGAATACTTAAAAGTAATTCCACTAAACTCAATATCATGAATATTAGATCCAGAAGCTCCTACGAGGTCAAATAATACGTCTACTTTAGGAGCAACAACGGATACGGTAGCCATGTTCTCGCCGGTACGTGGTTTGTAATACAGGTAGTCCGTCACCGTATTTAAATACCATTCGCCTTCAGCATCCAGAAGCTCATAGGCATTTTCAAAATAGTACGCATTGCCGACAAAGAAGCTGTCATCTTTTTTAAACGCAAGTGCTTTTTCAGACGCTTGAAATGTGACATAGGCATAAGTGGCATCGGTGGTATAGGCTGCAACTCTTAAATTATTATGATACCAGTGGGGTTGAACAACCATTTCCACTTGTGTGGGGTTAGCCCAGGCCGCTATTTCTGCTTTATTAATTTTATATTTACCATCTACGCGATCTGCCGGAGCAGGTGCAGGTGTTGTCAGCGGCTCATAACCGATCGTCTGGTAATAAGGCCCCAAGGTATCGGCGTTTGTCACATTTGGAATGCGCGCCCTTGTCGTTTGTTGATCATTTACATACAGCTGACGGAATTCAAGACCGGCCGTCACACTTCTTCGGTATATATTTTTCGTTGCATCATACAAGGTCCAACTGCCGCTCAAATTTTCCCCGCCAGATACGACAGGCACTTCTGATGCATATGGCTTATAGTAAACTTTATAACCATTTGTACCCGAATCACTGGAATCGAATACCACGGAGCTGGATAGCGTATGCGTGCCTCCGCGAAGGTAAACATAAATATCGCCTGTCATATTGTCATTAATGATATCTACTGCTGCTCTTGCCTTCTCTATCGTTTTAAAAGGTGCTGCAAAAGTACCTGCGTTCGTATCAAGACCGCTAGTAAAATCGACATAATAGCTTGCTTGTGTACCTGCAAATGCACGCTTAGCCGGTAAAGCTCCGAATAAAACAATCAGGATGGATGCGATTAGACTTACAATTACTACTTTGCGAAAATTAATTTCCGTTGTCATTGAAAATCACTCCTTATTATGTAGTGGTCATTTCAATAGCCATGTAGCAATAATTATTCATTCCATTAGTTTCCCTATATACCCCCTATTTGTAAGCGTGATCATTCAAAATTAATCACCACCTCCTCCATCATATCTCTCTACCTATTTCATTTTCTCAAACATGCTTCAAGCCTTCGACTAAGCCCAATAGTGCCATCGACTGTCCGTAAGGCATGGGACAAATCGGAGTATCCTTGTAAGCCTGAAGTGTCAAACCCATTCCTGTTCCATAGGAAACACCCTGCACGATACCCTGTTCATCAATTTGCCCAATAGCAGCTTGAAGCGCCTTTAAGCCAACCGTCTTATACTGGGGATCCAGATATCCTTTACGGACTGCCTTAAGAATACCATAAGCAAATGCAGATGTAGCTGAGGTCTCTTTATAGGAAGTAGAGTCATCGAGAAGCGTATGCCACAACCCATCTTCCGCTTGCAAATGCTGGAGTGCGCTGACCTGTCTCTCTAATGAAGAAATAAGAAAGTCCTGAACACCTTGCGGAAGTTCTACAATATCAAGATAGTCGACCAACCCAGCCGTATACCAGCAATTACCTCTCGCCCAAAGCGCTTTGGCAAAGTGATGCCTCCCTTCGAAGGTCCAACCATGGAAGAACAACCCACTTACCGGATCCGTTAAATACTTAAGATGGACGAGAAATTGGCGGATACTCTCTTGGATATAGCGGTCATCCTCAAGAATTATGCCCATACGAGCAACAAAAAGTACTGTCATATAAAGCGTATCATCCCAGAGCTGGCCCTCATTAAGCTGTCCGGAAACCGCATGTTGAATCCCAAATTCGATGGTTCTCGGCATCTCCTCCAGCACATAACTGGCCCATTCCTTGCATATCTGCAAATACTTTTCATCCTGTGTTTCATCATACAAGTAGCTCATCGTTAACATCGGGCACATGGTATTGACGTTCTTCGGCGGCAAGCCTTCAGCAATCCGCTTATCGAACCATTCCACCAGATAAGCAAGCAGATGTGGGTTATTAGTTTCCTTATAATACAAATAGAGAGAGAACAAACCGACTCCCTGCGGCCACTCCCAATTATCCATCGAAATAATTCCAATCGGACATGACTCGTCTATCGAGCTCTTTAAATCCTTCATCTGCAGAATCAACTTCTCAATATGCTGCTCCATGATGTTTCTATCTAGCAATTGCACCATATCGTTCCCTCCTTATTCTTTATTTATCGCGTAGGGGTCAACCGTTAGTGAAACCTTACTGCTACGGTCTGCCATTTGCATCTGGTGAAGTTCATGATAGCTGATTCGCGGAACCTCGCCATCTGACCTGGATCGATCTGTAATAACTACCCTCTCTAGGCGCTGTCGTATTTCCACTTGATCCGAGACGCTATCAAAGAAGAGCACAGCCCATGCTGCTTCCAGCCGTGGATGCTGGAGCGTTGTTTCTTCTCCACTGTATAATACTTGCCTGATATATAAGCTTTCTCCCACCTGCTCGAGTTGAATGCCTTGAGCCGCCCGCTCTTGTTGTAAATAGGAAATTCCACTCAAAGCTCTTATTGCAACAGCTGATTGCTTATATTGCAGAACCACCCAGTCTACCATCTGGATGATTTTGCCTTGAAAGCGATGGATGACCCATTCATCTGCAAGCTCAGCAGCTTGATTGTTAATTTCGCTCATCGAACGGCAGACAAGCAGCATATGCTCTGATTGCGCACATTGGGTTTGCACATCAGGAAACCATGTCTCCCCAAATAGCGCAGGACTTAAATACGTTTCTTTATTTCTGGCTGGATGGGTCCGCTGTCTACCGTTTTCTTTCACAGACCAGCGAAGATACCCTAGATTAGCACCTTCAATACGGAAGCTCACTGGAAACGATTGCCATCCAAGCCCCCAAGTTGGCCATTGATAAGAACCTGGAATAACTGGGAATTGGTTAATGCTGCCCAATCTGCCCGTATGTCCCACCCACGTGTACGAATAACTCTGATCAAATATGGGTTCTTTGCGAACTCGCGGAGTTTCTAGCTGAACCGTATGCGGTTCTTTCCAGCTTTCTTCAAACAGAAGCAGGCTGATCATAGCAGTTAAAGACCAATGATTAACGATCGAATCCTGCTTGATTTCGTCCATAACTTTATGCTTTAAACCAGCAATAATCCATAAGAAGCTCGCCTTCTCCGTTTTCCCATCGAAGTTGTAGCTTCGAATAGAAGGTACAAGCTCGCCAGGTCCTTGAAAGCGAATATACTCTAACAAAACATCTATCTGCTTCTGCAATTTACTCTTTAGCTCACCTTCTGATGGCTTGAATGCCTTGCAAGCCAGACCCAAGGCGTTGAGTATAATGGTCAAATAATGCAGGCTGATGTTCTCGCCCCAACCCCAGCCTCTGCGAATCGTGTAATCTTGCCATTTCTCAAAGAAGTCTACCGCCTTGCGGTAATTTATGTCGTGGTTGCGAATACGACTCAGCGTGAGCAGCAGTGCGCCATCACTAATTATTTTGTTGGGGTAATACAGAATGGGGTCCGTACATTCATGGGCAAACCACGCCATACCGGCATCCATCATGGTATCGAGCAGCTCAATATGGCTTGCTGGAAAGGATTCCGGGTATAAGAATCGTATCGTTGTTAAGGGCATTAGAATAAAAAAAGCAGCATTCGTATCATTAATGACGGTTTCTTCTCTATACCACCGCATTCCGCCATACTGCGGATGCTGGAGATCTCTTACCTGAAGCTTACTTAATTCTGCTAGAATCTGCTTCCCCTGCAACTCTTCTATTTGACCTAAGAAAGCTCCAACCGCATAATAATCAGCTGACGTCCGCCCTTCATGGCATTCCGCATATTGTGAAGCTTCCCGCGTGTGCCCAGGTTGAGATATCTGGACAAGCCCGTCACTCCAGCTTAAGTTTTTGGCTAATTCATGATAAACATTGGAAATCACGCTTTGCTGATAGGCATCCATACGATCTAACCTTCTATCTCCGCAATTTGTTATGCATCCATACATTTGCCATACGCATCATGTTCCATCTTTCTCATTCCCCCAAAGCGTACCTGAACCACCCCTAGCTTGTCGCCACTCATGTCGCCAAGTGTGCACGTCCTTGATACTGATTTCCGGCATATTGGCTCTAGATGCTTTTACTGGAAGAGGGGGGAATATTTTGTGAGGCTCCGTCTGGTACCAGTAAGAGACGGTGCTGATATCCAGAGCCAGATTGTTATCATGGCCATGTTCAATGCTGGCTCTCAACGATTTTTCGAAGTAAATGGGGTCTTCCAGCAGAAAACGGTAGACATGGGTTCGGCCCATCCATCCCAACTTGTTCGGAATTCGAGCACAGCCAAAATAAGGATGGGTATACAACTCATTGGGGCACCAAGCTGTATTAAAAAAATCTTCCGTACCGGTGCCGTGTAACGATCCCGGCCAGTCTTCGCCGTCTATCATCCACATATCGTCACCTTCTCCGTACCACATCGGTCCCGGACTATCGACATAGTAATTGATTCCAACAAAGTGTCCTTTACCTTCAATCTCAGCAAACAAGTAATTGTTGGCATCCGTCTGATTACGGCCTATCCACTCCATTTCACCCTCAGGTGGATGAACCTCTGTCGTTGCCTCTCGGTTCCACCAGGCGTGGAATCTTCCCATCGATACCGGAATGGAAGGGTGCACTTCATAATCCACATAGTAGAAGAAAGCACGGATATCGATATCCGACTGATTTTCGATGGCGATTCGTGCTCCATTGTTAAACGGCATTGGAAAGTAGCAGTTAAGCGCTTTGCCCTTATGAGGTGCTGCAGCAAGCGGAAGCGAAGTGAACGAATATTCTTCTCCCCAGCCTTGGCCGAAGAAATCTCCTAAAGGCGCCTCTACACTCGGATGCTCTTCCCCATCCCAATACATGCGAATAATGGCGTTCCGCCGCATAAAAGCATCCTCTGAACTGAATGTAATCCATATATGCTTAATAATGCCGGCACCTGCTATATCAGCAATATTTGTCGTTTCACCGGCAGCAATACGCACATAATCAGCGTTACCTCCGCTGCGATCGTAACTAGACACTCTTTTGGACTTAATACCCTCTCGCAATTGACATAGTTGCCCCAATCCATCCATAACGCTCACGATCCTTCCAGTTCCGATAAATTCCCCTTAAGTATAGTTTTGAAATAACAGAAAATATTTAGCCAAACAATATGAACATTTATCATTTATTGCTATAATTTTAGGTATCTATTTCTCAGTTGAGGGAGGAAAAGCTTCTAATGAATACCATCTCTCCGTACATTCGTATTGCCATGGATATTTATCAACTCCCCTACTGGCGGGTAATGGAACGCGTTATCTGGGACTATGAGTTCCTGTATTTAAAAGAAGGGGAATTACTGGTTACCATTGAGGATCATATCTACCATGGTCTTCCTGGGGATGTATTTATTTTTAAGCCTAAGAAGAGGCATTCAATTAAAGTGAGTGGTGATAAGCCTGTCCGCCAACCGCATATTCATTTCGATTTGTTAGAGCAAGAGGACAGTGTGGAAGTGGGAACTTCATTTAAGATGGATGCCGATATGTCAGAACATGAAAAAACGTTATTCCGACCCGACCTCCTATCCGATCCCCCGTATAATTTACCTGATGTCGTGAGGTTAAACAATCCGGATTTGTTTGAGAAGCTGTTGTTTGAACTTATTACCGAATTTCAATTAAAAGCTCCCCTTTATGAAATCCATGTTAAAGGGATTATGATTAAACTAATCATCCAACTTGTCCGCGAGCATCATTGGAACCAATCGCCACAACTACAATACAAATTAGACGAGCTGCAACTCATCCAACGTTATTTAAACAGCATCACCGATCGAGAGGTTAGCCTCGAAGAGCTTTCCAAAACATTTAACATAAGTAAATATTACCTCGTCCGCCTATTCAAAACAGCCTTTCAGATGAGTCCCATCCAGTTTCACCGATTGGTTCGGTTTGAGAAAGCCAAGCAGTTGATTCAATATACGAATATCCCGATAAAGCAAATTGCAGATCAGACCGGCTTTCAAAATATTCATGCTTTCAGCCGTGCTTTTAAGAAAATAGCGGGGGCTTCTCCAACTACATTTCGTCGGTAGTGTAAGTATAATAAAAACGGAGCCCGCAAACCCGCGGCGCTCCGTTATTAATATTCAACTATGATGCCTACAACATCTCCGTACTAAGCGTAAACCCTTCGATCACGACGTCCTCGTCAACTTCGATCATGATACATCGTTTTCCTTGATAATTCACCTGTCTCACGTATTTTATATCCTGCGGACTGACCGTAATCGTGGCAACCTTCGTATCAATCTTAATCGATTTCGATGTGAACTTCGGAATAACGCTGCTCGCTTTGAGCTCATAATTTTTGTCATCGACGACGTTTTGGAACGCTCGTTCCACCTTTTCCATCGTCACGTTTTCTACGCCACTCGTCGACAACATACGTTCCACATCTTTATAATCCAGCTTTGCTGGCTCTTCTTCCTCGTTGGACTCGATGACCCGATGAATTTCCTCGTACACGTGAGCGATCGTAGAGGCATCCATTTGCTCGCCTACAACTTCCTTCACGATGTCCTCGAAAATGGCTCTCTCTTCCATCGCGGTCACGGTTTTCTCGGCATTTAAGACTTGCTCGATAAACTGCCAATTCGGTTCATGCGCTCTTCCCGAGCAATACAGAATGCGATTCACATCGGAATAATTGTCCGTCACGCTAGGGTAGAAAAAACCTTGCTCCGGCGTATTCAATTTGATGATCGGATCTACGAATACATTATACTTAAATTCTCTCTCCACATAGTCAAACATAAGCGTTTTCTTCTGTTGTTCCGTAGAATTCACGCTGCACAGAATGAATGGATTCGAGAACATCTCGTTCTTCTCGCTCTCCATGGCATCTTCGTTTCTGCTCTTGGTTGGATTGGAATATTGGCCGTGGACAAACGTAATTACCGTATCCTGTTCGTAGACGTTATCCACCAACATTTTATCTACCAACAGAAGCATCAGATCTTGCCATTCTTCCGGATTACCAGTGATCAAACCCTGATGGAGAAGCACCTGTGTAGGCTGCTCCGCTTCCTCCTGAAACTTTAATTCGTACATCTTCTGATCTAATTCGCCGGTCAGCAGTTTTTTGAAATTGGCCATATAGAGTTCCTGCTTCTCCCTGTCCACAAAGTTGAATGGCTGGCGCTCATAATGATAGATCTCGTTGGTTTCCTTCATAATATACACGTTAAAAATATCGTGAATTTTAAGCATTTCGTTATCCAATTTAAAATGCTTGCGAATATGTGCGATTTCTTTCTTGATCATGATCCGTTAGACAACTCCTACGAAGTAAAATAGCCGTACTCGAATACGCTTACCTTCCCTTTACTTCCTGTATGTTAATTCATTATTATAGATTTCTCAACAATTTTGAGAATTATCTCGTAAAAAGATGTGACATTCCATAATGAAATAGAAAACGGAGCCCGCAAACCTGCGGTGCTCCGTTTCTGTTCGAGCTGCAATTCAGCTCTTCATCTATAAAATCAACTTAAAAATCTTTGACCCTGCCGGTTCCAAGCGAACGTTTATATCTCCTGTTGACTGAATTACCGTTTCCTCCCAAAGATCATGCAGCCAATACGGCACATTTTTGGGTAGACCCAAACGCTCCATGGATATCCTTTTCTCAACCTTGGCATCTTTATTAAAGTTAAACACGGCGATAAAACAGTCTTTATCCGTAATTTTGAAAAACACATGAGCAGAAGCAGCATCTGTATTTCCCTCTACCGGAATAAAACCTTGTCCTGCCTTTGCAATTATTAGCAGATCTGGGCGATTCAACCATTCTTTAGCCCTAGCTCTTGCTTCCTCATTACGGAAATCATCCCCCATGAGAAGAACCGTCCCCGCAATAAGAGACGCGTTTAGGCGACTCCTACCTTCCTGAACCATCGTAGGTTCTTGGTTAAAACTTTTATATAGAACGGTATGATCAGGATCATTGAAAGGAAATAGTGTTCCATTCATCCACCAACCATAGGTGAGTGAATTCAACATATACTCCGTATCTTCCAGTGTACCAAAAGCATCACATGAAATTCGCCTACTATGCGCGTATTGATGTGGAAACATCGGTGCGATGGACAAATTTATAAAGAAAGGACGCCCGATAATCATGGGATCAAGCCTAGTCTTGATCAACGCCATGCCAAGGTTGTAGGCTTGTAAGCCTGTACGTATTTCTTTATTAAAGTGCCTGCCTTCCAAAGCACCGTGACCCAGAAAGTCGAGTTTTATGTACTCGAAGCCCCACCTGACAAAACGTTCAAGGTGCCATTCCGTCCGCATCAAATTGCCAGGGTGGGTAGGATCAATCGCAAGTCCTCCGTCCAACTCGGGTAAAATTTGTCCCTGTTCATCTCGTAGCATAAGATCTCGATACGTATACTTGCCATCGGTGCCTTCCACAATCCGATCGAAATCTTTCCCCCAGAAAGCAAAAGGTGTCCAATAAATGCCGGGTTTTTGACCATTGTTACGAACGTGATACACGGCATCCTCGAGCTGGTCCTGTGATAAATTCGTCCAAAAGGAATCAAAGTTTATGTAGATAGTCCCTTGATGATGAAACCCGCCCTCGTGCAAACTCTTTAAAAAGTCCGACGTATGGGTGTAAAGCTCATAGTCCAGTTCTCCGCCTGCCGCCGACCAGCTGTTCCAACCAAACGGAACGCCGTGTTCCCATTGAAGTGGCGGGGCTATCACAGCATTTGCCTTTCCGTACGCCTCCAGTCCAGTCCTGTAATCCGCATACATGCCCACAAAGATGCGAGGTGAAGCGACTGTTTTGCCAATCAGCGAACCGTGAGGCAGGGTATCGCGTGTGTACTCCCCTACTGCTCCACCATATACCTCCAGATGGTGTATAGCAGCTCCTTCACATCCGACGACTTTCAGACCGGTTTTCCAAGTATCATGTGTAACCGAACCAACAACTAACCCTTTTCTTGATACAGGTTCAAAAATAGCCGTTACCTCGTAGCTTTCCAGCTGATTGGGCATAGCGATTGATTCGTAACGCACCCATTTGTCGTTATCGAAAGGCACCAACAAGGCACGTAGTTCCTTTACCTCCATGTCCATAGAAATCGCTGATGATCCCTTATCTGGATTCACCGTCAATGGAGAAATATAGTTCGTCTCCAAAGCTTCCGATTCACTCTCCAGCTCAACTTGAACGAAAAAGTATGGTACTTTTTCATACAGCCAGAACGTCTGCGTCATAACCGGAAGCGACTCAGCGGAATGAATCACAGAGAAGCGGCAGCCTGTGCCGAACTCATCATGGATCATGAAATTGTCGCTAACGGACAGTGTGTGCTCTGAATATTCGGTCGAAGCCAAATATCGGCCTTCGATCCGGGCTGCACTGTAAGCGCTGCTCAAGCGGATCCCGGAATCCCATTCATATTCGGTTAATCCGCTTGCTATATCAACGATTATTCGGCACAACCCATTTTCTACAACTACTTGCCCGTTCAACTCTTGGAAGATAATCGTACTGGATATCATCATTTCCAAAGATCCATACGTTTCTTGTAGTTTTCGCTCATGATTTTCTCTACCTTCTCGTCACCTGCTGCCTTCATATCGGCAAGCATTTTATCAAACAATGCGGCTGCATCCGTTTCGGACTTGGAGATGATTACTTTGGTAATTGTCTGGCTCATAATATCTGAAATTTTCTGGCTGACTAGCGCATCCGGGGTGCCGCCGGCAGGTCCGAGATTATCATAAGCCGCTGTTTCCCACACCGTATCGGACAAGTTCTTCAGTGCCATCTGGTCGATCTCGTTACGTTGGTAACGTCCCGGCAAATCATACGGCGTACCGTCGGAGCCTTTACCGTTCTTTACGAACCAAGTCCATTTGCGAATACCTGTTTTCTTCGCGTAGTTATCCCAATCATCTTTAAAGCCTTGAAGAACATCCGGACGCGGTGTATGCTTGCCGTCCTTCTTATCCCAGTGCACACCCTCAATCCCCCACATGAGTAGGTATTGGCCTTCTTCGCTAGCCAGGAAGTCAATGAGTTTCATCGTTCTTTCTGGGTTTTTATTCGTTTTTGTAATCGCGATCGCATCCCAACCGAGCGAACTTTTAGGTCCTAATGTCGTTTTGGCCGGGTCAACACCAGGTCCTACAAGTTTATACGGATACAGCTGTTTCTCAGGTCCGCCTGCTTTCTTAAGCACACCGTTAGGAGTACCGAAATCCCAATAAGCGCCTGGTGAAGCAAATACGAGTCCGTTAGAAATCTTTTGCTCCCACGTTTGCTTCTTGTTGACTGGCCATTCTGGATCAATTAAGCCTTGGCGGTACAGTTTATTCAAGTACATTAACATTTCCTTATATCTTGGGTCTTTCACATCATACTTCAGGCTTCCATTTTCTTCGAAGTACGTTCTCATTCCCCACATACCTTTAAACGTTCCGAGCACAGCACCCATGTTTTCACCGTTGAAGCTCATCGGGAATACGTCTTTGCCGTCTACTTTGCCAAGCTTTGTCTTAAAATCCTTCAGCAGCGTCTCGAACTCATCTGCCGTGAACGGCTTTCCGCCATCAGCTTTGTCCGGAGCAATTTGTTTAAGCCAATCCATGCGCATATTTATGCCGAATACAGGCTCATTCTCTGGGCCGTACCAGTTAGAAAGATAGTAGTTCTTCCCGTCGGTAAACCGCGTCTTTTTCAAAGTGTCCCCATACATTTTCTGCACGTTGGGACCGTATTTCGCAATGAGATCATCCAGCGGAATAATTGCGCCTGCGGCGATGTACTTACTAACGATATCTCCTCGATCCATGAGAACAAGATCCGGCAAATCGCTGCTGGCGAGCATCAGATTCAGCTTTTCGGAAGGATTGCCCGTTGGCTGCTGAATTTCAATCGTCACACCCGTTCGTTTCGTAATTTCCTTCGCAACATCGTTCGTGAAAGCATCGCCCGTATTTTTATCAAAGAACGTCATTTTAATCGGTGTCGTATCGTTTGCTTTGTTATCAGTTGCAGCAGCTGGCTTCTCACTTGTTGAGGCCGTATTTTCTTTCGTCGTGCAACCAGCGATGACGGAACCCATAAGGATCGTTGAAAGCAGCACATGAAACGATTTCTTAGTCTTGAACATAGAATAAAATCCCCCTTGACTAATTGTATTGGAATAAATGAAATTACTTTGCTTGCTAGGGTATCGTCCTATCCACGTTGGATTGGGCTCTAACCACCGCCTTTCAAAAATGAGCAAACTGGATTAGGCTTTAACAGCTCCCACGGTCATCCCCTTGACAAAATACTTTTGCAAGAACGGATACACGATGACAATAGGCACCGTTGCCACAATCGTAGCAGCCATACGGATCGAATCTGACGATACGGCGAGGCGTTTCGCCGAGTCCGCCATCTGCTGCGCATCCGACACCATAGAGGATGTCTGGTATTGATTCAAAATTTTGACAAGAACAGCCTGCAGTGTCTTCAGTTCAGGCTTGTAGGTGAATACATAAGAATCAAACCAAGAGTTCCAATGGCCGATCGCCGTAAACAAACCGATGGTAGCAAGAACCGGAGTCGTCAACGGCAATACGATCTTAACGAAAATTTGCAGATCGTTGGCGCCGTCCATTTTTGCAGATTCATCTAATTCCCCAGGAAGCTGCTGAATAAATGTACGTACGAGAATCATAAAAAACACATTCATAAGACCTGGCGCAATGTACACCCAGAAGGTATCAATCAGGTGCAGACTCTTTAAAATCATGTAGTAGGGGATTAAGCCTCCGCCAAAGTACATCGTGAATATGAAGAACAGTGTGATGAACTTCCCACCAACCAAATCACGCTTGCTGAGCGGGTATGATAGTAGACTGATTACCAGAACAGCAAGAGGTGTACCGACCAGTGTGCGTGCTAGCGTCACTTTGACCCCATTTATAATTTCCTGATCGCCTAAAATCTGCACATAACTCGTTAAGGAAAATGCCCTCGGCCAAAAATAAACACCGCCCCGGATCGTATCCTCCGCACTGTTCAGTGACAGCACTAGAATGTTCCAGAAGGGATAGAACGTTGCAATAAACACCAGAAAGAGGAATGTATAGACGAACCCGGTGAAGATGATATCGCCATTCGATTTTGTTCTCATTCAGATTCACCTTTTCCTATCTAATTCTTTTTAGAACAAAGATTGCTGATTCATTCGCTTGGATAACGTGTTGACACTGACCACTAGGATGAAGGCAATGACCGATTTGAACAATCCAACCGCAGCACCGTAAGAGAACATGCCATTCTGCAGTCCGTATCTGTACGTATAGGTATCGATAACGTCCGAATATTTCAAGATGGTATTGTTTTGCAGCAAATACTGCTGATCAAATCCCGCGTTCAAGATACCTCCTATTGACAAAATGGCCAAAATGGCGATCGTGGGGCGTAAAGACGGAAGTGTGACATGAAACATTTGGCGCATGCGGCTGGCACCATCAACTCTTGCTGCTTCATATTGTTCGGGATTGATAGCGGATATCGCAGCCAAATACATGATGGCGTTAAACCCCATATCTTTCCACATATTGGATACGGCAATGATCCCCCAGAAATAATGGCCATTTTGGAAAAATTGCACCGGTTGTTCCGTAATGTTCATTAGCATCAACAACTTGTTGATTAAACCCTGTGAGGATAACAGCGTTATGATAATGTTTGCAGCAATTACCCAAGAGATAAAGTGAGGTAAATACGATACCGTTTGTACCAGCTTTCTGAATAAGCCGGTCTTCACCTCATTAATCATAAGAGCCAGCAGTATCGGTGCCGGAAATCCAACCAACAGTGATAAGAAGCTTTGCGCTAATGTATTGCGCATGATGATATAAAAATCACCGCTTGTGAAAAAGTACCGAAACCATTCAAAGCCAACGAACTTGCTCGTAAAGAACTGGTGAAAAAAAGAACCTCCGCCGGGCGAGTAATTGATGAACGCCATGTACAAGCCGAACATTGGACCATATGAAAATAAGAGGGTAGAGATGAATGCGGGCAAAATCATGAGGTATAAATATTTTTGCCCCTTCATCCTTTTAAGTCGCGCTTCCATATGTATAACCCGCCTTTTCCAGGCTGCGGCGGCCTGTGCCGCTCCATCACAACCATCATCATTTTGTATATTCTCATTATAGGAATGAGGAAAAGGAAATTCTATACAAGTTTCTTCCGAAACATATTCCAAATGAACGATCCTTTTCCGAGGTCATTGTTTATTTGAGCTATACGTTTTACAATACATTTGGTAAGACTTGGCGTTCAGAAAGGTGGCAACGCTTGCAATGTACAACATACTACTTGTAGACGATGAAAAAATTGAGCTCGAGATGCTAGCCGATTACGTTCGTTGGGGAGACATGGGCATTCGTGTCGCTGGGACCGCGAAGAATGGCAGAGAAGCGCTTCAACGCATGGAAGAGCTTCGACCTGATATCATATTAACGGATGTCCGTATGCCGATTATGGACGGACTGGAATTCAGCAGGCGGGCTAAACAGATGAATCGCAATGTCCAGATCATTTTCCTAAGTGGGCACGATGAGTTTCACTATATTAAAGCAGCACTATCTGTGGAAGCGATCGGCTATTTGTTGAAGCCTCTCGACGTGGGAGAGCTCCAGCATTTAATGGAGAAAGTCAAACAGAAATGTGAAGAATTGCGGATTTCCTCCCAAACTTCGGAAGTACTAAAGGAATCCTATCTGCGGGAGCTGCTCTTGGAAAGTAGTCCCGTGATTAGATCTCAATGGATCGAGAAACTGTTATTGCTGCCATCTCTGATACCATCGGGCGGTCTTTTTCAAATGCTATATATAACGGTTGACCCTGTTAGCAATTATAGTGTAGAGCTCGTGACACTCATCCGCAATTACGCGCAGGCGGAAATCCCCCATTCCTTTCTCTGTCCAATCAAAGAAGGAACTTTCGTATTCCTCTGTCACAAGCTTGATACAGCGTCAATAGAGCTTTACCAAGCATCAGAGCAGCTGATTCGGTATGTTAACGACAGAAACGACGCCATCCTTTCAATCGGTGTATCCGACGTTCGTATGGGCTTGGATAGCCTATATGAATTAGTAGTAGGCGCCAAACGAGCGAATGAAAGCAAATTTTATTTCGGTTTGGGATCGTGTACATTGGCCGATCAAGCTGTCGTGCCCGTGTACAAAGAGGTGAACCCTGAACCGGCAATTGCATCACTTTGTCATGCCATTTCCCACTTGCAAGAAGCTACAAGTATCACCGTAATTCAAGACTTCTTTGAAGAAATGCGCACCTCGAAAGTTGACCGAGATCTCGTTTGCTCAAGCTCACTGCGCCTTATTACGGCCATAGAGCAGCATTTTGCCAATTTAATCGGAGGTGACTCCGTCAATTCCATGTATGTCGATGACTGGAAGCGAATCGCTAATTATTCAACCATAAATGAAATCGAAGATCACATCCTGGCTGTCTGCCATTCCATCCTCACCCTAATGAAGGACAAGGACAAAGACAAAAATCTCCATATCATTCATCAAATCACTAGTCTTATCGACCGCAGTTTCAGCAGACAATTAACCATCGAGGATATCGCTAAACAAGTGTATTTATCACCTAATTACGTACGAACCTTATTTAAGGAAAAAACAGGAGAAACGATATTGGAATATATGACTCGTGTACGGATTCATCATGCTGCTGAATTGCTAAAAGATAAATCCAAAAAAATCCATGAGATTGCTGCATCCGTTGGCTACGAAAACGTCTCTTATTTTTGCTCCGTATTTCAGAAGTTTAAAGGAACGACACCCAATGAATACAGGAAAAAGCTTTTATGAAACAGGGACGATTGCCACTGCCACTCCGGTTTGTAGTCAAAACATTTCTAAATCTCAATTTGAACCGTAAATTATTCGCCGTCTTTTGCATTGTTTCGATCTTACCGTTATTGTTTTTCGTCAAATATTCCTATGACACCACCAAACAGGAGTTAACGACGCAAATCTACGCCAATATGATTGCAACGACCGATCAAATTAACACAAACTTGGAAACAAAGCTTGATTCCTATTCGAAAATATCTGCTTCCATTTATTTGGATAATACGCTGCGTCTTCTATTGATCAAAGATTACAGCGAAAACGAAACAGAGTACTTGGATTCCTATATTTACTTCAATAATGTGATGAAAAATGTATTGGCAACGAATCCCGATATTCGGGCGGCATCCATCTACATAAGCAATACAACATTCCCTGCGGATAGCGTGTATATTAAGCGAATTGATTCGGCGGCACAAGCCACCAATTGGTACGCGTCTATCGCCAACTCTCATGGCAATGTGACATACAGCGTTTCCGCAACTACAAATGCCGCCGAGCCTGTATTCACGCTGGCGCGTTTGCTCAATAACAACAGCCTTAACTATCCTTACGGTATACTTACGTTCGATATTGCCGAAGCCGACATCTATCGGCTCATGGAAAAGGAAGATAAACAAAAAGATATTTATATCGTCAACGAGAACGGCAATATTTTATCCAACCGCAATAAAACGTTTCTGAATCAAAATATCAACACTTTAATCCCCGGTCATTTCGGCAAGAACGAATCAGGAAGCTTCGACAGCATGTACAATGGCGAGAAATCGCTGGTCGTTTACAACACGATTAAAAATGGCTGGAAAACGATTTCCGTTATTCCCTACAAGAGCTTCATTACGAACGCTCAAAAAGCATCCAAACGAATTCTACTCATAGCTTTGAGCAGTATAGCGATCTCTGTTGTCTTAATTTATATAACCTCACGCTTCTTTACCAAACGAATCGAATCCCTGCTTCAAGTGATCCGGCGGGTAGAACGGGAAGATTTTAATGTCAGCATGACGTTTATGGGACATGACGAAATTGGACAGTTATCCTTTGCCTTCCAAAAAATGACGGGTCGCCTGAAAGAATTGATCAACGAGGTCTACAAGAAGGAAATTGCCAAGAAAGAAGCAGAAATGAAAATGCTGCAAGCCCAAATCAATCCGCATTTTTTATATAACACTCTGGCATCCATCTCTGCATTATCCGTTAAGCATGGAGATAACACCATTAATGAAATGGTCTCGCACCTCGCCAAGTTTTACCGAATTTCTTTAAATAAAGGCAAAATGATATTGCCTATCAGTGAAGAAATCAAACTCACGAAATATTACATCGCCATCCAGCAGCGTAGGTTTGATGGACTACTTCGGCTCCACTATGTAATTGACGATTCCGTACTTGTTTATCAGACGGTCAAGCTGTCGCTGCAGCCTTTTGTCGAAAACGCCATCAATCATGCCATTTGGGATGATGAAGTGGGAATTAATATCATCATAAAAGTGTACAAGGATGAGCGCGATATTTATCTGGAAGTAATTGACGATGGCATGGGCATGCGAACTGAAACGCTGGAACGTGCTTTGAATAAAACCGACAACGTCTCGGGGTATGGGATTACCAATGTTGATCAGCGGATCAAATTAGCATTCGGAGACGAATACGGTGTTAGCCTTTATAGTAAGTTCGGCATCGGAACGAAGGCGCAAATTCGTATTCCGCTGCACGGTATTAGTTCGCAAGCATAATGTTGAAACAAAGGGGCTCTTGCTGGAGCCCCTTTTCCTTACAGCTATTTACTGGCCTTTTGGATGAAGTAATCGATGTCAGCAATGAGAATATCAGAAAACTCTTTGGTGATCTTCTTGCCAACGGTTAAAACTTGCACAAACATTCGCAGCGCTTTTAATTGCAGGACAGTCGCTTCCTTATTATGGCTGCGCACAATCGCTTCCACTTTGGCAAGCAGCTCCTTGCCCTTGTCTGAAATGGTGATCGAACCATTCGCAACACCGATATTGATGAGATCCATGAAATGATTGGTATCTATCTGTACCTGAAGCGTATACGTATTCGCCGTCACATTGCCGGCCAGATCTGTCCCGAAGATCTCGATGACATGGTTTCCAACAGCTAAAGACGCAGGTGTAGCTTGAATGGGATTGCCCGAGATTTTCTTATCCAGTTGTAGAGTGCTGTTGCTTATGCCGCTTAACGCATCCGTGATCTGAACCGGCAGGTTCAACGGATCTGTTTGCCAGATTGTTAATGGTTCGCTTATTCGGACAACGGGTGCTGTGCGATCGATGCCCACTGTCACTTGCTTGGCTTCCTCCACATTGCCGTATCGATCCTTCGAACGATAACGAATGTTGTAAATGCCCTCCACGGTTAGCGTTACAGATCCGTTTACCGTTTTCCACTCTCCGCCATTCAGCTGATATTGCGTCAACAATATGCCGGTGCCTCCCGGCTGATCCGCTGCAAAGAATGTCAACTTAATATCTTTGTTGGTAAAGGTTCCGGAACCACTGATCCCCTCTACGACGACGGTTGTCGTAGGAGGAATAGAATCAAGCTGAAGCTTAAACAGTTTAGACTCGGCTGGCTTCAGGGTAATGTCTAGTTTGCCGCTCACCTTATCCTCGGCTCCTGTCCATAAATCAGTTCGAAGATAGCTACTGCTGCCATTCAATCCAGCACGCGCCAGATCAACGGACTTCACCGAAGCGGAAGTACCGCTATAATTGAAGACAGCCACATAATACGTTCCATTGTCATTCAGTACGAAAGTATCGGCAGCATTTGCTCCGGTATTCCCTTCCACCTCTTGGAAAGCTTTACCTAGTAAAGCGACTTGGTTGACTGCCTTATTCGTCAACAATTCTTTCATATAGGTTTGTGCTGTCTCATTATGAACGTCATCCGAATTCAAGAACACCGTGCCCGAAATAACGGCAGAATTTACTCTGCTGCGCGCTTCGTCTATGGAGCTTGCTCTCGACAACGACATATGATCTGGGTCGGTGTACGGGTAAATCGTTCCATTCTGCCACCAACCATAAGTGAGTGAGTTCAGCTCGTATTCGGTTTCACTGATTTTGCCATATACATCACAAGATATTCGACGGCTGTGCGCATACTGACTAGGGAATAACGGCGCAATCGATTCGCTTATGAACATGCTGCCAGCAATAACATGATTCACGTACGCCATCCCCTGATTGTAAGCTTGAATACCAGTAGTCACAGTTGGGTCCGCGTGCTTTCCTTCCAAAGAACCGTGCGTTAAGAAATCCAATTTAATATATGTGAAACCTAAGGACTTAAATTTCCCCAAATAATAATCCATTCGTGCCTTCGTCCCCGGATGAGTCGGATCTAGCGCATAAGCACCATCCAGCGTAGGCAAGATCTTCCCCGCACTATCCCTTAGTACGATGTCTCCGTACGTGTATTGATTGTTCGTTCCCTCAACTGTCTGACTCATATTCGTCCCCCAGAAAACGAAAGGTCCCCAATAAATACCCGCTTGCTGACCATTTTGGTGAATGGTTTTCACCGCATTTTGCAGCTGAGTATCCGATAAATTGTCCCAATAGGAGTCTAAGTTAATGTAGAGTGACCCCTTGTTGTTAAAAGATTTGTTCTGGAGGTGCTCCTTGAAGTAGTTCGACGTATCTATGACATCTTGGTAGGTGAGATTGCTGCCGTAAGCTCCCCAACTGTTCCAGCCTACCGGAACTTCTTGGGCAACAGGTCCTTGAAAGCTTAATGGCGGGGTAAAGACGGCGTTCGCACGTCCGTATTCTTCGAGACCCACACGGTAATCCGCAAAAAAGCCGACAAACACGGTTGGTGATGTTACTTCAGTACCAGAAACGCTGCCGTGAGGCTCCGCATCGTGCGTCACATTGGAAGATGCTCCGCCATACACCGTGAGGTTATTCAATTTATTATTAAACCCGTTCCAAGTAATCCCCGTCTTCCACGTATCATGAGTGACAGAGCCGATCACAAGACCATTTCGATTCGCGTTATCGTAAATAGCCGTTACTTCATATCCTGTGTTCGAGGTGTTGATCGATTGGGCCTTATACCGAATCCAATTATCATTATCAAATGGGACAAATAGCGCTCTGTTATCCGCATAGCTGCCAATATCCACGCCGCCCGTATTGTTCACAACGACAGGTGCTATGGTATTCGTCGTCATGGATGTGGTGTTTACCGCTTTTAACTGAGTCAGAAAGAAGCTCTTTCCTTCATATACGGTATAGATTTGATGAAGTGAAGGTTTACCAGGCGATTCGTTAATTACGGTAAAACGAAGCCCCGTACCGAAACCATCATGAACCGGGACGATTGCAGCATCCGATAACGTATGGTGGGCATAACTCTTGCTTGTGACGAGTTCGCCGCCCAATTGTAAGCTGCTGTATACTCCCTTTACAATTTTGGAATCCCTCCATGAATAATCTGCCAGTCCACTATTCGTATGGTACGTAACGGTTGTCTCACCGTTCGAAAACGTCGCGCCATACGTATAATGCGTTACGGTGATGGCACCGTACTGTTTCGACTCGCCGGGAGCGCCAAGGTTACTGTCGACGTTATCGTCTTCACCAGGATTCGGTTCAACCTTGGGACCGACGACGATTTTATCCAAATCCGGGGAGTAGCCGTTGCCGTCAGCAAACTGGATCGTGTTGCTGCCCGCCACTAAAGCTAAAGTGATAACGTACGTATTCACTGTATGCCAGTCAGGTGTTTTTGGAAAATCATACGTCTCTGAAGATTCACCATTTGCACTGACTTGTACGGAACGCGGATCGCCAGAAATATAAGATACCGTTACTTGATAATTCCCTGTTGAACCTACTTCAACTCCATTAAATTGCAGCGAGCTGCCTTGATACAAATCACCAACTTTTTTACCTTCCGAACAACTGCTGCAATTAGAAATGCTTGCTTTGCCAGCAAGTGTGTTAGCGGGAGCTTCTGCTTCATAGGTTGTAGTTCCAGGATTTTGAGTCACTTTGGAAGCGATTACTATTTTATCAATGTCAGGCGAATACCAATTTCCATCGTCAAACACAATCGTATTCGTGCCGGCCTTCAGTTGAAGCGTGACGTCAAAAGTGCCAACCGTGTTCCAGTCAGCCGTTTTGGGAAAATCGAAGTTTTCCGCACTCCCTCCATTTGCGCGGATGTTCACCGCACGAGGATCGCCGGATATGTAAGAAACCGATACCTTGTAGCTTCCAGCTTCGTTCAAGGTAATGCCATTCAATTGCAGTGAGCTACCTTGATAGAGACCACCTACCTTCTTTCCTCCCGAGCATACGGTGCATTCGGCTACCGAGGCGTTACCGCTTAAAACATTAACTTGGGCTTCTGCTTCATAGGTTTGACTTTCCGCATAAGCTGTTTGAACGCCAACACCCGTGTTGGACGGGAACGTTAAAAACAAAAGCAGAAATACAGCTACCCATTTCATAATCCTTTCTCGCATAAAATCTCTCCTTCTACAATGAATTTACATTCATATCCATTATAGGAATGAAATCGAAGAGATCTCTACACGATTATTTTCAGATATATAACGATAATTAACTGTCTTTGTAAATAACCAGTTAAATACGGATGATCACATTGGTTTAGCGTACAAAATTGTCCTATATTATCATTCCTCAATTCCATACCATTTATGTGAGGCGCATCCGGGCGTAACAATCAAAATAGCCTTTATCTGGTTACTTGTCAAGCATAAAGGTTCATGATATAGTACAACTCGTAACCATTATAAACAATTTAAATAGTTACAAATTGTTGATAAATCTTTAGAGCATAACGAAAACCATTAATTCACAATATAAAGAGAAGGGATTGATAACCATGGAACGGATTCAAACAAAACAACAATTTCAAGAGAAAATCAATGGTGAAGGCTACACGATTATGAAATTCGATGCGACTTGGTGTCATGATTGTAAAAACTTAGACCGTTTTATAGGTGAAATTGTAAACGAACATTCCGATAAGCAATTCTATGCGGTCGATTCCGAGCAATTCGAAGAGCTTACCGAAAAATATGACGTCAGAGGAATTCCAAGTTTGCTGGTATTTAAAAATGGAGAGAAGTTAGCACATCTGCACAGCAAATTTGCAAAGACACCTGCACAAATCAGAGAGTATTTAGATACGATCAATTGATTCGTAACTGAACCCACTACTTGAAAGGCGATGATTTCGTACGATGTTTCCACTTCGCAATGTGAAACGCAGCTCAACAGATGCAGACAAAATCCAGCACTTTCTTAAACAAGCCCAGATTGGATTTCTCGGCCTATGTTCAGAGGATTTCCCTTACGTCATTCCACTCAATTTTTCTTTTCTGAACAACGCCATTTATTTTCATGGGGCCGAAGAAGGAAGAAAAATCACTTATATCGAACAAAACCCGCGAGCCTGTTTCACCGTCAGTGAAAATTACGGAACCATTACGAGCCCTATACCCGCTAAAACGGATACCGCCTTTATGAGTGTTATCATCGAAGGCAACTTGGAGCGTGTAACGGATTTAGACGAAGCGACGGCCGCTATGCAGGTCATGTTGGACAAATATGTGCCAGGCTATTATGATAAGCCGCTGGGGCGGACTCATTTGGATCGGTACGTTTCCCCGCTAGGGAGTAAAACCGCTATCTTTAAATTAAAAGCGGTCGATTTGACGGCCAAAGAGAAGGTAGAAATCCCAGATCGCATGTTTTATAAAGGTAGAGTCGTTCAGAACGACCGGCCGTAAAAATAAATATAACATCGAGGAGCGATATATTATGAAAACAACTATTTTCGAAGAATTGATCAATATAAGAGAACAAACACTGCAAGCATTTGAAGGCCTCACTGAGGATCTCGCGGATCGTATCCCCACTGGTTTTCGCAATCATATCCGTTGGCACCTTGGTCACATCTATTTCGTTACGGAATTCTTAGCGCAATCTCAGCTGAAACTCCCGCTTCATCTGCCAGAAGGGTTTACTGATCGGTTCGTTTCAGGAAAGTCGCCGCTAGACACGTACCCTGCTTCGCTTCCTAATCCGACATTGCAAGAACTGAAAGCTCTGATGACGGATCAGCTGGATAGAATTCGCAAGCAATATCCGATGGATCGCTTGAACGAAGCTGTAGCTGCGATTAATACGTCTACAGGACTCGCTCTAGTAACGCCAGAGCAAGCGCTACGTTATAATCTATACCATGAAGGATCGCACTACGGAACCCTTTCCACGTATAAGAGATTATTGTCCCAGTAACAGCAAAAGAAAGGTACAATCGCTTCCAATGAAGAAGCGATTGTACCTTTTCTGTTTGTTAGCTTATTCACCGCTAAATAGTGCCAGATAGGCTCCATAACCTTTTTCTTCAAGTTCATCTTTCGGAATGAATTTCATAGCTGCAGAGTTCACGCAGAATCGCAATCCAGTCTCGTCTGGTCCGTCATGAAACACATCACCTAAGAAGGAATCCGCATCTCGACTTCTGACTTCGCACCCAGAAAAGAATCCTTTATTTTTCAGAACAACGTTAGTGGACTCCAGTGGCTTTGTAAAACTCGGCCAGCCTGTACGAGCATCGAATTTGTCCTTCGAACTAAACAGCGGCTCACCTGAAACAATATCTACGTAAATACCCTCGGCCTCATTATCCCAGTATTCATTCGCATACGGTCTCTCGTCCACACCATGCTGGGTTACATTATATTGTTGTTTGGTCAACGTTTTTAACTTTTCTTCTTTATTAAAATCGCTATTATATCTTTGATTTGAGTTCGTATTCATTTCTCATCACTCCCACATATTATGGTCAAGATACCGAGGATCGGAGAAGTACTTGTTCATCGTATTCTTTACCGCTGAGCGAACTTTTTTGTAATAGTTCTGATGTTCGTCCTCGGCTTTGTAAAACGTTGATGCAGCAGCAATTTTCGTTACAACGGGTTTAGAAAACTGTTTGGATGCATCCAATTCCTTTCGAGATGCTTCCACGATTTCTTTTTGTTCAGGGCTTGTATAAAAAATGGCGGAATGATCGCCCACATCCGTTGGATCGACGTTTTGCCAGAAATTCTGGAGCAACTCCCCATACGTAATCACATTCGGGTCATAATGAATCTCGACCGATTCAAGATGATCAGACGTTTTGGAAACGACTTTTTTGTAAGTCGGTTTGTCATCTTTTCCACCCGTATAGCCGGTGAATACATCTGTAACGCCGTCGAGATCCCGGAATGAATTTTCCATGTGCCAGAAGCAACCGCCAGCAAAAACAGCCGTTTCGGAAGACGTAACTGAGCTTTCATTAACCTTCGGCAACACATCTTGTGCCTCGATTACATGCGACTTCAGCGATTTGTTCATACCGTAAATGACACCTTGATGGTAGAACACATGCATCGTGGTCGCGTAGATGAGCTCACCGATATTATCGGCATGCAGGAAATTCTCGCTCACGGACTCATCCAGTCTATCGTGTAAGGTTTCAAGGATATAATTGCGGAGTTCTTTCAGATGGGCAATTAATACGTCCCACTCCGGCGGCTCTTCTTTCCAATCCGTAGGTTTCGTACCGTAAGCGAAAAAGGTTTTGTAGCTTTCCGGAAGGACCAAATGCTGCTTGGACAGACCGAGCACTTCCAATTGTGTAATGTAAAGCACATGACCTAGCTGCCAATGCATGTTGTTTTTAAATCCTTCTGGAATGACCCTGCGTTTGTCCGGTGGACACTGACTGCTTACATGTATGAATTGATTTATATGTTTATCCAATAGGCGAAGTGCGAATTCAGCTCTCATATTTGTTCCTCCCTAAATCAGTAGTTCAAAAAACAATTCATTTCATAAAAAGAGCCCGCGGCTAAAATAATGAGAAGAAACACAATGACTAATTTTTTTCGCATATCGGAAAACCCCTTTTCATGAAATTGTGAAATCTTTCATTTTCCCACAATCAAAGAATTCGCGGCAGATAACCAAATGATCAGTCAAGCTCATTGCGTCATTGGTGCTGCTAACCTCATCTATCCTCTTGACCATGGCAGTTGCCTCATCAAACATAATTGCACGCCCCACATAAGTAATCGAATACTCCATGACATAATATCCGTTACCGGTTTCTGTTGACTTATTTAAAATCAAGGTAACATCAGGTGCTGAATCGTCATCGGCTTCGTAAGAATAAATATGGATTTGCCATGTTTTCAAGCAATCAGGACAATCGCAACAATAACAATCATCATGCTTGAATTTGTCCAGTTCAAACCAACCTTTTTTCATCCATTCACTTCCTTTACCCTTATGCCCAAAAAGTATAACATGTATAGATCGTAAACAAAGCTGTGAAAAGTCATGACCTGCATACGAAAAAAGGCAAAACTTTTGATAGATAAGCATGTTAAATTTCATGCTTCTATGCCAAAAGTCATGCCCATCAACCCAATAGATGACGTACTGCAAATAGAGCTACTTGCGTCCTGTCCCGAAGCCCCAGCTTCGCTATTAAACTAGAAACGTGATTCTTCACGGTACCTTCTGTCAGATATAGCATGCCTGCAATTTCTTTATTATTAAGCCCGCGCCCCAATAAGGCGAGCACATCCTTCTCTCGGTCAGTCAATGGACCTAGCTTCTCCGGCTCTGCGTTACTTAGTGCGTGTGCCTGATTGGGAAGCCTATCCGACTCGGCAATTAATTCTTTGAGCATCATCGACGTGATATCGTGTTGAAGCACCGTTCCTCCATTGTACACCGTTTGAATGGCACTGATGATTGCTTCCGAGGGCATATCCTTCAGTAAATAGCCATGAACGCCTTTTTCCAACACCTTCAAAATGAGTTCCGCGTCATCAAAAGTAGTTAAAATCAACACCTTCATCTCTGGATAGTGCTTCAGAATCAAATCCGTACCATCAATGCCATCCATCCCCGGCATTCGAATATCCATCAACACAACATCCGGTTGTAACTCGACGACTTTGGCAAAGGCATCTCTGCCGTCCTCCGCGGTTCCAACCACCTCCATCCCTTGCTCCAAACTAATGATTGTGGCAAGACCGTCACGCATCAGCCGCTGATCGTCGACAATCAGGATTCTCAAGGATGTCCCTCCATTTCTGTTTGCGAATAGGGCAGCTTCACTTCAACAGAAAAGCCTAGTTTCTGATCGATATCAAAATGTACGTCTCCTTTCCACTCCTTCACCCTTTCCTTCATATTCAACAAACCAAACCCCAGATTCAATTCGGTAGGCAAGTCACCATCATTCCGTATGCTTAGTGAAAATTCAGTTTCGGCAAAAGCCAACCCAATGACAGCATGGGTCGCATGACCATGCTTCTGCGCATTCGTAAGCGATTCTTGTACAATTCGATACGCTGTTAGTTGAAGATCTCCTGGGAGGGCAACAGGGGTTCCTTCAACTTCAAGAACCGTTTGAACCTTGGCGAATTGGGTGAACTCTTCTGCTATACGGGTAAGGCTTTCTTCTAATGAAGTTGATGTAATCGATTCGTCGCGTATGGCCCTTACGGAAAGACGTACCTCTTGCAAGGCAGACCTGACTAACTCTTCACATACCATGTAGGTTTGTTCGCTGCGCAATGGATCTATTCGGCTTAGCTTGCGAGCCACTTGCATTTGGACCAACAATGCCGTCAGTTTATGACCTACCGTATCATGGATATCCCGTGCAATGCGTACTCTTTCCCTCGCGGCTGCCCACTCTTCCGACTGGCGTGCATAGGCCTGCAGTTGCTCGTGCGATTGCATCAATTGTGTATACAATTGCATGGTTTCCTTGCTTGCCCTTTGATAAAAATGAATCAAATAGCTGACTATACATGCGAACACAATGAACGAAGAGGAAATAAAATAGCTTGTTTTATCAAATCGTCCGTACATATACCAATCAATGCTGCCCATAGTAATCAAATAGATTACTAATAAACATATACCAGTTAAGATCAGCGTACGGGCCTTCTTTACAAACATGCAAATCGCTAAAGCCGTAATGCCGTTAAATAAATGATTAGGGATTTGGCCTCCGATATATACATAGCCATATGAAGCAGTTAACAGAAAATCGATGATTAAGAGGAACAAGAGCCACTGCTTTTTCATTCTGGCGTAAAATAAATTCACGAAAAGAAATACGAATAACGAAAGTACAACAAAACTTAATCTCCAGAAGATCGCCATCGCGTTTTCAAAATAAAACATCCCTGTCAGCACGACATCATAAACGAGCTTGAGCCCGAACAGCCACCTTAACGAAGCAGGATTCTTCCAGACCATATCCGTAACTTTCGGGATCATCGATAACTCCCTTCTCATGTGACGCCATGTAAGGGAATTCCCCTCTATTGATATAGTCTTAACCAGAACGCGATCTCCTATTAATGCCATACACAAAAAGACTCGCAGCATGGGGCTGCGAGTCTCCAATTTAATACGATTATTTCTTAATGTATCGCCTGTTGTTTGTTATGTTGTTGGCTCCACCACGCATCACTAAAGCCGCGGGTATAAGCGATATAAAACATAGCTTCCATTTCTGGTGTAATGCCTGGGTACTTTTTGATTAAATGAACTAAACGTGATTCCATAAGCTCTTTTTCTGCTGGATCCATTAGCGTAACGCCTTGAATGCTGTGCGAAGTTCTGAAGTCACGTACTCTGGCTGCTCCCAAGCTGCGAAATGTCCGCCCTTAGGAAGTTTATTGTAGTGGATCAGATTCGGATAAGCTTTCTCTGCCCAGCTCTTCGGTGCTTCATACAGCTCATCTGGATAGACGCTTACGGCAACCGGAAGTTTGACGCCTTTGACGCCGAAGAAGGAAATGCCAGCTTGCCCATTCTCCCAATAGATACGGGAAGCGGATACGCCTGAATTCGTAAACCAGAAGAGAGAGATGTTGTCAAGAACGTCGTCGCGCGTTATGCCTTCTTGGACGCCCGCGAAAGATCTCGCGATCAAGGCAAGACTTTTCCAATCGTGGTCAAGCATAAACGTTGCCAAACCGATAGGTGAATCTACCAATCCAGTCAGCGTCTGCGGGCGAGTTCCCATCATGGATGCGTAGGCGAATTTATTTTCGAGAACTTGCGCACAAGCTCTCTTCTCTTCGTCGGAGAGACCGGATGGCAGCGGGTTGCCAGACCAAATCGCCGCGTCAGCGTCTTGCGGAATGACCCCAGCCATGTTGGTGTGAAGGCCGATCAATCCTTTGGGCTCCTGAACACCCATGAAATCAACGACAATCGCCCCCCAGTCACCGCCATGCGCCACATATTTCGTATATCCAAGGCGAGTCATCAGCTCTCCATAAGCTTTCGCGATGCGTTTAGGATCCCATCCGGTTGTGGTCGGCTTGCCTGAGAACCCGTAACCAGGCATCGATGGAATAATCACGTGGAAAGCATCCGCTTCACTTCCGCCAAACGCTGTAGGGTTGGTTAGTGGTTCAACAAGCTTCATCTGCTCGAAGATCGAACCTGGCCAGCCGTGTGCAATAACGATCGGCATCGCATTGTCATGCTTCGAACGAACGTGGATGAAATGAATATCAAGACCATCAATCTTGGTAATGAAGTGAGGCATGGCGTTAATCTTCGCCTCAACCTTGCGCCAGTCGTAATTATTCGCCCAATAACGAGCAAGTTCCTGAATCGTTGCTAGCTGTACGCCTTGCGATTGATCCGTGACCGTTTCCTTCTCAGGCCATCTTGTCGCGTTAATACGTCTACGAAGTTCAATAATTTCGTCCTCCGGGATGTTGATATGAAATGGACGAATGGCGTTGTTCTCAGTACTGGTTTGTGTCATTTTTGTAATCTCCTTTTGATTGGTTTTGGTTTTTTTGCGTGGATATCGTTAGCTAAGACCGTGATCACAACGGACATGAATAGCACATTTAGGAACTTATCATAGAAAAAGAAGTAATGATTCCACTCGGATCATACGATCCCTCCGCAAAATAAGTAACCATCTATTTATTGTTTGTTGGTTACAAAACGTAATATAGCACGCACCAAAACAAAATGCAAGTAACCCTCTAAAATTATTTAGAGGGTTACTTGCATAAAGTCTCCTTTAAGATGACATCTTATTTATTCCTTTTACTAATAAGGTTTCAAACTCATGTCCTGGAATAGGCTTGCTATACCAGTACCCTTGTACTTCATAACATCCAAGACCTGACAATACGTTGACTTGACTTTCACTTTCAACGCCTTCAGCAATGACATGTAAGTTCAAACTGTGTGACATCGAAATAATCGCCTCAACGATTTTTAGATCGCTATTACTATTCATCATATTTTGAACAAAAGATTGGTCTATCTTCACTGTGTCAATTGGCAATTTGCTTAAATAATGAAGTGATGAATGACCTGTTCCAAAATCATCAATTGAAATATGAATACCCATGCTCCTCAACTCATTTAGAATTATATGGGTATATTTAAAATCTAAAATACTCATATTTTCTGTAATTTCGAGCTCAAGATATTTAGCAGGAAGTCCTGTTTCGCTTAACACATGTTCAATCATTTTTATCAAATCTCTTTGTTTTAGCTGAGGGGTTGAGATATTAACAGAGATTCGTAAAGGAGGATAACCCAAATCTAACCATCTTTTATTTTGCTTGCACGCTGCACGTAACACCCATTCACCAATGGGATTAATTAATCCTGTTCTTTCGGCTATTGGAATAAAGTCATTAGGTGGTATCCATCCCTTATCTGGATGGTTCCAGCGAATTAATGTTTCTAATCCAGTAATCGCACCAGTTATTGTGTTGACTTTAGCTTGATAGTAAAGTAAGAAATCCTCATTCTTCAATGCATTTTCCATCTCTTTTTTCAGAGTAAGCTCATTTTGATTAGGTTTTTCATCGCCAATTGTAAAAAATTTATATTTTTGGTTCCATTGATCTTTCGCCCAATACATAGCCGCGTCGGCCTTTTTAATTAAATTATCTATGTTATTTCCGTGAAGGGGATACATACTAATTCCAATTCTTGGACTAATTTGGATTTCACAGTCTTTGATTGGGATTGGTTTTTGCAGTTCTTGAACCATATTCCGTACTATTTTAGTCGTATCTTCGACAGTGGTTCCTGGGATTAGAATTGTAAATTCATCCCCACCAAAGCGGGAAACCAAATGAGCATCCTTTACGACAGCTGTTAGTCGCATAGCCAAACTTTTTAACAATAAATCACCGGCTTCGTGCCCGATCGTATCATTAACCAATTTAAACTCATCTATGTCCATAAACAAAACAGCTATCTGTTCCCTTTCTACTTTTGCCCTTTCCATATACAGGGTAAACTTCTCAACAAAAAGGTTGCGATTAGGCAGGTTGGTTAGCGCATCATGATAAGCTAAGTGAATAATTTTTTGTTCATATTGTCTACGTTCCATTTCTGCTTGAGCACGCGATGAAAAGATTTTCAATAATGATTCTGCTAATGAACTATTCTCAATTGTGCTATGGTGCATAAATGCAAATATCCCTAGAATATGACCTTTTGAATCCATTAACGGAATCCCCATGTAACTCTCAACGTTTAATTCAATTAACATCTTGTCAAAAGGGAACCTCTGTTGAACTCCTGTGGGATAGGAACGGAACCCATTCTTCAAATTTTCGCAAGGTGTATTAGCTAAACTATATTCAATATTTCCAACGATTTCTCCCCGGTTCCACAAAGCAATGGTTTTAGTTTTATTATCACCAATCCATTCGCCAATGAAGGCGTAATCCACATTTAACATTTTAGCGGTATACTGCACTAAAGATTGAAAAAACACTTCACCCACTTGTGCTGATACAACTTTCGAAATATCTGATATTGCGTTCTCTAATCTTTCATTTTCCGTGACGTCTTTGGCAATGTAATACAGACCCGTAATTCTTTGATTTACAACAATAGGAACTGTTTTTGCCACTATTTTAATACGATTACCATTCTTATGAATGAAATGTAAGGAATCTTGTTGTGCTTCACCCTTTTTAGCTTTTTCCAAACCTTCAAGGTGATCTTTCAAATCTTCTTTAGAAAAAAACATCTGAACGGATTTACCTACAATTTCATCAGCTTCATAACCAGATATTCGTTCTGCTATTGAATTAACGTTAATGATCATTCCATCAAGATCCAACATCACTACTGCATCCTGATTATTTTCAAATAAAGATTTATATTGTTGTTCTCTACTTACTAATTCTGCTTCATTTTCTTTATATTTTTGATAATAAAATTTGCTTTTATCAAATTGCTTTCCGATCCACCAACCTATGATTACATAAAGAATTGTTACCGACAGAGAGATAATGAAGCGTTTCCATCCACCTACATAAGAACCATTCATCGTGTACGAATAAATACTCCAACCTATCGCACTTAAGCTAACTAGTATTGCGGAAATGATTCTAGCTGTGTATCCCAAAGTAATACCACCTGTCTCTTAAGTTAATAATATTAAGGGTTATTTTACCATAATTTAATCGAATATTGTCGTTTTATGTAAAATATAAAAGACGCTCCTCGTCATGCTGAGGATCTTCTTAGCCGTTAAGTCACTAGCTAAGTAATGATTTGGGTGTTACAATAAAGTCATTCCTCACATGAAAACAAGGGAGTTGCGGCGCGATGTTATGGGACGATTTTTTGAGAAGTGACTATCACGACTGGAGAGGCAGCGGTCATTCTGAAGACCGACTGGACAAGCCAGGATGGTTGGAACAATGGCTGTCTATCCACAATCTTCCCTATCCGGGCACTCCGTCCGCGGAAGAACTTGAAGATCTCAGACGGTTGAGGGGGCTTATGCTTCGAATCGTCCAAAAGTCAACGGCAATCGAGCCCGCAGATCCCGTCGATCTCGAGGGACTTAACCGGGCATTATCGGGTGTACCCATGATTTTGCACATTTCTCAATCGGATTCTGGTTATCGTTTGGAATCCACTCTTTTACAAGCAGATTGGTCCCGAATTAGAGCCGAGGTAGCCGCTTCGTTCAGCCGTATACTCTCAGAAGGCGAGCCCTCCCGCTTACGTATCTGCGAGAATCCGGATTGCCGAGTGGTTTACTACGATGAAACCCGCAACCGTACCAAACGCTTCTGCGACGATAAAGTCTGTGGCAACTTAATGAAAGTTCGAAGATTCCGTGCACGTCAAAAAGCCGCGAAAACGAGCGATTTGTAAGTATATTCATATGAAAGAAGCAGTCCCAACATAAGGGGACTGCTTTTTTCTTTTACATTGCAATTTTGACATTATACATATTTAGAGGATTTATGTTCCATATTATTAATTAAGTTGACTCCAAAGGAAGGAACTTAAATGAAACACTTTCGAATGAAAATCAAAAAAAATATCCAAAAGGATACGGAGTCTTCTAATCCACATCCTGCTAATCTTGAAAAGACACTTGCCAATTTCGAGGATAGTTTTGACCTTGTTCACCGTTCATTTCATCAAAATAATATTCACATTATATATTTAAGTTCATTGGTGGATTCCAGCACGTTAGAGAGAGAAATACTTTCACCATTAAGAGAAATGTCATTCCATGATTTCGAAAAATCGTTACAACAGTCTATTTTTAAACGTGTAAATAATCAAGAGAAAGTCGTACAAGGCATATTAGACGGCAATGTGACCATGTTAACTGGGGAATATACCTATTTAATAAATGTGTCTGGATTCGAAGAACGTGCCATTTCACAATCTGAAACAGAAACTGTCATCAGTGGGCCACATGACTCTTTTAATGAGGCTTTAAAAACGAATATATCGTTGATTAGAAGAAGAGTCAGAAGTGCTCGCTTAAAAATGATTACGCTATCTGTCGGGGAAATTTCGAGAACAAAAGTTCTAATCATCTATATTGAAGGTCTTGCAAAAATGGATGTAGTTCATCAGCTGAAAGAAAGGATTCATTCGATTAAAGTTGATTCCATAACGGACTCCAACATTTTGGTTCAAATGTTAGATGATCATAAAAATTCGCCATTCCCTCAATTTTATACTACGGAAAGGCCGGATATTGCTGTGACAAAACTATATGCTGGAAAGGTAATTGGACTTGTCGATGATAGTCCAAACATTTTTTGTACACCTTCCGGTTTCTTTGATTTTTTCGAGTCACCAGATGACTATAATATGCGTTGGAGCATAGGAACAGCGGTTAGGATTCTGCGATACTTCGCTTTATTTATTACCTTAATACTCACAGCTTTTTATGTCTCTATCTGTACGTTTCATTACGAAATGATTCCACAATCGCTTCTACAAAGCCTTATGCAATCTAGAAGCAGAGTGCCCTTTCCTCCTTTCGTTGAAGCTATGTTTTTAGAAATAGTCATTGAACTTTTAAGGGAGGCGGGTGCAAGACTGCCTACAAAAATCGGTCAAACAATTGGGGTAGTAGGCGGTATTGTGATCGGTCAAGCAGCTGTTGAAGCTGGGGTTACCAGTAATATCTTAATCATTGTTGTTTCTGTATCTGCCATAGCTTCATTCATAGTACCAAGTTATATCATGAGTGCTTCCGTTAGGATCGTTCGGTTCCTATTTATTGTAATGGCAGGATTTTTGGGTAATATCGGTATCTTCTTCGCATTAGGAATCGTAGTCATCCACTTAACTGGGTTATCAAATTTATCAACACCTTATATTAAGCCTCTTTCTTCGGCTATCTTCAAAAACTGGTCGAAGAGTATTTTGAGAGGGCTTTTTTATAAATTGAATAAGGGGCAACCAGCACATTCTTTGATGCAAAACGATCGTGAGAATGAGAGGAATTAATGGTGACAATAATGAAAGAACGGCTCCATCCACTTCAACTGTCTTTACTAATCTATAGCATCCAAAATAGCCTTGTCTTGTATACATTACCTCGAGTAGCTGCCGAATATTTTGGCACAAATGGCTGGTTAAGTATTATTTTCATTTTCGTGCTCGTTAATATAAATATTACGATGATTGCAATAAGTTATAAGCTGGGTAAAGGAAGATCAATCTTTGAAATCATTGAAGCAATAGTTCCCAAATGGCTAATGGCCCCCTTCTATTTGTTTATCATTTGTGTTTGGATTGGAATGGCAAGCATGATTATGAGGGAATATATCTTCATCATGAAAATAATGTTTTATCCAACATTACCTGCCATATATTTCGTCATATTCTTTACACTTCTTAGTTTTCTATTATTAAGGGGGGGATTCCACCATATCGCTAAAGCAGTTGTGGTGTTATTCTTCTTCGTGATTCCAATGATTTTTTTGCTTTTTTATCTTCTTCCAGAAATGGAGTTTTCTCGTTTCACGCCTTTCATTTTTAAAGGAGAAACAAATTTTTTCAAGGGGACTCTTCATGTTTATTCAGCATTTTTAGGTATTGAAGTTTCCATGCTTTTTTTTCCTATGGTAGATAATAAATGGACGAAAACAATTTATATTGGAAATATGATCTCAACGGCTACCAATTTACTTGTCACCTTTATGTGCTTTGGCTTTTTTAGCTTCAATCAAATACTAAATGATCTATACCCCACCATGACATTGTTTGAATATACAGAAGTATCTTTCCTTTCACGAGCCGAAAATCTTTGTTTTTGTGTTTTTGCCTTCAAGGTATTATCAACAACTGTCATCTATTACTGGGGAGCTCAGCAATTTTTTGGGAACATGGTGAAAAGTGTAAAACCTACTGTTTGGATAATTACCATAGTAGCAATCGGTTTTATTCTTGCATTAATTCCAAATTCTTTGCTAGATGTCAAAAAATGGTTGGACTTCTTGAGTAATTGTTCAATCGGAATTGCTTGGGCATTACCTATAATCGTATTATGCAGCCTGTCTATTCAAATTCTTAAAAAAAAGATGCCTAGGGAGACAGATCATGCAAAATAAAACACTTGTAATGATCGTAATATGCTGTTTGTTATTAACAGGTTGTGCAGAAAGTAATGTTATTGAAGAATTAGCAGTACTTGAAGCTTGTGCATACGATTTGTCGGAAAGTGATGAAAATCCAATTACAACAACAGTCCTTTTTCCCACTGTGTCTAAAGAAGGAATGGTTAATACAACGACTCTTACTGCTAATGGTAAATCCGTTCATGATACTTTCCTTAAAATTCAAAACTTAACCAATTTAAAGCTAGTTGGCGGACAGGGTACGATTCTCTTTGGTGAGGAACTATTGAAAAAAGGTCTTATCAATGTTGTGAAGACATTTACAAGGGATCCAGAAATTGGAACTCGCGTTAAATTTGCTATCGTGGAGGGACATTCAGGGAGATTACTTAAAAAAAAGTTACCCTCTGTCGAAGATAATGCTGAGTTTCTTTACACGTTCTTGGAGAAAGCGGGCAAACAAAATAAAGCTTTATTTACAAATCAATATCGTTTTTTAAGAGATTATTATGACGACGGTATTGATCCGGTACTGCCCGTTTTTTCATATGAAGGCGATAACATTGAGTTAAGTGGATTGGGAATTTTCAAAAAAGATCAATATGTTACACGCCTAACATTGAGTGAAACACAGATCCTTAATTTATTAATGGGTGACATCAAAAATGGCAGATTAATGATTAATATGAATACGGAAGAATCAGGAGAAAATTATCAGCTTTTGCTAAATGGGATTAATTCTAAAAATGCTAAAAAAATGAACAAAGAAAATATGTCGGTCGAAGTCATCTTAGATTTAAAAGGAAGCGTCCTTGAATACACAGGAACAATGGATATAAGTCAAGAGAAGTATCAAAGAGAATTGGAAAAACAGGTTGAAACATATTTAATAACCTCTTCAGAAAAGCTGTTAACCAAATTGCAAAACTATCAAACAGATCCTATTGGAATAGGAAGGGTGGTACGCAATCATTCATCCTATGAAGCATGGAACAATATGAACTGGAAAATGACCTATTCCAAATTAAATATTAAAGTAAAAGCTAAAATAGATCTGATGAATACGGGAAAATCAAAATGATCATGAGTAAGCCTGATGTGCCGATTCAGACTCCTTACGATTTTGAACCATATATGGAATTTGTGGCGTTACTTGGGTAGCGCCATTCTTTTATAATAAGTTTTGAAAGCGCTTAATAAAATTCATAAGGAGGTTGTATGATGTTGAGAAGGTTACAGTTGAAATTATTTGCAGTGATGGTTATGGTGGTGTGTGCTTTGACAATGCAATTGGGAATGAATTTCCAAGTCGGTAAGGTCTCGGCAGAAATTGCCGGATTTCCGCATCTTACATTTAAAAAGATGCTCATAGACCCGGTTAATGACAATCTCAATTATAATCCAACCGGAGAACTAATATCTCCAACGATTTTCAAAGCAGCCGATTATTTTACAAATCCTTTAGGAACCTACTATATGTATGTAGCGCCACATGATGCCCCAGGCGGAATAAGCCTATTTTACTCAAATAAACTAGATGGTCCGTGGACGGAATATGCAAATAATCCTGTAATAGCGAACAATTGGTCACCCAATTACAATGTTAGTCACGTGTCTTCACCAAATGCGGTATGGATAAGTGAAGAAAATAAAATGTTCCTCTATTTTCATGGAGAAAACACGACAACCAGATATGCTACAACGACTAACGGAATTAACTTTACATATGGGGGTACGGTCATTACTACGGCAATGATTCCGAATGCGACGGAGACTTCCTATGCGAGGGTTTTTGAGTACACGATTCCAAGGTTTAATAATAAGTATACGATGACGTTTATGGTTAATAACACATCTAATGTAAGGAAGTGTTATCTGGCGTATTCCAATGACGCCATAAATTGGACGGTACAAACAACACCACTTGTTTCTGCGAATGCACAGGAAGGTACAAATATTGGTGGTGGGGAATACTTAAATTGGAACGGTGGTCATTATCTTGTATATAATGCGACTTCCGGGAATTCCCATATAACGGAAGTTGGAGCGAATTTCAATTTGGAAAATCATCTTGGCGTGTTTTACGATCCATCACCTACGGGTCCAGAGGCAAACAAGATCGGAGGCGTATCCTTCATAACTGTTGGTGGCGTATTGTATGCCTTTGCGGATATTGGAGGCAGACTTGACGGTAAAATCGCTTATTATAAAAATAGTGATACTGAGGTTATCGTAGATAATTCCCAAGGCAGCCCTTATACAAGCAAAACATCAGGAACATGGACTACTACAACCGGAAGTGCCGGATATTATGGAACGAATTATGAGCATGATGGAAATACCAATAAAGGTGACGCGGCATTCAGATGGATACCAAATCTTCCTTCCGCCGAAAACTATAATGTGTATGTACGATTTACATCTCACGCAAACCGAGCAACAAATGCAAAATATACAGTTTTCTATAATGGGGGTTCAGCCACCTATACGGTCAACCAGACGATCAATGGCGGAACATGGGTTTATCTAGGCAATCATCCTTTTAATGCAGGCCAGAACAGTGCTAACGGTTCAGTAAGATTGGAGAATGCTGGTACTGATGGATTTGTAGCAGCAGATGCTGTTAGATTTGTGAAATAGGACAGATTTATCGAAAGGAAAGAGACCCATTTCTTATTGAAATGGGTCTCTTTCCCTTGGAGCCTTCCAGCACGCTCAATTAGATTTCCAAATATGCACCTTGCTTCTTGAGCTCAGCGTGGAGCTCCCCGATGGAGATTTCGTCGGTCGACTTATTCCCCAGTGCTGCTAACGCGGCCGCGACACCGCCACCGTGTCCGATGGCACCGGCAATTGGCGTCACGCGAATACCTCCCTGTGCTTCGAACGTTGTTGAAATGCATCTGCCCACCGTTACCAAGTTGCGGACTTTATCGTTAATTAAACTGCGATAAGGAATGCTATACGTTTCACCCGATTTTAGATGCTTAATTTCCTGATTTCTTTTCTTAAAATGCTCCTCTTGCTCGCCTTTCGGCGGATGAATGTCGATCGGATAACCCCCATGAGCGATGACATCGTCGAATGTGCGACATTCAACCAAATCATCTAGTGTAAGGGTATACAAGCCTTTTATCTGTCTGGAGCTGCGAATGCCAACTGAGGGACCTGACGATACGACGACGGAATGTTCAAATCCAACAATTTTATTTTTCAAAAACGTTTCTAGTTCTTTCACATGTCTTCTGCCTACGACCTCTGCTTCACTTAGACTCCACGGATCCGTGCTGTCGTAGCCCAATATTCGAGAGGTATTAACGATCACCTCGCCCGGGTTATTCGTCTCGAAAAACAGCAGATCATCGCGAACGCCAGTCAGCTCCCCATTGTCCATCGCTTTCTTCATCGCGCTGACGAAGCCGCCGATGGACAGCCGTTCTGCTCTTAGAACACGTTCCCTATCCTCTTCTGTCGCAAGTCTTGGGAACTCCTCAGGATGCGATCGGATATATTCCTTCACGCGAGGGATATCCACACCCCGAACCTTCATGTTCATCGTCATCGGTTGGGTCGCGCCGTCGGACTCTCTGCCTTTATTGAACTCTACGCCGGCCCAAGCCGACAGATCAGCATCACCGGAGGCGTCGATAAACACTTTGCCAAAAATTTCAGTAATCCCCGCTTTGTTGACCACCTTGACGGATTGGATCTTCCCGTCCGCTACAGTCGCTTCCGCGAGCATCGTATGGTAGAGCAATCGACCGCCGGCCTCCGTAAACATCACGTCCAATTCATGCTTCATCCCCTCCGCGTCGAACGGCGTGACCGTATACGTATAACCCGTCGTATCCTCTACATGTCCAGGTGATTTGCCTCTCGCCTTCAGCCTGTCGATCAGTTCGCCGGTAAGGCCTTGTACCACTTGTGTCGTGCCCGAATGAAAAGTCATCATCGGGCCCACGCCAGCAGCTGTCAACATGCCGCCAAGAAAGCCATACTGTTCGATAAGCAATGTCTTGGCTCCGCACCTGGCAGAAGCGATTGCCGCAACGGTGCCGGCAATGCCTCCTCCTACGACCACGACATCAAATTGATTGGTTGTCATCTCTAATTCCTCCCACGATAATTTTTCTTACTTCAACCCCGTTGTAGCCACGCCCTCGATGAATTTCTTCTGTGCAAAGAAGAAGACGAGGAGCAGCGGAACCGTCGCCATGACGGATGCCGCCATCAACAGATGCCAGTCAGTACCAGCCATATCGGTGAAAAGTTTCATCGCAATCGGCAGCGTAAACAACCGATCCGAGCTCAAATAAATTAATGGATCCAGGAAATCCTCCCAGCTGTTAAGAAACGTAAAGATCGCAAGCGTAGCAAAAGCCGGCGTCGCCATCGGCACCATAATGCGCCAGAACGTCTGCCACGGCGTGCTGCCGTCGATTTCGGCTGCTTCGTCGAGATCTTTCGGAATCGTAATATAGAACTGACGAAGCAGGAACACACCGAAGATCCCGCCCGCTCCGAGAATCGGCGGGATAATGAGCGGGAAGTGATTGTTGACGAGCCCCAGCTTTGAAAACCAGATGAAATTCGGGATAATCGTGACCTCATTCGGAATCATCATCCCGCTAAGCAGGATAAGAAAGAACACATTTTTAAATGGAAAATGGAGCTTTGCAAACGAAAAGCCGGCCAGTGCACCGACGATGCACGTACCGATCGTGACGAGAATCGCAATGTACACGGAATTGGCATAGTGGAGCAGAAAATGCGGCTGCGTTGTAAATACGTGTGAATAGTTCGACCACACAATTGGATTTGGAAACCACTGCGGTGGGAACAGAAAGATTTTGTTCTGGTCTTTAAGTGATGTCGTCAGCATCCACAGAAATGGGCCCACGATAACTAGTGACACAACAGTTAACAGCAGATACGTTATCGCGTTTCTAAGTAATCGCAATGTTTTATTGCTCATGATGCACCCACCTTTTTCTTAGATTCCACTGAAATATAGTGAGCAGCAGAACGAGGAAAAACAAAATAAACGCAACTGCCGAAGCATATCCCAAGTCGTACGTTTTGAATGCCAGCTTGTAGATGTAATAGACAAGTACATTCGTGCTGGTTCCAGGTCCTCCGTCCGTCATAACAACGATTTGAGAGAACACTTTAAGCGATCCGATCAGTGTAATAATAAGAGTCAAAAAGATAGATGGAGATATCATTGGGAGCGTAATTTTTGTAAACTGCTTCCACTTCGAGGCGCCGTCAATCGTTGCCGCTTCATAATACATTTTAGGCACATCCTGCAGCGCAGCCAGGAAAATAACCATGTTCATCCCGACCTTTTTCAACACGGAGACGATGATGACGACTGGCATGACCAGTTTGGTATTATATAGCCATGCAGGACCTGTAAGGCCGACAACTTTCAATATTTGGTTCAGAAGACCGGCGTCAGTCGCAAATACATATTTCCACACGATCGCCCACACGATTATGGATGTGACCACCGGTGTGAATATAGCTGTGCGGAACAAGCCCACTCCAGGAATTTTAGTCGAAAGCAAAAGGGCCAGGGCTAAAGCTAGAATGAGATTGAGCGGAATCAATCCTACCGAGAAATACAGTGTGTTTTTGATCGAGGTCCAGAACATCGGGTCGTCGGTTAAAATTTTACGGTAGTTGTCGCCCCCAACGAAGGAGGTAGCGTGTAACAGCGAATAATCCGTGAAACTGAGCCATAATGCGCTGATGATGGGACCTGCCATGAAGATCAGGAAACCCAACATCATAGGAGCGATAAACAGATAACCGTAAATGGCGTTCCGGCGTTTAAGCCTGCTGTAGGTGCCTTTTCTAGTTTTGGCGGCTATAGCAGTTGGTGTCTCTAGGGTCGTTGTTCTATAGGTTTCCAAAGTTGTCTCCACTCCTTTGTAGACGAGAGGCCAAGCAGTTTCGGCTTGGCCTCGTCATCTACTCAAATTCGGTTATTGCAGAACCGGCGTAACATCCGCTTCCATTTTCTTCAGAATGTCTGGAATTGTGCCGCTTTGTGTATAGATCGCATCGAAGTGCAGCTTCATTTTGTCGTCGATTTTCTGAAAGTTCACGAAGCCTTGGCGAACCCTTGCCCCAGCCATTTGATCGAGCACTGCCGTTTTCGTACTTTCAGGAGACGGACCTTGCTTTAAGAACGCGTCGGAATTCAAGATGGATTTACGGCTAGGCACGAAATATTGCGATGTCGTCGTCACGTTCTCTTTATTGGACAAGAACTTCACGAATTCAATCGCTTCCGCCGTGTTCGCTCCGCCTTTCGGCACCATGTACGCAGCGTAACCTAGCGTTGTGCCTTGACCACCTTGTCCTTTCGGCATCGGCGCGATATCCCACTCAAAATCCTTGATCGCTTTCGCTTTGCCCATGTAGCTCAGCAATTCCTGCTGCATAGCGATTTTACCGGATTCGAAAGTCGTTTGATCCCCCGGCTTCGGATGCACCTTCGATTTGAACATCGCATCGTTAAAATATTGCAGAGCCTGCTCCCCTTGCGGCGTATTTAGCGTAAATTTCTTACCGTCTTTGCTAAAGAAGTCGGATCCGAATGCCCAAACGAGCGTTTGAAGCGATTCAATCCAGCTAGTTCCCCAACCCGCAGAACGAACTAAGTTCATGCCATAAATTCCTTTATCTGATTGCGTGAGCGCTTGTGCTGCTTTCTGCATTTCATCGTACGTCCATTTGCCTTCTTTAAACAATTCGCTCGGCGTTTTCAAGCCTTTCTCTTTGAACATCGTTTTGTTGTAATACATCATGTTCGGTGGTGTCGAGAACGGTACGCCATACACTTTGTCGTTCTTCGTTACGAGGTCCAACGTAGATGGAATGAAGTCTGCCCAGTCGTAAGCGCTGTCAGATTTGATCGCGGTCAGATCCTCGAGCTGGCCCGTCTCCATGAACTGTGGAATGCCGCGCTCAAGCATCCAGATGACGTCCGGAGCCGTTCTCGACGCCATCAAGACAGACATTTTTTGTATATAATCCGCACCTGGTATAATCATGACTTCCACGTTCACGTTCGGCTTCATTTTCTTGTAATTTGCGATAATATCTTCGTACATCTTCTTATGCGCGTCGCTGCCCCAAATGCTGAAGGTCAACTTCACGTCTTTCGCCGGCGCCTTAGTAGCCGCTGTTGTCCCCGCCGGTGCGGAGGAAGCGCTGGTCGTCGTATCTTTGGATCCGCTGCATCCCGCAACTACGGAACTGAGTAACAGTAAAGATGTGGTAAAAAGCAAGGCTTTCTTCATCGTGTAGTATCCCCTTTTTCTTCAATTGATTGATTAAGCGTTTACAAGATTTATTATAAAAGAAAGACGTTACCCAAGATAACGCCACAAATTCCATATATGGTTCAAAATCGTAAGGTCATTTCTGGAAATATAGAATTTATATGCCGTTTATTTTATCTCTGTACTCCGTTGGTGTACACCCAGTCTGCTGTTTAAAGAGCGATGCAAAGTATTTATGATTCGCAAAACCGCACATCATTGCCACTTCCGCCACCTTCAGCGTCGTTTCCTTCAAGAGCTTTCTTGCTTTCTCCATCCTGCGTTCTGTCACAAAATCGGACAAGTTCTGTCCCGTCGCTCGCTTGAACATATCGGATAAATACTTCGGATGCAGATACACGCGCTCTGCTAAGAACTGCAAGGAGATGTCCTGGCTCAAGTGCTGGCCCACTAACTCCTTCACACGGCGAATCATCAGTCGATTCTTATCGTCAGGCTGCCCGGCATCCTTGCTCTCGTCGCTATCTGCTTGCTGCGAAGCCAAACGCTGGTCACTAATTTTCTGCAAAACTTCTGCAAGTTCAACCCGCTCAATCGGCTTAAGCAAATAGTCACAAACGCCATACCGCAGCGCTTCGCGAGCATACCCAAACTCGTCATAGCCGGAGATAATGACAAACGGCGTATCGGGATGCGACTCTTTAGCCCGTTTGATCAACTCGATCCCGTTCATCTCCCCCATCCGGATATCCGTTATCACCAGATCGACGCGATCCTGCGTCCGCAGCCATTCCAGCGCCTCCCGACCATTGCTGGCTTCTGCAATATGAAGCTGGGACGTGATCACATCCTCCACGATTTTCCGCAGTCCCTGCCGAATTTTCATTTCATCTTCCACTAATAAAATGTTCATGGCGCTACTCCTCCCATTGAAAAGGCATCCGGATACAGAACGTGGTCCCCTTCTCAGCGGTATCCAGAATCGACAAGCCATAAGGCTCCCCGTACAAAATGACCAGCCGCTGATGAATGTTACGAAGCGCGAAACCCTTCGTTTTCTTCTCTGTCGTCTGTTTGGAAAGCGGACGCTCTGGTCCGTAGAGACGCTGCTGGATAATCTCCCGTCGCTCCGGACTAATACCGCGACCATTGTCCGACACATAAATGAAGAGGTCCTGCCCCTCAGCTTTCGTGGAAATGGCAATAGTGAAGGGTACGCTTCCCATGCCATGCTCAATCGCATTTTCAACCAACGGCTGTAAAATGAGCTTCGGCACCATCGCAAACTCATGCGAAAAGTCCACATGAATTTCCGTCTGCAAGCCCTCCTCCAAGCGGAAGGTCTGGATGTTCAAATAATTTTGCACAAAGCTTAGCTCGTCCTTCAGATATACAAATCTCTCCTGCTTATTTACCGTGTAACGCAGCAGCTTCCCTAAACTCGTAATTACCTGTGAGAGGTCATGATTGCGCTCTTTCACAGCCACCATATTAATAGACTCCAAAGTGTTATATAAAAAATGCGGATTTATTTGACTTTGCAGCGCATTCAATTCTGCATCCTTCTCCCGCAGCTTTAGCTCATAGACTTCTTTAATCGTAATATCCAGCTGTGACACCATGTTATTAAAGCCTTCTGACAGAACTCCGATTTCATCGTTGGAATAGACCTGCACTCGCTCTTGAAAATCGCCCTTTTGAACGCGGAGCATCTTCCGCTGGAGACGAAGAATAGGCCTCACAAGCCGGTTCGATGTAAAAACAGCGGCGATAAACGCAAATATAAGGGATGCCACAGAGATCCAAAAGGTGAAGCTAATGAGCTGCCTTGCATCCGCCAAGAGATCGTTCTTTGGAATCGTACTGACAATCGTCAGACCGCCGACAGGAGTGGTAGTAACCGTTTTGAGCATATTGGATGTGTTCATATCCACCGTCTCAGCGTAAGACGGAGCCGACGACTCCTCATTAAACGGATAGATACATTGAAAATTTTCATTAAACACAAACAGCTTACTCATTTTAGACATTTTGATATTAGATAAAATTTTTTCAAAGCCTTTGGACGTCAGATCTATCTTGACATACCCGATTGGCTTGTTGGTCAACGGATTTTTAATGACCCGGGCAAACGCGAGTGCTTCTCTTGGCTTTTCAAGATAGTAGTTCCATTGCACCGGCGGCAAAATGACGAGCCCTCCATCCTTCTGCCTCACTTGGTCCATCCACTTGGATCCATCTGAAAACCAGGTAGGGGAAATTGTATCTGATAAATTGCTAAATAGCGTGCCATCCAAGGCAAAAATATAGACGCCTTCCAGCTCCGTTCGGTCATACACTAGCGATGAGATGAGCTGATTCATTTTCAAGCGCTCCTCAAAGGGAACATAGGCGCTTCTTGTGTTCGTATTGTGCGCTTCCAGAATGCGAATAAAATTGGAATCATAATAGATGGATATCGTTATTCGTTCAATCTCGCGAATATAGCGCTCCAAATTTATATTAACTTGTTCGGTCAACTGATCGGAGTAAGCTTTCGCATCCCGTTCCACGTTGGAAGAATACTTCTGATATGTCAAATAACCGCTAAACAGAAATGGTAACGTTATCATTAAACAAAACAATATAAGAAACTTCATCCGGAGCGATACGAACGGCGATTTATTTAGCTTCAAGTGATGTCCCTACTTCCCCATACATAGTGGCTAGTAGATGAAGTATAACGCGCAAGACAGAAAATTTACAAGATGGCGGACGTTATTTATCCATTTGTTGCTGCCTGAATTGCACTGGGGTTACGCCTGTATAGCTGCGAAAATGTTTAGTAAAATAGCTGGGCGACGTATACCCGATCTGGTCCGCTACAGCGTTAACGGGGAGTTCCGTGATACGCAGAAGTTCCTTCGCTTTCTCCATTCGGCTGAATTGCAGCTTTTCTCGAAAGGTCACACCATAGTAACTCTGCATGAGGCGTTCCAATTGACGCTGGCTAATGCCGATTTGATCCGCAAGCTTCCTGGAACTCATATCCTTATGCGGTAGTCGGAAGTAATCATCAGCCAGAAAACGTCTGGAATCATTCAGCAGTTTCTTGGGAATATGGTAGGTTGAACGCCTCTCCCCTGCAAAGCTGCGCACCGCATTAACGATAATTTGGGTTGCGAGACTTTGAATCACGGCATACTGACCAAGCCATTGTTGTTCAAATTCGTCCATGATGCTACGAAAAAGATGCACAGTACCCAATTCATCCTGTCCGAACCAGAAAGACGTGTTTAACAGCGTATTCCAAATTTCTTTGGTTTCTTGGGTCAGATACGTATCGTTCTTCTGCGGTTTCCGCTTGCGCAGCTTCACTTCGAAATTAATACAAAATTCATCCATAGGATCTTCGCTGTCAGCAAGCTGCCCATGATAAATGCCAGGACCTGTTAAATAAAAAGTACCCGGCTCTATGAGGAACGTCTTCTCCGATACCTCCAGCGTTCCTTTACCTCTCGTAATGTAGTGCAGCTCATAGCTGCTATGACAATGGTTGGGATATCCCCAAGAAGCAATCGGCGCTTCATAGTTAATGTAGATCAGGTTAATCAACATGGGGCCAAGCGGAATCTTAATATCCAAATCAGTATGGCGAATGGGTAATTGTGGCGATAAATGACCTACGGTCATGAGAATCAGCCTCCTCATATTACCACTATAACAGGAACGACATCTTTACGAAACAACGTCGTTTCCGTCTCTTCTCGACCAGTGTGTAAGTTAGTATGCTGTTAACATCAACTACTACTAGGAGGCTCACTGACTCATGCTACCCCAATTCCGCTATTCGCCAACACCGGCGCTCGTACCTCAACCCAACTGCGACTGGGCTAACAAAATGGTGCTCAACCCCGCTATCGTGCAAGACCCTAAATCTGATCGGCTTCATATGCTATTCCGGGCAACGGGACCGTGGACACAGGCACGTCAGGAAGGCAAGCATGACCCCTATCCGATCTTTCTCGGGTATGCGTTTAGTGATGACAATGGCATAACTTGGCAAGCAGATTTCTCTCGTCCTGCCATTATTCCCGGCTTAAAGCAGGAGAAAGAAGACATCTATATTACCGATATCCATGGCAACCGAGTTCGCGATTATTCGAATGGTTGTATTGAGGATCCGCGTATTTTTTACGTCGAAAACGAACTCTATGTGTCCGTTGCCTGCCGGATGTTCCCTCCAGGCCCTTATTGGTTGGAAGATCAGGATCCGCCAGTCATTACCAGGTATGAGTATGTGCCGAATTGGGTTCATGAAGGAGAGGATGCCTTCACCCAAACAGCTCGTACGAACGACACCGTGACCGTGCTATATAGGCTGCATCTCGATAAACTTAGCGAAGGCAAGTATGAGGAAGCATTCCAATACGTGTGCCCATTATCTGAGGGTCATGTCAGTGATAACCGTGACGTTTTCTTATTCCCTGAGAAAATGTTGATCGACGGCAAGCAACAATACGTTATGCTGCATCGTCCGATGAACCCTAAGCCGTTCCCGCAAGGCGACGAAGTGACCCGACCGTCGATTTATTTGGCAGCCGCCGAGCACATCGAAGATTTCGCATCGCCAAAGGCAACTCATCGATTACTCGCAACCACCCTCTTCGATTGGGAGGCTAACAAGGTAGGAGCTTCTTGGCCGCCACTTCCTATTGGCGATGGGGAATGGCTCGTGTCCTATCATGGTAAGAAGGATATTTACTTTGGGTATACCCAATCCTTCATGATCGTGAAGGAGCAGGAGAACAACTTCCCTGAGGTGACGCATCGCTGCCCGGATCGGTTAATGTACGCTCAGCAGGAATGGGAAATGCCCTCTGACTACCCAACTCCGTGCCTATTCACCACCGCTGGTATCTTTGTCGGCGAAGAATTGATTATGGCTTATGGCGCTGCCGATCAGAAAGTCGGTATCTCTTGGGTGAACCGCGAAGAGTTAATTGCGCACATTCGCCAATACGATTCACAAGGCAATCGAATAGACAAATAATACCAAGGGGTATGCTCTTGTGAGCATACCCCTTGTCCAGTTAGACGCTATGCGATACAACATAAATATCATCGCTTTTTACCTAATTTCTTTCGCTTCATATACTTTTTTTTGACTTTGGGTTTCGGCTTCGTTTGCTTCATCTGATCATCTGGGAGAATGATTTTATCCTCCTCCTCACGCCAATACAGCAACTGCGTTAGGAAATCCGTATCATTGATACTTACCACCTGCCTACCCAAGTCTAATTAGACTTTACACAAATGCCAAGTAACGCTGCTTTATTGTAGAAATGACTTCATCTCCGGGCTGATCCCAAATCGACTTATTGAAAATCTCAACTTCAATTGGACCGTTATAACCTGTTTCTTCAACCATTTGCCGTATCCTTCTTAGCTCTATGACTCCATCGCCCATCATTCCACGGCCAAGAAGCAGATCTGGCGTTGGAACGATCCAATCGGATACGTGAAAGCCTAATATGCGATTAACTGCCTTGCGAATTTCCCTATCTAACTCAGGATCCCACCATACATGAAACACATCAACGACTACACCCACTTCGCTTGGTGCATATTGCTCCGCCAATTGATTGGCTTGACCTAGCGTGACAATAACAGACCGTTCTGCAGCATACATGGGATGAAGAGGTTCAATGCCAAGTTTAATACCTCTCTCTTTGGCATATGGCACTAGTCGGTCTAAGCCTTCTTGCACCCAACCCCTGGCACGATCAATGTCGCGATCGGGAGCAGGGCCACAAACAAGTACAAGAGTCTCTGCACCAAGCTCTGCCGCTTCATCAACAGCACGCCGGTTATCATCCAGACGAGCCTCGCGTTCAGCCGCCGTTGCCGCAGGGAAATAGCCTCCTCGACAAAGACTCGACACACGTAAGCCAGAGTCTTTAATCAGCTTCACACTTTCACTAAGCCCTAGTTCAGCTACCTTGTGTCGCCAAGGAGCGATCCAAGGAATACCGGCATGGACGCATCCATTGACTGCCTCACGTAAACTCCAATTCTCCGTTGTTATTTGATTTAAACTAAGACGATTCATCGATGGTTGACCGCTCATTGCTTACGCCCTCCTCTTGATATATTTGCGGGTTTGCCTAAATAATTCCGTGTAGCGCTAACAAGAGTCGCATCCGCTCGGATGCTAGTTCGGGATCAACGAGGAGCCCCGCCCTGTCGGCGAGCACAAACAACTCACATAAATGAGTAAGGGAACGCGAGCTTTCCTGTCCGCCTAACATGCGAAAATGTGATTGATGCCCATTCAAATAGGCCATGAATACGATGCCCGTCTTGTAAGCATAAGTAGGCGCTTGAAAAATATGACGTGAAAGGGCGACAGTCGGCTCTAGAATTCTTTCGTACTCCGCCACATCCCCACGATCAAGCGCTTGAATGGCTGCGGACGCTGCAGGAGCAATCGCATCAAAAATACCAAGAAGTGCATGGCTATATCCTCTCTCATCACCACGGATAAGGGTTGGATAATTAAAATCGTCTCCGGTGTACATCTTAACCGAGCTCGGCAAAAGCCGACGCATTGCGATTTCTTTATCTGCATCGAGCAACGAAATTTTAATGCCATCCACCTTATCTGCATGAGCGCGAATGACTCTTAAGCAAACGTCCATAGCCTCATTCAGATCTCGATGGCCCCAATATCCTGCGAGTGCAGGATCGAACATATCACCGAGCCAATGCAAGATCACGGGCTGTGAGACTTGGCTCAAAATGCGGCTGTATACCCGTTCATAATCCTCAGGTCCCCGGGCAGCTGCAGTAAGTGCCCGGCTTGCCATAAGTATGATTTGCCCTCCCTTGCCTTCAACGAACGAGCATTGCTGCTCGTATGCCGCCTCAACAGCCTCGAGTGTTACATCATTCGATGGCAGAAGATGATCCGTTCCGGCACCGCAAGCGATGTGGCCATTCACAGCTTTCGCCTCGGCAATTGAACGAGCGATGAGCTCTTGTGCACGAGTCCAATGAAGACCCATGCCTCGCTGAGCGGTGTCCATTGCCTCTGCAACCGAAAGGCCAAGCGACCATAGATGCCTTCGGTAAGCTAGAGTAGCATCCCAATCTATTCGCGAATCATGCAGTGGATTCGTGTCGGCAAACGGATCGCAAACGACATGAGCTGCGGAAAACGCCGTACGGCTAGTAAGTGGACCATTCGGCTGAGTATACGAACCGCTTCGCCCAGGTATATAAAGCGATACCATGCCTCCTGTACGCAGGAGCTTCAACATCGTTGACAACGTGGTTTCCCCCTTTTAAATATGCAACTCCGGTACATCGATCCAGCGTCGTTCTTTCCAAGACTGCAACCCAAGCTCGGCAAGCTGAGTGCCTTTCGCTCCTTCGAACAAATCCCATTTGAACGGTTGATCCGCTACTACATGCTTAAGGAACATTTCCCATTGCACTTTAAAGCCGTTATCGAAAACCATATTATCCGGCACTTGCTGCCATTGCTCACGGAATGAATGCGTATTCGGAATATCCGGATTCCACACTGGCTTTGGTGTTTGGACGCGATGTTGTGTTTTACACTCACGTAACCCAGCCACCGCGCTTCCTTCGGTTCCGTCAACTTGAATGGTCAATAAATCATCACGATCCACGCGAACTACCCATGATGAATTGGCCTGTACAATGATGCCACCTTCCAATTCGAATGTCGCGTATGCTGCGTCATCTGCTGTTCCTTCATAGGTTTGATTGTATTCGTCCACGCGTTTGGGGATGTGGGTGACGCCAAGGCAAGATACAGCGCGTACTTCACCGAACAAATTGTCCAATACATACCGCCAATGTGCGAACATATCGACGATAATTCCACCGCCATCTTCTTTCCGATAGTTCCAGGACGGTCGTTGAGCTGGCTGCCAATCCCCTTCGAACACCCAATAGCCAAATTCCATCCGGACAGAAAGAATTTTCCCAAAATAACCGGAGTCAACTAAACGCTTGAGCTTTAACAAACCGGGAAGAAATAGTTTGTCTTGAACTACACCGTTCTTCAAGCCTGCCTCCCTTGCCAATCTTGCCAATTCAAGTGATTCTTCCAGGCTGATAGCCGTTGGCTTTTCCGTATAGATGTGCTTCCCTGCGCGAATAGCTTTGCGTAAGCTCTCTGCTCTCATCACCGTCGTCTGAGAATCAAAATAGATGGCGTTAGAAGGATCCGCAAGAGCAGCGTCCAAATCCGTACTCCAACGTGAAACACCATACTTTTCTGCCAGTGCCTTAACTTTACGCTCCTGCCGTCCAATTAAAATCGGTTCAGGCATGATGCTATCGCCATTCGGCAATGTCACACCGCCTTGATCGCGGATTGCCACGATGGAGCGTACCAAATGCTGGTTCGTTCCCATGCGTCCTGTCACGCCGTTCATAATAATACCTATTGAATGTGTGGTCATTGTAAAACTCCTTCCTTTTTCTCATGTTATTTAAACAACTTGAATTCCCGATAATTCGTCATGGAGAAGGGAATACGTTTGCAGGATTCGAAGGTACCGTTTGTAGCCAGAACAAATTGCAAGGGAATCGGTGTAGGAATAACAACAACATCCACTTCTGGATGGCAGCGCAGCATCTCCCAGTAATCTTCATAGTAAATGGATCCTTAAGATGTCAGCAGGTCATGCTGATCTTTATATAACGCAGGATGGATTTCGGCAAAAGCCGTGCATTTCAACAAACCTTGGACGGAAAGGGCTGCTAAGGTTTGAACATGAGTGCTGCCAAAGCCTCCTATACCGATGATTGCAAATCTGAATTCGCGCATGATGTAATCACATGACTTCCTCTCTGCTTCTCAACTTGTGCGTCGTGTTCATCATTCGGGTGATATTACTTGTACAATCTAATATATTCTGCTCTACGTTATCCATGCATAACTCCAATGAGTCACCTTCTCAATGGAAAAGCCTATGAACATCATGCACCTGAACGACTTTGGTTGGAGCTTTCAAGTAGGTGACTTTATACCAGCCGTTACTGACGCTATCGAATCTTTTGTAAAAAAAGAGATTATCTTTAGAATAATAGCAAGAGGCTGTCCCATAAGTAACTATTATTGAATATCGTGACAGATCCAGCGTTGAAAAAGATGCATATTTGAATGGAAAAGGAGCTAAGCGGCTTGTACCTGCTTAGCTCCTCTGTTTCTCGCATCCACCGCCGCTTTCTTAAGCAGATTGTGGGCAAGGGAAAGCCAACCGTCCTCCAGACTTACTTTTGGTAAGCCTCGAAGATAAGACAGCGAGTGTCTGTTAGCCTCTGGTGTTCGCTGGACACCCCCTACGTTATGTTATGCCCCTATTCGTTCACGCAACTTTTCCTTAACCCTTAACTGCACCGTCCATGATGCCTGATATTAACTGCTTTTGGAATAGAAAAATGATCACGATTAATGGAATGACACTTATGACAGATCCGGCCATGATTAACTCATATGGAGTCTTCGGTCCGGATTCTAAAGCACGGATCGCAACCGCAATAACTTGATTTTTGGGTGAACGTAAGATGATCGTCGGCCACAAGAAATTGTTCCATTGATTCACAAAAAAGATAATCCCCAAGCTGGCAAAAGCCGGCTTTAAATTCGGCAGGATCATTCGGAAGAAAATCCCATATTCGGAGCACCCGTCTACCCGCGAAGACTCTAATAACTCGTTGTGAATACTGGAACAATATTGTTTCATAAAGAAAATACCGAACGCATTGGCCATCCCTGGCAGAATAATGCCCCATAAGCTGTCGACCAAACCTAATTTACGGTACATCACATACAACGGAATTAGAATGGATTCAGCAGGCACCATCATCGAAGCCAACACGATCGCGAATAATATGGCCTTGCCCTTGAATTGATACTTCGCGTAGGCAAATCCCGACATCGTACAGAATAATAATGTGCCTGCCGTATAGACACTTGTTGCAAATAAACTGTTTAACAGTACACGTCCGAAATGCTTTTCCTGAAAAAGGATCGTGAAGTTTTCCCAGTGATAGGTGACAGGAACCCACACAGGTGGATTCACGAATATTTCGCTTTTCTGCTTAAAGGAAGAACTAAACATCCAAAATAGCGGAAATAACATGATGACAGCACCGATAGCAAAAAGCAAGAACATCCCCCATATGAGGTACGGACTTGGCGCTAGTTCATCTGCTGTTCGTTTCTTCACTGCTGATACGGGGACTCTCGTCGAACGTATTATTTGGCTATTCATCTGTAATCCCTCCATTAATCCTTCGTATCAAACAAGCGAAGTTGAAGCAGTGTAAGAGCTAGCATTAGAATAAAATACGCCACAGAAATGGCTGACGCGTAACCAAAATAGAAATTCTGAAAGCTTTCTCTGAAAATCAGCATGATGGTCGTTAGTGTTGCATCCATTGGTCCGCCTTTGGTTAATATCAGTGGTTCTGTATATAAAGAAAATGATCCGATTGTCGACAATACGGTACAGAAGATGATTATTTTTTTGAGCAGAGGCATTGTAATATGGAAAAAGGTCTGCAAAGGACTTGCACCATCTACTCTAGCCGCTTCGTATAGATCATGAGGAATATTCTGTAACCCTGCAAGCATTAACAGCATATTGTACCCCGTCCAGCGGTATAAAACCATAGCAACGAGGGACACTCTTGCCCAATTTGGCGTCTCCAACCACGAAATGCCTTCTTTCACGATCCCTAACTGAATCAGGAGACTGTTAATCAATCCGTCATGTGTGTTTAACATAAGGAAGAAGACAAAGCTGATCGCGACAACAGATGTAATGTTGGGAATAAAGAATACCGTACGAAAGAACCCTCTAACTTTCATCCAACCTTGATTTAAAAAGACAGCGAGGATCATGGCCAGTAGCAGCATTATAGGAACAGACATCCAAAACATTAAAAATCCATTCCATAAGGTCTGCCAAAATGTTTCACTCGTTAATAATTGTGTATAATTATCCAAACCAACGTAGGTTTTCTCCCCGCTTCCGTTCCAGTCCATAAAACTCAGATAGATCGAATAGGCAAAGGGATATATCAGGAAGATTGCGAAAAAAATGAAAAATGGCGCTATGAAGACATAGGGAGCTGTTCGGTACTGGAACTGCCAGATCTGATTTCTCATCATCGTCCACCTCTAAAATAGATGCAATGGAGCTGCGCTCCATTGCATCTTTCTGTTGTTTATTGTCTATTGCCTTACTGCCGTTTCGTTTTTTGCTTCAGTTGATCAGCTTTTTCCTTGAATACTTCATCAACCGTCTTATTCTTCAAGAAAATCTGAGCAAATGCATCTTGAATCATCTGATTAGCGAGAGGGAAATCCTTCGTGTACGCTTGTGGCTTCACTTGCTTAACAGCATCTGTAAACAACTGACGCACAGGCTGGTTGTTGAAATAAGGAACTGGCTCTTTAAATGCTGGGTCAATATAAGTGGTTTCTAAAGACGGGAATAAGCCGCCTTCTTTTAGCATTTTCACCTGCGAGCTGTCTTGACCTAGTACAAACTGAATCAATTTCCAAGATTCTTCCGGATGTTTACTTCTTTTATTAATCGCCAGGTTGGAACCACCGTCGTTCGCACTTCCGTATGGATCATTCGCTGACCATTTCGGCATTGGCGCTGCACTCCACTTCCCTTTGGCATCAGGTGCGATCCAATTTTGAAGCAATCCATCAAACCAAGAAGCACCTACGATCGTAGCGACTTTGCCATCTTTGATCCCGTTTAACCACGCTTCAGCCCAAGGCTCAGCATCATATACATAACCTTGTTTGGTTAGATCCACATAATAATTCGCTACTTCTTTCACTTCAGGCGTATCTAGCGTTACTTTGCCTTGACTATCGAAATACCACAAGCCACGCTGCCACATCATCGTCTCGAAGAAACGGCTGTTGGATTTGGTTTTCGAATCGCTTATCATAGCTGCGCCAGTCTTTTCTTTAACAAGCTTAGCGGCATTTTTGAAGTCTTCCCAGGTTTTGATTTTCTCAGCAACCTGTTTAGGATCCGTCGGTAGCCCTGCTTGTGCAAACAAGTCATTCCGATAGAACATGACAACAGGACCACTATCCCAAGGCATCGCATATTGCTTATTATCCTTCGTTGCATCAGCCCATTTATAGGCATTCATTTTGTCTTTGTACGGCTTCACCTTGTCCGTTATATCCAACAGACCGTCAACATCCACCATTTGCGCAAGATTACTCGTCTCTAAGGCAAGCACATCCGGCACTTGATCACCGCTGCTAGCAGCAATGAGAAACTTTTGATATAAATCACCTGACTTCATAATTTGCAATTCGACATCAATATTCGGGTTCGCTGCCTTGAAAGCAGGAAGATTAAGCTCGAGCTGCTTCTGGTTTTCTCCCCACGTCCATAGAATCAACTTCACCTTTTCCCCAGTTGCTTTCTGGTTGGCAGCCGTGGCAGCAGCGCTCTCTTTTGGTGTAGTTGTTGCTGGTTGATCTGATGAAGTATTGCTATTTCCGCATCCGCTTACAAGTGTGGAAAGCACGATAGCCGACACCAATGTAAATCCCAACTGCTTTTTCATTCTGTTGACCTCCCAAGTCATTGTTTATTTACAAACTTAGTGTACTTCTATTGAAAACCCTTTCAAACCTCGGATTGTCGTACACATAGTGTCATTATGTCATTGAATATCACCCGTGAAACTTACTATTCTCAACTCTCTGGTGTCTTTATGTCCGATCATTTATCTTATTATTGCACGTCGACAGCTTTAAATCATTTATATCTCACTTCTGCATGCGTCGCCATACTATTAACGGTAGCCGCATACTGTTCTTCGGCCAATCTTCTTTGGATGTCCTCTTTCGCTTGCGAGAACGGGATAAGATCTCCCTCATTGCGCGTCTCGACCTGAAAAATAGTATAGCTATCCCCATATTCGAGTACGCTGCTGATTTGCCCAGGCATCAGCTTCATAGCTTCCGCTCGCAACAACGGACTTATTCTCGCATCCTCGTACGCGCTCTCGCTGTTGAATACTTGCCTTTCAACGTTGGGTAGGGACTCTCCGTCACCCCATCTTATTCGCGCCTTGGTCGCTAATCCCCTTGCAGCCTCTTTGTCATCGGCATGAACGTTCCCGTTATTATCCGAGAACGAGAACCCGATCTTCTTAATCTGAATTTCGGGCTGCATCCGGTAATTGCTCCATTTCCTCGATTCATATTCAGTTAGAAGCTCCTGCTCGGTGAAGCTCCCTTCGGAAGCCGAATAAGTGACTTGGGTTCGATTAATCAAATTGGATATGAAGTAATCATAGTAATTGGCTTCACTTAACTGCAAGGGGCCATAGACAACCTGACCTTTCGCTTTTGCCGACTTTCTGCGAGAGTTCTCCTTGGCAAGCTCCTGTAATATGCCGTCATAACTAATATCGCTAATCAGTCCGTACCGGCGGGCGAGAAGTTGTTGCATTTTCACCGTAACGAGCGCTTCCATTGCCATACGATTTACCTCATCCACAGTTTTACTGGCGGTCGATGCCCGCTGCCAGTAATACAGCCACTCCCGCTCATCAATAGGTTCTCCGTCGACATACGCAATGATGTTCGCGGAAGACGCATTCTCTGAAATGCGCCAGGCTGACAACAAGCTAGCCATTGCGATGAACGCAATGGCTAGGAATACAATTCTTCGCCAAACCCTCATTATTGATCGGCTCCGATATTTGGCGCAACAGTAGAAGACACAGGGTTATTATAGAAGTCCCTGCCGCCGTTACTCGCAATGAGCGCGCCCGCTCCAATCGCTGGAGAACCTGTTTGCAGCGTAAATTCCGTTACGGGTTTCCCCACGGCATGATAGGTCGGGCTGTTCATCAACGGGTTTGCATTTACGCCGCTGGCATCTTGCCCGCTACCGCTCTTATAGGAGGCAAATCCATTATACGTCGTCGTACCGTACGTCCAGGTTGGAGTGCCAGATCCCGTATACCAATATAAGTTGTTATTCAAACTCACGGAAGTATTCGAGTTAACAAACTTAGGTGAAGCGGAATAGATGAGATTATTCTTAAAGAAGTTAGCATTCGTCCCTGAGAAAGCCGCTGCGTTATTCAGAGCTGGCGCCGCCGCTGCGGGATTGGCGTAGATGGTGTTGTTATAAATCTGCGCTCCGTTAATAGTCCCGCTATTCCAGGTGAGCAAGTAGATATCACCCTGATAAGCATACGTTGCATTGCGTCCGTTGTTAGCGCAAATGTTATATCGAACGATCGGCTTCGTCGTCGCAGTACTCTCGGCAGAGAAAATCGCTACACAATAGGATTGATTATCGTGACCGTAATTATATTGGACGATATTATTCGTATTGTAATAGTCGATATCGTAGGAACCACCGTCTACGCCTGGTGACTTGTTGTTGTAAGATTCGTTCATCTGCACCGTGCAAGCATTGCAGTTCCAAGTCCAGATACCGTTGGGCGTACCGATCGCAGAGCTCGTAATTTGCCCCGTATTGTAAGCTAGACTGTTCTGGATCACTCCCTTATCTGTACCGAAAAGAATAATGCCGTCGCCTGCTACGTCATGAACGGTTGAATTCTGAACCGTCACGTTCTTAGTTCCGTATTGAAAAGCCCCGGAGTAGTATCCTTGAACTTCGATTCCGGCCCATTGCGTTGTTGAGTAGGCAGTGACATTATCGATCACGACGTCATTGATGATTGAATTAGCGGAATCGGTAATTACGACGACCAATCCCTGATTCTTGTTGGATGGAGTCCCGGTCACGTTATGAACGACTAGATTCGTTAGACGAAAATAATTATAAGTCCCACTTCCGCTTGCATGGATATAAATACCGTAACCATTGCCCCCCGTCGTCTCCAAGTTCTGAATCGTCCAATACTGTTGATTGTACAGCCCGATCGCTTGCGGATTCGCTCCTGCGCTAATAATAGGCTTCGCACCGCTTCCATAAGCGTCTATCTTGATCGGAGAACCACTCGATCCCGATCCCTTTGGTGTTAGCGTTCCCGTGCAGGTCGTTCCCTTCTTCAGATAAATCGCATCCCCTGGCAAAAAGGTAGTGCTGTTCACCGACGTCAGCGTATTCCAAGGGCTTGTCATCGTGCCGCTGCCGTTCGAGCTTTTGGAACAATCCACGTAATAAGAAGTGTTGTTGGCAGATGTTGTGGATACATCCAAACCGAAGAACGAACAGATCACCAAACTCAGAGCTACGAAAATGTTTACTACCTTTTTCATAAGCAGACCTCCAATTCATTATTTAATTACCACCTAAGTGTAATCAAGTTGAAAGCCCTTTCAAACCTCCGAATGTAGCATTCATAGTGTCTTTATGTCACAGAAAAACACCCAAAAAGCTTGGAGTTTCCAGCCTTCAGGTGTCTTTATGTTGGATTATTTATCTTGTTTTTGTTGGATACGATACTCATTAGGTGTCAGCCCTGTGCTCCGTTTAAACCACTTAAAAAAGTGTTTATAATCCGACATGCCAACCCTCTCTGCAATTTCACTGATCGTCCAGTCTGTTATTCGCAATAAATGCTGAACCCTCTCCAGCCTTCGGTTACTGACATAATCAATGAAATTCTCACCGATTACTTTTTTGAAAAGAGAACTAAAGTGTCCCCTGCTGAGGCCAACATAGCCAGCTACATCTGTCGAGCTAATATTCCTATCTAGGTGCTCATTCATATATTGAATTGCTCGCAAGATCGCGTCATCATGCATTTCAGTTTTCAAGACATGTTGAACTTCTAGCTTCAACGCTATGTAACCCGCAGTGACAGCTCCTGTCCAATCTTCCATATTATGCAGTGGACCACGCTCGAGCCATCTCATGTTTGGATAGTGCTGCAGCATAAGTGCAAGTTTAGTGATGACCCGGCCCCTAGTTCTCTCCTCAATAAATAGAAAGGTAAAGGGCTCGACCGGTATAACTTCCAAGTTATCCATTGGTGCTAGTCCTACTTGCAGATCAATCGGATCTTCATGATGGATAATAAATACCATGCACCCAGACTCCAGCATCCAACGCCATTCTTTCGTTAGCAACTGTGCCATATCAGCATTCTCCGCAGGGTCCTTCTCGTTCGTAATCCATTCTTTAAATACGTCATATTTATTCACTTCTCGCACCGGTTGCTGTGCTTGATCAAACTCCTGCCGAAACTGTGCCAAATATTCTTCAAATTCCTGATCATGAAAGGTTGTCTTCAAAATATAACCAGAAGCACCATAGCGCATTCCTTTCTGTGCATAATGAAATTCACTGTGACAGCTTAGTAGCAAAACCTTCGTTTCAGGAAAACTCTCTTTAATTTTTCGTGTAAGCTCAATCCCATCCAACTCGGGCATGACAATATCCGTAACAACAAGATCTGGACGATGTTGAACGATCTCTTCAAGCGCCAAAACGCCATTGGCTGTATCCGCGACAACCTCCATACCATATTTGGACCAATCTACCGTTACCCTCAAGGCTTGTCGAACAAGCCTCTCATCGTCTACTAATAGCACTTTCATCGCTCTGTTATCCACGCTGTTTCACCTCTATTGGACTTTTCAAACGGATCAGTGTTCCTTCTCCGGGTGTAGAAATCACAGTTATTCCGTACTCCTTACCAAAATGTAAGATATATTTCTGATTCACATTATACATCCCTGCTCCACCTCTTCCTTTTGCTGAAAAGTTGGGGAGATTAACGTCGGGGAAGCGATCCGCATGAATGCCTTTGCCGTTATCTTGAAGTTCGATTACCATTTCCGCTCCTTGCTGCTGAACACGAAGTTCAATGTGACCTTCCCCATCTGTAAAGGCATGGAAGAAAATATTCTCTAGCAGCGGCTGTAACGACATTCGAGGGATAAGTTGTTTCTCTAGCCCAGCAGCTATTATTTTTTCGAATTGAAACACGTCTCCAAATCGATGCTTCTGAATAAGCAGATAATGATTAATCAATTCTAATTCATTTTCTAACGGGATCAGCTCCTGCGTATTGTCCAAACCATTGCGAAGTAGTTCCGTGAGATGAACCATCATATCATGAATATCATGCTGCTTCTCCAAAAGCGCTTTCCATTGAATTAAATTCAGCGTGTTAAACAAGAGATGCGGATTAATCTGATAATGAAGCGCGCGTAATTCGGCCTCTCTTTTTAGCGATTCCGTATGGGTCACTTCGATTAGCAAAGATTGAACCTCTTCCACCATAAAGTTGAAATTATGACTTAAGTTTGCAAGCTCATCACTTGAAGTCACTTTCGTTTGAACAGATAAATCGCCTTTGGCTACCTTATGGATGGCACGATTAAGTCTCTTTATTCGCCGCGTGATGTGGTTGGAGAACAATTCAGACAACACTAAAGATAACAATATAGCACCAATAACGACCGAAAGCGTGTATTTCTTAATAATTTCTGAGGAAAGATAGAAGTTTTTATTGGGTACTCTCACTTCCATGTTCCAATTACTGGTAACTAATTGACTCTTCCAAATGATGTCATCCTGATTTTCCTTATACGCCTCCGACACATAGATGCTTCTACCGTCATAGTCGGTAATTTTTAGAGTGGAGTGAATATCTCTTTCAAAACTTTGAATTAAATCAAGGATATGTTTGGCATCCAAGTCGATCAGTAAACGTGCACTTGAATTCATCACATTCGTATTCTTCACTTTGAGAAAAAGACTGATCACAGGTCCGTTGAGTAAGATATCACTAAAATAATAATCTGGTTTATGAAATCCTAGCCACTGCTTGCCCAGACGATCTTCGGACCATAAAGGCTTCTGTAATAAACTTGCAAATTGCTTCGTATTGAGCGTGTTCGTGCCGTACACTTTCCCTAAATCTGTAATCAGGAATATTCCTTTCACATCCCCATTATGATGAGCCCGCAAGAAATTAAAAAGCTCATTCTCTGCAAGCAAATCCTCATAGGTGCCACCTTCTTGTCCATCCATAAAGTTCTGTTTGGTCCTCATCGCATAATTAATCACATCGTCAGCTATACTGCTCATTTGCCTAAAATTCATATCCACCAATTCGCTGAATTGCTTAACGGAATATTCGCCATAATCCCCAAATTGCGTGTTAACAATCTCAGAAGAGCGATTATACGACAAGTAACCCATAATGAGTAAGGGAATGACCGATGTAGCTATGAAAAATAGGAGAAGCTTGATATGGATACTTTTTCTAGGGAAATCCATGATCTTTTGAAACATCCTTGTGTCCCCTTATTGAAAAAAAGTCTAGTAAGCGCTTTAAAAGTAGTAGTTATAGACTATAAGGAGAAGTGCATTTTGTAAAGACAAGAAATGAAGAATACACCCCATCCTAGTAAGAGGATCGGGTGTATTTAGCTTACCTTAATTGATCGTAATCTGTGAAAGCTCCGTATCATATGGAGCAAATGTACTTGTAAATTCAACTTATACTAAGAAGCAATACCAGTAAATAAGCGATTGTCTTTTTAAACAAAGACACTCTCCCTTCATTCATGATTCTTGCAAAGTATTAATTATCGTTAAAGACGCCAATCTCCCAGAAAGAACTTCCCCAAGGTGTCCCGCGCGTCGCACATAATATTTTCACATATCTTGCGTGGGTTGCATCGAAAGTGACTGTGTCCGTGCCACCATCCCCCGTAGTTGTTGAAAAAACAGTGCTGTAATTCACATCATCTGACGATACTTGAATCGCATAACCGGAAGCATAAGCAACCTCCCAGTCTAACGTGACCCGATTCATCGTTTGCTCAGAACCTAAATCAATTTTGAACCACTGATCGTCCAAAGCGTCACTTCCCCATCGGCTGTTCGGATCTCCATCAATAGATCGATAAGCAATTTCTGAGTTTGTAGATGCAGTGGCTGATTTATTCAAAGCTAAATTAGGCGAGACAAAAAGATTGGATACATCCTTATAAACACCAGCTTCCCAAAACGAACTGCCATATGGAGTTGCACGTGTTGTACAACCAATTCTGACATACCTTGCATCAATTAAAGGAAACACGATAATATTGGATCCGCCATTCCCCGTTAGCGTCGAATACACTGTTGTATAGGCATTACCATCCTTTGAAATTTCGATGGCAAATGCAGAATCATACGCTGCTTCCCAGTCGATCTTTACTTGATTAATGCTTTGGACAGAGCCAAGATCAATTTGATACCATTGATGATCCAGAGGATCACTAGCCCAACGACTGCTTAAATTCCCATCTACAGATCGATTACTAAATTCTGCTTGCGTTGACGCTGTTGTATTCTTCATCAAAGCCAAATTTGCCACATTTGAAGGATTAGAGGTGTCGTTATATACGCCAATCTCCCAAAATGAGCTGCCATAAGGTGTTGCTCGAGTCGTACATAAAACTCGGATGTACCTAGCCTCTCTTGTAGAAAATCGAATCACGTCCATACCGCCGTCTCCCGCTGTCGTTGTATACGCCACGCTGAAATTGATTTTATCTGTGGATGTTTCAACGGTATATACCTTGTCATAAGCTGCTTCCCAATCTATGGTAACTTTATTGACTGCCTTGATTTCTCCGAGATCAAGCTTATACCATTCATTGTCTACTGCGTTGCTTGACCATCTTGTTGCGGCATTTCCATCAATGGACTTAGATGCATTTTCAATGTCAGATGATGCTGTCGCCGTTTTGTTTAAGGCCAAATTAAGTTTGGGATTAGGCGGTGCATGATAGATCTCACGATAAATTTCCATTTCATTCAGCGCAGTTTTGCCTTCAGAATGGGCTAATTCAATTTTTACATATCTGGCCTGCACATCTGCAAAGCGAATATCATCTGTTTTACCATCTCCATCAGCGGTTTCATACACAGTAGAGAATGCATTGGTATTCAATGATACCAAGATTTTGTATTGATTTGCTGAAGTTCCACCCCAATTTAATACCACGCGGTTGATCAATTGATTACTCCCTAAATCTATGATCATAGCGTCCGGTTTCTTAGATCCGATCCAGCTTGTCGTTAAATGACCATCATTAACAGGGGAAGATGAGAATTTCTTGAAATTCCCTGAATCACTTACGAGTTTGTTTAGAGCCAGATTCGATTGATCCCGCATCGTCTTCGCAGCTCGAATCGTAAATCCAGCCTCCATGTTATACCAGACCCACTTATGGTTCTGATCGATATAGTCGGATTTAATCTTCTGCAAGAACGTATCCACTCGATCCTTATCTCCCATCATTGCTGCTGTATAAGCAAGGATACTCCAAGGAAATTCATCTGATTTTATTAAATACGGCCAACCAGGATGATATTGATTTAATCCAGCATAAATATCTAAAGCTCTTTGGCTTTGCGGAGGAAGAATACTATTCCAGATCGGAAACATTTGCGCCGTCGCATCTGGGTAAAAAATATTCCAATTTGTCGTGCCTGCACCCTCGTAAGCCTTAAAATTGTTCGCAGCACTATCCCAAAGTGTCCCGACTCCATTAAAGTTAATAAGTTGCTTAGCTTCATAAGCTTGTGCCAAAGTCTCATCTTTTAATATTTGTCTCATAAGCCATGCCGCACTTCGCAGCCCTTCATAGACTTCAGAGTTATCCATCAAATATTTAATGGCATAGTCAGGCTTTGCCAGCGTTAGCCCATTCACATCCATCGTTGCCAGCATGGCATCTGCAATTTGTTTAATTTTTGCTTTGTTCGATGTCAGAACCTTTTTATCTCCACCTTCACGCATATATTTCTCCAACAACGTAAGGAAAGTACCCGCATAAGAATCCGTAGAATCATAGTAGTTTGAGCTTGTATATTGTCTTCTTGTGGCTGTATCAACGTAATACACATAAATCGTACCGTTCAACCCATTATAATCCGGTGTATTCAAATGATTGAAATACCACTCGATCCATTTTTGACTGACCTTCAAATTCGCATCCGTTGCATGATCCAGCATTCCGATAACAGACAAATTCGCAAAGTACGGTTCCACTTTGTAGGATTCCACGCCTTGATATTGGAATGTTTTGTCCCGTGTCATGACAATCGCCCCAGAAGGCTCCTGTAAGGAAGCAATCCAGTTGGATTCGCTCTCCATAATTTCTGAATAATTGACCTCAGCCTTACAAACAGCCGACAATCCCACAACCCCAAAAAAGGCGAGCGCAAACAGAAGTATGACTTTTCTCATTAAAAATCCCCCCTCATCTTCGCTTAATTTACCTCATTTATCCTTTGATTGCCCCTGATGTAATCCCTTGAATAAACTGCCTTTGCATCAATACATAGACCAAAATAACGGGTATGACCATAATGGCCATTGCTGCCATAAGCAGCTCATATTGTGTCGTATATTGTCCAACGAATACCGACAACCCCATTTGAATAGGCATTAATTTATTGTTAGAGAACATAACCAACGCAAGTAAAAACTCATTCCAGACGGAAAGCATATTCAGGATGACAATGGTCGCAATGGCTGGCCGGGCAAGTGGGATCATAATTTTATAATAGATTTGAAAGCTTCTAGCGCCATCAATAATCGCCGATTCTTCAATTTCTTTTGGCAATTCATCAAAGAAAGATTTGAGAATAAATATCGAAATCGGCAAGCTTATCGCGATCAGTGGCAACATATATCCTAGTCGCGTATTCGCAAGTCCTAGATTACTGACGACAATAAATAAGGAAATAAAGGCACCTGGTACAGGAATCATCATTGTCCCCATAAAAACGAAATAAATCGGTTTTTTCCCGGCCAATTCCAGTCTAGATATTGCGAAAGCTGCAAGCGAAGCAATGAGAACTACACCAACCACTACAACCGTTGTATAAAACAAGCTGTTTAGCACATAGAGTTTAAACCCGCCATAATTCCAAGCTTCGATATAATTTTTAAAGTTAAGGGCATTTCGCGGAATGAGGCTTGCATTCGTATAGATTTCATTCTTTTCTTTCAATGATGTTGATAACATCCAGATGATCGGAAATAAAGAAATAACCGACCAGACCATTAGTAAAAGGTGGATGATCATTTTCGCTCCCACGCTTTGTGTATTCGTTCGCGCAGTTCTGATTTCCATTGCATTCACTCCGATCTTCACCGATTATTCTTTTCTTTGCGATAGCTTGAGTTGGATGTATGAAATAACAAATAGCATGGCTCCAAATATGACTGAAAATGCACTAGCTAAACCAAAATTCGAGTTTTTAAAGGCTTCTCGATAAATCCGAATAGCAGGTACTTCCGTTGTATAACCCGGACCTCCTAATGTCATGGCAAAGACTTGGTTGAAAATTTCCATCGCTCCAAGAATAGTTAGGATGTTCACCATCGTATACACCCTTCTTAATGAAGGAATGGTAATATGTATCAGCTTTTGTAATCTGCTCGCGCCATCTAAATCTGCAGCCTCATACAAATCCTTGGGCACACCCTGTAATCCAGCTAAAAATAAGATGAACGAGCCGCCGACTCCCTGCCACATGGAAGTTACGGATACTGCGGTAAGCGCTGTCCCGGTTTCTGCAATCCAGCTATGCGTCCAGCTTTCCAGACCAATGAAGATTAATAGACTATTCAGAAGCCCTGTCGGTTCATAAATCCATTTCCACACATAACCCACAACAATACCTGACAGGATAGGCGGGATATAAAACAGGACGCGATAAATCTTATTGCCTCGGATGCCAGAATGAACAGCTACGGATAAAAGCAGAGCAATTGAATTCATGAAGACTAGCGCCATCCCTGCAAAAAACAACCCATTACCTATCGCATGCCACCACACCGGATCTGTGATCGCGTTGATGTAATTCGTAAAGCCGATATAAGTAACGTTGGGATTAACACCATTTGCATCCGTAAAGCTATACTGAAAGGTCCGAAATAGCGGAAATAATGAAAATAATAAAAACAAAGCAACTGCAGGAGCCACGTAAAAAAGGTTCGCCCATTTCGTCATTGCTCTGTTGTTAGTGATTGGATTACGCATGGTGCATAGTACCCTCCTTTTCGTGAGCATCCACTTACTTGCTAAATAGGCAAGGCTTAAGTCGATTCCCTTAAGCCTTGCATACCATCCTAATTATTTAACTGCTGCCTTACCTTTTTTCGTTGCATCTTCCATTTGCTTCACAACTTTCTCCGGTGTGGATTGCCCTAATACAATGAGCTGAATCCCTTTTTGCATGACTGTCTCCGTATCGCCTAGAAAACCAATCGGCGTATCATAGACACTTGTCATTCCTTGTGCAAAGTTGACTAATGCATCAGGAAGTTTACCGCCAGCAGCCGCAGCTTCTTTGTTAGCAGGCAGATTGAAGCTGCTTGCTGAATACTTCTGCTGCTGCTCTTTGGCTAATAGAAACTTCATAAATTTCAAGGTTTCTTCTTTATGTTTCGTTCCTTGGCTTACCACAAGAGGTACTCCGACACCACCAGGAATTTTAATGTCACCTACAGCGCCATCTGGTTTAGGCGGCAAGAAAGCATCATAATTTTTGAATGCCGCATTGGTTTGATTGAAAGCACCGATCGCCCATGAGCCATCAAATATCATCGCAACTTGACCATTTGCAAACAAGGTTTCTGCTTTAGGCAGATCCATGGTCGAAATACCAGGAGCAAACGCTTTGTGCTTGGCTAATTCGGCATAGATGCCAAGTACTTTTTCCCAAGCGGAACCGACCATTGGCTCTAGCCCTTGCTTCGTTGCTTTTAATTTTTCTTCACCAAGCAGCGCATACATGAATGGCTCTGTCATGGATGTACCTACCCATGATCCAAGACCGGTGGCAAATGGTGCGATGCCTTTGGCATTCAGCTTATCTACGGCATCCAAGAATTCAGCCCATGTTTTTGGAGGCGCGGCAATGCCAGCTTTTGCAAATAAGTCTTTATTGTACATAAACTGCATGTTATTCGTATCCATCGGAAGCGCATAAGTACCAAAATCTTTCACTTTATACGTATTACCTTCTTTATAAGAATACGTTTTTAGAATATTTTCTGGGAACTTACCTATGATGTCCGTTGACTCTTTACCCAGCTCCATGACGCTTTTCGTTTCGATAAATTTAGCCAGATCGCCAGGTCCACCAGCTAATGTTAAAATATCAGGCAGTGAATTCGTTTGAGCTGCTGCAATTGTTTTCTCTTTAAAGCCGTCTCCACCAAATAATTGGATATCGACTTGAATCCCCGTTTGAGTCGTGAATTCTTTCGCCATCTCCGTCAAGATATCCTTGCGATCCGTTAAATAATGCCAGAACACAATTTTAACCGGATCTTTCTTTACTTCTGGTGTTGCGGTTGCAGCTACTGTTGCCACTGGTGCTTGTGTAGAAGCCACCTCTTTTGTCGTTGTTTCGGATTTTGAGCCACAACCTGCAAGAAGCGTAGTAAACATGAAGCCAACAAGTGTAAGAGATCCCCATTTCTTTTCTTTACCAGTAAATACGTTCATGGACATAGCCCTCCATATTTTTAATAGGTAATATTACGGTGCTCATACTTTTGTTGAAGCTTACGGTTGTGCTCATCTCCGCCATCTACGTTTGCACTGATATACACGGGTGGTATCCTATCTTCTTGTACATATTCAGCTATAATCTCAACAGTTAGTGCTTGGGCAATGAAAACCCCTACTACTGTGGAAGCAGAACCGGTTTTTTCACTAATTCCGGGAATCTCAAGAAGCACATCTCCGTAGGGGCAGCAGTTATCAATAACAATGTCGGCTATTTCATACAGTTTCTTGCCGCTTGGATGTCGACTATCCGAATTCGTGGAATGTAACAAGGAAGTGACCGCTATCACGGAGAGACCTCTGCGCTTACTTTCTATAGCAAGCTCATTCGGAGCACCGTTTCGCCCTGAATTAGAGACAATGATAATGGAATCTTCTTTTCTAACATCATGGAGGTCCAATAGGTCATGTGCTGTTTTCGGTTCCCGTTCTAAATCTACAAGATTAATGCCTATTCGATTATCAATTCGTGAGATATCTTCAAGCCCTACTAGATTTAATGGCACCAATCCGCCTGCACGACCGCACATTTCCATTCCAAAGGTACGTGAATGTCCTGCACCAAATACATGGATCACGCCCCCGTCCAACAAGCTTTTACTAAGAAGTTTAGAGGCTTTCTGCAGGGGTTCCATCTGTGTGCTTCTAAATGTTTGAACAATGTCTAGAATTGTATCGATGACTACATTTGCGCCGATATTCATGTCATTCCTCCAATTGATCTAGTAGTTGTTGTTTCATCCCTACACGTTCTGCCGCTATGATCAACGTACCCATTAGTGGTGAAAAAACCGGCTTGGTGATCGTATACGCAGGAAATCTCTTATGAATCGTTTGTTCAAAAGCTGGAATGATCCATGCTTCAGAACTAAATACCCCTCCGGTTGGATAAACTTTACTCACACTCGAGATATTAGCTCGTTCTAAACTTTCTATGACCGAAACAGCTAGTTCACCGAGATCCACACCTGCCTTACGCAGGATATGCTGCGATACCGTATCTCCTTGTGTGGCCGCCTCGTTCACAATAACTGCCAAATTGGCAATATCCTTACGTTTAATTTGATCCCCATGCAGCATCGTTTTTATATCCCAATAATTGCTTCGCTCAAAATGATCTAATAATTGTTGGTACAATACCGTAAACGCTCCTCTATGTTCCTGGCAGCGTATACTTGCTTGTAGAGCATCAAGACCGATCTTGTAAGCGCTTCCCTCATCGCCGAGAATATGTCCAAATCCACCAGCCGTATAATCGATTGCGTTGTGAGCGTAATAAGCAATACTACCACCTCCTGCTATGACGAGAATGCCGTCATTTTCTCCAGCAGAAGCACCGCTTATATTCGCTATGACATCGCCTACAATAATAAATGAACGAACCTCCATGCAGGCAGAAACCCAACTTTTGATCAGCTCCGTATGTTCTACACGCAAGCCGCTAATGCTTATGACAGCAACGTCTATGCGAACGACACGGTTCAATTTATTGAGTAAGGTATGAATAGATTCTTGTATTCCTTTTCTCGCAATCTCTTGTCCGTCTGTTGTTACCATATGGTCGATGGGGAGACCCTTTTCAATAACAATTTCCCGGGTAATGAGATCATAAAAGCAGACTTTTGTTGAGGTTTGCCCTCCATCTATACCAAGAAACATCATCAAGCATCATCTCCAACATTATTGGATAGCGCGCACAAACCTAGCTGCTATTTCCCATGGTGCTGTTATTGCTGTTCCGATCACTACACAGTGTGCACCTTGATTCAAGGCTTCTTTCACCTCATGCGGCTGTGAAAATCGACCTTCTCCAACAATCGGAACACGTACCGTACGTTTCAAAGTTTCAATTAACGCTAGATTAGGTCCGTCTGTCTTTTCTGTATATGAAGTGTAACCAGACATGGTTGTACCCACAAGGTCTGCTCCAAACCTTTCGGCACGAACAGCCTCTTCTTCATTCGAAATGTCCGCCATAACAGGTACCTTCAATTTGGTTTTAATCTCTTGAATCAGTCGCTCCAGTTCACTCTCATCGGGTCGACCTTGATTCGTTGCATCAATCGCGATAATGTCAGAACCCGCTTCTACTAATGCTCTAGCACTTTCAAAATCTGGCGTAATAATTTTAATGCCACGCTTATCAGGCAGCTTATGAATACCGATCATGGGCAGCTTAACCGTTTTTTTAATTTCACGTATATCTTCTGGGCTGTTTGCCCGAATCCCTCCTGCCCCTGCCATTTGAGCACTTTCCGCCATAGCTCTCATATAATGAGGTCCATAAAACGGGGTATCAATCCATGCTTGACATGAAACGATTAGACGACCTTTCAATTGTTCAATCAATGCGCTTCCCTCCAAGTATCAATACAGTTTATCTAAAATGGATTCAGTCGTTTTCGAGGGCTCCAAGCTGTTGCCTTTTTCGGACATGTATAAGGAAATGCTAATGGCAATCAATTCTATTAAGAATAAAATGGAAGCCTTACTTTTTAAATCATTCTCATGTACCGAAATTCCTTTGCCGAAACAAACTAGGCGAATATCAGAAACTTCTGATATTGGAGAACGGCCATGCCCCGTGATGCAAATGGTTAATGCGCCGCTGGATCTCGCCTTTTTCAAAGCAAGAACTACATCTTTCGTGCTTCCCATTTGGGATATGCCTATTGCCACGTCATCACTAGTCAGATGAGCTGCACTAATTAATTGCAAATGGACATCCATATGGGCATCCACCGATAAGCCTAACCCTATTAACTTCATCTTAAGAAGTTCAGCAATGGGGCCTGACTCACCTAAACCATAAATAATGATTTTATGAGCCTGCATCATTTTTACGATTGCTTTTTGCAATTCCTCGAGATCAATAATCTTTAAGGTTTCTTGAATGTTGTTGATATTGATAAGAGCTAGCCTTTGTGGCAGATTCATCTTGCCATCGGCGGCTTCATTTCGAATACCGCTATCCATATCTCTTGCCAGTTTAATTTTTAATTCCTGATAGCCTCTTAAGCCAATTGACCTGCAAAAACGGGTAACCGTCGATTGCGCAACGCCAAGCTCATCAGCTACTTGAGTCACAGAGTAATACATCACTTTCTCTGGATATTGCATGACAAACTCACCAATTCTTTGTTCCGTAGCAGACAAGTGCGCATAGGAGCTGTTTAGCTTAGAATTTATCGTTTGCTCTAAATCTGGCGTATGAACATCTTGTAATTTCTCCACAATATTTCCCCTTAACTCCTCTCTCTACTGTGCCTTATGAGTTGATTATAATCGCGAGTAAATGAATTGTAAATAATTATTTTATCGATATTTATTAATTTACAATAATTATTTTTTCGATAAATGGGAATAAGGCATCGATGAATACGGTTGTTAGTTGGATTCATTTTCGCAAATTGCCAATTCATTGTATACTTAACCTATTGGTCAAGTTAAGCTGATTATTATAGTTCAAAGGAGAACCCTGCATGCCATTAGAAAATAACACAAACGAAGATGCTAGCGAATTTACTATCAAATCTAAGCTGAACAGTTCCTATGCGCACCTTTCTTCAACAGAGCAGAGAATCGCCGCCTTTGTCATGGAATTCCCCAGCAAAGTCATCTATTCCTCCGTTACGCAAGTCGCAGACGAGCTTGAGGTGGCGCAGTCGACGATCACTCGTTTTTGTAAATCTATCGGCTTAAGAGGTTACCAAGAACTAAAAATCAAACTTGCCAGAGACATGGATAGTGGAATTAGACCCGATTCGAATGAGGGTAAAATGAACCTTCCACAAAGGCTTGCCCATATAAGCATAAGCAATCTACAGGAAACGCTGAAAGTACTCGATTTAGAAGAACTGCAAAAATCCGTCATTAAGATTATGGAAGCCAGAAAAATTGTTATCTTCGGATTAGGCGAATCTGGCCCCCTAGCTGTTCTATTAAAAATGAAACTACTCGGCATGGGATTTATGGCTGATGCCCATATTGATGTACATCTCCAACTGATAAGCGCTGCTCATTTGAATACAAATGATGTCGCGATTGGCATTTCCCAGATTGGAAGCACCAAGGATGTGGTTGAAGCATTGAAAAAAGCTCGATCCAGCGGAGCTCATACGATTTGTATCACCGGTCATGGCCGATCACCGATCACTGAGGTAGCGGATACGCGTCTGGTTTGTTTAAGCAAGGACGTTTCGGTTTTTGACAACGACTTAAAAAGTAAAGTCTCCATTCTCTATATCATTGAATTAATTACGATAAGCTTGACGATATATTTGTCTGAAAATAGTTCAGGAGCGGATGCCTGGAAAACAACGGAGTCCATCCTTAATAAGTTATATTAAGAACCTTGGAAACACGAAAAACCGCGATAGACTGCTGTCCATGCAGTTCTGTCGCGGTTTTTCGTACGTTCTTGTAGATGACCGAAATTGTTTGCAGCTTCGGGAAAATCAATCGTGGGGGCAAGCCCGCAAGCGAAGGCTCCAGATATTTCAGCTACCCGCGTTTCAGTCCGTCACATAGAATTGTAACAACTCGACTCGGGTATGCCCCTCCAATGACGGAAGCCTGTAATATGCCTATCAGCATAATTTTGATGTCCTCCATCTGGACGTCAGACCGAACGGTACCAGCTTGTTTAGCACGCACAAGTAATTGCTCAATCCCCTGCCAAAATTCCTGCGCGATCTCCGAACGCCCCGTCTCATTTTGGCTGCTAACCAGGGAATCGGTGATTACTTTGTTGGCAATTCCTTCGCGAACGATTTTTTCGAAATATTGAAAAAAAGCTTCACCCGAAACGTCATTCTGCAGCAGCTGGTGGGCTTCCTCAATTAAACGCTTTTTATGTTGTATCATGATTGCCGCAATCAGATCTTCTTTCGTAGGGAAATGTCGATAAATGGTCCCTACACCTACGCCTGCATGTCGAGCGATATCGTTCATAGTAACGGACATACCTTCAAGTTTAAATATTTGGTGAGCAACTTGAAGCAGCTTTTCCCGATTGCGCTTTGCATCGGCGCGTAAGCTGGTTTCGGTCGAAGCATTTTGATCTTTTATCAAACGTATCCTCTCCTTATTTGTATATCTTACTGTATGGAAGAGATATTTGACAAACGGAATGGTCATTCCGTATAATCAAAAACGGATAACACATTCCGTTTATATGAAGGGAGTTAGCTTTCATGCTTCAAACTGCTACTAAAAGCGCGCTACTGGTCATGGACATGCAAAACAGCGTCGTGTCACGTTTTATAAGATCAGAGGAAGAACTTCTTCCATTCCAAAAGGCAATTGAGACTGCACGTCAACATGAAATCCCTGTCATTTATGTTAGGGTGGCGTTTCGATCCGGATATCCGGAGATAAGCCCACACAATAAAATGTTCGGGGGAATACCCGGTCGAGCTGGATCATTGGCGCCTTCAGAAGAGTTGATCCAAATATGCGATACCTTAAAACCAGAGCCTAATGAATTAATCGTCAATAAAGTTCGAGTAAGCGCATTTGCAGGAAGTGACCTAGAGGTCATTTTGCGATCTAATCAGATCGATACACTCATTCTATCTGGAATAGCCACAAGCGGTGTTGTTCTCTCTACATTACGTGAGGCTGCGGACAAGGACTACAAACTGAAAGTGCTCTCTGACGCATGTATCGACAATAACCCTGAGGTTCACCGTATTCTGATGGATCATGTTTTTCCTACCCAAGCCGATGTAATCTCGGTTAGCTCGTGGGCGGATTCTTTGAATTAAATAGCAAAAAAAAGCCCTTACAAGGGGCTTTTTTTGCTCCATTTCCTATGTTGTCATGCTGATCTTGAAAGTTTTTTACTCGCTGGCGCAAACCAACCGATAACGGCTATCGCAAGCAAAACAGCATAGAAGATTAAGGTCCAGACTGTGCTATGCGGGAAATCGTGATCTAACACACCAATATCTTCATGGGCTAGGGTAATTACAGCGAGCTTCACGCCGACCCACGCAACAATTGCGTAAGCTGTTGTCTCAAGCGCTGGCCGCTCAGCAAGCAGCTTAACAAACCATGTGGCCGCGAACTTGATCAGGACGAGCCCCGCAATTCCGCCAAGCAGAACAACTAGGAATTTCCCTCCGTCCATACCGCCGAAATCATTAAGCGGTGAATCCGGGAGACCAAGTGCCAGCGCTACTGCGGCAAGAATAGAATCAATCGCAAATGCGAGATCCGCAAGAGCAATTTTCCCCACAGTTGGCCAAAATCTTTTTCCCGCGGCATCTTTCTTAATGTCCTCGCGGATGTTCTCATTTTCCTTGAAGAAACGTGCTTTAATGATATGTTTTAACCCAAGATATAGCAGGTAAGCAGCACCGATCGCCTGAATTTGCCAGACATTCGCAATAAATGATATCGCAAACAAAGCCGCGAAGCGGAAAACAAACGCCATAATGATTCCATAGTTGATTGCCTTCTTCTTCTCATCCTCCGGTAAATGCTTTGCGATTACAGCCAGAACAAGGGCATTATCTGCGGATAACAAACCTTCCAAACCGATAAGTATCAGTAAAGCCCAGGCATACTCCAACCAAAGTGAATCCAACTGTCCATCTCCTCTCAATGTCACGACACTTAGTAGCTTGTCCGACTATAATATAACAATTCTGCTGCTGTCAAATAATCCAATAAATGAACCTCAAGCGAACGCCTGAAACCCTTTTAATATAAAAACGTAATAAACAATAACAAAAATTAATTTCGTCTGAAGACTAATGTAAGGGGGCGAACAAGTATGAAGAAATTAATGTTACTTTTAATCATTCTTTCAACCATGATGTTGAGTGGGTGTTCTTTATTTGAAAAAGCAAATACATCCATAGATTATTTCAATCAAGCTACTGAGCACATAAATACATTGGGTAATTTTGCAGAACAAGCACCTCAAATGATGAAAGATGCCGCTTTGAATCCAGAGACAAAACAGAAACTTGAAAATCAATTAATCGAAATTAAAATAGAAATAGAACAATTTAATCTAACAAGTGTCCCTTCGATTGCAAAGGATATTCATCAACAATTGGTAGACAAAAATAAAGTACTGTTAGATGAGATAAATAAAGTGTTAGTGAATGGTCATTTGGCACTTGATAAACTTCAAAATTCACAAATCCTCACTACAATTAGTGATATAACAAGCTTAATCGATCGCATCAAAAATTTAGGGTCCTAGATGATGAAAATCTTATGTAAATAGCGACTGTTGACCATATAATTTTGAAGCTCAGCATCATCAAACCCATCCGTAAGAGCATGAGTATTATCCCGGAAAATATCCCATGCTGTTTTACAAATAATGGGTCTAGAGAAACAGTGTTGTCCACATCATTAATATTAGGACCCGATCAACTAATTTGCATATAGTAAAAATAATAGGCATGATTCAAGTTTTCTTGATAATTTCATGAAAAATAAGCCCACTAAATCATTAATCTAATTTACTGGACTTCACTATGAACTTTTCCGGTTCTAATTACATTACTTACTAAACAGGCACCTTCAGCAAAGCCTTTCTTACAAATTCCGTCCCAATTCCCTTACACCAAGGTCGATGCACGTCCGAAGGCATAAAGATTGCAAATTGCCCTGTATAAAGCGTCAATGCCATTTCATTATCTATACTATGGAAAAAGGTATGATCATCAATGGCCGGACTCACCTCAATCGTTTGATTCTTCTCGCAATCTCGAGCAAACCCAATGGTTTCCGATCCGCCAAGGATATAGTGAATATCCATGTATCGGTGATGCCGCTCTGGCAATGCCTCCGAGAAGAGAATCGTTGCCGTCGTCTTCACTACTAGATAGGCGCCAACTTCTCCCACAGGATACACCCCATCCTCGATGTCATCGAATGAACATGAATAGAGGTAGTCCAAGGGCTGCGCAAGCCGCTCTGAGTATAACCATTTTTCCTCCGGCCACTTGCGAAAATCCCCAATGATCAATTTCGGTTCCTCCTACCAAACTTATGCTTTCACTAACATCAATAACGACCCTGCTATCGGTGTCATGATCATCGCGGAGCGTAGAAGCAGCTTCGGAGCTCTCTTCGTAAATTTAGCCCCAATGTACGAGCCGATCATTGTCCCTGCAACGACTTGAGCGAGTAAGACAAAATCCAAAAATCCGGCTTGGAAAAATCCGATCGACCCGAACAAGGCAATCGGTAAAATAACAACCATTGTCGTTCCTACCGCCTGTCGGAGTGGAAAGCCGAATAAAATGAGCAAAGCCAATTGAATAAATGGGGTAGATCCAATCCCGAATACACCAGACAGCGATCCTGTTACTAGGCCAGTTAGTGCAGCTAATACCCAGAACCTCAGCTTCTTTACCTCGTCAGAGTCCTCAGCGAGCACTCGCTCCTTCGTTGAGAATACTTTGCTTGTCCGAAGCCAAATGAGGAGCCCTGAGATGAACAGCATACCGCTTGTCAGCCAGACCAGCTGATCCGCTGCAATCATGCGAGCGACGAAAGTTCCGGCATACGCGCCTCCCGCTCCAAAGGCCCCAATAATGAGGCCAGAGCGAAGCCTTGCATTCCCTTCTCGGAAATGACTGATCGAACCGGATAAGGTTGTAAATACCATTGCTGCAATCGAAGTGCCAAGCGCCGTATGAATAGGGATATGGAAAACCGCCAGGAGAATCCCGATGATAAAGCCAGAGCCCCCCGTCCCGGCAAACCCTAAGATCATCCCCATCAGAAGCATGGTTGCTAGAATGTCCACATTCGCCATCTACTTTCTCATTCAGGTTGTTTGAAAGGCATATTGTTGATAGAAAGAAGGCCGCATATCCGTACGGTTCCGATTATGTCCATTTTCACGAATGAACTTCAGGTAATCCAGATTAATATCCCCAACGACGACCATTTCCACATTTGCTTCCCCTTGGCTGACAATCGCATTTGGCGTGCCAATCATCGGTTGAATTGGTGAGTAGATACCGCTTTTACCCGTGAATGTAAATCCGTAAGGAATATGCGTTGGGAACGGAATTGATCCAATCATGTGGCTATTCACGACATACACCTGATTCTCCGAAGCTCTTGCCTGAGCAAACAGGATATTGCGGCTTTGCCCCCACTCATCGAGACAACAGGTTGGCGCGAGGATAATATCAGCCCCCATTTGACTAAGGATACGCGCCACTTCTGGAAAAGAGTTATCGTAGCAGATGGAGATGCCGTAGGTCACACCATTTATTTCGAAAACATCCAGCTTATCGCCAGGCGTGGTCAATTCTTTGTTATACACCATTTCATAGGAAGGATGAATCTTGTTCTGTTCGAATACAGCACCGCTAGCCGTGAAGACATACGCTGTATTGTAATAGCATTTTCGATCCGGTTGGTACGCGAAATGCGTCCCCGCAGCGAGTGTAATTTGATATTCTCTAGCCAAATTGGTACATAATTGCTTGATTGCAGCTGTGTATTCTTTGCCAAACCACTCGAATATTTTCGTGACATCTTCTGTACTTTTAATGTCAAAATGGTGCAGCGTGAGCAGCTCGATCGCAAAAAACTCCGGCAATAAGAGCAGCTCTGCCCCTTGTGCCACGGCTGATTCAACGTGCCAACGAACGTGATCCTCAAAGTCTTTCATTGATCTTAATTTTTTGGCCCGAAACTGGCTGCTGGCTATCTTCATCCTAGTTTACTCCTCTCAGTTCGACCTCATGGGTGATTTTGCGCATGAATTGATTCATCCGTGCATTTTTCATATGAAAGACTTCATCTGGTTTCCCGTTCATCGTAATTTGACCATCCTCCATAAAAAGAACGCGATCCGATACGTTACGGGCAAAGTTCATCTCATGTGTGACAACAACCATCGTCATGCCTTCTTTCGCCAACTTGACCATAATATCAAGCACCTCATGGACCAATTCAGGATCTAGTGCAGACGTCGGTTCGTCGAACAAAATCACCTTTGGTTCCATGGCCAGAGCTCTTGCTATCGCCACACGCTGCTGTTGTCCACCTGATAAATTAGCGGGATACTCATTAATTTTCTCTTGCAAACCAACCTTCTCCAGCAGTTTAATCGCTTTCGCTTCTGCTTCCTTACGCGGAACCTTCTTTACAATGCGCGGACCTTCGGTTATATTATCGAGCACAGTCTTATTAGGCCACAAATTAAATTGCTGAAAGACCATGCTGACTTCAGAACGAAGCCAGGTCAATTTCATATACGATTGCAGCGTTAAGCGGCCGCGGGCGTTCGTCTTATACTCCGCTTTGCGCGTATCGACGTAAATCTCTCCTGAGGTTGGCACCTCCAGCAGGTTCATGCAGCGGAGCAAAGTGCTTTTCCCCGCACCGCTCGGTCCAATAATAGAGACAACCTCACCTTCTCGAATTTCGAGATTGATTTGATCGAGCACCTTTTTCGAGTGAAACTGTTTATTTAGTCCACGAATATGAATCATATCTCCTGCCTCCTACCTCTTAGCAATGCGCAGCTTCTTTTCGATGAAGAATTGCAACAGCATGATCGAGCTGGTCATGGTTAAGTAAATAACGCCTGCCACTCCCAGTGTTTCCATGACGCTGTATGTACTGTTATAAGCTCGTTGTGCCCCAAGCATTAAATCTGGCACGGTAACAATGGAAACGATGGCTGACTCTTTCAGCATAATGACACAGTTATTAATGTAAGGCGGCGTTAACAGTCTTATTGCCTGCGGAATGGTGATGCGAAACATCTTCTGAAAAGGGTTCATCCCGATCGAATCCGCTGCCTCCAATTGACCTCGATCCACAGACATGATACCTGCTCGAATGATTTCCGACTTAAAGGAAGCGGAATTGATCGACATGGCCGCAAGCCCTGCGATAAACGCAGGAAGCTTGAGACCGAATGGTGTTGCATAGTACAGCCAGAACAAGGTCAGCATTAACGGAGTTCCTCTGAACACCCAGACATACACGAAGGCAATGCCACGAATCACACTGATACTGGAAAGTCTCATCAGAGCAATAAAGTAGCCAAGTATTGTTGCGCACAAGATGGCTAGAATGGAGATTTTAAAAGTCGTCAGCGCCCCCTCAAGATAGAGGGGCATATAATTGGATACAATTTCCCAGTCCATGCCAATCACTCATTTTCTGCTTATTTTTAGATCACTTCGGAAGCGGTGCCCCTACCCATTTAGTAGCCAGCTTATCGATGGTGCCATCCTTCATTTTCTCGTCAATCAGACTATCAATGATTGCTTTTAATTCGGGTTCATTTTTGCGCATACCTACGCCCATATTTTTCACTGCAGCTACTTTACCAACTAATTTCAGTGGTTTATCACTCTTATCATTCTTGATGTAATCATTCGCTGCAATGTTACCAACCGCATAGAGATCGATTCGACCTGCTTTTAGATCCGTGAACGCTTCCGCATTCCCTGGGTATTCTTTCAGCTCTTTGAAGCCTCCGAATTCCTTGATGACGGTATGTGTCGCCGATCCACCAATAACACCCGTAATCAGACCGCTTAACTTCGTCACGTCCTCTACTTTCGAGCTATCCTTCAATGTCACCGCTACCGTGCCGTCTTTTCCATAAGGAATGGAGAAATCAATACTTTTCTTTCTCTCATCCGTTTCGGAAAGGGCTGACATGACGAGATCAAATTTCCCTGCGACTAGACCTGGAATTAGTCCTGCAATATTTCCTGGCACAAACTCAACCTTGACGCCAAGCTTCTCGGCAATCATCGTACCGATATCAATATCTAGACCCGTAATCTGACTTTGTTCATTCATGAAGGTCATCGGACGAAAATTCCCGCTAGTTCCAATGACGAGTTTGCCATTCTTTTTAATTTGTTTGACCGTCTCCGATGTTGCTGGCCCACTTGTTGCAGCCACTGAGGGTGTTGTTGAAGCTGCTGATTGATCGGTAGGCTTTGCAGATGAACCTGTTGTCGTTGCCTTCGTCCCGCATGCGCTAACTAACAAAAGCGAAGCGATAATCAAACCCTTACTCATCCATTTAACATGTTTCATTTCCCCAGCTCCCCGTAATGAATATTGTCTTTATGTGTTAGATTATATATCATAAAGTCGAAGTTTACATTAGAGTTACTTCACAAAACTACCATGGATCCATTGTGAACTTTTCACAATAACACTCCACTCTCTATGGTAATATTCAACGATATATTCGGCTTTCCCTTTAAAAATATAAGTTTTTTTTAGTAGTTTCTGCTAATTAAACTCTTTCCTCTACTTTAATTTTATGTTAGGTTTATTAACATATATAAGGAGGAGGTTATTCCCATGAATGGTATCAGCGTGAATGAATTAATCGCTCATAAACCCTTTTTATTCGAAAAAGATCCCATCATTAGCGGCGCCAACGGTTTAAACCGGCGAATTACCAACGTGAATGTGATGGAAGTACCCGATGTCTTCAATTGGGTTAGGCATGGTGATCTCCTTCTAACAACTGCATATTCAATTAAAGACAACCCCGATGCTCAGAATGAGCTGATTCCTAAGCTTGCTGCAAAAGGAATAGCTGCTATTGGCATTAAAACTAAGCGCTATCTCGAAACCGTGCCAGAAGAAATGGTCGCACTTTCAAACCAATATGAACTGCCCATCTTGGAACTCGCATTTGAGATTGGCTATTCCCAAACCATATCTGAAGTACTTGAAGGAATTCTCAGTCAGAAAACGAACTGGCTTATGGAGCAGCACCATAAAATCCAACTATTAACCAGCACGCTAATTATGGGAGAAAATAGTAAAACCTTCCTTGAAACGTTTTCCAAAAGTACCGGGTTGCAAGCTGCTTTAATTACTTATGAATCAGACATGTATAGCACCGATCCCTCATTTAAGAAGGAGTGGCCTGATGCCAGGCACTTTCAACCTGTCGTATCGCATTTGTCTTCCTCGGTGCTTCCTTCTTATTGGCTCGGTGATGATACAAGCAAAATCTATCTCCCAATTGAGAAAAACAATGAAACGATGGCCTACTTTGTATGTTGGGGATGCGAACAGGGGGAATGGGAGCCGTTGCAGTTCCTACTGCAGCACACGGTTAACTTGCTAACTCTGCACCTGAGCAAACAGCATTCTTTACGAAGCTTAGAAGATAATCAAAAAGACCTTTTTCTCAAAACTTGGGTCCTAGGTGAAATCACCGAGCCGCAGGCCATCGCGTTGCAGGCTGCCTCTTGCGGACTACAACTGCAAACGAGCTATAACGTTTGTCTCACTTCGCCACTCCCTCCTTTTTCATCAAGAGAACTTATGAATGTCAAAGCTTATTGCATCCTTCAAGGCATCATCTTGCTTTCCCTAGGGAATGAATGGGTTTTTCTTATCCCGAAGCCGCTGGCTAATCAAAAAAATGTCTATGTAAAGCTCCAAGCTGAGCTCCACAAATGCTTGAAGCAACCACAGATACGCCTTGGCATTAGCAATATGAAAAGTATTTCTGATATACACGAAGGCTACAAAGAAACACTAACCGCACTAGAACTCTGGGATTTCATTCGACCTGTTGAGACCCTGTGCTACTACGAGCAACTCGGCATGTATCCGATTGTTCATGTACTTTCCGATCAAGGGTCCATCAAAAAACAGCTATTTCAATACATTCAGCCCCTCTACGCATTTGATAAAGAAAATAACGCCAAGCTCGTGGATACGTTAATTACTTACTTGCAATTCGGAGGAAATATTAAGGAAACAGCGAAAGCTTCCTTCTGCCATTACAACTCCATTGTCTATCGCTTAGAAAAGGTTCAAACCTTATTGGGGGTTGATTTGAAGGACCCCGACGTGCGTTTCCAATTGCAAATGGCAGTCAAAGTATTCACTTTTTCCACAAAAAAAGGAACTATGATGGGCTCATAGTTCCTTGTGAATCTTAAATTGATGGTTACCGAGTTGCGGGCTCTTCATCTCAATGACATCGCCAATCTGACAAGCTAATGGATTCGACGGTGTCCCTGTTAGGATGATATCCCCCTTACATAACGTTGCCATGCGTGAAATGTGTGATATCAACCAGTTCGAAGAGAATAACAAATTCGCTGTATTATCTTTCTGTACGAGTTCACCATTCACCCACATTTCAATATCCACCTGACAGGGATTAACAACTGACACCATGGGTCCTATCGGGGTCATCTGATCAAACATCTTGAATCTTCCTGTATCAAAATGCGCGCTCGCCGTAATGTCATTGGCAATTGCATAGCCCGCGACAATGGACGGTACATCTGCCTCCGCAATATTTCTGGCTTCTTGACCGATAATAACGGCCATTTCCACCTCACAGATGAAATCCGTGAGGTGCGGTGGCAAATAAATATCCGTCTCTACCGTTAAGCTTTGCGGTGACTTAATAAAGAGGAAGGGATCCTCGTCATGGGTGATCCCTTTTTGAGCACGAAAAGCTTTGAAATTCGGTCCCACACCAATAATTTTGCGTGTTTCATTTAAGTACGCTTGGATATTCACGAGATGAGACTCCCTTCCTTTCTCTACTCCGTCATATCCCGAAGTCGGCTATTTTTCTGTTGAACCGATCTCATTAAATCGACGTTCACGTCCTTATCCTCCGCCATGCTGATAAGTGCATGAACATCCTTGGGCAGACATTTGCCTCCATAGCCACGGTTATCCTCATAGACGAACGTATGACTCCGCCCGATGCGAGGGTCTTCCAGCCATACTTCACGCAGTTCATTGTAATCAATGCCGTGAGCGCCTGCGATATCGTAGAATTCATTGCAAAATGATACCTTCAGCGCCAGGAAGCAATTCTCCATGTACTTCGCCATCTCTGCTGTACGAGCATCCGTCAGCCGAATCCTCACTTCAGCGTTATACACCTGCTGATACGCACGAACCACAAGGCTTGCATCTGCAGAAGCACCGCCCAACGTGAGCCACGTACGGTGACGCAGGTCAGCGAAGTGGTGATCCACCGTTTCACCGTAATATTCCGGTTGGAACACGATTCTCTTCCCGGTCCGCTCCTTCATTGCATCCGTGAAGCCAACGGGTACGGTAGAACGAATGACGATCACTTGGGCTGTCAACCATAACAGGACTTCTTCCACGATAGACGTATCGCATTTGCCGCTAGGAAGCGAAGGTGTCGGAACACAGACGAATGCCATATCACATGCATTCACCTCATCTTGTCTTCCCATCTGAAGAGGTCCATCATATACAGCAGCCTTAGGAAATAAGGCATGAATCGCTTTGCCTACATGTCCATATCCAACAATACCTATCTTCATCATTATCCGCGCTCCTCATGTTGATCATTCATCCATCGACTCATTCTCATCTGCTAAGCGGCCACTTCATCTTCCTTGATCTGCTCCTGTTCCTGACGCTTCTTCTGAACAGCCAGCAGGATGAACACTAAGAAGTAGTAACCCCAGTAACCTACAAATTCTTCTAATGAAGGATTCTGTGTATACCCGAGGAATGCCTTAAAGAAAATACCGACTTGGCCGTTAATCAGTGGCTCTTTTCCATAATCACGCAGATATTGCACACCGTCAATAGGATGCTCTGGCATAAAGGCTGTAATATTATAAATTTCACCAATCTGGTGTCCTGCTGTTCGATATAAGCTGCCAATTATCCCTAAATCCTGCATAATCCCAATCGCCTGAACAAACAGCCCAGCCGAAATCATCATGAGGAAGACTGCGGTTATCCGGAAGAAAGTACTAAGACGAATTTTCTTAGTCCCTTTGAAAAAGAGAAGTCCCACCACGACTGCCAGAATTAGGCCGAATAGTGCTCCCCAGCTTTCAAGCGCCTTCTGAATGTTGCCCCCTGTAATAGCAGCGAAGAAGAATACCGTCTCCACCCCTTCACGCACAACAACCAGAAAGGAATGAACAACCATATTAATGGCGCCACCAATGGTCAAAATATGAGCAACTTTGCTCTGAACTTTGCCTTGCATCTCACTGCTTTGCTTGCCCATGAACATAATCATATGTGTCAATAAACCGGAAGAGACGAGCATGATCCCGATTTTCAAGTAATTCTGACTACCCATACTGCCAAAACCGGTTAATAACACCTGGAAAGCCAGGGCTAAGCCGTAACTAACGATTAAAGCGAAGAACACGCCAACCCAAACCCATTTATGCCAGTGGATCGCATCAATACGCGTTAAATAAGTAAGGATGACACCTACAATGAGAATGGCTTCAAGCGCTTCGCGAAACGTAATAAGAAATGCCTGTAAATCCATGATCTGCCTCCTATTCTCTTACCTTGCATCTGAACATTGAAAGACACTTGCGCTTATTCAGCACAAGTGTCTCCCATATAAACAGTCTCCCATATAAACGAAATGATTAGCGAAGGATAATGATGTCACCGTTTTGATAGAATACGCCATAGCTGAACAACTCGGCTACTGCGCGCAATGGGATGAAGGAACTACCGTTTTGAAGAAGAACCGGCTGATCCAATTTGACTTTCTCATTTACCTTACCATTCTCAACAACTTGATCGGAACCAGCTTTAATTTCTGTTTTCTTGCCATCTTTCGTAATCACGATTGTTTGCGTTGCTTCAACCCATTCAACTTGCGCATTGATTGCTTGAGCAATAGGACGAACTGGTACTAGCGTACGATTAGTTTCCGGGTTAATGAACGGAGCATTCTCAGCTGTGAAAGCAGCGCCATTTACTTTATAACCTTTGTCGCCAACTTTTAAGCTGGAACCATCTTTGTCAACAAGGAATTTTACAATTTCAAAAATAGAAGCGTTCGTAGCTGCAGCATCGGATTTATCAACAGCTTCTGTTAATTTTGTAGCCCAAACGCTTGCAGCCGCAAATTTCTCTTTACCCAAGAACACTTCTTGGCTAGCAAGGAACATTGTACCTTCAGCAACATATCCGCGTGCACCTTGTAAATCACCAGCTTCTTGTTTAACTAGAATTTGGTTAAGGTATTCGGATACTTTACCGATCATCGTACGTTGAAGGGCATCGCCGATTTCAGCTTGTTTGATTTTGCTAGCATCGCCTGAAGCGAAGGCATTTTTAACGAAGTCAGCATCAGCAGGGCTTCCACCTTTGAGGTACGTGTAAACAGGCATAAAGAGGAAGTAACCTTCTGTAATTGCTTTGGCTTGGTTAGCTGGCGTAGCTAATCCAACGTTTTCTGCGTATGTATAAGTTGCAAGCGCATAGTTTTTGATCAATGTTTTGTCAAGGATTTGACGGTGAAAGTTAAAGTCATTCAAATTGTTGTCTTTGATATCTTTTTGAATCAGCTCAATCGTTGTTTTCAAAAGTGCTACCATGTTCAAGCTATACTTCGTATCACGTTTCACAACGTTTGGTTGAAGCGCGCCTTCATAAATTTGAACGACCTTATCGAAAGCAGCCGTCGCTCCAGCGATGTCACCCTTGGTCAAAGCAGGACGTACTTGGTTGCTCATCAAATCACGAAGTGCGAAGAAGAAATACCATTGCAACCCTTTGTCGATCGCTTCATTCGCTGCACCAACTGACAAGTCACCTTTAATGGCAGCATCCAAAATAAGCAAGATGTTCGCATCCATTTTAGGATCATCTGCTTTGATGTTGACATCTAGACGTTTAACATCAGTTTGGAATTTATCTACGTATAATTTCTTAATATCAGCAAGAACAGTTTTATCCGTTTTATCTGTGAAGAGTGCTTTAATATCTGTGAAAGATTTAAGGTTAGCGGAGATCGTTTGATCTTCTTTGATTTGGAATTTTGTTTCTGCAAAAGCAACGGATGAAACGGTAACAACACTAGATAGAGCGATTGAAGCACTTAAAACTACAGCTAAAAATTTACGCATGATAAATTTCTCCTCTATTCATCTCAATTTATTGGTTGACCTTACGGTTAAATCCATTTCCTTTTGCGGGCGAACCATACAGCTCCACCCAGTACAATGATAACTCCACCAATGACAGATACGCTGACCCAGGGATTCGTTTTGTCCGTGCGTTGCATAGGAGCATGTGCCGATGCTTCTTTCGCAGGCTCTGTCTTCACAGCTGCACTCGCTGTCTCAGTTGCTTTAGCAGGGGCCTCTACAGTTGCCGTAGGCTTAGCAGCTTCAGCAGTTGGCGTCGGCGTCGGCGATGGACTTGCTGATGCAGATGCTGATGGCTCAGGTGCCTTCGTCTCCACAGCCGCTGCTGCTTCAGGCGCCTTCGTCTCAGCCGGTTTCGTATCTTTCGTTGCAGCAGGTTGTTCTTGTTTAGGGCTAACCTCCACCTTTACAGTGGGCTCAGTCTTCGGCGTCTCTACCGGCTTAACGGTAGGTGTCGGCGTACTTGTTGCCACTGGTGCACTGTACGCTTTATAAGGGAACAGCGGCTTTACCTTTCCATAGATAAAATCAACCTTCTCCTTAAAAACAGCTGGCTGCACAGGCTTCTTCCCTACTCCGAACAATCCTGGATTACCCAGTGCTTCGAGAGCAGCATCAAACGCCTTATCAATCTCTGCTTTACCTGATCCCATGTAGGGCTCTAGGGTATCATAGGTCGCCTTGGCTTTGGCCAATAGAAGCTTAGCACCCGCATAATCATCAATTCCCTGCTCAGCATACGTGAATCTACGATCCAAGTTCATGACAAGAACAGCCTTGAAATTAGCAATGACTAATTTATTGTCTTTTGCCTTGAAATTAGCATCCAAAGTGGTGCCTACTTCTTCACCAAAATGCGCTACGATTTCTGCTCTTCTTTCCTTATAGGCGCCATCAGCAGCTCCCCAATCGTTCCCACCATCAATACTGGCTTGCACCAGTTTAAAGGTTTCAGCGACATCTTCGGTATTGGCGTCACCGTAAGAATAGGCCAGCGCAGAAGTCGGCAAGATTATTAATGCCGCAAGAACTAAAGTCAATCCGGCTAGTAGCCATCGTTTCATAACTTCACCTCTGCAATTGAATTTGATTCTCAATGTCATTGATAATGATAATCATTGTCCATTTTTATGTCAACCTTTATTTTACAATTTGATCACATTCCGTTCATCGTCCGTTCATAATTCTTGCTATCGAACCCATTCAAACAACGTCACCTTTCCATACGCTGGATCAAACAGCGGATCGGATGTAAAATCGGCAATCCGTTTCAGATGCGCTTCTACGGATTTCCCCTGCTGTACAAAGCCTTGCACGACATGATCGGTTAGGAAGACCCTACGATTAGAATTCGCATTTGCCAACGACTGAAAATACGCATACGTATAAATACGCTCATGTTGATAGTCGGCCTGCAAGTATTGAAGGACTCTCGTCTCTTCCCACGTAAACAAAATAAAGGGCTCCTGCAAGTTGCTTAGATAGTCATGCAACTGATAGACTGCTGGTTCATCTACTGCTTGCCTTTTCAAGAGCTGAGCCCCATATAAAAGCTGTACAATGAGGAAACCAGCGAGGAGCGTATACAGAACCTTCGGAGCTAGTCTCAGCAAACGTGACTTAGGATCTGATGCCTTCACAGAATCCGCCGTCCGAACGCTATATATGAACAGGAGGAGTAAAATTGGCGCAACGACCGGCACGATATGCCGTGGTTTTTCTATATTTTGACCGATTAACGCCCATAAGGAATAAAGAACTGCACAACAGACCAACCAAATTAGATAGTGCCTGTTCTCCTTATTTAAGTGCTTAGGAGCCGCGACAAATCTCCGTACGACCATCGTCATGACTGCCATAATCGCAAGACTCACACCAATGAGAATGGAACCACCAAATAGGGCTGAACTTAGCAAATTATGCCCGAATAGCTGGACGATTCGTTCCCCCGGTGGCATTGACGTTGAGATCACGCCACCGCCCCATTCAGAGAAATGGCCATCAACGAAAGCTAGAGACAGCTTCCAAAAGCCTGCAATATTTCCTTCCGAAAGCACCAAACCAGCTACCCAAATCATCTGAAACAGCACGGCTGCCAGAGCTGATCCTCCTACTCGGAGCCATCCCCTCCAACGGGTAGCCCCCTGCTGCCAAAGCGAATACCAGAGGGGAGCTAAGGCTAATCCGTAAGGAAAAAAGGATAGGCGTATGCCCATTAATAAGCTGAATATGAGCAGTGCTAGTCCATGGCGAAGCAAGGAATGCGGACGATCCATCGCAAAGCGGATACTCCAAAGAAACCACCACAGCATGGCCATGCCTGCGCATTCCGACATGGGACGCGAGGACATTAGCCAAATGTAGGGGCTGCTTAATACGAGTGCGGGCAGTAAAAGACTTTTGATGCCGCTGCCCGTCAGTCGATGTGCTAATAAAAACATAGGGATCGCCGAACTTAATGCCGCTAAGGTATTGAAAACGGATAAGGCTATTGCGGGATTATTCATCCATTGGTTAATAATCCAACCACCTAGAATGAAGTAGGGATATCCCGGAAAATGAGGCTGCATGGCAAGTAAATCATACCGATGCAGTGCCAGTGTGAAGTCCACTTCGTCCCATGTTCGCACATAAGGACTCGCATATAGCAAACTAAGGCAGGTCACACTGGCTATAACTGCTACAGCAAATAGCGCCATGACTACCGCGTTACGTGTCATAGGCTCGGTTCATCTCGGTGCAGTTGAACAGCGACTTTGCGCTTGTGCGAGACGGGGCGTCTCATTTCTTTGTAAATCGCCGGAAGCACGGAAGACACATACTGTCTGAATTTGATGAAGGATTGGCCCTTGGTCCGAACCTGGTACGAGATCGGTATCTCCTCCAACCGGTAGCCCTGACGAACCAGATTAATCGTGAGCACCTGGGCGTAGTTGTAGTCATGAATGATGACGGCATTCTCCATTGCATCGCGTGAGAATCCGCGCATCCCTGACTGGCCGTCATAAATCCATCTGCGCAGCAAGATCGCCTGCAGCAATGTAAAGGTATAGTTGCCTAAGCGGCGATGCAGCTTCATCCCTTGAATGTGGCCTTTGAAGCGTGAGCCAAAGGTATAATCTGCTCGCCCGCTAATTATAGGCGCAAGGACATCTGGGATTTGTTCTGGCGGATACTCATTATCCGCATCGATCATAATGCCGATGTCTCCGCCCAGTAGGCAGCATTGTTTCAGCCCTTCGCGAACGGCTGCGCCGAGACCTCGATTGTGCGGGAACGACACAATATGGTCGGCCCCCGCATCGCGCGCTACTTGGACGGTGCGGTCCTTGGACCCGTCGTCGATCACAAGCACTTCCACCTCATACTGCGAGTGGAAATCTCTCGGCACGCGGGCAATGACCCCGCTGATATTCTCTTCTTCATTATGTGCAGGCATGAAAACGATAATTTTTTTCTTAGTCATGATGTTTGATAGCCTCCGTTAGAACAGGTCCGCGACTATGGCTTGGGAATGGTGCTCCCAGTAAGTAAGCCAGCGTCGGCGCCATGGATACGAGTGAATGTTTCTCATCAATACGACGGCCTGCCTCGATAGTGGGACCATGCAAGAAGAAAGGCACATAACGCTCGCCTTCATCGAGATGCCCATGTCCGCCAATGCCGTCAGCCTGCCCGTGATCCGCACAGATGATGAGTGTGGTATTTGCCATCATACCGCGCTCTTCGAGCCAGCCGACGAACTCTTCGATGAGTTGGTCGGCTTCTGCAATCTTTTGCGTGTAATCGTCATAGAGAACACCTCTGCTGTGCCCCGTTTGGTCAACCCCAATCAATTGGGCAACGAGTAAGTCTGGGTTTTGCTCCGCCATAATCTTCTTAGCACGTTCAATAATATTGCGATCCGCAACATCGTTGTGCATGACAGCTGTCACGCTCTCTACGTCGTCTCCCATGGAGTCAATTAAGTGAGCGATGCCCAGCAAGCGCCCTTTTTTCCCTACTTTACGTAAAGAATCGAAAATACTCTCCACCCGAATACCGAGCCTCCATACCATATTGGAGCGAATGCCGTGCTCGCGCGGATACGTTCCCGTAAACATCGAGGAGAAACAGACCACGGTACGCGCCGGATAAACGGTCTCCATTTGCGCATATTCCGTGCCTTCTGCTCGCAATTTTTTTATAAATGGTGCATGTGCTTCCTCAAAACGCTCTTTGCGCATGCCGTCTACCACGATAACAATGACCTTCTGGTTGAGTGCTTCTCCCCCCGCTTGTACAGGACTTGAATCTCGTGTATAAGTAGGAATTTCAGCCGGCTTCCAATCGAATAAATAGCGGTGAAGAATAAATGCGTAAATCAACAAGCCGCCTGCAAACAGCAGCCCCATTCCTACATCAGCAGAAACCCCTGCTTCAAACTGACGATAATAATGACTCCATACGAACAGCAGCAGCAAAAATTTTGGCATCTGCTCCTGCGCATTACCGCTCGTCGAGTCACTATTCTTGAGGACAAGCTTCCAGAAGCGTGTGAAATTCCACCATGTCGTACCAATTCTTAAGTGGTAGTAGAACGTGCCCCAGAAATAAATCGTAAAGAAGAAAAACAACCCTAGTGCCAGTACATACAGCGAGAAATCAGTTCGTTCCCAGATCAGAAGTGCTGCAATAATCGGCATCCATAAATAATTGCGTAAGAACAGCGGGAAATCGAAGCAATAATAGAGTACGAATAGAGGAAGCGTTACCAAAAGTCCTAGACCTGCCGCACTCCAAAAGCTAGGATCCGACCATACGCCGATATGGTAAAGCAGGAAAACCCCAACAACGAAGATCGGGGTAAACGGTTTCCCCTCATTCAACAAATTCCAGCAGCGAGCTGCAACGATTTCAAAAGACGAAGCTTTTTTCATATTAATCTTCCTTCCCCACTTTGCTATGTGATGGTGACTTGGTTTGACGCTTAACTCGACTAATCCAGGTTTTCATTTCTCGCCAATGCAATGGCATCCGCAGCAAGGAGTACGCACCTAACGTGTAGGCAAATAGAAATTTGAACGTATGCGACAATAGTGCCGCTCGATACGCATCTTTCCCATCTACCCCCAACAAAGTAAGTGATCCGCTCATCGTGCTTTCATAAGTACCGATACCACCAGGTGTAATATGAAAGATTTGCCCAGCAATCGTCATACTATTAGCCCATATGAGCGAAATACTTCCCAACTGCAAACCAATAATATGAACTAAAGCGAAAATAACACCTGCTTCTAACACCCAACTTAAGGTGATTAAGCTAAAAATGACAAACCCTTTGCCCGAAAGCATTTTCATTTGGAAATAGGATGAGTGCTTTACGACAAAGGGAATTTTTCGTATGACAGGTAGATAATGTGCAGTTGCGAGAATGGCTGTACCAGCAGCCAGCATAGTCACCAACATCCATGAAGAAGGCAATCCCATTCTTAAGATACCTATGCCTCCAATAACAGTGAGAACAAGCATATCCAAAAGGCGCATTACCGCTACGGAATGAAGTGCATCTTCCCATGACTTCCCGCCATTTTTCATGAGCAAGCCTGTACGCACACCATCGCCCACCTTGATCGGAAGCACATGGTTCACGAGCAAGCTGTAGCTAATGGCATGAAAATACACCGCGAATTTAACCTCATGTCCTGCATATATTCGCCATGCTGCCGCTTTGAGAAGAAAAGAACTCAGGTAGACGATCACCATACATACAAGCCATTTCGGTTGATGGAACATCAGCACAACATCTTGGAGCCATTCCTTCGAATCAAACCACTGCCAAGTTAAGACAATTGAACAAACGACCAGCAGGACTGCTATAGAACGAATTATTCGTTTTTTTGTCAGCATATTTGTTGGGACCTCTTTAATGTGAAGCCTAGTTAATTTATGAGAATGAGAATCATGGTCAGTATAGGGTGTTTATTTCAATACGTCAATCTAAGATTTTCCAGAATGTATAAAAGCAACCTAAGAATTGCCCTCAGGTTGCTTTTCCTGTCTATTTTTTATCTAAAACAATGTCTACTTATCTGCTCTTCGAAGACCCATCCTTGAGAATAGTTGGTGTTTATAAGGCGATAGTTCCCATCCATACCACCGTGTATACGCATACGAAAGAGCGCCTGACCCCAACACCAGGATATGTGTTCATCACAAAAAGCAAACATCGTCAGATTCGCCTATCCTGGCGATCGCTCCCGGCTTAGCTATGGTTACTATCATTATCATTAGCCTTATTGTGCTCCTTCTTCGTGCCTTGATTTGCCTAGTGAAAAAAGACAGCAGGCTCGAAACAAAAGCCCTTCGCCGAATAACTATACTTGCCAATATCATTTATCTCATCACGCTGCCGCTTGCATTCACATACTGGCTGGATCTATTCGGTCCTGCGCCAATGCCGTGGAAGATCTTACTCAAGAATGAAACAATCAACGGTTGGGTAAAAACGGGATATGCGGTTACAACGATTGCCGGACTACTTGGGTGTTCACCATATTGAATACAACTTCCTCAAGATTTCCTTCGCGCAGTGGATATGACCATACCGCACACTGTTCAGGCGTTACTAAGGATGCGGAGGCTGCTGAAGAGAAGGCAGTCATTCGCCAACACCATCCCACCATTCTCCATCCGAATACCAGCCACAATAGACAAAAAACACGCAAACTAGTAACGCTTTGCGTGTCGTTTCTATCATATTTTACTGTGCTTTTAAACGCGCTAATACATCTTCGAATCTGACAACCGCTACTCCTAGTATAATCGATGCCAATATCGAAGCAAAGGCGAATGGCTATCTTCGGTTTGATTTACGCGAACCAATGAGACATTTGCTACGCGCATTTTGAAAAAGACCTATACGTTTACTCATCTATGATCATTCTCCTTTTTCGTTGTAACACAGACTCTTCAACCAAATTCTTAGATCAAGTATAGTTTGTGTCTACTATTTCGGTCTAGCATTGATTATTAGTAAAATGTCTTGCGTTGCTATATTTCTATTACAAATATTGCAGATGATAACTAATCAAGCTCTCATCCCTAATAATTTGAGGGACCCGGCGGAACATATACTTCAACTCCATTCTTCTATTAAATAAAAAATGCAACAAGACAGACGATTTAACAATACCGTCTGTCTTGTTGCATTTTAATTCATTAATATGCATAAATATAAATTCCTAATCAAATCTGCAACAATTCTAAAGAGTTTTGGAATTTCACAAAAAAAATTGATAACTGTAACTTGTTTTGTCGTTTTTAGGCTATGCATTTTGGTGTTTTCGTAACAAGCTTTTGGCTGAAAGTAACCAGGGCTAACCAAAATTTACTGCGTAACAATCGCATCATCAAAGCTTGCCGTCGAAGAAGCCATACGGTAGCCAATTTTGCCTGTACTCAGCTCCGTTGTTCCATTTGTCCAATTAATAAGCTGCGTATTATTGACCGATCCTAAGATCGTATTTCCCGTTACCTTCACCTTGAGTTCGTACCATGTGCTGATACTTGAGCTGAAAGAAGCACTTGTTAGCAAGGTCAGCGTCCCGCTCACCTTTTTATATAATTCAATGGCATTCGTACTGTTATTGATTCGCAGCATATAGTAGTTGTTAGCATCTGTGACGCGGAATAGCACGCCTGCGTTGGCATAAGCATTATTTAGCTTGACCCTCGAGGAATAAGTATAGTTCGTCCAAGCGCTCCCTGCAAAGGCAAGTGCTTCTCCAGTGACCAGAGACTGATTGAAAACTTTACTACCATCTGTGATTACACTCCAAGTACCTCCACTTGTTGTCCAATTACTAGAACCACTTTCAAAATTGTCACTGAACACGGTAACAGGTGCAGAACCAATGCCCACGCCTTCGTAAGCACCTCTATCTATTACACTGTAAGTTGGAACTGCGCTGCCCCAATAATCTCGTCCGCCGTTGCTAGTGATTGCAACACCGCTATCAATGGCTGGTGAACCATATTGCAGCTTGTAACCATCTACTCCTGTTCCAGGACTTACTAATAGTGGATTGGTCGTAAGCTTGTGCGCATCGCTTGGCTCAGAACCGGGATGATTGCCATAAAAAACGTTATAATCAAACACATTATTCGTACCACTGCCGAACGAGTAGCCGCCGCTGCCTAGGTTATAGATGATATTATTTTTAAAAGATGTATTGCTCGCATAGCCACCCCAATCGTTAATTAATAAAATATTCGTGCCAGCTCCCGCTCCAACATAGATGGTGTTATTATAGATGCTCGTATTCGTGACAGGTCCAGCCAATTGAAAAATACGTGTGCCGTCATTCTGACTGATGTTATAACGAACGATTGTGCCATTGTTGAAATTACTTGTGCCGTTATTACAAATGAGAACGAAACCGCCTTCGTTGTCATGGCTATAGTTATATTGAATGATTGTTCGATTCGAGACATAATCGGAGTCAAATCCTTGCCCGTCCAAGCTGCCATGCGTGCTATACGCTTCGTTGTATTGCACGATTGCATCGTCCGTATTAAACGGCCAGATCGCAACCCCCTCAGCGCCAGAACGCATATTAGCATGATGAACAACATTGTATTGAATGACGGGAGCCGTACTTACCCGAACCAGAATGCCATCACGCCCGATATCGTACACGGTATTATACTGAATGAGCACGTTGGTGAAGCCCGACCACGGCCCGGAATCAACCATACCACCTCTGTTCATCCAGCGCGAATGTGTCTGAATACCCGTTGAGTCCACCGTGTACACGGTGTTCCCTTCAATCCTGACATCGTTCCACTTCGTGGAAACGGAAGTTCCTAATGCCTGCACGGCGATGCCGCCGTTTTTCTTATCCGTATTGATCCCGTTCACATCGTGTACCGTGAGATTGGAAATATGGATATAATTGGCCGTCCCATAATCCGAAGCAACGACATTGACGCCTAATCGTTTGGCAGCGGTCGTCCCCGTATTCGTCACTTCCAGGTTCTTGATTTCCCAGTACTCTTGATTGTACAAATAGACAGCCGATCCTCCGCTGCCATCCGCATTCATTGTAAGCCCTCCCCCATTAATAAGCGGCTTATTTCCGCTGCCGTAACTCGAGAGGGTAATTGGGCTGCCAGATACACCAGAACCTTTCGGATATAACTGCCCCGTCCAAGTACCTCCTGCTTTGAATAGGATCTGGTCGCCAGCTACGAATGTTGTTGCGTTGACCTTGCTCAAGCTTTTCCAAGCCGTCGCCGTGCTTTTCCCATCTCCGCTGTCATCAGGCCTCGAAGCATCTACGTAATAAATAGTCCCTGCTGCCAAAGCAGCTTTAGGCAAGGCTCCTAATAAGGAAAACAAGATAACGATGGCAGAGAATATCGTAAGTAGTTTTTTTGCTGAATACATAAATCATTCCTCCTTACATAATTGGACACAAATTTGTTAGCGCTTTCAATTATTTCCATTTCAATTCTACTCCTCGTTAGCAAAAGAAAACCACAGGCATTTCACCCAACGACACGATGTAGATCATCAGGCTGGTTTCTTTTTTCACGTGAATGCTACTTTCTCACCTCCCTTCAAGTAACTTCAATTTCTTAGAGACAGGAAACCGGACCTATGCCAATCTCTTCGGGGCGGCTTCCCGTATAAAGAAGTATGGATTCCCCCTGCTTTAAATCAATCTCATACATACCCGGCGACATTTCCGTAATGGCGAAATTCCTTTCGCCGCTCGTTTCCAGCGGTCCAAGCAAATTCGGCATGATCTTCAATGGCGCCCCAGCAAGACTTTTAATCACAACATAGTCCGTCTTCCCCTTCGTCCATCGACCAGACACTTCAAAAGCACCTTCCGCCAATAGCTTCCCAAAGGATATTTCCTTCCATTCATCAGGAACGGCAGGAAAGACGCGGATCGTATCGCCCCAACACTGCATAACCATGTAATGGATGCACTCTGCGCTGGACAACGGGGTTTCGATCACTGGGGACAATTCGGAATACATGGTATTCGGATACAAAAAACGACGGAATTCTTGTAAGTAAGCTAGCGTTTGGTTACCATCACCCCGTGTAGCTGCCATACAGGCCGCACCTGTGTAGGAATAGCCTTTTAATCCTCCCATTAAATCAATCCAGTGAGCGATCGATTTCTTAATCACATCCGAATATTCTGGCTGATCAGCATGGACAAGATGAAGAGGGAAAAACATCAACAGATGGGAATAATGCCGATGAGATACGGCAAAGGGCACGTCCTTTCCTACCTTGAAGCCATTGTGGTCAATTGGATAGGGAGTCAGATCCTGTAGCACTTCCCTCCAACGGTCTTCTAGCGGATCACAAAGACGCAACCGCTCATTAGCCGTAAGCAGTGCCTCACAGCCCCAACGGAATAAAGCCAAATCGTAATTGGTGTCCTCCGATGGATAAGCCGTATTATTTTCCGGTCCCGGATACTCGGGGGAAACTGTTTTGGGCAAATGAAGATGACCATCCTCACCCCTAAAGCATAAGTGCAAATACACATTCATACTGGCTCGCAGCAGTGGATAGAGTCGATCCCTAAGGAACGCATCGTCCATTGTGGAACGGTAGTGCCTCCACACATTATGCAACGCCCATGGTAAGTTCCCATATTCAAAATCAGGTTTCAGACAAGGTGCTACTAAATGAACACTGGATTGCCTGTCGATATACGCCCCGTCCTCGAGTCCGATGGGAATCGCATTTTGACGTAAATTTTCGTGATAGCGCTCCAAATTACCGATTAAGGACTGACCAATTGAAAGCCGATTTGCTTTATAAACCGAAGAATAGGAAAGCTGTACGTTTAGATTCCACCAAGTTCCCGGCCAAGCTGATTGCGTAAGCCATGGTCCCTGATTATCCAGCACCGGTGAATTCTCACGGACGGCACTTGCCAACTTGTACATTTGAATCCAATAGATGCCTTCCCAATACTTATCAGGTACGGAGATGAAGCTCGCTGGATAGTAGTCATGCCACCAGGCTCTATGCGATTCAATGAAGTTTTCCAGTGATTGCTTTATAGCCGAGTCTATCGACTTAAGTGCCTCATCTATTGCGCTTTCGTCATAATAAGAGTTGGTAATGCTTACGTAGACAACACCATGGGACTCGCTGAAGTTCATCTCCCTCCAAGCCACGGCGCAGGCTCCCTCGGAGATAACAGTACCATCTTCCTCTTCTTTAACAAAGGTTTGAATGCTTACCTGTGTTCCTTGCTTATAAAGCTGCAGTGGGGGCGGAGGAAGATATCTACGCGACAGATTGTGTGGAGCGAACTCCAACCTCGGACTCACGCCATGGCGGGGGCGAAATCCCACTAACGCTCTTTCACTTCCGGTTGATTGCCATTCAATCATCAGACAATCCTTCGAAGCATGCGCCACAGACCGCCATTCGATCGTTCCTTGATCTGTCGTCATCACTCCCGTTGCTTCTGCATCCCATAAGGACAACCGCATGCTTTCTTCCTGTATTTTGCCTCTTGGCCGCAGCAGCATGTCACCAATGGGAACACGCGGTACGGACCAATCGATTCCGGTTAAATGATTATGCGCGACAACATCATTCCGTCCAAGCTCCCACGCCAAATTCTGGGGCGAGTCCTTCAAAATCATGGCTCCGATCATGCCATTTCCAATAAAAGCGCCTTCGCCCCACTCTTTTCGAGGACTATGAATATTATGCGCTACTGTTGATTTGTAATAACCGCCGTGAAACTTAAGCTCTGACTGAACCAAATCATGAGCGGACAGAAATGATTCCCAGTCTACTTTAATTGCCATCCTTGATTCCTCGATTTCGTTGAAGTTAAGCTGTCTGTTTATATAAGTAGTAATTTTAAATCATTTCAGTAGATTGATACATATGATGTTCTTATGATTTCTGTTGCAATCCTATGGAGTTATGCAGGGCGAGGAACGCTTAATGCCTGTTGAACAATTTCGCGGAACAAATCAGCATTCGGATCCGCTGCTGCATCCATAGCGAACCAGAACATATCAATAACGAAAAGCTTGCGATCTCCAAGTCTGGTAGCCATCCTGTCTAGGAAGATGTCAACAGCTTCACCGAGCGCTTCTGCCGACCAGTCATACACAACATCAGCTTGGTTCCTTTGCTCGAGTAAAAAGATTCTATGGCTTTGATTAATCCGATCGTCCCGATTGAAACTAAATATTCTAACTATTACCACATGTTGTCGAATTCACGAAGCAACGTAAATTCAAGTCTCATCATGTGGAAGTCCCAAAGTAACATAGTAGGTCATACCAAAGAGACACTGAGCTTTAATTAGTCAATGTCTCTTTATCTAAGCCAGACATCGTCTTCTAGCGCACGGTATTTGAAGCCGGAGAACTTAGGTTCGCCGTTCCCAGCCGCATAAATACCAAGCCTCAAATCTATAAACTCGCCAAAATTATTATGGTGATATCCTGATACTTCTAAAGCAGCCGGGAATAGACACCATTGTACACCGTCCACGCTATAAGATAATCTCACTGTATGGTGATCATTTCTTATTCGCAAATACATAGAGGTGCTACCTCCCTCTACAGGAAAGCTTTTGGTACCGCGCCGCAGTCTGAAAATTTCATCCTCAGTAAAGCTAATCACCGCATAACAGCTCTCATTGTAAAATAGCAGCAATCCCGCTTCCACGTCAGATTCAATCTGAATGTATACTTCTGCTTCATAAGAACGGTCTGGTGGAATAATGACGAGAGGACTTGCATCCGACGGCGAATTTCCCTAGTTACAAGCCCGTATGAGTGCCGCTTCTCGGCTATTGATTTCCAAAGATATGACTGTCAATGCCATTGCGAAAGAAGTCGGATATACTTCATTAGAGCAGTTTAGTAATTCCTTCAAGAAATATTTTGGTATGACTCCCACTCAATATAAAAACCTTAAGAAAGAGTATAAATAAATTACAACAGCATTAAATAGGCTGATTCGTACTTTTAAGATGTATGGCTATGAGATGGTTGATAAACAAAATATCCCGAATTTTTTCATTTAGTAAAGTTTGATTTATCATAAAATAAATTACTCTTGCCGTTTATTCAAGTTCTTATCATTGGCTCGTGGCAAGAACTTGATCCCATACATAAAAAAAGCCGCGTTTTGCGCGGCCCTTAGTTAGATATAGTTCTTGTCACCCGACGATATTGTTGTTATTTTATTTATTTCTACTTTAATGTCGGTTGACTAGAACTTTATGTGTTTCCTTTGATAAGGCGCTTAAAATGGTTGACTTACATTGTCGTTCCTGGTGACTGAGTTGTTTTATTAGTTTTAATAATCACTTCAATTCCTGGTTTTGGATAATTATCCTGTTCGACATTCTCCGGATCCTTTATTGACCACGTAACGTTAGTTAAATATTCGTCATTTGGCGCACGTACTTCCTCAAAGTCTGTTACAAGCTCTTCCCCGGAAGCTATAATTCTATAAATGAGAGAAAGATTTGCTATATTTGCAGCTACTTTTCTGTCAACGATATTTACAGTACTGCTATTGCCTGGCTGAAGCTCAACACCTAAAGCAACATTACCTGTATTAACATTCCTGCCAGGTTCGGCATTATTAGTGTTAGCTCCTTGAGCCAATCCGATCTTGCAAACGTAAATTGTTGATTTATTGTTTAGCGCAAACTCATGAGTACACTGTGCTTCCATATATGCCTTGTACTCCTTTTCAAAATCTTCTCTTTTTATTTCCTCCGTATTTAATAGGTCTAATTCTGTCATTATCTATTATCGCTCCTTACATATTTTTGTTTAAATTTTATAACTCATTTTTTAACCGTATGTGCTAAGGTTTCAAGACAATCTTTATTGCTTTTTCCTCTTTATTAATCTGACGATATAATTCGGGCATATAGTGAATAATAGGAGCTTGTCCCAATTTCACAGTAATATTACGGTAAACAGATCACCTAAAGAAAATGCGTTATAAATTGCGCCATATACACCAGTTACTCACTTTTTTACTCCCTGTTAAATTATATATATTCTTGTTTGCTGACTTATCCACAGTCATTTACTTTGATAGTCACCCTTTGCTCTTGCACCACTTTGTTATTGAAAGCAAGCATTTAATGGTAATCTGTGCGGATTACTTCATTTCTATCCCAAGCGCAATGACCTCACCTGTCATTTATGCTCCAGTCTCCGCAAGTCCTAATGAATCTATATTGGTTACAACTCCATAAAATGGGCAAATTAGAAGTATGATATGTAGCTGGAAAATTCAAAGGGAGTTAAAAAAGTGGAAACAGCTAACCGTAATCTGTGGTCGGGTATTTTATTTGGCCTTGGTTTAGTCGGCTTTATCGATGAAACAGTATTTCATCAACTCTTGCATTGGCATCATTTCTACGACAAATCTACGACCCAAATCGGTTTGATTTCCGATGGTTTGTTTCACGCTTTTAGTTGGTTTGTGACGGTGGGGTCGCTATTTATGTTTGCAGATCTTCGACGTCGAAAAGCACTACACCTTAAAAGGTGGGTAGGCGGCATATTACTAGGCGCTGGCTTTTTCCAACTATACGATGGAACAATCCAACATAAAATCATGCGACTACATCAAATCCGTTACATCCCGAATGTCATCATTTACGATACCATTTGGAATATCAGCGCCATTATTATGCTATTCCTTGGAATCATATTAACTATTCATTCCCGGATTGATGTCCTTGTCGAGAGGAAATCTTCGGATGACAAATGATCATTTTACTCATAGCAGTGGAGCTTACTCTGAATGTATTCTCATTCTCCTATTTATTGTTGTATTATTTCTTTATCTCTTCGCTGCAGTGATATCCAGTCGCACCTACAGGCCGTGGCCCTTCTCACGTTACATCTACTGGTTAATAGGTTTACTATCTATTGCGCTGTCTGTTGTTGGCCCTTTAGCCAATCTTTCGCACAGAAATTTCACAGCGCACATGGTAGGTCATTTACTTCTTGGGATGCTGGCTCCCCTCTTCATTGCACTTGCAGCACCTTTAACTCTTATTTTAAGGACTCTCCCCCTACAATCTGCTCGTAGGATCTCAAGGATACTTAGAGGCATGCCGTTTCGAATGTTTAGCGATCCTTCAGTAACTTCAATATTAAACATCGGTGGACTATGTATCTTATACACGACCAACTTATATTCGAACATGTACAAGTTTTCAATTTTACATTTTATTGTTCATCTACATATATTTACAGCAGGTTACTTATTCACAATATCAACGATTTATATCGACAAACCGCCTCATCGAACTAGCTATGTCTACCGAGGCACTGTATTGGTATCTACCATGGCCGCACATGGCATACTATCTAAAACTATTTATGTGAACCCTCCACTTGGTATATCGGTTATTCAAGCAGAAAACGGCGCTAAACTTATGTATTATGGTGGGGATGCAATTGACGTTTTTATTATTATCATCTTTTTTTATCAGTATTTTAATATCAAACACCCTCGTAAACTTAACTCACTAGTTCCTGAAACCTAGCACAACCTCACTATATTCTAGTGAGGTTGTTTGATGAGTCTATTTAGTTGTTTAAATAAATTTATTAACCACCAGAATTAATATTTGCATCAACAATACCATTATTGCTACTACTTTTTTTACTACTGTTTTGATTTGGTTTTTGGTTTTTTTGCTTTGCTGATTCAAAACTCTTTTTTTGGTTCGTCATGACTTTAGCCCACCCATCTAAGATGACGATCGTCTGCCTTCCTCCCTATCGCGCAGAGCGCCTTCTTCGCGAATTTACCTTGGCATTATTCTATATGTGGTTGTCGTTTTTGTTTATTCGTATCCTAACAGATAGGCTTTATAATTATAAAGTAAAGAAACCTGCAATATTTTGACGGAGATGGATGCAAGTCATCACATGGAGGTATTTGAATGAACGAAATTCTGAAAATTACAACGACTCGCTACCCGGAGTTAGAAGCATGTATACCGGAGATAGAAGCAGCATTTGAGCTTATGCGAGTTTCCTTTAGCCAAGGCGGTAAGCTCCTATTATGCGGTAATGGCGGTAGTGCGGCAGATTGTGAGCATGTTGTGGGAGAATTAATGAAGGGGTTTATGTCCAAACGACCGCTTCCAGCATCAACAATTGAACGATTTGAATCTGAATTTCCTGGAGAAGGCGCTTCGATTGCCACGAAGCTCCAAGGTGCTTTGCCGGCGATTTCTCTAGTCAGCCATTCCGCTTTTTTAACCGCTTATGCAAATGATGTAGCTTCGGAAATGATTTTTGCTCAGCAGGTTTATGGATATGGCCGTCCGGGAGATGTATTGATCGGTTTTAGTACTTCAGGCAACTCAGTAAATGTGCTTCGAGCTTTACAAGTCGCTAAGCTGCAGGGGATGAAAACGATCGGTTTCACCGGATTTAGCGGCGGCAAAATGAAAGCGCTTTGCGATGCTTCGATCTGCGTGCCATCGGATCTAACCCCTAACATCCAGGAAAGGCATTTGCCTATCTATCATGCGCTGTGCATGATGCTGGAGGAGGTGTTCTTTCCCTCATGACAGTATTAGCTGCAATCGATATTGGCGGAACAAAATGCGCAGTCAGTTTAGGTGCTGTAGAGCAAGACAAAAAAATGGACATTATGGAAAAAATACGTTTTCCTACACCGTCGAATCCAGAAGTTGCAATTCAACAGATGATTTCCTCTTTGGAAATCTTGCTTGCCAAGTATCCCAATGAAAAAGTTGCTGCGATTGGCATTAGCTGCGGTGGTCCGCTAGACAGTCGGAAAGGGCTTATTCTCTCACCGCCAAATTTGCCGGGTTGGGATCAAATTGATATTATTACTCCTTTTCAAGAGCGATTTGGCATTCCGGTCAGCTTACAAAACGATGCGAATGCATGCGCATTGGCTGAGTGGCACTGGGGTGCTGGCAAGGGCTGTAAGAACATGATCTTTCTTACGTTTGGCACAGGTATGGGCGCAGGATTAATTCTGAACGGACAGCTTTATAGCGGAACGAATGATATGGCTGGCGAGGTCGGGCATATCCGTTTAGAATCGGATGGTCCAATCGGATATGGCAAAGCGGGCTCGTTCGAAGGCTTTTGCAGCGGTGGCGGAATTGCACAAATTGCAAAAAACATGGCAGTAACCGCATTACAACAAGGACAAGGTCCCTCCTACTGCAGAACATGGGATGATTTGGCGGCAGTTACCGCGCAAAAGGCAGGTGAAGCTGCGCAAGCAGGAGATACAACCGCTATGCAAGTTTTTGATCTGGTAGGTCGACAATTAGGTCAAGGTTTGGCAATGTTGATTGACCTGCTCAACCCGGAACGGATTGTGATTGGCAGCATCTACGGCCGCCAGCAAGGACTCCTTGAGCCTATTGTAATGAACGTGCTGCGGCAAGAAGCATTATCCATTTCCTTGAATGTTTGCGAGATCGTTTCAGCCGGATTAGGTGAACAAGTTGGCGATTATGCCGGTTTGTCTGTCGCTTTGGAACAAGTCTATCAAAATGGAACAAAATTTAATTCATAGTAAGACAACATACGGCCAAATTGGAACAGCCTGTCCGAAAATGGACGTTTCATTTCCTATTTGGTTAAGTTAACCTGAAATTGTTAAGAAAAAAAAGAAATGGGGAATTCGTTTGATCATCGACCGGCTGGATCATAGTCATTTGTACAAAGACCTGCACCCTAAATTCATAACAGCCTTTAACTATTTAAAGGAAGCCCCGCTCATTACCATGCAGCCTGGCAAGTATGAGATTGAAGGTGATGATATTTTTCTGCTGCTGCAGGAGTATCAAACAAAAAGCGAGGAAGCTCAATTCTGGGAAGCCCACAATCGCTACATCGATATCCAATATATGGTACAAGGTTCAGAACGGATGGGGTATGCATGTGTAGAGGATCTGCAGCAAACGGAAGATTTCCTGGCAGAAAAAGACTACATAGTTTTGGAAGGAAAAGGACATGACTTTGTAGTTCATGAAGGTGCCTTCGCCATATTTTTCCCCCAAGATGCCCACATGCCTTGCTTATATGACAAGCAGCCAGCACTCATAAAAAAGGCAGTAATTAAAGTAAAAAGGTAAGAAAAGAGGAGAATCCATATGAACAATAAAGAATTGCAGAATCACCTCCGCGATGGACAAAGAGCTTATGGGACACTGATCGTTTCTACCTCACCCCGCTGGCCTACCGAAGTAAAAAAATTAAATCTCGACTTCGTTTTTATCGATACGGAGCACATGTCCATCGACCGAGACATGCTCTCCTGGATGTGCAGAACCTATACTGCGCTCGGGCTTGCTCCAATCGTGCGCATACCATCGCCGGATCCCTACGAGGCAAGTAAAGCTATGGATGCAGGAGCTGCAGGAATTGTAGCCCCTTATATTGAAACTTCGGAGCAGGTGCAGGCGCTTCGCGGAGCAGTTAAGCTGCGGCCAATCAAAGGGAAGAAGTTAAGTAATATTCTAAGTGGAACAGACAAGCCGGAGGAACCTCTGAAATCCTATCTGGAAGAGTTTAATGCAGGCAATATTCTGATTGTTAACATCGAAAGCGGACCCGCTCTCGAGGCACTAGATGAAATCCTGCAGGTTCCTCAGCTGGATGGAGTATTGATCGGACCCCATGATTTATCCTGCAGCCTGAATGTGCCCGAACAATACGATCACCCTGTGTTTAAGGAAGCTATCAGCACGATCATCCGTAAGGCAAGAGCTGCTAATGTAGCTGCCGGTATACATTACTTTTGGGGTGTAGAGCAGGAAATCGCTTGGGGTCAAGAAGGGTTGAACCTCTTCGTCCATGCCTCCGACATGACGTCTTTCACAGCCCAAATGTCTCGCGACATCAACGAAATTAAACAAAGGCTAGGCGATCGGTTAGATAACGCAGATAACCGTATCCATATTTGATTTCAAGAGAAAGGAGCATAGGCTTTGCCTGTGCTCCTTAAGGTTTTCCTATGCTTTCTTATTCCTGTTGGAATTACGAAATAGATGAGGGGTTGTACCTTCGTATTTTTTGAACAACCGAATGAACGTCGTTCTGCTGTAAACACCTACCTCATCCACAATTTCATTAATCGTCAGATCTGTTTCTATGAGCAGCTCCTTCGCTTTGGAAATTCTGTACCAGCTTATATATCCGGTAAGATTAATGCCTGTCTTTTCTTTGAAAATCCGTGAGATATACTTGGCGGAAACCCCCATCCCCTCTGCAATTTTCTCTAGGCCCAGATCACTGTGATAATTCTCCTCAATATACTTGATAATTACCGAGCTGATTTCATTAGATGTGTCTCGATTTCGTGCCGTAGTCTGTTCAATGATCGTATCGAAAAACAGGAGTAGATTAACCTTTTCCTCTTCGTTCTCGTCGCCTTTGAATAGAGTTTCGTTTCCGGCTATATTATGTGGCATTAAACCACGCTCGATTAAAAACCTACAGCCCGTATTATACATTTCTCTAAGCAAATTTGTATGAAGATGACGGGGCAAATGCTTCTCTTTGTTTTTCTTCACAATCTCGTCGACTTTTATTTGCAGATTTTCCTTATCCCCTGCTTTTAAACAGTTAATTATGCTGTTTTCATCCAAAAAGGAATAGGAAACATGCATGAGCTCATCCGAAAGCGTTTCCGAATCGATGATCTGAAAATCCGCTTTCTCATCGCTGGATTCCAAGGCGTTCATTGCATCCGAATATGATTTGGCGATTCCCAATACATCCTGGTACTCCTTGCCGAGCCCGATACGTATAAGGCAATACCGCGAATCATATTGAAAGGTATCGATTATTTTCTGCAAGGCCTTCATCAATTGATTGGTTTCCTCGAGATCATTTAAATTAAAGATGCCGATGTAGAGGTTTTCTTTTTCCTCAAGCAAATAGACATCCACATAAGAACGCAGCAATCCCCCGATCAAATTTCCCATCCTGCTCAAAATATTCATTCTTTCCACATCTTGAATTTCGTTATAAAATGACTCTTTGAAGTAGAATCGAATGGCGAAGCACTGATACATTGGTTTCAGAAACATCATATCATTTCTTAGCATTTCCCCAATTTCTTCTTGCCCATTCTTCGATTTCATACCACGGAATAAATTGATCAAACACTCCTTGAGATATTCGGCAGATTGCATTTCCAGCTTACTTTGGATTTTATGATTACGTTCGATCAAGCTATTGATCCTCTTGCCGATATAATCAAACTCATTGTATTTGCCCGATTCATTATTGATTTCATCCGTGATATCATTTGCATCACTGAGAACATCGCGAAACCTTTTTATGGGACTGTACAGGTTATAGGCAAAGATGAAAGAAAAAATAATACCGATTAGAATAAGGGTAAGACAGATTATCGTGATGGAAGCAACGTAATAAGTGGTATCCTTGTTAAATTCACTTATAGGTGTGACGGTATAATAATTCCACCCATAATTCTCTGAAATGACGCGGTTTACAATAACTTTTTTATTTCCAAGCTTCACTTCACTGTGGGACATTTCAGTTGAATTGAAAATTTTGTTCAGTTGCTCAACAACAGAGGGATCACTCAAATTTGGATCACTGCTCACAATGACCCGATTGCGGTTGTCCGTGACAAGCATTTGAGTCGCATCCATCACTGCATGGTTCTGAATTGTCTTCAGAATCATATCCGTTGGCACAGTCGTCACCACAACAACCTTATTTCCGCTGCTCGTGTTTGTGAAGACGAACGGTATCACATTTCTCGCATGCGAAGTACTCTGACTAACTCGGGATGTAACATCCAGAATCTCAAGGAAAGCCCCGCTCGTAAGCTTATTATCCCAATACTTTTTATCGTATGCTTTCATTTGATAATATTGATCGAAAAAAAAGTTGAAATCGTTAAGTCCTTCAGAAAGATAGACTCTTTTCGTATCTGCGTATGCAAATATGTTATCAATCAGCACACCGAGATTACTAGAAATGCGCCCTAACGTTGCAGGGATTTCTGGAATACGAACTCTGTCTGCTAGCGTGTATTCGTCATACGGACGCAGGAGATCTTTATTTTCCGAGAAAAAATTTGCGCTTGAATCTTGAATCGTACGTAAATAAATTTCAATTGTATCAACCGATGAACGTAAATTCATTTCTACTTTTTGCGTATAGTTTTCTTGCATTCGGCTGGTTGAGTTAAAATAAAAAACTGTCCCTATAATTAATATAGGGACTAAAAGGGATAAGAAATAACCTAGAATACGATAAAAAAGTCGGTTCAACGGAATGAACAATTTAATTCTATTTTTGAACATCATTGAACCTAACCTCCCCTTCTTCAGGTATTATGGTGTGTTAGCTCGAATGTAAGCTTCATTGTAAATTTTCTCAATTTCCGCCACGCCATTGTCTGCCAAACTCTTTATAAACTTATCATAGTCAGATATTGGACGAACGCCGATAATAAATTTATCCATTTCCTGATCTACCAACGTATCTACCTTTGTAATTAATTTTTTTAATTTTTCACTTTCTTCCTTATTAAAAGGAGGAACACTGCGTACTTGGAAATATCCATTCGCTTCTGTCATTTGAGAAGCCCAACGGGTTAATTCCTGATCGGATACTTGAGCCATCGGGTGTTCATCTACATTCGGATCGAAAGCCTCAAATCCAACAGCGATATCCTTTTGCATGAAACGATATGGATCTTTCGTATCTGCATACTTCTTGACGATATCTTCTTTCATCATTGGTTGGCCATTTACCACCGTATAGTGTTGACCCTCAATACCATAGTTCATTAAGCGTGTGCCTTCAGGACTATACAGCCAATCCATGAATTTAACAACTTTCTCAGGATCCTTCACTTTTGCACTGATGGCGTAGTGACTCAGCCAATCCTTAACATACATAGCCGCTCTAGGCTTTGCCTGCCCGTACTGCAGTGGAGATAGTAGATCGAATTTCGCATTTGGGTCAACAGCTTTCAACGCACTATTAAAATTGATACCAAAGGAGTTATTGTCCCAATAGAATAACGCTTTACCTGAAGCCAATTTTTCTTTCATTTGGTCACCGGTATTCACCGCATAGTCCGGATCTAGCAGTTTTTCTTTATAAAGTTTGTTAAGGAACTCCAGCACCGGTTTAAATTCAGGATGAGCTTGCCCATAAGACCAACTGCCGCCATTTATAGCCGGGTCGAAGTACATCCGGTTTCCTGAGCCCATCGCAAAGGATATTTCATTTAGCAGCTTCTTGGCGTTTTCTCTACCTGTGTAAGGAATCGAATCCGGATATGCTTCTTTAAATTTCTTTAGAACCGTATATAAATCGTCGAAATTCTTAGGCATTTGCAATCCTAGCTTTTTAATTAAATCTACTCGGATCATAGGTGCGCCAGCTAGCTGAAGTCTCCAATTTCCCAATTGTGGGAAGGAGTAAAATTTGCCGTCCACTTTGTTGTTGTTGATTGCCGGGTTTTCCTTTATTAATCTAGAGAGGTTCGGCGCATATTGCATATAATTACTAATATTAAGCAGAAGCCCGTCTTTTGCTGCATTGGCAAAAAGTTGATTACCATTAGCCACCTTCATGATATCTGGTAAAGTATTCGTAGCGAAGATGGTTTGCAACCGTTGATCTAAGTTAGCGGGTGCAAGCTCAAAGTCCAATTTGACATTTGTCTTCTCAAATAAAGCATCAAATACTGGCGATTTGGTGTTGATTTCACCATATAACACTTTAATGGTTAAAGGAGCGTCCAGCAGTTTACCGCTAGGTTGAGCAGTACCAGGTTGTGTTGTCTTCGGTTCATCCGCACTCTTTTTTACCGTATTACTCGAACATGCCGAGATAATCAAGACCAGAACCAAAACAATGGATAAGATGATAGCTGGTTTGCTTTTTTGATTAGCCAATTGATACCCTCCTAGAATACTATTTTTGTTTTAATTTTTCAATTTTCTAATATTCCAATAGATTATAATGAAGTGTCATCACTCCTTTCAAGGCTAGTTTTATCCTTTTAACGATCCAACCATCACGCCTTTGACAAAATACTTTTGAATAAACGGATATACAGCAAGAATCGGTAAAAGGGTAATAAAAATAAATGCATATTTCATGCTGGTCACGATCGTTTTCGAATCACTCTCAGCATTGCTGCCGCTACTGACCAGCCCGTCAATCACATAATTGCGCACAATAACCTGGATTGGGTACAGATCGGAATCGCTCAGGTAAAGTGTTGCCGGAAAGAAGCTGTTCCAATGGGCAACCGCATAAAACATGCACATGGTTGCAATGACTGGCATGGAAAGCGGGAGCACGATTTGAAAAAAGATTTTCATATCGTGCGCACCGTCCATATGAGCCGACTCGTAAATCTCATTCGGAATGTTCTGAAAGAATGTTCTCATGATGATCATGTTCCAAACATTGATTGCCGTAGGAATGACGATTGCCCAGATGGAATTCAACATATGCAAATTATAAACAACGAGATAGTTGGGGATTAAACCACCGTGAAATAACATGGTAATAATAATGAAAACGGTAAAAACATTTCTTCCATAAAACCGGTTTCGAGATAACGGGTATGCGCATAGAGCAGTCATCATAACATTGATGAAAGTTCCGACGACCGTGTATAAGATCGTATTGCCATACGCACGAACAACTAAAGGATTGTCCAGTACGGCACGGTAGGCTTCAAAATTGAATCCAACGGGTAACCATTTGACATCTCCCCTCATGACGCTAAGTCCTTCACTGACAGATACAATAACGACATAATATAGGGGGTATAGAAAGGTGAACAGCATGACGATTATCATCGAATAAATGATGGCATTAAAAAAGAAAGAACCAATTCCGATTTTTCGCGTTACCATAGACTAGTTTCACCGACTTTTCGGGAAATTTTGTTCGCTGAAGTAATAAATACTAAGGCAATTACCGATTGAAAAAGTTCAACAGCTGTACCATAACTGAAATCGCTGGAAAGCAATCCGCGTCTATATACATAGGTCGAAATCACATCTGCTGTTTCATAGGTAGGTCCGGTATATAAGAGCAGTATTTTTTCAAAACCGATTGTCATGATGTTACCCAAGCTAAGTAAAAACATAATCGTCACAACAGGAATGATCCCAGGGATCGTAATGTTCCAAATTTGCTGCCACCGATTGGCTCCATCCATCTTAGCAGCCTCATACTGCTGCGGGTCGACAGAAGTAAGGGCAGCTAAATAAATAATGGAGCCCCAACCTACACCCTGCCAAATTTCCGAGCTCACATAAATACTGCGAAACCATCCCGCATCCATCAAAAATGGGATAGGCTCCTTTCCAAAGCTCCCTAACAGCTGATTGATTAATCCACCATTGGACATTAAATTTACGACCATTCCGCATACAATGACAGTTGATAAAAAATGCGGAAGATAACTGATTGTTTGTACGAGTTTTTTAAAACGTAGAAATTTGATTTCGTTTATAACCAGAGCCAGTATAATTGGGGCAGGAAAAGAAAAAACGAGCATGTATATATTGATCGTAACTGTATTCCGTACAAGTTTCCAAAAATAGGGATCTGCTAGAAACTCGCGGAAATGTGAGAAACCAACCCACTCGCTATGTAAGATACCTCTCACAAAATTGTAATCTTGGAATGCTATGACAATGCCAAGCATCGGAACGTACTTGAACAGGATAAAATAAACAATGGGCAAAAAGATCATGATGTATAAATACTTGTTTTCCACGATTCTCTTTCTCATTGTTTTGCCAACGAATGTATTAAGAAAAGTCAAATCATTTCTCCTCCTTAATGAATCAAGTTAACGCTTTCAAAATATATCACTTCTTTTGCGCTAAATTAACATCCACTTTGGTATTTTACGTTTCATTTTAGCTCCTGTTTTGTTTTTGTTTCATTTTTCTACCTTGTATCATTTAGGGATACGTCACACTTTGGAAAAAAGCTACTACACCTCGCCTATTAAAGGAGTGTAATAGCCTTTTTAGTTTGTCGCTTTTTTAAAAAGATAGGTTAGCTGTGTTAAACTTTGTTAGCTATGGTTTGGTTTGGCGTGCAAGGGGTTAGCCAAATCTCTCCAATATTCATCCGCTTGGTTCCTTTCATACGGAGGAAGCTTAGCTTCAATCTCCCCTCACTTATAATCTCGTGAGGGATAAAAGATTCATGAATAGTAACCGTTGACCCATTTACAGGCAGATTCTCATAAACGATGAAGGAATCATTCGCTGTTAATTTCACTTGAACAGCTCTGTGTGCCTCCACCCCAATTTCTCCCACATAGGCCACTTGCAATTTATAATCGGCCGATGGGTCAAGGTTCTCATAACGAACGATGATCGGAGTGTCGAGCATTACGTTCACATGATTAATCCAAGCTAATGGTATGCCGCCAAGCTCCTTTTCTTTTTCCTCTGCGCGACCTTTTGATAGCAAATAAACGGCATGAGCGGTTCTTGGCGAAGCCAAATAACCTGGATCGTTTGCCCAGCCCTGCCCCGGATCGATACGGCGGTTGCTGCGATACGATCCCAAATTGTCATAAAATCCACCAGGTCCTGGATTCGTCCGATTCAGTATTTCATCAATAATCGCCAATCGTGCTGCCTCATCCTTCGCCTCATGGATCATGGCGCATCGGATGCGCAGCCAACGGGAATCATTCAAGGGAAAGTTGATCGCATCTATGTATGCCCCGCGATCCTGAGCACTCGCGAAATGTCGTGTCACAGTAAGCTGGTACCCAATATTCTCAAATAAACGGTCTGCCAATTCATCGCACCGTCTTCGATAATCTTGGGCAACGGGTTCAGATACAGCACGAGCAAGGATTTGTTCCACACGATTCGCAGCTACCAATGCTCCCGTTTGCTCCACTTCCCGCAGCGCATCCTTGGCTCTATATTCCAGCTCTGTTTCATAGACAAGTCTGCGTTTTGTGTACGCATCAAAGTAAGCCCGAAGCAATCCCATCTGAAAACGGTAATTGTTCAGTACGCTCCGGGGTGCTTCCCTTTCCATTTGCTGCCACTGCAGCAAGGTCACTTCCACTCCTTCGTTCGCCAGGAGCGGACCAACCCAGTTGTCCTCCAGTGCTAGCAGTCCTTGAGCTACGCCATCTGCTTGCTCATAGCCAATAAACCACCTGCCGTAATCTCGTAACGTTTCCACCACCGGTATTTGTGGATTCCAATCTTGATCGCTCCATACGAATTTGTTCACATCGTCATTAATGCCCTCAGAATAAGAAATGTTGCCAACAGCATAAGAGGCAAATACATTATGAATTTGTTTTTGCGCCAAAGGACGTGGATTGGTGCTTTCTCTGCCTAGGGTGAGCGCAAATGACAGATCCCAATCCGCTACTGGATATTGACAATGAAAATTATGCGTGATGTCTTCATAACGGCGAATCGGATATTTCTGTGGAACGATCTTTCTTAGCTCGGGCAGCGTTTCATCGACATGAGGGCCGAATACGATACCGCCAAGCCAATCCGGCTCCTTGCTCAGTTGCTCATAAAACCCCTTCTTCCATGCGGACGGATCCTCATTCATAACCTGCGATGACAACCAAATCTGAGCATCTGGGTGATAGGTGTGCAGAAGTCTCGCAACTTTTTCGCACCAAACGAACAGCGGTTCAGGATCCAAATCGCCAGGATCACTACCAGGAATGAAGACATGTTGAATATGGGGGACCTTGCTGAATATTTGTTCGCGTTCGGCCAATTCGGCTTCGACTATTTTCGGATCAGAAAAATCCTTTCCGAGGTTTGGGTACCAGACCCATGTGTCGAGACCATATGAATGAATGACTTCCGAAAGCCGAATCATCATTTCCATCGGTTCGACCTTCATCACTGGCCCTGTGGCATCATCATCGGTTCTCGGCGGCATGATTTCAATGCTGTTAGCGCCAAAAATGGCTAAATCCCGGATATATTGGTCAAACTGCTCCACGCTCCAGGCATCATATGCATTGTTCTTAGGTCTGTACCCCAGCTGATGTCCCCGGATTGGAAAGCTGGGAGCTTCAGTCAATTTGACCTCATTGTCCAGCTGTATTACATTGTCTCCCCAGTGCAATAAACGCAAAAGCTTTCCCGTTCCGTAGAGAACGCCCCGGGCATCTGCACCGACGACGAAAACAGCTTGGCGCGAAGCTTCAGACACCGTTCTCAGCGTAAACCCTTCTGGTGATAAAGCAGGAATGTCCTCATCTAGATGGATCGGGCCTATTCGATCTAATGATTCAGGCGTTCCAATTGCAATAAATGGTACATTACCATCGGGGTAACTGTGCGAGCGATGCAGCGTAATCCCCGTCCTTTTAGCCAATTCTTCGATCAGAACATCCGCCGCTTTGGCTTCTGCGCCCTTAGCATCCTTGGAATATACGACGGTGGCTTGTATCAAATTCAAATATGTCATTTAGAGACAACTCCATTCATGTTCATTTTATTATCATGATTTAGCTACAGCCGTGTTGCATCCTTCACTAAATAATTTGTACTGTTCGGCGTATTCCTTGGATACTGCATAAAACTGCTCGACCATTTGCTTTCCCGTCTCGTTGAGGTCCTTAAACTGCCTTGAGCGAGAATGTAGGCCTATACGCACACCATCCAAGCCCATAAAATATTTAGAATTAATCGGATAAGGCTGTCCTTCATGCGCAGAGGCCATCCCGATAAAGTTCATCAACCTTTGCGCTTCTGCAGGCTGGGTAAGCCAATTACGGCATAGCCAGACGTAAAGTTCTGGATGAAAGTTAGCCATGATCCCGCTAAAGCCTGCAGCTCCAGCCTTTAACGAATCGAGCAGCGTTGTTGCATTCGCATTAAAAATTTTAAGTTGGCTTCCTTCTACAGCTTTCAACTTGGCCTTCATTAGCGGAAGCGAACAGCTGGTATCTTTCAGAAACAGAAAACGTCCTGTTGCTGCGCACCATTCCAGCAAGGCTGGTGAAAGCTCCCTTTTATATGGATGAGGGCATTCATAGAAACCGAGTGAAATGTCAGCAGGCAGCTTTTCGAGTAATCGTTCCAGATTCGCTTTCCAAACAAGATCAGATTCATCTTCCCTAGCTAGCCTATTGGTAACCAGGACGACTGCATCCGCTCCGGCTGCAGCAACCGTAAGAATATCTTCCACCTGCTCTTCAAGTGAATCGGAAACGTGCCCCGATGCTATAACCGGTACCCGGCCTGACGCCTTACCTACAATAAATTCGGTCAATTCACTTCTTTCCTGCCGTGATAAATAGAACATTTCACTTGATAAACAAACGGCAAAAAGTCCGTCTACGCCATGAGCAATATACCACTCCACTAAATCCCCTAAAGCAGGATAATCAATTTCATACTTCTCATTGAAAGGCGTAATCATCGTACTCCAGACCCCATTAATAATCTCTTTCCCCATAGCCTTCACCTCCAAATTTTAAGTTTCTCAAGAGTTGATTCTTTCTATCCTGTTAACATTTTCAAAATATATCACTTCCTTCGTGCTAATTTAACACCCACTTTCGCACTTTTCGTTTCATTTTAGCTCCTCTCTTGTTTTTGTTTCATTTTTCCACCTTGTATCATTAATGGCTATGTCACATTTTGAAAAAAAGCTATTACACCTCGCCTATTAAAGAGAGTGTAATAGCTTTTTACGTTGTCACTTACTATATGTTATCGCTTACTATAAGAGATAGGTTAGCCAATTTCAATCATTCACTACATGAATAGGACTTCCCGCTAAAAAAGCTCTAAGGTTGTCTGCAGCCGCTGCCATTAGTCGGCTGCGTGCCTCCTTCGTTGCCCATGCTATATGCGGCGTAATGATACAATTCCGTGCACTGAGCAGCGGATTGTCTCCCCCAGGCGGTTCAACGCTAAGCACATCAAGTCCTGCTCCGCCAATGCGGTTTGTATTTAATGCATCAGCCAAATCTTGCTCCACGACTAACCCGCCTCGCGAAGTGTTTAGCAGCAGCGCTGTCGGTTTCATTCGTGATAGACTTGCTCGATTAATCAACCCCTGCGTATCCGGAAGGAGCGGACAATGCAGTGATACGACGTCGGAATTAGCAAGCAAATCCTCCAACGGGACGAACCGGGTGCCCACCTCAGCAGGGTGGTGATTGCGACCGCTGGTGCTGGCCAGCACTTCCATGCCTAGGGCCCGGCATACTTTAGCTACTTCTTGGCCGATTCTGCCGTAGCCGATTAAACCGATTGTCTTCCCGTGGAGCTCAATTAACGGCTTCAGACTAAAGCAAAAATCGCTGTTGCGGCTCCATTCTCCTCTGCGCACCGCCTCATTATGCAGCCCAATGTGATGACATAATTCCAAGAGCAAGGCAAGTACAAATTGAGCGACGGAAGACGTACCGTAGGTTGGAACATTAGTCACGGGAATGTTCCGGTACGATGCAGCATGAATATCGACGATATTGTAACCCGTTGCCAGTACACCGATGTAACGCAGATCAGGAAGCTGGGCGATCGTATCTGCAGAAAGCGGCGTTTTATTCGTGAACAGGACATCCGCACCGATTGACCGTTCCACGATTAACTCAGCGGGCGTTCGTTCATATACCAAAACCTCCCCCATAGCCTGCAGTTCCTCCCAGCTTAAGTCTCCTGGATTCAATGTATATCCATCTAATATTACAATTTTCATTTTTTCACCCTTTCATGCTGTCCTTTTTAGAAACTTCATGACAAAGTCTATTTCTTGCCCAAATCTTTGTCAATAGCCTTGAGGGCGCTTACAATACATACAAAAACTGAGAATAGGTAGGTTTCATGGAGCAAAACAGCTGATTATTAACCAATTTGAGTGTTATCGAATAAAACAAAACAATATTTTTGGCTTAATAATATAAACGAAAGTCATTATTTCACATTCTTATCCACCTCAAAATCCGTTACATTGAAAATGAAAAAGACGCAATAACACAAAAATTAAGAGAGTAGGGGAAGAATAATTGGAAAAGAAAACGCAATTACATCTTATCGGAAACGCTCATTTGGACCCTGTGTGGCTATGGCAATGGCAGGAAGGTTATGCTGAGATTAAGGCAACCTTCCGGTCTGCACTTGATAGAATTAAGGAATTTCCTGATTTCATCTTTACCTGTGCTTGCGCAGCCTATTATCAGTGGATTGAGGAAAATGCGCCTGAAATGTTTACAGAAATTCAGCAGCGCGTTGCTGAAGGAAGATGGGTCATCGTCGGAGGTTGGTGGATTCAACCGGATTGCAATCTGCCTTCTGGAGAATCATTTGCCAGACAAGGCCTGTACAGCCAAAGATACTTCCTTGAAAAATTCGGCGTCATGGCCAATGTTGGCTATAATGTTGATTCTTTCGGTCATCATGGCATGCTGCCGCAAATTTTGAAAAAGAGCGGGCTTGATTACTATGTATTTCAGCGTCCGAATATTAAAGAGAAAGATCTCGCGAATAGTCTATTCTGGTGGGAAAGCGAGGATGGCACACGCGTTATGACGTTCCGCTTGCCAACCGGCTATACAGACCAAGGACCGGCGCGAATGGAAGAACGAATCCTTAAGCATATGGATTTGGCTGAGAATGAGGGGAATCCTGTTATGTCTTTCTATGGTGTAGGAAACCATGGAGGCGGACCGACAATTGCCGCACTTCTTAAATTGGAAGAGCTGCAGAAGCAGTACGGAGAAGACAACCTCGTGTTCAGTTCGCCGAAAGCATTCTTTGCTGACGTAGAGCAGCTGAATCTGGATATCCCTACGCTAAAAGAGGATCTGCAATTGCACGCCATAGGCTGTTATTCAGCCCACTCGGAAACGAAAGCTTACAACCGCAAGGCAGAGCACCGCTTGTTAACAGCAGAAAAATTCTCAGCGTTGACCCATCATATCCTTGCACACCCTTACCCGCAAGAAAAGCTTCAACACGCTTGGCAGCTCGTCATGTTCAACCAGTTCCATGATATAATGGGCGGCTGCAGCATTAAAGAAGCTTACGAGGACTCACGCGAGTCCTATGGCGAAGCATTGAATATATCGGCTGTGGCGCTTAATGCAGCGCTGCAAAAAATCTCTTGGTCGATTGATACGATGCTGCCCGAAATAAAGTCATTAAGCAAAGAAAATGATTGGATGCTCTGGGAGCAAGCAGATCTAGGCGTCCCGCTAGTCGTCTTTAATCCTTTGTCATGGGAAGTGAATGCTCCAATTTATCTTACAACTGAGCTCACAAGCATTACGGATGAAACCCTGCAACCTATCGCGAGCCAAACGATTCGCGCTTCACGTACAAACGGAAGAAATGACAAGTGGGGAAGTATGTTCATTGGCCGTATCCCGGCTATGGGTTACCGCGTTTACTGGATTTCCAAAAAGAAAAACCAGGAGCAACCGCTGCCTAGTGCAGCACTTACAGTTAGCTCGACTCTTTTGGAAAACGACTTTGTCCGTGTTGAATTTGATCCTCATAACGGCAGCATCGTCAAACTTTGGGACAAACGTCTTGAACTCGATATTTTCAACGGCAAAGGGGCTGTCGCTCAAATTATCGACGAATATGATTCAGATACCTGGAGCCATGAACTCCGATCGTTTCCAAACCTAATAGGTCAGTTCACCGATGCGAAGTTCCGAATATTGGAGGAGGGCCAGCTACGGGCAGGAATACGTATTACCAGTCGATATAATCAGTCCGTGTTGCAGCAAGACTTCTATCTTTATCACGATCGTGCTGATATCGAAGTAAAGGTGCAGCTTGACTGGCGAGAAAAGCATAAAATGCTTAAGTTTGCATTTCCAATTAATGCCCAACAGCCTGAGGCCACTTATGAAATTCCCTATGGTTATATGGTTAGACCGGGAGATGGGGAGGAAAAGCCTGGTCAGCAGTGGGTAGATATAAGCGAAGCTAATGTCGATGAGAACAAAGCGAAATACGGATTTGCACTGCTCAATGACAGTAAATATGCTTATGATGTCAATGAGCATACCCTTCGTATGACCGTCGCACGCGGAGCCATTTTTGCCGACCACTTTGGCTATCACCATGGTTCGCGAGATGATTTATGTGAATATATGGATCAAGGGATTCAGGAATTTAAATACACTATGGTGCCCCATGAAGGCACATGGCAAGAAGCAAGTATTGTGAAGAAGGCCTATGAGCTTAATGTACCGCCAATCACCATAATTGAAACGTACCATCACGGTTCACTGCCGCAAAAGATGGACGGGATTCACATTTCCAACGATGGAATCATTGCTACAGTATTCAAAAAAGCGGAGGACGGAAATGGCTACGTGCTGCGCTGCTATGAGACTACAGGCTACAAGACAGATACAACAATTGAAATTCCTTTCCTCAACCGCAAATGGTCAGCCACCTTTGGGAAATGCGAGATCTTAACTTTCTTGATTCCTGATGATCCGACTCAGCCAGTTAAGGAACTAAATTTATTAGAAATGTAATCAACAGGGTATTCTTACCTTGCCGGGATGCGGTACAATGAAAAGACACACCAAATCCCGCAAGGAGTATCCTGTCCCCATGTCTATTCAGATTGAAAGCTATGTCGAACAGCTGCGTGCTCTGCAAAAATGCATCATGCAGCCTATTACCTTTAACGATATGTCATTTGTGCTTCTTGATGCATTACCCGCTTATCATGAACCGGATTGGACCTGTGAAGAACATCGTCATCCTTGGTTTGAGTTTAATTATGTCATGCAGGGCAGTACGATAACTACATTAAACGGTGTTCCCTTTCGTATAGAAGCAGGTCAATCCTACTTAATTCCACCTGGCCAAATACATGGCCACTACCATGAAATTAAGGAAGTAGAGGATGGCTTTTGCTTACGCTGGCAACTTCAACTGCTTGATGTTAATTCCAGTCATGCAGCCACCAGCTGTGGAAATGACTGGATTCGATGCTTTTCACAACCTAGACCAATTGCTGTTGAGGCAAAGCACAACTTACCGCTGCTGAAACTAAATCGTGACATGAGTGTATCAACGATACAAGCAACACTACTCCACTGGCTCAGCAATATATATGAAGCCTGGCGTCCTGAACAAAACAAAACAGTTGAATTAAATCATAATGTGAATTTCCTTCTCGTTCAACAAACAGACCTCTACTTGGAAAAATATTATGCCACAGAGTTTAAAGTCCATGATGTGGCCAATGCTTTACATGTGAGTTATCGCAACCTGTCAAGAATGTATAAACGTGAAACAGGACTTACTTTAATCGAAAAGTTAAACGATATCCGAATACGACATACAAAAAGATTAATTAAAGAAACTAATCTATCCTTAAGAGAAATCGCTATGGCCGTAGGCTTTAAAAATGAATTCTACCTTTCCAATATGTTTCGGCGCTATGCATTAATGTCTCCAACACAATTTAAGCTACAGATAGACCCGTCTATCACCCCACCTCTTGATTTTGAACGGCATAAATAAGGAAATGCATTTGGCATATAAAAAGAACCCTTATTTAACAACAACAAAAGATGTTATATAAATAAGCGAAAGATAAAAAAGGCAGAGAAGTGGAACAACCACTCCTCTGCCTTTTTTATCTTAACAATAGTTGTTCAAATTCAGAATCCTCATGAATGAAATCACAAAAGGGTATTCTTTTCCCCTTCTGATACTTCAAGGTGTGTCCACCAGGAAACGAATCCTCAAGGGCTTTGTGCCTCATGAGGAGTGATGCTTACTACTGATTGATTCGTGTTGCATCGGTCGAAGACGGATGCAACGCTCTACATCCCTTTAGCATAACGCCACTGCCAATCTAGCACTTTTCTTCACAAGATAATAATGTAAATATAAAACAAAAACAAGCCCAAGGGATGCTCCCCTTGTGCTTGTTCACAAGTGCTTCTGGATTAAGGATATCTCTATGCATAATATTCCATTATTTGTAAATCATTAATTTCACTCAAGCAAGTTTTATCAATTTCATCAACAATTCCATTGAATCCATGCCAAAATGCGACAAGATAACAATTGAAATCAACAGTGTTAATGATCAAGAGATGTTGATTCGTCTTTATGGACTCAGAAAGCCTGCCGATCATTTCGGTAGCCTTCTCTTGATGTTATTGAACAAAAGTGTCCCGTTAGCTTAAAATCCTGCATGCCAAAGTATAAGGATTATCGTCGTCAAAATAATGTTGCAAACATAAAAAATGAACTTAATATTATTAAACCATAATCTAAAATGATTTTCTTTACATTTTTATAAATAAGAAAAAGAGATAGTAGAGTGAACAAGTAGGATAAAATGGCTCCAAGCCAGAACCATTCTAATTCATTTGTTCCATCTTTATGATAAATTGCAAAAGACTGAAAACTTAAACTAAAAAATAATCCAATGATTGAAAAAATAAAAGCTGTTATACTACGTGTGTTCATGGTTAAAACATTAATTTGGTAAATTTCATGTTTCTCTCCATGTCATTATTCAACTATCCTGCCCTTTAGTTCAATGAAAAAGTGAGCAGCTCCACAGCGGTCTGCTCACTACATGTTGTTGCACTCGTTCTCCGTTAACGCAGTGGATGGTCCTATTCGTATCCAGGTGCACTGATGTATTGGGCTGTCCTTGAGCGCCCGTAAGTTACTGTCATCATTGGCGTTCATTTGCTTCGATTTGATGGAGGATTTCGTCAACGACGTGCGCGATCGGTGCGGTGGCGTCGATTATAATCCCATTTTTGGGAACGCCTTCTTTCGTTTGATGCAAGCGCCGAATGATTTCCCATTCCTCTGGTCTGCCACCCCAGTCAGTTGGGTCCAATGCCACTCGCTCATCAATCCGCCGGAGACAGGTTTCCAGGTCGACCTCAAGGACAAACACACAATCGAAAAGATCAATGAATTTGGGAAAATTCCGCGAACCACCGCAGAAAAATGTTACCGCCACATCTTGATTGGCGACCAAAGCTATTACTTTATCTACATGCCAAATGTGGTGTTCGGTTTAAAGCCATTCGTCGGGGTACCAGTTTCCGGGTCGCCTTGATAAGCCAATTCACGGTCACCATGAATGGCATAGTACCCGCGCCGCTGCAATTCGTTGCAGACCGTAGTTTTGCCGGCGCCGGAAACGCCTTCAATCAGATAATTCCTAATGCCCATGGCAAACCCTCCATTCAACTGGATAAGCATAATATAAATTAGATGTTTCTATATTGGCGCTAAACTGCCAGTTAATTCAATTCAAGAGAGTGGTGCTATTTGCGAATTTCAAAATATTAGCTTTGGGTGATACTCCAAGAAATGAATCCCAGTGTTATTGGTATAGAACCAAACATTATTTCCAGCTTGTAACTAGTCGCTTACTCCTTGATGGCTAATTCAGGCATTTCGTCTTTCATCGTTTGTTTGATGGTTTCCCATTCAAATTCTATTTGATCCATGTCGATTTTTTTTAATTGCTTAAGCGGAATAATTTCAAAATGCCGGAAATTCTCATATTTATTATAGGTCGGGATGAAAGTAGGCTCTTCTAGCTCTATGGTACTTTTATCTAAAAAATTGGTTTTAATTACTGTAATCTGTCCGATACCTCCTACTAATTCGATCTTTTGATCTTGTGCAGATAAAAAATTCCCCAAAGAATACATAACTAAAGACCGTTTACCGTCATTACGTGATATCCATTTAATCGGCTGTAAGACATGAGGGTGTGTTCCAATAATTATATCAGCACCCCAATCCGCAAGTTTTAAAGCCAGCGATTTTTGTGAATCATTTGGCATTGTTTGATTTTCGATGCCCCAATGGGTAGAAACTACCACTACATCGGATATATTTTTCGCTTTTTCAATATCCCGTTTCATGGTCTCATCATCAAACAAGTTAACTAAATATGATTTATTTGGTGGTATCGTAATCCCGTTAGTTCCATATGAATAGGCAAGAAAGGAAAACGTAATGCTATTCTTCGTGATCGTCCTTATATTGTCCCGGTCTTCCTGTGAAATAAAAGAACCAGTGTACGGCATGCCTATTTTATTCCAATAATTTGAAGCACTTATAATCCCCTTCTCCCCTATATCCATAGCATGGTTGTTGGCTGTTGTCACAATTGAAATGCTAGAATCAAGAAGGGCGTCTCCAACTTCATGCGGACTATTAAACAGGGGATACGACGATAAACCTAACTCACTGCCACCAATGACTGTTTCTTGATTAGCTATTGCTAGATCTGATTCATGAATAATATCCCTTACTTTCTTGAACATCGGTTTAAAATTATAAGTCCCGTCTGATTGTGAAGCATCTTGATAAACGGTATTATGAATCAAAATATCTCCAATAGCTGATAACCCGACTTTAGTTATAACTGGAGTCGGTGTAGGTGTTTGTACAGTCTGCAAGTTGAGCTTAAACTCGGTGGGCTCGGTAATCATTTCTGGCGATTGAGTGCCGTTTTTGGGTGCCACTGTAGGTTGCATTTCATTTACCAGGTCTTTGGACATTATTAAATCTGGTTTTCTATTCAAGTCGCATCCAGATAAAAATCCAATAATTAAAATGCAAGCTACTATCCACATTAAGCGTTTATTTAGTAACAACTATATCCCCCTATAACACACAAGTTAATAATTAATTGGAAATCAACTAGATCATCGAATCACGAAAGATTATACCAGCTATTTGCAATTAAAAGTGTCGATTCCTCGTGTCGTAAATGTGCTAAATTAGCTTAGAACATTTTAGAATATTAAAGGCATGCCGCTCTAAAGCAACATGCCTCTCTTTGACTACACTATTGTTCTTCGTTAGTTAAATGGTGGTTGAACTATTATTGCAATGTATTAACCGTTAGCAGTTGATAATTGTGAAGTGACCGTGGAAACCCAGTCCCCGTTCTCGTCGGCTAGCAAGGTATTCCAACCGAGCAATTTTGCTTCACTAAGATTTTTATCTTGGTCATCGACAAACCATATTTCCCCCTGGTGATTTAATCGCTCATGAACAAGAGTGTATATTTCAGGATTAGGCTTACAAAAACCTACTTGGCTGGATATTGTAATACTGCGTACATAGGGTTCAATTGGTTTAAGAATGGATTGAATCCACTCTATGCGATGGTTGCTTAATAAATGGATGTTTGCGTATTTACTCCATGTTTGTACTTTCTCAATAGCTGGCAAAGGACGAATATTTGAAATTAGGATTTCCTTCGCTTTGTCTATATTAATTGTAGCAAATATTATACACAACTGGTTCCAGAACTCCTCCTCTGGCATCTTTCCAGTCCATAACTCATCACGCATTTCCTTTCTAAAATGAAAAAGCATTTCATAAGGTGTATTTGATTCTTCAGAAAGCTCCTGCCAAAAACGAGGAGAAAAATTGGTAGCAAGTACCCCTGCAATATCGAGTATTAACTCTTTATTAGCCATGTATGAAAACCTCCACCAAACAGTTTTAAATGTATTCGACTAATATGGTAAAAACACCTCTTGTGCAACATTCCTGCTCGTTACTTGAGAAAAGGCAGCTGATCCAATGGGTCAACCACCTTTTCATCTTGTTATTGAACTCTCGTTCTCCATTAGCTTAATCGACTTCAGGCATCTAGGTCGTCCATGAAGTCCATTGCTTAGAAAGATTATCTATAGCTCATTTAATATTATTTTCAAACAAATCCTTGATGAATTTGTAATCAATGCTTCCTGTACTATCTGTATAAAAAAATGGATCTTTTCGAATTGTATCTTCTGAGTTAATGATAAAAGTCTTATATACGCTTCCATTTGATTTGTAAATTGTCGTTCTAAAAGAGTATCCCATATAACCAATCGAAATTTTACCTTTTCTAAATGAAATTGATTTAATATTATTTATAATATGTTCAATTTCTGATCGCTCCGTAATCAGAATTTCTTTACCGTTATTCCCATTAAATATCTCGATTTTTAACACCTCTTGTGGATTGATCCTGATCATTTTACTCGGAACAAGCCACCATACCGAAACAAGAGTAAGCAGTAAAATGGGAATAAGTATAAATGCAGCTAATTTTTTCATTTAGCATCCCCCCACAATTGAATAATCTCAAAATATTGAGATCCATGCTTGGAATATTCGCGATGTGATTAAACTCTCCTGCCCTTTACCTCAACGAAATAGGAGCAGCTGCCGGCCGTGGCGATCTGCTCCTTGATCATTGAACTAATGTTCCCTTTTAGCTTAATGAGATAACATAAACTCTTATTTATCATCTAACTTAAAGTAAAAGTCTTCTCGCATTCTCGTATCTTTAAAATGTAAATACCACGTGTCTTCCTTAGCATTATAATTAACAGATTTCACTGCAATAATCTTGTGCATGTCTGTCTTTAATTTTTCATCTTGAAGTGCCCTTTGTACCATATATTCCTCTGTACGATCGGCTCCTTTAGGACCAACCGTAGTTTGTTCTATAACTTTGTGGGCAATTTCTCTGCCTGGGTAAGGCAGTGAGTAATTTCCACGCTCAGCCCATACTTTAACTTTATCGCCAATGACTAGTGTATCTGAAACATTTGAGAACCAGATTGCATTGTAAAACTCTTGACCCTTGCCGTGACTGTAATCAACAGCTTCACTACTTACAACAAGTATTTCTCCTGCTTTCTTATCAACAATATAACCTTCAATTCCAGGTTCACCCAACCGATCCATTGCATAGAGGACACTTTCCCCAACAAGATCGGTTACAACATTATCATTAGGCTCTAAGTCTTGTGCATCGCTCCAATATATAACCGCCAAATTCTTTTGAAAAGTGACCTGAGGTCGAGCAGAGAACTTTACTATATCCTTAATTTGATCAAAAGCCTCGAGTCCTATTTTCCGTTCCTCATCTGATTTAAATTGATAAAAATAGAGGTTTTTCTTTGGGTTCATTTCTTCATGGAACATTAATGATGCTGAAAATATTGAAGGCTTTACCCCCGAAAGAATAAACATCTCGTGAGTCCCTTCTCCTTTTGGTGAAAGAAATGTACCTTCTTCTTGCATTACTTGTTTAAAGTCGTCCAATCTCAAAATATTAACTGGTTTTTCACTTACCTTTTCAGCTAATTGTTCATTAACTACCGCTTTCTCACCACAACCAGCAGTTAAAAATACAAAAGCTATCGGTAAAATCCATTTTATTAGTTTATTCATCTTGTTTCCCCTCTAAGCTGTCGATAGATTATAGAGTAATTAGAATTACAAAAAATTATCAAAATTTTACTTTCATGCAATCATACCCTCATCTTAGTTGCAATTCATCACTTATTCGGGTGGAAAATAGAAAATCCTTTGTTTATCCGCGTGGGAATTTATTGTAAGTATTCTGCCCGTTACTTTAATAATCAAAAGAAGAGCTGCCGCAAAGCAAGCCCCTCAACTATTCGTTCACCGTGAGTCAATAATACTTGTACTTTATTTAAATGTATCAGCAACTAAATTACCGAACTCTCTTAAATAATAAAGATAATTATCGCCACCGTAGTTATACCTTTTATTAAACATTTTCGCTACAACAAGATTGTATTCCGGAATAACTAAAATTGTTGGTCCTGTTATTCCTAGAATTTGATAGGAACCAGCTGGTACTCTTTCGCCAATTTCACTTCTTATCTTTGGAGTATCTTGTACATACCAAAACAAACCGTTTTGAGGCAAATCTTTATTATAATAGACAGGACTTTGCACTTGAGTTGATAAATTAATTACTTTTTGTGGCACAATCTGCTTGCCATTTATGAATCCTTTTTTTAAATGAAGTAATCCCCAACTAGCGAATTCTCTGGCGGAAACATAAAGATTAGACTCCATACCATTACTTGACTTTCCTAGTGACGAGGTTCCATTTTCATTTGGATTTATAATTACCTTTACTAGTGTTTCATTGTCTTTTGTTTGCCAGCCTGTTTCTTTGAATCCTAATGGCATAAAAACCCTCTCTTTTAGAAGGTTCGGAAAGTTTTTTTTGTATATTTTACTCTCATGAGCTGAGTCATCATTTCTATATTGATTCCTCTATATGCCCATCCTTCTCCTGGTTCAAACTCTCTAAATAAAACTCCCTCCGTATTCAAATGCAAGCCATGGGAATGAGTCACTAAGTGCCTCAAAGTTGTTTTACCAAGCAGTTTTTCATCGTAATCCTCAAAGTATTCTGCTGCATAATCATCCAAACTATTTATTTTACCTTCATATAGTGCGTAAGCCACAACTAGGCCTAAATAACTTTTTCTTGCAGAGGCTACATTAAACCTTGATGTCTCTGAGACGGGTAATGAATCCAAAGTATTCGAATGATTTCCGCTATAATGCTCCAAAACTACTTCATCATTTTTTATTATTATTATCGCTGATGCCGAACTGTAATTACATTCTTTGATATCTTCAACCCATGAAATTATTTTATTGTATTCACTAGTCATTCTTCCGACTCTCTTTCGTTAATAAAGAATTTCATAATAATTCAACAAAAAATATGAAAAGCTCGTGTCCGTGATTCGCTATATCCAGGGTAGTAATAATAAAAGACCCAAACTCCCCATTTTCCTGTGATCGAATTCATTCTTCGATCAAGGTAAGTAATGGCTTGCAGGGCCTTAATATCATCAATTTCATCTCATATTCTTATGGATTTCGAAGAAAACGGGTTTTATTTTTGTATTCTTCACCTCGTTTAAGGATAGAAGAAGGATGTGATTTCCGATCACCAGCCACCATATTCAGCATATCATAGCTTTTCGCTGAAAAGACATCCCAAATCCTTGAAATGTACATATCCAAAGCAATAAATGCTCCGAAAATAGATACAATCATTATGCAAAAAATCACCATAATAAGTATCCTTCCTTAGTGAAATGCCAGAGCTGATTCAGTTATCCATTTAAATAGAATAGCACAAGTAAGTAAATAAAAGTAAAATTTTGTTATTAAACTAATGTTCTCCGTTAGTTCAATGCCAAACCCATTCCGAGTAATGGTGATTATTATGCCCTCTTAGAGCCTCGCGAACGTGATGTAATCGACTTGGACTGGCTCTGCAAATTCGATCCGAAGTGCCCGGTTGATCTGTCCCCGGTGATATTGCCCATGTAAGAGGACCTGCAACAGGATGTCCCGGACGGACGTTCGGAACGGAACCCCGCTCTGGTTCGCATAGTCGATCATCTCGTCCAACTCGGATTCCTCGAGCCCTTCGATATAGACGCGATATTGCTCGGCGTTTTCTTCGAACATCCTCCGGATCGCCGTCAGGTCTTCCGCTTCCTCCCACAACGAATATTGCGCGCTCCCCTTGCCCTCCAATCGGGACAGCCAGACTCGTTCCGCGACCGCAACGTGCCGAACCAACTTCAGAAGGTCCTTGTTCTTTTTCTCACTCTCCTCGAGCGCGTCCAAGATGCGTCCGTCCGCCCAGTACAGGTGGTTCATCATGCACTTAATCGTCTTCATTTCGGTTCCCCCTCTTCGTCTCATCGACTACTTGAACCTACTGTTCTCCCGTTAGACTATAACAGCTCTTTTCTAAATGATATTAGTCTCAGTTGCTCATCTTCCTTGAAGTTATTACATTTAGACAATTCAACATCAAGGAACTCGTTGTCCCTTTCATTCATTCGAATTGATTTACAGACATATTCTGTCTTGCCTTGGTCACTCCATGCGTCTCTTGTGTTATCAACTATCCAATGTATTTCCCTACCATTTGAATTTACGTCATGAATAATTGGACTGCCTTCCACTGTAGGAGAAACAATCATTAAGTTATCCCCTTTACCTTCATTAAATCTATTCATCATTTCATCTACACGGTCCAAATCCACTTGATCAAAGTTAATAATGATTGACTTGTTTTTGTTTGTATTTTCTTTATGGGATTGTTGATTTATGAGTACAAATATAACAATGACCAATCCAATAAATACGATTATTTGAATGTAATTTATCGTTTTCTTATATTTAACGATTTCCACCTCCACAATAATTCAATATTTAGAATATTCGGCTAAGGAGTAAACTATCCTGCTCGTTACTTAATAAACAAGAGGAGCTGCCACAAAGCAGCCCCCTCAACTATAGTTCTGCGTTAGTTGAATGCTCTTATTGCAAGAATGCTTTTAATTTACTTATTTTTCGGAACATTTTCAAGTAATAACCTAGTAATCCGAATAAGCTAGGTAAAATAAATAATGCAACTGCCAAAAACATAACACTTCCAATTAATGCCATTGCCACTTAGACACCCCGATTACATTTACTTTTTTCTTCCAATTCTTTTTGTTGATAGTATAGCATTTACTCAAGAATCCTGCCCGTTACTTCAATGAAAAGAGAGCAGTTGCCTGCCGCGGCGATCTGCTCTCTGGTTGTTGAACTAACGTTCCCCGTTAACGTAATCGAGCGTTTTCACTTGTTTTTGTTATTTCTAAAAATACCGACTTGTAATCCGACTACAATTCCAAATGAAGCTCCATATACAATTCCAAGACCTACATTACCGAATACTGCTCCAAATGCGACACCAAAAGCGGAACCAAAAGCGGCACCTAAAGCAATTCCAACGCCTATGAAAGAACCATTTCCGTCATCTTTCATTTTCAAATAATCACTCCGCTTCTTAATTTCATTCCAAAGCTTTACTGCTGTGGCAATTTCGCCTCATACAACGACTTTACAAAAGATGTAGGTATAACTCAATACGTTGCCAACTACTTAATGTTTCGCTACATTATTCTGCCCGTTACTTGAATGAAAACAGGGAGCAGCTGACACGGCAGTCTCTCCCTGTTTATTTTGCTATCGTTTTCCGTTAGTTTAATCGTTTATTTCTTTTACATCGTCTAATTTCAACCAATAATACAGTGATAAATTTATTAATAATCCAAAAAATACTCCAATAACAATGCTGATTAGATTTATGCCATGCACGATAATCGCCAGTATCCCCCCCGCTGGATTGTCATCAGGCAACGGAAATAATGCACTAAAAGGAAACAAAAAAACAATAGAAAAGATAATATAGAAGAAGAAAATAAATAAACTATAATACCAATACCGACTTCTGAAATATAACACTACAGGTATGATATATATAATGCTAAGCAAAATCATAAAAGAATCATCATGCTTCAAAAGATAGTCATGGTAATAAAATAATTGAAATATTATTTCTCCAATTATTGCGTATAGGGCACTGAGCAAAATAACCCAAATAAGCGATGATTTAGCAGTTTTCGTTTTATTCCTCATTAAATTCCTCTAATACAATAGTTTCTTTCCATTTTACCGTATTAAGGTAACTACTGTATAGGATAAACCATACCTCTCTGCATAACTGCACTTGAATGAAAACAGGGAGCGGTTGCCACGGCAGTCTACTCCCTGTTTATTGTGCTATCGTTTCCCGTTAGCTTAGCGTCTCCGCGTTAGTGTTCAGTCCAAGAATTTCACTTACCTCGATTTTTCCCAACTTTCTTGAGCCCGCCATAAAATAGCCAGTGACACCTATTTTAATTCGATGAATATGTACTTCTCTCCTCATCTCGGGGAATAGTAGCCACATTCTTGCAGTACCTTGTTTGGATACTGGAAGAATCTTTGTAAAGAACAATGTTTCCGAAATCATCTTCAAATTCAGGATGAATAGCAAATATTCCCGCCTCTTTAATGTTATCTCCTTCATATGCAAAATCACAACGTAAACCCTGAAACAAAGGATTTTTTCTTCCGCCCTCATCTTCGGAATAAAACCGATACCTTATTCTAAAATCAGGAGGGTGATTTCTGACTTTATCATATGGAACCAGACTTCCATAAAACCATTAGCCTCCTCATGTATATTAATAGTTATGAATGTAAAATGAAAAATGTGATTTATAACTGCCTTTAGTTCAACACAATAGTGACTTTTACGAATGCACGATTATTATCTGATGATGCATTAATTTCACAAGCCAATCCTGTTCCGACCAACAAACTGCTGATTTGCTTTAACATCTAACTCCTTCATCCATAGACCTCCAAAAGGCACTCATCTTCCCAATTATATTCTGTTGTGCATCCCCGCTATCCTACCGGTTAATTGAATGAACTAAAAAAAGCTGCCACAGGCAAGCTCCTTCTTTTTCGTTTGCTGTTAGAGGAAAACATCGATTCTACACCTATCAAACGTTGAAGAATCCACTGTTGCAAATTATTTGGGACGAAGACTCCATAAGACTCAAAAAAACAAATGAGTTCGCCGACGACGTTGCAGCGTGTATTTCATATTGATATGCTACCGTTGATAACTAAACTGCTCTTTCGTTCAATCCAGGTATTTTCGTTTAGATACGTGTGGGGTTGTGTGAGTTAAGTAGGATGTGGGAGATGTAAGAGGAATAATAAAAAGTGACCCAGAGCAACGGCTGAGGGTCTGAGTTTATATATTTAAAATGCAAAATGAATATAAGATTTAAATTGTATTACAATTATATGCATTTAAGACAACGCGGTCGGTCTAATCATAATTTCACTTATAAGAGTATCATCAGGTTCATTAATGGCAAAAGCGATGGCTCTAGCAATACTGTTGGGAGAAATCCCTAACTCGCTTATTTGATTCGCTATCGCTTGCACTTCCGGACTGGTAATGCTGTCAAAGAGCTCTGTCTTCGTCAGACCTGGAGCAATCAAGGTCGATCTAATACCCGAAGACGCTGACTCTTCCAAACGAAGTCCCTCCGAAATTGCTCTAACGGCAAACTTTGTGGCCGCATATACGGCCGATGTTGGGGAGACTTGATACCCGGAAGTTGAGGATAGGTTAATGATATGACCGGACTTCTGTTCTCGCATGGTAGGCAATACCGCAGCAATACCATATAAAACGCCTTTGATGTTCACATCAATCATCTGATTCCACTCGTCTACTCGTAATTCATTCATCCTAGAACTTGGCATGACGCCTGCATTGTTCACCAGCACATCAATTCGGCCATACACTTCTAGAGCAAACTTGGCCAAATTCTGCATATCTGCAACAGAAACGACGTCTGCTTTTACAGAAACGGCCTCGCCGCCCCCCTGTTGTATTGCATTAACAATCGTATGCAGGCGTTCCTCTCTTCTTGCAGCCAATACCACTTTTGCGCCACTTCCTGCCAACAATTTCGCTGTAGCTTCTCCTATTCCGCTGGAAGCTCCTGTAATAATAACTACTTTATTTCGAATGTTTTCCATTGTTATATGCTCCCCTATCTTCGATATTAAACACCCGTTGTATATTTAACGGCCGTTGATTAATATTATAGACAGATGCTCTGATGACTCAATGGTTGATTGATACGTAATTGTTTCATATACAACAACACCCTTAGAAATGTTGATTAACTTAAGGAGGCAACGATAGAAATGGAGTACGTTGTTAAGACCGACCGCCGTATTCTCCGAACCAAGCAATCCATAATGAAGGCGTTTCTGGAGCTTTTTTCGGAAAAGGATATTGAACAAATCACCATTAACGAGATCGCGGAGCGTGCCAATGTTAACCGCGGAACAGTTTATCTGCATTACAGTGACAAATATGACCTCTTGGATACATGTATTGAAGACCACATCAACGAATTAATCACTTTATGTAAGAAACGGGAAGACGAAACGGATAGTCAAGCCATGGTACAAGAGCCTAAACCCGTTTTTGATTACTTCCATGACCATTTCCTATTCTTCTTAGCTATGTTTTCCAATCAGAGAGCTTTTTTATTCCGAGACAAATTGTTGAAATTTATCTCAGTCAATCTAATGGTCAAAATGGAAAGGCCGGACAACACTCCCATTATCGACAATGAGATCAAAGCCCAATTCATGGCCTCTGCTTTTATTGGTATTGTGGAGTGGTGGATACGTCATAAAATGCCCCAATCCACACAATTTATGGCCGATCAGGTTAGGAATTTATTTGAAAATAATCAGGTTTACCCCAAGTAGTTTGACAAGGCTAAAGAGTTTAGTTAAATACATATAAAGGATACGTGCCGCTGATTTGCGGCTTTTTTCTTTATATTCTGTCCTTTGCGATGGTTGGGAAAATAAAAAACGAATGATGTCACACTTAGAAGTCGCCAATTGTCTTATAAGTGTTCAAACAAAAAACAAGAAACAAAAAACAGGAGGAATACAATTATGACACAACGTGTAAATTATATGGAGCAATCCCCGGAGCTTTTCAAAAAGATGTTAGATTTCAGCATGGCCGAGAATAAAGGTGCGATTGAAGAAAAAATTCTCCATCTTGTTCACATCAGAGCTTCGCAAATGAATGGGTGCGGATTTTGTTTGGACATGCACATCAAGCAAGCCAAGATCCATGGTGAGACCGAACTTCGCCTCTATCACACTTCAATCTGGAGGGAATCAACATTGTTTTCTCCACGCGAACGAGCAGCATTGGCATGGACGGAGGTTCTGACCAAGCTTCCAGAACATGGTGTGCCTGATGAATTGTATGATCGTGTTCGCGGACAGTTTTCTGAAAAAGAAATCTCAGATCTGACATTTTCTATTATGGCAATCAATGCTTGGAACCGCATCAACATTGGTTTCAAAACAGTACCGGGATCCGCTGACGCAGCATTTGGATTGACAAAAGCTGGTCTTAACTAAACAGCAATAGGAATAAAGAAATAAAACCCGAACGATAGGAACACTTTGAAATAAAGTGCCAATCTTTCGGGTTTTTGTGATTTTATTTAAAAAATATCCTTGGACTATGTTACAAGTTTTAATTGATGCTAGAGGTTTTACGGTGCAAGCGAATGCTGCTAATCATCCATAACAGCAAGGGAATGACAATATAGATAAAAGGGTAAAAGAAGTCGAGAAGAAATAAATTTTTAAGCGTATTCGAAATCCGTAAATTGTGTGTATTAAAGATCACAAACAGCAACATCATGAAACTCGAAAGACAAGCTATAATCTTCCAATTCTTGAATCCGGTCCACTCGGAAATACCATAGCTGAGGATGAACAAGCAAACGGATAATTTAATAAATACACCAAGAAGCCAAAATGAGATGTAAAAAGCATCTATATTTTGCACGAAATTAAGAATGGATATGAACTTGGTGAGAGAGTAAACGGGAACTACCAATTGAGCAGCCAAATCGGGACCCGTTACGAACAAAAGAACTAACGTAGTTAACACGCTCCAAAACATAGCTACCGCGGTTCCCCAAAGGATCGCTCGCGAAGCGGTTTGCTTGTTCTCAGCGAAAAAGAACAGCATGAGTATGATTGACGGATCTACCAAATAGTTGTACGAGCTTAAAGTACCTCTCAGAATAGCCATCCATCCCGTATCCGAATAGATTGGCATTATTCTACTTATCTCCATATCCTGTGGATTTAAAAATAACTGCACATATAAAAAAAGGACGAAAAAGGGGCCAATGACCTCCGCGCAGCGGCTAATTGCCGTAATTCCTCCTTTATAAACCACATAAGCAATGAGGAATAACAAGAACAATACGATTACAATCAATGGCGTGTTATGCAACAGAACTAAATTGTGAAATTCAACTATTCCTTTTGTGAAGGAGAAGATCTGCAAGAACCAATGAATGAAATATACCATAACGAAGATTTTACCGAGGACGGTACCTAAAAGGTTCTTCATGAATTTGACTAATGTTTGGTCCTTATTCTGCATGCACAGCCGGAGCATGATCCAAGTAATGGCCATCATAATCATGCTCCCAAGTAGAATCGAAATCCAACTGTCCTGGCTAGATTTCTCCACGGCTAAATGAATGGGAAGGTAAGAACTAACTATTATGGAGGAGATGCTAATTAGCCAGAACATTTGGTAACTGCTTACTTTCATACTTCGTTGCCACTCCAATCCATCTTACTCAATTTAACTGCACGCTGCTTGCTCCAATTGACCTTAGTTGAATATTAGCCTTCACTTTAATGTCGATCCTTTTAAAATTTTCATCCCAATCGGATTTTTGTGACTTCCACCAGTAAGGATATTTGCGGTGAAGGTGAGCGCCTATTCCGAATACGTCTGGCCCCCAGCGCTGGACTTTATCCATCGTACGCTGCAACTCGTTTTGGATATACTCGTTCAGGTAATTCTGGGCAAGAACCATGTTATCCACCTCGGACATATCTAAGGCGGTTGTGTTTTCAAGAAGATACGCTTGTGCTTTAACAGTTACAACTATGTGGGTAGGGTCATTAGGACCAACGGAGTTAATCTGGCGTGCAAGATGGGTAAATCTAAAAGATAAGATGCCCTTGTCGTCCTTCCAACGAATGGTTACACCTTGAAAATTTCCTTTTCCCGACATCCAAGCTGCCCCGGATCCTTCAACATCATCCAAAATACCGTTAACTTTCAGTTTTTTGTTCAATAGTGCATATCCGGCTAACACAGCCATCGGCTCCGCTTTTTTACTATTCATTTTAAAATTTTTGATTTGAAGGATAGGGAGCAACGATCTAGTCTCCGCAGAGGCGCTATTAATAATGAATTGCCTAGTAGAGAAGCTCCTCATTCCGTTGATATGCAATTCTTTTCCCGCGGCAATGCTAGAGACATGTTCGAGAGGATGCTTGATCATAAGGAATTCTTTCGCACTACTGCCTTTAATCATTAGCGTAATATCTCGTTGATTGTTTGCTGGATCCCTACTCAGCTTATCAAATAACTTGTTTGCGTCGTTTTTATTAAGGAACTCTTCACTTATCGCGATCAGAATGCGATGGCTGGTTATCAGTCTTCGGGACATTTCTCTCTGGATTTTCTGAGTGGCCTCGAAAACATCTTTACCTTTTGCCGACATGACGACGAAACTATCCGAATCGCTGGAGCTTCCCCCCTTGGTCGTACCACTCACTTGTGAGGGGATTACAATCTGAAGACTTACTTCGATTGCCCCACCCTCAGCATGATCAATCGCCGTCCCCATAACGAAAGCCAATTGATTCGGTTCGACAAAATCCGTACAACCTGAGGAGAAGCAAATAAGAATTAGGGAAAGGAATGTGAGTAGCAGGAATCGGATCATCTCATACGCCCTTTCTTATTTCGGCCGTTCTTGATCCAGAAAGGGAAACGGATGATCACGTCTTTAATCTTTTTGCTATCGAATGGAGCTACCGGGCTCAAGAAAGGCGTTCCAAAGGATTCAAGCGTTACCAGATGGATCAACAAGAAGATAATACCGAACGTAAATCCCATGAAGCCGAGCAGGCCAGTCATGAACAGCATCAGGTACCTGATTAATCGAAAGGGTAAAGTAGCGCTATATCTCGGAATTGTATAAGCCGCGATGCCTGTTAAAGAAATAACGATGATGATCGGCGTGGATATGATGCCAGCTTCGACGGCGGCTTGTCCGACGACGAGTGCACCAATAATACTGACGACAGGGCCAAGCTGATTAGGAAGATGAACACCAGCTTCTTGCAATCCGTCGAATATAAACATCATGATAAATACTTCGATGACGGTCGGAAACGGTGAACTTTCCCTAGCCGCCGCGATACTGATCATGAGATTTCTTGGAATCATCTCCGGATGAAACGTCGAAAGCGCAACATAGATTGCGGGCAAGGCAAATGAAATGAAGCTCATGACGTATCGGATAAATCGAGACAGGATGATGAATACGAACCTCTCGAAGTAGTCGTCCGCCGATTGGAGTCCAGACCAGAGGGTGATAGGAAGAATTAGGGCAAAAGGGGTTCCGTTAGTGATGAGAGCGACCTTACCTTCTAATAAACATGCGGTCACGATATCCGGACGCTCAGTATTCTGGATCTGTGAGAAGATCGAGAAGGAACTATTCTCGAGCCATTCTTCGATATAGGCAGAATCGATAACACCATCTACCTCGATTTTGTTGAGCTTCTCCCTTACTTCTGACAATACACTCTCATCCGCAAGTCCTTTCATAAAAACAAGAATAACTTCAGTTTTCGTGTATTTGCCAATCGTATATGATTCCATCTTCAGAAGAGGATGAATAATCCTTCGTCTTATCATCGTCGTATTCGTTCTGATATTCTCGACAAAGCCTTCTTTAGAGCCGCGTAAGGTCGCCTCCTTCTTCGGCTCTTGGATGCTTCGGGTCTCGTAGCCTTGTACTTGAGCGATGAGTGCGGATGCTTCACCATCTACCAGAATCCCCAAGCTACCATGCAGGATATGATTGATTAGATCCTCCATGAATGTGTCGGTTTTTACATCCGTTAATGGAAGCCATTCGCATCTGAACATTTCGGCAAGTGACTGAATGCGATCTATACCTTGCGGTAAACCGCTGAAAATAAGCGGCTTCAGTATGTTATCTTCTACGCTTTGCAATTTTGTCATGCCATCTAAATAAACGAGTAATAGAACAGTTTCATCCTTTAACATAAAGGAACGGAATATTACGTCCGAGCAATTATCGAGTTGTTCTCTGAGAAAGGATTCATTCGACTCAATACTCCTACTTATTGAACTCATGGACAACACCCCCGTGCCTTTATATCTCTTGGATATTATGGGCATAGGGGTATTTGCTTATGCAGATTTTGGAATTTAACACGTGGACGAAAAAGATTGCCCCCCACTAAGCTTTGAACTGAATTTGTATTGTAATAGTTGTGATCAACTCCATATCAAAACCATCGAGTTCCATGATTTTTGCGATCCCTGTTATCATAACCGTGATAGTAAAAGCTCACCCCCTGATTAGAACAATCTCATAAACATCTTACTTCGTTGCGGTATCTCGTAAAGGCTCTTTGGTGCATGCAGAAAGTAAAAGAGCAATAAATAGCATGAGCCGTTAGCGCATTCGATTTTTCACTTAGTATATTTAAGATATCCCCAAAGAAGTAAAATTACCAGATATTTGAATTAAACTGCCCGTTAACGTAATGTAGGCTGCCAATCATACTGGCAGCCTCCTATTGGTGTGTTTATTGAACAAACGTTTCCGTTAGTTCAATGCTCTGAAGAAATTGTTTTACTCAAGCTATTCCTCAGAAATCTCAACACACTATATAAACCCAATTTGAAGCCGAAATTAGGCATTCACATTGCCTAGGGTGAATATCTTAATGGGGAAGTACATTTTTAAAAATTGAGGCGATACACTTGGGATACTTCGTTACTGTGGAACCTGGCGTAAAAGTATTTATAGAGGATATCAATCCGAAGGGAAATAAAACGATACTTTTTATTCATGGATGGCCGCTAAATCATAACCAGTTCGAATATCAGTTCAATTTCCTTCCTAAACTCGGATATCGTTGTATCGGAATGGACTGGAGAGGATACGGCAATTCGGATAAACCATTCGACGGATACGGTTTCGACAGATTAGCAGATGATCTTCGCATGGTCATCGAAGCGTTACAGCTAAAAAACATAACACTGGCAGGACACTCTACCGGAGGCGCGATCTCGATTCGTTATATGGCTCGTTACAAAGGGTATGGGGTATCTAAACTCGTCCTGATCGACGCTGCGTCTCCATCAAGCGTTCCAAAAGAATTTACGAATAAAATCATCGAGGAAACAAACAATGACCGCCCGAAAATGCTGCAAAACCAAACGGGGAATTTTTTCTTTCAGTACATTTCTGAATCGAAATCCGAATGGTTCAATCTAATGGGTTTACAAGCTGCGAATTGGTCGACTTCCGCCATTATGGCCACGCTAAGAGACGAGAATGTTTACAACGATCTTGGACAGATCGATGTGCCCACATTGATTATTCATGGAATTCATGATAAAGTCGTTCCGTTTACCCAAGCTCAGGAAACAAATAAGCTGATTAAAAATTCGCAATTAGTTCCATTCCAATACAGCGGCCATTGCCCTTTTTTGGAGGAGCGTGATAGATTCAACCAATTATTAACTTCTTTTGCATAACGCCTCGGATTACCCGCGCCATCGCCCCACATAAATAGAGTCCGTTAAAGACCGATGATTGAACAAATCTGCCCAATCGCTTAATGAGGCTGCCCGATCAATATCGCGGCAGTCTCACCTTTTAGTGACTGAACTAACGTTATCCGTTAGCGGAATGCTACTGCCCAAACTGGTTCTTCTATAAGTTGATTAAGGTCTATTAAACATAAATTTATAACAATCCTCTTCTTTAAATCCACTCTTTAAATATAAAATAAAAAAGCCTGATTCCTCAGGCATTTATCAAACATGAAAAAACCGCGTTTTCCGCGGCCGTAAATGAGAATTCTTGTCAACTGAAAGTATTTCCCGTTAGCGTAGATATTTATCCTGGACTAAGCTTTCCAAGACATAGTTGTTATTTGCAATATGCTTATCAAGCATCATTCTGACAGTACTAGGTCAAGCCAGGAATTCGCCTCACGGTATAGAACTGGATTGTTTTCAGGTGTGTAGTAAGCCAGTATTGCCACCGCCTGTGATACGACCCATCCGCGGGCTCTTGTCCACGTAGCGTCGTCTGTCGATAGATATTTGCGGAACTCATCACGAGCCTCGGGTGAGTGTAATTTCCATGCGACCATGACATCGCATGCAGGATCGCCAATGCCCATTTCACCCCAATCGATCACACCGGTGATGCGTTTATTTCGCACAAGCCAGTTACGCACGTCAAGGTCGCCATGATGCCAAACTGGCGGGCCGTTCCACGGAGGCGCAGCAAGCGCCGACTCCCAAACATCAGAAACCGCAGAATCGCCATCGAATCGATCCAGCCAGTGTCGGAACTCCTTATCCCGTTGAGCTAAAGGAACGCCGCGCCCCTGCGGCCCACCCGTTGGATCGAGTTGTTGTAGCGCTGCAACGAACACCGCAAGATCACGCGCTACCTGAATCGCGTCGATCTGCCCTATAGGCACCGACTCGCCTTCAATCCACGAATGTATCTCCCAAAACCACGGATATTCGCTATTCGGATGCCCTTGTGCGATAGGTACAGGGATTTCAAGCGGAACCAATGGTGAGAGCTTTGGCAGCCATATAAACTCTCGACTTTCTGGTGTCGTTGGCCCCATCCGCCGTGCAAGCCGAACTGAATATTCTTCACCTAGCCTGAAGATGGCGTTCACTGTGCCAGCCGGCTCGACCCGTTTCAAGGAAAGCTCTGCCCAGTGGGGGAACTGGGTGACAAGCAGACGGCGTACGAGTGCCTCGTTAATTTCCATTTCGTCGACGTGCATTTTCACACCCATTAGTCACCACCACCTCGTTCGCTATAATTAGTGTTGTTCGAGTCCAGCCTTATGTTATCAATTGTAGATTCCATTTTAACACCTCTTTAGTTATACTTTTTTTAATCTACATAGTCTCGTATAATCTACCTTCATCTCTCTTGTTCCATTGATAGAACTTAACTTCATATTTAACAAGGTATCAAATAAATATAGATTTGAGTTGATAATACTCATTTATAGTTAAACTATCCTGCCCGCTGCCGTCATGTCGTGATTGAACTATAGTTCCCCGTTAGATTCCTGTAGATGGATAAATTTCAGCTTTGTATAAAAAGGAGCGCCTCTGTACGATGGAAGTACGCTACGGGTCAAAAGCCCTTTAATTCCATCATCCAGGAGGACGCTCTACTATGAAGTTTAAATCACAAGATAAGCAAAATCAACTCATTGAAAACATTACCTTTAATCATATTGTTGTCGGTATAGACATTGCTCAGGAGGCCCATGTTGCCAGAGCGGTTAACTTTCGAGGTGTCGCTCTCGGTAATCCTTTAGTGTTTAGTAATGACGAAGATGGTTTCAAGTCCCTCGACCGTTGGATTCGCGACTTGTTAGCTTCATTTAAATTATCTCAAGTTATCGTTGGTATGGAACCGACTGGCCATTACTGGCTAAACCTTGCTGGGTGGCTCAAAAACAAAGACATTGAAGCTGTACTTGTTAATCCTCACCTAGTTAATAAGAATAAAGAAAACCGCGACAATACACGCTCTAAAAGCGACAAAAAAGATGCTTTAGTTATTGCCGACATGGTGAAAAACGGCTACTACTCCCCTGTCCGCTTCCATTCTTCCGAATACGAGGAGCTGCGAGTGCTTATGGCTAACCGAGAAACGGTCGTTAAACGACTTATAAGTGCCGTTAACCAGATCCACCGCTGGGTCGACATTGTCTTCCCTGAACTGAGACAAGTCTTTAAGATCTTAACTTGCAAAGGTGCATTATTAACCCTTCGGCTTTTTCCGCTCCCAGCTGAGCTATGTAAACTAAGTCCTGGCGATGTCATTAAAGGATGGCAGAAATCAATGAAACGGCATTCAGGTGTGCGTAGAGCTCATCTACTCATCGATCTTGCCAAGAAAACTGTTGGATCTAAGCAGGCAACACATGCTTACAAACTCCATCTAGAGCAGCTCCTTGAGGAGCATGACTTAGCCACTAAACAACTGCAGAGAATCGAAAAAGAAGCCAAAGACGTTGTTGAACGTATCCCCTATTCAGGCAAAATCCTTGCCATTACTGGAATAAGTGCAATTGCTCTAGCTGGTATTTTAGGAGAGTCCGGAGATCTTAGAGGTTATGCGCACGGGAATGCTCTACTCCGTCACGCAGGCCTCAATGTGACCGAAGCAAGCTCGGGTTAATGGAAGGGACAACTGAAGCTCATTAAACGAGGCCGTCCACGCCTGCGTCATTTTCTCTATTTAATTACAATGTGCATGGTCATGAGTAACCAAGAATTTAAAGCCTTACACCACTACAATGTTCAGGTGAAAAAGCTTAAAAGGATGAAGTCTATCATGAAGCTTTGTGGAAAGCTAGCTCGACTCTTAGTAGGAATGGCCCGTAGTGATGAAGCCTACAACCCCGATAAAATCTTTGCATTAGCAGCTTAACATAAACCTTATCACACGCAAGTTGGCTTATTCGCAGGAGACAAAGAAAGCACGGAGTATCGGGATACATTACGCAAAAAGGCTCTGACCTGTTCCATTAGAAAGACCGACCTCCACCCCTTAGATAGATGTGACGAAGGAATGATAGGGCATTTGACCCGTTGAGACATGGGAGTGAAAATCGCTAAGGGCACCGTGGAGAATACGTGCAGTATATGAAATGAATTGGGTAATTCAACCCCACCTCTGTTCCCGCATGCCTTTTTAACGACATACCCTAAAATATCTCGCTATCTTTCATTCATCATTGAAATCTAAAGGATGAAATCCTGCGAATAGACGAGCTTGCGTGAGGAAATCAAATCATACCGAGGGAGCTTAATGCCCGCCAGCATTAACTACAACAACGAACCTCAAATAATAAAAAAGTGGTGTTCACAAAAGTGAACACCCACTAACGAACTTTATTTTCCTTGATCAGCATTATTTTCCTTGATCATCAGAAGCATCTACCAATAACTTTATTTATACCGTTACCTTTTGAGTGGTACATTGAAGGAAATAAAAAAAATAATCAACACAACAAACAAAAACAAACACACACACAACAACCTAAAAAAAAAAAAAAAAAAAAATCCAGGGCCCCCGCCCTGGATTTTCTTTAATTACATCTGCTATATCCGCAGTTGACGCAATTCTTACACCCTTCGCTGTTCACCAGCGAAGCGGAACCGCACGACGTGCACAGATCCATCGCCGCGCTCGGAGCTGCTTGCCCGCCATGGCCAGCCGCCACAGGCGCGGCCTCAAGCACCTCACTCGTCGCGGTCACGTAGTTCCGCGCGTCGTCTGGCTCGCTCATCACTTCGTCGTGCTGCTCGAGCGCTTTAGCAACCGCGTCTGCGATCGACTCGACGCGATTGTTGCCGAATCCGATGGCGCCGGAGCCGCCAATGCCTTTCAAGTGCTTCACGAGCAGCTTCACTTTGTCACCGTGATCGCCATAACGCAAGAACAAGGAGCACACGCGACCGAGTGCTTCAGACATCGCGAACACATCAGAGCCCGCTTTTCCTACGTTAAGGAAAATCTCGCTCGGTGTTCCGTTCATATCATTGATGGTGATATACGCCATACCGAATGGTGTATTCACTTTGTACGTCGCGCCACGCAAAATTTGTGGACGGCGTTTGTATTGCTTATCAAAGACTTGTTCCGTCTTTGCGTCAACGTTCACGGCTAGCTTGCCAGAAATCGTAGCTAAGCTTTCTTTCTCTGTAACAGCCTCTGCCGCGACAGCTACTGGAGCAACTTCCGGCTGAGCTTCAACTTTTACTTCATCCTTCTTCTCCGAAGAACTTGTGCTCAACACCTGAACATCACGACTGCCATCGCGATAGATGGTCACACCTTTACAACCCAGATCGTAAGCCAATTCATAGAGGTGTTTGGTCTCTTCAACAGTGAAATCAGCTGGACAATTCGCCGTCTTCGAGATCGAGCTATCTACCCACGTTTGAATTGCAGCTTGCGCACGGATATGATCCTCGGCAGACAAGCTCATCGAAGTAACGAAATAATCCGGCAGCTCCTGATCAGGATTCGCATCCTTCCAGTTCTGTGCAATCGGCACATACTGTTTATCGAAGCCAAGTCGGCTTTGACGGAAATATTCGAAGGCAAAATACGGTTCAATCCCCGTCGATGTACCAACCATCGTACCAGTACTTCCAGTCGGCGCTTGGGTAATAACGGTTACGTTACGCATACCATGCTGACGAATCGCATCCCCAACCTCCGGGAACACCTCTGTCATTTTGCGCATAAAGCCGCTTTCCATAAATTTATCTGCAATAAAGGCTTGGAATGATCCTTTTTCTCCTGCAATTTCTGCAGATGCTAGATACGCTTCTCTGGCCATGAACCCATAAATCTTGTCCAAAAACACGAGCGATTCCGGGCTGCCATAACGAATTTTCAAAAGAATCATAAGCTCGGCTAGCCCCATCGTACCCAGACCTACGCGACGTTCTTTTTGTTGATTCTCACGGTTTTCTTCAAAATGATACGGTGTTTTATCAATTACGTTATCTAGGAAGCGAGTCGAATAGCGTACGACCGTGGCTAATTCTTCCCAAGCCACATCTCCTTTCTCGGCATCATAGAACTTCGAAAGATTGATTGCGGATAAATTGCACACACCCCATGCAGGAAGTCCCTGTTCTCCACATGGATTTGTACAAATAATCGGGTTGAAGTACCAGCTATTGGACATTTGATTATAGTATTCCAAGAAGACAACGCCTGGCTCAGCTGATTTCCAAGCCGACTCGATAATCGAGTGCCAAACATCGCGAGCACGTACAGTGCGATAAGGCTTAACAGCCTTGCCTAATTTTTTCCACGCATCTAAATTACCGTCCCAAAGCTCATTATACTCAGGATCTGTCGTATCTGGGAACACCAGTTCCCACTCCAAATCTTCCTTCACTGCTTTCATGAAGCCATTGCTAACGCACACGGACAAGTTCGCATTCGTAATTTGCCCCATCGTGGACTTCACGGTAATGAAATCTTCCATATCCGGATGCCAATCATTGATCATGAGCATGAGGGCTCCGCGACGACTTCCTCCTTGCTCGATCAAGCCTGTCGTATAGCTGAATAATCCGCCCCAGGAAACAGCTCCGCTGGAAGATCCGTTGACGCCTTTCACGATGGAACGTCTAGGACGAAGCGAAGACAAGTTGATACCAACGCCACCCCCGCGTGACATAATTTCCGTCATTTCCGTCAATGTGTTCATGATACCGCCACGACTATCCTTCGGTGAAGGAATAACGTAACAATTGAATAACGTCAATTCATCGCTCGCATCCGCTCCTGCAGCAATACGGCCCCCTGGTACAAGCTTCCAATCGTTGAGAATGTATCTGAATTTATCCGTCCATTCTTGGCGCTTCTCCGCTGTCTTTTCAACTGATGCCATCGCGCCAGCCAACCGATCCCACATTTCTTCCGGTGTTTTCTCCATATTTAACGTAAGCTTCTCAACAGCAGACTCAACAGTTTCACCACTGCGTGTTCGAACCTTCACGGTATTACCTTCACGACTAATAATTTCGCCAACTTCTTTGGCTGGGAATTTAGGATCATCCTTCGTCAAAACAAGGACAGTATCCCCCACCTTGGCATGACTCGTGTCCGCATTTTTAAGTGCGTAGCGATCCAAAAATATTTTCTCACTCAATCCCGTAAGCTTCTTACTCTCGTAAACATTCCCCATGGACATAAGCCTCCCAATAAACTGCATATTCAGCTGCTAGAAAGATATGGGCTACAAGTGTTTAGTAGCCAGTTTTTCTCAATATATGGTATATCTTAACCATTATACTACACAACATATGGTTGTTCCTATGGCAAAAGAACCAATTCCTATTGGTGGGCTCTTTTACTAGCTTTGACGTGACACTATTCCTTTGTTAACCTATTAGTAGGATACCACAACCACCAGATATTTAGAACGTATGTTCCATAAATATTTTTTATCAAAGGAGCGTGCCACATGTATTTTTACAAAAACGAATTCTTACATAAACAAGACATCCAGATTTCACCCGACGATCGCGGGTATTATTTCGGTGACGGGATTTACGAAGTGTTTCGCGTGTACAACGGACTCATCTATGAGGGCGAAGCCCACATGCAACGGCTCGAACGTACGGCCAGCGAAGTGCGCTTACCATTACCTTACACCAATGAACAAATTATGGACATTCTCCACAAACTGATTCAGCACAATAACCTCAACGAAGGCACGGTTTATATGCAAATTACACGGGGTGAAGCGCCTCGCGCGCATCCTTTTCCAGCCCCGGCTGAGCCTATTCTCTTGGCCTACTGCTCGGAAGTGAAACGTCCGATTTCTACGATTCAAAATGGGATCAAAGCCATCACACAACCCGATATCCGTTGGCTGCGTTGTGATCTCAAAACCTTGAACTTGCTCCCGAATGTCCTCGCGAAGCAAGCTGCTCTAGATCATGGCGTGCAAGAAGTCGTGCTGCATCGCGAAGGGACGGTTACAGAGTGCAGCGCCTCGAACCTGATGATGGTGAAAGATCAGACGCTTTACACGCATCCAGCGAATCATCTGATTCTCCATGGCATTACAAGAGCCGTCGTTTTGCGCCTAGCACAAGCACTTCAGCTTCCTATTAAAGAAGAGCCCTTCACCACGGAGCAGCTGCTGCAAGCGGATGAAGTATTTATCACAGGAACGACAATGGAAATCACACCGCTTGTACAAATTGATGGGCAAATGATCGGATCAGGTGCACCTGGACCCATTTCCCAGAAACTGCAAGCCGAATTCGAAAGAACGTTCCTTCATTAGAAGGAACGTTCTTTTCACTACATTTTCCGACAGATGTTTACAAAAAACACACAAATACGGATAAAACAATTGACGGAATCTCTCGAGCCAATTAAACTATGGTTAATTCTAATAGAACTTGGACGACTCACATCTAATAGCTTTGCTGAACAAAAGCGTTAAAGTGGTGCGAGAGCAATGCGTCCAAGCAACAAGTGGGAACTTCGAGAGGGGTAATTATGTTGAAAAAGAAAGCACTCGTATCATTCGCACTATCAGCAGCACTTATGGTTGTCGCAGGTTGTGGTCAGAAAGCTGAACCCACACCAGCAGCAGGCGGTGCAGCATCAGCTACTCCGGCAGCTACAGCAGCCGCATCAAAAACGTACAAAATCGCGATTTCACAAATTGTGGAACATCCGTCTTTGGATGCTACACGTCAAGGCTTCTTGGCAGCGCTGAAGGATGCAGGCATCGTAGAAGGAACGAACTTGAAGGTTGACTTCAACAACGCACAAGGCGATCAACCCAATAATCTATCCATCGCTCAAAAAATAGGTTCCGCTGACAACGATCTCGTACTTGGGATCGCAACACCATCTGCACAAGCTGTCGTACAGCAAGTGAAGAAAGCTCCAATTCTTTTTGCAGCTGTTACTGACCCCGTTGCTGCGAAAATCGTAAGCAATGTGGACAAACCAGGCGGTAACGTTTCCGGCGCTTCGGATACCAATCCAATGGCTGTAGCGCAATTAATGGATTTCGTAGCTGCTAACATGCCAAAAGTAAAAACCGTTGGTCTTGTTATCAATGAAGGCGAACCAAATGCGGTAATCATGGCTAAAAATGCTGAACAATCGTTAACTAAACATGGCATCAAATTAGTTAAAGCTCCTGTAACGAATACGTCGGAAGTCAAACAAGCTGCGCAATCCCTTGTTGGTCGTGCTGATGCCTTCTTGATTACACTTGATAATACTGTAGTTAGCGGCGTGGATGGCATCATTCAAGTGGCTAACGAAAAGAAAATTCCTTTCTTCTCCAGTGACCGCGATACAGTTGAAAAAGGTGCTTTCGCAACGGTTGGCTTCAAATACTATGATCATGGTTACCAAGTAGGTCAAATGGCAGTCGACATTCTGAAGAATGGTAAGAAGCCAGCTGACATGAAAGTAACTGTTCCAGACAAAATGGATCTTATCCTTAACCTAAAAGCAGCGAAAGCTCAAGGCATCGAAGTAACAGATGCGATGAAAGCTGCAGTAAAAGATAAAGAGAAAAACATTATCCAGTAAAACATTAAGACACAAAAGGGGTGAACGTCACTTTCGTTCATCTCTTTTTTTCAAAATAGGGAGGGAAATAATTAATGATGGATTCAATTAATGGTGCCATCGAGCTTGGTCTTCTCTATGCGTTGATGGCGCTAGGTGTTTATATTACGTTTCGTATCCTTGACTTCCCCGATCTAACGGTGGATGGCAGCTTTACAACAGGCGGTGCGATCGCCGCGATTCTTATTGCGCATGGCTACTCGCCATGGCTCGCTTGTGCTGCTGCTTTTGCAGGGGGACTTATCGCTGGGGCTTGTACGGGATTGCTTCATACGAAGGGTAAAATCAATGGGCTTCTCTCGGGAATTCTCATGATGATTGCGCTGTATTCCATTAATATGCGTATCATGGGCAAGCCGAATATTTCGCTTCTTGGCGCGGATACGATGTTCACTTCCATGAAGCCAATCTTGCTTGTGATCATCATTGTCATTGTGTTCAAATTACTGCTCGATGCTTTCCTGCATACCGATCTGGGACTTTCCTTACGGGCAACAGGAGACAATGCGCGTATGATTCGCAGCTTTGGTGCTAATACAGACCAAACCACGATTCTCGGCTTGAGCTTGTCAAATGGATTAGTAGCTCTTTCAGGAGCGCTTATCGCACAAAATTCAGGCTTTGCTGATATTTCCATGGGGATCGGGATGATCGTCGTTGGACTGGCTTCCGTTATTATTGGAGAAGCGATCTTTGGCGCTCGCTCAGTATTCCAAGCGACACTAGCTGCTGTACTCGGTTCCATCGTGTACCGGATTGTCGTTGCACTAGCGCTCAGAGTCGAGTGGCTTAAAGCATCCGACTTGAAGCTTATCACCGCGATCATCGTTATTATTGCGCTCGTACTTCCATCTGTGCAGCGAACCATTAAGCAAAAAGCGACGGCCAAGCGCCGATCTGCTGAGCTCATCGCTCGCGCGATGCAAATGAACAATGGAGGTGAGCGTTAATGCTGCAGCTCTCGAATGTTTCCAAGCTCTTTAACCCCGGTTCTGCGGATGAGAAAATCGCGCTAATCGGCATTAACTTAACCCTTAAGCCCGGCGACTTCGTCACGGTCATCGGCAGTAACGGCGCCGGGAAATCGACGCTGATGAACATCATCTCCGGCGTCATGACGCCGGACGCCGGCGAAGTGCGCATCGATGGTGAAGTCATTCACCATCTGCCTGAATACGAGCGCAGCCGCTGGATCGGCCGCGTCTTTCAAGACCCCATGGCGGGGACGGCTCCTCGAATGACCATCGAGGAAAATCTCGCCATGGCGTATACCCGCGGCAAGAAGCGCGGGCTAAGCTTTGGTGTCAACGCGAAGAAGCGCGCGTTGTTCTTGGAACAGCTGCAGCGCCTAGGCATCGGCCTGGAAGGCCGTCTGCGCGCGAAGGTGGGTATGCTCTCCGGCGGCGAGCGTCAAGCGCTCAGCTTGCTCATGGCGACATTCACCAAGCCGCAGATTTTGCTGCTTGATGAGCACACAGCCGCCCTGGATCCCGCGCGGGCTGAACTGATCACACGATTGACAGAAGAAATCGTGCGAGAAATGAAGCTGACTACGCTGATGGTCACGCACAATATGGAACAAGCGATTCGTCTCGGCAATCGCCTGATCATGATGGATAAGGGCCGCATCATCCTCGATGTGAACGAGGAACGGAAGAAACACCTTACCGTTGAGCAGCTCCTCGGTGAGTTCGAGAATATTAGCGGCAACAAGCTTTCAGATGACCGAGTCGTACTCGGATAACTCAGAAATACCGTCAGGAAGTCATCCTGACGGTATTTTTAAGTTTGACGAGCATCGGAGATGTTGTACTCAAACGGCAATCAGCATACGTTCCATCGGATGAGAAATGCAAATGTACAACTTTTTTTATTAAATATACGATTTTAGCTAAAATGAATGCGAAAAGGCATCAATTTTTGTTTTTTCAGCTATTTTTAGACCTTTTCTCCCCAAATTGATGCCTTTTTGCAATTATTCGAAGCGTTGAATTAATTACTAATGTAAAGGTTGCTCTTTTGCATTTTTGCCACTAAGGCACTGGAACTAGGGGCAGCACTAAAATCCATACTCTTGGCTTCAAGGACTGCCCTCTTCTTTTAATAAGTGATTCCACACAGAACCAGCTATATTATTCCATCTCATTTTCACGTAAAGGCCGTTGCCGTCAATGGATTATTACCACATGCTTTGACCGAACCTGCGTGCAACGCCATTTGCAATCACAACAAGGATAAGCCCGACCAAGGACTCAAAAAAACCAACGGCTGTCGATAAGCTAAATTGCGCATTGCGCAGACCCACATTATAACTCCATACACTAATCACATTCGCAAGATCTGAGACGACCGGATTGCCAAGCACATAAATTTGATCAAAGCCTACATTCATCACACGGTCCATCGAAAGAATGAACATCAGAGCGATTACAGGTGCGATCCCTGGCAGCGTAACATTCCACATTTGCTTCCACTTATTGGCACCGTCAATACTTGCTGCTTCATATAAGCTCGGGTCGATCGAATTCAGCGCAGCCAAGTAAATAATGGCGGAGAAGCCCGCTTCTTTCCAAATCCCAGACCCTAAGAAAATCGCCAGCCATGTACTCTTATCATACAAAAAAGGAAAGCTTTCACCGGTTATTGCTTTGCTTATAGACGCCATGATCCCATGCTCTTGCGCGAAAATCAGCACAACAAAGGAACCAATAATAACCCAGTTAAGAAAATGCGGGAAATAAACAAGCGTCTGAATCGTTTTCTTAAAAAATGACTTTCTAACCTCATTGAGCAAGATAGCCAACATTATCGGGAACGGAAATCCGACTAAAATACTTAGCGTACTGATCATGAACGTATTTCTAATGATTTTAAACATGTTGGGATTATTGAACATTAATTTGAAATTCGCAAGTCCCGTCCACGGACTGCCCCATATGCCGTCTGTGAAATTATAGCTTTTGAAAGCAATAACCAATCCGCCAATCGGCACATATTTGAAAATAATAAAATAGATCAGAACGGGGATGAACATAACCAGAAGGGGTGTATTTAATACCCAATATTTTTTTCTGGAATACATAGCAGGTGATTTCATCGTTGTTTCTCCTTTCAGTCGCACAGCTTCTCTTCGTATTTATCTTTACTTTACGTGGCCCGCTGCCCCTTCTCAATACACAAGAATCCAGTATATACATCCTGATCGCAAGGAAAAAAGCATCCCCCTCATCGGGTGAATGCTTCTACCTTTACGACGCGCGATGCAGCTTGCGATAATCACCTGGCGTCATTTGCATCATCTTTTTGAACATCCGAATGAAGGACAGTGAGTGAATATACCCAACCTTCAACGAAATGGATTGGATCGATTCATCCGTTTCTTCTAACAACCGCTTTGCGCATTGGATCCGGAGGCGCGCTAAGTAATCAACGAATTTTTCTCCCAGCTCTTGCTTAATTAATTGGCTGACTTGCTTGTCATTCATATCAAAGGCTTCACCAATCATATTCAGTGATAAATCCGAATTGACGAGATGCTCATCGATAAATTTCTGCATTTGCCGAATGACCGAGCGATTCGAACTGCTCTCATGGATAACCGTAATGTTGCTGTATTCCTCATCCAGCAGCTTCAAGTAGTGATCCGCCAGCTCATCCAGCAGCTCATAATGATCCAACATTTGCAACAACGCTGGATACGCTTGCGATTCCCAATGCGCTGTATAGGCAGCATTCAATTCCTTCATCGCATGATTCAACTGATAGTTGAAATACTCCATCGTGATGACAATATCATCTTTCACCGCATGTTCGTCGCGTAGATTGCTGATCAAATTATGAAAAGCCATGCGCCATTCTTCGTTACCCTGCTTGAACATAATGACGATTCCGCGAACAAGCTGCAGACGATTATACACGTCACTGTCCATCTTCGGTTTTATTTCCAGGAAATAAATAACCCGGCCTAGTCCGAGTACGGTCTTATATTTTAATGATGTGACAGCCTCTTCATAAGCGAGAGGAATGTCCTCTGATTGACCTGCCAGCGAGCTTAACCCTGTTGTAACGGTAAACCGCAAATGCTCATTCACCCACTGGTGCATCTCTTCCATGACAACTTTCGTCCCTTGTCCATCCGAAGGTTCCTTCAGAAACAAGAGTACGCCCAGCCGATCGTTATCAATCCATTCTCCCCAAGCAGCCAGCCCGTGCTTCTCGGCAATCTCACCCGCCACACTTTTGAGGGCAAACTTGAATAAGGTCTGATCACGATGGTTGTAAATCTCACAAAACTGCTGAAATTTATCAATTTCAATCACTGCCATCTGGAGCGCAGTATACTGAATGGAGAGTCGGTACGTCGCCAGCTGTTCCTGCCAAGCTTCAGGTGAGAACATTTTGCTCCCTTGAAGTAAATCCGTAAACAGGACTTGCTTGCGATAGACCATGTCTTGTCTATGTTTCTGTTGAAACTCATTCGATTGATCGATGAGCTCCGTTATCGCATTTTGGATAAAATGAAACTCATCATGCCCATCCGACGGCTTATCGAGCACCTTCTGGAACGCGCCTGTACGCACCTGACGCAAGATCGATTCAACAGGTCGGTAATGATTCTTAGAAACATGGATAATCCACCAGATCCCAATGCCTAACATCACAATCGTGATCACAATCCAAAGAATGTATAGACTCGAGAACAAGTAAGTAACTCCGCCTTCTTTCAGACCAATCTGCATGACCCAGCCGGTATAGGCTGATTTCATGACACCTGACTGCAGTGTTGTGGATGTCGCAATAGCTTTACCTGTTTGATTGATCGCATAGTTATTTGAATCCAGCACTTGGATAAAGCTGTAATGCGAATAAGCCATGGCATCAATCATTTTCGCGATATAATCCACATTCACATTGATGACAATGAAACCTTTGTCTCCCGTTAGAAGAGGCGCTTTGCGCACAATACTGATGACGCGTCGCGGTTTTTCTCCGATATATTCCGAATAATTGCGAACAGGCAGCCATTCCGCAGGGTTTCCATCTTTAACCATACGTTGAATAAATTCAGCATCACCAAACAACTCAGACGGGACAATGAGACTTCTGCTTAATACCTTACCGTCGTTTTTTCGATACAGATAGGCAGAATCAATTTCGGGATAACCAGAAACGAGCTGCTCCAGCTTTGAGACTGGAAGTGCTAAACCATTATAACGATCTCCTTCAGCTGCAAAATAAAAACCATTCAACCCATCGTTATAATTGAGCTCTCGCAACACACCTTGATCGATTTGCTTGAGTGTACGATCCAAATTTCCAAGCGCCTGCTCCATAAATATGTTATTGGCCTTCTTCGCTTGGCTTTGCGCCATATAATTGGTGAACACGAAAAATAAGACAGATAACAGAAATACGATGATGACGAATACAGGGATGTACGAAATGAGGAGCCGATTAAACCAGTTTTTATTGATCTGCATGTTACAAAACTCCTTTGAAGTAAGGCTGGTTGAGTTCATTGTAACCTGATCTGTTTGACTTGCAAATACGCTATTTTCAGTGATATACATTTTTCCTCTGAACACCGAAAAGACCGGATCAGAGATACATGCTCTGTCCGGCCCATAAGGAATTATGAATTATTTCAAGTTATAAATGTCTGTAACCAAAATCGCATTAGCTTTATTCGTTTTATACCAATTTTGGAACCACTCATCAACCTTCGGTCCACCTGCTTTATTCCAAATATCCTGGGATGTTTTAATCGCTTGCTCCGCAGTGATACCTGGTGTTACGATCGCTTTCACGAACTCATCAGGCGCACCCGTTTTGGCAGCAGCGCTTTGAATGTTCGGTACGCTTTGTACGATCATATCCAAGTCTTTTGGAACCGAAGGCACCTCCAGTAAATAGCCTGCTACTGGGCGCTCAGGAGCAAGATACAGCTTGCGCGCTTCTATAAGAATACGCTTAATTTCCTTCTGTGCAGGCACGCTGTCACTAAGTGAATCGATTCGCGTATCACAAGTTGGCATTCCTGGAAGCGTTGACATCATCATGCTGTAATCCCCGGCATAGCTGCGTTCTTTTTTGTTTTTATCTGCGTCAACTGGTTGCGGGCAACCTTTCGCATCGAGCTTGTAGTGCTCGCCTTCAATTCCCCATTTCAGTGCTTTAAGCGAGCTTTCTTTGGTCAGGAAATCCAGATATTTAATGACCGCGACTGGATCTTTCGCCTTTGCATTTACAACTGCAGCATTTTGTACAGGCGATGTGACTGGTGGACTGAATTGACCGAACGAGCTTTTCGGAAGAAGGATTGGCGTTACGACAGCATTTGGATCGTTTTTCAGCAACGTTTCCATCTCGATTGCACTCGGTACCCCACCTGTATAGAAGCCAAGCTTACCGTTCAAGAAATCCCGCTTCGCTTTATCCCCCGTCGTATCTACAGCGAAATCTTTATCAATGACATTGTCTTGGAACAACTTCTTCTTAAACGTTAAGCTAGCTTGCTGATTCTCCCAAGCATAGTTCAGGTTGCCGTCTTTCAAATTGTAATTGGAGAACACCGGTACACCAAACATGAAGTCAATGACCCTTTGGTTATATCCGCCACCGAGTGTAAGGCCATACGTATCGTTCTTGCCATTACCATCTGGATCCTTCTCTGTAAAAGCTTTCGCAACAGCAAACAACTCATCCGTCGTTTTCGGAGCTTCCAAGCCCAGCTTCTTCAGCCAGTCCGTACGAACCATGAACACCCAGTTCACTTCCAGCTTGCCCAGAACCGCGATATCATACAACTTGCCGTCGGAACGTGTACCGAATTTTCGGAGAAGTGGATTTCTTTCCAGCAATGCTTTAAACTCAACGCTATTTTTCGCAATCAAGTCATCCAAAGGCAGCAATTGCTTGGACTCATACCAAGAACTGCGATTTTTCATATCATAATCTTGAATTAAGTCAGGCGCTTCGCCAGAAGCGAACATCACGTTCAGCTTATCTTCTGGTTTCGTACGAGGGATCGGGACGAAAGTGACATCAACAGGGCCGTTCTTATTAATCCACTCTGTCCAGCGGTTTTTATCCAGCGACCCTTCTTCCGGAACCATGTTCCCGCGATCATAAATGGTGGTAGAAATCTTGCCTCTCTTTTCAGGAGCTTTCGATGCCTGCGTGCTGGCAGTGCTTGTCGATGCTTCCGTTCCTTTACTTTCGTCCGCCTTGCCGCAAGCTGCAAGTAAACTGATAGACGATAAAGCAACTGCTACCGTGGATACAACGAGTAATCTCTTTTTCATTTGGGTAGACCTCCTCAAGAATGTACGACCTTGTGTTCATCAGTAGAATCACCGATGTGGTTCGCTTGACCTCACTGTAGACCTGCGGCTACCCCTCCAGCAATATACAAGAATCTCTGTATATACATCTTTTTATGGGATATACCTTTTTCAGCGATATGCCGATTTCGGCTTCATTACCCTTTTACAGAGCCAATCATAACGCCCTTCACGAAATGCTTCTGGACAAAAGGATATATGATCAGCATCGGAAGAATCATGACGATGACACCGGATGACTTGATGGACTCTGGTGTAATTTGAATCGATTCTTCCGGACGTAAATATTGATCGACTTGGACCATGCTGTTCATAATCATTTGCTGAACGATAACCGTTAGGTTTTGTTTAGCCGGCGAGTTAATATAGATAAGGACACTTTGGAACATGTTCCAATAGCCGACCGCGTAGAACAAGATCAATGTTGCGATCGCAGGCACCGCCAGCGGCAAATAAATGCGTCCGATGAGCCACCATTCATTGCATCCATCCATTCTGGCTGCTTCATCGAGCTCTAAGGGAATATTCTCAAAAAATGTTTTCAAAACCAACGTATTATACACGCTGACTAATGCCGGCAGCCACAGCGCCCAATACGTATTCACCATGCCCAGATTCTTAATCAATAAGTACCCGGGAATTAAGCCTGCACTGAATAGCATCGTAAAGATCAGCATCATCGTGAACGTCTTTCTTCCAAAGAAATAACGCTTGGACAACGGGTATGCCGCCAAAATCGTAAACCCAATGCTTAATAAGGTCCCCACGACCATAATCTTGACACTGTTGGCAAACGCCGGTAAGATTTGTGTCCCTTTGAACAATAATCGGTACGATTCCAAATTCCACCCCACGGGCCATAAACTGACATGCCCTGAGATAACGGCTGGCTGATTACTAAAGGATAACGCGAGCAGATGGATCAAGGGCAGCACGCATGTGATCCCAATGACGGTTAGCAGCAAATAATTCAATGCATAAAACAATTTCTCTCCTGGTGATGCTTTCATCGGACTCCTCCATCCACTTCTTATGATATAACACCACTGTAAAGTGTGAGGAAAGTTCCTTCAATACACACGATTCGGGTATATGTCGAATCAGGTATCCTGCCTGTAACTACGCGCAGTAAATACAAAAAGGTTGGTCAGACATAGGCGCCTGGCCAACCTTTCACAATGGTTACCGTCGTAAATTCCACTCATCCGTGCCATATTTCTCACGTACTAGACGCTCAGTAAGTTCCACCTCATAGTCCGTCAATGACGACTCGACCAATTCAACACCGAGCCCAAGCGCGATTTCGCGTCGGAACGCTTCCTCTACTTCCCCAAGCGTAACTTCTTTCTTCCCTTGCGCTCGCAGCAATTCATTGATCGCCACAGCTTTCTTCAGAAAGCTCTGTTTCATGCGATCGGCTACCTTCTCATTGGAGAAACGCAGCATCCGAAACAATTGATCTGTATCCATATCGAGCAGGATTGAGCCGTGCTGCAGCACGACGTTTTTCTGGCGAACCTGTGCGCTGCCGGCCACTTTGCGACCTTCTACGACAAGCTCGTACCACGATGGTGAATCAAAACATGCCGCTGAACCAGCGGAGGCATATTTTTCTTTTTCCTCATCGCTCGCCAGCTGCACCATTTCCGCTTCCAGCCCTAGCGCTCGAAAGCCTTGCAACAGTCCTTCGCTCAGCACGCGATAAGCTTCCGTTACGTTGCGCGGAATGCCCGGATAATCCTCTGCTACGATAATGCTGTAGGTCAATTCCTTATCGTGCAGAACGGCTCTGCCCCCCGTTGGACGTCGCACGAAGCCAATTCCCTCGTTTGCAACGGCCTCCTGATCGACTTCTGCCGCCTTTTGAAAATAACCGATTGATAAGGTTGCAGGATTCCATCCATAGAACCGCACCGTCGGAGGCACCTTGCCCTCACTGTGAGCGGTAAGAATCGCTTCATCTAAAGCCATATTTTCAGCAGGAGAACGGTCTCCTGTATGTATAAATCGCCAAGCTGTCATCGTAAGTTCTCATCCTTTCCTGTACCGCGTACCCTTTTTCCCAAAACTAACCTCTATCATAGCATATTCAGGTTCGGCATTCGACCTCCGAGACCTGTTCACTAGTTAAACACTTACATGGGAAAAGTTATGAAAGAACGTTCTCTGGACATACTAGCCTATATGCGACGCTTGCGAGGGTAGGCGCAGAATCAACGTAGCTTATGCTTACGATGCTAGTTTTGCTACGCAAAACTTTTAGGAGGGCAAGCCATGCGTCAACATGATCAGCAAGAGAACATTCGCCCCATTCATAAACATCTGGATATGCATTTTGAGAGGGACTGGTTTACCGAGCTGGACAATCGTGTACGTGGAGGAGGTCCTTGGGACGACTGGACCCTATATCAGCTAGCCTACGAATCGGAAGAATCGGGGCTTATTTCGACGTTTGATGATATGCAGTGCCTCGCGCATCTGGGGACTTTAGAGCCTATGACGCATCAGATCGAAACAGCTAAGCGCGTGCTGAATGAGATGCGTGGACGGGCGATTTTAGCCGACGAGGTTGGACTCGGGAAGACGATTGAAGCCGGTTTAATTTTAAAAGAGTACATGATCCGCGGGCTTGTCCGCAAAACGCTCATCCTAGTCCCCGCTTCCCTCGTGCTTCAATGGGTAAGGGAATTGAATACCAAATTCGGCATTCCGGCCGTAGCACATAAGAAGGCCTACATGTGGCAGCAAGCCGACATCATCGTGGCCTCGATGGACACTGCCAAAAGAGATCCACATCGCGATATCGTGATGGGTCTTGAATACGATATGCTCATCGTCGATGAAGCGCACAAGCTTAAAAATAAAAAAACGACCAACTACACCTTTGTGAACGAGCTGCGCAAAAAATACTGCCTGCTTCTCACAGCTACGCCGGTGCAGAATGATCTCAAAGAGCTCTACAACCTAATCACCCTGCTGAAGCCAGGACAGCTCGGCGGTCAGAACAGCTTCAAGTCCAACTTTGTCGTGGGCAAGCGTACGCCGAAGAATGAAATTCAGCTGCAGCAGGAGCTGTCCAAAGTCATGATCCGCAACCGCCGTGGCGATGGCGGCGTGCATTATACGAAGCGTGTTGTGAAGAACATCCCCCTCACGCTATCTGACGATGAACAAGCGCTCTACGACGGGGTTACGAATTTCGTACGAACGCGGTACTCCGAGAGTGGCGGCGACCTCAGCTCAATGCTGTCCATGATTACGCTCCAGCGTGAGGTTTGCAGCTCGCGAGATGCTGTTTTCATTACACTGGTAAATCTATTTAAGAAAACAGCCGAAGACTCCCCCGTTCGCCCGAAAATTTGGGAGCTCGTCGAGCTGATTCGCAGCATTAAGTCCAATAGCAAAGCGGAAACGACGATGCGACTCATTCAAGACATCAATGATAAAGTCATTATTTTCACCGAGTATCGCGCTTCTCAGGAGTATTTATTGAACTACCTCAAAGAGCACAAAATTACAGCTGTTCCTTATCGCGGCGGCATGAATCGCGGCAAAAAAGACTGGATGATGGATCTTTTCCGCAACCGTGTTCAAGTACTCATTGCAACTGAGGCTGGCGGCGAGGGGATCAATCTCCAATTTTGCCACAACATGATCAATTTCGATCTCCCGTGGAACCCTATGCGCGTGGAGCAACGGATTGGCCGGGTTCATCGACTTGGGCAAACCCATGACGTCAACATCTACAACTTATCCACAAGGAATACCATTGAAGAACATATCCTCTCGCTATTGCACGAGAAAATTAATATGTTCGAATTGGTGATCGGGCAGCTGGATACGATTTTAGAAAAAATCGAGAAACGGGGCTCGCTCGAAACCTCGCTGTTCCGCATGGTGATGGAAGCCGGCTCTGGCGAGGATATCCGCCGAAAAATCGATGAGCTGGGGCATTCCTTCAGCGAGGTGAGAGAGGAAATCGAGCAAAATCCGCAGTATGGCGCCAAGTTTCAAGACATCCTTGATGCCGTTGGCGGTGCTCAGAGCGCGGAGGCCAGCCAATGAATAAACGAAACATCCACTCATTCATGATGCGTTTTCTGGAAGCTTATGACTGCACGATTCTGGAGAAAACACCTGCAGCGATAACAGCCAAGCTCTCTCCTGAAGCCGATCGGGAAATGACGGGCCGTCCGTACTACTGGAGCTTTATCGAGCGAACAGGTGCAGCAGCGGAAACGATGACCTATAAATTTGTGATCGACCCTGAGCAACTGCAGCTGGAAGCGAAACCGAAGGCTGCGATGACCGCTGTCAAAAGCCCTCCCCCTCCTGGCAACGGGCCAGCAGGACAAGGCGGGGCTGCTGCCGGGAGTGCGCCGGATAGCATCCTCGGCCGTTATTTCGGCTTCGTACCGACGACGATCGCTACGCGAGTTCCACAAGATGAAGTCACGTTTGGCAGCCGACGGCTTGACCAGGTTTTTGGCATCGTTCGCGAGCGCGGGCGATTCATTCACTTATTCGAAGAGCCTTTCCCGACAGGGGCGACCTATCACGGTTCCCTCGTTTACAACACATGGCTCTGTGTGAACTACAAGGTTGAGCTCCTCTGTGACCGGAAGCGAACTGAAATCCATTCTCTCGCGATTCAGCTTGGCACTGGGGAAATTCGGGAGCATTTTCACAAGCATATGTTAACTAAGAGTCTCACTCCGAAGCTACCTGCGAATAGTCACATTTTACCCGATACGATTTCGATCCCGAAGGCGATCAATGCTTTGGAGGCCACGCTTGAGCGCAAAATCAGCTCCTACGACCATCGATGGGCGGATGATGCGAACGCTGAGCACCGCAGTGAAATCGATCGCGTGGAACGGTATTACAATGGGCTGCTGCTCGCAGCAGAACCCGACAAACGTGACGAAATCGAGATCCAATGTCGGAATCGGTTGGAAGAAATCGATTGGCAGCATAAGCCACGGATTGCCGTTTCCGTTATTAATGGCGGATTATTTCATCTAAATGCGAATCGTTTGCCATCCAGGAACTGACGCTAGTCGCTAAAACCTCGCAAATAACACGCAACAGGTTCTAACATTCTTTTTAAGACATACGCATTACAATAGTCACATAGACTAATAGGTTAGGGAGAGGCAGGTGAACGAAGATGAAGTCGTGGACCGCTTGGACAGCCACTTGTTTCATTTTATGCAGTATTGGCTTCATGCCACTACACACCTCAGCAGTTGACAACCTAGGAGGGACAGGCTCTGGCTTAGGCACTAGCTTAAGTCAAACCCAAATGCAAAGCAAAACAGCAGCAACTGGGGCACCTGACTTTACGAGTACATCGTCATTCGGTTCAACCATCAGTCAGTGGCAATCTACACTTGCTAAGGAAGCTGGCTTTTCGGCCTGGCAGCAAGCTCATTGGAACAGCTATCCGCTCGGACCTGGCACCCATGGATGGGTCATCATCCTGAGTGATCAGGGGCAAGAGGTGGGCTATATGATAGTTCATGCCGTAGATGGCGGCGGTTTCCGTTTGACCGAATATGGGACAGGCACCACTCCATTATTTAGTTTAGCCACGTTGTATCGCTCTTTGATACAACAAGAACTCATTCCTTCTGCAACCTTATACGACGATTTTGTGTTAGATGATACGATCACGAAAGACCGCTTATATATGGATACCCTAACTTCAGTCTGGAAAATAGCGCTTGATGGCGAGACCTATTATCTCGATGCCAAGTCGGGCGAATTGCTGCCGCTCACGGAGGATCCCACGCCGCGCCTAGCTGAAAGCGTTGCGAGCGCGACGGATTTATCGCAGGGCTCGCATAGCCTTGTACGACCAGCATTTGATCCCTATGAGCAGCTGCCATGGATTCAAGGTACACCGCTGCCTGTTACCTCCTTGGCTGAGCTTCAGGTAGCACTGGAGCAGCAAGGCGCGCTTACTTTCGTTACCGAGCTGTATGATGAGCAGGTGACGATGCCGTTAGCCGTACTCGGTTACCAACAATGGATACATGGGGATAACTATTTAGTATTGGATCATGAAGGACCGCGGTATGTGCTGTTGGATGCTTCGCTTGGTTTAGGGGAGATCTATCCTTGATTGAGGCGCCGCGACTCGCGTGAATAAGAAAAGGCAAAAGGCCAACCCGTTTTTTGGGTTGGCCTTTTGGCATGTTACAACCTTATTTCCTCGACTTCGTCCGTCCGAACAACATCCGCGTCGCTAATGGCAGCATCCCAAACCAACGGGTTTGCCAACCCTCACGCTGCTCTTTCATCGACGCTTTCGCTTGCTTGCGAACTTCCTTCGGCGTGTCGATATAAGTGACGACTTGTTGGGTTATGTACTTCACCAGATCATCGCTTTTTGCCATACGTCCACCTGCCTTTTACCCTTATTCTAACCAGAGCAAGTTGGCTTTAAACTTCATTAAGGCAGGTGGCTGGCCGCACACGCATTGGCAATCAACCCGGCCTTCCGCCGCTCTCTGCAATTATTTTATCTGCAAATGTCTTAATCGTGCCGCAGCCTAACAGCATGGGCTTATTATCACACAGCAACATTAAGGTTTGGGCACTCGTATCCCAGGCATATTGAAAGCCAACATTCATGCTGACCACTGAAATCGTAAATTTGCCTGATGCTGTGTTGGGGATTGAAAATCCTTGCTTCCTGCCCACCTGCTGCAACGCTCGGAACACCGAAGGCGTAATCCCTTTATACGTCCATGTGCTACAAGTTGCCATAGGTTTTCACACCTTTCATAATTAGGATCTTTAAATTGTATGATTCATGAGCTGAAATCGTGCTTATTTCCACAAAAAGCGTTCGTTCTGTTCGCTTAATCCGCTTCTAATCTTGTCCGTCCAACATAAGCTAAAGTAACTAGAGAGAGAAAGAGGTGTTGGTTTGAATGTGGGAACTGATGCTTGCAACTGAGCAGCTTGATATTTATATGGATGAAGCAAATCTTAGGCTAGAAATACGTATTAAGTCAGAAAGTAATTTATCCCCCCTAGTAATTCGTATGAATCATACAGATTTAACCCAATTAATCCATACACTTCTGGAAATCAGTCGAAGCTTTCGAGGAGATGTTCCTTTTTTTCATACAAAATAACCAGTTGTGCCGTGCACTTGAAATAAAAAAGCACGATGTACTCTTCCCCACTTTTTCGTGGTTCGGAGCCATCGTGCTTTTTTGTCATGCGTTGGCCGCATGTTTAGTTTCTATTGATACCTGCGATTGAAGCGATGAAACGCAAAATATACAAGAACAAGTTAATGAAATCAAGATAAATATTCAGCGCAGCAAGCGGCACAGCTTTGGGCTCAACACCGTTGCGATATTGGGCTACATCATAGAGTACCCAACCGCTGAAGATCAAAATCCCAACCATGGACCATACCAAATTCATTATGGAACCGAAGTTAAGGAACATGCCGAGCACACTCATCAGCACAAGTCCAATTGTACCTGCAAACAAGAAGCCGCCGAGGAAGCTAAAATCACGTTGGGAACGGTGTGCATAGAACGCCAACGATCCGAAAATCGCTGCCGTCGCAAAAAAAGCACCCGAAACCACACTTGCTCCAAGCTGACCGCCGTAAGCCATGATAACCGGATATAACGTCACGCCAGAAATCGCTGTGAACGCGTAAAGAAAACCGTAGCCGATATGCTTGCCGCGAATCCGAATGATGATAGCGGCTACCAACATGACTACCTCTGCAACTACGAAGAGCATAACCATCGATGGTGGTACAACCATTGCGCCAATCAATGTTCCTATGAAGGAAACCAACAGCGAAATGGCAAACGTTTGAAGCACATGTGAAAAGCTGCCGGATTGTGTAATCGTAACTGTTCTTTCCATGAAAAACTCAGCTCCTTTAGCAATAAAGATGTACAATCTATGCTATGTATTATACCTGACATTCATGAAAACTGCTATGGGGTGGCGGTTTGACAGTTTGAGATATAAAAACAAACCCTTCGATTACCTCGAAGGGTTTCGCTTTTACTATGATGCGGTCAAGAGGACTCGAACCTCCACGGGGGTAAGCCCACACGGACCTGAACCGTGCGCGTCTGCCAATTCCGCCATGACCGCGTTTACAAAAATACTATACCATGTGACTCGAAAGCTCGTCAATGAAACTTTTGCCACTCAGGTATAATTCTATCGCCTCTTCCAAACCCTATTTCCAAAGGAGGAATGACCCTATGGATGAGGAAGAAATCAAAGCATTAGAGCCGAAATACACCGGAAATGAGCGTCATCTAACTGAGGGCGAGGCGCAAGCCATCGTCCACGATCCGAACTTCACAAACGAGAATGACGACGGCGAAATCTCTGACATCGACGCACTTGCGATTGGACTCGCATACGGCGTATATCGCAGAACATAAGTCGTAAGGATGGGGGTTCCAAGCCATGAAAGCGGCGAGGAACCCTTTTTTCGTACCGTAACTTGAAGCAGAAATGCAAAAGAGCATCCCTGAGCATTGATTTAGGGCTACCCTTGCGATTGCGCAGCAGCAGCACGTTTGCTCATTTCAAGCTCATACATTTGTCCGGATGCTAGGATCGCTTCATACACCGTCCTGCCAATAAGGTAGCCGAGTGTGGTTGCTGTACCCGCGTAGCGATAGCTCGTCCCTCTGCCTGTCGCGGCTATCAAAACGGCATCCGTAGTCGTGCCTGTGGCCACTTGGCCTTTATGCTCGATGTTCAAATCTTGAAGCGCGGCAGCTTTTGCTTCGGTGGCGGTTATCACCGCGTTCACCATGGCGGCATCCGTCAACTGGCCCTCAATTACAACGATGGTGTTAATCGTGCCTGGATAAAGTGAAGCCGAAGGCAATACGGCGCCTGCTCGGGCTTTGTTCCCCAGCCCAACTGTCACCCAAGCGGCAACACGAAGCGTTTCCCCACTGCCTTCTTCCTCCAGCGGCCAAGCTAACTCCTTGAATCCAACATCCTTAACCCACGCCGCGGTAAGCATGCCTGCCGTATCTTGAGGATTAAGCCCTTCCCGTGCGATGAATGCTTCCATCTCGACCATTGGATCTAGCTCATTATACGTCTTGTCCACTTGGCGATTCATCAGAACACGATGCGACCCAAACCCACCGCCCCAAGGTGACGAATTCAGCGTTCGCATAGGGGTTTCACTTGTAATCTGCAAATAGCGCCCATAAGGCGATTGCACCTGCTTCATTCCAACTCCACATATCCGACTACTTACAAAAGTGCCTTCGCCCTCACACTCACTCTGTCTCATCGGACAGATCATCCGGCGCTATCGTTTCCTGAGGCAGCATGAACGCTGGCGGCCTTTCATTCTCATAGGGCTGGTACACGTATCCGCGGGCCAGCTTGACGACTCTGCGATTTTTTTTACGAATAAGAACTGTCTCATCATCCCAAGCTACAACAATCCCTCGCACATCGTTCGCGGGACTGACGTCTCGAATTACTCGCAGCAGTGTGCTATCTACGCGATATTGGTCCAATTGTTCTTCTGAAATCATCTATGTAGCACCTCCAATATTATGATCATAATGTTATTCTTAAGCTTAAGCATACACCAATTCGCAATTCGGTGAAACTTTACATAAATCCGTTCATCTTCGGTTACCTTAACGAGGACGAGACACAGAGACACGCGTTAAGCGACAAGTCACAGGCAAATTCATGCCTACCGTAAGGGAGGACATTATACATGGAGAAGAGAACGTACTACGTCAATGTAGGCACGGGAGAAGTACTTGAAGACAGCACAGCGCTTAATTATGAATTTGAAATAACAGCAACCGAAGATGATATCGCCAAGCTGCAAGAGCTATTTGAAGAAACCGACAATTCTTCTCAAGGCAGCTACGGGACCTCCTGGCTTCCTTGGAAAGTGTATTACTCCAATGAAACGAATCAAGAATATGACTACTATTTAACCGAAGTGTATCGCACGCTGCACCGTCTAGGCTCTGAACAGACCAAGCGGCATATCGAAACGATGAATGTTTTAGAAAATGGGATTTAACTGATTTGAAGAACGCCGCATCCACCTCAAACTGAAAAAAAGGCCAAGAATCCATGAGGAGTTCCTTGGCCTTTTTCTTATATTTTTTAGCTTACATGCTCTTTCGAATCATTCGTTTCAAACCAGAAATCAAGGACTTTGCTTGACATCACACGTTTCTTAATATAATCCGATTGTGCAACAGAGAACTGCTGCTCCCACTCGATCGTTAGCTCCGTACAAAGCTTCACAATCGTTAGCAACTCGGACCAGGCCACATAGCGCTTATACCAGAAAAATTGAGGGTGTTCAATCATATACGGATACAGGTCATCAAACTCTGTATGTTTACAATCAAGCGCTCGTTCAAAGTGAGTCTTCGCTTCCCCTAGCTTTGTCATAAAATAGTCAATGGAACCATTTTCGATACCCATAGATGTCAGCCTCCTCTCTTACCTTGTAATCATTATAATGGATAATTGGCATTCAGGGAAGTCATAGCCGAAATGTAAAATCAGTCAAAAGTGATCTGCCCGTTCGCCAGCGAAGCAATTCGAGCCAGCGACTCCACGCGAATACCGCGTTCGCGAATGGATTTTCCGCCATTTTGAAAAGATTTTTCAACGACTATACCTACGCCTACGAGTTCTGCTTCCGCTTTTTCTACAATTCGAATTAAGCCGCGCGCTGCGTCTCCGTTCGCAATGAAATCATCGATCAGTAGGATTCGCTCCCCTTTTTGAAGCAAATGAGAGGAAACCATAATATCTGTAACGATGCCTTTGGTAAAGGACGGAACGCGTTCGCTATACGTATCTTGATCCATCGTTAAAGTTTTCTTGCGACGAGCAAATACCATTGGAATACCTAATTGTAATGCCGTTGTATACGCAATAGGAATACCTGATGATTCCACAGTTAACACTTTGTCCGGCTTCGTTTCTCTAAACAATCTTGCAAATTCCTTCCCCATCTCCATAATGAGAACAGGATCTACCTGATGGTTCAAAATGACATCAAGCTTTAGTACTTGATCCGAAGCAACGACGCCAACCTCTAAGATCCGCTGTTTTAATAACTCCATGAAATCGGCCCCCTATAGCTGTCTATTATGAGTAAGTTACCATATTGCTCCTGCCTGTTTCAAGTCCATTTATAAAATAACAATAAACACTGAAACTTTTTGGGCCGCAGTAGTGTCTATATATATAAGAGGATTTCATACAAAGTGAATTCGTTCTAGAATTGCTCACATTTGGGCACGAAGATGCATTGAAAACCTTTGATAAAACAGTATCATTAATCTTACTTGTATTTTTCACTTCAACTACTCTCCTCGGAGGAAAGGAAAGATGGCAATGAACAACCTAATAAGACCTATCCTTGTAGGCTGTATACCTGTTGCAATTGCGTCATTCTTGGTGACTGGATGCCAAGAATCATCTGCTCCTGCTCCAAAGGCAACCATAGACGTAACAACGACTGCACCAACCCAGATTTCTCAGGAGCCTGCGCCTTCACTCGTAGTCGCAGTTCCAACCGCACCCCCTGCAGTTGATGATAGTACGAAGCATGAAGCGCAAGTCGCTGGTATTACGAAAGTGGATCAAGGGGATCTAACTCAATCACCTAACATCACAAGTCCAAAACCGACGGCTAAACCGAAGGTCAAAGCTGAGGATGCTTACCAGCAAGAAAAGCCCACCTTGATGGGATTAAAGCTGGGAACTGCGAAAGCTGCTGTACTGGAGCGCTTTGGCAAGGTGAAGAAGCAATTTGTAATGGAAGAAGATAACATTGATGTTTACGATTTCACCGACTTTTCAGTTGGTTTTAATAGCAAAGGAACGCTTGAATTCGTAGATGTACATTCCGTGGATATTGACCCTGGTTTGCATGGCTTACGATTAGGCCAAAGCGTACAAGAGGCGATTGCCATCCTCGGCAAGCCCGATACGAACTCAACTTATGTGCTGACCTACAAAGCGCAAGGGACTTTGCTTAAGATCGATATTGACCCGCATGACAACACGATCCAATCGATTAAGCTTTTTGGAAATTCGTAGCCGATAAGGCATTTATAAAAAAGACCATGAATTCAGCCCTAAAGGTTGAAATCATGGTCTTTTTTTCGATTTCCGTCTCAGTATAACAATGTGATGTTTCCGATAGCGAAGGTAGATGAACACGCCGATCGCCGCAAGAACGGCAAGCACCAAGAGTGTTATTCCAATATAGGAATGCATGACATGTAAAAATCCCTCAATATTGTCGCCGATAAATCGGCCAAGGGTAAGGAAGGTCGTACACCAGAGCAGCGCTCCCGATCCCGCATATAAGATATATTTATAAAACTTCACGCCGCTAACGCCTGACAAATAGCAAGTAAAGTGACGCACCCCAGGTACGAAATAACCGAAGAACACGGTCCACAGCCCGTATTTCTTAAACCAGCCTTCCGCTCGCTCGATTCGGCTTGGGGTCAGCTTTACCCATTTGCCATATCGATTGAGAAAAGGTTTTCCCACACGATGACCGATCAGATAGCTAACCGTCATCCCCGTCATGGTTCCAGCATAGATAACGGCAAGTGTTGGGCCGAAATCAAAGGGGCCGCCTCGCGCAGTCAAAGAGCCAATGAACACCATCAAGGTTTCATCGGGTATCGGGGCGCCTAACATGCCAGCCGATAATATGAGATATAAAGCCAAATAGCCGTAATGACTAATAAAATCAAACAGAGCTTCCTTCACACGAACACACTCCTGCGTTTTACCTTTAACCTTCAACTCAACTGCGCAACTTCACGTAATAGGACTTATACAGGGGCTTGCCCTAACTTCCAGTCATGCAAGCTTACACACAAACATACCTTGTACTATATCAAACGAAAGAAAGCGAGGCAATATATGCGAAATGGTGCACAGATTGTCCGTGTCGCCTTCACCTATATCGGAACGGTCGTTGGGGCGGGTTTTGCTTCCGGACAAGAAATCCTTCAATTTTTCACTCGCTATGGCTCGCTGGCAACGATAACAATTGCTTTATCTACCGTACTATTTATATGGATAGGCATTCAGCTTATGCTCATGGCTCATGACCTCAACGCAGCATCCTACGAGGACTTGAATAAAGTGCTGTTTGGAGACAAGATCGGGAAATGGATTAGCTTGTTTATGATGGTTGTCCTTTTCGGCATTACAACAGTCATGTTAGCGGGTGCTGGCACTGTCTTTGAAGAGCAGCTCCATCTCTCGTATACCACAGGACTTCTGATCACACTCGTTCTTGCGTATCTCATTTTAACGCGCGGGATCAAAGCCATTATGACCGTAAACTCCATCGTTGTTCCCATCATGCTGCTGTTCAGCTTCGTCATTGTCGTCTATACGTGGCATTCACCAGCGTCTGATAACTGGCTTCGGATCGCAAGTGATGAGCATCCTATCCGTATCTGGTTTGCGCCATTTCTGTACACCGCGTTTAATTTGGCAATGGCTCAAGCAGTACTCGTGCCAATGGGCGGAGCGATTCGCGATCGGTCTATCCTCTTTTGGGGCGGCTTGCTTGGCGGAGCAGGCATTGGCTTGCTGCTTTTAGCAGCACATTATGCGCTATCTGCACAAATGCCCGGGATCGCCCAATTTGAAATTCCGATGGGAAATATTATGACGAAATTAGGCTATTTCCCACAAGTCGCTTATTTGCTCGTCATCTATGGTGAGATTTTTACGACCTTCATCGGCGATGCCTACGGGTTATCCATGCAGCTCCAGCAACGCATCAAGATACCCCCAAAGGTGCTCCTCATCGGGATTTTACTACTCAGCTACGTTGTCAGTCATATTGGATTTAAAACATTGTTATCCGCTCTATATCCACTATTTGGCGTAATTAGTGTCGTTTGGCTCGTTCTGATGATCTGGCGCAACCGCCGGAGAACGTTGTAGCCCATGTCCTTGCCCTGGAGGAAAACTAAGCACTACAATCAAACGGATGAACAACAACAGCATGCCCATCGCGGATAGGACAATCCCGGTAAGCAGGTACGCCCAATGGAAATTTGCAATTTCGGTATGGTCACGACCAACAGCCACAAGCTCTGCTACCATTAATAAAAGTCCAATGATAAATAAGCCAACGACTGCAAAATCAATTATCGTCCATCGTGAAAAATATGTACTTGCAATCTCGACTTGACTGACTGCTCTAGGAGACGCTGCTTGCTGCCGCCAGAGCTGATGTACCGTCCATGCCGTGTAAATGCCCGCTCCTGTCACAAAAAGACCAACGACCGCACCTAAAATAGCTAAAAATAAGTTCATGTCGGGACCCTCCCTTCTTCATCTTACTACTAGTGCTTACGCAAGCCATAAATAAGCAGCAATGTACAGCCAAAGCTAATGACTGGAATCGCATAAAGCAAAGGAAGCAACAACACGGGGGGAAGCTTCATCGCAGGAAACCAAAGCTGCTGCAGTCGCTTCCTTTCCACCGTTCCCTCTTCATGATCTCCCTTGGCCGCTCGCAGTGCTTCGGTTGCTCCCTCGTTCCACTGAATCTTCCCTTTTTTCCAACCGACCTGATAGGAAATTTCGCGGTGGTCCTTCCTCTTATCGTTTCCCTCCATGTTCGATGCCTCCCATCCTTTGTGCTATAGGTGAATATATAGGTGATCAGGAATGACTCTGGCTGCCGCATCGCGCACATGACCATGACATGTAAAAAGCAGCACTTGATGACGCAAACTTATATCCGCCAAAACGCGCAAACAGCTTTCCATCCGTTCCTCATCGAAATTCACGAGAATATCGTCCAACACTAACGGCAAAATCGCTTTCCCGCCATACTCCTCTACGAGAGCAAAACGCATAGCTAAGTACAGCTGCTCGGCAGTTCCACGGCTAAGCTGACTCGTATCGACGGACTGCCCGTTCGCTCTTACAGCAAACAATCGCTGCTCGCCGAATGGTGCTTTGACAGCTGTGAATGCGCCATTCGTCATCCTTGCAAAATATGATGATGCCTGCAGCAGCACGCCTGGCTGTCGTTCCTGCTCGTAGATATCGCGAGCTTTTTTAAGTAAGAGAGCTGCGAACGATGCTACCGCATATTGATTCGCTTGCTGAGACAACGACGTTCGAATCGACTCGGCCTGCAAGCGCTGATTTGCCGCTTCCGCCCCCTGCTCCAGCTTTTCGATCTGACCCGTAAGCTTTCCAATGATCTCTCGGAGCTCATTCGATTGTGTGATGGCTTCCGTCAATTTCTGCTGTAGAGACTCGACTAACAGAGCTGCCTCTTCTTCTCCCTGGGAATCCAAGACATCCATGAAACTCGCCATTAAAGATCGGCTTAATAAGGATTCAAGAGCGGCATCTAATACTTTGCTTTCATCTTCCAGCTTTTTACGTTCCAACTGCTCTCGTTCCAATATCCGCAAATGCTCACCGTCTACAGCAGTTCCTTCCTCAAAAAGCAATTGAAGACGAGATTGTATCCGCTCCGCATGTTGGTCAACTAATAAGAGTTCTTGCTCAGCCTCTGAGATCAGCTGTTCGTTACGCTTTTGTGCCGTGAGGCGTGTCAGCTGCTGCTGCTCCTCCTCTTTCCAACGTTTCAACGCAAACAAACTGTCGAGAGCAGAAGATGGCAAATGAAGCAGCTTACGAACCGTTTCTTCAAATGTATGGACGTTTCCGATTAACATGTCTAGCTTGGCGGACAATTTGTGAAGTTGGCGCAGCCCCTCCTGGGCCTGCTCGATCACCTGAATCGTTTCTAACAGAGCATCCGTGGATAAATGCGGGCCTAACCCTAATTCTTGCAACCAGGTCTGCCAAGCGACCTGAAGCTTTAACGTGTCATCTTGAATCTCTTCTGCGAAGAGGAGACGCTGCTCGTAATGCTGCTCAAGCGTATGTAGATTTTCGCTAGCATCCCGTAGTTTCTCAAGCTTACGGAGCTGTTCGCTGTGTTCATGCTTACTTTTCTCTGCTTCACGCAGCCATGCATCTAAATAAGGCTGAAGCGCCTCTATGGAAACGGTTGGAACTTCTCTGCGATCAAAACTTCGTTCAAAACTAGTAAGTTCCGCCGTTGCTGCAGCTGCTTCGAGATAGCTCGTTTGTTGCTGCTGACGCTGAAACTGCTGGATTTGCTCCTGAATGCGGCGTTCCAGCTGTTGAAGCTCCTGCTCCAAGCGATGATCCTTCGCGATCGCAGAGGGCATCGTACGAGACGCTCTGCTCCCTTCAGTTTGCCGACCTGAAAACCAAATATACCAAGTCACACCAGCGAAGATGAGGAACGTGCATAGCGCTGCCAGCCAGCCGCCCTGCCACAAGACAATGATCGGTGCAATCAACGCCAGTAGCCCTGCTAGCATCACCATACGTTTACGCAATGAACGAGCAGCGTCTCTTCCTGCTTTTGCCGCTTCTTCAAGACCTTGCAAATATTGCTGTTGTTCAGCTTGACGCTCTTGCTGATGCGTAAATTGGCTCATTAACAGCTGCCAACGCGCATAATCAGACGCCAGCTTCTGTAAAAAAGCTGTTGGATCTGAATCCAGCATCCCATTGCTGCCGTTTTGAAAACTTCTGCACGCAGCTTCTAGCTGAGCCACTTGCTCTTGCCCGCGCGAAAGCTGCGTCTGCAAGCTTGCCAGCTCCGACTGCATGCGCAGCTCTGTATCGGTTCTATGACGGAACTGCTCTTTATACGTACGCACTTGTTCACGAAGTGAAATCGTTACCGCGAACGAGGTGATATCGGTTTCATCCCATTGCACATCTAAATTGGATACCAATCTATCCACTTGCGCCCGCCCATGCGCAAGCTCAACCTGTAGCTGTTCGATCTGGCGTTTATTCTCCTCGTAGCCGGCTGATTGCTCCAGCAAGTGGTTAAGCTCGACTTGATGCGCGAGCACCTCCGGCTCCACTGGGAGCGCGGCAAGCTCTTTGCGCAAGCTCTGCAGCCGCAGCTGCAGCTTGTCGCGCTCTGCTTGCAGGCGCTCCTGCTCGGCCTCGAGCGCCTCTAGCCTGACCGTGGCCTGCTCGGGGAAGCCCTGCCGAGCCGGCAGGCTCTCCAGCTCGCGGCCGATCTGCCGCAAGCGGAGCCATCCGCTGCGCGCCTTGCCGGCCAGGCCGAGCTTGTGCAGCTCCGCGCGCAGCGCCTCTTGCTGCCCCTCCAGGGCAGCAGCGCGAGCCTCCGCGGAGCGGCGTTCTTCCTGCAGCCGATCATACTCGGCTGCCCCGTCCCGGCTGCGGCGCAGCGACTGCTCCAGACCCTCGAGCTCCTTCAGGAGACGGTTCATCTCCTGATTGCGTCCGCGAGGTCTGTACAGGCCGTCGGCCTGCGCCGTGAGCTTGCGCTCGGCCTCCATGATGGCCGAGCCGCTTACACCAAGCCCAGCGCTATACAGATAGCCGCTGAGCTCATCCGTCTGCAGGGTGCGCAGCTCCTGCAGCTCGGTTAAACCAAAAGCGAACAAGCTGCGGTAGAGATCGGCCGAGAGGCCGCCTAGCAGCGTGTTCAGCAGGTCTTCACCGCCGGTGGTACCATCGGCGAGCGTGACCTTCACGAGCCCCGCAGAGGCTCGTTTGCCGCCTGTGGCGGGCGCGTCGTAACGCTCGACGCGGATGCGCTGACCCTGCTCATCGAGCAGGGTTAGGGCGCCCCCGTGGGCGCCGCCGCCCAGCGGCTCGTAGCGCTCCGAACGATTCGTCCGCGTCGGGAAGCCGAACAGCACCGCGCGGACGAAGCCCATAAGCGTGCTCTTGCCCGCTTCGTTGGCGCCGTAAAAGACAGCCAAATTGCTGTCTGTCTGCAGCTGGCGATCACGCAAGCTGCCAAATCCATCGATTTGGATAGCCGTAATTCTCATCCCATTCCACTCCCATCGGCGAGAAGAAGGTCTGCAACGAGTCCTTCAGCAGCACGCAGCCATTCCCGCAATTGCTCCGGCGTTGCACCAGCCGGATTGCCAGCGGAATGAGGCAGCCCTTGAAGCGCAGCCAATGCCTCACCTGCAAAGCTATCCAATGCAGCCTCGTCACCTTGCAGTGCTACTGCATACCTTAAGAGATCGCCTAAAAAGCTCTTCTCTTCTCTGACCGCCATCAGATCAACTTCGCTAGCCGTTCGATCCTCGATCGATTCGATCCACATGAAGCAGCCGCGTTCCACTTCTTCTTCTCTGAACTCATCGATCAGTTCTTGCAAGGCACGCCCTTTACGCAACCGTTCGTGAATATCACTGCGTCCTTCCAAGATGATGCGCACAATCCCATCTCGCCCATTGGCCTCCTGACGCTGCCGATCCAGCAGCTCGCCTATGCGATCTTTTAAAGCCTGCTCTGTTGAAATCGAGGTCACGGATAGTTTTTCTTGAAACCAGCGAACCGTATCTAAGGGTTTAAAAGCAAGCTCAGCCCGCCCTTGTTCATCGATATCTACCAAATAGCAGCCGCGAGATCCTGTTTCCCGAATACTTCGGCCTTGGATATTTCCGGGGTACACGATGGCTGGTTGTTCGTTCACAATTTGTCTCGTATGTACATGTCCAAGAGCCCAATAATGCATGCCCGCATCCAATAAATCTTGTTTGCTGCATGGCGCGTAGTTATCATGATGGGGATCTCCATCCACATTCGTATGTAAGAGCCCGATTTGGCACACCCCAGCCTGTCCTCTTTTGAATTGAATGGCAAGATTCTCGGTAACCGCTGCTTTCCCATAGGAAATCCCATGAATCTCGGCGATTGTTCCACGATCTTGTTTCACAACCTGGAACGTCTCCACCTTCTCAGACGCAAAAAAATGAACGTCTGCCGGCCAAACCAGCTTTGCAGCACGTCCATCCTCGGGGTCATGATTACCATGTATGATATACACTGGAATGTCTCCAGCGGCCAATTGTTCCACAGCTTTTTGAAAGCGAATTTGCGCGCGCAGCGAACGATCCGACAGGTCGTAGACGTCTCCGCTAATCAACACAAAATCCACTCGTTCGTGTAAGGCGAGCGCCACAAGCTCCTTCAACGCTTCGAACGTCGATTCGCGAACTCGCTCGCGAACCCGCTCAGGAAGCGCCGACATGCCTTTAAATGGGCTATCTAAGTGCAGATCGGCAGCATGTATAAACCGCAGTCGTTTCATGGCTCTAACGCCTTCCTTAGTAAACTTTATTCCTGTTTATCTGCTTCTTCTTGATCGTTCTGATCTTTCACTTCTGTTTGCTCGATCACCTGATAGCGTTCATACACACTTTTCAATTGGCGAAGCACGCGATTCAATGAGTACGTTTTTTTCGCTTTTTCCCAAGCTGCGCGGGCCAAATTATAGCGGAAGCTAGGATCGATGACGACTTTCTCCAATGCATTGCTCAGCGCCATAGCGTCCCCAACTGGTACAAGCAAACCGTTATGCCCATGCTCAATTTGCTCCGCGATCCCGCCAACATTCGTTCCGATCAATGCTAGCCAGCACAATGCTGCTTCCGCGAATACAGATCCGAAGGCTTCAGCCCGAGATGGCAGAACGAACACATCGAAGAATGGCATGAACTCTTCCGGATGAAGCATATACCCGTAAAAAATCGTATCTTCATAAATATTATGCTCGATCGCTAGCTTCTCCAGCTCTTCGCGGCTCGGGCCATCGCCAATGATATGCAGAACAAATGGATGACCTCGCTTTTTCAATTCACCGCAAGCGATTAGCAGTGTATCCAAGCCTTTGGCTGGAACTAGACGGCACACAGTGATAAATTGCGTCACTTGATTTTCATGTGAAATCGGACGAAAACGCTTCTCATCAAAGCCATTTGGAATCACACCAATGCGTTCACTATCCTGCACGTATTCAGCCATGTATTGCTTAAACGAATTCGAAACCGTAATAATCTGATCTACCTTTGCTTCAAGCTCCCCATAGATCTGGGTAAGGAATTGATGCTCAATCCCATTCTCAGCAATGCGACCATTTAGAATGAGCTCTCGCTCAAAGCTGGAGTGGATCGTCAAAATCACAGGTGTATCTGGAAAAACCTGTTTCATAACCAGTGCAGCAATAGGATGATGGGCATGTATAATATCAAATTTCTTCGAAATTCTGAGCTTCGTCCACCATACGTAATCTTTATAGGTCTGAATGTATTTATCGATGATCGGGTTCCCGGCATACTTCCGCCAATCGAATGTAGCGAAATTTACGTCTTCCGACCCTTTGCCGCGAATCCGTTTAGGCAGCGAAAACAGTTCCATTTCCCAACCTTTTTTATTGAATCGTTCCAAAATATAGGGAACCATGGATGACACCCCGCCCGGTTGTTCCGGGGGGAAAAACAATGCTTGCAATATGTTCATTGCATGAGCCCCTCTCCCAAATCCTTGAGCTTACTTTCTTATTGTAACCTGTGCCTCGCGAATAGAAAAGAGAACACGACCATAACAGCACAAATGTTCTATCCCTCTATCCTTTTTTCCTTTATAATAGAGTCTAACTATGCCGAAAAATTAGTCTTCTTGGAGGAACACATGAACGTCATGGATCTTTTTTATGGTGAATTAGCTTCATTTATGTCGCATGCAATGATCATTGTCATGGTTGCTCTCATGTTTGTCATTTCACTTCGATTGTTCCTAGACCGACGCAAAAAAGCGTATATGTCCATGACGATATCGCTTATTTTTGTCGGAGGACATTATTTGCTTCAATTATACTTAATGATTGCAGGGATCGATACGAGTCTAACCAATTATGTGCAGCAGATGCTCAAAATTATTTCATTTGTACTTATAAATATGGGGATTTATCAATTATATAATCGTACGAACCGCAAGCAGTACATATTTTTCTACGGGTTAATTATCATGGGGTTTGTTGTATCGACGCTCCATTTTATCGTTCCAAATCTATATAGCGGGACTGAGCAACAGGTACGGCTTTTGCAGGACATTGGTCTGGAACTATACGTGTTCGTGCTGATCTTTCTCTGCTTCTATATGATTCCGCCTTACATCGGTCAGCAAATGAAATACCAACTGGCGTTGACGGTCTATTTTATTTTTCAGACGATTCATCTTCTGAACACCTACATGTATGACAGTGCCCAGCCCGTGTTGAGCTTTGCTAGCCATTTAGTGCCCATTATTTATTATTTTCTCTTATTTATGATTCTCTTCGAACGTGTCATCGAGCTCATGCAAGCGATCTACAATTCATCCATTACAGACGGTCTCACACGGCTTTATAATCGCAAATTTTTCTATAATCGCGTTACGCAGCACGTTCAGCGCCATTTACCTGTGTATGTTTTGTTCAGTGATATCGATAATTTCAAAAAGTTAAACGATACACAAGGCCACCAGATGGGTGACAATGTCCTCAAGCAAGTCGCGCAAATTATGAAGGACGAAGCGGAAGAATGCGGCATTGCCGGTCGATATGGCGGTGAAGAAATGGTCATCATGGTTTCCGATCCCAGTATCAAAATGGACGCATTCGCTGAACGTATCCGCAGCCGTATCGAGAAAGAGACCATTGTAACGGCCAGCATCGGGTATAGTAAATATAAGAACGGCTTGAGCGCCGAAGAACTGATTAAACAAGCGGATGAAGCGATGTATCGTGCCAAGACAACTGGCAAAAACAAGGTCGTGAAGTTCGCTTAACTTGCTGGGTCCACTAGGTTACGTACCTTTAGGTAAGTAACTCACTTGCTTTTCAGCTCTTACGTCAAAGGGATTCTTTCTTTATAATAGCAAATGTAAATATTAATTCATGAAAGAGAAGGAGACTGATGAACAACATGCAATATCGTAAACTTGGAAATAGCGGTCTCAAAGTGAGTGAAATCAGTCTAGGCAGCTGGCTAACCTATGGCGGTTATGTTGGCGAAGACCCTGCTGTTCGTTCCATTGAGCAAGCCTATGATCTTGGTGTTAACTTTTTCGATACAGCCAATGTGTATGAGCGTGGGGAAGCCGAGCAGGTTATGGGTAAAGTCTTATCTGCTTATCCTCGTGAATCTTACGTTCTAGCTACAAAAGTTTTTGGCAAAATGGGCGAAGGCCCCAATGATCGCGGGCTCTCTCGCAAACATATTAGAGAACAGGCTGAAGCAAGCCTGCGTCGCTTAAATACGGACTATGTTGACCTCTACTATTGTCACCGCTTTGATACGGAAACGCCACTGGAAGAAACGCTTCGCGCGCTGGACGACTTGGTTACCCAAGGCAAAGTGCTCTACATTGGTGTAAGTGAATGGACGCCGGCTCAAATTGTTGAAGCCTATGCCATTGCTGATAAGCTTTTGCTCGATAAGCTGATCGTGAATCAACCCATTTACAATATGTTTACTCGTTACATTGAAAAGGAGATCATCCCGCTTGGCGAAGCGAAAGGCTTCGGTCAAGTCGTTTTCTCTCCCCTTGCACAAGGCTTGCTAACAGGCAAATACCGTACAGGACAGCCGATCTCCGCTGATAGCCGCGCAAGCAGCAAAAACTGGGATGAAAAGCAGCTAAACGAAGCTTCTCTTCAAAAAGTTGCCCAATTATCCAGCATTGCGGATGAATTAGGCATCAAAGTCTCCCAGCTAGCGATTGCTTGGATTCTGCGTCAAAGCAACGTATCCAGCGCCCTCGTTGGCGCTAGTCGACCAGAGCAAGTCGTTGAGAACTGCAGCGCAAGTGGCATCCAATTGACGGATGACGTGCTTAGCAGCATTGAGGTTATTTTACAAGGATAATTTAGGGCACGCTTGCCAACAAAAAAAGAGGAGCATCAGCGCTCCTCTTTCCTATTCATGACCTTCCGTATAGTGCTCCTTACAGAAAGCTTCCACGACCGCGACTTCATCGTCCTCCAGATCAAAATCCAAATAAAGCTCCGTAGTTTTCTCGTATAGCTCATATTTCATAAGTGCTGACTTTTCTTCGGTCACATTGTAAATGGCTCTAATATATAAGCCGCTCTCGGAATATAGCTCATCATCTTCTTCAACTTCAATATCGATCATAAATTCATATCGCTGTCCCGTCAAAATCCCAAAAGGATCCTTAACCGCTTCAACTGTGTAGGATGTAATTGTAAACATCGTAACGCCCCCTTCTCTTCTGCACCTGTTAGTATACCCGAAATAGGCACAAAAGAAAAAGAGCAGTATTCCAAAAGTAGGAACACTGCTTTCTATACGTCATCTTGTTTGATCGTTGCCTTATCTTGTTGTTCTGTCACTTGCTTACGTTTCCAGTTTTTCGGATTGAGATAGCTTCTATATTTCTTTGCAACCTCTTTGCCTACTAGAATTCCACCGGTCCAGAAAGTAACCTCACTAACGATCAACAAACCGGCTATCCACCGAGCCATTCCACCTCCCGTGTGTACGAAAAATGGAATTGTAAATGCACTTATAAATGTAACCAAGGATAAAATTAATAAGCCGAAGCCAAGCTTTTTGACCACTTAAGTCCCCCCCTTTGTGCTAGTTACTTACGAGATGCGCCCCAAAGTGGTTTCATTTTTCAACAAATTACTTGTTCATGAATTTCCCGGGAAATTAGAATTGCAATGTCTCGTACACAAATAAGCCACCAATTCCCTAACGGAAAAGGTGGCTTTGAATGTTAACTACAGGGCATCAGCCGCACAGCGGAATCCAATATTGCCCGTTGAGCTGTCTGGTGTGTTTTTACTGCGAGCCGCGACGCGATAGCGATTGCAGTACGAACGATGGCACAGGTACGAGCCGCCGCGAAGCACACGTGTATCGCCAGAGGGAGGACCAACCGGGTTGTCCCGTTTGCCCTTCACATGATAGTTCGGACTGAACCAGTCCGAGCACCATTCCCACACGTTGCCTGCCACGTTATAAAGCCCAAAGGCATTCGGCTCAAAAGCTTTGACAGGCGCGGTACCTGCGTAGCCGTCACTTTGATTGTTTTTGTCCGGAAATTTCCCCTGCCAAATGTTACACATGTGTTTTCCGCCTGGCTTAAGCTCGTCTCCCCAAGGATAGCGCTTCTGGGTCAGCCCACCGCGAGCGGCGAATTCCCATTCGGCTTCTGTTGGCAGACGTTTGCCAGCCCATTTGCAATAGGCCATCGCATCCGACCAAGACACATGGATAACCGGGTGATCCAAGCGGTCTTCAATATGCGAGTCAGGCCCTTCCGGATGCCGCCAATCTGCCCCCTCAACCACCCACCACCACGGGGTTTGTTGGACGGTATTGGTTACAAGCTTCGCCGTCGCTTCGGACACGAACAAATGAAAAACAAACGACCAGCCAAAAGACTCGGCCTCTGTTGTGTAATTCGTTGCATCTACAAATTGCTTGAATTCCGCATTCGTGACTGCGCAAGGATCTATGTAGAAAGGACTAACCGTAATTTCTCGTACAGGACCTTCCCCGTCAGCTGGAAAGCCCTCGCGATCGTCAGTCCCCATCAGGAATTTCCCGCCAGGAATTCGCACCATGCCTTCTTTTCCTTTTGAACTCGACGCTGTAGCTATATCTACTGATATTGATACCTCTGACTGCTGCGATGGCTGCTCGGATGACGCACGGCTTGCAGAACAGCAGGTTGGTTTATTCGGTTCCATAACTGTCGTCCTCTCACTTTCGTTCTATCAGATGAATGCTATTAACTAAATATAGCAATTCCGACCAGCGCCGACAACACAATCGTTGCGAATGGATTCCACTTGTACTTATGGACAAGAAGAAACACGCCAGCGGCAATCAAAATGGTGAATAACACCTGCCATGTGAATATATTTTGCGTACGATCGGAGAAACCAAAATGAATAGCTGCGTAGACGATTAATCCCGTTACAACCGGTCTGAGACCATAAAACGTCGTGTGTACCGCTCGGCTTTGATATATTTTATAAAAAAAGGAAGAAATGATAAGAACAATGATAAGTGACGGTAATACCATCCCAATTGTTGAAATAATAGCACCTAAAATCCCATCAGTCCGGTAGCCGATCAGGGTTGCTACGTTCGTAGCAATAGGACCTGGAGCCATCCCTGCAGTGGCCACACTCTGCGCAAAAAGCTCAGAAGACATCCAGCCATGCTGCTCTACCTCATGTTGAATAATTGGAATCATCGCATAACCGCCGCCGAAAGACATGAATCCTATTTTCAAAAACGTAATAAAAAGCTCCCAAAGCATCTACTTCCCCACCTCTCTTATATACCGTCCGCGATAAAATAATCGTAGTAGGTGTAGCCGTTGTTGGATGTGCCCACTGGTTCTTTATCTTTTTCCAGGCGAATTTGCAAGCCGAATGTTTCTTTCACTTTGACAAAAACAAAACCTATAAACAATCCTATGAGAATCAAAAAGAGCGGATTGATTGGTAGGAACAGTAGAATCGCTATCGTGCTTACCGCAGTTACTAACGTTGTTTTATCAAAAATAGCCGAACGAGCCATATTGTACGCTGCCAACACGATGAGACCGATAATTGCGCCATGAATGCCTTTGAACGCGGCTACGACCTTCGGTTCCGATTGCATAAACGCCAAGAAAATACTAAGCGCTAACGCGATTAGAAAGGTCGGGAGCGCTATGCCGATGACGGCTGCCGCTACTCCAGGTATGCCTGCCATGCGATATCCGATGAAAGCAGATGCATTTACGCCGATGCCGCCTGGCGCTGATCCCGCGATTGCCACGATATCGTTTACTTCTTCTTCCGCGATCCAAGCTCGCTTAACAACCACTTCCCGCTCAATCACGGGAATCATCGCGTAGCCCCCGCCAAACGTGGAAGGTCCGATTTTGAGAAACGTCCAGAATATATCCAAACATAGATGTAGTTGATTTTTTCGCATATGGATTCCTCCTCAGGCCCATTTGTATGGTACCTTAATTATACTCCACTTAACTTCAAAATGGAATAAACATTTTCGGAATAAGAGTAGGCGCGTTAATCAACTTGCGAAAATGGCGCAGAATTAATTCCTTTAATCCGATAGACTCACTTAGTTTAAATCAATTTGAGATTAAGTAGCGAGTGACGGAGTGAGTTACTCGAATTCTTCGACTAACGTAGCATCAATTACTCCCCAATCACCCTTTAGTCCGAGATTACCAAACTAATTTCACTCTCAGACGCTGCAAATCTGAATTAGTCCGAATTAGCCTAACTAAATCGCCCCAAACGCCCGCCACCCGCAAAAAACAGGCATTTAGTTCGGCAGAATCTAACTAATTGTTCTTTTTTGAGCGTAATCCTCGTTTTAGTTCGGAAAAATCGAACTATCGCCAACACGCACAAAAAGCCAAACGATGATACTTCATCGCTCAGCTTTTCTTTGCACTTCACTCTAACTCGCTGTGACTCCCACGCAACTTCAGCACCGAACCGTGCCTCGCCCCCTTGGGCACATTCACTTGGTCGCTCACATCTTCCCACGTATTCAGGTCCGTTGAGCGATAGGCTCCGTAATACTGTTCATGGAAGCCGTCAACAAGCAGAATCCATTCCTTGCTGCCGTTCTTCTCCACAGCATACAGCGTCGGTCCCTCCGTCAGCGCCGGCGTTATCAAATCAGATATACCGGTGAATGTCGGCGTATCACTCGCTTCTTTCGCGACTAGACAGGAACGAATCGCTTTGTGGGCTGTTCCTTTTTCATTATGTCCGCGTTCATCTTTGAACAGCATGACATAATGCTCCTCATCCAGAACCCTCAGTGTAGCATCGATGACGTTATAGCCTGGATCAAAGAATAGCTGAGCTGTCGAGAATTCCCTAAAATCCGTCGTTGTCACTGACCAGATGCGATGATTCCGCTCACCTGTTCCAACTGTCGACGACCATACAATCCGGTACGACTCCTTAACCGTATCGTAGAAAGCTTCCGGAGCCCACGCATTCTGCGTCTCAGGTAGATGCTCCATGACTGGAATCAGCTTGGCATCCTGCCATTGAACTAGATCATCAGACCATGCATACCCTAGACTTCTGCTATTCCAACCATCTGTCCACAGGAGGTGAAACTTGCCTTTAACATCTTGCAGGATGAATGGATCACGCAGTTGCCCTGTTCCTACAGGTGATTCCCAAGCAGCGCCTCTGCCACTCATGCCGCTCCATGCATATCCGTCCTCACTTGAGGCAAGAAACAGCTTCTCTTCTTTTTCGGTAAAATAGCTAAATACATACATGTTTGCTTTGGCTCCTTGGTGTGGAAAGTTGGCGCTGTCCTAACTAACCTACGCCGCCTGCTTATGAAAGACGAAATTGGAAGCTTCCACGCTGACAACGATGTCCATCGCAGAGATTTGCTCATAAGCCGCGAGCAGCTTTTCATACTTTCTACATCTGACGCTGAACACCAGATGCATCACGGGGACGCCCCCAGCTTTCTCATCGACATGAGAAGGTGTAGATGAGCTCTCCGGCATCATTTTAAGATTAAGCACCTGTATGCCCTGCTCCCCAAAACGAGAGCTCACAGAGCTCAGGAAGCCTGGTTGTTCATTGATGATAATGTCCACTTCATGTGTGCGGCGGTGCCTAAGAATGTGCTTCTCCAGCTTATTTAAGACATATAGACTGATAAGTACTAAACAGGTACAAACCAGCGCGCCGGTAATAAAGCCTGCACCTACGCTCAAACCAATAGCAGCGACCAGCCACACAGATGCGGCCGTCGTCAATCCTTTAATGACATTGCCGTTTCGTAATATGGCACCAGCACCCAGAAATCCAATACCGCTGACAACCTGCGCGGCCAACCGAGAGGGATCGATTCGGACGTTGGGTTCATTCACAAATTCAGAGAATCCATACTCCGACAGGAGCATGATGGTCGCGGAGCCCAAACATACTAAAATGTGTGTTCGAAAGCCTGCCGCATGATTGTTCCATTCCCGTTCAAGCCCGATCAAACCACCTAGAACGACCGCCAGTACCATTCGTATGATTAGATCCAGATGACTGATTTGCCATACACTACTCATGGCAATTGTCATTGCGTAACCTCAATCGGTTCTGCAAGCCATTGTTTTAATTTCACAACTTCAGAACCCGCCAGCATCATAATGCCAACCCCGTGGTTGTCGTTCTTGACGGTGAGGAGGTCCTTTTTATAATAATCGGCGGTAAATGCATATCTCGAGCCACTGCACACACCGTGCACATTGCCCTGCGCATCAATGGCAATACGTGTCAGTCCATTCCATGCCTTCAAAGCACCTTCAATAAACCGCTGTGGCTCGTTAAGCCAGCCAAAACGCACACCACGTGCAAAAGAGTAAGCAAACATGGCTGTACAAGATGCCTCTTCATACGCATCTGAATCGTTCAACACTTGATGCCATAGACCGCTTTCTGCCTGTAGATCCGCATAACCTCCGCACAGATCGTTAAAGAATCTGATTAGCTCAGGTCGAGCTTCATGCGTAGCTGGCAATGCCTCCAATACCTCAGTTAGTGAAAAGAGTGTCCACCCATTACCACGCCCCCAAGGGATGCCCGTTGCCATGCCATATTTGAAATCAAATACGTGTGACATGATCCGCTCCTCAGGCATGTACAAGTATTTACGGAACAGCAAGAATTGTTTAGCCGCTTCATCCAGCGCTTCACTCTTGCCCGTGATTCTCGCGTAACGGCATAGGAATGGCGTACTCATGTAGAGATCATCCGCCCACATCGTATTCTCCGAATATTCATCCGCACAAATCCGATAAAAAGCGCCATCTTCCTTGCGCTCCAACTTATTGAAGATAAAATCAGCAATTCGATTAGCTATTGGCATAAAGCCTGAAGCTTTATCTGCCTGATACGCCTCTAGCATCGCGGAGCCAAAGGATCCGCAGTTATCGAGCATTTTCATCATGACCAATTGTTGATTGATGGCTGGGAACCCATACTGCTCACGATCCCATAGCGAATATGCGAACATATCCGTACAGCTTTCAACGTGTTCCAGCGCATACTGGGTAATATCAGCTCGCTCTAATAAACGGCCCGTTTGAAGAAGCCCATAGATCGTAACACCGAGCGGGTAATCCCAACGTGCAAAATTCGTAACATTCCCTACCGTCCACTTGTTGCTCAACATAGCATTCTCATAGTAAGGACGAATCCACGTGTCTGGCTGGTCCAAACGCCAATACGTTTTCTCGTCAGCTTGGTTATCCAACGCATACAATCGATCTGTACGTACCAAGTCTTCATAAGGGATGACCACATTCGCAGCTAGAGGACCAAGATATAACCAAGACTCTGAAGAACCATGAATGTGCTGCGGTGCGCTAAATGCGACTACCTTCCCACCAATTGATGCCTCTAACGTGTAACCCCATGAGTTATCTTCACTAACACTCCGAATGACAAGATCATGCCCACCGAACGAAAGCGGAACTTCCACTTGGAACCTGCCCGTTTTTCGAATATCAAGCACCTGTTTGCCGTCTAACCACACAGTTAGCGGACTTGCTGCTTGCCCTTGCAGTAGGCACGATTCATGCTGGGCGTTGACATTGTTCAGCTTCGTCCAAGCATACGCCTGCTTACCAGGCTGGATGCCAAATAATCGCTCACAAGCAGGCATGGAAAGCTCGTTCTCGTTCCACTCACAGGTTGGCAGCCAACTTAAACCGTTATTCGTTTCCGAGGACATCGCATCTGGTAAGGAGCGTCCCTCGAAAATATCAGTGTCGACAGGTTTAGAAAACACCCATCCGGCTTGCCCTTGCCGTTCTGAAAATGGCGCAAGAACATTCAGAATGCGCACCTTCGCTTCATCGGAACCGAACAAGCAGCCAAAGCCGGCAGCCGTATGTTTTGCTTTGATGAAGAGACGATTCCAGCCTTTGACGAAATTCAGATTCAATTTTACAATAGCATCCTTCTTGATCTCATCAATCACATTGGAACGATACGTCATCTCATCATTGAAATAAAACTGAATTGGCCCCAGACAGTTGAACAACACGTCGAGGTTGCGATCATTGTCACTCCAAACTAAGGCATAGGCATACGATAATTGGCCTGGCTTTGCATTCGGAAATCTAAGCCCAAGGTTAAGATCAAACATGCCGTTTCCATTTTGCAGAATACCTGCTCGGCTAAAAGCGCGAAACGCGAAAGGAACAGGTGGATTCGCACCGATGTATCGATCAGCAAGCACCTTCAACGTTTGTTTATCGTTATGCCCTAAACGGGCTTGAATACTTTCTAGTTCATTAAAATAGATCGTCATAATGGACTTCCTTTCTACAGTAGACGGATCTTAAATGTGCGATCGAATGGTGTAACCAAGTTGACATGGACATATTGGCATCCTGAAGGATGATGATCTTCACGTACGCTAGGCAAGAAATGCTCATAAGCACCAGATGAAATTTCGATGACATCTCCGTCTGCTTCATACGTCATCTCTCCGCTTTTGAAGAAGTACTTGCCATCCTCGCCAGCCATCAAATCGCTTCCACTCAACGTTCCTTCTTGCCCAAAAATGAATGTCAATTGCGTGAACACATCTTCACGCTCGTCGGAAGAGACGTGGATCGTCCACTCGGAATCGCCTGAAGTAATTTCCGCTTGCAGCGCAAGCTTCTGCGAATGCGTCATTGGACGATGCTGATGCGGCAGCAAATACCAAGGGCTGAGCGTCGAGACTTCCAAGGAAGCAGGCAGCAAATGACGCGGGATTGGGCCGTTGTAGCCTTTGTCCAGCACACTCTCTAGCTGATAAACGCCTTCATTCGCTGTCAGATCTGCGAACTTCACAATGCCCGGCGAAAACGAAGTAGCTAGTTTAACGCCTAGCAGCCTAGCTTTCCCATGGCGAATAGCGAGGAAAGACGGTGTCTGCGACATGATCGTCACACTTTGCTCCCGGTCGCGGATACGAACTAGCGGAGCTCCGAACGTGAGATGCATGCTGCTGTGCTGAATTTGCATATGATGGCCAACCTCATCAATTTGCGCCAAATGTTCCTTCAGCGGATGCTGTGCATTTAATACTTTCACATAACGATCAAGCAAAGGTGCTCGTTCCAACTGCGAAATATCCGCTTCCGGGTACACGAGCATACTCATCAAAGGATGGTTGTTCACGCCTTCATAGAAGCCTTTGATGAACGATCCTGCGTAATCCGCCATCGCAGCAAAGACAGGATCCTTGTCATGCGCAGCCATTAAGCGGTAAATCGGGTAATAGTTCGCCATCGTCGCCGTCTGACCGAAATCTTGTCGTCCCGAGTAATCGGTGACAACCTCGCCAGTCGGATGGATCAAGTACATCATCATACGAAGATTGCGACGTACACTTTCTAATAGTTCAGGACGGTTCATCAAACGACCTGTATGATAAAGCGCTAGATCGCTAACCGCGTTGTAAATTCCGTTGCTGCGCTCTGTCCATTCACCATCTTCGGTGATATCTAGACCTTCAGCCAGCCAGTCTTCCGCTCTAGCCACAAGCTCAGGCTGCGGGAAGATTTCATGCAATAAAGAAAGAGCAGCCGTAATGACCCAGCGATGATTTGGCGTGTGACCACCGCCAGTGAGCATAGCTGGAATCGTGCGCTCGAGGAAGAGCTTCAGCTTATCAGCAACAGGAGCTGCTTCTGCCCAGTCGTGCTTGTGCAGCAGCTGATACATCTGTGTAACGCCACCTACAACGAATGCCGTATCCGGGGGTGAATTATAATTCGTTGAACCGAGTGAAATCGTTCCATCTGCATGCTGTCTGTTCAGCATGAAAGCAGCCGCTTTATCCAATGCATTCAAAAGATAAGTATCATGATAATAACGAGAATCTGGATTAACCAAGGCAGATGCCCATCCTGCGATTATCCGCGGTGTACTCATGTGGTTAGCTCGGGCAATGCCCGTTTCATCTTGAATGCCTCCGTAATATTTGGATTGCGGATCAAGAATCTGCTGCAGAAGCGTAGCTTCCGTTAGTTCATCATTCAGGCTTACTAAGTGATTATAAATAGCGTCCACGCAGGTCACCTTACCCTTTCCTTGCTGCAATTTTACTGGTGATGAGGTTGTGACTTTCATGAATCTCATGAGGCTCGCACAATGCTTTCAGCTCATATACTTTGACTTTGGCATAATCAATCGCTTCTAGGAAATGGTCAAAGTAGTGCAAGTCCTTGCTATGAACATATGGGCACCAGTGATCAACAAGCTCCAGCGTTTCATGGATGTGTACCCCATAGATGTATTTCTTCACTTCCTGCAGTTCTTTTAGATTATCGTACAAGCCCATTCTGTCCATCATCATCGCGTGGCCGATATCGTACCATAAATGTACCGGGCTGCCTGCCAGGTTTTCACAGATTGTCTTGGCCTCCATTAAGGAAGGCATCTGATAGGATCTGGAGCGAGTCTCAATGCCAATAGCGACATTCCAGCCTTGTTTTGCGGCATGCTCACTCACAATCTCCAAGCTTTCTTGAATTCTTTTCGTATATATCGGACTTAAACGGTCTCGTCTCTCACGCATGACGCTCCATAGCTCCTGATACTCCGGTGAATCCTTCCCGTGATCTCCGTACAGCTTTTTCAAATCGATATCAATATTATAATCAAAAGGCACTTCACCTGGATGCACGACGACCGCTTTGGCGCCATAGCGATTGGCATATTCCATGGATCTGATCAGCAGCTCTACAGAACGTTTCCGCTTCTCCTCATCATCAAAGCCCAACATAACGGAATCTGTGTCATAATCCTTATCATTGATGAATGGGAAAACATTGTGCACGCTAGATACACCAATCTCCCCCTTTTCAATCATAGGTTCAATCGTTGTCATGAATTCTTCCGTCACATTATAATTCAGCTCGACATAGCGAAAGCCCAGCTCTTTAATTTCCTCAATCATGCCGCGTCCTACCGTATGCTTCTTGATGTTCCAACAGGTTGAAAAGGAATATTCCCCTTTATCGATCATGCCTATTCCTCCTAAAATGTTGTTACAAAAGAAAGGACAGAATTCCCTTACTTCCATGAAGGGGTAGCTCTGGCCTTTCCTAGGGGAGGCTGCTTTATTCTGAAAGATCAATCAGCTTAATCGCAGCACCATAACGTGCTGATAAGGTCGATGCCTCCATCAAACGAGTCAAATCATAAGCCATCTCTATGTTTTCTGTGGCAGTCGTTCCATGTTGAATATGGGATACCCATTGCTCAAAAGCAGTCGGCAGCTTAGGTAAATCGGTCACGACTTGCCAGCCTGTTGCCGCTTCACCTTCCATTTTTGAGCTGCGAATGCGTAATTTATCATCAGTTCGGGAATACATAAGGTTACCTTCTGTTCCCTGGACCTCGATGTCGAATTGCGAATAGCTGCTCACAAATCCAGCTTCTACAATCCCTAGTGCTCCGCTTGGATAACGTAAGGTTGCTACTGCGCTATCTTCCACTTCACGCCCGGTGATATAGCCAAAGCTGGCACTAACGCTTTCCGGCAATCCAAGAAACAAGCGTGTTAAGTACATCGGGTGACAACCAAGATCCATCAATGCCCCACCGCCGGTCTGCTCTAAGTTGAAGAAATGGGCGGGAAGTGCGCCATCTGGATGCTTTTCTGTTCGCAACGCACCATTATGAGCAAGTCGAATACGAACGGTCGTTAAAGTCCCCAGATAACCTTCTCGAATATAAGTTAAAGCCGCTTGCGTAAAACCCATATAGAGACGTGGTAAAGATACCGTTAGCTTGACCCCTGTTTCCTGGGCAACATCAAGTATTTCTCTACATTCTTTCGTGGTCGTTGCCACGACTTTTTCCGTAAAAATATGCTTACCTGCTTTAGCGGCCGCAATCATTATCTCATGGTGTCTGTTCGTTGGTGTACCCACGATAACCCCATCAATTTCAGGATTATTCAATAGCTCTTCCAACTGTCCGTAAAATGCAACCCCGAGCTCGTTCGCTTTATCTAATCCCCGTTGTAGATTTTCATCCCATACTGCGACAATCTCTGTATCTGTGTGTTCCGCAGCTAGACGTGCGTAATCCTTGGCATGAACGTGCCAAAAGCTCAACATCGCTACTTTGATCATGGTTCAACTGCCTCTTTTCATTATAATTAGTCAAAATAGACAGCTTTCCCGGTTCTATTCGATTCATAGATCGCTTCTAGAATTTCAGAAACGACACATGATTGTTCTGGCGTTACAATAGGGTCAGTATCATTGATAATGGCATTAATCCACAAGCGGATTTCTTTATCCTGCATTGTTTCTTTCTTACCTTCGTAAAAATCAGCGCCTTTGGCCTCAAACTGCATCTGGTTCACATATAGACGGCTATGCTTCTCACCGTTAATGCGCAAGCCATCTTGCATATCAGCGCCGCCTTCTGTACCGCATAGCGTACTTTTCGCTTCCTTCGTATCCAGCGTGTTGAGCGCCCAGCTCGCTTCCACCATTACAGTTGCACCATTCTTCATGACGATCATGGCAAATGCAGAATCTTCAACTTTAAATTTGGCCGGATCCCAAGGACCCCAAGAATTTGCAGCATTTTCTTTACGAGAAAGTTTATGATAAGCGGTGCCCAGCACCACCTTGGGTTCATAGTTATTCATTAACCATAGGGTTAAATCGAGTGCATGTGTACCAATATCAATTAGCGGCCCGCCGCCTTGTTTCTCTTCATCCAGGAAAACTCCCCAAGTCGGAACACCGCGTCTGCGAATCGCATGCGCTTTTGCAAAATAAATCTCGCCTAAATCCCCATCTTCAATCACACGTTTCAAATGTTGACTGTCTGCACGGAAACGATTGTTATAACCAATTGTTAATTTTTTGCCCGTGCGCTTTGCAACTTCCACCATACGGCGCGCATCTGCTGCTGTTTTCGCCATCGGTTTTTCACACATCACATGCTTGCCAGCTTCCAAAGCAGCAATTGAGATTTCAGCATGGGTATCATTCGGTGTACAAATGTGAACAACATCAATCGCAGGATCCGCGAGCAATTCACGATAATCATCGTATACTTTGGCACCAGGTGCGCCAAACTTCTCTGCTGCTTTATGTGCACTCGCCGGAAAAATATCAAAAAATCCAATAATGTCAACTTGCTCAATTTTGCTCAAACTAGGCAAATGCTTCCCGGTTGCGATTCCGCCACATCCAATGATAGCGACATTCACTTTCTTCATCGTCGGTTCCTCCCATGATGCAAATCTGCTTATTTAAAGAAGAGGCTGGACATCGAGAAGCTGCCTGATTGCGCAGGCAGCCTATATCGATATCCAGCTTCTCTAAGGTACGATTACTTTGCAGCGACAAATTCCATTTGTTGTTTAACAATTTCTTTTGCATCTTTCGCTAGGAAAGCTGTATTTTTGTTCTCTGCATACCATTTGTTCATGAATTCTTCAAGCTGTTTACCGCCTGCTTTATCCCAAGCCGCTTTAGAATCATTGATCGCTTGTTCTGCGGAGTATTTTGAACCGCTTAGGATAGCCTTAACAAAGAAATCATTTTTCTCTTTAAGAATCGTTGTATTAATGACGTTAAGATCAGCAGGGAACACTGGCATATGATCCCCTAGGGTAATTCCTGGATACTCTCTAGCTGAATCGAAGTAAATCTTTTGAGCAGCTTGGAACAATTGCAATTGAGCTTTTTGTTCAGGCAACAAATCAGGATTAGTTAAACCTGCCAAGTTATAGTTACATTTATCAACACCAGATGAGAAGAACATCGCGTAATCTAACGCGTAAGCAACTTCATTTTTGGACTTCTCTGGATCAATAACTTGCGGACAGCCGTTTGCAGCTTTCTTCCAGTGTGTTCCTTCGTCGCCGAAGATCATTTTACGAGCCGTGTCCGGCTTCATCATGAAGTCAAGGTAGCGGCCTACTGCTTCTGGATCCTTCGCCTTCGCGTTCACAACTGTTGTCATTTGAACCGGATTATCGAAAGCACCCGTGAATGTTCCCATTGGTGATTTCGGATAGCCTAATGGCGCCACTTCACCAGTCGGGTTGTTCTTTTTGAAAGTAGATAATTCAAGGTCTTGAGAGAATTTGACGAAAATCCCCATTTTACCATTCAGGAAGTCTTGCTTAGCTTTATTGCCGTCTTTATCATTAATATAGTCCTTGTCTACGATGCCAGCATCATAGAGACTCTTCTTGAACGTGAGGGAAGCTTGTTCTTTGTCCCATGCACGAACAACTTTGCCGTCCTTAATATCCCAAGCCAATAGTGTGGCTGATGAATTCTCACCGAAAATTTCATTGATGGCTTGCTCCGAATACGTGCTCATGTTCATGCCATACGTATCTTTCTTGCCATTGCCATCTGGATCTTGCTCAACAAACGCCTTCGCTACCGCATACAATTCTTCCGTAGTTGTCGGCATATTGAGATTCAGCTTTTTCAACCAGTCTGTACGAATGTAAAGTACATGTGCAGCTACCGCTTCTTTTACCTTACCAATCTCATACAACTTACCATCTGGCTTAGTTCCTGCTTTTTTCAACTGTGGATACTGGGTAAGTAATTTTTGATATTCAGGCATGTATTGCAAGATGTTGTCGATCGGCATCAATTGTTTTTGATCATATAAACTGCCTCTGAATGGCGTATTATACTCGTTGATAATATCTGGAGCAGAACCGGAAGCAAACAGAACATTCAATTTTTTCGTAGAATCGCTACGAAGGATTGGGACTTGCTTTGCATTGGCTGGTCCACTTTGGTTAATGAACTTGGTCCAACGATTCTCTTCATAGGTACCTTCCGATGCAGGCACGCCTCCACGATCATAAATGGTAACGGAAACATCTCCGCGTTTAGCTGGTGTTGCCGCGGCAGGCTTGTTTGAAGAGGCTGGCGCTGTTGATGCTTCTTCTTTTTTGTCGCTGCTGCAACCTACTAATGTTGCCCCTAATGCTACTACCCCGACTGACATTCCAAGCCATAACTTCTTGTTTTCCATGTGCATTTTCCCCCTACAAAATTTTTTTATAGTAACGTCTTGAGAAACGGGAATACCTGTTTTATTACCCCTTAACCGATCCTAGCATAACTCCCTTGACAAAATACTTTTGCAAGAATGGATAAACGACTAACATCGGGACAACCATGACGACTACACCGACAGCTTTCACCATCTCGGTAGCAACTGTTTGTTGTTCCTCCAAATTAAGCGTAGGAGAATTCAATAAGTCATTTTTTTGCAGCATCCCTTGGACAACAACCGTTAAATTCAACATCTCACTTTTATTGATGTACATGAGTACGTTCATAAACGAATTCCAGAAGCCAATGCCATAGAATAACGCAAGTGTAGCCAGCATGGGAAGTGAGAGCGGTAAGATAACACGAATTAGTAGTGAAGTATCATTACAGCCATCAATCCGTGCAGCCTCCTGCACTTCAGATGGAATATTCTCGAAATAACTTTTCATAAGAAGCATGTTGTAAGTACTGATGAATCCGGAAAGCCATAATGCCCAGTAGGAATCAATCAGGTGCATGTTCTTAATCACGAGATAGGTGGGAATCAAGCCTCCAGAGAACAGCATGGTGAACACCATACCTAGAACGAGGTAGCGTCGAGCAAATAGATACGATCTAGATAACGGATAAGCAGCTAATATGGTACCTAATAAACTTAACCCCACACCAATCACTGTAATGATCACACTATTTTTAAAAGCACTCCAAGCAGGGCTGGCGAGGAAGAAGATTTTATAGGCTGTGAACTCTAAGCCCACTGGCCAGAAGAAGACATGACCTGATTCAACAGCCGATCGCTCACTTAGTGATAGCGCTATGATATGAATAAATGGCAGTATACAAGTTAGGGCGATTACTGCGAGTACTAAATAATTGATGGCATAAAATATTTTTTCTCCGGGTGTCGCTTTCATGCAAATCCTCCTTCCACGGATGTTAAACTTGATGTATACATGATTCTAGAAGAGAGCCTGATCGAATTTCCGAGCGATTCGATTAGCTATAAGTACAAGACTGCAACTAATGATGGATTCAAAGAATCCCATTGCTGTTGTTAAACTAAACTGCGCATTACCCAAACCAATTTTATAAATATAAGTACTTATGACTTCAGACACATCCGAAACTCCAGCGTTCTGTAAGTTATACACTTGATCAAAGCCTACTTCCATAATCTTACCCATCGCTAAGATGAGCAATAAGATGATCGTGTGACGAATGCCAGGGATGGTTACGTGCCACATTTGACGCCATTTTGTAGCCCCATCCATGGCAGCTGATTCGTAAAGCGAAGGGTCAATGGTCGTTAGAGCAGCTAAATAAATAATTGTGCTAAAGCCCATTTCCTTCCAAATGCCTGATCCAACAAAAATGGCTAACCATGAATTGGATTCGTAGAGGAAGTTAATGGGTTCGATTCCAAATAAGCCAAGCACCTTATTAATCGAACCATAATCCGTTGCGAATAGGGACAACACGATCCCGGAAACAATAACCCAAGAGAAGAAATGTGGTAGATAGACAATCGTTTGTACCCATCGTTTAAACCAAGATTTCCTAACCTCGTTCAGTAAAATAGCAAGGAGTATTGGCATTGGGAATCCAAATATCAAACTTAGAAAACTCAACCAAAACGTATTCCACAAAATTTGGAGCGTATTGGAGCTTGAGAATAATATCTTAAAATTTTTCAGCCCCACCCAAGGACTGTTTAAAATTCCATCAGCAAAATTGTAATTTTTGAAAGCGATAACAAGTCCGCCCATAGGCCAGTATTTGAATAAAATATAGTAAGCAATAACAGGTACCAGCATGATAAACAAAGGTATGTTCTGCTTCAGCCTTCTTCGTCGTTTTAGTCGCAAGGCATCTAATTCACTTTGAGTCATCTGGATGTCAGGAGTTTTAATAATATTCCCATTCATGTTTGCTTCACTCCTTTACTTTAATCTTATAACCCTATGATATAAGTTTTCATAGGAAAAACCCTTAAAATATTATAGAAGAAACTATAAATTCATTGGGTCCTTTCTAGTGTATTTTTCCACATAAAAAAAACTGCCTCCCCGTTGAGGAAGCAGCTTCATTAACAAGTAACCATTACTTTGCAGGAGCCGTTGTAGATTGACGAATGATCAGCTCAGGCCGCATAACGACGCGTTGTTTGGCTTGCGATTTCTTTTTCAGCTCCGAAATAAGCAGATCTACCACTTGCTTACCCATAGGTTCAATAGGCTGAGCAATGGTCGTGAGCGGTGGATCCGTCACAGAAGCTAGAATCGTATTATCGAAGCCAATCACGGAAACATCCTCTGGCACACGAAGCTTCAATTGCTTCGCTGCCTGCAGTGCGCCAATCGCCAGCATATCATTACAGCAGAAAAGTGCAGTTGGCCTTTCCGATGCAGGCTTCTCCAGAAGCTCAATCGCTTCACGCTTGCCATCCTCAACGGTGTATCGACAATGCCGTACGTGATCTTCAGGGAGTTGAACATCAGCTTCCGCCAATGTGGTTATAAATCCTTTTACCCGTTCACGACTACTCGTGACTTTGGCATGTTCCGCAAGAATGGCCATGCGATCATGACCTAGCTCCAATAGATGCTTCGCTGCTAATGTGCCGCCAACGAAATCGTCAACAACAACGGTATGTACAGCGAAATCCGGCATCTCCCTGGCAATCATCACAACTGGAATCGCTCGTTCCATCAAGGGAGTGAACATATCCTTGTTGTCCATTCCCGTACCGATAATCATCCCGTCCACGCTTTTCTGTTGAAGTAGGTTCAAGTATCGTTCTACGCGTTCGTCTTTATTATCGGTACTGCATATCACAAGACTGTATCCCAAATTGTGCCCTTGATCCTCGACCGCTCTTGCGATTTCGGCAAAGAACGGATTCGAAATATCAGGGACTAGCAAACCTAATGTATATGTTTTCTTACCAGTCAGTGCGGAGGCGATAACACTCGGCTGATAATTAAGCTTCTCCATCACTTTCAGAATTTCAGCGCGCCGTTCTTCGCTTATTTTCCCTTTACCATTCATGACTTGGGAAACCGCGGCAATCGACACACCGGCTTCTCTTGCCACATCGTAAATGGTTGCCTTCATCCTACTACCCCATTTTTCTTGAAGAATACAGTTATTCCCCCATTATGACGGGGCTTTTGGGAACTTGCAACCGGCTTACTTCTCGCTTGGCTTGGTCATAATCCAAGCATGGTCCGGGTCATTATGGAATTTCCATGTGCGAGTTGGTCCTGCCATAACATTCAAATAATACACATCATAGCCCGGAGGCGCTGATACAGGGTGATAACCGCGCGGAACTAGCACAGTTTCACCATTTTTGACGATCAGCGTTTCATCTAGTGAACGGTCATCCGTGTAAACCCGTTGAACCGCAAAGCCATGCTCAGGTTGAACACGGAAGTAATACGTTTCTTCCAAGAAGGATTCTTCCGGAAGCGCGTCACGATCATGCTTGTGCGGCGGATAACTGGACCAATGGCCGTTTGGTGTAAATACTTCAACAACTAGCAGGCTATCCGCAGGTTCGCTCTCAGGTAAAATATTATGAATATAACGCTCAATATTACCATATCCGCGTGTTTCAACACCTACTTGCCCAGGCGCAATCAAGCGTGAACGATGGCTCCCAGCTCCTGGTGCGGAGCACACAGCAAGCTGCAGGGAGGTTAAAGCTGTTACTTCATAGCTATCGTTACTAGTCACATAAACGGAATACGGAGGAATTTGCTCAAACACGCTCATGCGTTGACCAATCCCATCCCATTGCTCTTCCTTCGTACGAACGTTAGCTTTGCCACTCAACAGGACAAGGCACACCTCTTGATCAAGCGTTTCACGTCGCAAGGATTGTCCTTCTGCCAGTTCTACTACCTCGAACCCAACATATTGCCAGCCTGCTGATTCAGGCGTTACTAGTAAGGTGCTGCCTTCCGCATTCGGGGAAGCTGCCGGTGTTACAATCAATTTGGACATCGTACAATCTCTCCCCTTTTTAAGCTAATGAGGTTTGTGTGAGCAGCTCCAACGCTTCGCTCACCTTCACCGGACGACCTAAACGGGAAGATAGCTTCGCGGCTAACGCGATGCGCTCAGCTTGAACGCCGTCATCCCCGCTGACAGGGACAATTTTATCGTTCAAGATAGCATCGATGAACATTTGCGTCTCTTCAACGTAAGCTGCTTGATAACGCTCAAGGAAGAAGTGCAATGGCTTATCGCTGACAACCGAATCCGCTGTGGAAATCACTGCTGTGTTCGAATGATCATTCGCAACGACAACGCTGCCTTTGGAACCGAACACTTCAACACGCTGGTCATAGCCATAAACCGCTTGACGGCTGTTATCGATCACACCAAGTGCACCATTTGCGAAGCGCAGTGTGACAACCGCTGTATCCACGTCACCGTGCTCAGCAAATTCCGGGTTGATCAATACATTGCCAACTGCATAAACTTCTTCAACTTCGCTGCCTGAAACGTAGCGAGCCATATCAAAGTCATGAATCATCATATCCATGAAAATACCGCCAGAAACTTTCACATAATCGATGTGAGGCGGATTCGGGTCGCGGGAAGTAATTTTAATGATATGCGGATCGCCGATACCACCAGCTTGCACCACTTCTTGAACGCGTTTGAAGTTATGATCGAAACGACGGTTAAAGCCAATTTGCAGCTTCACGCCTGCTTTTTTAACTTCATCAATCGCGGATACAGTTTTCGTGATGTCCATAGAGATTGGCTTTTCGCAGAAAATATGTTTACCCGCACGCGCGGCTTGCTGAATCAAAGGCACGTGTGTATCTGTAGAGGAACAAATGAAAATGGCATCGATATCTGGATGAGAAATAAGTTCATTGCTATCCTTTGTAACGATAGCGATATTACGAGCTGCTGCCCATGCTTCTAGTTCTGGACCTGCAAACAAATCACTTACTGCAACAATTTCAACCTGCGGCGTCCGCAACAAATTGTCCGCGTGAATTTTACCAATACGGCCTGCGCCGATAATACCGATTCTAACCTTTTTCATCCTACGTTCCCTCCCGCTTTACCAGCGCTTCCGAATAATTGGATTTTGGCTCTTACAGATGCAGTAATGGCTTCCCGCGCAGGAATTAAATAATTCCTAGGATCATAAGCATCCGGATGATCATTCAAAAATGTGCGAATCGTAGCTGTGCAAGCGATTTGATTATCTGTATTGACGTTAATTTTAGCTGTCCCGCAAGCGATTGCTTGACGAATCTCATCATCAGGAAGGCCGCTTCCACCATGAAGTACAAGAGGCAGACCAGTCAGATCTCTAATTTCAGCCATACGGTCAAAACCTAGCTTAGGCTGTCCGCGATAGGGTCCGTGAACCGAGCCAAGCGCAGGAGCTAAACAATCGATACCTGTTTCCTGAACCATCCTTAGGCAGTCCTCAGCCACCGCGTACATCCCATCTGCATCATCGACAACTAGATCATCTTCACGTCCTGTAATTCGACCTAGCTCTGATTCCACGGAAACACCAAGCACATGCGCAGCTTGCGTTACTTGACGCGTAACTTCGATATTATGTTCAAGCGAATGATGGGAAGCATCGATCATGACCGAAGTAAATCCAGCGTGGATCGCTTTGATACATACTTCGTATGAGCTGCCATGATCCAAATGAAGCGCAACTGGCACGGTAATGCCATAATGCTCGATCAAAGCTTTCACCATGCCCGCGATACAAGGAAGCCCGCCCATATAAGGAATGTAAGCCTCACTAACACCTAGAATCACCGGCGCTTGTTCTAGTTGTGCAGCCTGTAAGATCGCCTGTGTGAATTCAAGATTATTCAAATTAAATTGCCCGACGGCATATTTGCCTTCTAAAGCCGTTTGCAGCATCTCTTTCATCGAAACGAGTGTCATGATGTGCTCCCTTTCTGGCGGAAGCTCGCTGTTACCAGCGAGCCGTTACCATTTTTTTACGAGTGTAGAATTCCACGCCATCTGTACCATTGGCATGCAAATCCCCGTAGAAAGATTTTTTGTAGCCAGAGAAAGGGAAGAACGCCATCGGCGCAGGTACACCAAGGTTAACCCCAAGCATCCCAGCATCGATTGTTTCACGGAATTGACGTACGTTGCTGCCATCTTGCGTGAAGAGACATGCGCCGTTCGCGAACTCTGAACGGTTGGAAAGTTCAATTGCTTCTTCCAACGTGTTAACGCGAACGATGGAAAGAACTGGAGCAAAAATTTCATCTTCCCAAATTTTCATCTCGCATTGTACTTGGTCGAAGATCGTCGGTCCAACGAAGTAGCCCGCTTGCCCAGCCGCAGCGTCTTTACGACCATCACGAACCATTAACGCGCCTTCATTTTCACCGATTTCAATATATTTCAATGTACGTTCTTTGTGTGATCCACGAATAACTGGACCTAAGAACACACCTTCATCGTTTCCGTTACCAATCGTAATCGCATCAGCCGCTTCAAGCAGTTTGCTGACAAGCGTATCTGCTACATCGCCTACAGCTACAACGACGGAACATGCCATACAGCGTTCGCCTGCTGAACCGAAAGCAGCATTCGTAATTTCTTTTACCGCAATGGACAAATTCGCATCCGGCATTACGATAGAGTGATTTTTTGCGCCTGCAAGTGCTTGAACGCGTTTCCCGTTAGCAGCTGCAGTTCTGTAAATATACTCCGCTACTGGTTGGGAGCCAACGAACGAAATAGCTTTCACTTCTTTGTGCTCAAGAAGTCCATTAACGACATCATGTGCACCATGAACGATGTTAAGCACTCCCGCTGGCAGGCCAGCTTCGTGGAACAATTCTGCAAGACGATTAGCCAAGTGAGGCGTACGCTCCGAAGGCTTCAATACGAACGTATTACCGCAAGCGATCGCAAGCGGGAACATCCAGCAAGGTACCATCATCGGGAAGTTGAATGGTGTAATACCACCGATAACTCCGATTGGGTAACGGTACATACCCGATTCAATGTTGGAAGCAATATCCGGAAGCTGTTTCCCCATCATAAGGGTAGGCGCACCAGCTGCGAACTCTACACACTCGATACCGCGAAGTACTTCGCCGTAAGCTTCTGTGTAGCTTTTGCCGTTTTCTTTCGTCACGATTCTTGCTAGCTCTTCCCAATTATCAACTAGGAGTTGTTGGTATTTGAACAAGATGCGTGCTCTCTTTGGTACCGGTGTACGGCTCCAAGCTTGAAAAGCTTCTTGTGAATTACGAACTGCTTGATCCACTTCTTCTTTTGTTGAAACAGGAATGTAAGCTAAAATCTCTTCTGTCGCAGGATTATAAACAGGCTCCGTTTGTGTAGCTGTTGATGCAACCCATTCGCCGCCAATCCAGTTTTTCAAAATCTGTGTCATATCGATTGCTCCTTTATATGTTTATAGTTAATTACGAAGCTGTAATTTCTCCGCGATTGCAACGTTCAATGTAATCATCCACTGCAGCAGAAGTTGGCATAGCATCCGAACAGCTATGGCTGGAAATAACGATACAAGCAGCAGCACTTCCGTATTCCATGCTTTTCTCCAACGTCCAGCCCTGCATAACACCATAGATAAAGCCTGCTGCGTAAGAATCACCTGCACCAAATGTCTTCACAACTTTCGCTGGGAAGCTCTTCGCGCGATGTCCAACGCCATCTTGTGTATAAGCGATAGAACCTTCTTTGCCATGCTTAATGATGACGATCTTCGCTGAATAATCGAACCACTTCGCAGCTGTGATATGGTCATCCTTTTCAGGATTATGCTCGAATTTCTCCATCATGTCGAACTCTTCACGTGTACCTAGGATGATGTCGCATTTCTCAGCAGCTAGATTGTAGTAAACAGCCGTCTCTTCCGGTGAAGTCCATGTGTATGGACGGTAGTCAAGATCAAATACGATCACTGCGCCATGCTTTTTCGCGTAATCCAACGCTTGGAACACTGCTTCTCGCGAAGGGCTTTGAGCTAGAGCTGTACCGGAAATCAGCAATACTTTTGCACTAGCGATCAGCGACTCTTGAACCTCATTCGCAGTCAACTTCAAATCGGCTACATTATCGCGATACATCAAGATGCTGCAGTCCGATGGACTTTTAATTTCGGTAAAAGCTAATCCTGTCACAGCGCCTGTGTTATCCGTTACAACATTGCGAGTATCAATGGAATTCTTCTCTAAATAGGAAGCGATGAAACGGCCCATTTGATCATTGGCAATTTTGCCGATAAAAGCTGTTTTCATGCCCAGTCTGGACATACCGATTGTGATGTTCGCTGGCGAACCGCCAACATACTTCGTGAACGTCATCGTTTCTTCCATTGGACGATTGATTTCATTCGCATTTAAATCGATACACAATCTGCCGATCGCTACAAAATCAAGTGCTTTCTCTTGTGGAAAAGTCACATAAGTCATGGCCTTATTACCTACTTTCTTATTTTAGTAATGAATGGATATGGTTCAGTGCATTTTTCGCATATTGATAAGGATTGTGCGTCCCTGGATCTTGCTCGCCTTCCAGCATCGCCCATCCTGTATATTCTCGTTCCAACAACTCTTGGAAGATTGGTGCAAAATCAAGGCATCCATCGCCTGGTACGGTAAACACACCTTTGCGGATACACGTTACGAAATCGACTTGCTCCGCGCGCGCTTCATCCAGTACGTCTTGACGAATATCTTTCAGGTGAATATAGGCGATTCGGTCGTAATGCTTACGCAAAACCGTTAACGGATCCCCGCCGCCATAGTACGTGTGGCCTGTATCAAATAGCAGGTAAACCAAGGATGGATCCGTCAGCTCCATCAAGCGATCAATTTCTTCCGGGGATTCAACAACCGTGCCACCGTGATGATGATACGTTAGCTTCAATCCGTACTCTTGCGCGATGGCTCCAGCGCGATTCAGACCTTCAGCTAAACTCTGCCAGCCTGCTTCATCGAGGCGCAGTACTTCTTTCTCATTCGGCGTACGGCGCGGGTCAAAATGGAGCGAGCCCCCGACTTCCGCAGTAGAGATGACCGTGCTGCCCATTTCTTTTAGAAACTCCACATGCTTGCGATATGCTTCAAGTTCTTGCTCTCTATATGCAGGATCTGAGAACAGGACGGATTTCCACTGGGATACGAGGCAAATGCCTCTATCCGATAACTCTTTTTTCAACACTTGAATATCCGTAGGGTATTTACGCCCCATCTCTGTTCCAGTCAATCCTAATTTCTGAATATCATCTACGATTTGTTCAAATGTGGTATCAGCGCCATGTTCCTTGACGTCTTCACCCACCCAATTAATAGGATGAATGCCTAGTTTAAAAGGTAGCTGTTGCATCGTGAGATCACCTCTTCTTCGTTAGATGGATTTAGCCGCTTGAATATTTTTCTTCATCGCTTCGTGGGCAGCCAGTACTTTGGCACTTTCCGAAACCTCTGGTACGCCAACGTTCCACCAGGACTCATAACCGCCTGTGTTCGTGCCAGGTACAACTGGGATTTCGATCAACGTTGTCACTGTTTCAGTTTTCGCTTGCAACAGTGCTGCCTTAAGCTCTTCTGGATTCGTAGCTTTGTAAGATTTTGCTCCCAAGCTGCGAGCATGCGCTGCGAAATCAATCGGCATATAGTTTCCTGTCAGCCTGCGCGTCCCTGCTTCACGATAACGGAATTCATTGCCGAAGCCTTCGCTTCCTTGACTGCGTTGTAAGTTATGAATGCACTGGAAGCCGTGATTATCAAACAGAAGGATGGTGAATTTCTGTCCTTCTTGCAAGCTAGTCACTAATTCCGAGTGAAGCATCAAGTAGCTTCCATCTCCGACGATCGCATACACCTCACGCCCCGGTTCCGCTAAAGCAGCGCCGAATGCACCGCTTACTTCGTAACCCATACAAGAGAAGCCATATTCCATATGATATGTTTTGGGTTCAGTTGAACGCCACAAACGGTGTAAATCGCCTGGAAGACTTCCCGCAGCGCACACAACAACTGAGGAAGGGTCAATCGTTTCATTGATCACACCGAGCGCGCGTGTTTGTGAGAAGCCCTCTGCACATTCTGCGCGATAAAGGCGATCTACTTCACTCTCCCACTCTGCTTTCAAAGCAGCTATGTAACCTGTCTCATAGCCAGTTGCATAATCATTCGAAGCCAAAGCTTCATGCAGCAAGCTAAGCGCCTCTTTCGCATCAGCCGTAATCGAGAAACCGCCAAGCTTGGAGGAATCAAAGCCGCTGATATTAATATTGATGAATTGTACATCATCGTTAGCAAACGCCGATTTGGACGCTGTCGTAAAGTCGGAATAGCGTGTGCCCACACCGATGATCAAATCCGCCTGCTTCGCCAGCTTGTTCGCTGCCAATGCTCCTGTTACGCCGATCGCGCCGACTTGCATTGCGTGATTCCAAGGCAATGAGCTTTTGCCTGCTTGTGTTTCTGCCACTGGAATGCCGAATGCTACTGCAAACGCCGCTAGCTCTTTCGTTGCTTCTGCATATAGCACGCCGCCGCCAGCAATAATTAACGGGCGCTTCTTGCCAAGGAATAACGAAGTTGCACGCGCAATCGCTTCTTTCGCCGCTGGGCGACGATCAATATAATGAACTTTCTTTTCGAAGAAAGATTCTGGATAATCATAAGCCTCTGCCTGAACATCTTGCGGCAACGCTAGGGTTACTGCACCTGTTTCGGCTGGATCCATCAACACGCGCATCGCTTGTGTCGCTGCTGTGATCAATTGCTCTGGACGAACGATGCGGTCCCAGTATTTGCTCACGGCTTTGAAAGGATCCGTCGCAGATACGGTGTAGTCACTCACGTTCTCAAGCTGTTGCAGCACAGGATCTGGCTGACGTGAAGCAAAATTATCTCCCGGCAGCAATAGCACCGGAATGCGGTTAACAGTCGCGGTTCCCGCTGCCGTTACCATGTTCAATGCCCCAGGCCCAATCGATGTTGTGCAGGCATAGATTTGTTGACGGTTCTTCTGCTTTGCGTAAGCGGTTGCAGCGTGGACCATTCCCTGCTCATTTTTACCTTGTATATAAGTTAGGTCACCTGCGCTGTACTCCAACGCTTCTCCAATCCCAGTTACATTGCCATGTCCGAATATCCCCATGACACCTCGAACAAATTTAGTTTCCTGTCCATCTACGGAAATGTACTGTTGATCTAGAAAACGAAGTAGTGCTTGTGCCATTGTAAGTCGAATTGTACGCATGTAAATCTCCCTTCCACCCAGAGGTTAAGCGCTTAATCTTTCGAATTTTAAACGCTCACCCGTTTTCGGGGTTAAGCGCTTAATCCGATCATACAACATTTTCTTTTTACTCGCAATGCCTATTTTTTGAAAGCACGATCTAGTTCGAAACATGCACCCTTAGGGCGATATTTTGCCGCTTCTGTACTCTTTCGGCGACATCTGGAATTGCTGCTTGAACACGTTCGTGAAATAATTCGGCTCATCAAAGCCAATTGCACAGGCAATCTCAAATATTTTCATATCGGTATTCCGAAGCAGTAATGCAGCTTTGTCCATACGGACACGGGTAACGAAGCGTGTAAAGCTTTCCCCTGTAGCCTTTTTAAATACAACACTGAAGTAGCTTGGGTTTAAATGAATATGCGCCGCGACATCGGTTAATCGGCATTCCTCGTTGTAATGCTCCTCGATGTATTTAATGGCTCGCTCAATCACATTCTCACTTTTGGACGCTTGCCATTGATTGAATTGGACCAAGAAATGCTTGACTTGCTCAGCCACCCAATCCAGCACCTCCTTGGAGGTCCAGTGAATCTGCGGCATTTCATTCGGAATCCTAGCAATGGCATTGTTGTCATCCGGATCAAATTGCTTCTGTATCGTTCCATGCATGGCAATGGATAGCGACAACGCGCCAATTCGCATTTCCTCCGGTGATGTACGGCTTAGATCGGCGAGAATACGATTCAAGAGCACATGTAAGCTGTCTTCTTGACCGACAAGAATAGCTGACATGAGCCCGACTTCCATCTCTCTGACTTTCGCTTGATTCAGCGAGAGCATAATGCCGGATCCCGCTTCTCCACCACTTACGGCAGGGAGATCTATGGATTCTGTGAACGCCCCTTTCGTCAACTGATATAAGTCTGCCAAGTCACTAGCCGAAGGAGCGAGTCCCATGGATATCATACCGGTGCGAATTTTCAAATATTCAAAGGATGCGGTTGGAATAGCCTCTTGCAAACTCTCTTCCACTTGATGCATTCCTGTTACTAATAGGAACGTATCATGTTCCACTAGCAACAGCCGCGCATCCAGTCCCGCTCCTTTTACCAGCTCTTCGGCAATATTGGAGAAAGCAAATTGAAGCAAGCTCATATCGCGTTTTCCATTTGCTTTAGAAGCCAAATCTTCATTGTTCAAGTGCAGCAGCCACAATTCTTTACCGTTCAGTGCTTCATTTATTCTAACTAGTGTGCTCATCTCATAAGGGAGATCCAGCAATACCGCCCGAAGCTCCTGATCTTGCTGCAGTTGCAGCTGTAGCTGTTGCTTCTGCTGATGGGCATATTTCTCATAAAACTTCTCCGAAGCTTTATTCATAATCTGCCGTACATCGTCTTCGGTACATGGTTTGATGAGAATATCCAAAGCACCTAAACGTACAGCGGCTTGCGCATATTCGAAATTTTTATATCCAGTCAAAATGATAACAATCATATCGGGATAATTTTTGCGTAAATGCCCAACGAATTCGAGCCCATCCATGATCGGCATACGAATATCCGTTAGAACTAAATCAGGTCTAAGCTCATCCAGCATCGTCAAGGCATCCTGACCATTGCTGGCCTCGCCGACCACTTGCCAGCCGAGATCTCCGCTCTGCAGCATCTTCACGATACCTTTTCTAAAATTCAACTGATCCTCGACAATTAATACTCGTCCACTTCTCATGCTAGTGTTCTCCTTTCTCATTATTATGACTAAGCGGTAAAACAAGACGCATCGTTGTTCCACTTCCCAATACACTTTCAATTTCCATGCGGAATGGGGCTCCATAGATCAGTTCTATCCTTCTCACAACACTCCGTACACCTAGACTTTCGCGCCCGTCCATACGATGAGGCAAGGAAGAGCCCTGAACGCCCAAGATTTGCGAGATCGCCGTTTCATTCATGCCACAGCCATTATCCGTCACTTCAATCTCTAGAAATCCTTCACGGCTGCTCGCTTTGATGAGCAGTACTTTTTGCGACACCATATTACGGAAAGCATGCATAAACACATTTTCGACTAAAGGCTGAAGCAGTGACCGCATGACCTCCACATTGGCAACTTCGTCATCAACTTGAATGATAATTTCTAAATCCGTTTCAAATAATTCCTTCTGTATTTTCAAATAGTTACGAATCTGCTGGCACTCTTCCTTCACCGTTGTCAGCGTTCGCACAGGCATCAAGGAGTACTTCAGCATCTCGGAAATGGCCGCGATCAATGCCGCCGTTTCGGTCTCATCTTGCAAATAGAGCTTCCAATAAATTTCATTGAACATATTGTGCAGAAAATGAGGATTCAATTGGGCTTGCATCGCCTTTAGCTCTGCCTCTTTCTCACTTAATTGGATCAAATATTTTTCCTTAATTAAGTGTCCAACCTGCTCGGCCATGGCGTTGAAACTCTCACCGATATACGCCAATTCATCGTGCGTTCGTATCTCAATGCGTGCATCAAAATCACCCGATCTCACCTTCCGTAGACCAAGCAGCAGATCCTTGAGCGGACGAAGTAAATTTCCCGTGGAAAGGACAATCAATACACTTGCAAGCAAGATACTAACTAAGCCAGAGTATACGATCATCTTGAATACTTCTCGACTTCTCGATTGAATTTCCGTTAACGACGTGCCGCTGACCAACTTGAAGTTGGTGACCTCTGATTGTCCTTGTACATACAAATGATTATTCATTAATTGCGTTTGATTCATATCCCGGAGCAGCTCTACTTGATCGGCATGGACTGGCGCATTCGTAAACAACAGCTCGCTATTTTTATTAAACAGATACACCTGCCCCTGCCCTGCCTTCGTCAATTCCTTGAGTGATCCTGAGAAGAAGGATTCGTCAAAAGCCATAACAAGTACACCGTATGTGCTTAAAAAACTATTTTTCATATACCGAGCTACAACGATTGTATTTCTAAACCCGCTTGGCTCAATGGAAGATGCCATCGGTATACTAATCCACACGAGATCACCAGATGTGTCTTTAAGTTTATCACGTATCACCTTGAATACGTTGTCATTCGGCGCATTAATCGTGGAGGTCGTATAGCTAAAATAGGAAGGATTCCCCGTTAAGTCATATAAATACATCCCGGTAATATAAGGCGCATCCGATTTGAGCTGATAGACCTGATCTTCAATCATCTTTTTATCATAATATTTATCGAACGGGTCGGCGTCTTCCCTCAAATCAATGCGTGAAATCACCTTTTCAATAGCTGGATTAAACACAACCGTCTGCGAAATACGAACAACCTCCTGCACCTTGAGGTCCAGCTTCGCCAGCGCTTCCTCGTTTGTACTAGAGAACTGTTTACTGATTTCCTCTTCAAACAGAGTTAGGTTATAACGATACGTTAAGTAGCCCGTCAAGCAAAAGGCTAACAAAATAATGATGGATAAACTGAGAATAAGCTTTACCCGGAAGCTGCGATTAATCCCTACTAAACTTCGAATCCAGGACAGCATCTCATTTACCCCTTTATATATAATTGACTATTCCTTTGACGATATTATAACAACAAATTTCGTATAATCGCTAATATTTTAACTATGGCGTGTAATGTAGAAAAATAAGGAAAAAAGGACCACACTTTTTGTGTGATCCTCGCCTACAAATTGGATTTACTTCTTTTTTCAAGCTATGTTGATGTGAAAAAGCTCCTCCAATTCCATATCCAACACATCGCTAATTCGCTTAGCTGTTGAGGGGCCAACTGATTTAATCGACCGCTCAAGCAAGCTTATGTACGCATGACTTAAGCCTGTATGTCGCGCCAGCTCTCGTTGCGAGTAGCCTTTCGTCACTCTCGCTTTGATGAATGCATCTGTTTTTGCCATGATCCGTAAATGCATCTGATCTCTCAACCCCCATCATCACTTCGTCCTAATAGCAGTATAACTCGAGCGCATTCACTAATGCAAATATAAAAGTTTACTTTAGTAATCATGCTTTTGAGTATAATGCTGCCAGTACCCTACGAACACAATGATTGTAATTACTTTAGTAAACTGTTAGTATTAAATTGTTTACTAATGTTTACTTGATGGGTGAGGATGAACAATCATGTACTTTTACGATAAATTAAGAGATATGCGCAAAATGAAAGGCTTCACGATTCGCGAATTAGCTGATCGCTCTGGTGTATCCGCTGCTTATATATCACAGCTGGAGAATGGAAACCGCGGAATTCCGTCACCTGACGTCTTGATGAAGTTGTCCGAAGGGCTTAACACATCTTATTCGGAGTTAATGGATATCGCCGGTTATCTCGAATCCACACCAACGAACCAACAGTTCCAAAGCGAGCCTGTTAACTTACGGCGGTTCCTGCGTGAAAATGAGCTAATGTTCGATGGCTTCGTGTTGACCCCAGAGGATAAGGAATGGGTCGAGCGTATGCTTACCGTCCTTTTTTGGAAAGATCGGCAGCCTGGCAAGAACACCGAAAGCAGCCCAGTGCTTTAAAGCTCTAATTGTTGACCTGGCGTCATAACTAAGCCATCTATGCCTTCCTCGGCCAAGCTTTCTACGAACTTATTGGGATCTTGTTCAATCACAGGAAACGTATTGTAGTGCATCGGCACAACAGTTGCTGCTCTCAAATATTTCGCGGCAATCACGGCATCATCCGGTCCCATCGTATAATTATCACCGATTGGCAGGAAGGCTAGATCAATTTCATTTAATTTTCCGATCAGCTTCATATCTTTAAACAGCCCCGTATCCCCTGCGTGATAGATGGTTTTCCCCTCTACCGTCAGCAAGAATCCACTTGCCATCCCTGTATAAATGTTTTCCTTCGTGCCTGGCGGATTGTAGGACGAATCGTGTAAAGCTAGCGTCATTTTCACTTTGCCGAAAGGAAACGTATACGATCCGCCAATTCCCATCCCATGTGTCTTAGCCCCTTCGAAGCCTAGATATCGAGCTAAATCATTAGGAGCAATAACAGTTGCATCATTGCGCTCCGCGATGGATAGCGTGTCCCCAACATGATCCCCATGGCCATGAGTAACGAGGATATAATCCGCCTTGATGTCTTCCGGCTTGACAGTTGCTTGTGGATTCCCTGTCAGGAAGGGGTCTATAATTAACGTATGCTGCTCCAATCTAATTTCGACACAGCTTTGTCCATGGAAAATAATGTTCACTTCATTCAGCTCCTTTGTGTTGATATGTTAATTTTATCATAGGTGCCTTTGCAAATTGAAATCACGGATGAGGACACTCACGAAAGCTTGAACCTGACCAGATGATCTGTCAAATGTTCTCTCTTTAAGATTTCAATCTGCTTGTTCCCTATTAGGTCGTAATGTGGATATTCATCACGAAGATGTATGTAAGCTGGATTTAAACCATTCGCCAAGCACCATTCCTTCAATCGTTCCAGATTACAGCAGCCCACCTTCGTTATCGTCTTCACTCCTGGAAAGCGTGGTTCCACCCAATAATGCGTTAGAAAGGCAATTTCCCCCTGTAAGCATTTGCTTTTCCATTCATTCAGTTCATGTCTGGATATTCCGAAAGCCATGTCATCAATCTCCTAACTAAACTCGCTGGAAAAAATCAGGCCGTCCCGAAGTTCTGTTATATGATCACTTGCAAACCGAAATCTGCTAAAAGTATCTCACCATTAAACATAACAGCGGCTTCTTCCTTCAATAACTGAGTATCACCAAAATGAGGCAAATGGGATAACAGCAACTTCTTTACATCTGCCATCGAAGCTAACTTCCCTGCTTCATATGAATTCATATGGCCGTACTGAGCTGCATTGAAGTCAGCATAAAAAGAAGCTTCCGTAATCAGTAGATCCGCGTCTTTAAGATAAGGTACAAGCGTCTCATCATAGCGAGTATCAGCAGTATAGACTAATACTTTCCCTTCAAATTCTATCCTTACTCCTAAACAATAACCATCATGATTCGTTCGGAAGAAAGTTAACTTTAATCCATCCTCAAATGTTACAGCAGCACTTTCATTAACTCCTATTTCATAAGTGCCTTTCATAACAGGAATTGACCATTCTGCTTCCTCCGAAGTTAGGAGTCTCAGCGGCGTATCTCGACGCTGTAAATCCATATCAATTAAACATGCATACTGAAGGCAACCTAAGTCTGCCATATGATCATAATGCCTGTGAGAAAGAAATACAGTTGTTAAATCTGTTAGTTCTATAAATTTCTGTAAAGCTGCCAATACACCGCTTCCACAATCGAGTAAAATTTTGTGATTTCCTATTTCTAACAGATAGCCTGAAGTCGCTTCACCAGCTCTTGGATATGCGCCCCATCTGCCAATGACTCTTAATCTCATTTTGATACTTCCTCTCCCTATTCTATGTCGTATTATTACATTACCATAATATAGAATTATAAAAGGCAAATAAGCACATTACTTCAATGAAGAAACACCATTAACTAACGAAACACAAAAAAAGCAGCTTCGTCATAGTGACTGCTGCTCTTTGATTTCCACTAACCCTAATTAGCCAAAAGCCCATTCATTTTCTTCTCTAGCAACATAAGCCCCTCCTCCGGATCCAACCCTCCCATGACGATGCTTTGCAGCTCTTCTGAGAGCGTAGTAAAGATAGTCGCATACTTATCCGTTTGCGGAGCAAATTTGACGTGATGCTGAGCCTCGATGAAGAGCTTGCGGTAGGGCAGCTGCAAATATTCTTGACTTTGAAGAACAGCTCGATTGGCAGGTACATGACCAGCTTGGGCCCATAATTGTGATCCTACTTTTGAAAAATAGGACATGAAGGTCATGGCTGCGCGTTGTTTATCCATCGTTACGTAAGTCGGAATGACCAGTGTATGCGAGCTCCCCCATTGCATCGAACTGCCAAAAAGTGCTGGAAGCGGCATGATCCCGACAGGAAGGGATGGTTCATTTAAATGATAACCCGCTTCCCAAACACCGCCCATCCAAAGTGCGGCTTTGCCATTGTGGAAAGTGTCCCACGGCGTTTTGTCGTTCACATCTGCGAGCTTGCTGGCATAGAGCTGTTGATAAAATTTCAGGACACGAAGTGCTTTGTCATTATGGATGTTCGATTTCGCCATGCTCGCATCTAGCAAATCTCCCCCTGCCTCGTAATACATATTGAGAAACGGCTCTTGGAAATAAGGCGTATTCACCGCGAATGGCTGAACATTCGGTACTTTGGCTTGAATTTGCTGCAGCATTTGAATAAAAGCCTCCGGCGATGACATCGCGAGCTTTGGTGTGCCATCGTCATTTAACAAGCCCGCTTTTTTCAGAATCGCTTGATTGTAATACAACATATGAAAATGTGTGTCCAGCGGCATCGCATACGGCTTACTCATGAAGCTCACACTTTGAACATTACTCTGCTCTAGGTCTTTGAAATCAAATCCAACTTCATTCGCCAATCCGTCCAGCGGCACAATTTGCTTCGCCTTTACGAATGGTGACATACGGTCCACATGAGCTACGGCCACGTCTGGGCCCTTCCCTGATGATAGAGCTGTACTCAGTTTCACATAATATTCGTTGGATTCTAATCTCAGCGGCTTCACGAATATAGACTTCTGCGAGTCATTGAAGTTTTGCACGATTCGTTCAACGAACTCACCTTCTCCACCACCGAAGGGATTCCAGAACGAAATTTCCACGCGTGATACCGCACTCTCCATAGCTTTTTTACTTTCCTCACCATGTTTGTTCCCATTAGAGAGGATCGAACATCCCGTTAGGACGAGTACGAGCATACATCCGATTGCTAAGCTGAGATTAACCCCTTTTTTATCTAACACTTTAATCCCCCCTTCACCCCTATGCTTGACAACGGATAGCTCCTCAGTAAGCGTTTGCATAGTTGCACAAGAAGACTTAGGAAGATTTGTCTTCTTTTACGCGACTTCGATATTCGGCTGGCGAACAGCCCGTAATTTTCTTAAACACTTTCGAGAAATATTTAGGGTCTGGTATGCCAACTAAATGGCCAATATCTGCTGTTTTGAGCTCACTGGTCAGGAGCGCCTTCGCCTTCTCAATGCGTATCCGCGTTAAATACTCCAGGAAGCTTTCACCCATTTCTTTTTTAAACAAGTTGGCAAAATAGTTCTTACTTAAATGCACCAGATTGCTAATCGACTGAAGCGAAATCTCTTGTTGATAGTACTGCCCGATATATTGCGCTGCTTTAATAATGCCGTTGCGATCACTGTGATACACCCCAATCATATGCTGGGCAAGCTCTTCAAAAGCATTCAAGAACCACGCTTTACTCATCTGAATCGTCTCTAATTTGGACAATTGCTCATAGTACATCTTCTTAAGTTGGAGTACGCTTTGCTGATCACTTGCAACCTCAGACCACAAGGTGGTGAGCAGAATGAGCAGCTCCAATGAAATAATTTCCACGAGATCATAATCTTTGCGGGCCGTCAGCTGTTCGAAAATATCTTCCAAGTACGCCTGCAGCTCTTTGGTTTGAAAGGCATACACCATCGCATGGATATGCGTGGTACTAACTTTAATATTATCTGCCAGTTGACTAGCAGCAGGCACATAATCGACACCATATAGAATGGCTCGCTCACTGCCAATGAACATTTTATATTTCGCTGCAGCGATCGCTTGCTCGTAGGCTTGGGGCAGCCCTGCCCAACTGGTCGTGCTCTTACTTATGCCAATGGTACATGACATGTCATAATGGTCCTTCAAATAGTGAATCATGGATTGAGCCAGTGTCTTCAACTCAATATTGCCTGGAGCCATCTTCCTTGTAAAAAGAAGAACATTCATTTCGCCTTGCCGGTCTGGAAAAGCCTCATAGACTTCCTCCGAGGAAGTCGTCATCACTTCAGCAATCGCTTTGCGAATGAGCGCTTGGCCCTCTTCCACACTTTGCGTCCACATATTCTTAGTGATATGGAGGACATAGAAGGGCAGTTTTGCCTCAGACAGCTTTAAGCTAGCAATACTTTGCTGTCTACGCGCAGGATCCGCTTCTTCCAGAAGCTCCAGCATCCGTTTTTCTTTCACGATAGGCTCTACAATACTAATCTGATCACTGCTTGGTGACGCTGTTTTAATCGATTCCCTTACACGAAGCAGTGTCCCCTCGAGGTCGCGCGGCATCATATCCGATTTGATCATATATTCGGAAACTCCGTTACGGATGGCTTCCTTCGCATATTGGAAATCTTCCAAATTGCTAAGAATGACTATTTTCATAAGCGGATAACTTTTACGTACTTCCGTAATGAGTGTAATGCCATCCATAACAGGCATTTTAATATCTGTAATGAGAATATCTGGCGGGTTCTCCTGGATCAGATCCAACGCTTCTTGCCCATTTGCTGCCTCGCCGCTGACGGTTAAGCCTAGCTTTTCCCACTCAATCATGGAGCGAATTCCGAACCTCACGATATATTCATCTTCCACAATCACAACTCGAAACATGATTATCACCTACTTCATCTCTGGAAGTCTTATCGTAATGTGTGTACCTGTTCCTGGTTCACTTTGAATGCCCAAGCCATACGGCTTCCCACATATGAGTTTAATGCGTTCGTCTACATTGGCTAAGCCAATCCCGCTTACTCGATCCGCAGAAGTCAACGTCGGCACATGCCGATTTAAGCTTTGTACAAGACTTGCGTCCATGCCACGACCATTATCCACGACCTCGAACCTTATGCCGCCTTCCGGATGGACGCCGCACCGAATATGAATTTCACCTGTTTCCCGATCTGTAAAAGCATGAAGAATCGCATTCTCGACGATCGGCTGCAGGATTAGCTTCGGCGTGCGGTACAACCGAACCTCTTCATCCAGTTGAACGAATGTTTCGATATTGAAGTTGAATCTGAATTTTTGAATACCCAGATAGCATTGTACATGTTCAATTTCTTCTTCGATGGTGACGGTTTCTTCACCTTTTCCCAAGCTAATTCGCAATAATCGGGATAGAAGACTGACCATTTCAGCAGCATGATTCGCTTTCTGCAGAAGTGCTGTCCATTTAATAATATCCAATGTGTTATAGAGGAAATGCGGATTAATTTGCGCCTGCAACGCTTTCAATTCCGCCACGCGTTTATGATTCTGCTCCTCATACACCGTCTCCAGAAGTCCATCGATCCGCGTCACCATGTAATTAAAGTTTTCGCCCAAAATATCGAATTCATCATTCCGGCGTTTCGCTTTGAATCGGACGGTCAAGTCCCCCGACATCACTTGGCGCATCAGTTTAATCATTTTCAGGATAGGCTTGGAAATCGAGTTCGCCAGCAGGATAGCCGTCAAGATGGAGAATAAGATGCAAATGAAAGCGATCACCAAAATAATTTGCAATAATCGGTTCGAATCCTTGTACAGGGAAGCCTCTGAAATGACGTTGACGACGATCCAGTCGTTGGTATGCAGCTTTTTATAATTCACAATCAGTCTTTCACCTTGATATTTCAATGGAAAAACAGATTCGTCGGTCGCCCCACGAAACATATCCGTATAGCCGTCATCGCCGAGCACTTCTTTCACACTTTTCCCCAGCATCTTGCTGTCTGGATACGAAATGATCTGACCACGACCATCAATGACAAAGCTTTCAATATCCATATTGCTTTTCGTCGTTCGAGCCCCAATCTCTTTTAACACATCCTCACGAATATCCAGTACAGCAATGATCCCGACCGGACTATCATCGGACATCTTATAAATTTGTTTGGCTAGTGAAAAAACGTGGACATTTTGCGTGTTCAGACTATCAACATACGTTCCCAAGCGCGTGGAAAACCAGCGAAAATTGCTCCCATCCTCCAACGTCTGCAGGAATGGGGATACTTTATCGTAAGAGCGATCGTTCCATCTATATATACCCTTAATAAAATGTTGCGGCGAAAGAAAGGAAATCGACTGTATATCCTGATTAATCGCAATAATGGTCGATAGCTTCGTCGTCAGGGATAGACTATCCAGATCATACTGAGTGGGATCCGTACGGTCCAATGTCCGCAGCATCGTAACAATATCGTTGTTGTTGACAACCTGCATCATCATATCCTTGTAAATCCCAAGTCTAGTGTCAATATTCTCGGCGGTCTGCTTCAAGAGCTGTTCCGAGTATTCCGTAACTTTATTGTTGATCGTTGACTTCGATATCGAATACGAAATAAACCCCAAGGCAAGCAGGGGCGTTAGAGAAAATAGGAACAGCAACAGCATCCACTTATAGCGAATGCTGCTCGTCCATGTATACATCCATGAAGGAATCCGTTTGTGTCGCTGTTTCGTCACAACATCTGATGTCTGGGTCAAAAGTTGGAACAACCCTTTCTGGGAAGAGAATCTGACTCGTAGAAATTGAGATTTTTAACCTTTAATACCGGACATCGCCACGCCTTGCACAATTTGACGCTGCAGCACAGCGAACACCAGAATCGTTGGTATTGCCGCAATTGCACTTGCTGCCATGATCATATTCAAGGACATGATGTTATTCGACAAGAACGTCGGTAGTCCTGCTGATAAGATCATGTTCTCTTGCGATGTAATCGTCAGGTATGGCCATAAGAAATTGTTCCACGATAAGATGAAGCAGAAAATACCGACAGAAAACATCGCAGATCTCGTAAGCGGTAGACATATCCGATACCAGAGTCCAAAGTTTTTACAACCATCAATCTGCGCAGCCTCGATATAATCTTTCGGTACACCATCCATGAACTGCTTCAGCAGCAGGATCCCGATTGGGTTCGTAAGTCCAGGTAGAATGATCGCCCACATGTTATCAATCAGCTTCAAATGAAGTGTCGTTTCATAGAGTGGAATTAAAATCGCTTCCGTTGGAATTAACAAGCCTGAAACGATGAGCACGTAGAACAGGCCTCGAGATTTGAAAGGCAGCTTCGAGAACGAGAAAGCAGCTAAGGAGCTGAAAATAAGTGAAATAACCGTTGTCAGTACGCCGATTACTGAGCTGTTCCACGTCCATCTAAGAATTTGAGAATCTTGGATGACCTTCTTATAGTTCTGTAAATTCAAATCCGAGAAATTGAACCAATCTTGAATGGAGATGACGTTGACGCCATCCGGTTTGAGGGATACAACCATCATCCAAATCAGTGGAAAAATAAATAGGAGCGCCAGCACCACGGCAATGATGTTGATTGTGAGTTGTTTCATGTTCAACCTCCGTCAATCTTTTCTGTCTGTTAATTTGAACTGAATCACTGCGATGAGCAGCATGAGGATGCAGAATACGATGGATTGGGCAGAAGCTAGTCCGAACATATCCTTTTTGAACCCCGTGACGTAGATGTAGCGAATCATCGTGTTCGTGGCGTCCCCTGGACCTCCGCCCGTCATAATCTGAACTTGCCCAAACAGCTTTAAGCACGAGATGATTTGATAAAATATTTGTATTTGCATGACTCTCGACAGTCCGGGAAGCGTAATATGAATGAATTGCTTCCAAGCGCCAGCGCCATCTATTTTCGCAGCTTCATAATGATCCGTAGGAATTTCTTGCAAGCCAGCTAGGAACAATACCATTACAAATCCTACTGTCCACCAATCGGTTGCAAGGGTAATCGCCCACCAAGCAAAATGTTTATCCGTCAGCCAATGAATGTCACTAGGTAAACCAATGAGTTTCAAGAACGCGTTAATTGGGCCATACTTCGAGTCGAGAAGACGAAGCCAGATGAAACTGATAACCGAGACAGATAGCACGTAAGGTAAGAAAAATATTGAACGGATTAGTGTTCGGAAACGTATATTTTGATTAATCAACATCGCTAAGCCTAAGCCAAGCACGATGATGGTCGGTGTACAGAGGATAACAAAGTAGATCGAGTGCCATACATAGAGATAAAAATTGCTATCCGTAAAAATCTTTTTATAATTCGCAAAACCCACATAGCGCTGCATCCCCTGAATGTTCCATACGTGCAAGCTCATCCAAGCGCCTCGCCCCACAGGCCACAGATAGAAGATGGCAAAAGGGATCAGAAATGGCAGCACATACAGCAATGCATTCAATTCCAAAGCTATTCGTAACGGTTTACGACGGCGGAGGACTAGCGTCCGATCATGCTCACTTACTTTAGTCTCCATACACTCTTCTCCTTATATCTTTCTATAAAAGTTCGGGTGGAGCCCCGGTAGCTTTCTTTGTATCTCCACCCGATTCAATCGGACAATTAGTTACTTAAAATATCATTGATTTGCTTATCCATCGTTTTCAAGCCTTCTTCTGGCGTTTGCTTACCGAAAAGGATGTTTTGCAGCGACTCCGACACTGTTGTAATGATCGTTGTGTATTTATCTGTTTTCGGTGCAAATTTCACTGTTTTCTGTGCTTCAATAAAGAAATTACGGTAAGGAAGTTTCTTGTACTCGTCACTTGTCGTTACTGCACTGTTCGTAGGTACGTGTCCTGCTTGACCCCACGTTTTGCCGCCAACCTCAGAGAAGTACTTCATGAATTTCGCAGATGCTTCTTGTTTCTCTGTCGTGACGTAAGAAGGAACTACAAGCAAATGGGAGCTTCCCCAGTGCGTTTGGCTACCGAAAATCGCAGGCAGCGGCATCGCACCAATATTCAAGGATTTATCATTTAGCAACAGTCCTGCTTCCCACACACCACCGAACCATAGTGCTGCTTTCCCGCTGTGGAATGAATCCCAAGGCGTTTTATCGTTCAGATCACTGTATTTGTTCTTGTAAAGATCCTGGTAAAACTTAAGAACATTCAATGCTTTCTCATTGTTGATCGCGGATTTCGTCATATCCCCATTCAGGATGTCGCCGCCTGCTTCATAGTACAAATTCAGGAATGGCTCTTGGAAATAAGGTGTATTCACGGCTAGTGCTTGCACACCAGGTACCTTCGCTTGAATTTGCGCTAATGTTTTCTTAAAGCCATCTGGCGTCAGCTCACCCAACTTCGGCGTGCCGTCGTCGTTCAGCAGCTCAGCTTTCTTCAATAGATCCTTATTGTAGTAGAACATATGGAAATGGGTATCTAATGGCACGGCGTACGGCTTCCCGTCATAGGACACGCTTTTGATATTGGAATCGGACACTTGTTTCAGATCAAAACCAACTTTGCTAGCCAGCCCATCAAGCGGCAAAATTTGCTTCGCTTTCACGAAAGGCGAGATACGATCCACGTGTGCGACGGCCACATCCGGACCTTTGGATGAAGAAAGCGCCGTGCTTAGCTTAGCGTAGTACTCATTGGATTCTAGGCGAAGCTGTTTCACGATGACTTCTTTTTGGGAATCGTTGTAGCCTTTGACGATTTGATCTACGAAATCCCCCTCACCGCCGCCGAACATATTCCAAAAGGTGATCTCTACGGGACTCGCTGATTTCGTTGTCTCTGCGGCTTTCGTTGCCGCTGGAGCTGCAGACGCAGTTGCTGTTTTGGTATCGCTTTCTTTTGTGCTCGAGCAACCTGTTGCCACCATAGCAAGCGCAATACTTGCTGTAAGTAAGCTAGTTAATTTCTTTTTCATAGTGATATACAACCCTCTCTCATTCGGTTTATGTTTTCTGCGAAAGCCCTTTCACGCTGATGTAAGGGCTTTCCTTGGTTCTAACTTTACAGGGAATCGTACCTCGTCTAAACCGATAAAACCCTCAACTTTAGGGAACAAACGTAAGAATGCATGAGCGGCTGGGACGGGTAAAAGGTGACGATATTACGATTGGAGGGGGCGATGTTACGAAGCGCGCGCTCCCAGCGGGGCCGGCTCAAGCCAGCCGATCTCCATCTGAGAAATGCAAAAGTGCAACTTTTTTCTTCCTAAAATGCGATTTCAGCTATAATGGTTGCAAATAGGCATCAATTTCTGCATTTTCAGCTCTGTTCAGACATTTCCGCCCCCAAAAGATGCCTTATTGCATTTATTTAAAATGTTGAAGTGAACCCCCATGAAAAGGATGCTCATTTGCATTTTTGCCACCTGTGTATCGAACACAAAAAAAAGAGCCCGAGGGCTCTTTTTCACGCTTCACTTACTTCTAGTTCACTGTAATGTTGTCAAAGCTCACACTATTGCCGAAGCCACCACGCACACCAATCGTGCCATTGGCATACGTCGTATCGGTAAAGTTAATTTTCGGCGTCGTCATATCACCTACATACACCTTGATATTGCCTTCATTGACCACAACCTTCATGTGATACAAAGTGTTTATGCTTATCGTTGTATTCACAAGAGCCAGCTGTGTCCAGTTATTGTTAAATCGGCCTAACCACACTTGCCCCGCCGAGTCGATGCCTGCGGCATATCCTTTCATGCTGTCCGCACCTGTTCCTGGACTCGTCACATTGAAAATAAGGCTAGCCTGCCCCGCATTGTTAAGCTTGATATCCCCTTCCAGGGTATAGTTTCGCTTGGATGGATATGGGGTAAGAATCGATTTATCTGCACTAGTAGAAGTAAGATTATAGGTGCCGCCGCTGACTGCCCAAGTTCCGCCATAGCGAGCCCAACCACTATCATTAGCTGCAAAATTATTTGTATACGTGGTCGTCCAAGTACCAAACTTCACCTGCACATTATGACCTCCGCCTGTCCGGTTCACGGAATCGATGTAAGCAACTTCGTTCGTTCCTGTTTGATACATGGCTGCCCATAAGGAGTTGCCGAAAGCGGTAGAATCATTCGTATACCAAGTATTCCCGTAATCATTGGAAATGGAGAGGACATTGGCATTGGATGTTAATAAAATTCTGCCATCTGTAAGTGAAAGCAGGTAAGGTCCGCCTTGCTGGCTTGGCACTTGCGTACCGATACCGCTGGACCATGTTTTGCCATCACTGCTTTTCTTCGTAAACACGTTACAGTTTTGCGTACCGCAAACCTCGAAGGTTACGATATACTGGCCATTGTTCATTCTTTGGAAAACAGGCATACCCGGACGTGCTGCTGAATTGCCAGTATCCCACGCAACATAAATCTCACTACCCCAGCTCGCGCCGCCATTCGTCGAGATCTTCTCCGCAATAATTTGACTATACGATGGACTTTCTGTCACGTGCTTTTCACTCGCATACATGACAGCCAGTGAACCGTCACTCAAAATTTGCATATGCGGCTCATACACGCCTTTATCCGGATTGCCTAGCGAGCCTGGCGTGCCGTTCTTTTCATCAATGGTGCTCAAGTAGCTCCAAGCCGAACCACCGTTCGTACTTTTGTACACTCTTAACTGATAGGACTCCTGCCAACGCACCGACCGCATCGCGAGCAAAATATCGCCATTCGCCAGCTGTGCGAATTGTCCGTTATCCAGATCACGTCCATCTTCCCATAGTGTCGCTGCTAAAGACCATGTACGGCAATTGTCCGTACTGAGGTAAACCTGCAATCGCGTGCCGCCCCAAGATACTTTGGTGTAGCCGTTGTTATCATAGATGGCTGCAACCGCAAGCCAGTTGCCATTTGCCAGCTTGATCATCCGCGGATATTCCGATCCGAATGTACCAGGACTTAGCCCACGTGCATCGGTACCCGCATCTGTAAAAGTATTGATGTTTGAAACCGTGGCCGAGGAACCCCAAGTTATCGGTCCATTCGCTGCAAAAGCTGGAAGCACGCCAAACAACATCATCATGCAGACCATACTGAGCAACATCGCTAAACTCTTTTTGAGTATGAAATAACGACCATCCTCTTACTGGCGGACTTGATTGGGTGTCCCTCCTTTTGTCCGCTGGATTCAAAATGTAAGGGCTTACTTTTTGAAGTATACCGATTCTTCATCTGCATCAACACCGACGATCTGACGAACTAAGGTGACTAATCTTACGATTTTACAGGGGGAGGCCATCTGGTAGCGTACAAAGTTACGATTCGTGAAAATGCGAAAAAAAGCCCTATCGTTTCGCATCTCTTTCGAGATTGGGATCGACAGGGCGCTATCTCAACTACTTATATTTCCCGCAAGCTCGCATCCAACTGGTCAAACGTCCGCTTCAGATCATCCTGCGGAATCTTCGCATACGCATCGCCGATGCTCACCTCGAATGAGCTAATCCCCTCGCTTGACTCACGCAGATAATGGATCAACCCTACTCCTGTCTCCGCGTACAACGCGACGAGGATCGGCTCGAGCTTCTCTTTCGGCATTGCGATATGGACGTGGAACATATTCGTCACGGGTACCTGTGGCAATGTCGTCACAAGATGACAGCTATTGAACAGTGCAGCAAGTTCCACAGCTTGCTCATAATATTGCCCCATTTTAGGCTCACGCTGCTTGAAATAGTAGCTCGCACTTAGGTAATACGGGTAGAGGCTGATCAAATCGCCGCCATGCCGCCTTTTCCAAACCTTCGATTTCGCTGTAAACGCCTCGTCTCCGGCCAAAATCGCGCCAGCAAGACCGCCAATCCCTTTATAGAACGAAATGTACACACTGTCGAAAAGCGCACATAGCTCCGCTGCTGACTTCTGATAATACGGCAGTACTTCGTACAATCTAGCCCCATCGAGATGAAGCTTAATGCCTTTGGCACGACAATGCGCCGATATTGCAACAAGCTCCTCGAACGGCGGCAATTGGCCACCAATTTCACGCTGTGGCAGCTCGATGAGCAAACAAGCGATCTCTTCTCTCAGCTCCACAATTTCATCTAAGCGAATCAAGCGATCCTTCTCACCGAGTAAAATCGATTCTATGTGATGCAGCTCCTTCAAGCCATCCTCTTCATGAATTTCCAAATGGCTTAAGGGATGATAGGCGACCTTACTGATCCCTTTCTCATCACACCATATGCGGAGGGCAATTTGCTGCGCCATCGTCCCGCTTGGGAAAAACACCGCCTTTTCCTTACCTAGATAAGCGGCCATCTCATCTTGGAATTTCTCGATGCCTTCTCCCGTTCCATAGATATCACTTTCGACTTGGCCATCAAGCTCATTCAAAGCGTCTTGTAAAATATGAATTTGTCTACGACCGTGCCCTCCAACTGGGTAAGAGGTTTCGCGAAAGGCTGCTGCTAATGGTGACACTGTGCTCATGTAAATCGTGCTCCTTTGTTTTTGCCTATGTATAGAGATCTTTGCTGTCGTTTGGATTATAATGAAAGTATGTCTTCACAAGAAATCCCTTATGAAAAGGAGCATCCCCATGAATGAAATCCTTCTTGGTTCCAAGGATCAGTTTACTGCAAACCCGTCGGAAGTGAAAGTGGGTGGCAAGCGATTTTTCCTAACGGAGGCGGATGGCATCTATACGCTGCTCTCCAGTCGCTGCCCCCACGCAGGCTATGCGGTTGAGCTAGAAAATGGTGAACTTGAATGTCCGCTGCATGGCTGGACCTTTGAAGTACACACGGGCCGCTGCCACAATATCCCTAGCGCGCGGCTTCAACCCTTTGAAGTCATCGAGAGAGATGCACAGCTATACGTGCTGATGGACCTCGCTTAAAAGTATATTTTACCATGGGACAAGCTATACTATGGGCTGTTATCAAACTCTTGAACAGCTTAGGAGGCAGCATGTCCATTCAAGCAACCCCATCGAAAAATGGCACAATGACGTGGTGGCAGCTCTCGCTGCTCGGTGTCGCCTGTACGTTAGGAACTGGCTACTTTCTGGGCGTCGGTATTGGCCTAACGATGGGCGGCGCTTCGATGCTCGTTTTGTTCATTTTCGCAACATTAGGCACTTATTTCGTTCTCGACGCATTGCTTCAAATGATCGCTGCGAATCCACAGCAAGGCTCTTTTCGCTCTTATGCCCAATTAGCTTATGGACACTGGGCCGGATTTAGCTGCGGTTGGATTTATTGGGGATCACAGTTAATGATTATGGGGAGCCAATTAGTGGCTCTCTCCCTGTTTACGCGCTTCTGGTTTCCCACGATTCCCATGTGGCTGTTCGCGATGATCTACGCCGGTCTCGGCGTTGGCGTTATATTGCTCGGAGCGAATGCCTTTGAGCGTTCGGAGCATATTTTCGCACTCATCAAAGTATCCGCACTGTTGATGTTCCTCCTTCTGGCAGGTGCCGCGGTACTAGGCTGGATCTCTGGCGGCCTTCATCCGCTATCATTTCCTGTAACTAGCGCAACCTTTTTACCATCAGGTCTCCAAGGTTCTTGGTCCTCCCTCATCTATGCGTTCTACGCCTTCGGCGGCACAGAAATGATGGGTCTTTTCGCCATGCGCCTGAAGAAATCGAGCGAAGCGCACAAAGCCGGCTCCATGATGCTCCTCCTTTTAGCTATCCTATACATCGTTTCACTCTTCTTAGTTCTAACACTACTACCTTTACATGCTCTCCATGACAAAAAAAGCCCTTTTCAGGTTAGCTTGGAAAGCTACCCGCTTCCCTTGGTTCCGCATGTGTTTAACGCCATTCTTATTATTGCTGCTTTCTCCACGATGGTGGCTTCCTTATTCGCGGTTACCGCCATTCTCGTCGCACTCGCGAAGGATCATGATGCTCCGCAACTGTTCACGCGTACAACGAGCGGACCAAGACAAATTCCCTATGCTGCGCTCGCATTAACTACCGGTGGTATGGCTGTAGCAGTAGTTCTATCTTTGCTATTACCCGAGGGATTGTATGCCTACATGTCTACAGCAGCGGGTCTCACCTTGCTCTTCATTTGGTTAGTGATCTTGCTTTCTTCTGGACGTATATTACCTCATTCACCTGCTCGCAGGTTTAAACGCTTGTTAGGCATTATCCTCATCCTTATTGCGATTGCAGGAGCCTCTGTACATCCTACGACACGTCCAGGCTTCTTTGTCAGCTTGTTTTTCATCCTAGTCGTTGCGCTCATTACTTACCTCATGCACTTCTCATGGTCACCTAAACTTAAAAAAAGATATTGACATTAACGCTACGGAAAGCTTTACAGTTAAGTTGTCAGGAGGTGAGCAGATGGAATATACCGTACAGCACTTGGGGAAGTTGGCAGGAATCAGCACCCGTACACTTCGCTATTACGATGAGATTGAGCTTCTTATGCCGGCAAGAATCAACTCATCCGGGTATCGTATTTATGGGCAAGCGGAAGTAGATCGGCTACAGCAGATTTTATTTTATCGAGAACTTGGCATCCCGCTCGAGCAGATCAAAGAAATTATGACATCGCCTTCGTTCGATGAAACCCATGCGCTACGAGACCATCGGAAGCAACTCCTCGACAAACGGAAGCAATTGGATATGCTCATTGCGAATGTGGAGCGAACGATTGCTTCAAAAGAAGGGAGAATACACATGTTTGATAACGAGAAATTTGAAGGCTTTAAACAAAAGTTAATTGATGATAACGAGAAGAAATATGGAAAAGAAATTCGCGAGAAATACGGCGAGGATCGGGTAAATCAAAGCAATCAAAAAGTCAAAAATATGACGCAAGAGCAGCATGAGGAAGTTACACGCTTATCGAATGAAATTACGATTACGCTAGCGGAGGCTTTTAAGCAAGGTGATCCTGCTAGTGAATTAGCTCAAAAAGCAGCAGATTTGCACCGACAATGGATTTCCTACTATTGGAACGAGTACAGCAAGGAAGCCCATGCCGGCGTTGCTGATCTGTATGTCGCTGATGAGCGTTTCAAGGCCTATTATGATGTGAATCAACCAGGTACAGCCGAGTTTCTTAGAGATGCCATTCACATCTATACTGCGGGACACTAGCACTTTTTCTATGAATCAACGAAACATCCAATTTTTCTGCAAGAAACTGAATATAGTAGTATTACCAGCCGCCAGCCACATCCTTCATGTCCCTCTTTTCATATGAAAAGAAGAAGCCCAAGACTCTCTTCGCGAGAGATTTGGGCTTCTTCTTTATTCGTGAGAGATTAAACCGTCGTAGGAAGTGGTCGTCCTTCGCTGCTAGGTTTAACAAGTGATTTGCTCTGCCATACTCGGCTTCGCCACCGAAGATACATCATCAAGCCTCTCGTCCACTCATCCACAGTAAAAGCAATCCAAACGCCGAGCAACCCCATCTCCAGATGGATACCGAGTAGATAGGATAAGGGAACTGCAATCCCCCACATCGAGATGACCCCCATCATGACTGGGAATCTAGCATCCCCCGCAGCACGCAAGGAATTGATAACTACTAAGTTAAAGGTCCGCCCTGGTTCAAGAATGATAGACAGAAGTAGAATCGTTGATCCCATCACGATAATATCTGGATTATCTGTGAAGAGTCCTAACAGTTCTTTACGGAAAATCGAAGTGATTCCAACGACAATGAAGGTTAAAATGAAAGTAATTTTCAAGCTTCGGATCAATTTATGATAAGCAGCTTGGAAAGCCCCTGCACCAACCATGTGTCCGACAATAATTTCCGTTCCCATCCCAATCGCCATACCTAAAGCTATAAAATAATTGGTGATATTCATCACATACACATGGGCGCTTAAGGCTGTTGCCCCAATCACATTGATGAAGCCGAAAATCATTAAATAATGCGATTGCCAAGAAATATGCTCTCCCGCGGATGGTAAGCCAATGCTGAGAATCTGCTTCACTATCCGCGATTTAAAGCTCACATAGTGCTTGAGCAAGATTGGTACTTGTAGTCGGCGATACAGGATGACCACAAGGATAATAAGGCCAATCAGTCGACTCACAACTGTTGAAACTGCCGCTCCGGTCACTCCCCATTCTGGGAATCCCAGGTTACCGAAAATCAAAAGCGAGTTCCCCACGACGTGGATCACATTGATCCCCAACGTGACGAACATAACGTCCCTTGTCTGTCCATTAGACCGCAATACCGAAGAAATCGCATAGGATAGCGCTTCGATCCATATAAAGGCTGAGATCAAATTCAAATATCTCTTAGCAATGTGAATTTGCTCTGGCGCCAAATGCATGAGCTTCATCAAAGGCTCGCCAAAAACGACCAATGCAATACTTACAATAATGCCAAAAATCAGGTTTATGGTAATCGCTAGCGCGGAAATTCGACTGGCTTCCTTGACCTGGCCTGCACCTAGATGCTGTGCTACCGCTACACTCGTTCCAATGCCGACAAAACCAAACATGAGAATACAGAACATAATCAGCTCATTCGCCAGGCCAACCGCTCCAGTTACTTCATCGGAGATTCGGCTTAGCATGAACACATCGGCTGTTCCTAACATCATACGTAGAACAGAGTCAATAAAAATCGGCCAAGTGACTGCGAATAGACGAAGTTTTTGCCATGATGCTGTTGAATCTTTGTCTTGCATTCGTATTCACCTCTCGTAATTGCAAATGCAATTAGCATAGAATACGAAAGCGATTGCAGTCAAATGAAAATAATTGGACAGGAGTTCCAACATTTTTCACTTTATATCTATGGCATTTTTTAACGGCTTTTGAAGTGCATCCACAATGGCTGCGACGATACTTGTTACTATAATACCCATTAGACATAAGGATGTAGGACCCGCTGCATCATCACTCTCTGTCACTTGAGCAAGTATCCTTAAGCTCACGATTCCAATCACAATGAGGAAAATGACTGCAAAAGCACACTTTTTTATAATCTGTAATGATTTAAAAGATAATTCAGAGATAGCCATGTTCTTTTCGATGTAGGTTAATAGTTTGAATACTTGAAACAACGAGATAGCAAACGCAATACAAAATCCGTATGCACATACTAAAAAGGGGATTATGAAGTAAGCCGTTTCTGGATGTACCTTTGCGTCTCTAGCGGATAACACAGGCAACCAGATACACAAAGCAAGCACTCCAATGCCGAGCAGAAAAATAATTACCTTTAAGAATGTGGTTGACCCACGTTTAACCTTCATTTCAAACACCTCACTCATGTAATAATGACATCATGATTCTAGCATAATATTTATCGTATTTCAATAAAATAACATTGTTTTTTATCTAATTATTATTGTTATTTGAAAAAACAAAAACGCCGCTGGCTCCATCAAAAAGGAGCTAGCGGCGTAAGCCTCACGCTGAAACTTTTTATTAAATCTTACTTCACCTGTACCCAAGCGCCTTGCTTGTCAGCAGATACCATCTCAGCTACAGCAATATCGATCGTGTCTCTTGTGCTTTCAGGCGTAGCTGTCGTCACTTCTTGTCCTGCAAGCAACGTCTCAATGAAATATTTCAGCTCCAGGTAATAGCCCATCTCTGGTGAGATTTCCGGGTTGAAGCCAGACGCGTCATTCGGATTTACTTTTAAACCGCTCGCGCCAAAAATCAAATTAGCTTTCTCAAAGTTAACACGATATTGCATATCGAAGCCATAGTCGCCTTCCAATGTCCAATCCGCTTGCGCGTTAATCACTTTGCTATCCCCGTACAAATAATTCGTGGATACGACATCGTAGCCGCTGCCAGGAACTACATTTCGTGCCAAGCAAGATACAGATTCTGGTTTGCCAAACAGCCAGTTAACCATATCGATATCATGAACGTGCATATCCAAGAGAGCGCCGCCGCTCTTCTCTTTATCAATTAGCCAAGGTCCCCAAGTCGGAGTAGCACCGCCGCGGTAGAAATATCCGCTCGTTACTTTCCCGTAGGTTCCGTTTTCTACCACTTCCTTCAAGTACACATAAGCTGGCCAAAAGCGTAAACATTGACCGATCATCAGCTGCTTGCCGTTCGCTTTCGCTGCTTCAATCATCTCTTCACACTCTTGTGGATTCGAAGCCATCGGCTTCTCACACAGCACGTGCAGACCTTTATTTAAGCATTCAATCGAAATGTCACGGTGAATATACGTTGGGAGTGCAAGATCCACGAAATCTAGCTGCTCCTTTTCGATCATCTCGGACACACTTGTATATTTCGCATAGAGGCTGAAATCGATGGAAGAATCCCCTGTCGCAATGTTACCGGCAACCGCATTGCCTTCAAGCTTTTGCGGGTCGATATCGCATAGGGCTACAACTTTGATCGCAACACCTTCTTTTTCCAAGCGAACATAATTCTCAAGATGCGTTCTTCCCATAAACCCTAATCCAACTAGTCCGATTCTTAACATTGCTTATTTCCTCCCCAAAATTGCATCCATAGCGCCAGATGTGTTATTTACGATTTGCTCGCCGTGATGCGTATAGCCAGGAATCATTTCCGCGATGACATAATCATCATAGCCAATCGTTTGAAGAGCTTTCATCACTGCTGGATAATTCACATCACCTGCAAGGAGGTCAACAAAGCCATGCAAGCCGCCAGCTGCGCGGCGATAATCCTTGAAATGTACTTTTTTGATACGCTGACTCAAAATTGTAATCCAATGCTCTGGATACCCAGAGAAGATGACATTCCCTACATCGAAATATGCGCCTACATAAGGGGAATTAACTTTATCAATGAAATCCCGCATTTCTAGCGGTGATAGTAAAAATTTGTTCCACACATTCTCGATCCCAATTGAAATCTTCAAAGACTCCGCTACTTTTGATAGCTCTTGGAACGCTTCTAGGGAGTAATCATACGCTTGATCATAAGGAACGACTTCAGAATCCGGAATGAAATCAACACCAACTGCACCTGGCACGACTAAAATGGTATTAACACCAAGCACCGCGGCATGCTCAAGCTGCTTTTTCACGATATCTTTCGCCTTCTGACGCGTTTGCTCTTGACTGCTTGTCAAGGAATACGACCAGAATAAGCCTGTTGCTAAACTACTTATCTCAATACCTACCTCATCTGCATGCTGACGGTAGGCACGAACTTCACTTTCTGTGCTTTCAAGGCTAAGCTCGCCTGTTTCATTCAGAGCTAACTCAATGCCGTCAAAGCCTGCTTTTTTCGCAGTCGTAATGCAATCCTTCACGCTCATTGAGCCTGGAAATGACCAAATATTAATCCCTTTTTTCATCGTTATCTCCTCCGCTTCTTACCCTTATTATAAAAGAGGACCGGCATATATGATTTATCTTTTCAGCCGAATTATTTGCACTAGAGCGAAATTGAATATGTTAAAATAAAAGAAGAAAATCCCCTAGAGAGGACGGACCGCATGGATTTCCCAAGGATTTACTTACAGGAATCACTTTCGATCGAAGCACTCATTTCCTTTCACTATTTTGAATATGCCAAGGGCTTTGTATTCGACGGTGAACAGCATGACTTCTGGGAGATTCTCTACGTGGACAAGGGTGAGGTCGAGGTTCGGGCTGATGATGTCATCCATACTCTCGTGCAAGGCAACATGATTTTTCACAAGCCTGAGGAGTTTCATACCGTTCATGTCAGACACGCGCATAAGCCGCCCAATCTCATCGTCATCGCCTTTGCCTGCCATTCTGAGGCTATGTCTCGGCTTGCCAATAAAGTTGTCTCCCTCGGGGATCGTGAACGCAACATCCTTTCGATCATTATGCAAGAGGGGTTTCATGCTTTTCTCCCCCCGTTCGACTCGCCATCCGTTCATCTGCTTGAAAGGAATGACGGAGCGCCGTTTGCAAGCGAACAGCTCATTAAAGCTTATCTAGAGGTACTGCTCATCACTCTCATTCGTAAACAAGATGCGGGAGCAATCATGAAAGAAGCCCAGAAATTAAAGCAATCCTCTCTACATAAAGAACGAGATGAGCAAAGGCTGGTTGGACAAATCCACGATTATTTGCAGAATCATCTTGCGGATTCCTTTACATTAGATGACATCTGCCAAGCCTTCCACCTCGGTAAAAGCCGCATGAAGGAGCTTTTCCAATCCCAGAAGGGAATGGGCGTGATGGAAGCGTTCAAATCACTCAAAATCGAACAAGCCAAAACCTATATGCGCGAAGGGTCCTATAACATTACCGAAGTTGCTAGTTTGCTGGGCTATACGAGTATTCATTATTTCTCGAGAGATTTTAAGAAAACCGTCGGCATGTCGCCTACCGATTATGCGAAATCTGTCAAAGCAAGAGTACATCAATAAAGAAAAAGGGCAGTCCCTCCGTAGATGATTTCTACTAGAGAGACTGCCCTTTGTTATGAAACAATTATTTAATTGTTTTAAGCAAGCGTTTTGCTGTGCCGTTCTGCGTTTCAATGATTTCGTACACATTAATCGTGAACGGGAAGCTGAATTGATCCGTAGTAATATTCGTTGCATCCAACGTTTGCTTGCCACTAACTAGTTTATTCGGTCCTGTGAACGATGCATCTTTGGAACCAACGACGCGACCTGCAGGATCAATAACTTCAAATCTTAATTTCGAGAAGTTGTTGTCAACCACGACATTTTCTTGTTGCGTGATACTCAGATCCAATTTCAGCTTGTACGTATACGTTGCCCCCAACGTTTGCATGCTGGTTGAGATATCGTTGATTGTCACATCGAATGGGTACAAGGATATTGTTGCATCTGTAGAAATATCAGTCTGCACACTCGTTGCCAGAGAAGCAATTGTAGTCGTGTATGGCGCTGCAGTCTGACCATCTAATATTTTCAAAGTGAAGCTTTCGCCATCCTCAGACTGAGGAACAATATAAGAATAGCTGACAACATAACTTAAGCCAGGATTCATCAAGTTCGTCACGTTCGTTTGACGAGCACCTTGATACGTAACACCTTGCTTGTTCGTTAATTCCGATAGGAACGGTGGCGTAACGATTGGCGTTGTGCTCGTGTTCGTTAATTTAAACTTCGCTACAGCCGTCTTATACCCATCTCCTGGATTCTCATGCATATGAAGCTCCATCAAAGACGCTTGCATTAACTTATTAATAGATTTCGCAGACGCATTGAATGGAATTGGTTGACCGATCGTATACGTTGCTGCCTCTGGACTTCCATCCACTGGCCAATTGATACCCAATTTACCTGTGGCAAGCTCCGTAGTTTGTCCTCCCTCTTTTGAGACAAACGTATCTGTCGAGAGCACTAGCAAATTCGTTAGTGTCACACCATTCTCAACAGGGATAGCGTAATGGATTAAGGTATTCTCCCCTGGGCCCACAACAACTGGAGCTGTTTCCGTACGTTTTCCCTCGTAATTCTTCGTCTCTGACTGCGCATCAATTCTGAAAGAAGGAACTGTTTCACGACCCGCTCCCGAATTGTTCACAAGAACTGTAACTACGGCTACGCGACCTGTTTGCGAGTTCTGGATAGAAGCTTCAACGGTTGCATACATTAGTCCTGAATTCACACCAGGAATGGTGAAAGCCTGTTCCCATTGCGCGCTAGCGATGCTTTCAAGTGCTGCACTACCCGTGCCGCCGTACCATACTTGGTTGGTTGGCATCGTCAGAAGCGTAGTCTCTACTTTCGGATACGTGTACAAATCAACATTGACGAAGGATAGCCCTTGAATCGTGCCGATTTCCTTTGAATCAATCGAAGCGAAATATACGAGCTCCGCAATTTCCTTCGGCTGCAGCGATGATTTATTGCCTGCACTCGGCTTCAGCGTGTACGAAATTCCGCTGGAAGCTTGCACACGAAGCTCATGCTCGGGCACACGGTTAAGTGTCGTGCCACCGTTATACAAACGAACCGTCACAGCAAGCTGTGAGCCTGTCGCTGTAGGGGTTTCAGCTACGCTTTTAATCGCTGCACGAATATCCTTCGTTAAGCCATAATTCACAGATGGCGCGACTACAGTAGGTGTTGAAGGCTCCGCAGCCCATGCTGCGGTACCTCCTTGCACGATCATTGCTCCCAGCATAATCGCTGTCAGACTAGATTTCCATGGTCTTTTTTTCATCTATAACTTCTCCTTCATTTTGAATTTCAATGATGTTACTTCGCAGCTGGCGTTGCAATTGGACTAGCTGAAGCGGCTGGTGTACCCACCTTTTGACCATCTTTCAACGTGTTTTGTCCGCTGACGACGAGCTGCTCGCCTTCCTTCACGCCTTCCAGCACTTCCTGGAACTCACCGTTAATGCGTCCAAGCTTCACTTTCCGTTTACTATATTGATCACCTTGTTGTACGAAGACAAAGGTATCGGACTCCTCACGAATGATACTAAGCGTAGGCACCGCAGCCACTTTCTCTTCCGATTCCGTTGTTAGCTGCACTAGGTAACGTCCACCTGGCTGGATTTGACGATCTGCATTAGGAACTTCTAATTCCAGCGTAAAAGTCTTGGAAGCCGCACTCATAATCGGAGCTAAGTAGCTGATCTTCGCTGTGCCTTTTTTATCTGGCGTATTCGGGCTATAGTAAACGAGTTCTTTTTTGTTTTTCACAAGATTGTAGTTCGTTTCAGCTAGTTCCGTTTTAATTTTGATCGGATCGATCTGCTGAACTTGACCTACTTTTCCTGCCGCTGCAGAGGCCGTTTGTCCAACGACTACGTTAAAATCTGTCAAAATACCGCTGCCTGGCGCTTTCACTTCATAATTGTCTAGCGCGCGCGTTGCATCCTCTAAGGAAAGACTAGCAGAAGCTGCTTGTGTCTCGATGGATGAGATCGAATCCGTATTATCAAATGCAGTCAATTTACTTTGTGCAGAGTCTAAACTCATTTGCGCGTTATCCAACGCTTGCTTAAGTTGATCTACTTGACGTTGTAAGGCAACACCCGCATCAAAATCATTGCGAATTTTGTTGTAATCCTGTTGAGCGTTCTTGAGCGCTGTTTGCAAGCGAGTCACGTTATCAGCCAAATCTTTGCGATTGTTCACTTTATTATCTCTTGCTTGCTGTAAGGAATCCTGTGCACTTTTCACTTGCAGCTCGCTCTTGCGCTTATTCGATAACGCATCTTTGTTATCAATAACGAAGAGGACATCACCTTTATTTACATATTCGCCACGTTTTTTCAACACCTCTGTCACTTCGCCATTCGCTTTCGCCATGACATCAAGTGTTGTTCCAGCTGCAACTTCGGCAACCTGTTCAATCGGATTACTGATTTTTTGCAGCTTAATCGCTTCTGTTTTAACTGCTTTAGGCGTTAGCTGGACCGTTGCCGCATCCTTTGCCCCTGGTGCTGAGCAAGCGGTCGCCATGACCGTCGCTGCCGTTAACAGCGTGATGACCCCCATCCAGCGATATTTGCTATGTCCTCTTCGTGAAAACTCGTTAATCATCGATGTGCCTCCTTATACCTCTAACGAACTCGTTGTCATTTTTTCGTTGCTTTTTTTCCGATTAAACATGCGGCTAACACGGTTTTTCATACTCTCAATCAACTCATAAACGATCGGTACAACAACTAGCGTCAAGAGTGTCGAAGTGATCAAACCACCGATAACGACAACCCCAAGGCCTTTCCCGATAAGTCCGCCTTCTGCAGAAATACCAAGCGCTAACGGCATTAACGCCATAATAGTAGCACCCGCTGTCATAATAATCGGACGAAGTCTTATTTTACCCGCTTCAATTAGTGCATGACGAACAGTGTAACCTTCTTCGCGCAGCTGTTGAGCACGATCGATCAATACGATCGCATTCGTAACAACGATTCCGATCAACATGAGGAACCCAATAAGCGATGTGACAGTTAACGGTTCTCTAGCAATAACGAGTCCTAATAGTCCGCCAATGACAGCTAGAGGAAGTGAGAATAGAATCGCAAATGGTGCACTTGCATTCCCGAACGCCAACACCATAATCAAGTAGACGACGAAAATAGCTGCGGCCATCGCCACGAACAACTGGGTGAAGCTTTCGTTAACATCTTCGGATACACCTGTAATTTGCGGTGTTACCCCTTCAGGAAGCTCAAGCTCTTTCAAAGCTGAACTCAGCTTTGCACTTACAGCCGTTTTATTATCGGAATTAATTTTAGCCGATACTTTCACGAGCTGCGCCTGATTCTCTCTGGCAAGGGAGGCAGCGCCTTTTGTTTCATTGATTTTGGCAACTTCCTTCAGAAGAACCGTCGATCCATTCTGAGCCGTTAACGGAATATTACCTAATTTCTCAAGGGAATCGATGTCTGTCTTTTCCATGGAAACGGTTGTTGTATATACAATATTATCGAATTTCATATCGCCTAAATTTTGCTTTTGAATCCAAGCACGTGCCGTATCTCTTACCGTTGCAGCGCTTAAGCCATAGGCTCTTGCTTTTCTCTGATCAACGGAAATTTCGATTTCTGTTTTGGCATCGCTCAAATTATCTTCAACTTCAGCCAGCTCAGGGAATGTGTTCAATTTTTCTTTGACCATAGCCGCGGCTTTCTCTAATTGAAGCTGATCATCACCTTGCAGGGTGTAAGCAAAGTCTGTGCTCGATACCCCGAAATCACCTTCCATGGACTTAGGCTGTACTTCAGAACCTGCCGGCAGCTCGGATAAAATATAAGCAGTCGTTTGCTCTTGCACTTTTACAGGATCCACATTCTCATTCACTTCAAGGAAAATCTGAGATGCGTAAGGTGCTCGCTTATCATCATTACCTGCGTAACCCACCAGTGCTTCAACAAACTTAAATACTGGCTCGCCTTTAGAATCCTTCAGGTCTAACAAGACCGTTTCAATTTCTCTCGTTTTGCTATCTGTTGCTTCAAATGACGTAGAATAAGGCATTTTCATTTCGAAATACATGATATGGGAGGCAGCTGATGCAGGTAAAAATGAAACTGATAAGAGCGGAATCGTACCCGCCATTGTCCCAACGAGCATCACTAACGCGATGAGCAATGTTTTAATTCTATTTTTCAAACTCCATGTCAGTGCTTTTTCATAGAACACGGTCATCTTCGTCGGTGTCGACTCATCATGCGCTTTACCTGGTTTACTGCGTAATACAAGCAATTTCGCAAGCATTGGAATGACCGTTAACGCTACGATTAAGGAAGAAAGCAGCGCACAAGCAATCGTCAGAGCGAATGGTCGGAAGAATCCACCTACAACACCTGTTACTAGAGCAAGCGGAGCAAATACCCCAACGGTTGCCAAAGTAGATGATGTAATCGCCATCGAAACTTGCTTGGTAGCCAGAGCAATTACGGATTCTTTACGTTCTTGTGCTTTTTCCAAGGAGGCATAAATATTTTCAATAACGACAATCGAGTCATCGACAACCCGCCCAACGGCAATAAATATACCGCCCAGCGTCATCGTGTTAAGTGTTAAATCTAACTGTGACATTAATAATAAGGTGATCAAAATGGAAAGCGGAATCGAGACGAGAACGATCAGCGTCATACGTACATTTCGTAGGAACACTAGAATCATCAACGATGCTAGGACAGCACCGACAATCCCTTCACGTACAAGTCCAGAGATCGATTCTTTGATTTGATCTGCACTGTCATACGTGCTTCTGAACGTGATGTTCGGCAGCGTTGTTTCCCAATCTTTGATGTTCTTCTCAATTGCTTCGGAGAATTCAACCGCGTTCGCACTGCCAGCTTTATATAAAATCATCCCAATGGCCGGCTTACCATCTAGTCGCCCATTGAAATTCGACTCGCTGATAGCTTTTACTTTGGAGACTTGGTCCAGCGTAACGATGCTTCCTTTAGGCGTTGTAATCTCTACTTTTTGCAGATCATACAAGCTGGTAAGACTGCCGGTTACACGGGTCATTTTGCTATTGCCATCGATTTCAATAGAACCGATTGGTGTTTTCGTCGCGGCTGTATTAATGGCATTGCTCACCATGCCTGGTGACAATCCATAGACATCCAATGCCGCTGCATCTAGCTCGATATCCAGTGAGGTATCTCTGGCACCGATAATGTCCATGTGGTCAATACCTTTAATACCTTCAAGTCCTGGTTTAATGGTGTCTTTAAACGTTTTATCAAGCTCAGTTTGGCTGACACCCTCATTCGCATAAGCGACCAAATAATTCGAAGGGAACGATGCAGCACCGAAGGTAGAAGCTTTCGGCGCACCTGCTGTGGCAGGTAAGGAGACGGTGGACAGGGCATCCTGTACAGCCTGTTTCTTTTTGTCGATATCGACATTTTGCTTGAAGAATACAATAACCATGGAAGAATTATCGCTGGAAGTAGACTGCATGGAGTCTAAATCTTCTAGATTCGCCAGCTTCTTCTCGATAGGTACCGTAATTTCATCCATAACGTCCTTAGGCGCGCCTGTGTACGTCGTCATAACAGCTACGACTGGGAAGGAAACGTTCGGCATGTTCTCTTCCTTCAGCTGTGTCGCTGAATACAAACCGCCTGCGAAAAGCATGATCATGATGATGAATAACGCGGAAACGTTTTTCATCGAAAAATGTGTGAGTCGATTCATTCCTGTACTCCCCTCAACTAGTGATTGTGAGATAAAGATACAGGTTCAATATGAACTCAATATGAACAAAATAAAGAAACTTGGTGAACGTTACCAAGTTTCTTGTTCAATTCTTTTTAGTTGGCGATTGAGTGGTCGGAACTACGATAATAAATTGCGTTCCTTTGCCTTCCTCACTATGAACCTCAATAGTACCGTCGTGCATATCAACAATTTTTCGAACAATCGCGAGCCCTAGGCCACTGCCGCTATCGCGCTGTCTCGCTTGATCCACTTTATAGAATCGGTCAAAAATACGACCTTGCTCTTCAAAGGGAATACCGATCCCATTATCTTGAATCCATACTTGAACCCGGTCTTTCAACGGAACGAGCTTGATGAAGATATGCCCGCCAGCAGGTGTGAATTTAATCGCATTGCCAATCACATTCATCCACACTTGGCTTAACTGATCGGCATCCGCAAATATTTTCACACGAGGCAGAGCCAGATCCATGTCCAGGTCCTTCGCTGACCATTGAGGCTCATAGAAAACAACAATTCGCCGCAGCTGCTCGTCCAAATCATAGATCGAAGGATGAAAAGGATGATGTTCGGACTCTAAGGAAGCCAGTTTTAGCAAATTGTCACTCAGACGAGACAAGCGCTCGCTCTCACGCTCAATAATCTCCAAGTACTTCATCCGGTCATTCTCTGCAATCTCAGAATCACGCAAAGCTTTGGAGAAGCCGCGAATCGACGTCAGCGGGGATTGAATCTCATGAGACACGTTGGACACGAAGTCCTGCCGCATTTGCTCCAGCTGCTTGAGCTCGCCAGCCATATGATTGAAGCTTTCAGCGAGTTTGCCAAGCTCGTCCTTGTTGTTAACGTTCACATTTACATTAAAATTACCTCGAGCCAGCTTCTCCGTCGCTAAGGTCAGCTTTTTCAAGGGATTCACTAAATAGCGCGAAGCGATGACAATGAGCAAGCTTCCCACGATCAGGACAATCGTAAGAACAGATACGATTAACGTCTGAAGTTGGCCGCGTGCAGCATCTGTGATGTTTGTATGTATGAATAACGCGTAGCTCTGATCACCAACGATCAGCGGTACACCGACTTTAATACCGTTAATCCCACGTAAAGGTGCGCTGAAATCCAGACTTTTATAGGTATGACCCTTCAAAACGTCTGCAACCTCGGAAGCTTGAATGCGTGGCCTTCCTTTGACATCCTTCGGAATTTGCCCTAACGATTCACCATTGGAGTCAAACAGTGTGAACAAATAATTTTCGTTCAGTCGATTGCTCCCAGCTACAAAGGAATACAGGTTTTTCGGCTGCACTTCATTGCTTAACGTGACAATTTGACGTCCAACGGCTAACATCTCAGATTGAAATTGCGTCGAAATCATATTGGTAAAAAAGTACATAGCCAAAGGAAATGCGACAAGTACACTCGTCACGACGATCGCAAGAAAGGTGACAACCACGCGCAAATAAAGCGATTTGATCATGCCTTCACCTCAAGCCTGTACCCTAATCCGCGTATCGTCGTAATTTGAAAACCTTCAGAGAATGCCTCAAAACGCTCACGCAAACGTTTGATATGGACATCCACCGTACGCTCATCGCCTTCATAATCCATCCCCCAGATCTGCTCAATCAGCTGCGTCCGTGTGAAAATTTGACCAGCATGGCTAGCAAACTTGTAGAGTAGCTCAAATTCCTTTAATGGCAGGGAAATCCGTTGATCTTGAAAACGAACTTCATACGTTGTGCGATCAATGTTCATCCCGCCAATTTGGATAACCTGAGAAGAATGGATGCGGTATCGCTTGAGCAGTGCTTTCACTCTCATGACCAGTTCCACCGGATCAAATGGTTTTACTAAATAATCATCGGTGCCGAGCTGGAAGCCCTTCACTTTATGTACCGACTCGCTTTTCGCGGTCACCATGAGCAAGGGCAGTTCGGGGTAATGCTTTCGCAACTCGCGGCACAGCTCCCAGCCGTCCATTAGCGGCATCATTACATCCAGCACGACTATATCTGCTGGCGTTGTTCCCATGAGGCTTAGCGCCTCTTGCCCATTGCTAGCTTGCACAACCGTTAGGCCTTCCCCTGCCAAATAAACACGAATCAATTCTCTGATATCAGCGTCATCATCAACAACCATAATCCGGGTCATGCTTTACCGCCTTTCTCACATCTTGCAGCTAAGCTAGGTAAGAGATTGGATCCTTGGAGCCTGCTTCTTCAAAGCCTTTCAAACGCAGTCGACAGCTGTCGCACTCGCCACAAGCTTCTGCTTTTCCGTTATAGCAAGACGTTGTCAGCTCATAAGGAACGCCGATTTTCAAACCTTCCTCTACGATCTTCGCTTTTGTCCAGTTGATCAATGGCGTTTCAATCGTGATGCCTTTCCCTTCTACACCCACTTTGGTAGCCAGCGCAATAACTTCTTCTACCTTATGGATGAATTCTGGTCGACAATCTGGGTAGCCGCTATAATCTAGCGCATTGACACCGATGTAAATCGCTTGAGAGCCCGTCACTTCCGCATAGGATGTAGCGATGGAGAGAAATAATAAATTCCGTCCTGGCACATACGTTACCGGGATTTCTTCTAATGCTGCCCCGTCCGTCACATTCGGTACTTCAATTGAATCATCCGTGAGGGCACTACCGCCGAAATCACGCAAGAAATCCAGCTTAATGATTTTGTGTCTTGCAGATACGCCATAATGCTCAGCGACTTGCTTGGCATTCTCAATCTCAATCTTATGACGTTGTCCGTAATCAAACGAAATCGGGAACAAGTCATAGCCAGCCTCCTGCGCTAATCCCATACAAGTCGTACTATCTAAACCTCCGCTAAGAATAATAACGGCTCTTTTTTTATTTTCACTCATCGTCATCAGTACCTCTTCCTTAAAATTTGAAAATGGCATTGTACATTCGTACAATGCCTGTAGGCTAGACGCCTCGCATCGCTGGGTCCCAAATAATTTTATGCAGCTGCATATTCAGCTTCACCTTCGATAATCCTTCGGCCAGCATTAGATCAACCAGCTTGCGCGGCGGCATCGTTTCCCATACGGGACTGAACATCGGCAGCGCTTTGGTCGGATACTTCTGCAGTACGCTGACTGCTGTTTGAAAATCGATATCGCTGCCGATGACGAACTTCAGCTCATCCTGCTCACGCAGCAGCTCGAAGTTGCTGTAGATCATCTGATCCATTTCGCCGGAATCCGGCAGCTTGAAGTCCATCACATAACGGACCTTCGGCGAGGATACTTGCGCGATAAATGGCGCAAGGTCAATCGCCCCGTTCGTCTCAATATGCAGGTCATCGACCTGCTCCAGCTTGGCGAGCGCTTCGATTAACGCGAGCGATTTGTCGCCGTACAGGAGCGGTTCGCCGCCTGTCAGGCAAATATGCCGGGAGCGGAACGTCTCTACCTTGCTGATAATCTCAGCAATGGTCATGACGTTCTCAGCTTCCGCCGGAGGGTAGCTGTACGTGGTGTCACACCATGTGCAGCGCAGGTTGCAACCAAAAAGACGGACGAAGATCGTCGGGAACCCGGCACGGGTTCCCTCCCCTTCAACCGTCTCGAAGATTTCAACCATCGGAATGCGGATATCGCGCATTACACTTCCTCCTCCATCATCGAGCGAGTGATGGCTGCATAGCTAGTCGGTGTTTCCCATAAGCGAATCTCGTCTAATGAAATCGCGGGAAATAGCTCTTCATCAAGCAGAGCTTGGTGAATTTCTTCATAGATCCAAACGACCATATTCTCAGCAGTCGTATTCATCGGCGGCAGCACGTCGTTCAAATAACGGTGATCCAAGCGATCAATCACGCGTTCTTTTGTGATCCTTTTAATATCTCCAAAATCGATTGCGATTCCTCGGCTATCTACTTTCCCTCGCATAATCACTTGCAATTTATAAGTGTGGCCATGTAGACTTTTACATTTTCCCTCATAACAATGCAGATGATGCGCACTATCAAACGTAAATTCTTTGGAAATCAAAACGGATTTATGGTGATATTTCAATTGGTTCTCTTGGATGTCACGCCCCAATTCTTGCACATTTCTTGGGATTTCATAGCTCATTATTATCACCTCATATATTCGAAAAAAACAGTACTCTACATTATATCATAAATAGACAGTTTGTCACCTTGTTAGCTTGGCATGGAAGAATTTCGCTCTCTCTTTTGCATCAAATCCAGATGGCCGCGGATCTCCTGCATGCGTTCGTTCTCCTCACGCAAATCCGCTTCAATGAGAGCGGTCAACCGCTCAATCTGTCCCACAACAGAATCTGGTAGCTCCACCTCTTCGAGCGATTTCACAATGTACAGCAAGCATTGCAGCGTCTCGTCCATGAGGCTTTTCTTATTCCCAGTCAACACGACTTCGCTCAAAAATACAAGGTGATTCAACTCTTTTTGCGTTAATTTCAAGAGGAACAACCCCTTTCTTTTTCCATTATCCAACATTTTACGACAACGGGAAAGACTCTCTTGACAATCATAACTATAACATTTATGATTACAGTAAATTGTTACAAAGTTGTTTACAGTTCATCATTCAAGTTACCAACGAATTACACACATGCTTTTGGATGGATGAACAACAATATAAAGAACTTATTTTATCCTTGGAGGGATCCGTAATGAGCACACAAGTACAAAATGAAGTTTTGAAAGTCATTGAAGAGCGTCATTCCGTAAAACAATACCAAGCTGGGCACAAGATGCCGCAAGCTGACCTAGAGCAAATTTTGACTTCTGCTTCCTTGGCACCATCTTCTTGGAATCTTCAACACTGGAAGCTTCTCGTTATCGACGATCAAGCTCAAAAAGAAAAATTGCTTCCAATCGCTTACGGTCAAAAACAAATCATTGAAAGCTCCGTTGTCATCGCGGTTCTTGGCGATCTTGAAGCAAATAAAAATGCGCAAGCAGTCTTCGGACCAGCAGTTGCTGGCGGGTTTATTCCACAAGCGGTTATGGATACACTTGTTGCACAAATCGAAGGCGCGTACCAATACCCGCAAGTTGCTCGTGATGAAGCTATTCGTAATGGTTCATTGGCAGCTATGAACTTGATGCTTGCAGCGAAAGCACTTGGCTATGACACTTGCCCAATGGGTGGCTATGATGCAGGTAAATTCGTAGAAGCATTCAACGTACCTTCTCGTTATGTACCAGTTATGTTGATCAGCGTTGGTTTGGCTGCTTCGCCAGCACGCTCAGCTGGCCGCTTTTCACTAGATCAAATCACTGTTTCCAATTCGTTCTAATTAAAATAGACGAAAGGCATGACTCTCATTGCTTGAGAGATCATGCCTTTTTTTGTGCGCATCATTAGTGTAATTGTTCGGTTTCGAACAAAATTTCATCGATGAGTTTATTGCGATAGAGCATGGATAAATTGAAGGTTTCGTATTCCTTCTCCTTATCCAGTTCATCCAGCAGCAGCGTCGCGATTAATTCTCGATCATCGGAATCACCTGGCTCCCGAAAATCAATAAACCCTGTAAGCTGCCGCGAGCTGATATCCACCGTTGCCGTTCCGATCGGTAATCCGCCGTGGGAACGCTGATAAATTTCATAAGATAATGTATCCAAATCGTCTCTAACCAAAACAATGGAATAATCATCGCTTGTCGGTATCCACATATCATCTTCCGATTGAATATCATCAACCAAATCCAACAAATCGATATGTGTTAACTCCACTGTATCGACCGTCTCGCCATTATGAATCATGTGGAACACGAAAGAATCCGTTTGCTCCTCATTGAAGTCCGCCACCATCAGTTCGGTGACAATGTCCATCTCTTCATCAAAGGGATCGAATTTCCAAGTAATGTCTCCGATTACCTCGGATCCGTAGATGTGTAGAACCGCATCAGCGATCAATTCGGATTCCTTGTCATACACATGATACTCTACGCTGCTTCTATTTTCGTTAACAATCACAAGCTCGTACCCTTTTTCCTGCTTACGCTCCTCCAACATATCCAGCTGCTCCGCAGGCAGTTCCGACTCCTGTACATCCACACTCATATCTTCTCTTAGCCACGAATAGTCCAGTTCATCATCATGCAGAAGATCGACACTTCCCAAAAAATCTTCCTGGAACGTTGACGGCTGAACGGCATGCTCCGTTACAATCACAAAATCATACTCACTATAGCTTACGGTAACCTCGCACTCGACGATGCCCAGCGCATCAATTGCAGCCTGAATATACGATTGGGCAAAATCATACACTTCCTGCTTATCCACACTCGTAATCGATTGCTTTTCCAGATGAATCGCGCCTTTGAGACGATCCGATTCCCTGTAGACTAGCGTTAACGTACCGACAAACTCCCCATTGTACATAATATCGCAGACTTCGCCGCCTGCTGTTTTCAGGTCGGGTCTTAGCATAATATCGGCCACGACTTCGTCGCCTCCTCTACAGATCTTGTGTCATTCTTCTGTAGCATGCCCATTATAAACCAAAATATGAGCAATCAGGATATCCGTCTATACACTTATGCCCCAACGTACATATCTTATCTTATAACACTCACCACGAAAGGAGGGAATGTCCATGTCAGCAGTAGGAACTTCAGCAGCTGCAGTTTTAGTTCTTTTCATCCTTCTTGTTATCATCACTAGCGCATTTGTTATTTAATATCTAAAAGACAAAAAGACGATCACCAGCCCATTGAGGATTGGTGGTCGTCTTTATATTTGGGTTATTGCTGATCTTTAATAAGCTGTTGACGTTCGGTTTCGATGAAGGTGAGTTTGGCGGAGATGACGTCCGCAGCTCCTGGCTTGTCCTTAAGCTGCGAAAAAATTTGCTTCGCTCTGGCTAATTTCCCCGAACGCATGGCTAGTTCGCCTAGCGACGTAGCCGCCTTCCACTCAGCTATGTGATAATCCGCGCTGACACTGCCGCGGTAATTCGGCAAGCTGGTCACCGATTGCTTAATGCTAGCCTCTGCTAATCGGAGCAGCTCATCCGCTTGCCGCATGCGCACTTGCGCTAGTAAGTAATGTGCGTCAGGGAAATCAGGTGACTGTGCCAACGCTTTGTGGCAATACGCTTCGGCTTCGTTATAATTTTTGCGCTGCAGCATGATTTGAATGAGAAGCCGGTAAATCTCAGACATCCGGCCGAATAATGCCGTTTGCAGGCCTAAGCGTTCGGCTTCCAGCAGCGCCGTCAGCGCTTGCCCCTCTTGACCGAGACCGAGCGACTCTCGCCCATAAAATAACCAATGACCCGGATTCTCGGGTTCTTCCTCGATCATCAGCTTGAGTAAGCGCAGATTGCGTTCTAGCTTACCTTTGCTTTGAAGGACTACTGGATCATACCCATGATGATCCAGCCTGATTTTGACCGCTCGGCGATACGTATCTAGCTGATAAATCCCTTGTGCTGTCCCGATTTGCTCATGGATACGTCCGTAATAGCGAAGTCCTCTTTGCGCCGGGAACATCCGCACCTGTGAAAAATCGTGCTGAATCGTATCCTTCACCCGATTCAAATGCCAGACATGCAGCGCGGGGATCATGTTCGCAGCGTGGAATACACCCGCTACTTCTCGGACGGCGTGGATGTCATCTGGAATCAACACCTCGTCAGCGTCGATCCAGATGACCCAGTCCGTCTGGACATGCTGTAGTCCAATGTTGCGTGCTGCGCCGAAGTTGTCCTCCCACACAATGGGGACAACCTTAACCTTCGGATACTGTAAGGCGATCCGTCTTGTATCATCCGAGGATGAATCCACAAGTAGGATTTCATCCACAGCCCCTTGCAAAGCCAGGATACATTTCGCGATGTCGGCTGCTTCATTATGCGATAAAATCGCCGCGGTCACCGTCACCTTGGGAACATACAAAAGATCCTCGATGTCCGGTCTCGGATCACCTTGAGGTATCTTCTGCATCGACTTGTAGATATGATTCACCCACTTGGCTTGCGGATCCAGCAGCCAAGCGCGGTCGAAGACCCGCTTCGCTGCACCGGCTTGCTGCTGCAGGAGCAGCGTTTCGCCGAGCATGACCCAGAGTTGCGCGTCCAGCGGAGCTTGGCGGATGGCTTGGAAGAGCTCGGTTTGGGCTTCTTGGGGTTTGTTGGCTTGGATTAGAGTGATGATGTGGTTATGATTTAACATCTGGATCAGTTGGTTGGTCTCAAGATTGGAATTGTAAATACCCGAGACCCACTATTTGCTGTATTTGCATCAGGATCAATCGCTAAAATTGTACTAGTATTTTCTATGTCATCAATAGTTATCACATAGGAACCAGAATAATAGTGACCCAAAGTAGCGGGACTGCTAATTAACACTTTTGAATTGAAGTTAGTATCAAAGCTGTTCCAATCCGCTGATTTAAAGTATGGATATAGCGAATCCAAATACAATCTGGTTGTTCCTGACGCAATTTCTGGTTCTATGACATTTAAAATAATATCATTTTGATACCATTCAATATTCTCAAGACTTGCAGTATAGAGCTTCACTCTGGATGAGGTATTCAGATCCGTTCCAGCAATAAATTTAATATGATCAGGGTCATATGGTAAATTATATACGGATGACGTAACGGAAGGTGGAAGTCCAGGTAAGATGTTCGGTGATAAATGTACTAGATCGCGACCATCAACCCAATGCTGCTTCTTTATGTCTATTAAAAGGCTGCTTTCCCCTCCAGTATTCGATGCCATAAGTACAAGAGAATTAGGAATAGAAGTATTTGGACTTGTATTCAGATTAATTGTCACGTTCTGTTCCGTGAAAGCTCCGTCCTCATTAATAGCTTTAATTTTCGTAATCATTAGAGGACCTTCAACCTCAGGCAATGAGCTCGAAGTCACAATACTGTTATTAAGAGAGAACATCCCAGACTCATAACCTGGTACTTCTAGCTCGTAATAAAGATTTTCTTCATTCGTATCATAGAAAATATCATTCAAATCCAATTCTGAAGTAGGTGATAAATTAAGAACGTTTCCATGTACAGACAAATGGCTAGCAACAGGGTTGTTCACCGTATTTAACTTGACTGAAGTCGTAACTGTCACATTAAATGGTGCTGATTCCGTAACACCGCCGTGTCCATCACGAGCCACAATTCGAAATGTACTTACACCTTGATTTATTGGATATAGTCTCCAGTTCGATCCGCCTTCACTCTCATTATAGGCAACTATAACTGGACCTTCTAGTTCATCAGTAGGTATCCACACCAACGAAGTGGAAATATTATCATTAACATCTATATCAGAAAACATATCATTCAAATCACCAAGCGTATATGAATTCTCATTCCCAAGCTCAATTGTAATATTTTGAATTGGAGCAATTAAACTCGGTGCATGATTCCCCCATTTAGTGCCTGGTGTTATCGATCGACCAATGTTACTAAGCAGAAGTTTTACATCAGCTGGTTCTAGATTTGGGGAACTTGTCAATTTTTTCACAGTATCACTAATATCATATTTCCTCTCTGAGGTAATACTGGGATCTACTGTAACGAAAAATTTGTCTTCCTGCGGAGTACCATCGGAATTAAAATGCACTGTAAATGTAGCTGTCCCTGGGGCGGATGTTGTAGACCCTGAGCAGACTGCAGTAGCATTAACAGGATGAATTTTCAAAAGACCATCGTACTCATAGCCAGGTTCATTATAGGCAACCTGAGAACAACTACTAGTAACTGAGAACATTGGATTATCATAAGGATCTACACCATAAATCGTATACAAATCCAAAGTATCTGTATGCCCTAATAATGGTACGATCGTATCCCCCAGTTTATCGTTTTTAACTGGCGGTGACGATGGTTCATAAGCTACTACCGTATTTGAGGGATCCACTAAGAATGGAGCAGTAATTAAAGCCGTACTAACTATAAGAAGGGCTGCTTTTTCTTTTTTTGAATAAGTCTTATTCTCTTTTCCCAATTGCTATCACCACCATCTACTAGTATTCTTTCTCTCATTCTATCATAGGAAATAAGTACTAAAAACCCCTAAAACGACAAAAAACCTCAAAAACCGAGGTATTTTATCTGAATTTATTTTTATAAACAGTACTTTCGTATTGCTTCGTGTACGCCCTCATTATTATTGGAAGAAGTGACCGCATCTGCAGCTTCCTTCACGTCATTCGGCGAATTCTCAACTGCAATCCCCAGTCCGGCAAAGGCCATCATTTCGAGATCATTGTAGTAATTCCCAATCGCCATAATCTCCTGGGATTCAACCTGAATGGAGGCTGCCAAAGCCTTTAAAGCGTTCCCCTTATTCGCCTCAGGGTTCATCACATCGATGAACAAATCACCACTGCGAATCATCCTCAAATTCCCATAAAGCTTCTGATCTTCCCAATCTCGCTGGACACGATCTAACACTTCAGATTGAGCAAAAAGTGTGAATTTGACAATCGGCACACCAAGCTCTGAGACGGAAGTCACGAGTTTAGGGTTAATGAGAAACTTTTTGTACATCATCTTCTCATACTCACCGACACGTTCGATATACATGTTGAACGCCGTACACACATCAAAATGAATACCTTCACGGCGGGCGTAAGCCAACATCGGCTCTATTTCAGATAGCTCAAAAGAAAATTCATTCACCAACGACTGCCCACGCTCGTCTGCATGTACAGTAACTGCACCATTGTGTGTGATCATCGTTCCTTCCAAGCCCAATTGCTCAAGAATAGGCAAAGTACTCACCGGCGCTCTCCCCGTACATAGCACAATATGACAGCCTTGATCATGAACTTCTTGAATCGTTTCTATCGTTTGATCTGTTAACTCATGATCATCATTGAGAAGTGTTCCATCAACATCCAGTGCAATTAATCGATAGTTCAAGGTACTCTCTCCCTCGTTCTCTTTTTTATCGACTAATTGTACCATAGCTTTCCATGTAGTTCATCGCTTTTACAAAAAAGCTATTGCACCCTATGTACGCCAACCGATTGCTGGGCATTCCCAATGATTTCGATAGGGATATCCTCATTTTTCACAACACCATTACTGTATCGTATCTGAAAATGAATGATTTGCAGCCCTTTTGGCAGCCCCTCCGTAAAGGATTGGAATTGGCTATCGTACAGTTCACCACTATACTTGGTGTTTTCACCCAACTGAGGTAACAACTTTGTAGAGACCAGTATCCGCTGGCCATCTAAACCAGTAGTGTCTATCCAAGCAATCACTTTCTCCACTGGGGCTAGAGCGCTCTGACTTTTTACTATTAAGATTTCCCCAGAGTAAAATTGTTTAGGTTTTGTCAGGGTTTGATGTCCCTTCTGATTATGCAAAATCAACCACTGATCGGTGGAATTCACATCAGAGTGAATGGTTAGCGGCAACGCGGTAATCATTTTGACCACCGAAGACGTAAGCAACCCATCAGTAACTGAAAGTGTCACTTTGTAATCGCCAGGTTCGGTGAATTTTTGAGTGAAATTCATTGTAGTAAACGGCTTCCCAACCCCATCTGGTCCTTCGATGGACCATAAATAAGAAAGATCATCGCCATCAGGATCAATCGAATTATTTATGCTCCACACCTCATCACCTTCCCAGACGGGTTTTGGATTCCAATCAAAATCGGCAATAGGCGCTCGATTGATGTACATCCATGTTTGGGGTGAATAGGCTGACCATAAGAATCCGTCAAATGTCCGGACCCGAACTCTTAATTTCTGTCCTGCAGGTAAAAGGGTATTGACTTGCCAACTTCCTGTCGCCGATGATGTCCCTTGCCAATTTTGACCTGAGTCCAAGATCATGACGGTATTGTCTTCATTCGTAATTTGGATTTGAAAATATTGAAAAATCGTACTTGGATCTGGATCGGTTTGATTCCAAAATAGTGTTGGAGTTTGTGTGCTAAATAAAGTTGGTACAGCTTGAGTTCCAGCAGGGATTGTCATTGCAGCGACTGGTGGCCGGTTAGTGACCATCCAACCTGTATTCGACCATGACGAACTTTTTCCACCTTCATCCCAAACCTTTACTTGTACCTGATATAACCCTCCAGGCGATAAAGTAGTATCCAATGTCCATGACCAACTGTTATTGGTAGTATTAAATGTCTGAATTACACACTCCACACAATTTCCGGATTGATCCTTTACCGAAATTTCAAATGCTGTGTAAAACGTGTTCGCATCTGGATCCGTCTGGTTCCACGAAATGGTTGGTTTTAGAGATACGTACGATGGTGCACCTAATATTCCATTTGGAAACGTTAATGCAGCAGTAGGAGGATTATTCGGCAAAGGAACGGTAATAGTGATCTTAGCTTCTACAAAATCGGACCAAGCCCCATACTCGTCTTTTACTGCTAGATAAGCATAATAATCGCCGGATTCAATAGGTTTCGTTGGAAGTGAGGCTGTTGACATGCCTGAGGGTGAAATGAAATATGATAGCCTTTCATAGATCCCCTTATTAGCCGTATACCCACTATGGCAACTTAAATCTGCATAGCAGCGATCTGGATCATATGAAGTATCTGTATTCCCAATCGTGCCATCGCCATTTAAATATAGTGACAGCCTCGCTATAGGCTTACGGTGAACTGTAATATCCGATTCGTATATCGGACTCCATTGACGATAAGTATGAAAAACGTTTGACGGATACAAAAAGTCTGGCTGAGGGTCGTCAATAACTTTATATCCTACTCGGTATTTTCCAACCCTTGAAAACACAGGTTTTGCCGTAGTGCTTGTGTAACTAGCTTCCGCACCTGATTTACCATCCCCAGCATCCAAAAACAAAGAGCTACTCGTTTGTTGAACATTCCACTCTGTCAAAGGTGGAGCTATGGGATCATTTTCATCGTCCGTTATAACGGTATCATACTCGGCTGTTTCATCTACAAGGACAACTCCTAACGTGTCTTCTAAGGCACTATCTGCGTATTTTTCGGTAATTATTGATTTAAATTCAGTAAAAGCAACTTCTGTATACGGACCAACATATCCCTCTGTTAAAAATGTGTTGTCGTTTAGAATGATGTAAGGAACACCATTGACGTAAACTTTAATCTGATTCCCGAGCGCTCGCACTTTTAGGTTAATCCAAGAAGTTCCAACGGCAGTAATCGTCTTGGTATCCAGATAAGTTTTTACCCCGTTCACTATCTTGAGTAGGGAAACGGAATTAGCGTCAATTTCCACACGATACATATTCTTATTATCTTGCAAACGGAAAGAAACACCGGCAGGCACGTTTGAATAGGAACCATTGTAAAATCTGAAGGATGTGCTCAATGAAACGTTTCTCATGAGTTTGTTATATTGTAGCTGACCAATATTTCTAGTGACGCCATTGCCCATAACTACTTCTTTGTTTGCTCCAGTGCCCGAACCTCGGATTAAATTCAACTTCACAATGCTTGTTCCGTTGTAGGTTAACCCGCCGGGAAATATTCGAGTCCCTGCATACAAAGTTGCATTGGTTGGGACATCCACACCTCGGTTTGATATGGTGCTTACAGCCAGAGCATCTGCAGGGACAACCCCAGCGTTATCAACACAATTGACATTACCGTTACCATCATGAGTTAGCTTCAATACCTGCGTGAACCAATAGGCGGTGGTTTGCCAACCATTAGAACTGGTATATGCATACTTATTGTAGTTCACAGTGTAGTACGCTACCTCTGGATTTTGTGCATCCAAAAATATGCGTTTCGAATAAGTGGTAATACGGTTATAGTTGTCGAGAACCACAGCATTAGGAGCTGGGCAAGAGAGACTGCTGACCGAGCTATCTTTTACCACTTGTATGTTGGGCATAATACCGTAACTAATATTTACTGAATTAGGGTTATCAAAGACATGCACCTTGCTGCCAAATGAAGCAATTGTAGTGGGGAGAAGATCCGCAGTAGTGCTGGAATAACTCGATGCTCCGGTAGCTAATGTCTTAGACACGTAATCTTGGAATTTTAATCCAGTATTGAACATGTAAGCGCCGCTCCAACCAGTCATGGTGGAAAACGGTGCGGTAGCGTCGTAAGACATTGGCTTGGCAATCGGTGCAGCTGAGGTGGTGTAATCTAAAATAATCGGGTATACGTCGATCGAGCCATCACTATTCCCGATTACTCCCCTTGTCAAGGAGTGACCATCCATTGAAAAGGTCAAGCATGCAACCGTATTACTACAGGTATAGCTATTGGTTTTAAGATTGGAGCTATTGTATGTATCATATTTCATTGTCCATCTGCTAATATAGTCGTCGTAATCGTCAAACGTTGTATAGGTTTCAACCGTAAAATTTCCAGTTGAAGGATTGACATACACCCAGTTTGTAGCCTGATCTAATCCGTAGTGGGCGCCACTCCCTTCACTGTCGTTGTTATTGGAATACAATGTGTAACCTCCAGCGACTGTGCCTGAAGGACCTACTATTGCCCAATATCGATAATGACTGGTATCCTCATCACCGCCATCATCCCACTGTACGTTAGAGATCTGTAACAGCAAATCGCTTCTAAGGGGAATTTTATTATTTCCAGTCGTAACACCAGGAATAACTGTTGAGCTTACTACACTATATGCTGGTGAAACCTCTTCAATAGTTTGGTAGGAATACTTGTACATGTTATTGGTATTACATTCCGTGGTAAAACCAACCATTGCGTATGTACACTTATTTGCAGGCAAAGCAAGAAGGTTTCCAACCGAGTTAATCCTATAGGAGTTTGCGACAGATACTTGATCCAAAGTCGAAGAAGCACTCTTAGCTAAATCTGTTGGTTTTATTGCCGTAACTTCTGGAATGGTTGGCGTTGAATTTTTACCATTTACGGTAAATGAAGCATCTGGAGCATCATTAAGTACTTGGACGGTGAATACAGCAGTTGCGTTTTTGCCGTAATCTTCCTCCGCGTAAACTTGAAAACAATAAATTCCCACTTTGGTTGGAGTGAAAGTGAAAGCTGCTTCAGAATTAGATACTTCTGTATATCCAATACAGTTATTGTCATTCAACTCGTCGTAGCCTCGTAAAACCTTATACTTAACAACATGGTCATCATCAGGAGAATAGGAAGTATTCTTCAATGTATATTCTACATTTCTAACAGCTACTAGAGGCTTTTCTAACGTTGGTATAGGAGGGTAGTCAGGGGTTACCGTGATATGATGCGTTGCAGGTTGGAGTGATTTTAGGCCGGTGTTATCGAAAACGTGTAGAGATAGATCGTACTCGCCTGAAGTGTTAAAACTTGTGCCCCAGAGCCCGGTTTTTTCGTCTTTCGTGTGATCAATTGTTCTTCCTTCGATTGGAGAATAGGAACTACTTACATCTAAGGCAGGAGTTAATATCCTGTTCTCTTTCACTGTATTACCGCCAGTAATAACAGGTACTGGGTTAGGAGGAACCACCGTTAATTTACGGCAATATGTCGCACTTCTTTGGCTGTTACTTGCTTTAATACAGACCGTGTGTTTTCCAACTTCGTCAGCTAAAATCGTATTTAATTGGTTAAACCTGATCGGTGCTACTAACCCTTTTCTGGTTGGAATACCTGCAATCCAAGGGGTATCGTCTGTAAAGTCCCATTCATAATTAAAAGATAGACATTGTGGATCGACCGCTTTTGTAACTTTTAACGCCACACTATCACCGACAATAGCTTGGGTAATTTCTTTGCTGTAGTCATTATTGAACCACGCAAATTCAATGTCTGGCGGATCGATGGGTGGTGGATTTCCAATTGTGAAGTTTGTGTTACCGATTGAACTCCAATTTCCACATGTGTCGAGAACTGCGGCGAACACAACAATGTTTCCAGAACCAATATCATCTACATAATTGGGTCCGAGATAAACGAACATGTACGTGCCTTGTAACTTACCATTCACAGAACCGTCGAAAGACATGTTAGGACTCTTGTGACGATTCCCATCTCGATCTTCAAATGAGACATAGAATTTAGATGCCTTGCATACTGGATCTGAGTCGTCAACTTTTACATAAGCAAGATTGTTTGATTTCCATGGGATATAGGCTTGATCCATACTAACAGTACCTGTTAGAGTGCCGCCTGTGGGGGAGCAGTTTGTGACGGGGGAGATCGTTTTGTTGCCTATGTTGTTGGCTGTGGGAGGTTCTGGAATAGTGTCATTGGAGTCTAAATTTAAGCTTATCGTCTTGCTGGAGTTGAAAGTGTATGAAACTGTTTCCGTGATTGGAGTATTTGATAAACCGGAGGAATAGGTGAAAGTCTTAAATACCACACCATCTGAGGATACCGTCACATTGAAGGAAGTTCCATTCGGAATTGGGGTGCCGATATTTTGGAATTTTACGAAGATGTTTGTGGTAGCTCCGGTTTGGACGCAGGAGTCTGCGTCGATAGAGATGAAGGATAGGTCTGATTGAACTGGTGGCGTGTAGGTGACGTCTATGTACATTTGGTATTTGTAGGTGGTGGCTTTCCAAACACCTATTGCGAACATTTGATAGTCACGAGCAAGCCCATAAGGCTTGTCAGTTGGGCCTTGAGGATTATCGACAATCTGCTCTATGGGCACCTTGTCATCCAGGATCATCATCGTTCTGATCATACCCTCCCCATCGTTAGTTCCCATTCCAACAGAAAGAGGTAAAGCCCCATAATCAGCATTAAATTTCTCAGCTTTAAAAATTTCAATAGTGCTCTGATCTAACTTATCAGGGTCGGTAATATCCGCAAAATCACCGGTTGGATCTGCAGCAGTTTCAGATAAATACCAGTTTTCAGCTCGAGCAACTTCATAAGCAGTAGTTACCGCTGCACCACTCTTTGCAAAATTCTTTATTATATCACCACTAGCCTCATGGCCTGTTTTACCATCCTTGTAATAAAGGGGAGAGTCATAAGTATAACGTAGATCAGGCCCAAAATCCTTGGTAATGCTGTAATTAAATTGTGTTGTTAAGTATCGATATCTACCGTATAAAGGTATAATGCCTGGATATGGTGAGGGGGTTCCACTTACTCCGTCGAATTCAATGGGATCAGTTTTACTTCCCTTATGTTCCCAAATATGTCCAGAAGGCTGTCGATAAATCTGATGCATTGGAAATGTTTCGGATTTACCGTAAACCGTTGTAGGACTGCCACCAATATTAGTTATGGTAATAGATGATCGACTACGTGATACTGTCCCACCAGTACCGCCCTGATTACTCAAGGTCACATTGGTGATGGTACCAGAAACAACAGAACTCAGATCTGTTGTGAAAGTCTTTGATTGAGAAGCTGAGTATTGTGGATCAACAGGAGAAGTGCTATAACTCCCCTGCTCAAAATTGTAATACAATGTCACGGTAGAAGAAGCTTGTACTCTTTTAGGGCTAACAAAAGGTAATAATAGCTCCATCAAAACTAAGAAGAGTAGAAGTCTATTTATGTACTTTCTCATTGATAGATCAGCTCCTTATTTACTGGCCAGAGTAATACGAGCTCCGAGAACATTAAAAACAATACTATTAGTAGCATTTTTATTAGGTAATGCGGCTGCAACAAAGCCGGTATGAGTTTGTGCTTTATCAAATCTAATAGCACGAGATAATTGCTGGTCAGATAATAGTAATCCGTCAGACATGCCAGACAGAGATAAAACTTGCGTCGGTACCATGTTGGAGCTTCCTATGGCGGCTTCCGTAGAATTAATGGTGAAGTTCGCTAATATAACTTTGTTATCAGCTTTCACTGTTGATGATCCCCACGTACTCATATCGATTAACTGCATGTAGGGGTCGTCCGAATCTGAAGGATCAGCAATAATCAACTTGTTCAGTTTCACCGTAACACCAGTTCCATAAGTCCACTCCGTACCTATCTCCCTCGCCTTCAAACCCAACAACGTTCCCACATTACTCCCCGTCGCTTCAATCTCTGCCTCACTCATAGCATACTTATCAACAGGCAACTTCTCACCACGCTTAGCAGCTAAAATACGCTCAATAACCGTCACTGCTTGTGCACGCGTTGTCTTCCCATCCGGAGCCAATTCTCCCCCACTCAATCCATGAATAAGTCCTAACTTAGTCGCATCCATAAAATTCCCATTCGAAGTCTTGTCCACTGATTTAGTCGCTATCACAGCCATCTCGCCTCTTGCAATTGGAACCATCATATCGTCCACATAAAAAGTTGCACTAAGCACACCTTGGTCTTTCAGCTCTTTAATATAAGGTTTGTACCAGGAATCCCCCTCAACTGAGGCAATCAATTTACTTTTTGTAGCTGAAGCGACTAACTTCACAAACTCTGCACGGGTTATCTCTTTGTTTGGTTGAAAGCTTCCATCCTCATAACCATCGACATAACCAGCTTTTACTGCACCTTCAATAGAAGCTTTAGCCCAGTGGGTAGAAATATCCGTCAAACTTTTCGTTGTTTGTGAATTTGAACTTATTTGCGTTGAATCTGCAGCCAAAGTTGTTGACTGGCTAAGCGATATTAAAAACACTGTTGAAACAACGAGCAAAGATTTTTTCAAAATAAGCCTCTCCTTTTTGTCATCCAATTATTGGTAGTATCTCATTTCATAATTGTAAATGTCTACCTATTTTCAACATATTTCCACAATAAACAGCAAAAACCACCCAAACATCACTCACATCGAGCGACACCTGGGCGGTTCTTCCGCACATTTATATTTCTTTAAAAAGAAAATACCATATTCTAGTAGTTTTGTATATGATTATTTTTGAGAGGATTCGTTGGCATTTCGTAGCGCTTGAAGCTCATCTGCACTTAATTCTCTCACTTGCCCCAAGGCCAAATCAGGATCCAAAGCCAGTGGGCCCATTGAAATTCTTTTTAGAAAGACAACTTGTTTGCCAACGGCTTGGAACATGCGTTTCACCTGATGGAATTTGCCTTCCATAATTGTTAGTTCAATTTCGGAAGGGATTCCTGCAGCTTCATTTCCTGTCTTTAAAATCTTCAATTCACCCGGCAACGTCTCGTAGCCATCTTCCAAGGTCACACCTTGACTAAATGCTTCGCGATCCGCATCAGTCACCGACCATTCTACTTTGGCGAAGTAAGTTTTTGGGACGTGTTTACGCGGGGAGAGCAGGTTATGAGCTAGTTTACCGTCATTGGTTAGCAAAAGAAAACCCTCTGTGTCCTTATCCAATCGGCCCACTGGGAAAACTTCGAACGGATCGTAAGCCTCGTCCAAAAGATCTACAACCGTGCGGTCCCGATTATCTTCGGTAGCCGAGACGACTCCCTGCGGTTTGTTCATCATGAGATAAACAAACTCGCGGTAAGTGACGACTTCCCCATTCACGGTAATGGTATCGGTATCGGGGTTCACTTGCATTCCGCTGTCTTTAACTTTTACGCCATTGACGTAAATGGCGCCTTCCTTGGCGAGTCGCTTAAGTTCAGAGCGAGTGCCTACGCCAACATGGGCGAGTATTTTATCGAGTCGTTGTGTTTGTTTCATGACCGTTAGGTCCACCTCCAGCCGGGCGGATATTCGTTCTTCAGCATCCCGTCGAGCCACTTGCCCCAGCCGACGGGATGGTCGTCAATGCAGACCAGGCAGTAGCCTTTGGCTGCCTGGGTCCCTTCGCGGAGTATTTCACTCTCCGCGACTTCGAGCGTCTCGCCCTTCAGGTACCGAAGGGCTCGCTCGTCGCTCGAAGCCAAGCTCAGCGCTCGCTTGGCTTCGCGCAAACGCAGTCCCATGGCTAGCGCATGGGACGGTTCAAATCGGCCGCGGTGCAGCGCGCCGATGTACCAACCCGGCCGCACGACTTTCAGTCCGTGCAGCTCGGGCAAGCCCGCCGGCGACGCATACGCGTGCTCGCCGTAACAGACCAGCCGCCTCAGGGCGAAAGGCTCGCTGCGCAGCAGCTCACCGGAGAACGCCTCCAGCGGCTCCAAGCTCACCCCCGTGCTAGACGGTGCCTCAGCACGGCCCTTCCCGCGTAGCGCCTGTCGGCCGCTACGCTTCGCTGCTGCCGACACAAAGTCGGCAGCCGTCGCACTTGCATTTGCACTCAAACTACCAGAACCCTCACCCAACCCCAAAACCGCCAAAAAATGCCCCTCACCCCGCAACTTATGCGGCCACAAACGCGCCGTCCCCGCAACCGCTGCCTTTGCCGTTGCACTATAAGCATCTGCCTCACACCAAGGCTCTCTCAACCAATCCGGTCTCCCGCTGCTAAATCCTTCAATCGGCACGACATCAAATGCTGGATGCTTGTCCAAAAACTCCGCAATCTGCGCCTCATTCTCCTCCGGCGAGAAGGTACACGTCGAGTACACGATTCTGCCGCCTGGGGCTAACATAGTGGCAGCTTGTCCTAGCAGTTCCCGCTGCATCGCAGCAAACTCCTGAACCGTATGGCGCTCCCACTGCCCCATCATTTCTTCTTCCTTGCGGAACATGCCTTCGCCTGAACATGGCGCATCTATTAATATTTTATCAAAATAGCCTTGAAAAGCAGTCAGCATTCGCTCCGGTTTTTCATTCAAAACTACGGCATTTCGCACGCCGAGCAGCTCAAGATTTTTAACCAAAGCTTTAACCCGATCCGAGTGGATATCGTTCACAACTAAAACGCCTTCACCTTGCAGCTTCGCGGCGATTTGCGTCGATTTCCCCCCTGGTGCTGCGCATAGATCAAGAACCCGCTCCCCAGGTTTTACATCAAGCAGCTCAACTGGTGCCATCGCACTTGGCTCTTGGATATAGTAAAGCCCAGCATGGTAGTAGGGATGTTTCCCCGGACGTTCGCCTTCTTCATAATAAAAACCTTCAGAAACCCAAGGTATTTGACTAAGGTTGAAGGGACTTATCTCCATAAAGTCTGCTCGCGCCACTTTTCCCGTATTAACCCTTAAACCGTAAACACGAGGTTCATCATAGGATGCAAGAAATTGCTCAAATTCCTCTTCACCCAATAAATCAATCATTTTCTCCCTAAAAAGGGGAGGCAACTGCTTCGCCATTCGACATCTTCGCTTTCTATATAAAATCCCTTATGATCAGGCCCTATGCATCGTGCAATGTATCATTGTAACGGTATTATAGCTGAGTTGTCACGAAACAGCCAATTTTTTTACGAAATCGGACAGGATATGCTATACTTTTTATAGAAGATAGTAGAAAGTAGACATAATAAAGAGGTGCACGCATGAAGAAGTTGCTTATGTATTTAGGCATTGTAGTCATTTTATTCGGTGGGTTATACTTCGTTAATCAGCAATCTGTCAAATCTTCGGATAAAGCAAATGCAGGTAATCCTTATGGTGTTGCTGCATCCAAATTAAATCCAGAGACAGTGAAGCAGTTAAACGATCCGAACTATCAGAACTTGATTTTACCAGCAGCTTTGGATGAAAGATTGAAGAACAAAGAAACATTCTTCCAGTACTATTATGCATCAACTTGCCCTCACTGCAAAGTTACGACACCCGTTTTAGTACCGTTGCAGAAAGAGCTTAATATCGATGTGAAACAGTTCAATTTGGAAGAGTTCAAAGATGGCTGGAATAAATACAAGATTGAATCCACACCAACGATTGTTTATTACAAAAATGGTGTAGAAGTAGATCGCATTGTTGGCGGAGTTCCAGAAGCTGGATCAACAGTTGGCAATACGCCTGAAGTATTCAAAGCCTTTTTTAATAAGTACAAAGGTTAATGGCATTAATAAATGTAAACCTACAAAAGGACTTCTTCACCCCATGGTGAGAAGTCCTTTTTTCCTACTAATCATGTTCTTCACTTTGCGGCGGATCCAACTTCATCTCAGCTACAAGATCCACAAGCTCTTGATCAACAATCACAATGTCCAAATCATAAGGAAGAAACGGCTCCTCGTTCAATCTCAGCAGCTGCTCCAGATATACCTCGCTGTCCCTCACCAAATGGCCAAGATCAATGCCCAGCACATGTTCTGGATACGGAGTCAACTTGTCTAATCCCGCACGAAACAATTTGATGGAGCCGTTCGCATTTCCATTTGAATGATGATAAAGGCCTACTGCAATTTGCAGCAGACCTTGGTATAACGGATTTCGACCTTCCTCGAGCCAAAGCTCCTCCATCACTTCATGACATTCGAAATAATCTCGCTGATCGTTAAAATAGTACAGAAAAGCGACATACAATCGGTCATATCCGCTCATAGATTAGCTGTTTTCTCCTTTTTTGGCCCTTGCGATGGCAGCCTCGATATCAGCAGATAAATCGCTAAGCCCTTCTTCTGTCTCCCAAATTTCGTTGAAGCGTAGTTGGAATTGGGCGGCTTCGCGTACACGATGATAGAAATAGAGTTCTTGGATATTGCTCAGCACGCGGTTGACTAGATTAGAATTATCCTCAAACATCCGCTGCGAAGCCATAATCTCGCCTCGAATACTAGACATTTCCTGATCCAGGAGATAAGCTGCTTCCGCCGCTTTACTCAATCGTGCGCGAACCACATCAGGTAACTGCTCTTTATATTTATAATTCAAGGAATGCTCAATCGTCGCCCAGAAATTCATGGCTAGGGTCCGAATCTGCACTTCTGCTAAAATTTTCTTCATGCCGAGAGCTGTTTGAACGGGATATTCAATAATGATATGAAAGCTTCGATATCCGCTTGGCTTTTTATTCGTAATATAATCCTTCTCGTAGACAACACTCATATCTTGTCTGCTGCGAATGAGTTCAGCAAGCACTTCGGTATCCTCTACGAATTGACACATGATGCGAATACCAGCGATATCTTCAATGCCGGACTCTAATTGATCCATCGGAACGCTCAAACGCTTCGCTTTCTCTAGCACGCTTGATATTTTCTTAACACGCCCCGTTACAAATTCAATTGGTGCGTACTCTTCACGGCTCTTGAGCTCTCCACGTAATGTTTTGAACTTTACTTTCAACTCTTCTACTGCTTGCTCATAGGGCAGTAAAAACTTCTTCCAGTCTCGTCCATCCATCCATGTATCCTCCATCCTGAATGAAGTTAGTGCGAATCCACGCCTATTGCCTGGGAAATATGTGTGAACCCATCTTTCTTTAACAGCTCTTGAAGACCTTTATTTATCCGACCTAACAGGCCCGGTCCCTCGTAAATTAATGCCGTATATACCTCAACAAGGCTTGCCCCGGCACGGATTTTGTCATACGCATCCTGCGCAGTAAAAATCCCCCCTGCCCCAATAATCGGCAATTTGCCTTCCGTTAATTGATACACACGTCGAATGACATCTGTTGAGCGCTGTGTTAATGGCAAACCACTCAGACCACCCGCTTGCTCGCGATTGGCATGACGTAAGCCTTCTCTGCTCAATGTCGTATTCGTCGCAATGATGCCTGAAATTCCGCTTTCCTTAATAATCTGCACGGTAAGAACAAGCTCATCGTCGGATAGATCTGGCGCGATTTTGACAAGCACCGGTTTCGCGGCACCGCCATGCTTCTTATGCTGCGCTTGCATTTCGTCTCGCACAGTGGACAACAAGCGTTTCAAATCATCGCCATGTTGTAAATTACGCAAATCAGGTGTATTTGGTGAGCTTATGTTAACAACAAAGAAATCGCCATATGTATATAACGCCCCAATACAAGCTCGATAATCTTCCTCAGCCTGCTCGTTTGGCGTTGATTTATTTTTACCGATGTTTACGGCTACTGGTATCGCGCGTTTACCTGTTTTTTCAAGGTTCTGTGCCATCTCAGCTGTACCTACATTGTTGAAACCCATGCGGTTAATTAATGCTTTGTCCTCAGGAAGACGAAACAGACGCGGCAACTCGTTACCTGGCTGTGGCTTAGGTGTAATCGTACCTACTTCCATGAAACCAAAACCTAACTGCGTAAATCCTTTTACCGCTTTCGCATTCTTATCCAGCCCTGCAGCAAGGCCTACTGGATTACCAAAGTGTAATCCCCATAATTTCTGTGTTAATTGCGGTGAGTCTGGCACCCCATACATGGATTTAAGCAATTGCTTGCCACCTGGTAAGTTTCCGACAACACTAAGGCCGTCAATCGTCAAATGATGCGCTTTTTCCGGATCCATTCGGAACAAAAAAGGCTTGGCTAACTTCTTATACAGCATGTCCTATGCACTCCGTTCTCTAAGTACTCTAACAGTCAGTTTAGCTGACATTGTAGAAATATGCAATCCAATCAAGGATTAAAAGCTCGTACTCACACAAAAAATCCCTGCTCCACGAAGGTTGCAAGGGAATGCTCTCATGCTATTTATTTGTGCCTACACTTCGGTACGTTGCAGTAATCGCTCCAAATGCATCGTTAAGTATCCCGTTTCGTCGTCAGGTACCTCTAATTGGAGGGCATCACTCAACATTAAGGATAACACTTTCGCCTTCACATACGTATCGCCATACTCTTCTTTGATTTTAGAAAGGAGTGAATTTTGAAGTGTTTTCCTTTGTTTAACCCTTTCAATGACACCTTTCAGATGTGAGATAAAACGAAGGGTCGAGAATGAATCATCGAAATTAAAGCCAAGCTCCTTCGCCGATTCAATCGTTTGTGACACTACCCGGACTACCGCAAGGGAATCCGATGCTTTCTCTTTCTTACGAGCACTGTTGAAATGCATCGTCAGGAAGGCAACCTCATCCTCAGGCAATTTCACATCCAGATGCTCATTTAGGAACTCAACGGCCTTCTTCGCAACCTTATATTCCTCGGGATACATGTAACCAATTTCATAAGCAAATGGGTTCGTAATGAAAATCCCGCGTTTCTGCCGCTCAACAGCAAAGTTAATATGATCGACGAGTGAGGCATGGATCGTTTCTGAGAAATCCCCCTCCAGCATGCTTTGCGCGTAAGCAATGACTTCCTCGGTAATCCCAATAATTTTAACGTCAACCGCATTTAGAATTTGCTCATAGTTTTTCATCACTTCTGATGTATGTAACAAGAACTCTTGTGTGATTTCACCTTCATTAATCATCATGCCCGGTGTTTTCTTGAATCCAATCCCTTTTCCAAATGCGATGGAATTTTTCCCTGAACTCAAATGCGCCATCACGACGTTATGGGATAGAACATGTATGATCGTCCGTTCAATCATAAGACACCTCCGCATTCTTAGGCTTGTCCTGATTATTTCTTACTTGTACCGAGCATCGGTTTAATGCTTTCACGAATTTGTTCCGACTCCGTCCCGAACACAACATGAACATTGCCTTTTCCTAGCCGGATCACACCAATAGCACCTAGTTCCTTCAGCTCTCCATCTTTGACAAGAACCTCTTCTTTAACAAGTAAACGCAGTCGGGTAATACAGGCATCAATGGATATAATATTAGATGCCCCGCCAATGTACTTGAGAATGCTGGTAGGTCTGTCTTCAACTATCGTGTCATTTACAGCAGCAGCTTCATCTGAATTCGTTTGCTCAACATCATCCTTATTTGTTACTTTCAAAGGGAAGAAGTGCAGATACGCTCGGAAGGTTGCAAAATATACGATAAAGTACCCTGCTCCGATAAGAATGATCCAATATGGATTCGTAGCCAAATGCCAGTTTAATACAAAATCAATAAATCCGGCTGAGAAGCCAAATCCCATTTTCACTTGCAGGATGTTCATGATCAACATCGAAAAGCCAGTTAACACGGCATGAATGATATAAAGTCCAGGCGCTACAAACATAAATGCGAATTCAATAGGTTCTGTAATGCCAGTTAGAAAACTAGTCAGTGCTGCAGTTAGCATCACAGGCGCTACAAATTTCCGAGTGTTTGAAGAAGTACTTCGAGCTACTGCGAGGGCTGCTGCTGGCAGACCGAACATGATGACCGGATAAAACCCTGTCATAAACATTCCGGCTGATAGGTCCCCCGCGAAGAAGCGTGAGATATCCCCATGGACCACTTTGCCTGCTGGCGTAACGAAATCCCCAATTTGAAACCATGCGATATTATTAATGACATGATGAAGTCCCGTTGGAATAAGCAAACGATTCATCACACCGTAAATGAAAACTCCGATGTTTCCGTTATCGACAACCCACATTCCAATTTCACTGATCCCCCGCTGTACAGGAGGCCATATAAACCCAATCAACACCCCAAGGAAAACCATGACTAACGAAGTCACAAGTGGAACAAATCTTTTCCCCCCGAAAAATCCAAGCGCCTTCGGCAACCGAATCTGCCCAAATCGATTAAAGAATGTGGCTGAAAGCATCCCAACCATCATACCTCCAAGTACACCTGTATCTAGCGTTTCTGATCCACCAGCACTAACTTGGAAATGTTTAAGCACATTGTCAAAAACCAAATATCCGACTGCCGCTGCTAATGCTGCAATGCCATCTCCTGATGTAAGCCCAATGGCAATGCCAATCGCAAAGATTAGCGGCAAATTATCAAATATGGCGCTGCCTCCAAGCTCAAAAATTTGAGCCACATGCACGAGGAACGGATCATTAAACGACATTTTACCAATACGAAGAAGGATGGATGCTGCCGGCAGCACCGCAATCGGGATCATTAAGGATCTCCCCATCTTCTGAAATGCATACATAACACTCATCTGATTCACCTATAGCCCACAAGTTTGGCCGTTCCTTGTTTGCTTTTTACCTATCCCCATTATAGTAGAAAGAACACCCCCCCGAAAGGATAAATTCCTCTAGGTTAAGGTGTTTTTTCTATGCATTCCCATATATCGTTATTTCACGGCTCCAGCCGTAATCCCACTTGCAATTTGGCGTTGATATATGATGTAAACGATCAAAGTCGGTAATGTTGTGATCAGCAATCCTGCGAATAATGGACCCCATTCAACACGATATTGCATCTCAGCTTGCATAACTGCCAATCCGATTGGAAGCGTATATTTAGTAGGCTCATTCGTTAAAACGACACCTAGGAAATACTCATTCCAGTTGTTTAGCATGTTCGTAATCATAACCGTAATTAGACCTGGCTGTGACAATGGTAGCATAACTCGGAAAAATGTACCATAGTGTGACGTGCCATCAATAATGGCTGCTTCTTCAATTTCTTTTGGAAGCGATTTGTAGAAGCCCACCAGCAAGAATATCCCGAAGGGCAAGTTGAGCGCAGCATAGACGAGAATTAGCCCCAACCAGGTATTAATTAAGTGCAGATCGTTCAACAAGAAGAATAGTGGAATCAAGGCAAGTGCAAACGGAATCATCATGGAGGAGATGTAGATCGTTAGGAGAATTTTATTCCCTTTAAAATCATATCTCGCCAAAATATAAGCCGTCATTGCTGCTAGAATCATCCCAAGCAGTGTACTTCCTACTGTAACAACAATGGAGTTGAGGAAGTATGTACTGAAATTGTATTTACTCCAGACGTAGGAGAAATTCGACCACAGTAACGGGAATTTAGGCAATGCCCATGGGGCATTTAAGAAAAATTGTTCATTATCTTTGAGCGCATCGAGCAATGTCCACACGAGTGGATAGAGCACCGCGACACTCCATATGATCAGAATGATCCAGACTAACATTTTAGCTAATGGATTTTTGACAGTCATACAGGGTTTCCCTCCTTCAGTATCTTTGTCTATGATGACTTAGTGCATTTCGATGGTCTCTTGGCGCATGATACGTTGCAAGATTAGTGTCGTGATGAGTGACACGATAAGAATCATGACACCAATGGCCGCTCCATAACCGAAATGATACTGTTGAAAAGCCATCCGATACAGATAAGAACCCATAACTTGCGTTGTATTATCTGGTTGTCCTCCGTTGGTCATTAACTGAACAATGACGAAGGAACCGTTAAGCGTTGTAATTACAATGTTAATAATGGAAACCTTAATCTGCTCCCAGATGAGCGGCATGGTGATGTGGCGGAATTGCGACCATTGACCGGCTCCGTCTATATTAGCTGCCTCATAATAGGAAGCAGGAATATTCACGATTGCAGCAATCATGAGGATCATGTAGAAACCAATACCCGCCCAAATTGTTGGAGGTAAGAGCATCCAGATCGTATGCTGAGGAAAACCTAACCAAGTAATATCCACTTTCTTTTCGGTAAAAAGAGAGAGAAACGCATTCAAGAAACCGATTTGCGGATTGTAAATGAAATTCCATAGCACACCGATAACTACGACGGAAATGACATTCGGGATAAAGAAGATCGCTCGGAAGAAACCGGAACCCTTCAAATTAAATCTCGTTAATGCTACTGCGAAGAATGTAGCCAGAATCATAATCCCAATCACTTTACCTACGACTAGGAAGTAGTCATTACCAATAGCTCTTAGTACAATCGGATCTTTGAATAGTTCAACGAAGTTGTCAAACCCAATAAACTCGCTGTTTTCAGACATTCCTGACCAGTCATAAAAGGACTTCTGTAAGGCTTGTATAACGGGATAAATCGTAAATACGCAGAAGAAAAGAAAAGTCGGAATGATGAATGAAGCGATGAACAAATTCCGTTTCAATTTTTTCGAGTTGGTCTTCATTCTATCGTCACCGTCCTATCATTAAAATGGCGGAGAACGCCATAGGCAGCTTTGCCTTTGAAGTTCTCCGCACTGCTTCATTCTGTTCCTATTTCTTTTGTTTTGCTACAACATCTGTTACACGCGTTACCCATTGTTCAGGTGTAATCGTTCCGATTGTCAAAGCAACTGTTGCATCTTGCATTGCTTTATCAACGTCTGCAGCGAAGGAAACTGTTGGTACTACAACAGTGTCAGGTGAGGACAAGAATTTCGCAGCATCCTTAACGAAGTTAGGCGCTTTGGAAGAAGAGATGTCACCTTTAACGTTGGATGGAGCACCACTTAGCTCAGCCCATTGGGAAGCTTGTGTTTTGGAGAATACGAATTGCATGAATGCTTTAGCAGCATCTTTGTTTTTCGCTTTTTTCGCGATACCGAAAGTAGCTGTTGACGTGTTCGCTACAACTTTTCCACCTTTATCTTGCGTGATGGATGGAATGAATCCGAAGTCAAAGCCAGTTGGAACGTCTTTCGCCATTTCGTTTGGTAACCATAGACCGTTCGGGATGAACGCGTCTTTGTGTTGTAGGAACAAGGATTGGGAATCCGTGTGGTTGATTTGTACGGATGCTTTGTCGATGTAGCCTTTGTCACGCATTTGAACGATTTTGTTTAGACCCTTGAGGATTGCTGGGTTTTTCCACGCTTCAAGATTGTTTGTGGACATATCTTGCAGCAATTTGTAGTCGTTGTTGTTCGCAGATACGATCGCTGGAAGCAATACGCCGCCGTTGATGTAGTACGGATATTTACCAGTGTGGATGAAAGGATTCACACCAGCACCTTTAATTTTTTCACTTACAGCCAAGAACTCTTCGAAATCCTTCGGCTCAACCCAGCCTTTATCTTTAAAGAAGGCTTTATCGTAGAAGATACCCCATGAGCTCATGACGAAAGGAATGTTGTACGTTTTGCCATCAAATTGTTGTGGTTTTTGTGCAAGCAAATCAATGATTTTCTCGCCATCCACGTTTTTTGCGTCTTTAATCCAGTCCGTTAGATCTTCCAGTTGTCCGTCTGTTACCATTTGGCGGTCGAACAACTCAGGTCCATCGATGTATACGAAATCAGGTGGGTTACCAGCGATCCAACGGGGTTTCATTTGCTCGTTGATTTTTGGTCCCGCACTTTCTTTAATTTTCAAATCAGGGTTTTTCGCTTGGAAATCAGCGATAACTTTTTTCCACCATTTGTCGCCGTATCCGCCAACAAAGTATTGGATTTCAAAATCACCAGTAAGTTTAGTTGAAGCTGCTGCAGTAGGAGCTGCGGATGCTGCCGCTGTTGGAGCTACAGACGCTGCTGGTTTTGTTGTTTCTGCTGGGGTGCCTTTTCCGCAACCTGCAGCTACGAGTGCCATAGACGTTGCCAAGCCAATTGTTGACCATTTTTTCATGTTCATGTGATCATCTTCTCCCTTTTTTAAATCATCTAGTTATTTATTGGTGAAGCGTGTACCCGATAGTTAAACTTGCCTTTAGTTTGCACTACCAACCCCTTTCATAATTCACATTTTGGGAAAAATAAAAAGGGCATAGTTATAGAAGAAGACTTGCATTTCTTCTAATAACTAATGCCCTTGCGGTAACATGTTATTAAAACTGACATATTTAATTGTTATAGGTGTTCCGTGTGATTAAATCTTACAATATAATGACATGGACGTCAATACTTCTTTTTCAATTCACTCATTTTTCTTTGTTCGATGAATCCGCTTACTTATGATATGATAGAACCATCTCGTTTAATCCTAATGGAAAAGGTGATTCTTATGGCCAAACGCAAACCGGTAGTTGCTTCTCGCAGACCTAAAAACGAAGTGAATATGAAAGCCATCTACTGGACAGGATCGATTTTCGTAGTCGTCATCATCGCCATGACTTTACTGCTCATTTTGAACAAATGATTTCTACAAAGTGATTGAAAACTTCACATTTCGAATTGTAATCGCTTTCTGTTTTCTTGTCAAGAAGTAAACTTGCAGTTTTCTTAAAACTGCTGCCACTCATTCACGTCCGAACTTACATACTTATCACAAATAAAGGAGAAGGCAAGTTTCGTACTTGCCCTCTCCTTTTTCTCAATCCAACCATCGATATACTTTACCAGGATTGTTGTCCTTCGTTTCCAAAGGCAAGCCAATCGCTTGTTGAGGATTGCCGCCCCCAGCTCCGATTCCTTCTCCACTTCCCCCGGGTGGTAGAACCCCTTTGCCAATTGTCACCCTCGTTTGTTGGGGGACCATATTATATAGCTCCTCCACATCCGCCTGAAGCATGCGAATACAACCATGAGACTCGTCTTTGCCAATACTCTTTGGCTTATTCGTCCCATGAATCGCATAGAGCGTACCCGACAATGTCATCCCGCGGCTGCCAAACTCACCATTGGATCTCCCATTCGGGTTGCGAACTTTTTCACTGATGATAAAATCACCTTGCGGTGTTTTAGCTCCGCCTAAACCGATCGGGTAACGCCGCAGAATAAAATCTCCGCTTGCTACAGCCAGTTGATGCAGTTCGGTATCAATGATTATCCGGAGAGGCTCTCGCAACGGATCTGGAGAGTCTTGAGGCTGAGAACTGCTCGCAGCTAGCTCACCCTTCGATTGCGTTGATTGCTCATCTTTCGTACTCCCTGCTGGTTTGGGCGCCTGAGCCTGAGCAAGACCCTGTTTAGTAAGCTCCGCCGTTCGTTTTAAAGCTTCAGGAAAAGCTTCCTTCATCCGCGGCGTAAGACCCGGCAACAGATTATCCGGATAAGGCTTTGTCAATTGCTGCGCTTGTTCTGGTAAAGCTCCCGTTTTCTTCTGATAAGCTTGAATCGCACTTTGCAAAATAATCGCTTCTTCACGCTCATGCATCCAAGCCGCAATAACAGGAACTAGCTTGGAGCTATCCGCAACCTGACAGTTACAAAGCTGTGCCTGGTAATACTTCAATACAGCCTCATTTCCACTCGCTCCTGTATGCTCTACACTTAGAAGCGGACTCACTGCGCGATACCAATCCTTCCATTGCCCATCTGTACTGACAGGGGCATCCATGACAACAGATTCCCCTCCTACTCGACCTGAAGGTAGTAAAATTTGCTGAAGTTTTTTCCCCCAATCACCATCCGAATAATATAGCTTCATTCCAGGATTAACGTTCTGAATACTAGTAAGTACAGACGGCACTTCAACCACAGCCGGCTCTGCCTCCACAACTTCAGCCACATCCGACTTCGCTAGATCCATACCCGCAGGAATAGCCAGTAGCAGTAACACGAAAAGGTACGGTAGCAACCATTTCTTTTTGCCATGTGATTTGGACTGACCTTCTACAGACACTGCCTCTTTGTTCAAAATGGACACTGCTAAACTAGTTGGAACAGGCCCGTCCAAGACGATTTTACGCTGCTCGAAAGCTTCATAAATTTCACCAGCTTGCGCAAAACAATAAGCCGCCTTGCCCGCTTTGCCTTGAGCTGTGTATTCTCTACCAAGCAAATACCAGGCCATTTTATGATCAGGATGCTCTTTGACATATTTTTTGAGATACTGAGGATCCTCGATCGGATTATGTTGAAAAAATCGGTCCAATTGATCGTTTCGATGATTCGACTTCAAGCTTCAGCCCCCCAATCCGCTTCGTACTCTCTCCGTTTTTTATCGGCAACTGCGGCTTAAAGCTGAAGTCCAATGAAAAAAAGGCTTGTACAAGGAGTTATCCCTGCCAAGCCTTTCTTGATAATATGCCTAATTTATAAAGGATTTCACACGTAAAATGGCCGTTTGATGCGGTGCATCCCACTGCACATCCAATCCGATTTGTTCAGCGAAGAAGCGAATTGGGACATACGTGCGATCTTGCTTCACGTAAGGCGCTGCATCCGTCTCTAGTTTAAGATCTTGCACACCTGTTTGCTTACGAACAATACCCGTTTCACCAATCGTCAACTCCACAGTCAGATCACCTTTGGCGAGCTGCACAATGGATTTTCCAGCCTTTTCGATGTAGGTCACCTTATAACCAAACGTCTCACTGATCGCTCGAACCGGTACCATTGTGCGTCCACCTTGGATTTCCGGTTGAGCATCAAATGTAATTAGCTTATTGCCGCTAACCACCTTTACCTGCCCATCTTTGGATACATCCGCCGGCAATTGATACGGTGCTATTTTACGAATTTTGTTATTCGATGCATCCGCTACGATCAAGTTCCCTTGCAATGTCTCAAGTACATCCGAAGGGCTATAGAATTCAGCGGATTGCTCAACACCGTCAGCCTCACCTGTCTGAAGTGTACCGGTAAGTGTCGTTACTTGGCCATTTAACAAATAGCGAACAGAGTGATTCAAGCTATCCGCAATTAAAAGACCACCCTCGGAAGTCACAGCAAGTCCCTTCGGAAAGTCGAATTTCGCTTTCAAGGCTTCGCCATCTGCAAAATCCCCTTCAGCAAACAGCTCATTTTTCCCATAAATCGTTGCATTCGTAAACGTAGGAGTTGAACCTGCAACTGTCGTCACAAGACCAGCTGCTAAGTCAATATAACGAATACGTTGATTACCCGTGTCACTTACATACAGATTCCCTTTGCTATCCAGCGCTAGTCCCGAAGGCTCATTAAACGACGCCATAGCAAGGCTGCCATCACGATACTCACCAGCGAAGGATGCTTCACCAGGGCGCACTTGAATTACGCGTGTAACAGCTGCTGACAATGTTGTCACACGGCCATCCACAGCAATTTTACGTATCACATGGTTGAGGGAGTCAGCCACATACACAGAACCGTCTGCAGCAACTACAAGGTCGCTTGGGTGATTGAAGCTAGCTTCTGGACCTTTGCCGTCCTTGTTGCCAGGAACACCATTGCCTGCAATCGTTGACACGTTGCCATTTACATCAATTTTACGAATCGCATGATTGCCAGCATCCGCCACATAAACGTTACCTTTGGCATCCAAAGCAAGCCCTGTCGGCTCATTAAAGAAGGCTTCCGATGCCGTCCCATCCAGAAGTCCACCGGTCGGGAAGCCCTGGCTATTCTTCAAAACGACGACATCAGGACCAGCGAAAGTGGTCACTTGGCCATCCTTCAGCTTACGAATGGTATGATTCCGTGTATCTGCAATTAGCAGACTTCCATCCGCTAACTGCAGCACACTACCGGGAGCACGAAATGCCGCTTGTAAAGCTGCCCCGTCCTGATCTTCAAAATCACCGATACCCGCTAAGGTAGTTACATCGGATAAAATCTGACCCGTACTAGATTTCAAAGCATCCGCTTCTAATCCAGCAGCCATAGCCGATGAGCCTCCAAGCAAAGCAGCCACGATTATACTAGAAACAAATATTTGTTGTAATGGTTTCATTGGAATCTCCTTTTTTATCTAGTGAACATTAAACGCCAGGAATCTCAAGGTCCGTCAATGAATCTTGAGTCAATCTCATCTGGAGTAATAATAATCTTCACAATGGATTGCCCCATCTTCCTTACAATTACAATTTTACTCACGCTTATATGATCATCACCAGAGGTTAACATCGGAATACTTACTAACTTTTTCGTCCCATTGACTGGAATGTTATTTGCATTCCCAAATTTGGTTACAGCATAAATTAGTTCATTACGTTCTTCACTACCAGGACCAGATTCATATGCTTTGATATAGTCAGCACTCGTTTCGGCCTCTGTTGGTGTTGCATGAAAAATATTTTTATTTGTTAGAGGTACTGGAGCAAAATAAGATGTATTAGAACCATAACTTAAATGAACTTCCACTGCATAGATATCATTTTGTTCAGTAAAGTTAGCTAGATTAATATTAAGATAATAAGATAACGAAGAAATTGGGATTATATTTGGCACTTCCGGATTAATCAGTGTTTGTGGTGTGACTAAATCTTCAAAGTCAACTTCTTCTATGTCCAAACTTACTTTTGGCTTCTGAACTTCTGGTACCGATCCCGGATCTGTGCCTTGATTAGGGATTGTAATTGGCACATCCTTCTTCGGTGGATTCTTATCTTCTTCAAATTTCTGTTTTTCTTGCTCCGTCATACCCGCCTTCAACTTCGCCTCTGCCTCAGCCTTTGCTTTCTCCTCAGCAGCTTTCTTCGCTTCCTCAATTTTTTTCTTTTCTTCTTCAAGCTTTTTCAACGCAGCAGCCAGCTTTTGCTTCGCTTCCTCTGCTTTTTTCTCACTTTCCAGCTTTGCTTTCAACTTCTCTTCTTCTAGCTTTTTCAGCGCTTCTTGTTTCTTCTTCTCTAGATCTGGATCGACACCAGCCGTTGTATCCAACGGTTTAACTTTAGATAAATCTAGTTTTTTATCTTCTAGGGAAATCTTTTTATTCGTATCCTCAATAATTTTATCTAAGGACTGTTGATTAAATTTATTCTCAGCCAATGCTCCCTTAGCAATATTACCGACCAAATTATCTAAGTTTTGTTTAACTTTATCTAAATCTGATAAATTTTTAATACTCATGGAAGTTTGGTCATTTAAAATAATACCCGCTTCAAGCTCTTTTTTCTTTTTCTCAATAAACGCTTCGTTCTCTTTATCCATTTCTGCTTTGTTTAGAATCAACTCTTTAATGATTTCTGGAGATGCTTGTTTGATAAAGTCTTCAAGATCGAGGAATTCCACTTTCAAATCCAAATCCAATGTTTCATCACGATCATCCAGCGAGATTTGTTGGGTCGGATATAAGTAAGTAATCGATGTCGTCTGCGTATCATCCGCATTAGTCGTCACAGTCGATGCGGAAACTTTCCCAGCACCTACAGCCATTTTCGTTTTACCTGTAACAGGGTCAACCGAAACGAAGAATTGTGTTCCACGCACACCCATGACCGCAGTTGGCGTTTCCACTTCAAATTCATCATCCGCGCCAGCCAACGATTTCACCTTGACCCACATGGAACCCGCCCAAACCTTAAGCTTGGACTTCTTATTGCCATTCGAGGAATTAAGATCTGAAACGTTTAACTCGGCATTGTCACTTAATGTGACATCAGCGTCACCGCTTGCTAAATTAAGCGTTACGGAGGAGCTGTCCCCGGTGTATACCGTATCCCCTTGGTTTAAACTCATATTCTGATACGCATCATAAGTTTTAGAGCCGCCGCCCTTTTTAATCGTCACGTCTCCAGATAAGGCTGAAATAATAGCAACACGTACTGTTTTCGCTCCCACTGGCGCAGTGAACAACACAGATACTAAACTAAACATCAAGCTAAAGCTTAATAGTATGGATAAAAATGATTTATTTCTCACTCTGCATGCCTCCCAGCAACTTTCTTATATATGTCCGATAACTTCGTACACAGCAACCGGTTTTTCTTTCCCTTTTACTTTGATCTCGCCGATAGATTCGATTGCGAATAAACCTTTGACACGCTCATACGTCTGTTCACTTATTAAAATTTGTCCAGGCTTCGCATTGGATTCAAGACGTGCCGACAAGTTAACGGTGTCCCCGATGGCCGTATAGTCTAGTCGCAGATCCTCGGATCCAATATTACCGACTACCGCTGAGCCGCTATTGATGCCTAACCCAAATTTCACGCCAATCCCATAATTCTTTATCAATTTCTGCTCTAGAATATCCGCTTGAGACTTCATTTCAATCGCAGCACGCACGGCCATTTCAGGGTGATTCTCATATTCAATCGGCGCACCAAACATCGCCATAACCCCATCACCAATGAATTTATCCAACGTACCATTGAACTTGAAGATTGCTTTGGTACATACATCTAGATACTCATTTAGCACCTGAATTACTTGTTCCGGCTCGAGTCGTTCCGACATCGGTGTAAATCCGCGAATATCAACAAATATCAAGGAAATATCCTTACGACTTCCACCTAGCTTCACATCTTCACCGGATTGAAGGAGCTCGTCCACAACGGTTTTGGAAACGAATCGTCCGAAGATACCCGTAACCCGATTCCGTTCCTTCCGCTCTTCTAAGTAATGGCTAACCAATGACCACACATAGATCGTAACCAGCGCAAATTGCGGATACACCAGCGGTAGGAATAATGACCCAATGCTATAAAATCCTAACCAAATTAAGCCATATACCACAAACAATCCTATGAAAATGAATAGTGCCGTTTTTCCATTGAATTTTTCAAATAAGAAGATTGCTAGCAAGGAAATAAGTAGAATAATCACTACACCAGCTGATTTCGAAGCCTCATTATAAAAAACACTCTCTAACAAGGTTTGAATCATATTGGCATGAATTTCAATTCCGAACATTTTGACCGAGGAGATCGGCGTAGGGTATTCATCCTGCATAGCAGTAACAAATGGACCTACGAGCACAATGCTTCCTTTCAAAGGTAACGGTTTCGTACTATTAAGCACATCAACGAATGACAATAGTTCATAACCGGTAGTTGCATCTACCTTTTGTCTTGGCTGTGTAAAGAACTCTGTCGTTACCTGATTTCTTTCGTTCGTTGGTACGACTTCGGCCCCGCGCTTCCATTCTCCAGTTGCTGGATCACGCTTCACCTTTTCGTTGTCATCTAAAACTAAATTCGCAAGAGCAACGCTGAACGCGGGTATATAAGTACCTTTCTCATCTGGCAATCCAACCGGCAGCTTACGTGCTTTACCGTCTTTATCAACAAACACGTTAATATGTGCCATCTGATCTCTTTTGGTCGTTAGGGTTGAGGAGGGATAATCAATTCTTTCAGGAACTAGTTCGCCTGCTGTCTGTTGCTTGGAGGGGTAATTGATTTGTACTGGCAAAATAATATTAGAATACTTGGCTAGCACATCAGCTAACGCTTTATCGTCAGCCGGGTTCTTTGAAGGCTCTGCAAGCACAACGTCGATCCCAATTGCGGCAGCGCCGGATTGCTCCAACTTCTCTATGACTTGCGCATATGTACTTCGATCCCATGGAAACTTTCCAATGGCAGAAAGTGATTTCTCATCGATTTTAACAATCTTGATGCGATCATCCGGCTGACGTTCATCGACCGATTTCGCGCCGCGCAAAACATCTTGGAGTGGACCTTCAACAAAGTAAAATAAACCGCTCGAGTTCACTGTGTAGAAATATGTCGAAATTACCATCAACAATAGTCCTACTACTAAAGTCTTAATCCATTTCTTCTTACCCATATAATCCTCCCCGAGTTTACTAGTTTCATTGTAAGATGCTATGTAGGAATTGGCAATAAATTGTTACAAATTTCACGCCTTTTCAGCAAAAAAAGAGCTCATTTCCGTATAGGAAACGAGCTCTTTCGACATTTCGTGATATTTCCACAAAATGATACTTTAATTTATGATTAGCTAAAAGGTGAATCCGCAACTTTAATGGAGTCTGTTGGGCAGCCATCTTGAGCATCTTGTAGATCATCAAATAGATCTTCAGGAATTTCAGTAACCCCTTTGTTTCCATCACCATCAAAAATTACTTCTGCCAAACCTTCATCATCGTAATCATAGATATCTGGAGCTGTAGCTCCGCAAGCGCCGCAAGCGATGCAAGTATCTTTATCAACGAATGTATACTTAGCCATGTTTTCTACTCCTCCTCAAATTATCCTCATTGTAAAATATAATATAAATACGGACAAAGTTCAAACCTTAAAATTGACAATCCAGAAAATACTGCTCAATAAAGTTTGCAATTCCACTAATATCATCCAAATCGAATAGCGGATGGCTGCCATCCTGATCTTGCAAAGCTAAATCGGTCGCAGCAGCTATAGGGAATGGAACGAGCGCCTCAATCATTTCTTTTTGTTCTATTGTACGATAAACAGCGATCTTTGGATGCTTTTCCTTCTTGAATCCTTCAATAAAAATAAAGTCAAGATGGGCATAGGCTAGCAACTGCTCTTCCAAGCTTGGCGTTTCCTTCTTCTCATAAACATGTATGGCATCAGGAGAGAGGGTAACGACAACATCTGCGCCCGACTCGACAAAAAACGTAGAGTCCGCTCCTTTCGCTTCTTTATAATGTCCATGCGCATCATGTTTCATTACCGCTATTCGGTGGCCGCGCAGCTTCATTTCAATAATAAGCTTAGCAACCAACGTGGTTTTCCCGCTATTGGAATATCCCGCGAAGCCTAAGCAGTGAGCCATGTCTCACTCCCCCATATCTTTGTGAAGCGGATTATTTCGCAAATGATCCATTTGCAAAGACGTTCCTCTCACTTTGTGATTTCGTATTAAAGAAGATGGGTCGTCGCTCATCATGCCTGCGGTAAGAATGACACCTTCGCCAAATTTATCCCGCAGTCCGTCCATCACTTTATTCAAATTCTCCCTGCGCGGCTGTTTTTCGTAATCAAATAAATCTAGCTGAACGTAGGATTCTTCCTTGGCAATCAAATTTTGCAGCGTAATACCTAAGAGTCGAACAGGGCTCCCATCTTCCCATTGATGATCATAAAGCTGGCAGGAGGTCTTATAAATATCATCCATATGTTCAGTTGGCGTAGGCAGTGTCAGCGATCTCGTTATCGTCCTCATCTCAGGATCACGGATCGTGATCTGAATCGTTGACGTCATGAGCTCTTGCTTGCGCAACCTTCTTGCTACCTGATCAGCTAAATTAAGCAGAACGCGATGAATTTCTATGCGATCCGTATAATCCCGGGGCAACGTCGTCGTATGGCCGATTGACTTACTCTGTTCATGCTCTGGATTCACCAGAGAGTGATCAATCCCATTGGCAGAGCGCTTCAAGTGCGCCCCCAAGACGCCAAAGTGCTTACTTAACAAAGCATCGTCGCCCACGGCCAACTGCCCTAGCGTATGGATCCCGAGTCGGGTCAGCTTTTCCGCTGTTTTTTTACCGATCCCGTATAAGTAGTTACAAGGCTTGTCCCAAAACACAGTAGGTACATCCCTGAGCCGCATAACTGTGATCCCGTTTGGCTTTTTCATATCGGAGCCCATTTTGGCCAATAGCTTATTTGGAGCTACACCAATCGAGCACGGCAATTTCAATTCTTTCATTATTCTACTTTGAATCTGATTTGCAATTTCAAGCGGTGTTCCGAACTGTTTGGACCCTGTGATATCAACAAAACACTCATCGATCGACATAGATTCTACCATCGGTGAATATTCATAGACTATCTGCATAAACCGCCTCGAGAAATTGCGATAGAGATCGAAGTCAGGTCGGATTAAAATGAGATCGGGACATATTTTCAACGCTTGCCTAACTTGCATGCCCGTCTTGATCCCTACCCTCCGAGCTGCATATGATGAAGTAACGATAATCCCCTTACGCAGCTCGACACTCCCAGCAACAGCCAGAGGTTTCCCCTTATATGTGTCAGGCTCTACTGCTTCATGAACTGAGCAATAGAAAGCATTCATATCAATATGTAAAATGACTCTGCCTTGCTTGGGATAATGATGCTCAGTGGACACCATATGTATAACCTCCCAGGTGGAATGTAATGAGATTTCAGAGCCGTCTATTCGAGTGAAACATAACCATCTGGAGATGTCAAAAAAATAATCATTCATGCAAACGCAATTTTACGTTATGATGTCTTTAGCGGTACATTTATGTTATAATCGTAAATTATACATTAGCGCTTTAAAGCAAGCGAAACTACTTACAATACTTACATCGACGACACTTTGCTAGCTTTTGAAGGAGGAACCCATGCCAACATCAGTCAAAATCTTCGACACCACCCTACGAGACGGAACGCAAGGAGAAGGAATCTCCCTATCCGTAGAGGATAAAATTAAAATTGCCCGTAAGCTCGACGAGCTTGGGGTTCATTATATTGAAGGCGGATGGCCGGGCAGCAACAGCAAAGACATTGAATTCTTTGAGCGGGCTCGCACGATGACTTTCAAGAATGCCAAGATCACTGCGTTTGGCAGCACAAGACGGAAAGACTCGCTTGCCGCGGATGATATTAACTTAAATCGACTCGTTGAATCCGGCGCTCCAGTCGCTACGATTTTCGGCAAGTCCTGGGACTTTCATGTGACTACAGCGATTCAAACTACGCTCGAAGAAAATTTGAATATGATTTACGACTCCGTACTCTTTTTGAAAAGCAGCGGAATGGAAGTTATTTATGATGCCGAGCATTTCTTTGATGGCTACAAGAATAATCCTGATTACGCCCTGCAAACGATCAAAAAAGCGCAAGACGCTGGAGCGGATTGGATTACGCTGTGCGATACGAATGGTGGTTCCTTGCCGAACGAGATTACAGCGATCGTAACAACCGTGACACAGCACGTTTCTACACCTGTAGGCATTCACGCCCACAATGATTGTGAATTAGGCGTAGCGAACTCGCTTGCTGCCGTACAAGCCGGCGCTAGACAAGTTCAAGGCACAATCAACGGCTACGGAGAGCGCTGCGGGAATGCTAACTTGAGCTCCGTCATCCCTAACCTACAGTTGAAGCTCGGGTATGATGTCATATCCCCAGACCAATTGAAATCACTTACGTCCGTTTCGAGATATATCAGTGAAATTGCCAACATGCACATGCCTGTTAACCAGCCTTATGTCGGGAATGCAGCATTTGCTCATAAAGGCGGTATCCATGTCTCTGCGATCCTAAAAGACGCAAGCACGTATGAGCATACGAAGCCTGAGTTTGTTGGAAATAAACAGCGTGTGCTTGTTTCCGAGCTAGCCGGTCAAAGTAACGTGCTTGTTAAAGCACAAGAACTTAACTTGGATTTCAACAAAGAGCACCAGAAAACCAAAGAAATCATTGAGAAGATCAAGGAAATGGAACATCAAGGCTATCAATTCGAAGGCGCGGATGCAACGCTCGAGCTTCTGCTACGTGAAGCATTCGAAGGTCTTGAAGAAATTTTCACCCTTGAATCCTTCAAAATGCTCGTTGAGAAAACCGCCAATCATGCGGTTGTTTCAGAAGCAATCGTCAAGGTCAAAGTACATGGCGAAACGATCTATACCGCGGCTGAAGGCAATGGTCCTGTCAATGCGCTCGATAACGCTCTACGCAAAGCGCTCATTCAGTACTATCCGGATATTAAGAATATCCATCTTTCTGACTATAAGGTGCGTGTATTGGATGAGAAAGGCGCGACTGCCGGTAAGGTTCGCGTCTTGATGGAAACAACAGACTTCAACACAACCTGGAATACACTTGGTGTATCCAGTAACATTATCGAAGCTAGCTGGTATGCGCTTGTTGATAGCTTGCGTTACGCCCTCATCAGCCGTAAACGCGTTGAGCCTGTTAACAAAGAGCAACAAGAACGTCTAGGCTTAGTGAATCATTAATCTATGCGAAAAAGCTGCAAGAGCCTCATAGCTCTCTGCAGCTTTTTTTCATTCTTCCTTCAGAAGACTCGCCATCTTCTTGTCGAGCTCCTTCGGGGAAAGCACATGAATGATGTCACGGATCACGCCATTTTTATCTATCAAAAAGCTTGTGGGAATCGCGATAACATTGTAGGTGTCCGCATTCGTTCCTTGTTTATCAAGCAGCACCGGGAAAGGATACTGATACGTGTCCACGAATTTTTTAATGTTGTCCATTTTATCCCCAGGCGTCACATTCACCGCATAAAGATCAAATTTCCCTTCGTATTTCTTATACAAATTGACAAGATCAGGCGCTTCTTCCTCACAGGGACCACACCAGGACGCCCAGAAATTCACGAACATCGGCTTTTCGCGCGGACCACCAACGGAATAATCTTTCCCATCTAACCCTTGCAATGTAAAAGAAGGAGCCAAGAAATTCACTTTTGCCGCTTGCTCGCTTGGCATTAGCGTTTGTTTATTTTCATGTCGCACATTTTGATAAATCGCAAAGCCCGTCAATAGGACGACGAAAGCAATCACGATGAGATTCTTCTTCACAGTATCAACCTCCACTCCCTCTATATTATCTCCAAATGAACGAAAATTCCAACATCGCATGCGGAAGTATGCTTTCTTCCAATTAGGGAAAAGTAATCCTACTCTTTGCGATGAAAGGATGTTCACATGAAGCAAGCTGCCATTAAGCATAAGGGGAAGGCCCCGGTTAATCCCATGCATGTTTACGAATACGAAGAAGAAGAATCTTCCAACAAACAAAAAACTGGAACCAGCGAGAAAGGGAGCATCTGGCAATATCTCGCCTTTGCCTCCATTCCACTCGTACTGGTCCTAGGCAATTCCATGCTCGTCCCCATCCTACCGGACCTACAAGAGAAAATGACGATTTCCCGTTTCCAGAGTTCGCTGATCATCACATTATTTTCACTGACTGCTGGCATTATCATTCCGGTTTCCGGTTATTTATCAGATCGATTTACCCGCAAGGCTGTCATTATCCCCTCGCTTATTGTGTACGGTTCTGCTGGGATTCTGGCAGGGTTTGGCGCCGTTTGGAACTCGTACCCTATCCTTATCACTTCACGCGCTTTACAAGGCCTTGGAGCGGCAGGCACAGCCTCTATTGCCATGGCCCTAGTCGGTGATATCTACAAGGGAGCTGAGGCCAGCAAAGCGCTCGGGCTCATCGAAGCCTCCAACGGCATCGGCAAAGTTGTTAGTCCCATTTTAGGTTCACTGCTTGCGTTAATCGTTTGGTTCGCGCCTTTTTTCGCATTTCCGCTTTTTTGTTTACTCGCTTTACTTGCCGTTATTTTTATGATCAAAGAACCTGCCAAAGAGAAAGAAGCTACGCCGCTTAAGCCATATTTAAAGCAAATCAAGACAATCCTGAAAAGCAAAGGTCATTGGCTGCTGCCTGCCTTTTTTGCCGGCTCGATCACCTTATTTATTTTATTCGGTGTACTTTTCTATCTCTCACAGATATTAGAAGAGAAGCCTTACAACATTGAAGGCGTACGCAAAGGACTTGTCCTCGCAATCCCTTTACTCTGCCTTGTCATCACTTCTTATACCACAGGAGCTAAAATCAAGCAAAATGGTAAACTCATGCGTTGGCTTATGAATATCGGCCTTATGATCATGGTCATATCACTGTCTTTAGCTACATTCCTCAATGGGAACCTCTATATCTTCATCGGCTTATTATCACTTAGCGGGATAGGCACAGGACTTCTCCTCCCATGCTTGAACACACTCATCACCGGGTCGGTCGAGCGCGAGCAACGCGGCATGATCACCTCGCTATATAATAGCTTGCGTTTTATCGGCGTCGCCTTCGGTCCGCCTTTATTCGGTTGGCTCATGAGCATCTCGCATAAGACACTTTTTATCACGGTTGCCTCATTGTCCTTGCTGATGCTTACCTTAGTCTTTTTCTTCATTAAGCCCCAAGCAGAATTGGCCGAACAAACGTGATATACTAACCTCATTCGATGTCATGTGAGGGGGAGCGACTGTGAGCGTACATTTAACTAGGACGTTATATGATGAAATCATCACGCACAGCTTGCGCTCGCTCCCCAACGAAGCATGCGGCCTCCTTCTAGGAGAAAACACTCCCACACACACGCATGCACACACATTTATCCCACTTCGCAATCACGCCATTGAGCCAACAAGACAATTCATCATTAATCCTATCGACATGCTACCCTTTCTGACTGATAGCAATCGTCCCATCATAGGCATCATTCATTCACACCCAACAGCCGCCCCAGTCCCTTCAACTGAGGATCTTCTTACATTGTGGCACACCATTCCGACCCACTGGATATTATCGTTACAAGATCCAGAGCATCCAAACCTTCAAATTTATCGCCTAAAAAAAACCACCACTACCGCATATCACAAACTTTCGTTTGTCATCGGTCAATGATGGCTTAATAACGCATATAAATCGCCGAGCGTATCTACATCTCTGGCTCTTATTTCTTCCATGAATCGAGACCATAACTCCGCCGTCATAAGCGCATCTTCTAGCGCGTGATGGCGTACAGTAACGGGAATGTCATAGGCGTGAAGAAGGGAGTCTAAGCTTAAATTTTTACGTTTAGGCATAAGCCATTTCGCAATCATCATAATATCCAGCACACGATGCGACAAGCTTACTTTCGACGTACGCCATAAGGCCGAGTTGAGAAAGTTTTTATCATGGCCAATGGCATGCGCAACTAATATTTTCTGTTGTACGAATTCCAAAAAATCACTTAAAACACCAATTAATTCAGGCGCATCACTCGCCATTTCATTCGTTATTCCGGTAAGCTTCACGATGTCATCTGGAATCTTACGCTTGGGGTTCACCATTTTATAAAAAGTATCCTTCGTCTGTACTTCACCGCCAATAACGGAGACTGCACCAAACGAAATGATCTCATCCCCGTTATATGGCGAGAAGCCAGTCGTTTCCAGGTCAAACACCACAATTTCCATAGAATGCAAGGGAATTTCAAACAGTGAATCCTTCCGTTGCTCCTTCAGCATCGACCGAATGAAAGCCATTTGCTGCGCACTTTGGGCATCAAACATCGAGGTTAGGGCTGGCGTTAAGCCACCCATTTTGTATAAATGCCACATCCGACCTGCTGGACGCATATCTTTCACGCGTGTCACCTCTCCCTATACGACGAAACGTGATTTCCGATTCCGATATATCTAACCTTTTTCTCTCTCTATGTGGATTCCAATGGATTTACTAACATATTTCTGCAGTTCAATTCCTGACCGCAGACATCGCTTCAATTGCACGCGCGTCTCCTTATTCAGCTGATCAGCTGTAAGCTTACCTCTCGTCGTATATTTCTCCTCATCAATTTGGAAAGGAGTGCTATCTCTCAGCTTGAGTGCGATGCTAAATGCAACTTCCCAATCGTTGGCGATCTGGTCTGAAACAACACCAAGCGCCTTCAGCTGCTTTATTCGTTCTAAGGTAGAAGCAGCCAGTATACCAGCTTGAATCGCGAGTAGCCGAATCCCGTTTACAATCGGAATATACGCGCCATATTTGATATCAAACCCGCCCGCATCTTCGCCATATCGTTCTGTAATTAAATGATTAAATACACCTAATGAAATTTTGTGATGGAGCGTATTCGATAGCAAATATTTCAGTATCCCCGGATGCTCTTGAACATAAGTTAGAAACGATTGCTTCAGTTGCGTCACCAACACTTCAGAACCATGAATACAACGCATATCTGCCATAATGAGGAGGTAACGCACATTCTCCCAATCAGGCTCCTCAAACCATCCGATCATCATCTCCGTGTATCCTTGCAGCGATTTTCGCCATTGCGGATTACTAGAAATGACATTCCCTTCACACGGGGGATAACCCAACACATCCAAGCCGCGAAGAATGTACGAGGTAAGCTTTTTAAAATACTCATCTAATTCATCTTGTGTATACTTATCACTATTTGCATAAATAAGTCCGTTGTCCTGATCACTCCAGAGCGTCTGCTCTCTTCTCCCACCACTGCCTAATAAGATAAAAGCGTACTCGACAGGAGGCCTCCCATAACCTTCATCCTCTAGTAAATGCTCAGCAATCTGGGCCACCCTTTGAATCAAGGCATCATGCACTTGATTTATTTGCTGCCCTAGTTCAGTTGGATTGGAAAAAAGGAGATGCTCCCGAAACATCTCATGTACCTGATCTCTGGTTATACGCATTTCATCGAATTGCTCCGAGAGATGAATGCGTTCCAGGATCCGTTCCATCGAGAGATGATTCATGTTGCATCCCCTTTGCTCTGCTAGAAATTATATAAGTGATTAAACGGACACGCCGTTTTGAGCTGCTTTTTTCATTTGCTCTGGGTAGCCATAAGAACCATGCTCAGACAGATCCAGACCAATGATTTCTTCCTCTTCTGTAACACGAAGACCGATCGTTGCTTTAAGAATACCAAGGATGATGAAGGAAAGGACGAGTACGAATGCCAATGCACCAGCTAGACCAAGCGCTTGAACACCTAGTTGGTGCAAACCGCCGCCGTAGAACAATCCAGCGCCACCGATTCCTACTTTAGCAGAAAGCTCAGGCGTTGCGAACAAACCAGTGGAAAGTGTACCCCAGATACCAGCAATACCGTGTACAGAGAACGCGTAGATCGGATCATCGATACCTGCTTTTTCGAACCATTGTGCCGTGAAGAATGTTACGATACCCGCTACTGCACCAATAACGATTGCAGCCCAAGCGTCTACGAACGCACATGCTGCAGTGATGGCAACAAGAGCAGCCAAAACACCATTCAACATGCTAGGAATATCCGCTTTACCGAAGTACATCCAAGAGATAATCAATGCAGCAACAGCACCCGCTGCAGCAGCCATGTTCGTTGTCAATGCGATATAACCAAAGAACCCATCACCCATTGCACTTAGCGTACTACCTGGGTTGAAACCGAACCAACCGATCCAAAGAATGATAACACCGAGAACAGACAATACTTGGTTGTGACCAGGAATCAGGTTTGGCGTTTTATCTTTATTATATTTGCCAATACGTGGTTTAAGCAAGATGGTTGCTACTAACGCTGCTGTTGCACCTTGTAAATGAACGACAGTTGAACCCGCGAAATCTTGCATACCCAATTTGCTCAACCAGCCGCCGCCCCATACCCAGTGCGCTACGATTGGATAGATAATGACTGTGAAAAGAATTCCGAAAATGAAGTAAACTGGAAGTTTCGCTCTCTCTGCAAAACCGCCCCATGCGATCGCAAGGGATACACCAGCAAAAGCTAGTTGGAACAAGAATTTAATACCGATTGGAACATCAGAGAAGGATAGAGATCCGAACGCTGCTGCAGCTTGATCTTCTAAACCTGTTACGAAGAAGCCCGTTTCACCGAAGAATGCATTTCCATCACCGAAGGCGAAACCAAATCCTACAGCCCAGAATGCAATAGCACATAATCCGAAAGTTAAAATCGTTTTACCGGCTACGTGACCGGCATTTTTCATTCTAGTTGACCCCGCTTCTAAAAGTGCAAAACCAGCTTGCATGAAGATGACTAAGATTGCTGCTAACATTACCCATACTGCATCAATTGCACTCTGTAGTTGTGGTGCTGTCGCCTCATCCGCTGCAAATGCGAGTGTAGGGAACAGTAATGACATAACGCCGAAAGCTAACAACAATTTCTTAACCATACGACCACTTCCTTTAATGTTAGATTAAGTAACATGTAATGAAACTCTTAATGTCATTATATACATGTTAAATGGGTTTGACAATAGGATTTTCGTTAAAAAATAGAAAAAAACGAAAAATAACCTGACATGAAACAGGCATAATTCGTGTTTCGGCTCATAGGCGATCAAAAAACACCGAATTTACCCCCAAATCCAATGTCAGGTTTGCGAAGCATCACGTTTGACTGTACGGTTTGTAATCAGTTATCATGTTTATATATAGAAGAAACAAATTGAAACCAGTGAAGTAGAGGTGAATTTAGCATGGGGAATGAGAAGCTTTATAAAATTGGGGAGCTCGCGAAGCTTGCCGAAATCAGCCCTCGTACCATTGATTACTACACCAAGCTGAACTTAATTGAACCCGAGAAAAGATCGGACACAAACTACCGTCTATACAGCGATGAAACCTTGCATCGTCTCAAGCGTATTGAATCCATGAAGAACGAGAAATATACCTTAGAGGAAATCAAAGTTCATTTACAACAGTGGAGTAAAGTGTCCTCCGATGAATCGGTGACAGATAAGCTCACATCCCTTCAATTGCACCTTGAACAATTAATGAAGGAAGCCAAAGAGCTTAGCCCGCTCGTCCAGCAATTAAAGCCCAAACAGCTAAAAAAGCTGTATCATATCCTGACACAGCCAACCGCTGCTTGCATCGAAGCACTTATTGTCCTTCTAGGTAAAAATCCGTTCTCATAATTGAATTACGGAGGAGTGCCCTATGTTATTTCACCCGATGAACATTCTAATTCTCCTTGCATTCGGTCTTTCCATCTGGGCGTCGTTCCGAGTGCGTGGAACCTTCAACAAATGGTCCAACGTGCCTGTCTACTCTCACATGACGGGAGCTGAGGCCGCGAGACGAATGCTTGATGCGAATGGCTTATATGATGTACCGGTCGAAGCTGTTCCCGGAACACTGACAGATCACTACGATCCAATAGCTCGAACAGTTCGATTATCGGAGCCCGTTTACTTTCAAAGCTCCATTTCCGCTGTTTCAGTCGCTTGTCACGAAGTGGGTCATGCGATCCAACACCAAGTTCACTATCCGATGCTGGTCGCTAGGCACAAGATGTTCCCCGTCGTTAACTTTGCTTCCGGCGTTGCACCATTCCTGATCTTAGCGGGCTTCTTTTTTTCAAGCATCCCTTGGTTATTGGAGCTCGGCATTATTTTCTTCGCAGTAGCGGTTGCTTTTCAATTAGTAACTTTACCCGTTGAATTTAACGCCAGCAACAGAGCACGCAACGAAATGATCGCGCAAGGGTTCATCGCTAATAATGAAGAACGCGGCGTGGCGAAGGTCTTGAACGCAGCTGCCTTAACGTATGTGGCTGCCGCTTTAATCTCCGTATTGGAGCTTCTGAAATACATCATGATTTTCAATGGTCGCAATAACGACGACTAAATATAAAAGCTCTCCGTTACAGGGTCCCTTCGGAACCTGTAGGGAGAGCTTTTCTCATTTGAAATAATCATATAGAAAACGTCGAAACACTTCAGCTACCAAAGGCAGCTTCACATCCTTACGGCAAATCAAACCAACGGTCCTTGTTACCTGCGGATCCGTTACACGAATTTTGACAGGCTGCATTTGGCCACTTTCCAATAATGCCATCGCTGGAAGCAAGCTAACTCCCATTCCCGCGGCAACAAGCCCCCGAATCGTATCCGTCTCTTCACCTTCGAACTCAATCTTAGGTACGAAGCCGGCCTTATTACAAGCCTCCATCACAATCGTTCGCAGCGTGTATTCTTCACTAAACATAACAAAAGGCTCATTCTTCAACTGCTCGAGTCGAATCGATGTATAGTCTGCCAAAATATGATTGGAAGGAATAATCGCATACAGCTCCTCCGTCAATAAAAGCTCACCTGTCACATGCTCATGCGATTCTGGAAAAGGTGAAATAAAGGCGAGATCAATCTCCCCTCTGGATACATCTCGAATCAAAGAGGTGTATGTACCTTGACGCAATCTAAACTTCACGTTTGGATGATTTTTCTTAAAAGCGGCAACAACCGCAGGAAGTAAGTTGATGACCAAGCTATGCGGGAATCCAATTCGAATCTCCCCTGCTTCTGGATCGAGAAATTCGTGTATTTCACCGACTGCGCGTTCTAAGTCCGTCAGAATACCTTCCACACGACTTAGAAACAAATGACCTACAGAGGTCAAATGTAGGTTCCGGCCCTTTTGCACAAACAGATCAACACCAAGCTCTTCCTCGAGCAAATGGATTTGGCGACTAACCGCAGACTGGGCCACATGGAGCTCTTCTGCTGCCTGTGTGACATGTTGTTTCCTTGCTACTTTCACAAAATATTGCAATTGTCTTAATTCCACGTGAGTAAATCCCCCGAATTAACTACTTAATAACGATGCAAACTCCTTTAATGACTCCGATTATAGCGCTATCGTAACGATTGGACAACTTATCTGCAAAAAGCTTATAATAAGTAAGTTGTTATTTAGCATGGATAATAAAGGAGGAAAACATTCAATGGCTCAAGAACGTACTGGTGTAGCTACCCTGAAAAGCAATCCGATCACTCTAGTAGGACCGGAAATCAAAGTGGGTGACAAAGCCCCTAATTTCACATTGAACAAAGATCTTATGACACAAGTTACACTTGCTGATTATGCAGGTAAAGTGAAATTGATCTCCGTAGTTCCTTCCTTGGACACAGGCGTTTGTGATGCACAAACTCGTCGTTTCAATGAAGAAGCAGCAAACCTAGGCGACAATGTAACTGTACTTACAGTTAGCGTTGATCTTCCTTTCGCACAAGCTCGCTGGTGTGGCGCTGCTGGTATCGACAAAGTGATCACATTGTCCGATTACAAGACAAAATCCTTTGGCGAAGCTTACGGCGTATTGATCAAAGAACTTCAATTGGATATGCGTGCTATTTTCGTTATCGACGCTAATGACACTGTTCAATACGTTGAGTACCTGAGCGAAATGACAGCTCACCCGAACTACGAATCAGCTGTAGAAGCTGTTAAGAAATTAGTTTAATCCTTAAAAATAAAACAGCAAGGAGGCCAAGCTTCCCTGCTGTTTTTGTTATCCATCAATTTTATATTGAGCAAGTTTACGGTCTAATTGTTTATAAATATCTAGAATTGTACGATAATTGGAGCCAAGGTCACCCATGGAACCGCGTGAAGCGGAATAAATATCAACAGCTGTTTTCACAGGATTGATAGCAAACAATGTCAAAGTTACGTCTTGCGTTCTCCCTGTCACTGTTCTGCGCTCTGCAAGAATTTCCCCTACATTCGGTACCTCATGAAGCAGTTTGTAACCTGGTGTCTTCTTTAAAACTGCCGTCACTTCTTCCCAAACCTGCTCTTTTGGCAGCTTAAAATATCTAGTTTTAAGTAAAGGATCTCTAGCCTTTTCCCCTGTCGTTTCATGACTACGTACTAATCCGATTAAAGTTCTCTTTAGCAAAAGCCCTTTCCCCCTTCAATGAAGTGCATGTAGACCACTTGCCATTTCAACACTATTCTCTATAATACCATTGATTACGCTTTAGAAAAAGAGGTAAATGAAAAATCGGAGGACAGCTCCCCCGATTCAACTGATTCTATACAATTTTATCCAAAAAATGTCCCATACAGCAAATATACGTTCAATCCTGCGATTAAAATGGCAACAAACCAACTCAAAATCGCCATCCATTTCGGTATAACGAGTTCGCCCATCTTTTTCCGATCCGAGGTGAATGTCACGAGCGGGATTACTGCAAAAGATAGCTGCAAGGATAAAATGACTTGGCTGAGAATCAGCAAATCCGTCGCTCCGCTTTCTCCGTAAATACCAATGACAATAACCGCAGGAATAATGGCAATCAATCGTGTAATCAACCGGCGAAGCCAAGGTGTTAATCGGATGTTGAGGAATCCTTCCATCACGATCTGTCCGGCAAGTGTACCCGTGAGTGTTGAGTTTTGTCCGGATGCTAAGAGCGCGACTGCAAATAATATACTTGCCGCCCCTGTGCCTAACATTGGCCCCAGGAGATGATAAGCGTCTTGAATTTCGGCGACTTCTTTCCCGGCTGAATGAAACGCGGCTGCCGAGAGAATGAGAATCGCCGCGTTCACGAATAAAGCAAGCATTAATGCGACTGTGGAATCGATGGTCGAAAATTTAATCGCTTCGCGTTTACCTTCAATTGTTGGTTCAATTTTACGCGTCTGAACAATGGAGGAGTGCAAATATAAATTATGCGGCATAACCGTCGCACCTAGAATACCTAGTGCAATATATAACATAGCTGGATTCGTTACAATCTCAGTAGTTGGAATAAAGCCTGCCGCTACAGCAGCAAATTCAGGTTGGGAGAAAATGAGTTCCATAATAAAACAAACCATAATAAGTGCAATTAAACTAATAACCATGGCCTCAATATAGCGGAAGCCTTTCTTCTGCAGCATCAGCACCAAGATCACATCTAACGCTGTCAGAATCACACCATAGATGAGCGGTAATCCAAAGAGTAATTGTAAGGCAATCGCGGCACCGATGACTTCAGCTAGATCACAAGCCGCAATGGCAAGCTCACATAAAATCCAAAGCACGAAAGACACTGGCTTACTGTAATGATCACGGCACGCTTGTGCTAAATCTCGCCCCGTCACAATACCAAGACGCCCAGATAATGCTTGCAAGAGAATAGCCATTAAATTCGAAATTAGAATCACTGAAAGGAGTGTATATCCAAATTGTGAGCCGCCCGCTAAATCGGTCGCCCAGTTTCCTGGATCCATATATCCGACAGCTACTAGGTAACCGGGTCCCACGAAGGCTAACAGCTTTCGGAAAAAACCCGCTTTTTTAGGTACTTTCATACTATGATGAACTTCAGGTAAACTTGGCATGGAGGAATCTTTGCGCCATCCGCTCGGTTCCTGGTCTGGTTTCTTCATTGCAAAATCCATAGCTTCACCCTTCTTTCGCAAGACCAATAATGTTGTTCTAGGGAAACTTTTATATGTAGTATACTACATATCCTCATCTTATGCTACAGGTAAACATTTATGTGACAGTGAAATTATTTTTCCCTAAGGAAAATTTTTATACAATATCTTCTAGTACAAGCTACTCTCAGCAAAAATTCATGCGAAAAATGGAGTTAAAAAGAAGGATATTTGAAAGCATGGGCGAATACATTGAAATAGTTATCTTTGTATATTCAATAAACAAACAAAGAATATCAAAAGAATGACCATAATTCATTATAAAAGGGTGATCCTCATGTCTTATTTTATGGGTTTAGATCTTGGTACTTCTGCGATTAAATGCATTCTCGTGGATGAAGCCGGCACTGTCATTGGCTCACATTCTGCCGAATATCCACTGCAACAACCACATCCAGGCTGGGCTGAGCAGCATCCTGAAGACTGGTGGAACGCCACCATCGCAGGCATTCAAGGTCTCTTGGCCAGCACAGGCGTATCTGCTGATGCCATAGCCGGCATCGGCTTCTCTGGCCAGATGCACGGCTCGGTCTTCCTTGACGAGGCGCAGCAGGTCATCCGGCCTGCGCTGCTCTGGTGCGATCAGCGCACCGCGGAGCAGTGCGCCTACATCGAGGCGACCGTCGGCGAAGCCGAACTCGGCCGCCTCACAGGCAATCGGGCGCTGACTGGCTTCACCGCGCCCAAGCTTCTTTGGCTCCGGCAGCATGAGCCGGAGAACTACGCCCGCGTTCGGCATCTGCTGCTGCCGAAGGATTACGTCAGGCTGCGCCTGACGGGCGCGTTCGGCATGGACATGGCCGACGCCAGCGGAACGCTGCTGCTTGATGTAGCCAATCGCAGCTGGTCCCAAACCGTCGCGGAGCGGTTAGAGATCCCGCTCGAATGGCTGCCGCCGCTCTATGAGTCCGGCGACATCGCCGGGCACCTGCTGCCGGAGGCAGCAGCGCTCACCGGCTTAGCCCCAGGCACGCCGATTGTTGTCGGCGGCGGCGACCAAGCCTGCGGCGCCGTCGGTGTCGGCGTCGTCCGCCAAGGCATCGCCTCGGTGGCGCTCGGCACTTCCGGTGTCGTCTTCGTCCACGACGACACCTATCAAGTGGATGAAGCGTACCGGCTTCATTCCTTCTGTCACGGCGTGCCAGGCAAATGGCACCGCATGGGGGTTATGCTCGCGGCTGGCGGCTCGTTTCAGTGGTGGCGCAACCACTTTGCCAGCGAAGAGCTTGAGCGCGCGCAGCAAGAAGGCAGAGACGTCTATGAAATATTGACGGCTGATGCTGCAACTGCACCGCTTGGCAGCGAAGGCTTGCTGTTCCTTCCTTATTTATCAGGTGAGCGGACGCCGCATCCTGATCCTAAAGCACGCGGCGGATTCATCGGCCTCAATCTCCGACATGAGAAAGCACACTTAACCCGCGCTGTTCTCGAGGGGATTACATTCGGTCTGCGCGATTCCATGGAATTAATTCGTGAATCGGGCATCGAAGTAACAGAGCTTCGTGTAAACGGCGGTGGAGCGCGTAGCCGCTTCTGGCGTCAAATGATTGCTGATATTTTCGGCATACCGGTGGTTACCGTCAATTCAACAGATGGCCCTGCTTATGGTGCAGCGATCATGGCTGCGTCCGGTGTGCTTCAAGTTGAAATTCCTAAACTTTGCGAAGACTGGATTCAAGTGACAGACCGCGTAGAGCCTAACCCGGTTAATCAACAAAAATATGAAGCCTACTACAAGGTTTATCGTACCCTATACCCAACGTTACAAAGCACGTTCCATCAATTAACGGATTTAGCAGAGACAATAAACTAAACAGCAAAAAAAAAGAGGTTGAACAGGAATCCTGTTCAACCTCTTTTTTATTCGAAGAAACCCGCCTATGCCGTCCGGTTTTTGTGCTTCAAACCCGCTCTCGCAGGTGGGTGTCCGCAGAGGTGTATTTGAGGTCCCCTTTCGAGGGCATGTCAGCCACACTTCGATATAGGTCTCCCTAGAAACAGTCATTGGTTTAAAACAACTTAAAACCGTTACGAGCATCGCAGATTTCTTCTGTTTTCTTATTATAGATCCAACCTCGCTGATTATCAACTGGTAGGATTATTCTCTAGTCTTGTCATTCTCATCTTTTTTATGCAGACTAATTGGTGAATCGTTCTCTACACGCTCAGCATCAGCATCATTTTCATTTTCTGCTGCTTCTGCTTCAGCCAGCTTCTGTTGTTCCTTCTCTTCCAGTTCTTGCTGTTTGGTTTGCAACTTCGTAAAGCTACGATTAAACTGCCAGAACGAGAACGTCGCAACAATCGATCCCATGAAGAAAACAACTAGGAAGAAATTGAACTTCGTTAAGCAAATGTAAACAATAACACCATTACAAATGAGCAAAACAATCGAACTAATTGGGTTACCGATGGTAATGAGGATTGAATTCTTAACAATTTGAAAAATTTTCATGTGTAAATGAACGATAATTGAAAAGAAATTAAACAAAGCAATGATCATAATAACCGTAAAAGCGATAAACAAGACGGCTAGAACTTTCAACGAGCTGCCTTGCTTTAAATAGAAGAAATAGTTCACGCCAATAATGACGAAGATGAGTACAAAGAAGATACCACCGAGCATGCTTTGCAAGTAGTTTTCTTTGTAACCGCGGAAAAACGTTTTTAACAATGGAACATCTTCTTCTCCAGTCACCCATTTCCTAGCTACTGCAAACATGGCAGTCGTTGCCGGAAATAAAGTAAACGGTGCCAAAATTGCAAGAATCGGCAGCGTCGCTTGTAACGCGTCCGGTGTTTGGCTTACCAACCCCATAAAGAGGAAAAAGAATACCGGAATCGAGCAAAGCATCCAAAGTAAATTAATAACGGAGAACCGCATAATCCACTCCGATATTCTGTACAGCCCTCCCATAACTCCCTTAAACTCCAAAACTGCTTCCTCCTTAGCGTTTCCATCTGGAAACTTTCTACGTTGATTGCTAGGACATGACGATAAGCATGTCATATTTGTCTATATTTTTAATTATAGCCTATTTTTCATCATATAGGTAGCCGTCTAGTCGTTATAGGTACTTTTACATACTATAGTATTGTCTAGTCGCACCACCCCCATATCTTTATTCAGGAGGTTGATACTATGTCTTATCCTGTTGGAACATCCGCTGCTGCAATTTTGGTGCTATTCATCTTGTTAGTTATCATCACTAGCGCTTTCGTACTCTAATCCAATATACAATGTAATAAAAAGGCGGAGATCCTAGGATCTCCGCCTTTTTGGTGCTAATCTTATTTATTTACAAGTGTATCTTCACTTTTACGCGGCGCTCTGGAACGATCACGGTTTCCGGAGTTATTGCTTCCGTACTCACGGTTTCTCGAAGATGAGCTGCTTCCGCCTTCTCTGTTTGAACCGTAGTCTCTGCTGTCCTTACGCGGGTAACGGGATCCACCATTGGAGGAACCTGAACCTGATCCACTATAACCGCCGCCTTGACGACGATCGCTGGAGCCTGATCCTGAACCGTATCCACCGCCAACACGTCTACCTGAGCTGCGAACATCGAATTTTTTCTTTCTTGCACGAATCGGATCTTCTGGTGTCAATTCAATCGTAAGATCTTTCTTGTCACCTGTAAGAAGTTTCATCGCTGCTGCAAGTAAATTAACGGAATCGTATTGCTCAAGCATTTGAATAGCAAGACCTTTGAATTCGCCATGCTCTTCTTTTTGAAGCATATCCAAGATACGCTCAGCTGTCATTTTTTGCTTGCCTTCAACAGCTTCTGCTAAACTTGGCAAAGGTTTTTTGTTAATTTTATGGCGTGTAACCTTCTCAATAAAGTGAAGGTGATCGATTTCTCTTGGCGTTACGAAAGTCCAAGCTGTACCTTCTTTACCTGCACGACCTGTACGGCCGATACGGTGAACGTAGCTTTCTGGATCTTGCGGAAGGTCAAAGTTAATTACGTGAGTAACGCCTGATACGTCTAGACCGCGGGCTGCAACGTCAGTTGCTACAAGCACATCAATGCTGCCGTCACGGAATTTTCTCATTACGTTATCACGTTGATTTTGGGACAAGTCACCGTGAAGACCTTCAGCAGCATAGCCTCTCTTTTGAAGAGCTTCTGCCAACTCATCTACACGACGCTTTGTGCGTCCGAAGATGATCGCTAGATCTGGAGCTTCCATATCAATCAAACGGCTAAGCGCTTCGAATTTTTGCTTCTCGTGCAATTCGATGTATGCTTGCTCGATTGTAGGAGCACTAACTTGCTTAGGGATAACGGAAACGTGCTCTGGGTTACGTAGGAACTGCTGAGCAAGACGTTGAATGTTCGTTGGCATTGTAGCCGAGAACAACATTGTGTGACGCTCTTCTGGAACAAGCTTAAGGATAGATTGGATATCTTCCATGAAGCCCATGTCAAGCATTTCATCCGCTTCATCCAAAATAACCGTTTGAACATCATCAAGCTTAATTGTTTTGCGGTTAATATGGTCAAGAAGACGTCCTGGTGTACCGATGATGATTTGTGGTTTCTTTTTCAAAGCGCGAATTTGTTTTACGATATCCTGTCCACCGTAAATTGGCAAAGAACGAATGCCTTTGAAACGACCGAGTTTTTCAATCTCTTCCGCAACCTGAATGGCAAGTTCCCGTGTTGGACACATAATTAATGCCGAAATGCGCTCTTCTTTTATATTGATTTTGTTCACTAGTGGAATACCGAACGCAGCGGTTTTACCAGTTCCCGTTTGTGCTTGCCCGATCAAATCACGGCCATCCATGGCCAATGGTATTGTTTTCTCTTGAATTGGTGTGGACTCTTCAAAGCCCATTTCCGTAATCGCACGTAATACCGATGCGTCTAAACCAAACTCCTGAAATGTTTTCAAATAAATTCAATCTCCTTTTGTACAGGGCAGGCTAATGCCTTGTATCTTTTTTACCCTTAAGTACGACTTCCTATCCGTCTCTATAGTATCTTGATGGAATACACTTCGACTCGTCATCTTCCATGATCCAACTGGCCGCCCTTAAGAACATCTAAAATATTATAGCACATGTGATATGCCATTGCCAGTGGCTGCCGGATAAACATTTGAACGAAACCGAATGAATAAGTAACTCGTATTAAAGGGGAGAACAATAAAACGGACCTTATAGAGGAGAGTTTCTTATGTCTATTTTCAAACGAGTTAGCAGCATCCTGCGCAGTCAAAAGCAAGCTCCACCAACCACCCAAGCCTACGGCAACCCGCTGGAAGATGCACGTGTAGGTGATATTGTGAATGTCGACTTAGAGGAATATGTGATTTCCGGAAAAGTCATTTATTTTGACCGCGGCTTTGCGCCACATCGTTATGCCTATTATCTACAAAGCGGCAAAAATATTCAGTGTTTGATTGTGGAAAAAGGCAGAACCTATGACTGCTTCTTGTGCAGCTTTATTGAAGGAGCATTGGATGACCCCAATGATGTACCTACTCGACTAGAGCTCGATGGGGATATAACCTTCGACTTAGAGTTCCATCGGAACGATGTCTCCCGCACTGAAGGCAACACAGACTTCCGTAGCGGCGACGATATCATCTTCTGGCGTTATTTCGGACCAGATCAGCGCTTCTTCTTCCTTCAATGGCAGGATGGTAAATTTGTAGCCCTCGAAGGCGAGCGCACGCCCGGCAATCAAATCAAATTTTTGAAAAATTCTTGAAATTGACACTGATGACGTTGAACGTATGTTATCATGGAAACAAGCTTCCGATGAACCCTGAAAGGAGGACTACTCGAAAATGAAGAGATGGACTTCATGGCTTTCTTTTCTCATCATTATCGCTCTTCTAACCGCATGTGGCGCTGATGCCGGACGTTATATCAAAGATGAATATCCTTTAGTAAGCGTAGATGGCAAAGGAAGTAGTATGTCCAAAGTTTACTCTGTTGAAGGCAAGAACGTGCCGACAGTTGCGAGTGAACTAGCCGCCAAAGAAAAACCTACTGAGAAAAGTAAGGAATCTGAGGATCAGATGTTCCTTGTTTATAAGGACAAGGTTATTAACATCCAGAAGGATCCCAGCGATAATAAGAATACATTAGTACAGCTCGACAGCATCGAATACGCGAAGAGCCATTATGACTCCTCTTTTTTACAAGGCTATTTAACTGCCACATTGCTTCAATCCTTATTTGGTGGAAGCTGGTATAACAATAAAGGGTCCTATGATTACCGCGGTTACACGCAATCACCGTATTACAAATCAGGCTCGGGGACCAAAACTACACCAACGACGGGCACTACCAAAGAAACGAAGCCTACTACGACAGATCGAACCGGTGGCTTTACGAGTGGTGCAGCGAACCCAAGCTCCGGGAGCTCTTCAAATGCCCGTAAGAATGACGGCTCAACCCCTAATAAGGTAACAAAGCCATCAACTAGCAAGCCTTCTACAACCAAAAAAACGGGCTCCTTCAAGCGCCGATGAGAAAAACTTCTATCGAAGTACTTCGAGGATGAGCGACCGCGTTTTAAAGGTAGTTTTTATCGCCAATAAAAATTTGTTTTCCGTGCACCGGAAACTTATTAATTCTTATGTGGTAAGAAAAGCTGTTGTCCATCCTTGGGCACAGCTTTTTTCATGCGTTTTCGATTAATTATCCACTGGTTAAATAATGATTGCAGTTTTAGAAGAATGAATTATACTTGCAATATGCTGCATACTATTTTAGAGGTGATTTGTTTTGAAAAAAGCGCTAGACGTGCTAATCATTCTAGTTGGCGCACTGCTTGTCGCAGTAGGCTTCAATATGTTCCTTATTCCCCATCAGCTGCTCAGCGGCGGCGTTTCAGGAATCGCCATGATTATTGGTTATTTTACAGACTATAATATCGGGTTTCTTTATTTATTGTTCAACATGCCATTAATGATCTGGGGTCTCGTTTCCATTGGGAAACGTTTTATCATGATCAGCGTGGCATCCGTTGTTCTCACAACGTGGATGATGCAAATTATTCCGACGAGCTTCGTTGCTAAAGATTCGATGTTAGGCGCTGTTTTTGGCGGTGTGCTGATCGGCATCGGCAGCGGGATCACGCTTCGCATCGGCGGCTCCAGCGGCGGATTCGATATTGTGGGTTTGATTTTAACACGGAAATACGACTTTCCGCTTGGAACCATTCTCTCTGGAATGAACGGTATCGTTATCGTTGCACTCGGATATTTTAAAGATAACTGGGATCTCGCCCTATTCTCCATGTTAGCCATTTTCATAAGCGGAAAAACGGTTGATACGATACATATCCGCCATGTTAAAGTAACCGCGTTTATTGTCACTAAACATAAGGATGCCATCATAAATAAGCTTCTTATGATCCCCAGAGGGGTTACATTAATTAAAACGGAAGGCGCGTATACGAAACAGCAGCATGATATGTTGATGACGGTTACGACGCGATATGAGCTCGTAGAATTAAAGCGAATTATTAAAGAGATCGATCCGAAAGCGTTCGTGAATATCGTCGAAACAGTTGGTGTTGTTGGGGAATTTAGAAAGCCCAAATGATAAATCAGCCAACTGCCCCTTTATTCCAGTTTGAATTGTGTTATAATGAATGTAATTTCATATAGTTCTGGTTTTCATCGATGGTAGGTTCAGGCGTAGTTCTTATTCTAATCTTCTGATTGGAAGGGTGATGCTTGTGGAGACAGTCAAATTATCCAGGATTGTAATGAAATTAACGCCCGAGTTATACCCCTCTTTAACCAGCAATGAGTTGGAATCCGAGATCGTACTACGGTTCGGTATAGAGGCACTCGCAGCGGAAGATGTCATGGAAATTATTCAATTCAGCATTTCGGAACATCATAAGGACACCCTGTACCATTGAGGGTGTCTTTTTTTGCATTTCTTTTACGCATAGTGTTATTAAAATTGTAATAAATAGGCTATATAGGTTATGATAAGTCCATGATATAATAAGGTTAACATAAATTTTACTGGAGGTGTCTGGAATGGGAGCTTTATCTCCTTGGCACATCATTCTTATTGCGATTGTTGCCCTACTCTTGTTTGGGCCGAATAAACTGCCTGAGCTTGGTCGTGGTTTTGGCAAAATGTTCCGCGAATTTAAAGATGCAACGAACAGCAATGGCAACAACTCATCCACGGATGATCAACCTACGATCGCACGGAAAGAAATTAACCCTGAAGTCACGAATAGCGAATCAGGACAAGTTAATAAGTAACACATAATTGGACACTTGGAGGCCGAGCTTCTGGGTGTTTTTATTTTTTTCTACAAAAGACTTGCTGCATATGCGTCTAAATACTCATAACAAACTTCTACAAAAGCCTACAAATTTCCTCTGTGCGTAGTTTCCTGCTTGCCTTATAATGAAAGCTAGAAACAAGGATTGGAGTGGACTTATACATCATGGAAATTTTACTAGCTTCACTTGCCCTCATTTGGGGGAATGTTACAGCCGCAAACCCCGATGCAAGCTTCGAACAGCTTGTTCAGGCTTCGCTTGATGCGAAGAATGCTGTAGCGATCGTTCAACCTGTAACTCCAGCCACCCCTGCAGAAGCGACGGATCCACTCGCGCCTGTCAACAAGGTAGATCCGCAGAAAGATGCCCCTGTTGTGAAAGGGATCTACGCAACTGCCCATAGTGCAGGCGGTTCGCGACTCAATACGCTTGTAAAGCTGCTTGATGATACCGATCTGAACGCCATGGTTGTCGATGTGAAAGATGACTGGGGTTACATCACCTGGGAAACCGGGAATGCCGAGCTTGATGCGATGGGAACCACTCAGAAAATCATCGGCAATATGCCAGGCCTCATGACTACACTCCAAGAACATAACATTTATCCAATTGCACGAATTGTTGTCTTCAAAGATACGGTTCTTGCCAAAAAGAAACCAGAAATATCTTTCGTTAATCCTGATGGCACACTGTGGGGAAATGGGAAAAACCCACCTGACAGCTTCGTGAATCCATACAGCAAAGAAGTATGGGATTACAACATCGCTGTTGCCAAGGAAGCTGTCAAAGCAGGCTTCAAAGAAATTCAATTTGATTATGTCCGTTTCCCGGAAGGCTTCGAGAAAAGAGCAGACATTCTCAAATACACCAAAGATGAGCGTTCACGGATTGATGCTGTCTCTTCCTTCGTGAAATATGCGAGAGAACAATTGACACCGTTAGGCGTTCGCGTTTCGGTCGATATATTTGGCTATGCGGCTTCTGTGCCTGCTGCCGAAGGTATCGGTCAAGATTTCGAAAAAATCTCGCAGAATGTCGACGTTATCGCTCCGATGATTTATCCAAGCCATTACAGCACAGGCTGGTTCGGATCCAAAGTACCGGATGCAGCACCGTACGCTACGATCAATGGCGCTTCCAAGGATACAATTAAGAAGCTCGAAAATATTGATAAAAAAGGTTGGAAGCCGGTTGTTCGCCCTTGGATACAGGATTTCACCGCATCTTGGGTACCTGGCTATATTAAATACGGCAAACATGAATTAGATGAGCAAATTCGTGCCCTTAAAGACAACGGCATTAACGAGTATCTATTATGGAACGCCAACAATAACTATACAGCTGGTGTAAACTATTAATTGTATAGCATTTAAGTACCCTGGGAGCACATTTCGCTTTCAGGGTATTTTCACATGGGGCTAAAGTTTACATTCAGTTTCAATTTGCTTTATCATGGTAGTATTCATTTCGAAATCTTGTAAGGATGTGAGTCAATGCTTAAAATCGTAGCTATGACAGGTATGAATTTATCTTCTATGCAAGAGCAGATGCCGCAAGACTTGAAAGAGCGCTCCCAGTTCCACTGGTTCTCCTCTTCAAAAGAAGCCGGAGACCTGATTACTGATGCAGATGTGATCATGACAGCAGGGCGGTTACACCCTGACATCGTTAAACAAGCAAGGAACTTGAAATGGGTGCAAACCATATCCGCTGGTGTTGATAAACTGCCTCTCGCGGAGCTTGAGCAACGTCAAATCATTGTTACGAATGCCCGTGGTGTTCACACCATTCAAATGAGTGAATTCGCACTGAGTCTCATGCTGCAATGGGTGCGGAAAGCTAATTTGCTTCATGATAACCAACAGCAGCACGTGTGGGACAACCAAGTCCGCTTTGGCGAGCTGCACGGCAAGACGCTTGGTATTATAGGCGCTGGCGCCATCGGTGAAGCCGTAGCCCGCAAGGCCAAAGCATTCGACATGTCGGTCATCGGCCTGAATCGCTCAGGGACACCACAAGCTGCCTTTGATACGACGGTTCATGGCGAAGATGGACTTCAGCAGCTGCTGTCACAAAGCGATTTCATTGTCGTTTTGCTTCCAAGCACAGTGAAAACGCGTGGCTTCTTGCAAAAAGAGCATCTAGCGCTTATGAAGCCGAGTGCCTTTTTCATTAATTTAGCGCGCGGTGATGTTCTCGACGAAGAAGCATTGATCCAAGCTTTGCAGGAAGGCAAGCTTGCTGGCGCAGCGTTGGATGTTTTTGAACAAGAGCCGCTGCCTGCCACTTCTCCACTATGGGGAATGAAAAATGTGATCCTAACCCCTCATATCGCAGGGTCGTCTGTGCATTATACGGATCGTGTTTCGTCCATTTTTTACCACAACTTACGTGTGATGCTCGATGGCGGAGAGATGATCAATGTCGTGGACTTAGCGGAAGGCTACTAGAAGGAATGAAAAAAGCACCTTATCCTACTGCACTACTTAGGATAAGGTGCTTTTCAATTAGAGCGCCTGGATTGCAGTCAGTCCCCGCATATACGGTCGCAACGCAGGCGGGATATAAATCGAACCGTCCGCCTGTTGATGATTCTCAAGCAAAGGAATGAGAATACGCGGCGAGGCTACAGCTGTATTGTTAAGCGTGTAGCAATAGCGCAGCACGCCCTCTTGATCCCGATAACGCAAATTGCTCCGTCTCGCTTGAAAGTCCAGCAAGCTCGACGACGAATGTGTTTCACCGTAAGCTCCGCGGCTTGGCATCCAGGTTTCGATGTCGAATTGCTTGTAGTTTTTGGCTCCCATGTCTCCCGAACACACCGCGACTACCCGATACGGTAATTCCAAGAGAGCAAGTAAATCTTCAGCGTTTTGGGTGATCTGATGCATCATGCAATCCGCCTCTTCTGCGTTATTCTCGCAGAGGATCACTTGCTCCACTTTCGCGAATTGATGAACACGATACAGTCCTCTTACATCTCTTCCCGCCGAACCCGCTTCTTTGCGGAAGCAGTTCGAAACGGCTGCTAACTGCATCGGTCCCTCCGATAGATCGACGATCTCTCCGGCATAATACGAAACCAATGGGCCTTCCGAAGTCCCGACTAACCATGTGTTCTCATCCGATAGCTCATAGGTTTGATCCTTGCCTGCTGGGAAAAAAGCCGCGTTCAACAGCGTTTCCTCCCGCACCATAAGTGGTACATCCATCACGGTGAAGCCGCGGTCGGTGAGCAGGTCAATGGCGAGCTGTTGCACAGCTCTGTGCAAATAGAGCCCCATGCCTTTCAGATAATAATTTCGGCTGCCTGCGACCTTAACGCCACGAACAACATCGATTATGTTTAACGCTTCACCAAGCTGCAGGTGATCTTTCATCTCGAATCCGAATGTTAGTTTTTCCCCCACGACCCGAAGCTCGACATTGTCTTGATCGCTCGCTCCTATCGGCGTTTCCGGCGACAATAAATTGGGGATGGTCAGCATGAGCACCTTGAACCTTTGTTCATAGGCATTCAATTCCGTTTCCAGAACGGTTAAGCGCTGATTCCAGCCACGCACTTGCTCCTTCAAGCTCTCCGCTTCGAGAACCTTCCGCTGCGTCATATAAGTCGCAATTTGCTCCGAAGCTCGATTACGGTCTGCACGAAGTTGATCGACTTGCCCCAGCACTTCCCTTTTCTTCTCATCGACTTCAAGGAGTTCCTTTACGTGGCATTCCACTCCTTTTAGCTTTGCTGCAGCTTTCACTTGCTCTTGGTTGTTACGAATCCATTTGATATCCAGCATTTTCCGTCACCGCTCCCTCTTCCAATGTGTGAAAAAGACAAAGAACGCCCTCTGTCCGATTGGGACGAGGAGCGTTCTGCTCGCGGTGCCACCCAACTTGATAATGACATGACAGTCATTCATCCGCTTGGTTCCGCGATAACGGGCGGTGCCGACCTATTTAGTGAGAAAGGAAACATCCTTCCGATCGTCATAAGTGTCTCCGAGTTGGATGCTCTTCATTGACATAATGTTGATGTGTACGTTGTTGGCTATTATAACCGAAAACCGCTAGAAGATCAACACGCTTTACCGAAATTAGGCTTACTGTGACAAACGGCTCGCCAATTCGTAAAGCTCCATATTAAAGGTACGCTTCGTGTTTACAACAAGATCGATATCTGTTGCCACAAGCTCACCTTTGATGATACCGCATGCCTTGGAAGAATCACCTTCCATAAGCTTGCGAACTGCGAAATCACCTAAACGGCTTGCCAAAATACGGTCGTTATGCGTAGGTGCGCCACCGCGTTGAATATGACCAAGCACTGTAACGCGCGGCTCGATACCGTTCGTCTCTGTGATCTGCTTAGCAATACCTTCGCCAGTACCTGCTCCTTCAGCCACAATAATAATACTGTGACGCTTGCCGTGGTTGAAGTTATCCTTCATCCGATTCGCTACTTCTGTAATATCAACATCCACTTCAGGAACAATAATCGTTTCAGCACCGCTCGCAAGTCCTGCGTACAACGCGATCTCACCGCAATGACGTCCCATAACTTCAACGACAGATGAACGCTCGTGGGATGTCATCGTATCACGCAATTTGTTGATCGCGTCAACTACGATACTAACCGCTGTATCAAATCCGATGGTAAAATCTGTGAATGGAATGTCATTGTCAATCGTTCCCGGCAGCCCCATTGTTTTGATTCCCAATTTGCTAAGCTTGTTAGCACCTTGATAAGAACCGTCCCCACCGATGACAACCAAACCATCAATACCGCGTTTACGCAAGTTATCCGCACCGATTTGTTGTCCTTCCGGTGTCATAAACTCTTTGCAACGAGCTGTTTGCAGGATCGTACCACCACGTTGGATGATATCACCTACGCTGCGCAAATCCATTTTACGAATATCATCATTGATCAGACCTTGATACCCGCGTTGTACTGCATACACTTCGAGCCCATGGAATAATGCACTTCGAACGACAGCTCGAACGGCTGCATTCATCCCCTGAGAATCTCCTCCACTTGTTAAAACGGCAATTGACTTTACTGCTGACATTTTACATTTCCTCCTTCATAATTCTTGTGCATGACATTCATGATGTCGTACGGATATACATGCTATTTATCCAGAAAAAAAGCCTGGTTAATGGACTATTTTTCATCAGACGCTTTGAGATTTTCTTCACATGGTGTTGACTGTTGACCTTCGGGTCAGATAAATAGAGAGCAAGCAAACCTTCGATTATCATACGATGAAATCTCGGATGTTCCAAGAACAAAATTTTACTTCTCGCCTCTTGCACGATGAAAGCGATTCGCTCTACGGTTGTATCCAAGGAGTCATAGTAGGTACAGAAATTGAGGTCTCCGCCTTCCTTATCTTCTTCTTGATCTATTAAATAATCAAGCAGGATATGTAGACTACAAACATAAGGAAAATACGCTTCTCGAATAGCTTCCACCTGCTTATCCGTCAGATCAGGATCACAAGCAGCCAGAAACAGCATAAACATGCCTAAGGTCGAACCCGTAGCGGCAGCAAATTCATTCCAGTCGATTTGATGATACTTATGGTGATGGTTATTCCACCATTGATGCAGCTGGGCCTCACGCAAATCCTTACGAATATGCTTGTACACCTGTAAATCACAGTACAAAGCAACGAATTCTTTCACTTGGTCGGCGACCTTCGGATACGAAGGCATCTGACTAATTGATGTCTGACATTGCTGGACAAGCTCAAGTAAATAACCGTCGTCTTCCTTCTCATCTCGGAACGCATAATAATCGTGCTGAGGCTTCGCAGGATCCACCGCATCCAGCATTGCTTGATGCAATTGGCGAAAATCCAGCGGGTCCAGTGACGTACTGCGGTCACATAAATTGTCTAAGTAGTCGCTGATCGATTGGAAAGCTACGATAAGTGGAATGAGCACATGGCGCATCGATAAATGAGCAGCTGCATACACAGCTCCTCCTTGGCAATGGAATTGCTTCGTCGCAATGCTAGCTAGCGCTTGAGTACGAAGCTCTTCATCGGTAATATTCGCGGCTTTTCTTTTCCAGCGGGTCAACTGCTCATTAACTTCTGGTAAAATATAGCGATACACACTAAACATTAACCGAACAGGCCCTTGCGGAACCTTCGCATGGCTCCTAATCCTTATCCTACTTCTGTCCAATTGCTTCAAGCAAACTTCCTCCACAACTTTGTTCATAGCAAAATTGAAGTAATAACTGCATTTCAGCTCGCTGTATGTGCCGTAACCAGCCGTCCACGGTTGGATTTTGCACTAAAGAGACTTGGATCTCAACCACATCAATAAATACATAAGGATTCCAGACAGGCGATGTTACAAGTACTTCAAGCTTATGACGCAGAGCATCATTTTCCAACTCCATAAAGTCCTTGAGCGATAAATTATCTCTTACACATTGGATTAGATTAGAAAAAATAGGATGATGGCCAACATCGTTAAACCAGTATTTCGCATTGCTATAGTCGCCTTCCATACGATGCATCAGCGCATGCCAGTAGCTTCCAGTTGGATTCGTAATGTCCTGCGCGATTTCGTGTGATTTATCAAGGCTTTCATTGAGAAGAAAAAGACCGGCTTTAATCGCTAGACCGTAGGGCAGCTGCTCAGGACTTCCTTGCGTAATCAGCGAAGCTGACAGCGTATCTATACGTGCATCCATCGCCACATCCCATTCTTCAATCGGATAAAGCGCAGGGAGATGTTCCAGAAGAGGTTTGGCTATCGTCCCTACCCAGTTATTCCCATCCTTATTGCTTTGCATGCAGTCATTCTCCCTTCATAGACAACCATTAATGGTGCGTTTTTGATTCCAAATCCTGATTAGTACGGAACCAGAGATGAAGATCATTTATGATTGAAGCCAAGTCAGCAATATCGGAATTCAAACGGCAAGAGGTTATAAAATCGTCTTCCTGATCGAGTTTATTTTGCTTTTCAATAATTTGTGCTTCCAATTTCACAATACGATCTGGAATAACGCCTCGTATTTGCTCCCACCTTAATAAGAGATCGATGCGAACAGCAGCATCGTACATTTCCCATTCCAAATCCAAAACGGGAATCTCAATACCGAGCCTCTCATCGAACTGAAAATAACTATTCATGCCTTAATACCTCCTTGCAGGCAAAGCAGTATGTCTTGTTCAAGAAACATTCTACCTTTAAATGTATCACTTCAATCCTTGGGTTTCCAGTTAAAATTGTATGTCATCCTCATTTCATTTTCTGATATACTTAAGAAATGTTTTGCAAAACACGAAGGAGTGCGATTTGGATGACCGCTAAGACATTACCAGAAACAATCACATGGAAACAGCTCATCTCCTTTTTCCTCCCCCTCGGACTTTCTGCAACGCTTGTAACCCTCTCACATGTTATTATCAATAGTACGTTGGCCAGAGCCGATAATCCCGAGCTCGTCATCGCCACCTATGCTATTCCCCTAAGTCTTCTAGGATTGACGGAAAGACCCGTCGTCTTGCTCCGACAAGCCTGCTCTGCACTTGTCAGGGACCGTGTTTCGTTCCGCGCCATGGGCGTTGTCAGCTCTTATGTGTTTGCCTGCATCATACTGCTTGGTCTCATACTCTGTTACACACCGGTTGGCGAATGGGTGTTTCTTTATTTTTTTGGCGTTGAACGCGAAATACTTGCCGCAACGTTAAGTGTTTACCGTATTCTCATGTACGTGAGCATCTTCTCGGGACTACGTTGTTTATTTCACGGGATTATTATTTTCAACATGCGGACCAAATGGCTAACCATTGGTATGGGCGTCAGAATCATTGCCATGTACTTGTTATCTTTATATTTCATCACAACGGATAATGTCTCCAGCGGCAAAGTAGGTGCCATTATTTTCCTCGTCGGGATGATCATTGAGGCCTCTATTGCGATTTGGGAAGGTACAAGCTTACTGAAGCGCGTCATTCCTGAAAAAGCACCGAACCATCCAATTGAGACGAAGCAGCAAATTTTCACATTTTATAAACCGCTCTTATATTCATCTGTAATTGCCGTTATTATCGGGCCTTCTATTAATGCGATGTTAGGCAAAACAACACATATCCATCTCGCCATCTCGTCTTTTGCGATCGCTGGCTCCTTGACTCAATTAGTGATGAGTTTTTTCTCGTACATACATCAAATCGTTCTTAATTTCTATCGCAAAGATGCTGAACGTGTTAAAAAATTCATTCTCCTGCTGAGCTTCATTCCAGGAACACTCATTGCCATACTGGCCTACACACCGATTGGCCCTTGGTTTATGACACATGTGATGGGCGTCAATGCCGAGTTAAAACACGCGAGTTTAAGCGCTATGCGTATTTTTATGATTATGACGATTGTATTCCCATGGCTTGATTATATGAATGGCATTATTATGCTGCGGGGCCAAACAAAAATCATGGTTTTCTCGCAATCTGCGAATGCTACTATTACGGTATTCACTTTATTCGTTGCCATTGCAACGGTTCCCGGCTGGAACGGCATGATTGGCGCGCTGGCACAATCTATCGGCATGCTGGCAGAGTTGCTCGTCGTTATCTACGTGCTCAAACGAACAGCTGACGTACAGCAACCTAGCCAAGTGCAAGAAAATAAGTAATGAAATGGTGATGATTACGCTTGTCTAGATCTAATCCGGCGGATACGAATGACCGCTTACTTAAAATGTTTACTTTTTCCTTTTTTATGACGATGGGAATTGTTGTTACTTTTTTCCCGCTGTATTTCGATTACAAAGGGTATTCTAAAATCCAAATCGGCTTGTTATATGCCATCGGACCTTTGATTGGCATCGCAACCAACCTTCTCTGGGGGTTCCTCAGCGATCGCTATCAAACTGTTAAAAAAATCATGATTATTCTGATCCTCGGTCAGCTTGTCACCGCGGTCTTGGTATTTACGGCAGGCTGGTTTTCCCTGCTCTATGTCTGCTTGGCTGCGTTTTTCTTCTTTCAGCAGCCGGTAAATTCCTTGAATGACAGTCAAGTCATGCTGCATATTCGCTCCAGCGGGAAAAGCTACGCCTCTTTCCGCGCGTACGGATCCATCGGCTTTGCGGTGTCTGCTGGCGTCTTCGGTTTATTGCTTCGCTTATACGGCACAGGGCTAACGCCTGTCCTGCTTTTTATCACAATCAGCTGTACGTTAGTCATTCTTCTACTATTAAAAGATACGCGTCAAGGCGGCAAGAAGATGGCTTTCGGGGGGATGGTGCAAATCATTCGCTCCAAAAAATTCCTATGGTTCCTACTGCTCGTGGTCATCATGTCGGTTTCACATCGATTCAATGACGGTTTCTTAGCCCTCTATATGCGTCAGCTAGGCGCATCGGATTCGCTCATTGGCTACGCATGGATGACTTCGGCGCTTAGTGAAATTCCTGTCTTTTTCTATCTCAGCAAGCACGGGCATCGGTTTAAAGAGCTTCCCTTACTAGCCTTTGCCGGGGTGATTTATGCGTTCCGCTTCATCATGATGGGCATTATCCAAGATCCAACATGGGTCATCGGCATTCAGCTTTTGCACAGCTTAACGTTCGGTGTTTTCTTATTCACGGCGAATCGTTATTTGAGCCAAATTATTCCGGATGAGTATCGCTCCTCAGGCCAAGCTATTTTCGCTGTCGCCTGGTCCAGTATCGCGGGCTTAATTAGCGGCACAGCTGGCGGTTGGCTCTATAATGCAGCAGGTGGAAGTACCGTATATTTCATAGCCGCTTGCTTATCGACAACATCAGCCATCGGTTTTCTGTGTACATATCTGTTTCAAAAGAATGAGGATGCTCTTCCTAGTCGATGATAAGAAAAACGTCACATCTATACGCTTCGCGGTAGTTGTGCTCCCAGCCTATCTCCCCTATAATAAGGATATAGTCTTAGTACCAAGTAACAAATTCTACAGAATAATATGAGCAGCAAAGGCAGGTACACATTTACTATGAAGTATGAAGATTTCAAAGCAATTGTTTTAGAACGACGCAGCATCCGCAACTTTACAGAGCAAGCAGTCGCAGTAGAAGATATTCGTGAGATTATCGACTGTGCACGCTATGCTCCTAGTGATACGAATTCACAAACGTGGAAATTTATCGCCATTCGAAATACAGAAAAAATCAAACATATTGAGCAATTGACCTGGGATCAGCTCCACCTGCGTGCCGCGGAGGCTGAGGAGAAGGGACTATCCAGAGAAGCGCGCATGCTCGTAAGATCATTCGGACCTTACGCAACGGCTTTCTCGGATGCGCCTGTTCTCATCATTTGCTTGGCGACACCGTATGAGTCCAAGTTCCGTGATCGTATCTTCGACCCGATTCAATTGGTTGATGACCATGTTTGGGCCGAGGAAGGTATCAAGAGCTCCTGCTTAGCTTCCCAGAACCTGATGCTTGCCGCTCATGCTAGAGGCTTAGCAACATGCCCGATGACAGGTCCTGTATTGCTTGCACAGGATCAAATCAGAGCTTATCTTGATATTCCTGCTGAATATCAAATCAACATGGTCATTTCCCTCGGTTATCCGAAGGAAAAGCCTGGTAAAATGGCACGTAAAGAAGTAGACGAGATTCTTCAAATTATCGACTAACTAGTAGGAGCTGTCCGCAACATGCGGGCAGCTCCTTTTTTCTACTAATTATTGGTTAATGTCTCCTGAACCTGCGACCCTCTCTTCACTTTACTTGGCCAGAAAACAGCATCACCAAGCAGCATCGTTATGGAAGGTACGAGGAACGGCCTTACAATGAACGTATCGAGGATTACACCGACTGCACAGATGACGCCGAACTGCACAAGCACTTGAATCGGCAGCGAGGCTAGAACCGCAAAGGTGCCTGCCAAAATCAATCCGGCGGAGGTAATGACGCTGCTCGTTGAGCTCACGCCTAATCGAATGGCATCCTTCAGCTTCAATCGATTTCTTTCCTGCCAAATGCTCGAAATCATGAAAATATTGTAGTCCTCTCCTAAGGCCACGAGGAAGACGAACGCGTACAGCGGGATTAATCCTTGAATGGCTGCTGTATCCATGAAATAGTGCAAAATGAGCCATCCGGCGCCTAAAGCCGAATAATACGAGAGTAACACAGTCGCGATCAAATAGATGGTTGCAACAATGGAACGCAAATATACGAGTAAAAGTATCGCGATTACGGTGATAACAACAGGAATAACAATCTTGGTATCGCGCTCTACAACGGTTTTCGTATCATATTGCGTTGCGGTTTCACCGCCAACCCAAACCTGCCCCGCAGCTGCACCTGCCTCTGCCAGCTTCATCTCCACCGTGCTCCGAATTTCAGGAATCCGATCAATCACTTCCAAATCATATGGATCTTGTTTGAAAATCAACTCATACGCCTTATAGCTGGCGTCCTTCTTGCTATCCTCTGGTTTACTTACCGATTCTACATAAGGCAGCTTCGTAAGCGCTCCTTGGACATCCACACTTTTACCTTCCGTATTGACGACCACTTTAACTGGCGCTAATGAGCCTGGCGATACATGCTCGGATAACAAGCTAAAGCCTTCGCGGGACGCCATCGTGGAAGGGAAAGACTCCAAAATGTTATACGTAAACTTGATTTGCGGCGCAAACGCCGCAAGCGTGATGAGAACTATCAAAGAGACGGCAAGTACACTTTTCGGTTTTTCCGTCACGATACGGCCAAGTGCTGCATTCATTGCACCAACAGGCTTTTGCTCGCGAATACGCTTCCCTTTGCGCGCTTCTTTCTCTGCCCGCATCTCCGCGGTCAATGGGATGAACGGAAAGAACGACACGCGGCCAATGATGGCGAGCAGCGCTGGTACAAGCGTAAGACTTGCTAAAGCCATGATGAAGATGGCAACACTGAACGGGATTGCAAATCGGTGATTCGAACCATACTGAGCAAATAATAAGCCTAGTAAGGAAACAATAACGGTGAGTCCACTCATCCCTATGGCACCTGTTGATCCTCCAAATGAAGTGCGAAGTGCACTATACTTGTCTTTCTCCTCCAATAACGCTTGGCGATAACGGGCAACGAAGAAGAGGCAATAATCCGTACCAGCACCAAACAGCAATACGGTCATAATCGAGATCGACTGTGCGTCAACTGTGATCCAGCCTTGTTTAGCCATGAATCCCAGTAGAGGTGAAATGACGCCATAGGCAAATCCGACACCGATCAATGGAATGATAGCTAGAATTGGCGAGCGATATAATAAAATAAGCAGAATAAGTACAAGCAGCACCGTTGCTAACAACAGCGTAAAGTCTGCTCCTTTGAAAAGCGCCGTAGCATCCGTTTGAATGCCGACTGGCCCGGTAATGCGGGCATGCAGCCCCTCTTCGTCTACCTTAGCCTCAAAGGGATCACTCCCTAATTGACTGACAGCGACCTCTTCCAGCTTCGTCATGCTTTCCTGAAGGACTTCCGTTTCCGTCCCTTCATTAAACGAAATCGGCATAACCAAGAGCTTGCCGTCCTTGGATACCATGCTCTTTAGCGCTGGCGCCGGCATCGTATGCAGTGGAGGCAATCCCTTTTGACCGGCTAACGGGACATCGGTTAGCTGTTTGGAAACCTTTTGAATCCCAGCCAAATCTGCATCCGTTAATCCTGCTCCACGATACCAAACAACGAGCGCCGGGACGCCTTCGTTACTTGGGAACTGCTCCTTCATGAGCGCCGCTGCTTCAAGCGACCATGAATCAGTTGGCAGCTGCCGTGCTGCGTTATTTTCTTGTGAATTGACGTTAGGTAAAAAGACAGATAATATGCCTGTAAGTAAAATCCAGACGGCCAGAGTTACCCATTTGCTGCGGCGACCTGCAACCATACCGCCTATTTTACTGAACAAAGGATTTTCGTGCATCGTGAGCCTCTCTCCTATTAAATGAATTAGTGATATAATTAATCTTAGTGCAGAATTAATTATATATACTACATAGTTAATTAATCAAGCGTTATTTAGAAACGCCTCAGGAGTGACACAACTTATGGAAAAAAAATCAAAACCTCTGGGCAGACCCCGTGTCTCACAGGGCGAATTGCCTCTTAATCAAAAAATTTTAATGACAGCCATCCCCTTGTTCTTGTCGCGGGGCTTCGATTCTGTCTCCATGGACGATATCGCCAAAGAATGTCAGGTCACGAAAGCATCGGTCTATTATTATTTTCCTTCCAAATCAGACCTTCTAACTGCCTCCATGATACAGTTGATGGAAAATGTGAGACGCGTAACGATTAAGCATTTAAGCGCGCCTACATCGCTTCGCGAAAGACTGCTTCGGATTACCGAGGGACATCTGAAAGCGATCGATTTCGATCTGCATTCCTTCATGCGCAAGATGGAAGCTACACTTTCCGAGGAGCAAATGAAAGCCATGCGCAAATCCGAACAGGGCATTCTGGATGCGTTGGAGGAGGAGTTCCGCAAATCGATCGCGTCCGGTGAAATTGGTGCAGTAGATCCTCGTGTCGTAGCACGCGCCTATACCTCGCTTCTCATGATGGGACATGCGCATGATGGCAATGGGGATAAAATGTTTCCTCATGAAGGGGAAGCCGCTACGCAAATTATTGACATCCTATGGCACGGCTTATACCCGCCGAAATAAGCATACAAAAAAGCAAGCCTATGCAAACTCCCTGTTAAGGAAGTGCTAAGCTTGCTTTTTTTGCAATTTATTCCATGCCCAGCAAACAAAAAAGACAGCCCCGAGTGAACCCGAGAACTGTCTTTATTGCTTGTGCTATGACACTATTTATAAGTAGGGAGTCCCAGAATCTTATAATTTGGTGACGTTAGCTGCTTGAGGACCACGGTTGCCTTGAGTAATATCAAACTCAACGGATTGGCCTTCTTCTAATGTTTTGAATCCTTCGCCCTGAATTGCGGAGAAGTGAACGAATACATCGTCGCCTCCATCAACAGAAATGAAACCGTACCCTTTTTCTGCGTTAAACCATTTCACTGTACCCTTCAAATGAACAACCTCCTAAAAATATCGCCATCTATGACGAATAAGGAAATTATACCATTTGCATGGTGAAAAATCAACGGAAATTCCGCGGTGGATAAGCTGAAATTTGTTGATGCACCAAGGTTTTCCACTATGCAGAGGGCTCTTTTTTTATGCTTAAAAATTGGTGAGAATTCGGTAGAAAAGGTAGACTAGCTTCTCTCTTCTGGAGGGTGAATCCCTCATTTTCCAATTCAACAATAAGGTCTTGAAGATGTGTATATTCCACGGTACGGAAATTCAGCAGCGGGTACACTCTCACCTCGCCGCCTCGTTTGCACACACGAAGTAACTCTCTAAGGGCTGCTAAATGAAATGCATAATCAAACTGTTCTTCATACAGAAATAGAAAATGACTGCACATGACAAGATCAAAGCTCTCCGCATGAAACGGCAGCGAAGGTAAGGAAGCTGTATGATACCTAGCCGCACCTTCTGAGCTGGAATAATCATCAATAAATCGCTGCAGCGCTTGAACCCTTCCTTGCTTATGCTGCTCGATAGAACCATAAAACGTCCAGTCATAGACATCTACTAACTTCGCCATTTTGACGGCAACAAACTCAATTTCTTGCATCCCATGCTCAGCAATTGCGTTTGGCGACTTCTCATATAAGGGATCAACTGCTTCTGCGTCGATTCCCAGCTGCCTTGCTTCTGTTGTAAACGAAGAGGCACCACCGGAGACATCTAGTACTCGTTTGCCAATTAAATCTTCTGTCTGCAACATAAACATTTTCTCGTATTCCACATACGATCTCGAGGTCATTGCAACCCCAACTTGCTCATAAACACGCTTCTGTTCCATGCTCATCTCTCCTCATCTAACTCGGCTCATAACCCCTTCCCTCTGGAAAGGATTAGGAGGATTTTAACATGAGATAAGCCTGTTTGGAAATAGCTAGATTTTATGATACCATTGTTACATCTATAAGCTTATTACAGAAACGAGGAACAGCCATGTCACATCAACCCTTTAAGAGACATACGATTTATAAAAAAGATAAATGGAACATGCTAAATGTCGAGGTGCAAGGCACGAAAATTGTCCTGACAGAAATCAGCGATCAATGGGGCGAAGAGTGCCACACATTTATTGGACGACCTGCCATGCTGCATTGGGCTGGCGAGCGTTTTGCCAAAGATAAGTTCGATGGCACAGAAGAAGAATGGCAAGCCATTATGGACGCTTTTAAAAACGTTTAAAAAGTAGGACTATTTTGAAACGCATCGCATATACTAAACGTATAAACTCATAGTAACACTCCAAAGGGGAGTAGCTGATACAGTAAAGTCGTCAATTCGGATCCTCATCAGGTCCCGGCTTTATTGGCAACGACAACGTTGTTAGCAAGACCTTTGCCAAATACAATTGGTGAAGGTCTTTTTTGATGAATTAGAGCCTTCACCGGACAATGGTGCTGGGCTCTTTTTGCATCTAAAAAACCTGAAGGAGTGTGTTCGCGTATGGATTGGTTATCAACAGGCTTTTTCGTCTCACTGCTTAGCATTATTCTAATTGACTTGGTACTGGCAGGGGATAACGCAATTGTCATTGGGATGGCTGCACGGAATTTGAAAAAAGAAACGCAAAAGAAGGTTATTCTCTGGGGTACGGTCGGAGCGATTGTCATTCGTGCACTAGCCACGCTGTTGGTTGTAACGTTGCTCAAGATACCTGGTCTACTGTTGATCGGTGGGATCCTGCTGCTATGGATTTCGTATAAGCTTCTCAGCGAGAAGAAAAATCACGAGAATATGCAAGTCAAAGACACCATGTGGGCCGCCATTCGAACGATTATTATCGCAGATGCCGTCATGGGGTTAGATAATGTCATTGCTGTCGCTGGCGCGGCACACGGAAATTTCCTGCTTGTGGTTATCGGTCTCTTAATTAGTGTCCCTATCGTCGTCTGGGGAAGCACTCTGTTCATCAAATGGATCGAAAAATTTCCCTCGATTATTTACATCGGTGCGGGTGTGCTTGCACTTACGGCAGGAAAAATGATTACGGGAGAAAAGTTCCTATCCCCTTTCTTCGCATCTAACCCGTTAGGCAAATGGTTATTTATCGGTCTGCTTATCGTCCTTGTGCTCGGTGCAGGCAAATGGTCCAAAATGATTGGCTATCAAGTACATGTCGGGGATAGCGGACAGTTAACACTGCCTAAAGAGTTAAGTGAAGAAGCACAAATTTCCCCTGAGGACCGCTATACGGTCAAGATGGATTCGCGCGGCAAGTTCATCCTCGTTAAAGAGGAAGAAGATGAGGAATCAACGAGAGATACGATGCAGCATGCCGGATGAAAAAGGAGTTTGACCCCATGTAGCGAAAATTAGTATGATACAAAATAAACGACTCCGCCGTCCTATGCGGACGAGAGCGTTTATGGAGAAATATAGCCGATTTATTAAGTGAACATATAAATTCTATATTTTGGAACAAGTATCATACTCTATAGGAAAAAGGATGATTTTCGATGACCGATTCTGGATCTATTCTCACATTTGTAATTGTATCCTTTTGCCTGGCGATTATTTTGATAATGAAAAAAGACTCTCTCCCAGCACAAATGAAACGTTATCTTGCCTTATTGGCGATTGTGATGGTTTCCATTTCCTTCATACTGATTGTGCTAAGCTTCTTCCGAGCAGGAACTTGAATTTCGTGATATAAACCATTCGTACACCATCGTCCTCAATGGACGACGGAGTCGTTTGTTTTGTATAATAATTGAACATGCAATCGGTCATACTAGGTGAAAACCATGAAATGGGATTTCAGTTAGAACGTCCCTCATGGGAACATGCCGGGAGCGTGACCGCAATGCGCCTTCTTTATGTAACGGCAGCAATGGGAATTCTTCTAAGCACCGTCCCCATCGCTGATTTACACGCAAAGGATACCAGCTTACCCCAATTTCAAAACAAGGACAGGAGGGCTCCGATGACTCAATTATTGGACCGCAAGCAAGTACCGGCCGAGCACCGTTGGCAGTTAGAGGATATTTTTGCCGATCAGAAGGCTTGGGATCAGGAATTTCAAGATGTGAAAAGCTCGCTTAGCAAAGTCAGTGCCTTCCAAGGAAAACTTACCGATGCTGCATCGGTGAAGCAAATCTTCCAGTTGGAAGATGAACTCTCGGTGAAAATGGAAAGATTATATGTTTATGCCAACATGAAGCATCATGAAGATACAGCGGAACCTACTTATCAAGCCTTATCGGAAAAAGCGAAAAAAATCAGCGTCGAGGTCGGCGAAGCGCTTTCCTTTGTCTCGCCAGAAATTCTAAGCCTTTCGGAAGAGAAGCTTGGGCAGCTTGTGAATGATCCTTCCTTATCTTTTTATAAAGATACGCTAGAAGAAATGATTCGTCAGAAGCCTCATACGTTGTCCAAAGAACAAGAAGCCCTTCTTGCGCAAGCGGGCAACATGGCGGGCGCGCCAAGCACGATTTTCGGCATGCTGAACAATGCGGATTTGAAGTTCCCTAAGGTGAAGAACGAAAAAGGGGAAGAAGTCGAGCTTACCCACGGCAGCTATATCCAGTTCTTGGAGAGCCGTGACCCTGAGGTTCGGAAAAATGCGTTCAAAGCTGTCTATGAAACGTATCGCAACAACCGCAATACGATTGGTGCTACACTAAGCGCGAACATCAACAAAAACATTTTTTATGCCAAAGCACGTCACTACCCTTCTGTTCTTGAGTCCACGCTATTCGGGGATAACATTAAGAAAGAAGTGTATACGAACTTAATTTCCACCATTCATGAATCCTTGCCACAGCTGCAGCGGTATCTCAAACTCCGTAAAAAGCTGCTCAAGGTCGATGAGTTACATATGTATGACCTATTTGCACCGCTAGTCGAAGAGTTCAAAATGGATATTACATACCAGCAAGCAAAAGAAGAAATCAAGAAAAGCTTGGCTCCGCTCGGCGAAAATTACTTGAAAATTCTTCAAGACGGCTTCGACAACCACTGGATCGATGTGTATGAGAACAAAAATAAGCGCAATGGTGCCTACAGCTGGGGTGCTTACGGTACGCATCCTTACGTGCTGTTGAACCACAAAGACAATTTAAACAGCATGTTCACGTTGACACATGAGATGGGTCACGCGATCCATTCCTATTTGTCTGATGAGAACCAGGAATATCGTTATGCGCAGTACACGATCTTCTTAGCCGAAGTCGCGTCAACGCTGAATGAAGCCCTGCTCATGGATTATCTATTGAAACGTGTAACCGATCCGAAGGAAAAAATGTACCTGCTGACCTACTATGCAGATCAGTTCCGGACGACGGTATTCCGTCAAACGATGTTTGCTGAATTCGAGATGATTACACATGAGAAATCCGAACAAGGCGACTCCTTGACGCCACAAGAGTTCAGTGAAATTTACTATGGCTTGAATAAGCTCTACCATGGCAATGACATGGTTGTGGATCAAGATATCGAGATGGAATGGGCTCGCATTCCTCACTTCTACAACAGCTTCTATGTGTATAAATATGCGACAGGCTTCTCGGCTGCTACTTCCTTTGCGAAGCAGATTTTGGATGAAGGCCAGCCAGCGGTGGATCGCTACCTTGGCTTCCTGAAGAGCGGCGGCAGCGATTACTCGCTGAACATCCTTAAGAAAGCCGGCGTGGATATGTCCACACCGGAGCCGATTAAACAAGCAATGAGCGTATTCAGCTCGTTGCTGGATCAAATGGAAGAGCTAACGAAGTAAGCTCCAGGGATAAAACAAAAAGGTTGAAAGCAGAGGCTTTCAACCTTTTTCTCAACGTAGAGAGGATGATGGCTATATGAAGATGCAATGGATTCTCATCAGCGCTTTAGTATTTGCTCTAATTACTGCTGTATTTGCTGTCGTGAATGTGGAGCCAGTCCAAGTGAACTTCGTGTTCACAACAACATCCACGCCTCTCATTCTTGTCATTTTAACCTCAACCTTATTAGGCGGTCTCATTGTGGGTCTCTTCGGTATGGTTCGTCAATACAAGCTGCAGCGGAAAGTAAAGCAATTGGAGAAACAGCTTCAGGATGCAATTCATCCGGCAGCCGAATCGTCGTCAGTTGGATCCAACCTTGAACAGAACGAGCCTAGTGTATAATTTGAATTGAGCCTAAAGCTAGGCAAATAAACCCTCCGACGAAAGAGGAGCCTGCGTTAACCACATCGTTGCTCATCAATCGGAGACCACGAATTTGCCTTGCTTTGCGATTACAGTGCTCTTGCTTCTCAATCGTTTTACCGCAAACTTCACAACGAAACATCACCTGCAGTGTCGCCCCGAGCCAAGAATCGATTAGAGATCCGCCTAATCCGGCAATTGCACCTATCAAGATTATGATACCGAGTGAGCTGCTCACCTCTTGTGATGCCCCAAGTTGATTGAATAGTCCCCCTATGAGACCGATGAACGCCCCGCCAAGCAAGGAAGCTAGCAATCCTAATCCCGTAATGCCCCCTGAAGTTCCTGCCGTGACCCGCTTCCCATTTACAATGGACCTGGGGACCGACTTGCTCATTCCGCCAATTTCAGTTGCCCACGTATCCGCATTGACCGTTGCCATAACTCCTAAATATATAAACCACCATACAGGACTAGGCCAAATGGCATTTCCGATACAAAGCAATAAACCTAGTCCCCCGTTAGCAGCAACTTGTCCGGCGTCCCTTCTGCCCCCTTTGGCATAACCGCTTTCTGCTTCAGCTTTCCGCTGATGCTTGAGCTTAGAGAGAAGGCTCGAGGAGATGAAAAATGCGATCAGCGTGCCAAACCACGCAAGGCTGCCTAGCGCGTACATCGTCGTTCCGAGCAGCACGGCTGCAATTAGCCCGGATACTGACAAAGAACGTTTCCAATAAGCTGCGCCAGCTATCACAAGGCTTCCAACGAATCCATAGACCAACGGCATAGGAAGCACTCCCCTTTCATTTTCCAATTATAGAAGCATAGATTGATTATGAGTATTGTATCATATTCCGCCTAAGTCTCTTTACTTTCCCTATTCGTAAAATAAATTCGACATTTTTCGGTTTTTTCTGCAAAATGTTCATCAATAATTGGCAAATATATGATACTATGAGAGAGACAAGCGATTGGAGGCTGACATGGAGCAAGATCAAATCATAACCAACTCCCGATTCAAAAGAGATCTGGAGCCCGAGGAAATGCTGCGTGTCATTTTCGACTATGCTGCCAAGATTCCCAATGAACGGCTGCTAGATCGTGTTCTTATGCTAATGGCGGATATGGGCCGTGAGATGATCGTCTCCGATCGTTGTACCGTCTGGCTGCTCGATACCCAAAAGAATGAGCTATGGTCCAAAGTGGCTCATGGACTGGATGAAATTCGCATCCCAAGCACCGCTGGCCTAGTTGGCTATGCCGTGACGAATGATCAAGCTGTCTTTATACATGATGCTTATACCAATGAAGAATATAAATCTTATTTGCAAAATGGTGCCCTGCGCACGGATCAACAAACCGGATACCGCACGAAAGCCTTAATGGTCATCCCTTTCCGAAACAGTCAGGGCGAGATTATGGGTGCTTATCAAGCGATTAATAAATTAACCGCCAGCGAGCAATTCTCTGATAAAGATATGGAATATTTGAAGCTGGCCTCTTCCTATGCCGGTAAATCACTGGAGTCTGCGCTGCTAACGATGGAAATCGAAGAGACGCAGAAAGAAATTATTTTCCGCATGGGCGAAATTGGCGAAAGCCGCTCTAAAGAAACAGGAAATCATGTGAAACGTGTTGCCGAGTATTCGTATTTGCTGGCGCTAGAGTTAGGCATGAGTCAAGAGGAAGCGGAGCTATTGAAAATAGCCTCGCCAATGCACGATATCGGGAAGGTCGCGATTCCTGATGCGGTGCTCAATAAGCCCGGCAAACTAACGGATGACGAGTTCAAGCTCATGCAAAATCATACCGTGATTGGCTACAACCTGCTTCGGAACTCAACCCGCCATATACTCAAAACGGCCGCGGTAGTTGCCTACGAGCATCATGAGAAATGGAACGGTCGTGGTTACCCCCGCGGCATTAAGGGAGAAGACATCCATATTTACGGCCGCATCACAGCCATTGCCGACGTCTTCGATGCACTCGGCAGTGATCGTGTCTACAAAAAAGCATGGGAGCTCGACCGGATTCTTCAATTGTTTCAAGAGGAGCGCGGTGAGCACTTCGATCCTCAAGTGGTTGATGCCTTTTTCAAACAACTGCCCGCAATTCTTCGTGTAAGAGAGCAGTACTCGGATGCAGCCTTAGCGAATCCTATTGAAACATAAACAAAAACTAACAAAAAGGGCAGCTCACTCAGGTCGATCAAGACCTTAGGAGACTGCCCTTTTATGCTATACCTTTACTGTAAAAGCTCCGAATTGCTCTTCTCCCCAGAGAAGCTCCAAACGGTCGCCGTCTTTAACAGGGCCTACACCTTCAGGCGTTCCTGTGTAAATAATGTCGCCAGGACCTAGTCCATAGTGCTTCGCAATGTAATCCACGATGGTCTGAAGATCGAAGATCATGAGAGAGATATTGCCATCTTGCACAACCTGTCCATTCTTACGAAGCTGGAAGTTCGATTTCGTAAGCTCGGACGCTCCTGGGAACGGGCGGAAAGCCGTAATCGGCGCCGACTTCAGGAACCCTTTGGCAGGCAGCCAAGGCTGGCCCTTTTTCTTAATCACATTCTGTACATCACGGAGTGTAAAATCGATCCCAAGCGCGTATTGATCCACGAGCTCATCGACTTTCACGCCTTCTGTATATGGCTTAGCGATATGTAGAACGAGTTCAGCTTCATAGTGAATCTCTCCTTGGTCACTAGGAAGCGTTAGCGCACTTCCATCAATAGAAGCTAATGCATGCGTAGGCTTAGTAAAAATCATTGGCTGATCAGGAACATCGTTCCCAAGCTCTGCCGCATGTGCGACGTAGTTGCGTCCAACGCAATAAATATTGCGAATCGTTGTTGTCATGGTAGTTGAACTCCTTATCTTATTTCTTAATCACATTACCTTGCGCATCCACCTCAGCACCAATCGAGATTTTGCTTAATCGTTGAAAAAGCTTTGCTCCATCTTCAGCATTCATCGGTGTTGGCAGTGCTGCTTTGGTCAATATCGGTACAAGATGAATATTACAGGACTTATCCTTGGTACACGCGGCTTCTAAAATAACGGTTTCCCACGTTTTAGGCGTGTCGTTCGTTGTAAAGATGAAATTGCCTAAGCTATACGCAATCCATTTGCCTTTGTACTGCTCAAAACCTTGCAGCACATGTGGATGCCCGCCAATGACAAGATCAGCACCTGCATCGATGTAACGGTGCGCGAGCTCTTTTTGATTTTTATCTGGATTATCATCGCGTTCTATCCCCCAATGGGCGACAACAACGACAAGATCGGCGGATGCTTTGGCCTTCTCAATCACCTCAACAGGAACCTTGTAACTATACGTTTCCGCAACGCCAGGATGGTTAGGCGCAGCTTTCCAAGAAGCATTTTCCACGACGCGGCTGAAGCCAAATACAGCAATTTTCAGGCCATCTTTTTCCACGATAACAGGTTGATAAGCTTCGGTATTGTCCTTGCCTGCTCCCATTCGCTTAATGCCCTGTTGGTCTAGTAGTTTCATCGTATCCAATAAGCCTTCGTCCCCATAATCCTTAATATGATTATTGGCTAAGTTGACAATGTCGACGCCTGCTTGTTTAAGTGGTGGCAGTGCCTCCGGCGAAGAACGATACACAAAGTCTTTGTTCTTAGCAGGAGTACCTCCCGTAGTTATCGGAGATTCCAAATTAGCAATCGTAAAATCTGCTTTCGTTAAAAAGTCTTTCACATGCATATACGGGTAATCGTAGCCTTTTTGCTTTAAAATATCTTCCACCTTAGAGGCCATAATGACATCACCCACAAAAGTTAACTTCACTTGTGAGCCTGTTCCCTCTTGCTTAACCACAGTTGCATTGGCAGATGGTGTTGGTGTCGATGTCGGAGTAACGGTGGTAGAAGCTTTGGGACTAACTTGCGGGGCCGAATTGCCATTCGCAGTGGATGTCGTTGGTTTAGGCGAAATGACCGCCATAGGTGTTGAAGCAGCTCCATCTTCTTCCCCATTATTATAATTGGAGGTCCAATAGGAAGCCCCGATTCCAATAGCAAAACAAGCAACCGCAGCAACTGTGAAGCCGCCTAACACTTTAAGTGAAGGTTTTTTGCTCGGATTTGAATTTTTTTTCGATTTACCGTGACGATCTTGTCTGGATTCCAATTAAAACATTCCCCTTTCCCCCTACAAATTATAACAGATGTCGACATCGTTGGGTAATAGTGAGTGAGTCACATTTTCAGATTGCCTGCCTTGTGGTATAACAGAATCATTGCATTGGAAAAGAGAGGAAACGATTCGCTTGGAGAAAATCGCTATTATTTCAGATATTCACGGAAACTTGCCTGCTTTAGAAGCCGTCCTTCTCGATATTAAGCGTCGTGGCATATCGCGTATTTTTTGTTTAGGCGATCTTGTTGGCAAAGGGCCCAGCTCAGTTGAAGTGGTGGACCTCGTTCGAGGGACGTGTGAAGCCGTTGTGCAGGGCAATTGGGATCTCGGCATTACGATGCCGCAGGAGCTGCCTGCTGGCTTGTGGCAGCAGCAAGCTTTGGGCGATGAGCGTCTGCATTATCTGCGTGAGCTTCCGTTCTCGATCGATTTGGTGCTAAGTGGGAAGCATCTCCGATTGTTCCACGCATCAGCACAGAGCGTCTTCCACCGATTGAAGCGAGAAGCTTCTAAGGTTGAGCGATTAGCGATGTTTGAAAATACGGAGATGACCGGTTCCCCTTTGGGTGGGAATGAGCCGGATATTGTCGGTTATGGGGATATTCATATCCCTTATATGTTGACGTTGGATAATCCTTCGGAGAGGGATGATATCTCGGGGGAGGGCCTGCTGCTGCAGAATGATAATTCTGAGCAGTCTACAAGAGTCGCCGAGCTGAGGCGCGATGCTTCGAGCGAGAGGGAGGTGCTGCTGCAGAATGATAATTCTGAACAGTCTACAAGAGTCAAACGCAGCGGGTTGCTGCTTTTCAATGTAGGGAGCGTCGGGGTACCTTATGATGGTGTACCTCAGGCGAGCTACTGTGTAATTGAAGGCGAAAAGGAGCCGGAGATCCCATCAGGGTTTTCGCTCCAATTTGTGCGAGTTCCCTATGATGTCCAGCGAGCTGTTCAGATGGCGTATGAGGTGCAGATGCCGGATAGTCGACGGTATGAGTTAGAGATTACGACGGGGTTGGTGCATTTGGGGGAGTGAGGGGCAGTGGACGACTTAACGCCCAATAGGAGACTGTCTTAAGGCAGATGCGCACAATTTTTGTGCCCTAGCAAGCAACTGCCGGCTTCGACATAGTTCTTGCTCACAATTGTAAGCGCACCTTTGTAACATAGGGGTAAACTGCTTCTGAAATCGACCATTTTCATAAAAATTCACTAAGCTGCATGCTTATTAATCTTTGAAAGAATAATCGACACTCTCATAAGGAGGTTACAGTGATGGGCTTGGGGTTCGCCGGTTTTCGGGGTAGGATAAGACCCTCAACGGATTCCGTAACATTTTATTCTTTACCGAAACTTTATGGAAATCAATTCCATTACATGCTAATATAGGTGTACGATGGAAAGTGAGGTATGGAAACGAATGAGGCTAAATTGGCGTAGAATCTTACTAATTATCGTTTGTGCGGAGTGTTTGTTTATCTACTGGAACAGCCTGAGCACTATGAGCTTTAAGAAACAGCAGACAACTCACCTCGCCCCTACCAAGCAGAAGCAGCCTGAGGTCCCCCTTACACAGGTTCCACGACCTATTATAGAAACGAATAAAATCGATTCAGATTTACATACGAAGGAAAAAGCATCCTAAACACAGAGAAAGAGCGATTAACTGCAACTGCAGTCGATCGCTCTTTCTCATTAGCATTATTTCACGCGAGCTAAAGCCAATCCATCATATGCTGGTAAAATGGTGCTTTCCAGCCTCTCATCCGTTGCGATACGTTGATTAAACGTTCGCATCGCTTGAACCGATGCTTTCGTTTGCTTCTCATCAACGACTTTGCCACGCATCAGCGTGTTATCACCAGCAATGATTGCGCCTGGATTTGCCAGCTGGATCGCCAGCTCCAAGTAGTTCGGATAGTTCACCTTATCCGCATCGATAAAGAAGAAATCGAAGCGTTTCCCCTGCTCCAACAGCTCATTCAAGTGATGGAGAGCCTCGCCAATCCGATACTCAACGAATTCGCCAAGACCGGCGTCAATCACGTTTTGCTTCGCCACATCGGCGAAATCCTGCTTCAGCTCTAGCGAAATGAGCTTACCGCCCTCTTTTAACCCTCTCGCCAAGCAAATTCCGCTATATCCGCCTAACGCACCGATTTCTAGCACTCGCTTCGCACCAATCATGGTAACCATCATTGTTAGCAGTCTGCCATAACCTGGCGCGATGGAGATTTCCGGCATATTGTTAGCGACAATGACTTCCTTAACCCGTGCTAGCACAGCATCTTCTTCATATAAACCTTCCATATAGCTCTCTGGTGTCATCGTTTCCATGTATTTGTCCTCCTAAATTCGCAACAATTGTACGCTCTTTGTAATACCCGTTTGTAAGTGTAACCTATTTGTCCTATACTTGTTAATTGTATGAGTTTTCTGAGCGTTGCACAACCCGGATGGAAGGACTACACCTATGCCACAAAAAATTGAACTAATCGCCACGTGCCCGATGGGACTAGAAGCTATCGTTGCCCGTGAAATCCGTGACCTCGGCTATGAGGAAATGACCGTTGAGAATGGACGTGTCCGTTTCTTTGGTGACGAATTGGCCATCTGTCGCACCAATCTTTGGCTGCGTACGGCAGATCGTATCCTCGTGCTTATGGGGCAATTCAAAGCAACTACTTTCGATGAGCTATTTGAAGGCACCAAAGCTCTCGCATGGCCTGACTGGATTCCGAACGATGCTGAATTCCCTGTCGAGGGCCGTTCCCATAAGTCACAGCTTTCCAGCGTTCCCGCTTGCCAAGGGATCGCCAAGAAAGCTGTCGTTGAGAAAATGAAGACTCGCTACGGCACGGAGTGGTTCCCCGAGAACGGGGCACGCTACGTGATTGAAGTTGCGCTGCTGAACGATATCGCAACGCTGACGATCGACACAACCGGCCCAAGCCTGCATAAGCGCGGCTACCGCAAGCTCGTGACCGAAGCGCCGCTGAAGGAAACGATGGCGGCTGCCATGATCCTGCTGAGCCGCTGGAACGTTGATCGGCCGCTCTACGACCCGTTCTGCGGGTCGGGGACCATCCCGATCGAAGCGGCCATGATCGGTTGGAACATCGCGCCAGGTCTGCGGCGCAGCTTCCCTAGTGAAGCTTGGGGGAACATTCCCCGCAAGCTGTGGGACAAAGCCCGCGACGAAGCCTTCGACGCGGTGAAAGACAACGTGCCGCTGCACATCGTCGGCAGCGATATTGACCCTTCTGCCATCGCAGTGGCAGAGGCGGCCGCTAAGGCAGCTGGACTGACGAAGCAGTTCCAGCTGAAGGTTGAGCCGATCGCCAAAGCGCGGCCGCGCGGCGACTATGGCTGCTTGATCACCAACCCGCCGTATGGCGAGCGACTTGGTGAAGCACCGGATGTTGAGCTCGCGCTGCGCGAGCTCGGCGCATTAACACGACCGATGCCGTCGTGGAGTCTGTTCATTTTAAGCCCCAGCACTCAGCTGGAGACATATATGAACCGCCGCGCCGATAAGAAGCGCAAGTTATTTAACGGTCGGATCGAATGTAATTTGTTCCAATATCTCGGACCTCTGCCTCCGCGCAGGTAATCCGTAATTACAATAAATCCCTCACAAGTTCACTCACCTCCCTGCTGTTTATCAGCAGTAGGAGAGTGCGCTTGGAGGGATTTTATTTTACCCAAATGACATAAATCAACAGCACCCACAAGGGAATGGACAAGAGAATGCTCCAGAGGCACCCTTTGGCCATCGCTAATTTGGGTTCCTCATCTGTCCGCTGGAAACGCCCATTACTCCCCATTACTCCACAATCTCCACTAGCTCCAACGGCAGTCCATCCGGATCGGCGAAAAACGTGTAACGATTACCCGTAATGGGATCGATTCGCACAGGTTCAACCGTGATTCCCTTACTTTCTAGTTCTTGTACACTTTGGTCCATATCCGCAACAACGAAGGCTAAATGTCGTAATCCCCGCGCTTCCGGCTGATTGACCCGTAAAGGCGGGTTCGGAAATGAAAATAATTCAATCTCTTGTGCCGTGTTCCCAATGCGTAAATCCAATTTATACGAATCTCTTTCGGCGCGATATGTTTCCTGAATGAAGGTGAGTCCGAGTAACTCCACATAGAAATGCTTAGAAATTTCGTAATTCGAACTAATAATCGCAACATGATGAATTTGCTTTAATTCCATTCTGTGACACCTCCTTACAAAGAAAAACCGCATGCTGGGCTGCACCCATCCTGCGGCTTATCTATCTATTCTAACCTGCTGCTTGCATCGTTTCAACAATTTTACTCAAAATCTCATCCGCCTGCTCATAAGCCACCTGGCATGTTCCTGCAGCCTGATGACCGCCTCCGCCATGTTGAAGCATCAGATCACCAATGTTCGTCTGTGCGGTACGATTAATTATGCTGTGACCGCATGCGAATACGCAGTTTTGTTTATTTCGGCCATCTACGATCCAAATGGATGTGTTTTGCTCCGGATAAAGTGCATAAACCATGAAACGATTGCCTGGATAAATGGTTTCCACATCGCGAAGATCCGTAATAATCACATTACCTTCCACCCGCGTGTACGTTTGCAGCATATCCCGATAGAGCGCGTCCAACTCAAAGTATCGACTAACACGCTCCTTCACGTCCGGAAGCTCCATAATTTCACTAACGGATTTCGTTGCACAATGCTCAACCAGATCCTCCATCAACTGATAGTTGCTGATGCGGTAATCCCGATAACGCCCTAACCCAGTACGAGCATCCATAATAAAAGAAAGCAAATCCCAGCCGCTCGGATTCAAAATATCCTCTTTGCTAAACTGCGCGGAATCCGCTTTGTCTACGCCTTGCATAATATCATCGATATCGCCGAAGGTTTCTTTTCCGCCATAGTAATCATACACAACTCTCGCTGCGCTTGGAGCGATCCGCGTTTCCCCCTTAAATTCGACGGCTTCCCCCATCCGTGTGAGCTCACTGGAGTGATGATCAAACCATAGCCCACACCCCGGTACATAAGGGACATTCGCCAAAATATCGTTCTCAGAGACCTCGATCAGCCCGTCCTGCATATCTTTGGGATGGACAAATTTCATTTCATCCACCATGTTTAATTGTTTGAAGAGCATTGCACATACTAAACCATCGAAATCGGAACGTGTGATCAATCTCATATGCTATGCATCTCCCTCGACATAGTCCCTAAGAACTACTAATTGTAAGTATTATATCAGCTAGTGTCGATTCGTGACAACGAGAAAATCTCTAACTTTTGTGCGAAAAAAAGAGCGATTCACCTAGATAGGTTGAACCGCTCTCAATTTGGATGAAAGACATTGGAAAAGTCTTGTGACGAAGCCTTCGATTTGCGCCATTGGGGGCATTTTCACAGAAAGCTTAACTTCACCTTTCCAGTAAAAAATGAGAATGCTATTGTTTCTTCCGTGAAACATTTCGACATCCCAACAAGCTTCGTTGAGCGCATATTCTTCACGGTTGATCATGAGCTTAGGTCCATCCATCGATGGCACCAAACGCGCAACATGGTTACCGCATAACGATGTTGCCTTCTGTTCCTCATGTAATTGATTGTCCGATTTCATGCCGCTAGGGCCTCCTTAGTGCAAATTGTTCATTTTTTTCGCTATGACAGAGAAAAACCCCCACCGTAGTGAACCGACTAGAGGGGTTCTAAAGTGAATTCCCAATCGTTCGGCGGCTGGCTGGCTGCTTGTCCTGTGCAGGAGAAGTAAAGCCCCTGTAGCTTTGCGTCGCTGGCTTTCGCCAGTTTTGCCTTTGTCGTGAGTACTTGCAAAATCTGTGAAGTTGAGTCTACTAAATCATGACTTCCTATACTTCAAGGATAAGGGATGATGATTTGAAATCGAATAGTGCGGAGGAACTATTTTTACGAAATTCATCAAAAAGTTTGCATTTTCGACGATATTTTCACGTTTTTTTGACGTTTTGTGCCTCTCCAATAGAAAATTGATCCAACCAACGATAAAACTGCAATGATCATAAATAGTGTTTGACCACCGTAGGATACGAGTAAAAAGCCGCCAATCCAAGGTCCCATAAAATGGCCGATGTTCGTTAACGTTTGAGCACCGTAATAGGTTCCACGCATATGCTCAGGCGCCAGCTTATCAATCAGCATGTTAGCCGCAGGATAATTCAAAATTTCACCGAACGTGAAGATCGCCATCGAGACGATGAGCCAAGCTAACGAATGTGACAAAGCGAAGCCGAAATCACCAATCGCAAACATCAAGTTTCCAACGACGATGGCTGTTAAAGGTGAATACTTTTCCGCCCATCTCCCAAGGGGGATCTGCATCGCGATGACGACAATGGCATTGGCGCTCATGAGGATCGCAAACATTTTGACCCCATCTGCAAAATCCCTCTGAAGGTACTGTGACAACGTCACCATAACCTGAGAATAACCGATCGCTCCGATAATGCCACCGATAATGTATAAACGGAAGGTCATATCCTTACGAATAACATCCCACGCCGAGCGGAAAGTAATAATGGATTTCTTTTCGCCTTCGATTTTTTTAATGCCGAACTTAATGAGAAGTGCGTAAAGTGTGATCCCATAGATCAAATAGATAATCCCTGTAAGCAAAAAGGGCAAGGCTCCGTTCATTGTCGCAAAGAATGCGCCCAGTAGAGGACCTACGGCCACACCGACGTTAATCGCCATGTAGCGGAGTGAGAATACTTGCCTCCTTTTGGCCGGCTCCGTTAAATCTGCCATTAGCGCTTGCGATACAGGCTCATAGAATGAGCGGCATAGCCCATTAAGCATATTGAGCAGCATAAACAGGACAGGTAGTTTTACAACACCGAAGCCTAAGAAAACGAACCCCCATCCAAAGAGAGCAGCGAGCATGATCACTCGTCTTCCAAATCGGTCTGACAGCGTGCCGCCAACAAATCCGCCGAACGTTCCGGCTAAAGCGCCCATTCCAATCACGATACCAATGAGTCCGGGGCTCATATCAGAGTGCTTGGCCAAATAAATGGCTAGGAACGGTAAACTCATTGAGGAGGCAGCTCGAGCCATCACAGTACCTAAGATTAGCGTATGTACAATGGGATGATAGGATTGAAGAAAATGACGCATACGATTCATTAGATGTTGACTCCTCTCGCCGACAAATAAATTACCCATGGTTAATAAAAAACACTGAATTCCAATTATACACGAAAATAGGGAACTGTGTCGTAATTTCGAACTGGGATTTTTACCTTGTCACCTTCCTTTCGCGCAGATGGTATTTATTGGGTGAAGGTTCTATAATGGCGATATGGAGGTGCTTGCGATGAAAATAGCGATCACAGGCGGCAGCGGCTTTATTGGCCGACGTTTAATTGAGTTCTGGTTGAGACAAGGTCACGAACTCATCAATATATCTCGCTCATCCGGGACGCAGGTACCCGGTGTCAGAACGATCACGTGGGACGAATTGGAGCGAAACACGGAAAGCCTAGAAGATCTTGATGCCATCGTCAATTTGGCTGGTGAATCCATCAGTCAGCGCTGGACAGCCGCGGCCAAGACGCGGATTGTTCAATCCCGACTACAGGCGGCAGATCGTGTTGCCAAGCTTGTTGCAAAGCTAAATCCTAAACCTATGGTAGTTGTGAATGCTTCTGGCATGTCCTATTACGGCACTTCTGAAACGGAAACCTTTGATGAGGAGAGTCCCTTTCGCAATACGGACTTCTTGGCTGCCGTTGTCAAGCAGTGGGAGGCTGCTGCTGATCAAATTCGTGGAACTCGCATCGTCAAGGTTCGGGTTGGACTTGTTTTGGACAATAAAGAAGGCGCGTTCCCCAAGATGGCGCTCCCTTATAAGCTTGGCGTAGGCGGTACTGTCGGCAGCGGCAGACAATGGCATTCGTGGATTCACATCGAAGATATGGTGAGGTTGATCGATTTTTGCATTCAAAATGAAGCCATTTCCGGTCCCGTAAACGCCACCGCCCCCCACCCTGTCAGGAACAAAGAATTCGGACGCACGATTGCGACCACGTTGCGAAGGCCGAATTTATTTCCAGTTCCGGCTATCATGATGAAGCTGATTTTTGGAGAGCTTTCGGTTTTGCTGCTAGAAGGACAGAAGGTGCTGCCGCATGTTCTGCAACAGTATGGATTTGATTTTCGGCACCCTTATCTGGCAGGAGCACTTGGAGATTTGTTCAGTGTGAAAAAATAACTTCCCTTTCGGATTAAAATTGTGTACAATTGAATTGTATAAAATATATTAAATAAAGGGTGTGACCTTATGAGCGTACATCAATTTCGAGTGAAGACGATTCGCGGTGAGGATAAGTCCCTTGCCGACTACAAAAACCAAGTCCTGCTTATTGTCAATACAGCAACGAAATGCGGATTTGCCCCTCAGTTCAAAGGGCTTCAAGAGCTGCATGACACCTATAAAGATCAAGGCTTCAGCGTACTTGGCTTCCCCTGCAACCAATTCAAAGATCAGGAGCCTGGTGATGACGCACAGGTTGAACAAGCATGCCAAATTAATTTCGGCGTCAATTTCCCGCTGTTCTCTAAGATCGATGTAAATGGCGCTGATGCGCATCCGCTATACCGTCATTTGAAGAGTGAGGCAACTGGGCTATTCGGTTCCGGTATTAAATGGAATTTCACCAAATTCCTCGTGGACCAGAACGGTAAAGTAATCAAACGCTTCTCACCGACAACGACGCCGCGCAATATTGAAAAGCAAATTCAGAAGCTGCTGGAAAAGTCTCCTGCTCATGCCTAACTCGCCTAGCTGAGATAAAAAAAAGCATCCTGTCCTCAATGGACGGATGCTTTTTGCTCATTTCACGTATTTCTTCGCTTTTTCGATCGCTTCGTCTTCCGTTGCGCCCGTAATATATCGGCCATTAATAAATATAAATGCGAACCGCGAACATGGACCGCAATACGATTTGCACGCAACTTTGACTTCGGTGTCGGGTGCAATGGCACTTATTTTGGCAAGCGCCGATTTCACCTTCATGTGTTTGCATTTATCACAAATGCGAATATCATTCGGCATTAGTGGTCTCCGTGGTTCCCCTTGCTTGGGTTCGTGATCATGAAACCTTCTTCTGGCGTGTAGAAGTAGTCAATACGAATACCGTCTAGAAGCGGCTCTGTTTGATCTAGCAAAACATCAATACCCTTGTCAGTACTAATTACAACATCATTTGCTGTTTTATCGTCAAGACCCAAACCATAGTGAGCATGATCACCATGCTTATGTGTCACTTGTACACGAACCAACAAACCTTTGTTTTCTTCTTTATTAAGCTCCAATTGAAGTACTTTTGCTGCGTTGCGAGAAATTTTGACTTTCATATGTACACATCTCCTGAAACAATAAATTTTAATACTATTGTAAAGAATCTACGGCACGAAATCAACCTGTCCAATTCCAGCCCTTCTATTGCCAAATTCTATAGGGAACTTTAAAATAAATAGTAGTGTGACTAATCATCCCTTATTACAAAATGTTAACTTACTTACCTCAAAGTAAGTATCCTACTCGACTTTGATGAAAGGAAGCGATCTCGTGTCAACTCTTGAAAATGAAAAAGTCGCTCCACTTAGCAATTATGTTCCCAAAATACCGAAGGAAATCGAATGTTCCATTGAACGAACGCTTGAAGTTATTGGCGGAAAATGGGCATTCCTCGTTCTTCGAGAATTGTTCTGCGGAACGAAGCGCTTTGGCGAGCTGCAGCGTCAAATTACAGGCATTAGCCCGAAATCCCTCACGGATATTTTGCGCCATCTTGAAGAGCATGGGGTTCTGGAGCGCATGGCGTTCCCGACCGTACCTGTTACCGTCGAGTATACGTTGACACCAAAAGGGCAGGATTTGCATCAAATTATTAAAGAGATGAAGCTTTGGTCAGCAAAATGGACATAATGTATATTTAGGGATCCACGAAGAGGAGAGGTACTTGATGATTACAATTAAAACAAAAGAACAAATTGAAGCCATGGGCAAAGCAGGCCGGATTCTTGCTGATTGCCATAAAGAAATTGCCAAAATGATTCGCCCAGGCATTACCTCATGGGAAATCGATCAATTCGTTGAAGGCTTCTTGGCCAAACACGGGGCCACTCCGGAACAAAAGGGCTACCATGGCTACCCATATGCAACTTGTGCATCGGTTAACGATGTCATTTGTCATGGCTTCCCGAAAAAAGAACCATTAAATGACGGCGATATTGTAACGATTGACATGGTTGTGCGCATCGACGGCTGGTTAGCCGATTCTGCTTGGTCCTACGCGGTTGGCAACATTTCTCCAGTAGCTGAAAAGCTGCTTCAAGTGACGAAGGAATCCCTCTACAAGGGGATTGAAAAAGCTGTGGTTGGCAATCGCATCGGCGATGTCTCTCATGCTATTCAAGTTTATGCAGAGTCACAAGGCTTCTCCGTCGTGAGAGACTTCATTGGCCATGGCATTGGCTCCGAGATGCACGAAGAGCCGCAAGTGCCTCACTATGGACCTGCCGGGAAAGGGCCGCGTATTAAGGAAGGTATGGTTTTCACGATTGAACCGATGCTCAACGTTGGGAAATATCATTCCAAAGTAGACCAAGATGGATGGACAGCTAGAACGTACGACGGCAGCTTATCTGCACAGTACGAGCATACGATTGCGATTACAAGCAATGGACCGATTATTCTAACTGAACAATAACTTTTTTGGAGGAACAGGGATGCTTTCTTTTTACAAGAAATATTGGCGAACGGTATTTGACATTGGGCTCATCGCACTAACCGTCTACTTATTCATGCTGTTATTCAGTTATTTGTACGCCATCGCCACGCCAATTTTTCTGGCTTTAATCATTTTCATGATGATCGAGCCTTTAGCTCGCTTCTTGAATCGAAAAGGGATGAGCAAATCATTAGCTTCCGCGATATCGACTTTGGTGTTCGTCCTCGTCATCCTTGGGGCATTCGCAGGGGCCATCGTAATTTTCACCAGTCAGATCATGAGTCTCGTTGATAAAATCGATGATTACGCAGCGATTTTTAATGACCAGGTCATTCATCGGATTGCCGAATTGAACGATCGCTTTCAAGCAATGCCTGAAGATGTGACTGGCAAAGCCAAAGACTATGCGGGTCAAATTGCCGGAAAAGCTTCTACGTTCCTTGTTGCCTTTTTATCAGGCTTGGTTGCTTCCCTTACCTCCTTCTCTACGTTCATGTTCAATTTCATCGTCGGCATCATTCTCGCATACTTCTTAAGCATCGAAATTGAATCTTGGAAACGGATTGCAAGTGAACAAACGCCAAATACCTTTAAATCCGCCTTCTTTTTCCTCAAAGAGAACGTCGTTAAAGGTATTGTGTCTTACATAAAAGCGCAGGCCAAGCTGATCACCTTGACTTTCATCGTTGTTTTTATCGCCTTGCTTGTGCTTAATGTGAACAACGCATTCTCGATCGCACTTCTGTCAGCAATTTTCGATGTGCTGCCATTGCTCGGGGTTTCCACTTTGTTCATACCGTGGATTATCTACCTCTTCATCGTTGGCAATACGACACTCGCGATTTGGCTAAGCGCACTGCTCCTTGTCGTGATTCTCGTCAGACAAATCATGGAGCCGAAAATTACCGGTGAATCGTTAGGCGTATCGGCATTCACAACGTTAGCATTCATGATTGTATCGCTTTCGCTATTTGGTGTCGCAGGGGTCATCCTGTCGCCTGTTCTGATCATTCTAATCAAGGCCTTACATACGCAAGGATATCTACAGCGCTGGATTCGTCGGCCTGAAAATGAGTATACAGAAGGCAAGCTGCCTTATACGGGCAACTAAAAGTGGAGCTAAGCACATTAATGCGCTTAGCTCCTTTTCTTTTGCTAGACCCGATGCATGCTGCGATATAAAGAGGGAGCCTTGCCGATTTTTTGCGTGAATACCCGGCTCAAATAAAAGCCATTCTCATAACCGCATTGGGATGCGATCATATCTAGGGTGAATGTCGTATTTTCCAAAAGATGTTTCGCACGTGTAAGGCGCAAGTCGTTAATAAATTCGGTTGGTGTTTGGGCAAATGCTTTCCGAAACCTGCGGGTAAATTGAACAGGCGTCATTCCCAATGTCGTGGCTAACTCCAACATCGACAGATTCCCGAATGCATGATCCGTGAGAAAGCTCCGCGCTTCGTCCATCTGTCCATCCAAGATTGTGGCCGGAGGACTCTCCTCGATGAGCTTATCCATATGCACCATTCGCATGAGATCATTCACAATATGCAGTTTGTGCGCTGTACTCTCTTCATCCCAGCCCTGCAAAGTACGCAAATACCGATAACCGGATGTCAGGCGCGGCAAATCTTGTACGGACAGTTTCCCCTTCCAAGTAGCTTCCTGTTCCATATGGGGCTCCCCAATAAACTGTAGAAAGTGAAAGGTCAGCGGCTCCAATGTTTTTCTACGAAACACGGTACGAGGGGGACAAAGCACAAGATCTCCGAATCTAGCCTCCCCCTGCTCCGCACGAATTTCATAGAAGAAGCTCCCCTCCTCAACCGCAAACAACGTCCAGCAAGGGTAGTCATCACGCTCAAACATAAACTCTTTTTTCTGATGCCAATACACATGAGATAGGAGTTTCAAGGCTGGATCGCGATAGGCCATGTCACACTCTCCAAATAGTGAAATAAAGTATATGCTAATTGTAACTCACTGTATGTTAAAAGGATATCACCTATTTTAAAATGAAAGCATGGATATTCAAATACTAGTGAGGTGCTCATAATGAAGCATGAAATCGTTACATCTGATATCACAGTCGTTGGCGGTGGCTTGGCAGGCGTTTGTGCAGCAGTTGCTGCAGCACGATTAGGTCAAACTGTTTCTCTAGTTCAAAATCGTCCGGTGCTTGGCGGTAATGCCAGCAGTGAAGTACGCGTATGGGTGTGTGGTGCCACCTCACATGGTGTCCACCGCAATGCACGGGAAACCGGCATCATGGGCGAGCTTTTCGTCGAAAATCAATATCGCAATATCGATGGCAACCCTTATATCTGGGATTTAATTGTCCTTGAAAAGGTGAAAGCTGAGCCGAATATTACCTTATTTTTAAACACAGATGTGCATGAGGTCGATGCCTCAGGTGATGATCATAATCGCACCATTCAAGCCGTCACAGGTTGGATGATGGGCTCTGAACGTAGAATTCGTTTCGAAAGTCGTGTGTTTCTCGACTGTACTGGGGATGGTCTCGTTGGTTTCCTAGCAGGCGCTAAATTCCGTATTGGCCGTGAAGCCCAACATGAATTTAACGAGGAATGGGCTCCTCTTGTTCCGGATGATATTACTTTAGGAAGCACACTGCTCTTCTATACGAAGGATGCAGGCCGACCTGTCAAATATATAGCGCCAAGCTTCGCGAAAGATATTACCCAAACCTCGATTCCGATGAAGCGAGTCATTCGCAGCGGTGACAATGGATGCGCTTACTGGTGGATTGAATGGGGGGGCGAGCATGATACAGTCCATGAGAATGAGCGAATTCGGGATGAGCTCTCCTCTGTGATTTACGGGATATGGGACTATATCAAAAACTCAGGGAAATTTGACAGCGCCAATTTAACTTTGGAATGGATCGGCTCTATTCCGGGGAAAAGGGAATACCGCCGTTTTGTTGGGGACTACGTCCTGAATCAAAATGACGTAATCGCCCAGGAGCTTTTCGAAGACCGCGTTGCCTTCGGCGGCTGGTCGATTGATTTGCATCCGCCGCAAGGGATGTATTCGACGGAAAGCGGCTCTAAACATATGCATATGGATGGTTCCTATCATATCCCGTTCCGTTCCCTCTATTCGACTAACGTGTCGAATATGCTCATGGCTGGACGCAATATCAGCGCGTCCCACGTTGCATTTGGCACCACACGCGTCATGGCGACGTGTGCGGTCATTGGCGAAGCCGCGGGCACGGGCGCAGCCCTGTGCGCGGAGAAGGGCATCTCGCCGCGTGAGCTGCACGGCGAGCACTTAAACGAGCTGCAGCAGACGCTGCTGCGGCAGGATGCGTCGATTCTCGGCGTCGTGAATAACGACGAGGCTGATCTTATTCACAGCGCGACGCTGACGGCCTCCAGCACGCTGACAGAGCTGGCTTTGGAGCAGTCGGCTGGTGTTTATCCTATGGAGACGCCTCTGGGCCTTCTAGTGCCCGTAGATCCGTTTATTAATGGCATAGAGCTATTCGTCGATGCGACTGCCGCTACAAAGCTTACTGTCGAACTGTGGGACACAGGCAAGCCTCAGAATTACGTCCCTCATATGCTTATAGCGTCTGTTGTCGTACCAGTAGCTGAGGGAACTAAGCAATGGGTTACTGCTGCACTAAATTGGGAGCCAGCATACGCTCAGAACGCTTTTATCGTGCTCAAAGGCAACTCTGCTCTCGCTGTTCATCTATCGGATCGCCCGCAATCTGGCGTGCTGTCCTTCAAAAACAATGCCGTCACGACAAGTACCGCTGATTTCGGGGAAATGCAACCTGATCAACCTGTGATCGACTGGAGTCCGAAAAACTTCAATCGGAAACCGATCTGCTTCCGACTCCTCTCGCCTACTTCCGCCTTTGCGGCTGAAAAAGCAGCTGACGGGCACAAGCGACCATACGGCAGTCCACACCTATGGTCTTCAGCTGGTGGCGGTGCTGAGGAATGGCTCGAAGCCAGCTGGACAGATACTCAAAGCATCGGCGAAGTGCATGTAACGTTCAATGATGACGTGAACGAGGACTTGATTAACTTGCATCACCATCGCACGGAATTCGAAATCATTCCTGAATTAGTCAAGGATTATTCATTGCAAGCTTGGGTTGGGGAATCATGGACAACAGTTGCTGAGCAGACGAACAATCACACTCGGCATCATGTTCATAAATTAAGCAGTCCGGTATCGACGAACCGTCTTCGTGTCCTTGTTGCGTCAACGAATGGCTCAGCGCGCGCCGAAATCGTGGAATTACGTTGTTATTGTTAAAATAGGTTTCTGGAAGAACCGATTTGGCCACGCGAGCTGTGGTTGCGATCGGTTCTTTTAGCATTTTGTGAGTTTGAAAAACAGTCCTGGTTATCCGCCTTGGGACACGTCATAAGGATCAATTGAGTGGGACAAGCACTCCCAATTTCTTGAAAAATAGGCACCCTCGCCCCTTGTTTAACCTTACACGATGTGTTATATTAAAAGTGCGTAGAATCAACGTTTTCGAAATAAAAAGCTGACATGGGAGTGATGAAAATGTTACAAATTCCGCATGGCGAAGAAATTATTCGTGTTGAAATGACAGTCAAGGAAGCGCTTGCACTAACTGGCGCGAAATTCGTCCAAAATCAAAAAATCGAAACAGACGCAATCAAGAAGCTGAAACAAACCTTAGCAGATAAACTACTCACACCTAACCATTAATTCATACACATATCGGCCCCGCGATGCTAAATCGCGGGGCTTTTATTTATTATGAGCCTATTTTGCCAGCGCGGGTCACTTAGCCCGAATGGAGCATTATAAGCTTGGACTCGCACTGCCTAAAAGAGCTAGTTAGAGAGTAAGATGGCCGAGTCCGTCGGCAATAACGCCCTTTTGGGGCGTTATTGCTGCGGCAGACGGGCGGGGTGGCACTGTTAACGCCCCTTTGGGGTGTTAACGACTGAGGTGTGCGCCGAACTAGCCGTATTCGACGGCCCTAACGCCCTTTTAAGGCGTTATTCCTGCGGCGGACGCTCAAGCGGGCACCGTTAACGCCTTTTTGGGGCCTTAACGACGAGTCGGACAGGACAGGTTTCGCGAACTCCCCGCTCCGGCTCCTATAAAACAATAAATCCGCCCCCATCCAAGGGGCGGATCCATCTAATTGATTCTCTTACGTGTCAAAATACACGGGACTCCATGGCCAACAGCACCTGGATGCGACATATGTTCCAGATAGCGCAACCCCCTTGCACACTGTGTTTTGCACACCGCACACGTAGCTGACTCAACTGTTCTCATGGTGTATTGTGCGCGAGATGAAGGTTCTTTTTTCTTCTTAATTACTTTGCCTTTACCTTTAGGTGGTGCCATATTAACGCCTCCCCAACAGCTTCCTTGCTTCAGTATATGAAGGCTGGGCTAATCGGTTCGTGGCGAGCACACGCAAGTTGGCACGACTTGTCTTTTCCTCTTTTACAATTCCAACGCTGTCAAAAGGATGGGAACGACTTCCTCATATAGGGAAGCAAATGTTTCTACAGGCAGCGGATTCACGCCTAGCCCAACCTCGACAGTGAAGCCTGGTCGGCGATACTGTTGAATAAACCAATCCTTGTATCCAGCGTCGCTGCCAGACAGCTTAACCGCCTCATAATCACTTGCTAGGGCTAACCGCTCCGCTAACGCTTCGGATTCGGCAGGTTCATAGTCACGATAATTCCAATAAATTTCTCTACCTTGTGTATGTAGCGCAACGACAAGCTCGAATTCATGGCATTCGGTAAAATGTGCTAGTGCCGCGGCCTCTGGTTCAGATAATGGTGCTTCTCCGCCGTAATCACGCTCGCCAGGTGCATCATGCTCTCTTCTTGCTTTCTCTTCTTCCCAATGGGCAGGGAATTGATCATTGAGATCCACGCCTCGAATATTCGCTTTCCAGTTGATAAACGACGATGAGCCGTTATTCCATGCCAATAACGCTTCCCGATGAAGATGCTCTTCTGTCAGCCCATGAAGTACAAGCTCGACCCCGTCTGGGTTAACCATGGGAACGACCCATAGCGAATACTCCGATAAAATCCGCCTTATGTTACGCCCCTCCCACGCCGTCCCTCTGGCATAGGAGCAAGCTAGATCCTCAACGAATTGCATCAGCAGCGGCGCAGTTATCCACTCATTCGCATGCATAGCCGCATTGAAATGGATTTCCCTCGAACCGTGACCAATGCGAAGCGCATATAAGTCTCTGCCCATCACACTTTCGCCGATGCAAGCGATTTGCAGAAAGGGGTATATTTTGCCTAAACGATTCAGCTCCTTAGTCAATGTCTCATAATCATAACCTAGCATAAGACCACCTCACACCCATTTACTTCTTTCGTATGGCTATGCTTATGCCCTTGGTCCAGGAATCATGCGGCATCTGCGAATCTGGCAGGAATAAAAAATAGACCCAGAAGGGTCTATTTTCGTCGCTTAGATAATAGTCGGCACCTGCCAAACAACAGGCATAAAAGGAATATATTCCTTCAGCCAATTCTCCGCAATCTGCCGGAAGATGTTAGGTGCGCCGCTGCAGAAAAACTGATGAACCGGCAGTTCTCGGGATTGGGTGTGCATCCCTCTTTGAAACAGAATCGTGCTTATATCTCTGGCTGTCTCTTCTGCCGAAGAAATCAACATCACATCCGGGCCCATGACCTTCGAAATGGATTCCATAAGAAAAGGATAATGCGTACACCCCAAGATTAAACAATCTATAGGCTTCCCTTTTAATGGACGCAAGGATTGTTCCACGACGCTATGCGCGCTATCGCTGCTAAACAGCCCTCTCTCCACAAAAGGTGCGAGTAACGGACATGCTTCACTATAGACTTGAATGTCTGGCGAAATCTGCTTCAATGCTGTTTCATATGCTTGACTGCGAATAGTTCCATCCGTGCCAATGACACCGACCATCCCGCTTCGTGTCATTTTAATAGCTGCTCTAGCCCCCGGTGATATGACGCCTACAACAGGTATCGAGACGCATGCTCGAATGTCTTCTATCGCGACAGCAGTCGCTGTATTACAGGCAATCACAATCATTTTGGGATTAAACTGAAGTAAGTACTCTACGATTTGACGTGTAAAATGACGAACTTCATTCGCAGGTCGAGGCCCATAAGGACTCCTTGCTGTATCTCCAAAATAAATGACTCTTTCATGCGGCAGCTGTCTCATCACTTCTTTTACAACAGTTAATCCTCCGACTCCGGAGTCCAGTACGGCTATCGCTTGCTGCACACATATCCGCTTCCTTTGCCGGTTGATGAATTCATAAACCACATGGTTAGGATATGTGAGGACAAGCTTAAAGGTACCAAGAGTACTACACAGTTTTAGACCAAATGTTTGTTACTTCTTAGGCTGCAGCTCCGTCACGAGTCCGAATTCATAGCCCTTCTTCTTGATTTCCTTACAAATGCGATCCAGCGCCTGCATGTTCTCAATAGACCCCTGATGCATCAAAATCACATTGCCGTCATGCAGATTATTCATGATATCGTTGTACGGATCCTCCGCGCCATTCGCTCTGGGCTCCCAATCTCGCATCGCTGTAGACCAGAACACAGACGTATAGCCCATCTCCGATACCAAGCTCAAATTATGTGGATTATAGTGACCGTAAGGGAATCGGAAATAGTTCCCCACCTCTGTGCCGGTTATTTGCTTATACATCACTTCAAAATCTTTAATTTCCTTGCGAATTTGATCATCCGTCAACTCATTAAAATCCGTATGTGTCATCGTATGGTTAGCAACGTAATGACCGTCTGCTACGATTCTTTTCAAATAATCAGGGTTCTTCTTGATGTTATTGCCCGTGATAAAGAAATTCGCTTTGACGTTATTTGCTTTGAGCGATTTCAACATTAGATCAACCTCGATTAGAGGTCCACCTGCGTCGATGGTTAAATAGACCTTTTTCCCTGTCCCCACCCAGACCGCTTTCTGGTCACTGGTAAAGGTTTTGGTTTCATGCGGGAAATCAGGAACCTGGCCTGTTTTTTTCTTCATATAGTACCAAGAATACGGCGTCCGATCGGCTGGCAATGCTTTAGGTTTGGAAGCATCTGCCGCTTTCGGTGATGCACTTGGCGTCGCAGTAGGCGTCACGCTAGGTGCCGCGCTTGGCTGTGTTGTTGTTTGGGCTGTAGGTTTAGGTGTAGCAGTTGGTGACGGCGTCGGTACTTGCGTAGGCACAGGTGTTGGCGATATTTTAGCGGAAGGTGTAGGAACTGCTTGGGAAGCAGCTTCATTGCCTACAGGAGCTGTCAGGCTGATGTCTGCACAACCGACCAAACTGATGCTCAAGATGATCAGCAGTGCAGCATTATGGGTACGTTTTGTCATGAGTTACACCTCGATAGGAAATGACTTCTTCTTCCATCCTATTCGACAGTGATTGACAAATTACCTGCCCAACCTTTGATTTACGAGGGTTATTTTGTAGCTCGATAGGTTAAGTATTGTAAAACAGTAAGTAAGATGAACGCTGTCCCGGCTAACATCGGAATTGTAATAAATCCAAGCCAGTTTAAGTAATCGGTATCACAAGCGATGGGGCCACACCCTGTACCTGTTTCTTTGAAAACACCCATTTGTAATAAAACGTGATAGATCGAGATGCATGCACCCCAAATCGTCATTGGCAGTACATAAATTGTTAATTTGTAATCTCTGCGGACAGCTGCAATCCCTAGAATAATGACCAATGGATACATAAGAATGCGCTGATACCAGCAAAGCTTGCAAGGCGCCAGATGCATAATTTCCGAAAAATATAAGCTTCCTAGCGTGGCTACTAAGGCAATGAACCAAGATAGATGCATGCCGTTGTCTCTTAACCATTTTTTGTTCATCTTGATATCGTCCCCTTTCTACTACCCATTATAAAAAAATAGAAGAAAGAAGTCACGGGATTGATTCTCTCGACCTACTAAATTCACAAACTGCTTACGAACAATATATGAAGTCTTCTCATCGCTCAGGTAATTAGTACCATTAAGTGCTATTAACGTTTCTATTTTGCGCCAATTCTATTACAATTAACATATGGAGGGATTCCTATGATGAAACAATTTGAAGGATTCGGTAAATTTTTGGAGAGCTTGCGAGGGAAAATGTCCTTGCGTGAAGCGGCCAACAAGAGTGGACTGTCCCATGCCTATATTCGAGATTTGGAATTAGAACGAAATCGTTCGACGAATGAAAAAATTAAGCCATCCCCTGTCACTTTAAAGAAACTGTCTGACGCTTATAAGTTCTCATATACAGATCTCATGGAGAAAGCTGGCTATCTTGAAAAAGAGAACCTCGAAGATAGTCTTACTTCACCCTTGGCACTTCCTTTGACAGACATACTTTTTATCGAAATTGGTTCCACCGAAATGATCTACCATACGCGGATCGGTAAACGCAGGATCCCTATGATGTCCCTATTGGATTTCAGTCATTTCTTAGACCAACTAGAAGAACAAGGCTTTAAGAAAATGGATACCGATTTATTCGTTAACTTGTCTCACGTTAAGAAGTATGATGCCCATGAAGGCAAGCTTTATTTTGATCCACTGGGTGTTAGTGTGAGTGTGACAATGGCGGCTTTTCGGCAAAAAAAATACCATGATCTCATCATTCGCAGTGTGTCCAAGAATTCTGGGATTGAGCTTGAATTTCACTATGATAAAAATCGGTTAGCAGACGCTAGACTTTCATCAGTCCAACGACAAAATTAAGCATTTTACAAAAAAAGGAGAAAAATTTCAGTGAAATCTGAAACTTATTCTCCTTTCTTTTCGTCTTAATAGATGACAATATGGCTTGATTTGCGTTAGAGAGGATAGATGACTTACCATGGCGGTTCAACAAACAACCACCCCACAGTCGACCAGGCAAGGTCGTATAAAACATAAACGATCTGCGGGACTGCAATTTATGTTGGTTACCATCCTTAGTTTGACCATTATTGCCACCTTGGGTTTAGGCTGGTTTTTCTTAACGTCCTCTGGTTCCAGTCTGCGTTTCATGATGGCGGATACCATCATTACAACTCAGCACCGAGATTGGGCCAAATATTTGATTGGTACATCCGAATTGCAAAAGCGGGTTGAGGCTTACTCCAAAAAATTTGATGAAATGGGTACGGAAAAGGATCTAGGACTCGTAGAAATTGCACCGGTCCCTTCTTACACGCCAGCTGTTGAAGTTCCCGTTAAAAAAGAGCTCGTGACGATTGAAAATATTTCAGGCACAAACTTCAAGGGCAAGCTCGTTACCATTACGGACCCTACTAAGCTTCGAATCGCGGTGCCAGAGAAAGCAGGCAAAGGCGAAAAGGTTTCCTCGATGGTCAAACGCACCGGAGCCATTCTAGGTGTTAACGGCGGCGGATTCATCGATCCGAATTGGGAAGGCAACGGCTTTCAGCCAGAAGGCGTCGTCATCTCAGGCGGTAAAATCTTTTACAATGATAAGGGTATGAACGGAACTGTACAGATCGTCGGAATTGATAAGCAAGGCCGCATGATTTCTGGCAAATACAAAGTATCTGAACTGCTCGAAATGGGTGTCCAGGAGGCCGTTTCGTTTAGCCCTCGCTTCATCGTTAACGGTGTTGGACAAATTAAGAGTCAAGCGGATGGCTGGGGTATTGCGCCGCGTACATGCATGGCTCAAACCAAAGACGGTTCTATTCTGTTTGCGATTATCGATGGCAGACAAACGCACAGCATTGGCGCAACGCTTTACGATATACAAGAAATTTTCTTAGCTCATGGTGCAATTACCGCGGCGAACCTAGATGGGGGAGCTTCAACGGTGCTTGTCCATAATAATGCTATCATCAATAAACCATCTAGTGAATATGGCGAAAGATACCTCCCTACCGCTTGGCTGCTTTTCGATAATCCGGAAACAGCTGTCATTAAGAACGTCTGGGAAGGGCTCGATATTACTAAAATTGATCCGTCCAAGTGGTAACCGTGTAAAACGTAAAAACAAGCAGAGTGCTCCCTAATGGAGAACTCTGCTTGTTTTTTTGGCGTTTAGCGGCCTACGATGACTAAGTCTTCTGCAGCTTCCGATGCTGCGATCTCATCCACAACATCATCACCTGTTTGGGAATCCTTCCAAGAGCGAACTGTCTCAACAACACTAGCTGCCGTGTCTTTCGCTTTACCAACAAGATCCGTTGTGGTGGAGCTTACTGTTTTGGCTGCTGCCTGCGTTTTTTGACTCACCGTGCTTGCGAGTTGAACTGTTTTGTCGCTGACCGCAGTCGCGCCTTCTGCGATGTCACTGCGCAGCTCACGACCGGATTTCGGTGCAAACAACAACGCTGCTGCTGCGCCAACCAAACCGCCTACGACAGCCCCGATAAGAAGATCTTTACCTTTTTTTCCATTGGACATGTAATATCCACTCCTTAATGTTCTGATTTCGCATTCCGATGCGCCTGCCATCTCTGCCACAGCTCAAACCCTGTCGTTGCCCATTCCATGACGTCGTGTATACGCTTCTGGTGCGTATGTACGACTTTTTCCGCACCATGTAAGGACTCGTTCATCATACGTGAGACCTTGCGCAGCGTGGAAGCGACTTCCCCGACAGCAATTCCTGCTTTCTCAACCGATTGTATACTTGGCTCTAAGGCTAGGATTTGCAAATGTACCTCTTCCGTAAGCTGCCCTAATTGCTTCATTAGATTCTCCGCTTGTTCTGTAGTATGGCCAATATGTTGTTTAACTTCAACAACCGTGTCCCCTAACAAGCGAAGCGTTCGTGTAGCCGTGATGAACATACGAACGGTAAACACAATGAGCACTAAAAAAGCGACAGCCAAGCTAACGATACTGATCTCGCTCCAAGTCATGATGGTCACCTCCAAGTAGACTGAAAGCTTTATGGGTTGATGAGGCTTCTAGACGAATGCCTATGAATTACTACAGTATAGGTAGGTAGGGCTTGTTTTGACACAAACGGATTGGAAAAATTTCTGGAACCTGTCATAATAAATGACAAAAGCATGCTAGATGAGTTGGGGGAAACCGATATGAACAGGGAACAAGGTCTACAAGAAATAGAACGTACTCGTATCATCGCAATCGTCCGCGGCGTGCAGGAGGCGCACATCCTCTCTGTTGCTGAAGCACTTCTCACAGGCGGCGTCACCGTAATGGAGGTCACTTTAAACACGCCTGGCGCGCTGACCATGATCACGAATCTTCAGAAGCAATGGGGAGAGCAAATGTTCATTGGTGCTGGCACTGTGCTGGATCTGGAGGATGCTAAGCAAGCTGTTGCTGCCGGTGCGGCATTTCTCGTCACACCAAACTTGGATGAAGAGGTCATTGGCTGGTCACGGCAGGAGGGGATTCCGATTTTCCCTGGTGCGATGACACCAACAGAGGTTGTGAAAGCATGGAGAGCTGGGGCTACAGCGGTTAAAATATTTCCAAGTGCAAGCCTAGGCTTGCCTTATATTAAGGAATTAATGGGACCTCTGGACAAAATCCCGATGATGGCTGTCGGGGGCGTTACGGAGGGCAATATCAAGCAATTTTTGAGCATCGGCTGTTACGGCTTAGGCATTGGCGGCTCGCTGATCAACCTGAAAGAGATTGAAGCCGGTAATTTCGGCTGGATTACAGACAAGGCTATTCAATTGCTCGCGGCTGCGCGGGCCTAAAGTGAAAAAAACGGAGCCCGCAAAATTGCGAGACTCCGTTTTTATTTTTAACCCTATTTTTAACCTTGATATGCTGTCGCAGTGTTTTTATCGCCAACTTGAATCGTCACGTCTTTCGTTTGACCATCGCGCGAGATTTTTACTTTCAAAGACTCGCCAACTGTCACGGCTTGGACTGCTTTCGTTAGTTCCTCGGAGTTAGCAATACCTTTACCGTTCACTTCCGTGATCACATCATACTGGCGAATGCCCGCTTTGAAAGCTGGCGAGCCTTGCTGCACCTCCGCTACTACGGCGCCATTCGTGCTGTTGATCTTCAAATCCTGCAGCATGTCATTTGAGATGTTCTGCAGCGCTACGCCGATATACGGTGCTGGATCCTTCGGGATCTCTTCGTTGTTTTTCAGCTTATCTACGACAGCATTAATGGTGCTCGCTGGAATGGCAAAGCCCATCCCCTGCGCTTCGGCGTTCACAGCCGTATTAATCCCAATCACTTCACCGTTCAAATTCAAAAGCGGACCTCCAGAGTTACCTGGGTTAATCGCCGTATCTGTTTGCAGCAAATGCTTGTAATTACGTGTGCCCTGCTCATCGTCAATACTGATCTCACGTTCTTTGGCACTTAATACACCCGTGGTCACGGAGTAATCAAAATCATACGGATTCCCAATCGCGACGACCCATTCGCCTACTTCCGTAGCGTCCGATTTGCCCAATTTCAGTGCAGGAAATGGTTGATCTCCTTGAATTTTGAGCACAGCCAAATCTAAATCATAGCTGCTTCCAAGTAACGTTGCTGTAAACGGGGTATCATAACCCTGTACGTAAACGTCGATCTCATCCGCACCTTCAATGACATGTTCATTGGTTAAAATATAACCGCTGTCTTCAAAAATGAAGCCTGAACCGATGCCATTTTCGATAGTGTCACCAGTTTCTGTCCCCTGTTGAAGGGGATTTCTTCGATTTCCTTGTGTGGCCGTTTGTTTGACTTTCGTTTCAATTTTGACAATGGCAGGGCTCGACGCCTTCGAAATGGCTGAAATGCTGTTCGTCCCTAAATTGTTCAGCGATGCTGTTTGGACGCCGGCCGCAGCCGAGTTAGCTGCTGATGGAGCAGCGACGCTGGACTGCACTGTTTGCGTATCATAGCCAAAAAGGTTTAGCTTATCCGAAGTAAACATCAATCCGCCGACAACAACGGCTCCGGCCATAAATGCTGCAAATATCGGCTTCACCTTGGAGTTGTTAAGCTTGTTGTTAATTTTTATATCATTCGTGTCCTTATTAGTATTCATGTTCATATCTTCGTTCATAGGATTACCGCCTCTCGTTTGATAGGTTCAGTATAGGCCGCTAACCTGAAGTGAGTCTTAAATTGGGCTGATAAGGGAATGAATGTTAGCTGAAAGTTTACTGAAGGTGGGAGATTGGCGGCTGCTGCGGGAGTGAGGCTGATAATGGCGGGATGGGGGCGTAGTGGTGTCAAGTAGATAAAAAGAAGGAGTTGTAGTTCGATAGAACCGAGTTACGGAGGGCGACAAAGGTAATTCGGGTGCATTACTCAATATAATCGAGTTACGGAATGCAAAAAAGCAAATTCAGGTCCGTAACTCGAAAAAATCGAGTTACGCGAGCCGGAGAAGGCAAATTCAGGTCTGTAACTCGAAATAGTCGAGTTGCGGAGGACGGCAAAGGCAGATTCAGGTCTGTAACTCGAAATAATCGAGTTACGCGAGCCGGAGAAGGCAAATCCAGGTCTATAACTCGAAATAATCGAGTTGCGGAGGGCGGCAAAGGCAAATTCAGGTGCGTTACTCGAAAAAATCGAGTTACGGAGGGCGGCTAAGGCAAATCCAGGTGCGTTACTCGAAATAATCGAGTTGCGGAGGGCGGCAATGGCAAATCCAGGTGCGTTACTCGAAATAATCGAGTTGCGGAGGGCGGCAATGGCAAATCCAGGTCTGTAACTCTAAATAATCGTGCATTTGGGCTTGTCAAAGCCGGCTACTGCTTGCTCGCGCACAAAATCCCCAACTGGTTGCATAAGGTATTCATGATCATTAGTTAATCGACATTCTTAAAAATCGAGTTATGTAGGGCAACAAAGATAAATGCAGATCCGTAACTCGAAATTTTCGAGTTACGCCAAATGGCTACCGCCAACAATACGTGTATTCAACACAAAAAAGGAGCCAAGCAGATTCCCATCTGCCTAACTCCTTTAAACAAAACTATTTATTTTGACGTATGATATACACACATTTGTTAGCACCTTTGGCAAGACACTCTGTACGCTCGACATCCGCATCCAGCAAATTACGGAACAGGGACAGCTCACACTGGCAAGCCTGCTGGAACGTGTTAGCGACCATAGCAATTGGACAGTTATGTTCGTTGAATATATAAGCGTCTTCACCTTGCGCAGACCAGTCTACCATGTAGCCATTCTCGTTTTGGATGAGCGCCAACTCAGCTACTCGAGCTTCTAAACTCTTGGCTTGCATCCGAGATTGATAACGAGCTTCAAGCTTCCCCTGCCTGCCTACAAAGAGCCGTTCAATTTTCTCATGGCCTTCATCTTCCACTAACTCGTCTAACAGATCCAACGTTAACTGCGAATATTTCTTGGGAAATAATTCGTCCGCCTGCGGTGCTAAGGTATACACACTTGTGGGACGCCCCATCGCTTGTCGAACGAGCTTAGCCTCAAGCAAATCATCTTTTTCCATCGAATGAATATGCCTTCTAACCGCCATCTCCGTAATTTCAAGCTGCTTAGCAATTTCTTGTACACTTAATGGCCCTTGCGTTTTGAGCATGGAAAGAATCACTTTACGTGTTGATGTTTCTAGTGTTTGATTCACGCGCTCACCTACCCTCGGACCTCATTTAGGACTCATTTTACAGCATCCTAGGCAATAAGTAAATTAAGAAACACTTATGTATGTTATGCCATTTCGCTCTTGATAAAGGCACGTACACTCGATGTAAACTCCTCAAAGACTGATGGGAGTTGAGGAATTAGCGGATGCAAAGCTTGGCGATCCAACTCTACAAAATCCTGAACAAGCGGTTTTCTCAGCTTCATTAATTGGAGCAAAGTCGCTTTTAATGAGTCTGAATAAGCCCCTTCGCCGTAGACAATGTCAACGATATCCTCATAACTGCTAGCATCTCTCAAAATAAAAACATCAATTAATAAGCTGCCAATATCAGTCACAGTCTCGATCGCCAAATGCAGTACACGTTCTTGAGCAAACTGCCACACCAGATCTTTATGGCCTTGTGTCCACTGTGTCATTAGTTGCAGGCTTGCTTCTGATAAAAAGGATAAAAATTGTATCTTTCCTTCGATTAGTCCATAAATTTGTTCATGATTAATAAAGTACATGATCTATCTCCGTCCTCTTTTTCGCCATTTCGTCCAAGCCAACATAGCAAAAAAAGTGATAATCACCAAAAATATGAGCAAAACAGCTTGCATCAAATATTCATAACTCACGTTCATTCACCCTCTTGATTGTTCTCATTGTACATGCTATCAACAGTTTATCTCTCGTGGATGTGAGCGTCAAGCTACGCATGCTTTCATTTATAGAGTTATTGTCCTACTTCGAGGATCATGATACATTGAACGGAGAGAGAGAAGAAAGGGATTTTGTGTCATGTCATCCAAACCAAAACTATCAGAAATCGATATTGTTCGCGCGATTGCGATTTTTGCTGTCGTCCTCATTCATGGGACATCCAGTGCGACTCAGCTTCCCTTAGGGACTGGCTCACAGACTATTTTTTTCATTATTAACAAAGCTGGCTTGTTTACCGTTCCTCTTTTTATTTGGATTAGCGGCTTAGTGTTGTTTTACACGTATTATGACCGGTGGGAGCCAGGGATGGCGCGTGTTTTCTGGACAAAGAGGCTGCAAAAGATTCTCATCCCCTATGTCCTATGGTCCCTATTCTATTATGGCTATAACCAAATCTTGTTCCATGGTACCCTGCATGTCGATGCTTTCTATGTGCTAAAGCTGCTTCTATCGGGCAATGCGAGCTATCATTTGTATTACATCGTCATTATTGTGCAATTTTATATCTTATTCCCATTTCTGCTCACAGCGGTCAAGCGATTCAGCTGGCTGCGTCGAGGTCTGATTCCTATAGGTATCGCCTTTCAAGCCGTATCCTATACGTTGCATTACTGGATTTTTCCGCTGCCGGAATACGCCTCCTTGTTCCTAGGCTACACGGCTATGTTCAGCTTCGGCGCTTTTGCGGGCATTTATTATAATGCGTTAATGGCATGGGCTTCCCGGTTTAAAAAGTGGATCTGGACCGCCGCTCTCCTTGCTGGGGGCGCTTTTGTGAGCATGCTCATGCTGCAGCAATATGGTCACACGGATTTGGACAACACCTGGTTCGAGCTCGCGCTCCTCACCTACTGCTTGTCCATCCCACTGCTCTGCGTGCCGTGGGCGCGCAAACTGCTGGCACGCGGCTCGCGCTGCGGTGCCTTCTTATCTGCCTTAGGCGCAGCGTCCTTCGGCATCTATCTCGTGCATCCCGCGATCCTCACCCTGTGGGATCGCGTCGCGCCAGAGCCAGCGCCTCAGCGCATCTGGCTCTACGATCTACACACCGTAGCAGCCGTCCTCATCGGGCTGCTAGGTGCTTGGCTGCTCACGCGGGGCTACGCTCGCGTCGTAAAAAAAGGTTCCGCTCGCAGATGAGCGGAACCTTTTATTTCATGCGCGCCAGCCAAGCCCAGCGCCGCTGCTGTCTGCGGCTGTAGCGTGGCAAGCCGCGGTAAATGTCCAACGCCTCGCGATACGCGCGCTTGGCGTCTTCTAGGCGGCCTAGCTGCTGGTACAGCTGGCCGAGCCGGTAGTAAGCCTCGACCGATGAGGAGTGAAGGTCGCGAAAGTGTTCGATAAACTGCGCCGCTCGCTCCGGCGCAAGGGGAGCCAAAGCCTCGCCGAGGCGGAGGTAGGCTTCGCCATATTTTACACGCGGATTGAGCTCGATCGCTTTCAGCATGAACGTTTCCCCTTCGGCTATTCGTCCTAGCTTCAGTTGACATAGCCCAATTTCATAATGAACGTCAGCAGATTCCTGCATGATCGGTAACGTTTGCTCCAAGTAGGGCAGCGCTTCTTGATATTTTTTGCGTTCAATCAGGATACGCGCCAAGTCTAGCTTCGCAGACGTATTGTGCGGGTTGGCATGGAGATCAGCGCGCAAGCGAGTTGCCTTCCGACGTAACTGGAACGGCCGCCAAATATTCGGCATGATGCCAACGTATCTTCGATCCAAGACATACAGAATCACGAGTAAGATGAGCAGCGCAAGAAACGGATTACCAACAATTCGCCACAGTAAACCAAAGATTAATATTTTTAAAAGCAATGTCCTTCCCCCTTTCAACTTCCTTATACTACCATATTATGCGGCAATTGTTCATCTGGAATATAAAAGAGTGCCGGCTTCGGATTTATCTCCGTAACCAACACTCTCTCATTTTGCCGCTATTCCCTGACATTAAATCTCTTAACCAACGCATTTAAATTCTCACACAATTGATTTAACGCATCTGCTTCCTCGACGACTTTTCCGAAGCCTTTTACTTGCTCTGTCATCGTTTCCGAAACTTGCTCAGATGAAGCTGCGCTCTCTTCGGAGATCGACGACATCTCATGGACTTCACTGGCCAATAGACTTGAATCGCCCGATACTTCCGTGATGAAGGCTCCGTTTGTTTTCAGGATTTCTGTAATCTGATTGATGGTGCCTGATAATAGCCCGAACGCTTGACTTAACTGCTGAACGGCTTCGGATTGCTCCATCTCCCGCATTTTCACTTGCTTCATCGCTTCGACAGTATGGCTAGCATCCGTTTGCACATTCACAATGATTTCATTAATATTTTCCGTCGAAATCCTCGACTGTTCGGCCAGCTTTCGAATTTCGCTCGCTACAACAGCAAAGCCTCTTCCAGCCTCACCCGCTCTTGATGACTCAATGGAAGCGTTCAATGCCAACAGATTTGTCTGACTAGCGATGTGGCTTAACTGCTCAACGATTGTGGAGATGTTTTGTGTTTTATCATTCAAATTAAAAATTTCTCGTTCAATATTGTTAATGGCTTGACCATTATCTTGATTGATAGCGTTCAAATCTTTCATTAATGACATACCGTTCTCATTATTGGCCTGCATGCCGTCTACGACTTGAAGAATGACGTTCGTATTGTCGTATAGCTGCTTAAACTTGTCGGACAAATTCTCGGAAATTTCCGAGCTTTTCTCGATCGACTGGGATTGCATTCGATTGCCTTCAGCAATTTCATGCAGGGAAGCGGAAACTTCCTCCGATGAAGCTGTTACCTCCTCAGCAACGGAAGCAAGGGAACGAGACGAAGAATGAATTTGACTGGATACCGCTCGGATATTTCTCGTCAGGTTTTCCAACTCTTCGACCATACCATTAAAATTCGAACCAATCTCACCGATCTCGTCTTTATTACGTATTGATGTGCGAACCATAAAGTCGCCTTCTTTTACACGTCTCATGTCGAGAATGAGTGTTTTCAGCGGCTTGGAAATGCGGCTTCCCATGAAGAAAGCAACAAGAGCAGCTACAATTGCCACAATGATCAAAACGATGATAATGCGCTTCGTGAGCGTGTTCACATCGCTATAAATATCACTTTTCGAAGAGTCGATCAGCAGCGTTTGGCCATTGGACAATTTTGCAAAGGAAATCATTTTGTCTTCGTTATTTTCTTGAACCGTCATCACCCCAAGTTCTTGTTTTTTGATTTCTTCTGCAAGACTTCCATGCACTTTTGCCAAGTTATCGGTTTGCTTCATTTCCGGATGAATTAAGAAATCGAGATTTGCGTTGAGTAAAGCACCAAAGCTATTCTCATATGGTTTGATACTATTGACGATATCAGTAAACAAAGCGAAGTTAATATCCATGCCTACAATCCCAATGGACTCTCCATTTTTGAAAATGGGCACGACATAACTAATCATTTTGACATTAATATTTTCGTTCACATACGGGTCTAGCCATACGGGCTTGCCTGCTTTAACCGGGATATAATACCACCCAACATGAGCGAGGTCGGTCGGGTCGTACTGACTGAAATCAGTAGGCGTCAACTTCTCGATCTTACCGTCTCCGTCCGAATCGGCATGGAATAATCCTGAGGTAGGCGCGGTAAATGCAGGATTAAACCTCATATAGAACGCCATTGAGCCTTTCGTATTTTGCGAGAATTGCTCGGCTAACGGTCTAATTTTCTCTTGATACTCCGTCACATACTTGGCATCTGTCTTAAACTTCTTTACATCGTCAAGCATGGAGACGGCTGAAATGGCAAGGCCATTTACTGACTGTTCGATCGCTTCAATCGTTAGATTTAAGCTCTTCGCCTTCGTGTCAACGTTCAGCTTAGCCGCTTCGTCGGAGGATTGTTTAAGCATTTGATTCGCCGTATTAATTCCAATTAGTCCAACTACAAGAACTGCAACGACCGAGCACAACATAATGGCAATCATGATCTTTGTTTTTACGGTTTTCATCAAGGATGTCCCTTCCTGTTCATAGATGTACAATCTCTCAAACATAACAAAAAAACCTCTTAGCAGCTAAGAGGTTGGTAGTCCATCGGAATTCCTTGTAGTGGAAAACGGTGATCCTTGCCTTTGCGTTATCGCTTGTGACGATGATGCATCCTGTAACTGCTAATGTATGTGTTTTCATTATACTAAAATATGGATGTAGTACAAGCATTTTATGGGAAAATACTACCATAGACAAATAGAAAAAACCCTCCAGGGAGGGTTTGTAGAACTAACTAAAAGGATGAGACAGTTCATCCGCATATAAAAGTACTACAACAAGAGCTATCACAAGATTTAATGTAGCCGGCATTATTTTACCAAATGGATGCTTGACTCTGAGATGCGAGATGATCGCTACTACCATCATGACACCAATCCCGATTGCGGTCCACGCTGCAATGCCCGGATACCAGTACCCGAGTATGAGCCCGATGCATCCTAAAATTTGAATACAGCCTGTAACCACGCGGAACCATTGAGGTAGTTTAACCGAATCAAACAGATCAATCTGATGCTTTGCCCCTGCGAGCTTGCTTCCGCCAAAGAAGGCCATGGAGAACAGCAGCCAACTTTGCATAACAATGGATAGGATGAACATCTGAACCCTCTTTTCTCAATTAATTAAGACACCAATCGGTGTCACAATTAATCATATACCACGATCAGCCTACATGTAAAGTGATTTTATCCCGAAAGCACCGTAACTGTATTTCCTTCTTCGTTAGTAAAGTAAACGCGGTTGTTGCTTTCATTGACAACACCTGCCGATGCCCCACGCCCGATTTGCAGGTTTGATTTTATTATTTTGTTATTCACTCCGTTCAAGACACTCGCTAGGCTAGTCGGCGTTTCTTCCCCCGAAGTTGCGATGTAAATGCGATTCAACTTGCGGTTAATGACAGGAATTCGCGGCGATTCGCCATTTTGGATCGTGGCGATGATTTTATTGGTTTTTCCTGAAATCACCGTTACCTTGAAACTATTCGTCGTATCGTCTGGCGCATAGACACGATTTGTTACAGGATTGACAGCGAGCGTATCGATATCGCCAACATTCGGAATGGTCGTCAGCAATTTATTCGTTCGCCCACTCACAACAGCGACGCTGCCGTTCTCTTCGAGTGCGATAAATAATCGATTGGTTCGCAAATTAATGGCGAGTGAAAACGGTCCCTGTCCAACTTTAATCGTGCCCGTTACGCGATCGGTGCTGCCCTTGATGACTGTTGCGGTGTCTGCTCCCGGATTCAGCACGTAAATGCGATTCGTAAACGGATTGGCAACAATCGAGTGCGGGGACGCAACGCTCGATCTCTGCGCGCCTACGCTTATTGTCGCAACGATTTTCTTTTGGTTCCCATTCAAAACCGTTACCGAATTTCGATCAAGATTTACCGCGTACACTTTATTCGTCTTGACATTCACAGCGAGCGCTGCAAAGCCCCCTCCTACATTGAATGTATGGGTAAGTTTATTTTTCCTACCGTCAATGAGGAACAGTTTACCTGACAATCCAGCCACATAAATCTGATTCGTTCGCGGGTTGACAGCCACAGAAACCGCCCCTTCAATCCCTTCTATTGTCGCAATCACGCGATTGGATCGAGAGCTAATCACGGACACAGTATCACTTCCATTACTCGGCACATATATCAAATTCGTTCTTTGGTTTAACGCGATATCTGACGGCCTTTTCCCTACTGGAATCGTCGCAATGACTTTAATTTGACTAATCGCAAACCCCTCCCTTGCTTACTTTCTAGTAGAATATGGGAAACTCAGTTTGGGAGTTTGTACATATTTGCTCGATTAGAAAATTAGGCGAAGAGAATGAGAAAAACGGCATTTCTGCCATTAGTATTGGGGATACCTTTAATAATCCAAAAGCAAGGATATCCGATAAATTCCGTATACTATATATCGAGTAAATAATTAATTTTACCGATAAAATAGTTTTGTAAAGGAGGGAAATGAATGATACAACAATTCAATCAATTAATGGACTACATTGAAACAAATCTAACGGAAGAAATCTCTGGAAAAGACATATCCAAAATTGTTGGCCTGTCTGATTATCATTTTAAAAGAATGTTTTCGTATATGGCTAATATGTCGTTGAATGAGTACATCAAAAATAGGAGATTATCCGTTGCAAATGTTGAATTAATTAACGGAGCAAAGGTGACAGATATTGCCTATAAATATGGTTATCAATCTGTAGAAGGATTTTCGAGAGCCTTTCGTGATTGGAGTGGTTTTTTACCTTCAGAAGTAATCAAAAACAAGATTCAAAAATCATTTCCCAAATTTTCATTTTTTATAGATATAAGAGGAGGAATATCAATGGAATTCAAAATCGAAAAGAAGGCGAAATTTAATATTGTAGGACTATCTAAACGAGTGCCCATTCAATTCGAAGGTGTAAATAATTCTATCATAGAACTAGCCAAGTCCATTACCGAGCAACAAAGAAATGAAATGCATCAATTAGCTGATTTATATCCTCATCAAGTCTTAAATGTATCTTATGATTTTGATGATGGATACTTGGAAGAAAAAGGATATCTAACTCATATGATCGGTTTTGCAACTACAAAAGAAACTACATTCGATGATTTAGAGCACCTTTCTATTGAAGAAAGCTTATGGGCAATTTTCCCTAATCAAGGACCATTTCCTGTTACGCTTCAAGAAACTACCGCTAAAATTTATTCGGAATGGCTGCCTTCTTCTGGTTATGAAATTGCAGATATACCTGGGATCTCTTTTACAAAACACACTGGTACTTACGAAAATGTATATAGCGAAATTTGGATGCCAGTAAAAACCCAAAAGCAAGGGATGTCCGAAACATGAGGGGTCTCTCTGCTTGATCCATATTAAAAACCTCGATCAAAAAGGATCGCGGTTTTTATTTATATGGAGCCTAGGGGATCGAACCAAAAAGCTTAGAGCAAGCTGCTCCAGTGCCTCTTTCCGTAAAGAATCCGAATAATTGTAACGGTTTCTTCTATTTCCGAGATAACATATAACACGATGAAAGAGTCCACAAGTAAATGTCGAATGCCACTCGCTGCCAATCGTTCATCGTGAACTAATCCATTTCTAAAAGTCATTTGCTCCAATTGAAAAGTGGCCTCAGCGATTCTGCTAATCAATTTACTTGCAGTCGTCGGGTCCAATAATTCGTTTGCGATATAGTTAGCGATGTCTCGCAAATCCGATTCTACCAGTTCAGTGATCACTAATAGATACTTTAGGCTCACTCTTGAATTCCCTGCTCGATGTCTGCAAGTGCCTCACGAAAAGGTCGAACCTTCTTCTTCAATGCATCCCTGCTTTCATCCAGCAACTTATACAATTCGAACTTTCCAACTATTTTTTCGTACGTTTCTCATTACAGCCAGATCACCTTGGCCATTCGAGCAGTTAAACTTTCCCTTTCTTAGCCTTCTCACGTCTCCGCTTACTCCCTCGTCTTTGTAGACTTCATAAACTGTCCCACTTTTCTCCTTAACAAAATCAATAAAGAACGAGGGTTAATTTGTTGAGTAGTCATATATCTGATTGCCATTATGAAAAGATGGCTTCTGGATTGATCGGATTGATCAGGAGTCATCTTTTTGTTGGTCGAATCCGATTTTAAAAAAAGTATTGACAATTAACGCTGATGCCTTTAAAATTCTGGAAAGAAAACGATATTGATAATCATTATCAATGTCATAAACCAGGAGGAAATAATGAAGAAAAATATTAGTACAATCATATCTATCGGATTAGTTGTGGGTATGATGACAGGTTGTGCATCCACGTCTTCAGAAAGCAAGGTTGCAGAAACGGCATCAACAGCGTCAACGCCTTCAGCGGCGCCAACGGCATCAACTTCCGCAAGCGTGTGGCCGAGAACTATCACGGATGATTTTGGGCATACCGTTACTTTTGCAAAGGCCCCTGAAAGAATAATTCCAGCTTATTTCGGACACATAGAAACGCTTATCGCGCTTGGTGTGCCGCCGATTGCAGCACCAACCGCAAAATCGTTTGTTATGACTAGACAAGCGCTCAGGCCAATGGCAGATAAATTGAACATTAAAGAATTAGGTGGCTCAAAAGAATATGAGCAAATGATGGGAGTCTCTCCAGATTTAATTGTAGTAACTGCTAATGATAAAGGTGATTATGCAGCATACAATAAGGTTGCACCCACACTGATATATGACTCTCAAACTTGGCAAGATCTTTTAAACGACTATGCTCAGATCCTGGGCAAAGAAAAAGAAGCTGCGAAAATCATCGCCGATCTAGAAAGCTTAATAACGAAATCCCGTGAAAAGTTGGCTCCATACAAGGACAAAACTTCTGTTGTTATGAGCGACCTGGGTAATAAAACCTTTGGCCTTGTTGGCTCCGGTCCTACGAATCGAACCGCATGGTTTGATAAGACTGTAGGGTATGGCTTGACCCCACCGAAAGGTTACCCTGAGAAATATACCCAGATATCACTAGAAGGATTGGCAGAATTGGATCCGGATTACATATTCTTAGATAATATAGATGGTGCGGAGAAAGACAATTACACGCCAACTTGGACTAAGCCTGGTACAGAGGACACTACAATATGGAAGAATTTGAAGGCTGTAAAAAATAATAACGTTTTCAAGCTTCCTCCTGGCTCTATGGCAGGTGCCCCACTAAGCCAGAAACTTGCTATAGAAAAAGTGGTAGAAAGCATTGTTAAATAGAGAATAAAACCGCATAAGAAATCGGGAGACTGGTATAGTCGGCCCGATTTCTTGTGTTATATTCAGTAGAATGAGGGCGTTCAGTATGGTTTCTAAATCCGTTGCTACATCTTCCGTCATTCATAATAAAAACGGAATGACAGCTTTACTTATTATGCTTGGCGGAAGTATCGCCCTGCTACTTTTGATGGCATTTTCTGTTACACAGGGAGCCAAAAATATTCCGCTTTCAAATATCTGGGAAGCTATCTTCAACCTTGACCGCAACAACATGTCACACATAATCATTGTAGACTCACGCATCCCTCGTGTGCTTGTTAGCGCACTTGTCGGCTCTGCTTTTGCAGTTTCAGGCGCAGTCATGCAAGGCATAACGCGCAATCCCATGGCTGATTCCGGCCTTTTGGGTCTTAATGCCGGCGCTGGCTTGGCTCTGGCCGTTTGTTTCGCATTTTTTCCGCAAATTGGATACAGTAATATCATTGTTTTTTCCTTTATCGGTGCATCAATCGCCTACTTAATGGTCAATGGAATCGCAATGTTTCGCCGTAGCGCTGCAACGCCCATGCGTATCGTGCTGGCAGGCGCGGCTGTCGGTGCTTTGTTTACCGCGCTAAGCCAGGGTATTGCGCTTTATAGCAAAGTTGCGCAAAACATCATGTTTTGGATGGCGGGCGGTGTTGCTGGTTCCACGTGGAAACAGATTATTCTCATGTCTCCCTGGATATGCATAGCATTAATTAGTGCTATTGTCCTTTCTCGGTATATATCGATCCTCAATATGGGAGAAGATGTTGCAAAGGGCTTGGGCTTAAATACTAAGCTTATAACTATGCTATGCTCACTGACTGTGCTGGTTCTAGCCGGCACTTCGGTATCAGTGGTAGGCGCGGTAGGTTTCGTGGGTTTGGTCGTACCCCACGTAACAAGATTTCTGGTAGGAGTTGATTACCGCTCGATTATACCTGTATCGGCTGTATTAGGAGCAATCTTGATGGTGAGCGCGGATTTGGGTGCGCGTATGTTAAACCCACCGTTTGAAACACCTGTTGGTGTGTTGACTGCGTTGGTTGGCATTCCTTTCTTCCTCTATTTATCGCGCAGGCAAAGGAGGGCGGTGTAATGAATGATCTGATTAAGAAGAATCAAGCGTACAAGAAAAAGGTGGCGTTTCGAAATACAACGATAGTTCTCATGTTTGTGTGCGCACTTACCGTTTCCTTTATTGTTAGTATGAATACTGGTCACACAAAGCTCTCCGCGCTTGATACCCTGCGCACTTTATTCGGGGGAGGAACGGAGAGGGAAAATGTCATATTATTTGATTTCCGGTTGCCACGAATAACCTTATCAATACTTGTAGGTGCTGGGCTCGCTTTATCTGGATGTGTAGTTCAGGGAGTAACAAAAAACGCGTTGGCAGATCCTGGACTGATTGGTATATCAGCAGGCGCAGGGCTTATGGTTATTCTATTTACCATGTTTGCTGGCACGGCATCTTTCTTGTCTGTTTTTACTCTGCCTTTTTTAGCCTTAATAGGTGCCGGGTTGACGGCTATTTTGATAAATGTCCTTGCTTACAAAAAAACAGATGGCATTGCGCCTATGCGATTGATTTTAACAGGAATTGCCATGCAGGCGGGAATCTCTGCCCTGACCACCGTTCTTGTCATCAAGCTAGACGAGGAACAGTTCGACTTTGTAGCCGTGTGGCGAGCAGGAAATATATGGGGAGGGGATTGGCGATTTGTGCTAGCCCTGCTTCCGTGGCTTCTCATCTTAATACCCTACTTAATTTACAAATCGAGAAAATTAGATGTACTGAGCATGAGTGAAGACACCGCACACAGCTTAGGTCTTTCGGTTGCGAAACAGCACAGAAATATGTTATTCGTTTCTGTGGCTTTGGCGGCTTCCTGTGTGTCTGTCAGCGGAAGTATAAGCTTCGTGGGGCTGATTGCACCTCACCTCGCTAGACGGTTAGTAGGCTCCAGACATATTATCCTGATCCCCGTGTGTGCGCTGGTTGGCGCTTTGCTAGTGTCTGTTGCGGATACTTTATCCAGGGTTATTCTACCGCCTGCCGGTATCCCCACAGGGATAATTGTTGCCATTATAGGGGCACCTTATTTTCTTTATCTCTTAGCTACTGATAATCAGCGTTCGCGCAGGGGGTGACGCAGGCACTGCACGCGCACCGTCCTCATAAACGCGAAACGGCGCGACCGTGCTTGCGGAATCGCCTGCCCTTTTCGCTTACGTCTTTCTCAACCGTACATTTCAAGAAGACGGCGAACCGCCCCGTGTCTCCATAACAAAAAGAAGCACCACAACCATTAGGTTGCAGTGCTTCTTTTTGTATGGAGCCTAGGGGGATCGAACCCCTGACCTCATCGCTGCCAGCGATGCGCTCTCCCAGCTGAGCTAAGGCCCCGTGATGTCGCTTACAAACGTCGACTTTTTGTATTATACATGAATATGAGATGACAGGCAATACCTGCTTCATCAGATTTTTGATTCATAAATATTTCCAGCCAGCTGTTTGTCATTTCTGTTGCAAAAGGTGCTCAACGTTGTTTTCATGCGTATTTTCATGCTAACCTAGTACTATAAACTAGTAGATCGTTTAGGAGTGACGTGGAAGTGTCAAACGCAGTATTATATTGGGTTTTCTTAGGTGTCGCTTTTGTGGTGCCGTTTGTCATTGGTGTTCTCTTGATGCGGAAAACGAACCGCTTAGGGTTTTCGTTTTGGATCACGACGGCATTGAATATTGTACTTACCCTATTGGCCGTCTTTTGGTGGAAATCGGTAACAACAGATAAGTTCCAGATGATGTTCGGGATGGCTTTTTACGGCGTATCCGCTGTGAATTTAATGGTTATTGAATTCTTTGCCTTGTTCAGCATTCGCAAAAAATTAAACCCATAAGAGAAAGGGGCAATTATGCCGAAGTTAACACGATCGAAAGCGGTATTCTACGTGTTCCTCATTGCAGCCATTTTATGGATGGTCTTCATCTATATAAAGTCTGCCGAACCTTATCATCAGCAGAGCTTAAAGCCCTACTTGGAATCAAAGTTTTCCACGGAGAAGTTAAAAGAGCATATCCCCAAAGTTAAGTTTACATATGATAAACAGGTGATTTCATGGCAAGATCCGATTAATTTAATCGAATTCTTCATAAGAAAAGCAGGGCACGTTAGCGAATACGCTGTGCTTGCCCTGCTTTGGTCGATAGCCTTGCTAGCGAAGCCTGTCAGAATGAACATAGCTTTGATCAGCTCCTTCCTCATATCGTTGCTATATGCAATGTCGGATGAATGGCATCAGTCGTTCGTGAAGGACCGAACGGGACACGGCATCGATGTCTTCGTCGATGGAGTTGGTATAGTGTGTGCGCTCATTCTGGTTGTGTTGGTGGTCGTGATAAGAAAACGAATTAGATCCAAAAAAACAAGCTAGTTAGAAGCACGTAGACTTTTCTTTTGCGAACGGATTTCCATTTCCAATGTTCGCGGGATTGGCTTTCCAGATCTTGCTGTTGCCACTCCATTAATTTCTCTGATACATAGAGGTCTGTTGGTTGCATATGCGGTTCACTTTCCTTTCTTTTCCTGATACCCTTAGTTTACGCTGGAATAAGGGGAACAAAAAGAGTATAATTCACTTCAATGATTTCCCCTTTTATTGAAAGGACGTTGAAGATGCAGCTACTGACTCATTTTTTGGAGCTTCGTGCGGGTTTTGAGCATGGTATTGAGCATAAGCCGCAGCCGATTACATTAGAAGAATTAGCGGATCGAATGTACTGTTCCACACGCAATGTTAAGATTTTATTGAAAAAAATGAGCGATCAAAATTGGCTTTCCTGGAAGCCAGGTCGAGGCAGAGGGAATATTTCCGAGCTTACTTTTTTGGTCTCTTCAGAGGATATGGTCTCGGAACAAGCGATGTCGCTTGCTAATCGGGGCGATTATTTAGGCACCATTGAGCTGATTCATCAACTTGGCAAGGGAGAAGCGCTGCAAGACTCCTTCATCGAGTGGTTGTTCAGCTTTTTTGGCTATCGGACGGTTGAACACGAGGAGCGTTTCAAGGATACGCTGCGTATTCCTGTTTACAAATGGCTGGTAACGCTGGATCCAGCCCACTCATTTTATGCTTTTGATTTTCATCTGGTTAGTCAAATTTTCGATTCCCTCGTTCGTTATAATTCGCAAACGAAAGTGATCGAACCGCACCTCGCACATTACTGGGAAATCAGTGAAGACGGCTTGCATTATACCTTTTATTTGCGAAAAGGCGTGCTTTTCCATCACGGCAGAGAGATGACCGCGCATGATGTTAGTTACACGTTATCGCGTTTAAAAAAACTAGGTCATGCCGCAGCGCAAGGCTGGATGACCCAGAGTATTGAGACGATAACTGTGCTGAATCGAAGTGCAGTGGCCATTGAATTAAGTCAGCCTAATGTGCTGTTTCTTCAGCAGCTAGCACATATTTCTACAGCTATTGTTCCAGAAGAAATTTGCCGGGATAATGAATCTATTTTTGGCCGGATGCCCATTGGCACAGGTCCGTTCAGGCTGGAACGAAACGATGATTACATTTGTAAGCTGCGAGCGTTTGATAATTATTTTGGCGTGCGTCCGCATCTAGATCTCATTGAAATTTGGCTCTTGCCCTCTGATCTGAAAGAAGCGACACCAAGCTGGGATACGGTTCAGGTGTTTCGTGGAGGGGCGAATTCGCATAATCCCGTAGGCGCGATTGATAAGGATTCCGAATGGCATCAAATTGAACAGACGATTATGGGCTGCAGTTTATTAACGTTTAATCGAAATAAAAGAGGTCCACAATGCCATCCAAACTTCCGTAAAGCCGTTGATCTCGTGATTGATCGCGAGCGGATGATTGAAGAGCTTGGCGGTTTTAGAGAAGCGCCTGCAGGCAGCTTTTTGCCCACAATGGATGCCCTTGTGATGTCGAGAACGGATATTGCTGAAGCGAAGCGTCTGCTGGATGAAATGGGCTACAAAGGCGACAAACTGCACATGTATGTTTATCGGAATAACAATGACGATGCCATGTGGATTTGTCGTCAGTGTGCACAGATTGGGATTCCCGTAGAAATCACGATTCGGAGTGAATCTGACATGATGCAGCTGGATACGATTGATGAAGCGGATCTTATTTTTTACCACATTTGTATGGAAAGCAATTATGACCTTCATATAATCCAAACGTTGAAACAAAGCAACAGCTATGTTCGTGCACATTTGAATAGAGAGCGGCTAACGTGGGTAGATTTGCAAATGGAGGGGATTCTTAGCAATCCTAGTCTCGATGAGCGAATTGCGGGTTTACATGCCTTGATTGATGAGCTTCAAGCGGAGAAATCGTTCCTGTTCGTGCTGCATCGCTCGCAACAAACGACGTATCACGACTCGATTAAAGGCGTGACAATTAACGATTTGGGATGGATTGATTTTCGGGAAATATGGGTCATGCCGAGTGGTTGAAAAAGAAAAAACGACCTTACGGTCGTCTAGGTGCAGGTGGTTCAAAACGATTTTCCATCGTCATCCAACGTCCGTTTGCAACGAAAAAGCCGACAAACGCGAATACGAGCAAACGAATTGGAATCCAAACCGAATTAACGGAATTGAAAAATATGAATTCAATGAGGGTCGTTAAGAGCGCTGCCCCTATTCCCCAAGGAACGATTCCATACATAACCAAATATTTGGAACGACCTAATTTTTTTCTCTTGAGCCATACTGCTTTGTCCGAATCTTTCATGTGGAAGCTCCCTTTTTTCTTTCTAGTATAGCACTGCTGGCGAAAAATCTCGAATGATAGCTGCCAACATTCCTATAAGATGAACTTGGAGGTTGTTATTGATGAAGCGTTATAGCCTTGCTTTGATGAGCTTATTCCTTTTGGTTTTCCTGACAGCTTGCTTTTGGTCAAAGGAAACAGAACCTTCGTCCACGACAACGAACGGCATTTCGCTAAGCAATATTTTTGATCCGCACACCTTTGAACGTCCCGTTGGGCTTGAACATCGCGCTGGCAAACCTGATCTGTTGTATGTCATCGAGCAGCCGGGTCGAATCAAGAGCGTGAACGTCAATCAGCCGAAGGAAAAGCCGACACTCATCTTAGATATTACCGATCGCGTAAACGATAGCGGAAATGAGCAAGGTTTACTTGGATTAGCCTTCCACCCGAAGCATCCGAATCAGGCTTATGTGAATTACACAACGGAAACGCATACGATTATAGCGCGTTATGACGCTGATTCCACGAACCCTGCTCTTCTTGATCCAAAGAGTGAACAAGTACTGCTGACCTTTAAACAGCCCTACCCCAATCATAATGGCGGACAACTAGCATTCGGGCCGGATGGCTATTTATACATAGCAACCGGAGATGGTGGCAGCAGCGGCGATCCGCAAAATAACAGCCAGAACCTGCAATCTTTACTAGGAAAAATACTGCGCATCGACGTAGATAAACAAGCTAACGGGCTCCATTATGCGATTCCCGCTGACAATCCATTTATCGACAAAGGGGCTAAGGAAATCTATGCATACGGACTGCGGAATCCATGGCGTTTCAGCTTCGACACCGCTACTGGCAAGCTCTGGGCAGCAGATGTTGGCCAAAACAAATTCGAAGAAATTGATATCGTGGAAAAAGGCAAAAACTATGGCTGGCACATACAAGAAGGATTCGAGTGTTACGAACCGAAGGTTGGCTGCAATAAGACCGGCTTAGAGCAACCTATTTTCACCTATGGTCGTGATCAAGGTGTCTCCGTAACTGGAGGCTTTGTGTACAGGGGCTCCAAACTCCCGGACCTTAAAGGCTGGTATGTGTACGCGGATTATGGTTCGGGTAACATTTGGGCATTGTCTCAACCTAGTGACGGCACTGTCAAAAATAAAACCCTACTCCAATCAGGCTTGCATATAGCTTCCTTCGGAACGGACGCAGCTGGCGAGCTGTACTTGTGCACACAGGATGGCAAGATCATGAAAATCGTTTAGTTGCACGCTCCTATTCTAGTCAGACAGGAAGCAGATCCAAGCCATGTATGCGGATTCCCCGCCCAACACCAACCTAGCTTCGGGTTTGCTGAGTAGAGAATGAAAAGTGCCCTCAAGGAAATCCATGAGGGCATTAGGTTTACAACCGTTCAAAATTCAAATCCTTAAACTCAATCTTCCCACAAAAGGCAAAATGTTTAATACTCCGCTTCTCCTCTTCCGGAAGCTTGGCGAGCTCGGGATTCCCCTGCAGACTGCCTAGTCCAGACTGGTCCTGATCGATCCAGCGATTCATGATCTCGCGAATAATTTCATCCAAACTTTGCTCCTGCCCAGATCGATTCTTATGCATCACGGGTATCCACTTCTTGCCAAACTTCACGTGGGTTCGTTCATCAATGATATCAATTTCTGCCGTCATTCCTGACAGCATATCGCCTTTCTCATAATACGATTCCATCGATTTCTTCTTCCTTGTGAACGAACATGTCTCTCCAACCATCGACAACTCTGAGTAATAATTTTCAAACTCGCTGATCGCATCTTCGCCATACGGAATAGCGAACTCAGATGTATCAAAGCCCATCTGCTGCAAGCGACGCACACCCATTTGATGATGGCGCGTTTCATCCCAAATATGACGGCTAAAGTCAATGTAAAATTCAAAAGGCATATCCGAGAGTCCGTAGAACACGTAGCACATCGGATCAACGACTTGAATTTCTGTCATGTAGTGCCACATGAAGATTTTTAAGCTGTCTGCAACCTCATCTGGCGGAATGAATTCGGACGTAGTCTTCACCTTGTTGGGTTTGGCGCGTTTACGAGGTGCTGGCCCTAAAGGTTCATTAATTAGAAAAGCAGGAGGCGTGCTGCCTGTGGCTTCGAGCTGCGTCTCGTCGACACTGCCGATATGCTTAAGTGAAGCTCTTGCGTAAGCTCTAAATCGTTCTATGCTATGCAGCACGTCTGGCTGCTTAACAGCTTCATGGACAATTAACCGAGCCCATTCGTTATGCTTCCGTTTTTTGGGAATGATGTCCTCGATCAGCTCTATGGTGGGCGCATCGAAGATGGGATCGAGCGCATCCAGTAACCGCTCATACGCATCGACCATGGAGCGATTCATTTCAAGGAACCATCCCGCCATGAAGGCAAAAAACGTATCCGCACGCGAGACGTTTTGTAGCAATTCTTCCAGCGCGGTCGACGGAATCGTCACCTTGCGGTTGCTGGCCAGCTCTTCCTTACGGGTGAGTAAACGCTCAGCGAAAGTCATCTGATGCCACATGATGTGCGACATTTCGCACTTCCATTCCAGCTCTGGGGCAGCAGGTACCCAACCTGCGATGACGCGGGCGGATGCCCATTCTAGAAAGACGAGTCTATTCAACGTCTGAATTTGGTCGGCAACTCGCATCCAGTAGCCGCCTAGTTGATTTTTAAACGATTCGGATTGGAAGGTTTCAATAGGAAACGCCTGTGTCATTGTCAAATCCTCTTTTCCATGTGAGAATAAAAGAAGTGTTGCTTTGTTCTTATTGTAAGCGAATTCAATTTGCGCAATCTTGGTCGATTTTGTGTTTCAATGAGGTGATTCTGCGAGGTGGAATTAGAGACGCTATTTTATACGGACGAGATGTGGTTGGAGAGTAAGGACTTTCCCTTTTACACCGCACGATATATATTCGAACCTGGAGAGGTCATTCCCATGCATGCGCACCAGTTCGTGGAGTTCGTTTATGTAACGGAAGGTGCTGGCAAACATACATATCGCGGACAGACTTACGAAATTGCTAAAGGCGATGTCTTCGTCATCGAACCCAATGTTCCTCACGCATATAAAGCGGGAACTGGCCCGTTGGTTGTCTACAATGTACTTTTTCAGTCATCCGTCCTAGATTCGGAGATTGGGGCTCTGTCCAAGGAAGCCTCTTTCTTAAACTTTTATTATATGGAGCCGTTTTTTCGGAACTATACGGATTTTCAGACAAGATTGACTCTGAGTCACCATGAGCATCTAGAGATCGTTCTCCATCTCGACCGTCTGCTGCGAGAGTTTCATAGCAAGGAAATGGGCTACCAGATTGTGATTAAAAATCGGCTAATTGAGCTGCTGATCGACTTGAGCCGACGCTACGCGAACTACGTCCAACCCACTTGGCCGCCTGTTCAGGACGTGCAGGATTTGTTTGAAGATATGGCCAAATTTATTTCACTTCACTATGCTAGTCCACTAAGTCTGGAACAAATGAGCGCGTTATGCGGGATGAGCTTATCCACGTTTTCTTCAAAATTCAAGTCCCACTTCGGCCACACCTTCGTCGAGTACCGGAATCAAATACGGATTCAGGTGGCGCAGGACCTGCTTGTCCGCACTGAAGATAAAATTGCTGTCATCGCAGAGCAGGTTGGTTTTGAGGATTTGAGCTTCTTCAACAAAGTGTTCAGACGAGTGTCCTTGAAATCACCGAAAGCTTACCGAGAGGAAGCGCAGCGAGGCTTGCAGAAAAACAGAACCCTCATGAAATCATGAGGGTTCTTTGCGTGCGTGGTGACGGCTTGGAGCAGGCAACATTAATTGTGATGCGTAACGGACACCAGTGCCGTTATTTCTGCAAATCTGGCTATTTGTGCATGCTTACGGACACGAACGACGCTAAATGCTCAGATCTACCTGTTTAAAAAGAGCAACAGCTAAATAGTGCCTACTGTGTCCGTTAGCGGGGAAGAAAGGATGGTGGGATGGCGGGGGTAGCGGTTGCTACGGGACCTGGGGTAACGGATTGGTGATGTAGTGTATCCACTAAACCAACCCCATCCTCCTCAACGTCATAACCACTTCAATCAACGCCTTCATGCTTTTAACGATCGCTTTGCTGGAGCCAAAATTCATCACAATATGCGTATCCGTTTCAGGATGACTGTACATTTGTGTTCCTAGAATCCCGCTGTGTCCTTGCAGCCTCGGCAAGCCTCTGAGCAAAAAGAAAAACTCCTCGAAATGGAGTTCCATCATCCCCAATCCATAATGAATGCCGCTGCGGAATTTATGTGTGAAGGTTGTCATTGCCTTAAGCGATGCAGCACTGATACATGTTCCATTCCAGAGTGCTTTTTGAAAAAGCAGAAGATCTTGCGGCGTCGCCACGATGCCTCCCCCCGCCCAATCGCAGCTTAAGCTTGGAAAACGGCTAATCTCAACCTTATTCAACCAAATATCTTGAATTGGTTCCACGGGTGTATGCTTCGGCTGCGAATAAATCATCAAATAGGAATCATTCATTTGCAGTGGATTGAAGATTTCTTTATGAAGGTTATCGCTGAACGATAGCCCCGTAACAAGCTCAATAATATGCCCTAACAGGATATAACCAGTATCGGAGTAATGAAACCGCAAGCCTGGCGGCCCGAGATTGGTTTGATTATGTCGCGTAAAATCGATTAAAGCCTCCGGTGTCCACCGCTCATCGGAATTCTCAACTATTCGTTGCATAAACGCAGGTTTCTGCAAGACAGGATCTTCAAAATAATCCGCCAACCCCGATGTGTGATTCAGCAGCTGTTTGATCGTCACGCTCTCTGCGTAATCTTGATCTCGATACACAAAGAGTCCTTCCAGAGCAGAAGACGGCAAATAAGTAGCAACCGTATCTTCCAGCGAAATACAGCCTCTTTCCGCCAGTTTCATGATTAACACAGCTGTAAACACTTTTCCAATACTCGCCGTATGAAAAGGGGGCTGGGCTGAAATTGCTGCGCCATTCCTCGCTGACATTTTCCCTGCGGCATAGACATACTGAAATCCGCTGGTTTCAATCAACACTTGCAAGCCACTCTGATAGCGGCTGTTCTTAAGTACGCTCGTAAAATATGTATCGAGATGCTTTTCCGCTTTCTCATTGCTCCATGCCTGCCGAACAAACATCGCCATAAGTCCCCTCCTCAGAACCAATTGTATTCACGAATGGTCAATGTTACTACCTGAAGAATAGTAGTCGGCGTCCTTGGCTTTGGCGTTGCCCATGTCATCTTGGGAGCCATTGATTTGGTTGAACATCGTTAGGTTAGTGAGATTAACGCTAAGAACCCCCATGTCCTTGACATGGGGGTTTTAGTTCTGTCATTCACTGGCCCTCAGCTCTTAACCGCCTTACGATCCCGATATTGCTTCGGGGTGACACCGGCAATTTTCTTAAAAGACTTGATGAAATGGGTCTGATCATAATAGTTCAGGCGAGTCGCAATCGTAGAAACCGATTCACTTGTGAAATCCAGCAATTTCTTCGCTTCTTCCACTTTTTCTTGCTGAATAAAGAGGCTGATTGTCATACCGGTTTCCTTTTTGAAAAGGGAAGATAAATACGTCCCATTCAAGCCCGTTTTCTCAGCCAACTCGGAAATGGGAATCGCATCGTAAATATGATTGTATATGTACTCGCGGCACTGCGCGATTGGCTTCGAGACCGACCCTTTTCGGTTCTCGCTTACGCGCCCCGCAATATCCAAAAATGCATCAATCATCGCAGTTTCCACCAATCGAATATCGTTCAGATCTTCAATATGCTGAATGTACGTGTCGCTTAATCGGTATGCAAGCTCGGTATAAAGTCCACCCTCCATCCCCGCTCGAACGCCAATCGCAATTGCGCATATAGCCAAATTTTTGCGGCTTCTCAATAAACTTCGTTTGGAAAGTGTCCCAGCCTCCCCTCCGATTGATCCCAATACAAACATTTTTTTAAGCGCTTCTTTATCCCCGTTCTTAATATGCCGCAATATGATTTGTTCAAGTTCTGGACTCGTATGAAGTCCATTAAACTCCTTCATATCGGACATCGTATGCTCAATGTCTTCCTCTGACAAGAATCGTTGCTCCATCCGAAAATTAGATTCAAGTACGTCAGTCAGCTCTAAAGCCTCACGATTCACGATCCAATGTGCCATCAATCCAATGTGAAATAATCGCTGTTTGGTAACAAGAGGAAGAGTACGCAAATAATCCGCCCAAAATAAATGAAATTTACTCGGAATCTGACTATCATTCATCAGATTTCGAATGGTTTCCTCGTTAGGCATGTGATCGATGGTAGGACCAATGACGATCGTCCCTACCCGCTTCTCCTCCACATAGACAGGCTGCAAAACAAACTGCTCCAGAAACTCTGTCGTCTGAATGACTGGAAAAGCCTTATCCCAGCTGCGTTGAATTAATTGCTGCAAGTAGTCGGGATTTTCTAAGGAAGCAATCGGAATACGCGATTCATGTTCAAAAAACGCCTGATCGCCTTGATCTTCCGCACTCCGCCAAAAGACAGGTAGCTGCAAACTTTCATGTATCAATTTAGCTAAAAATAAAGGATTAAATTCCATCGAATAGCTCCTACAAAATTTACGATTTTTCAAAGAATTATACCATATTTTCATCATTTCATTCCTTATAATAAGTCTGTACAAGGAAATGAAAGCGCTTAAAAAATCCCCATTTTCACATAGGAGGAATCAAAATGAACCATGATATACAGCATTTCGTTTCACAAATGACATTGGAGGAAAAAGCTGATCTGTGCTCTGGCTTGGATGTTTGGCATCTAAAAGGAGTTGAACGTCTAGGTATTCCATCTATTCTGGTAGCCAATGGTCCAAATGGCGTTCATAAACAAAGCCCTTCCGCGGAAGGGCTCGCGATGAATGGCGGGATGCCATCCACTTGCTTTCCAACTGCTGCTGGACTCGCAAGCACTTGGAATCGCGACTTGATTCGCGAGGTGGGTGTCGCGCTTGGCGAAGTGTGCCAAGCTGAAAATATCGCCGTGCTGCTTGGGCCAGGCGCTAACATCAAACGTTCACCGCTTGGTGGACGCAATTTTGAATACTTTTCAGAAGACCCGTACCTATCCGCTGAAATGGCCGCTAGTCATATCCAAGGCGTGCAAAGCCAAGGTGTTGGGACTTCATTGAAGCACTTTGCCGCGAACAATCAAGAGCACCACCGGATGTCTTACGACGCCATTATCGACGAGCGCACACTGCGTGAAATCTATCTGGCTAGCTTTGAAGGTGCCGTTAAGAAAGGGCAGCCATGGACGCTCATGACCGCTTATAACAAAGTAAATGGCAACTACGCCTCGGAAAACGAACATTTGTTAAATGACGTACTCCGAAATGAATGGGGCTTTGAAGGATTAGTCGTCTCCGACTGGGGGGCTGTTGACCAAATTGTGGATGCCATCCATGGCGGCCTTGATCTTGAAATGCCCGGCAATGGCATCAGTGCTAAGAAAATCATACAATCTGTGCAAAGTGAGGTTTTGACCGAAGAAAGGTTAAACCATGCAGTGGAAAGACTGCTGTTCTTGATTTTCATGCACCTTGATAACAAAAAAGAAAATGCTGCTTTCAATGCGGATGAACACCATCGATTGGCACGCAGAGCAGCTGGTGAAAGCCTTATTCTGCTTAAAAATGAGGAGGGAATACTTCCTCTTGCGAAAAGCAGCAAAACAGCCATCATCGGTGCACTAGCTGAGAAACCGAAATACCAAGGCGGCGGTAGTGCCTTTGTTGTACCGACGCGGGTGGACATTCCTTTAGAAGAAATCAAACAAATCGCTTCACAGCCAGATTCGATCACTTATGCACCTGGCTACGCGTTGGACTCCGAAGAAGTCGACAACAGCTTGCTAGAAGAAGCCCAGTTGGCAGCGCAAGTGGCGGAGGTCGCCATTATTTTCGCTGGGTTACCCGATGGCTTCGAATCCGAGTTGGCCGACCGCGCACACTTGAAGCTGCCTAAGAACCAGCAACAGCTTATTGAAGCCGTTACAGCGGTACAGAACAACGTCGTTGTCGTCCTCATGAACGGTTCCGCGTTGGAAATGCCTTGGGCACCGCAAGTAGACGGTATCGTTGAAGCTTACCTAGGCGGGCAAGCCGTTGGCGGGGCCATTGCAGATGTACTGTTCGGGAATGTCAATCCTAGCGGCAAGCTTGCAGAAACGTTCCCTATGCAGCTGGAAGACAATCCATCCTTCCTGCATTTCCCTGGTGAAGGTGATCGCGTGGAGTATAGAGAGGGTATCTTTGTAGGTTATCGCTATTACGATACGAAAAAAATGGCCCCTCTTTTCCCTTTCGGACATGGGCTTAGCTATACAACTTTCGAATATTCTAATATTACCGTGAGCCGCACTGAGCTGCTGGATACAGATACCGTGGATGTGCAGGTTACCGTTACAAACTCAGGATTTTGTGTTGGAAAGGAAGTCATTCAGCTTTATGTAAGAGACATCGAAAGTTCCATGACCAGACCAGACAAAGAACTGAAAGACTTCGCAAAGGTAGAGCTCCAACCAGGCGAACAAAAGACAATTACTTTTACACTGGATAAGCGTTCCTTTGCCTATTACAACACCCAACTGAAGGATTGGCACGTCGAGAGTGGCGAGTTTGAGATTCATATCGGTGGATCGTCTAGACAGCTTGCACAACGAGCTACGATTGTAGTGAATTCCACCGTCGTGCTTCGTCAAACGTATACGCGCAACTCTTTGCTCGGAGATCTCATGCGCAATCCTGTTGCTGCACCCATGATGCAGGCGCTTACACAGAACTTCCAAGCTTCTTTGGGCATTTCGGACGGTGATGAAAAAATGGCCAAAATCATGCAAGCTGCACTCATATCCATGCCGCTTCGCAACCTGATTTCGTTCAGCCAAGGCGCATTTTCAGATGAGATGGTTGATCATCTCCTCCTCCAACTAAACGGACAAAACTAATCATAGAAGCGAGGAACCCATGATGGAACAAACGCGAATCACATTTTCTGAGAAGCTAGGCTATGGCGTAGGCGATTTGGCTAGTAATCTGATCTGGACGTCAGCCGCCACATTTCTAACCTTTTACTACACGGATATCGTTGGCTTCTCAGCAGCCGCCGTAGGTACCTTGTTATTGCTTGCCCGGTTCTTTGATGCTTTCGTAGACATTGGTGTCGGCGTGTTAGTTGATAAAACAAGAAGCAAGCACGGTAAAGCTCGTCCTTGGTTGCTTTGGCTAGCTGTTCCATTTGGTATTTCCGGTGTCTTACTGTTCTCAGCGCCAGATTTAGGCCCTACAGGAGCACTCGTATATGCCTATGTTACCTACTTTTTAATTAATGTGATTTATTCAGGCGCGAATGTGCCCTATGGCGTTCTCAACTCTCTGATCACGCAGGATCCTTACGATCGAACGTTGCTTAACATTTTCCGCATGTTCATGGCGATTATTGGCGCTGTCTTGGTTTCAACACTAACCGTTCCAATTGTTGATGGTTTCGGAGGAGGCAAGCACGGTTGGACAATGACCTTCGTTATGTATGGTGTTCTTGCGACGCTACTTTTCTTAATTACGTTCCGTACAACGAAAGAACGTGTGAAGCCCGCGATTGTCCAAGATGTTGTACCGCTGAGCCAATCCATGAAGGCGCTATTCCACAACAAGTATTGGGCGTTGCTTGTGATCTTCCTGATTCTTAGCTTCATCATGACTTCTGTTAGTACAGCCGTTAACATTTATTACGCGCAATATATTCTTGGTGATGCCAGTTTAATGTCCGTTCTTGGCCTCATTTCCTTTGTCCCGTTGGTGCTTGGACTGCTGCTCGTTGCTCCGATTATTAAAAGGTTCGGTAAACGCAATTCCGCTATTATGGGATTACTCATCTCCATAGTAGGAGCCGCGATTACGATCATCGACCCGACAGATCTGACGATTGTCATCATCGCATCCGTGGTCAAATCACTCGGCGGCGTCCCCCTAGCCGCAACGATGTTCGCTATGCTGGCAGACACAGTCGAATATGGCGAATGGAAAACAGGCATGCGTACAGAAGGCCTTGTTTATAGTGCCGGAAGCTTCGGTTCCAAGGCTGGCAGCGGGCTTGGCGCGGCATTAGTCGGCTGGTTGCTCGCATTCGGAGGCTATGTCGGAGGTCAAGACCATATCAGCGAATCTGCTCGTTCTTCCATCCTCTTCATGTTTATTTACTTGCCCATCATTATTAGCGTGCTCATGGCCATTATTCTTTACTTTTATCAATTAGATAAGCAATTCCCGCAAATTGTGAAAGAGCTGCAAGAAGCTAAAGACAAGTAAAGCTCTTAGTGTTTTCCATGACGAAAAGGCAATCTCCAAAGTCCGAAAAAGACTTAAGGGATAGCCTTTATTTTTTAAAATTTCATTGTATTCTTATCTCGTTTAAGGAAGGAAACCAGAATAAATTTGTCGAATTTTGTCTATATTCTTAATTCAATAGTCCATTTGTCCCGTTCATTTCTTACCAAAACACTACTACGATAGAGGGAATCGATATGCATAAACCTTTCAAGGGCATTAAATTGACCTATATTGTAAGCTTCATTGTGCTGTTTGCTATGATCGTGACATTTACAGTAAGTACGTTGTCTAGTTATAGAGCTCAGAAACAATCGATTGTTAACAATATGCTCGAGCTTAATCAAATTAACGCTGAGAAGCTTAGCAATACAGCAGATTCCTTGTTCAAATCCATGAAAAATAATCTCGCCTTATCCGTAGATGTTTTGAAGCGTCTTCCAGATGATGCCGAGAAACAGTTTTACTTGGATACATTTCGCAGTTCCAACAACTATTTCAATTCGCTCATTTTAGTTGATGCTAATGGGTTTGTTAAGCTTTCTTCCCCTAACGAAATCGTCAAAGCACTTCCAAAGGTACTCGCTCCTGCTGGCGTAAAAGCACTAGAATCTAAGCAGCCAATGGTGTCTGATGCGTTCACCTCAACTACGAATCGGTTAGTTATTTTTGTTAATCAACCTATTTTTGATGACAACGGCAACTACAAGGGTATGTTAGGCGGGAATATTTACCTGCATGATTCAAATGTCATTCAACAAATTTTCGGAGTAAACGAAATCAGTGAGAACGGCTCCTATTTTTACGCCGTCGATGCAAAAGGTCAAATCATTTACTCGCCGTTTCCTGAACGGGTAGGTGATTTCGTTGGAGATATCAATCCTGTCGTTCAAAAACTGATGAATGGCGAAAGCGGTCAGGAAGCGCTAATTAACTCTAAAGGCGTCCCTTTTTTGGCAGGATACTCTGTTGCTCATGAAAGTAAATGGGGCTTTGTCTCGCAAACACCGGAGGCCAACGTTCACATCGCTTCTCGCAAGCTTATCAAGAATATGATGGCGAATACACTACCGCTCATGCTGCTTCTTATCCTAATTGTACTTTGGATTTCAAAGAAACTATCGGATCCACTGACCCGTTTATCCGAATATGCGCTGCAGTTTGATCATGAAGCTGCTCCCACTGCTCCGCCTCTTATTCATCACTGGAACTATGAAGCCAATGCGTTAAACAGAACCATACTGCGAGTGGTCAGTCTGCTTCAAAACCGAGTTGCAACGTTCGAACAAGAGGCAAATACAGATCCGCTCACCAGACTCGGAAATCGTCGGATGATTGACGATCACATGCAACAATGGCTGAAATTGCAGCTGCCATTTAGCATCATTATGCTAGATCTCGATCATTTTAAAGCCGTAAACGACGAATTCGGCCATCCTAAAGGGGATGAAGTACTTCAATTTCTCGCACAGGTGATCCAAAAAGAAGTTCGCAGCGGGGATGTATGCTGTCGGTTCGGCGGCGAGGAGTTTATGATTTTACAGCCTTATGCAACAGAAGAACAGGCCCACATTGTCGCGGAGCGGATTCGCCATACAATGAACCACAGCCTGAGTCCAGTCGGCCGTCCTGTCACGTTATCGCTGGGCATTGCCTCCTATCCTGCATGCGCCGGAGACAAGGATACATTGATTGAAATTGCTGACAAAGCCTTATATGAGGCCAAACGTCGCGGTCGCAACCAAACCATCAGCTATAGCATGTACGAGCTACGCTAGCTTCGTCCCAAGATGTTTCACTTTCTCCAACCATTGGGCTCGCTTCTCTGGTGAAGATGGCTTTACCGGTCCGATCTCGGTTATGCGAACAGGTGTAATCCCGCAAAATTGCAAAATATTATGCTTCATCACACGGTACCCCGCATGCCTATTTATCCATCGGCTATACCAAGCCGGCGTATCGGTTGTCACAATGAGATGGGCAGATTTCCCAAGCAAAAGCTTATCCCAAAGCACTGACTTTTCCCGATATTTGAAAGCAAAACCCGGTAAAAAGACCCGATCAATAAAACCCTTCATTAAGGCTGGCATCGCCCCCCACCAAGTAGGATAGACGAAGACAAGATGGTCTGCCCAGCGAATCAACTCCTGTGCTTTGAGCAAATCAGCCTCGAGCTCGGTTCGCTGGCGATAGCCAAACTGCAGATTCGGATCAAACGTTAGTGCGTTAATATCGATTCGATGAATTTCAGTTTGACTGCCTGCGACACCTTCCATATAAGCATTCGATAAGGCTGCACAATAGCTCTGCGGATCTGGGTGCCCATTAATAACGAGAATATTCGATTTCAAGATGATTTCCTCCTTGTTAGCGACTATAATCAGCATAGAGCGATTGCGGATGAAGCGAAATGATCAAACACGCAAACCTATTGCTTATTCGCGCAAAGGAGGAATTATCTTGCAAAGCCACGGAGTTGCCATCTCAATGGTATACCCCATCATGAAAACGATTGTGCATAAAGGCTTGGATACCGAGCAATTTTGTACGTATGCTTCCTTCGATCAAAATCTCCTGCAGGATGTTGAGACGCGTATTACAGGCGAGGAACTGGAGCGTTTAACGATCGCAGCTGCCCATTTTACACAGGATGAGCATTTCGGTTTGCATCAGGGGCAAATCATGGATTTCAGTGATATGGGTATTCTCGGCTATGTTATGATGCATTCTAATTCGGTCCTCGATGCGCTAGCTGCCTATCAAAGATATAACGTACTTCTATGCAGCGGCTTTAATCTGGACTGGGACTTCCAAGGCGATGATGTGCTGATTAACATGTATCTACAGCACCCTGAACAAGATCATAAGTCCCGTCATTGTATCGAAGATATGGCTAGCTCCCTCTTTCGATTAATCGGCAGACTAAGTAATCGGCGCTTGACGTTACGGGAAGTGTCTTTTCGCCATACGGCACCCGCAGATGTAGCTCCTTATCTGTCAGTGTTTGGAGAGTATCCTCGGTTTGAAGCTAATGAAAATAGCTTACGATTCCCTAAGGATGTTCTTGCCTACCCTGTACTGTATTCCGATAGCAAGCTATTGACCGCATTTGAAAAAATCGCGCATGAATCGAGACAAGAACTAACGCAAGCAAGCCGTTTCACAGATCAAATTATGCAGTGGATGCACACTTGCCATCCTTCCTATTTCCCCACCTTACAGCAAACCTCAACTTACTTTCAGATGAGCTCACGAACTCTCCAGCACAAATTAAAAGAAGAGAATTCAACCTACAATGACCTCTCGACCCAAGTACGCAAAGAATTAGCTATGAGCTACCTTCGAAAATGGGAGTACTCCGTTGGCGAGATCGCTTATGTGCTGCACTTTTCAGAACCTAGCGCATTTCAAAGCGCTTTTAAGAAATGGACAGGATTAACACCTGGGCAATATCGGGCTCGTTTACAAAAAGGACAAATCCATGCGAATCGTTAAGCATTGATGGGAGGAATTCACATGGCGCCATTTATTGCGCTGGTTTCATCTTTTATTTTGTTCCGGGGAATTGGTTATCTCGGTTGGACTTATTTCAATGAATGGCATTCCGCTTTACAAGCTGCGCTGGCTATCATGTTTCTGTTAACGGCTTCTGCACATTGGGGCAAAAGACGACCCGACCTCATTCGGATGGTCCCTCCCTCTTTTCCAAGACCCGCGCTGATCGTTACGATCACCGGGTACCTCGAGCTAGCAGGAGCAGTAGGCATCCTGCTGCCTGTAACATCCCTCGCTGCCTCGATAGGCTTAACGCTCCTGTTACTCGCCATGTTTCCAGCGAATGTGTATGCCGCGCGTAATCAGTTGACGATTGGCGGCAAAGCAGTGCCCGGATTGGCAGCGCGGACAGTGCTGCAGGTTGTGTTTCTTGGGGCGACGGTGTTGGCGTCGCCGGTGTTTGGGTAAAGAAAATAAAAATAGCCCTAGGAGATTTTTCTCCTAGGGCTTCAGCTACTACTATACAGTATCCAATTTGAATTTAGTCAATAATGCGTTTAACTTGGATAATTTTGTGACCTTTGCTTTTTGACTTGTGCTCATTCCTAAATAAGTGTCTCTTGCTTCAATAATTGCTTTCTTTTTAGCATTTTTAAGAGAATCTAACCATTCTGGCATTAATTCTATTCCACTAATTGTCAAATCAAAAGCACCAGCAACTAATTTGTCTGCCACCTCTTGTGCCGAAATACCCGCAGCTTCCGCCGTAGTTAACTTAGCATAGGTTCCGTCATCAATTAAATCTTGCTTACTTACGTCACTTAATATATTATACAAACCTCTCGCAGCAATAATGGCACCAATATCTGAATCCTTGATGTTCGCTGGAGCAGGCAAATTATTAATCGCAGCTCTTGCCGCTACTAACTTACCATTCTCAAGGCTAACCAAATTAGTAACTTGAGCTTCAGCATTCGTCAGCTTCGCATAAGTTTGATCATTTATTAGTACTTGCTGATCATCGCTACTCAACGAAGTGTATGCAATTCTTGCGAGGCCAACATTGACAACATCACTTAAAGTAATGGTTGCAGGCAAATCATTAATTTTCCCACGAACTTCATCGATTTTCGCAGCAACTTCTGCTTGCAGTACAGCCAGTTGAGCTTCTGCATCTAGCAATTTGCTCTCTAGCTGCTCGCCTTGAAGAACAGATTTTCCATTCGCACTCAAGAAATTATAAGCTGATCTAGCAGCAGTTATTTTTACCTTATCCGTTAATGCAACTTGAGCTGGAATAGCATTAATTAATGATCTTACAACTCCAACTGATGCGGTTTCTGCTTGAACTAATCCATTTACTAGCGTGGACAAGTTATTAAATTGAGCAAATAAATCACTATTAAGGAATTGTGCCCCGCCATTTGAGTTCAAGCTTGTATATGCCGCCCATAAAGCATCCAAGGTGTTTTTCAAGTTTGTTCCGACATTTTGATTAAATAAATTATGCAGACTATCTTCAAATGATCTTGCCGATTGAAGGCCATTCGCAACGGCTTGTAGAGCAGTTAATGCAGTCGTCACATTAGGATCAGGCGTAATATGCAAAGCGTTCATAATATTTTGATACAGAGATTGGATATCTGCTAGTGACTGTAGGTCGATCGCAATTTCTTCATCAGTTAGCGACAGTGGATTGGTCATCAATTTTTGCAACAGTTGAATTTTTTCCATCGTTTGCTTGACGGTGTCTAAAAGTGAGTTCACACCGCTGTTCACCTGACTGGAAAGACCTGTTCCTGATGAAATCTGGCTGTACGTTTCCTGTATATCCGAAATAATGCGAATCGCTTCAGCAATATCAATCTTTTTCATATCAGACAGATTATTGATCAAGTTTTGCAGATTGCCGAATGAGTTCGCATAATTCGTTGTTAATACTCCCAAATCAGTGAAGGGACTGCTATCTGGATCTTGTCCAAGGCGCGTCATCAAATCTTCGTATGCAGCTCTAGCATTATTAATAAGTTGAGAAATGTCTCCAGCTTGCAGATGGTTGATATTACCTAATCCGTTCAATAACGTTTGGAGTTGCCCCATTACATCTGAGTAGTGCTCAAAAGCTTCCTGAATCTCTTGACTGTGATCATTCAAAGAGATTTGATACTCACTAACAAGTTGTTCGTGTAAATGCAGCACATCTTGAATCAATTGCGCTTTGAAACCTGAAATAACCTGGTCTTTGTTGTTTAACAAGCTTTGAACTTTGTCAATCGCAGTAGCAAGCTTACTAGCTTGGCTAAACATATTCAGTACTTGAATATCTACTTGGCCGCCAAACTGCGTTACAATTTCAGTATACAAATTCTTTGCATCAAGGATAATATGCTGAACTGCTGCTGTGTCCACTTCATCATAGGTGGAAATGCCATTGATAAATGTTTTAATTTTATCGGACGCATCCATCAATTTAATGACATTTTCAATCGTATGCAATTGGGTTAACGTATCTTCGCCTAATCTATCTTTAGCGCTAATCGACAGCTGTGCAAATGCAGTCTGAATACCAGCAACTAACTGAGTAGTATCAAGCGTGATATCGCCGCTCGGATTGCTCAGCGCGTCGTACGCAGTCAAGATTTGACCAAGCAACTCGTCAATTGCTGCCAATTCACTATAGTGATCAGTTAAATCTGAGTTGATAGCGTTTTTGATGCCTTGCAACAGTCCGAAATAGTCATCAAATTGGCTCAAAAATTGACCAAATCTAGTAGGATCAACAGTAATTGTAGTCGGCAAGTTATTAATCGCAGACTGCAGTGCTTGCTCTGCCTGATACACGCGAATAATTCGCTCAGCTGCTAATAATCGGGTCACGAGGTCTGAATCCACTTCGCCAATACGACTTTCCAAGTTATGATAATTAGTTAAGGCAGCTTCTACTTTACTAATATCTTCTCTTTCAATTACATCAGGAAGTGCAGTAATCTGTCTTTCAACGGCAACAACTAGATCTGTCGTAACTTCTACAGTCCTAATTACTTCATCTGCTATGTTCCCAGCAATATCTGTTACGTTATAGTGAATGCGATAAATCCCATCTACCGATGTATTTACGCTAGTAATCACATCAGTTGATCCATCAAGCGTATAAGTAATTACAGGAACTAGACCTACATCTTTATTATCAGTGATCGTAACACCATCGTCATTAAAATCATTCCCATTCTGTACGATGACGTATGATGTATCATGATCCGATGCATCCTTGTTCAAGGTGATTACTGGCTTCTTCGTATCCAATTCAACAACAACTGTACGCGTTACTTCGTCCGCAACACTTCCCGCATGATCTCTTACATTGTAATGAATCGTATAAGTGCCCACAATTGATGTATCAACGCCACTAACCGTGGATCCGTCCTTCGTATACGTAATAGTCGCTGTTAAATCAGTATCTTCATCGGTAATCTCTACTCCTTCATCCACAAAGGTTTGCCCCATGAACAAGGTTACCGTTGGATCACCGTGTAACTCAATTAAAGGCTTGTTGTTTGCTGCTGGAGTCGGACCACTACCACCACCGCCGCCAGTATTACCATTCGTAACAATCGGCGTATCCGTCCCCTTAAGATCAACAAACGTATCCTTTCCAACGTCCTTCCCTAACTCCCAATTCTTCGGCTTCTCATCAAATACGTTCCCCTCCGAATTGATCGTTGCATTCGTAATTCCTTTACCGCCTGTGATATTTGCCCATGCATCCAAGAGTAAATTTAGAACAGTTGTTCCTGGACTAAGATTTACATTTCCACCAGGAGCATTGGTCGAATTGGTCAATTTCTCAATCGTACCGGATAGCAAATTCAACGTATTTTTAGGTGAATTCGTTGTTACATTGCCAAATATACCACTCAAAAACAACGGGACTGGCGCGTTAAGACTCAAATTTTTAAACGTCGTATTCGGGCTGCTTTCAATGACACTCTCACTTTGAATATTGGCATCGTTAACCGTCGAATCGTCAAATGTTACACGAACTGGGGATACTTTATGAATTCCCAAGAAATTAACAAGTGACTTGAAGAAGTGAATACTGTGTGCTCCACCGCCGTAGACGTACGTTTTCCCAGATACTTTGACATTCTTGATATTCACATCACCCTCACCAACATGTACGCCGATGATGAGATCTCCTTCGATGTCGAGGTTTTGTAAAGTGACATCTGTCGTGTCTACAATCACATCTTTACTAATTTTCTCAACGCCAGTTTCAGGTCCATACACGCCTGATTTATTGTAAGACAACAAGTGAAGTCCAAGTCGCTCAAGGACAACTAGTGCCTCAGCACGAGTCAGATTCCCCGTTGGTTGGAATTGTTTGTTCTCATAGCCGTTCATCAACTGATGGTCGGAAACGACGGAAATACCCTTTTTAGCCCACTCTGCTCCTGACTTTACATCTGTATAAGCATTCGCGCTATTGTTCGTTTCCGTTGTGTATTGGCTCAAATTGGTGATCAACGTAGCCATTTCAGCACGGGTAATGTTCGCTTCTGGTTTGAAGGTGCCGTCTGGATAACCGGAGATATATCCTGCTTTCTGAGCTTTGTCGATTTCGACTTTATACCAAGCCGTTGGGGCCACATCCGAGAAGGATGAAGTACCAGTTGCCTCAAAACCAAATACTTTATTAATGACCGTAACTAGTTCCGCTCTTGTAATGGTGGCATCTGGTTTAAATAACTGATCCGCATACCCATTGATTGCACCTTTCTCAGACATCGAGGTAATGGTTTTCTGTGCCCAGTGACTCTCAATATCATTGAATGACGTGCTTGCAAATGCTTGATTGCCATAAGGTAAAATGGAACCAAGTATTAGACTTGCGATTACGATTTTTGCGCTTGTTTTTTCCAAAAGTATCAACTCTCCCATTGTGTGTGTAATCCATTTTGTCTCTGAGTCTAACGAATCACCAGATATGGCTGATTATACCAGATAAATTGCGACATTTATAGATAAAAAGTCCTAAAAAATACGATTTTTTAGTGGAAAATGTCGGAAATTAGGTATATTCTCATAGGTTTTCGCGTTTAGTTTACATAACTTGACATAGTCATAATGACCTACATGAATACTTTCTTTCGCTAAACAAGCATCCTTCATGTACTTTTCAACATTTGTGATACAATGATCTTAAAAAAAAAGGAGCTGCTCCCATGCAAAAAATTAGTCCATTCCTATGGTTCGACGGCAATGCCGAAGAGGCTATGAACTTCTATACATCGATATTCAGCGATTCCAAAATTGAAAGTGTTCACCGCACTGGGCCCGAAGGCAAAGTTATTTCTGGTACATTTTCACTCCATGGTCAACAGTATATGGTGTTAAATGGCGGCCCTCATTTCAAATTCACACCGGCCCTCTCCTTATTCGTCAACTGCGAAACGCAAGAGGAGGTTGACTACCTTTGGGAGAAGCTGTCCGATGGCGGTGAACCTCAACGCTGCGGTTGGGTACAGGACAAATTTGGCTTGTCATGGCAGATCATTCCGACCACATTGGGCGAGCTCCTCCATACCCAAGATCGTGAGAGAGGGGCGCGCGTGATGAATGCGATGCTCGGTATGCAAAAGATTGATATCGCCGCGCTTAAGCGAGCTTACGAGGGCAAGGAATCCTCATACATTTGACTCAAGGATTTGCCTTCCATTATCATAGAGAAGTACAAATAACTAATTGAGGTGATCCTATCGTGGCAGTTCAATCGGATAAAATTTTTGTGAATTTACCAGTGAAAGATTTGGACAAGTCTGTCGCGTTCTTCACAGCTATGGGATTTACGTTCAACCCCCAATTTACAAATGAAACTGGAACTTGCATGGTAATCAGTGAACATATCTATGTCATGCTATTGACCGAGAATTTTTTCCAAACATTCACGAAAAAAGCAATATCCGATGCAACGAAAACAACAGAAGTACTCGTTGCTTTAAGCTTCAATAGCCGTGAAGAAGTAACCGAACTTGTTGAAAAAGCCGTAGCTGCTGGAGGTAAGCTTTATAGCGATCCTAACGATCACGGTTTCATGTATCAACATAGCTTCGAGGATCTGGATGGTCATCAATGGGAATTGTTCTGGATGGATCCGAATGGAATGAATCAATAAAAATGACAAAGAGGCGGTGAGAGATAATCTCGCCCCTCTTTTTTCTTTTCCGCTCATCTATCATTTACCATGCATATTCTTTGTTTTATACGGCATATTCTTTGAAATACTACGCTTGGCCGCGCTCTCTCTAGCAGGATCAGATTCAATCGTTGTATGATAGAAGAGATTCATAATCCTAGACAATGAGGGCATGGTGTGACCTCTATGAAGATACTGCGCAGTCCAATCAAGACATTACGCGGCAAAATTCTGATCTCCCTATTTTTCCTGATCATTCTCCCTGTGGTTATTATCCTATACCGATTCTATAAGTCTTCTGAAGATATTGTGCAAGTTCAGCTCAACCAATCCAATCAAGCTGCTGTATCCCAGAAAGCCACTGCCATGAATGATATGGCCGTCCGTATGATTACTGCTTCGAGTCTAATTATCAATGATCCGGAGACGGAGAAATTTTTGAAAGAGCCTGCGGATTGGTCCAATAACTACACTTCCTTCCTTCGACTCACGAGCTTGCAAAAGAAAATGTCCAACGTCAAGGATCTCCTGCTCGACAGCGCAACTCAGATTGGTTTGTATGACAATCGGGGCTTTACCCATACGACTTGGTCAGCCGTAACGCCAACACCAGTTGAGTCTTTCCGTAAGGAAAGCTGGTATGAACCCACCCTTCAACGGAATGGATTTCCTTACTGGACGGTTCCCTACTCACTCCCTTCAACCAACAATACCAACAATCAGAATCTGATTGTCATGACGAGACAAATAAATGGGGAGTACACCAGTAATTACGGTGTTTTTTTTATCAGCGTACCGATCTCCGTGTTCTTCTATCCGAACGCCGAGCTTCGCAAACAGCAATCTTCAGGCATCACCTCTGTTCTTGTCGATCAAGACCAGAAGCTCTTACTGGGTGATCGTGCTGGGGCAGAGCTAATAGCAAGCCAAGCACTTCTTAACGTTCGTTCCAATGTAAATGGCATTCAGGAAGTCAAAGTCAATGACCAAACTTATTTTTTAAATGAGGCTTATGTCCCGCAGCTCGGTTGGCGGCTTGTGCAATTCATGAATCAGAAAGATTTTGCCACACAGCTCAGTCGGGAAAAAGATAAATCGATCACTTGGGTTGTCGCCTGGTTCCTGCTTTTTGCCATTGCGTTCATTGTTCTCATGCTTCGTGTGACGAGCCCTTTCAAACAGCTGGCGAAATCCATGACGAAGGTTGGAAAAGGGGAATTCAATACACTAGTCACGGTAAAAGGAGAAGACGAGATTGCCATGCTCGGCAATAACTTCAATCGCATGGTGCTGCACCTGCAGGATCTGATCTCCGATTTATATGATGAGCAGCGTCGCAAACAGAAAGCCCAATTCCAAGCGCTGCAAGCGCAAATTAATCCGCATTTTCTACTAAATACACTCAATTCTATTAAATGGATGGCACTGCTCTCGGGTGCTGATCATATTAGTGAAATGATTACAAAGCTTGGCAAGCTGCTTAATTTTACGATGCGAAATGAACAAGAATTCGTCACGTTACAAGAAGAACTGGACTATTTACAAGTGTACTTATCACTGCAGGAAATACGTTATCATGATCAAATTACATTTACATCTAACATTCCAGAAAAATTACTCGACTGTGAAGTGTTAAAATTCACACTGCAGCCTGCCGTCGAGAACAGCATTATTCATGGCAATCGATTCCCCCTGCTCATTGAGCTCCAAGCAGAAGAAGTGGGTGGGAATCTGCATATTGTGATGCAGGATAACGGGGTTGGCATGAGCATCGAGATGATTCAACAAGTGCACTCGTCCTTGAATCAGCCTCATGTTAAGTTTAGTGGCATAGGCATACGAAATGTGAATGAACGCATTAAGCTTCACTTCGGCATGCAGTATGGCATGCAAATTTCGAGTGTGGAGGGCGAAGGCGTCCGACTACAACTGGTGCTGCCTTTGAAAAGGAGGAATACAGATGCTGAGAATTTTGATCGTGGATGATGAAATTCTTGTACGTATTGGCCTAAAAACGATCATTCCCAGAGATAACGAGGAATTCCAAGTCATTGGCGAAGCAGCGAATGGGTTGGAAGCGCTGAAAATATTAGAGTCACAAGCTTGTGACGTCGTGCTCACCGACATTCGTATGCCGGAGATGGACGGCCTTGAATTACTGAAACAGATTCGTGAACGCTGGCCGACGATCAAATGTCTCATTTTATCCAATCATCACGACTTCAATTATGTACAGCAAGCTCTCCGGCTAGGCGCCATTGAATATGTCACGAAACTTGAAATCAACCCATCTGAGCTCATGGAGAAGCTGCGTGCCATCAGGGATCAACTGAATATTGAAAAGCAAGGCCAGCACGCAAGAACCCAGCTGGAACAGAAGGTAAATCAATATAGCAATGAGGTGAAGGAAAAGCGGCTGCGCGAGCTCCTTTTAAGTCATGTTCCACGAAAGGAAATCGAACAGGCATGGCGGGAGTTTCACTTGGAGCCCTTCCCTGAGCCCTTATCCGCTGCTGTAATTCAAATCGAAGCGTACGAGGAGTTAACGCAGAACAATCGTTTTCAAAGCGATCGTCTCTTAACCTATACAGTGAAAAATGTCCTCAATGAGATTCTGAAAAAGTATGGCAATGGGGAGCTAGTTGAGATTGCGGCTGGGAAGTTTTGCGTGCTGACAGGTCAATTGAACGCCAATATGATGCTGGAAATGCAAAGCGCAGTCCAAGCTTTCCTGAAAATTTCGCTCGCAATCGGTGCATCGCCCACCTACGAGGACACGTTGGCCTTGCATCAAGCCTACGAGAAGGCTGAACATGCGTTAAGCTACCGCTTTTATTACGGCAGCGCCTCTATCGTTTACTATGATCAATTACCTATTTCAGCACATACCCTCTCGGAGCCATGGAATGAAGAAGAATGGATCAAACGCATTGAGGAAGGCGACGAAGTTGGGTTGCGAGAAAAAATTCTTACTTGGACGGAAGAAATTTGCCGCCATAAGAATATCCCGCCTGCCATCTTGCGGGAGCAGTGGCTTAGTTTGCTTCATATTTTTGCTCGCTGTTTGAAGGCCGAAGGCGGCGATATTTACTCCGTTACCTTACACGATCAGCAGTATCCGTACCATGTCATACGAAACGCCGAAACCTTGCAGCATTTATCCACTTGGTTCATTGGCTGGCTGCCCGTCTTCTTGGCATACAAGCGAGAGCATGGGAAAGAAAAGCTTCGCCCTGAGATTCAGATGGTGATCAAGCAAATTATGGAGAAGTACAATTTACCTCTGAAAGTAGCTGATCTAGCCAGCACCGTCGGCTACACGGAGAATTATCTGAGTATCCTATTCAAAAAAGAAACAGGCAAGACGATTACCGATTACATGACGAATGTTCGCATGAAAAATGCACGCGAGCTGCTTAAGAATCCGGATTATAAAATATTCGAAATATCGGAGCTTATCGGATATGCAGATCCCAATCATTTCAGCCGCAGCTTCAAGCAAATGGAAGGCATGTACCCGACCGAGTTCCGCAAGCTCATCTTTGGTCATCGAACATCGTAGAATAATGCTTACTTCGTAAAGAATACTCCGTGTCTTTTTGGGAAAAATTGCATTACGATTTAACTACCAAAAGAAAAGGGGATGAACAAATGAAAAAAGTACTTGGCATGGGAGCATCGCTCGCACTTGCTGTAAGCGTTCTCGTAACAGGCTGCTCCAAAGCACCTGAGGCTTCACCATCCGCAGCTGCGTCTGTCGCACCTGCTGCAACTACAGCAGCGGCTACACCTACACCCACTCCTGAGCAGAAACCAGTTACACTTAAATTTTGGGGCGGTGTCCCACCAGAAAGCGGGCCGCAAGATGCAGTAGATGCATGGAACAAAGCCAATCCTAACATTAAAGTTGAATATACGCGTTATGTGAATGACGATCCGGGTAACTTGAAGCTGGAAACAGCCCTTCTCTCCAATACAGATGCACCAGATATTTATATGAACTACGGCGATGCGTACATGACGAAACGACAAGCTGCTGGCATGGCGGAACCTTTAGATGATCTGATTGCCAAAGCGGGCTTTGACGTCGAAGGTATCATCGGAGCCGCTAACATTAAGAAATTTGCAGACGGCAAATATTATTATCTCCCAGCAAATAAAAACTTAGGCGCAGTGCTTTTCAATATGAAAGCTTTAGAAGGAGCCGGCGAGAAGCTGCCTACAGCGTGGACATGGGACGATTTCAGTGCAATGGCCACCAAGCTGAACAAAGGGGCTATGAAGGGGACCATGCTGGATCCAGCTTTGGGTTGGTTTGGGGATACAGTTCTCCAAACAGCCAAACCACAAGACTGGGTAATCGCAGCTGACGGCACATCCAACTTCAACAACCCAGCTATGAAGAAAGGCTTGGAAATGCAGAAGAGCCTGGAAGACAAAGGCATTATGATGAAATATTCCGAAGCTGTTGCTGGTAAAATTACTGTGCAGAATGAGCTTTTGACAGGTAAAGCAGCTATGATGGCTTCCCAAATTTACATCATCCGTTATATCAAGGACATCAAGAGCTTCCCGCATGATTTCAAAGTTGCGTTTGCTCCTTATCCACAGTACACAGCTGGCGGCAATATTAATCCAGGCGGCGGTATGGGCGACTATATGTCCATTAATAAAAACAGTAAAAACAAAGAAACAGCGTTCAAATTTATCTCCTGGTATTTACAAGAAGGTAATATGGCGATGGTGCCAGGCGGACGTATTCCAACTAGCAAAAAGGCAGATCCTGCTAAAATCGCTTCCATCCTCATTGGCGATGCGAAAGATCTGATCGATGAAGCTTCCTTGAAGGCGCTTTTAGCTGGCAATTATACATTCCCTACATCCTACAACGTACCGGTTCCAACAGAGCTGCGCGCCATCTTTAAAGATGAGATGGAAAAATATCTACTTGGCGCTCAACCGATTGACAAAGCTTTGGAAACGATGAAAACGCGTGCCGATACGACGATCAAAGGCGCTAAAAAGTAACAGGCTTATCGAAACCTCCAGCAGAAATTCTAGCTGGAGGTTTTTTCAATCAAACTACAGAAAAGGTCAACTTCACGCTATGTGAATTCACTCCTGATCTTGGTAAAGTTAGCCTAACACATGAATTCGAAAGGGTGTCTTACGAATGAAACGACATTTCTGGCATAACGCGAAATTCAGGGAGAACCTTGCAGGCTACCTGTTCATTTTGCCTAATTTCTCTGGATACTTGATCTTCATATTGCTTCCCATCTTATTCAGCCTTTACTTAGTCTTCGTTGATTGGGAATACCTCAAAGGGTTCGCAGGCATTGAATGGGTCGGCCTCGATAATTTCAAAGCGCTGGGCAGTGATCCAAAATTTGTGAAGGCGCTGAAAAACAATATGATTTTCACACTCGTCAGCGTACCCGCTTCCATCATCATCGGACTCTTGTTAGCTGTTATTCTAAATAAGTATGTGTTTTTCAAACAAACACTGCGTACGTTGATTTTTCTACCTTACGTCTCCTCTCTCGTGGCTGTATCCGTCATCTGGAGCATCATGTACCGTGCCTCAGATGGTCCGATCAACCAGTTTCTCAAGGCGATCGGCTTCGAGCATCCACCGGGCTGGCTCTCTAGTCCCAATTCCGCTTTATTTGCGATCATTATTATGCAGGTATGGGTAACGATTGGTTACTCCATGGTCATTTACTTGGCTGGTCTGCAAGGGATTTCAAAGGATCTATATGAAGCCTCCGATATTGACGGGGCATCGAAAATGCGTCAGTTTTTCCAAATTACCATTCCTATGCTTACACCAACAACCTTTCTTGTTGCCATTACACTCATTATCGGGTCATTCCAGGTGTTCGGACCTGTCAACATTATGACGCAAGGCGGACCTATTGATTCGACGATGGTGTTATCCTACCACATTTATTTACTTGCTTTCCGATTCTACAAAATGGGCTATGCAGCTACCGTTTCTTGGATTCTATTCGCCATCATCTTTATTGTCACCATCATTCAATGGCAGAGCCAAAAACGTTGGCAGCAGCATTTTTAATAGCAAAGGAGCCTCCCCTCATGGAAACTATTGTACCTATTGAAAATACATGCAAAACTTCAATTGCCAAAACGAGCAAGGGTAGCTTGTGGCTTAAAGTGCTGCTAACCATCATCTTGGCGGCCATTTCTATTCTCATGATTCTGCCCTTTATTTGGATGATCTCCACCTCCTTTAAAATTAATGGCGAGGTGTTCAAATATCCGATTGAATGGATCCCGAATACGTGGCATTTTGAGAATTATAAAAAGGTATGGGCCGGCACAGACCCGTTCTATCTGTTCTATTGGAACTCGATCAAAATTACGGGGATCACGGTCTTTGGCAACCTGCTCACAAGCGCCATGGCTGGCTACGCTTTTGCTAAAATACGCTTTAGAGGACGTAACTTCCTGTTCCTTCTCTACTTGTCAACGATGATGATTCCGGGTCAAGTGCTGCTTGTTCCCCGCTTCATCTTGTTCGATCAGCTGCAGCTGATCAATACACACGCTTCCATTATTTTACCAGGCTTATTTACGGTATTCGGCACCTTCTTGATGCGCCAGTTTTTCAGCTCCCTTCCTAATGAGCTATTGGAAGCAGGGCGCGTTGACGGTGCCGGCTACTGGCGGACGTTTTGGCAAATATGTTTGCCGCTGACCAAGCCTGCGATTGTCACACTTTTGATTCTCTCTTTTACCTGGCATTGGAACGAATACGAAAACCCGCTCATCATGCTGCGCGAGAAAAAACTGTTTACCATTCCACTTGGCTTAACGAGTTATGTTGAAGAGTTTGGAACGAATTATGTCCTCACCATGGCGGCTTCTGTCTCTGGGCTTGTTCCTCTTCTCATTGTCGTTGTTGTCTGTCAAAAATGGTTCGTAGAGGGGATTGCAAGCTCTGGATTGAAAGGCTAGCCTTCACACAAAGGAGGCTTCACAATGCGTGCCTTGCGAAAAAAATGGATATTGCTTCTCTTCTCTACCCTGCTTGTGCTAGGCGCCTTTCCTACAGGTCGTGCGGAAGCGTCCAGCACAGCGGTAGTCCCCATTGCATGGAGCTCGTTCACAGAAGGCAACCCCACAGATGCCAATTCCTTACGGGTATTAGACATTCTACTGAACACGAATAAATACGCGCTTAGCACATGGTGGACGAACAAAGGCTTTGCCGCACAAACCGGCACTTACCTCACCTTTGGTGGCGTCGATGAACCAAACATCAGGCCACCCGCCAGTGAAGCCTTAGCGCTTGCGATCTCCCTCAAAACAGGCGCCTACGATTCGGCAGCAACCGGCGTTACACAGGCGAATGCGATGGCCATCGCAACCAAGCTGACCGCATCGCTGGCCTATCAACACAGGGCTAATACTACTTCTGGCTGGGGCAATGGTTGGCAGACGGCCTTCTGGGCTTATCTCGCTGGGACAGCAGGTTATCTGCTTTGGGATGACCTCTCCGTGACCAATCGTGAGTATGTCCGCAAAATGGTCGAGTATGAAGCGAACCGTTTTAACAGTTATACAGTCCCTTATTATCGCAATAATGCCGGCACTATCATCTCCGCTGGCGATACTAAAGCTGAAGAAAATGCTTGGAACTCCTCCCTGCTCCAACTTGCAACCGCCATGATGCCCGATCACCCGAATTGGAGCCTCTGGATGAACAAGAACATTGAACTCATGATCTCCGCTTACTCACGCCCATCCGATACGACAAGTACACGCGTCCTTCATGGCAAAACCGTAGCAGCTTGGTTAAACGGCTCCAATGCAAACGAAGATGGTACCGTTGTCAACCACAGTATCATTCATCCCGATTATATGAATTCCATCACTCAACTGCTGAATGCCCCTCTTTTATACACACTAGCAGGTAAACATACACCGGAAGCTGCGCTCTTTAATGCGGATATTGTGTATGATTCGCTGGTTGATCTCAATTTTGCCAATCCACCTTATGCTGTGCCTGGCGGCACGATTTATATCGATGGCAGTGCAAATGCCTACTATCCACAGGGGAATGACTGGGGAACGAAGCGTCGGATGCATTTTGCCTATATGGATGCTGCGGCCTCTGCGTTTGGCTTTGATACCTTAGCCAGCCAAAAGGGCAACTACTGGGAACCCTACCATGCCCAAATGGTGCTGGATATGCAGAATCGTACGGGCCATACAGATGGACACACCTATGAAGCCACGTCGGAAGACACCTATGCGGGAAGAGAAGAATGGGTGGCACAATTCGCAGGTCGCGATTATTTAACGAAATGGATCTTAAAGCAAAATAAGTACGTCTTAACCAATGAAACTTACTCCGCATCAGCGCCTGAACCTGGTCCAGCGAATCCATTTAGTTTTACCTTTGAAGATGGGACCTCCACAGGCTGGGCACCCGTTAATGGCACATGGAATGTCGTCACCGATGGCAGCAAGGTTTACAAACAAACCTCGACCTCAGGAGAAGCTCTGTCTTTAGCTGGCGATACCTCTGCTTGGAGCAACTATAGTTATGAGGCGACTGTGAAATTGTATGACGCGATCGCCAACAATGCCTCTGGTCTAGTCGGGCGGTATGTGGACAATAACAACTACTACCTGTTCAGGTTGACTACGTCTGGGAAAGCTCAGCTGTATAAGAAATCTGGCGGAACCTTTACACTTCTACAGGAAGTGTCGATGACCGTGAGTACCAATACCGCTTATACGCTTAAGCTCGTCATGGACGGTACTTCAATATCCGGCTATGTTGGCGGCGTGTTGAAGGTATCTGCAACCGACAGCACGATCTCCGCTGGCAAAATTGGCTTCCGCGCTTACAATCAGACTGCGAGTATTGATAATGTTTCCGTCGTGCAGAGCTTGCCTTACAGCGATTCATACGAAGACGGCGATGCCTATTCCTGGGTCCCTTCCACAGGGGTTTGGAGCGTGGTTACGGATGGAACCCAAGTCTTCAAACAAACGTCAACATCCGGTGAGGCCGTAACCATTACTGGTAACCCGAACTGGAGCAATTATTCCATTCAGGCTAAGCTCAAAATGTATGACGCGCTCTCCTTTAATGCCAGCGGGATCATAGGCCGTTATGTCGATGACAATAACTATTACTTATTCCGCTTAATTACCGCTGGATCCGCTCAGCTATATAAGAAATCAGGGGGAACCTTCACTCTGCTGCAAGAGGTGCCGCTGACGGTGAATACGAACACCTGGTATACGCTGAAGCTGGTTATGTCCGGTAGCACACTGACCGGATTTGTGAACGGAACACAGCTCGTCTCTTTGACGGACAGTTCATTTACTAGTGGCAAGATTGGTTTCCGCACGTATAAGCAGACGGCGAGTTATGATGAGGTTGTGGTGAATTAAGGACTAGACTGCATGCGAAAAGGCTATCTCCTGTAGATCATCTACTAGGGATAGCCTTCTTCATTCTTATTTCGGATAGTAGGAAAATCCCGGATATCTCACGACTGGCCACTTTTCTTTACGCAGCGCATCCAATACTTCAGGTCCAACATGCAAATTTGTACCTACAAGATCGCGAGGGGTAAGCGCCATCCATTGATTTAACGACACATCCTCAAATCGGTCACTTTTAAAAATTTCCAAAAACCACAATGTTTGAGTCCCCGTGTTCTGAACGTAGTGACCCGTAGCAAACGGCACATATCCGACATCGCCGGCGCGGTAATCGAATGTCCGTGCATTGCCATTCCCAGCAAAAACCGTCATACGTCCCTGCCCCGTGAGGTAATATTGCCACTCATCGTTATTCGGATGCCAATGCAGTTCACGCATAGCTCCAGGTTCAATTTCAACTAGCGCTGCTGCAATATTTTTGGAAATCGGAAAATTCGTAGAATCCACGATTCGCACGCTGCCGCCAGGCGTTTTAATCGGTGTTTGCGCTAACAGCTCATGCTTGAAGCTTTGAGGAATGGTTCCGTACGGGGATTGCACCTTCTGACTTTCTAGCGGACCGGGTACCTTGTCTTGATAAATATAAACCTGCTCGGACGGAATTTGGTTAAAAACACTAATAGGCACGCCAAAATTAGCCGACAATACGTCCTTAGGCGTTCTTGAAAACCAATCAGAGATGGAAAGCGTGTTCAGATCCGAAAAGTTGCCATCATCAAAAACAAGCAAAAACTCGCAATGTTCCAAGCCCTGAATCGAGTGCGGGAGTCCTGGAGGAAAGTACCACAGATCACCTGGACCGATATCCGCGATAAAATTTCGACCATTTTGGTCAATCGAGGTAATCCGTGCTCGACCTAAAATCATATAGGACCATTCCGCTTGTTGATGCCAATGCAATTCACGAACACCGCCAGGCGTCAAGCTCATATTTACCCCTGCCAGCGTGGTCGCAATCGGCAATTCTCTCGCGGTAATTTCCCGAGACCATCCCCCGTAATTTAACTTCATGGAAGTGTCTGAAAACGAAAATTTCAAATTCGGAAGCAAGCCAGAGTCCGTTGTAGGTGGAACTAACATGTCTGGGTTTTCCATATCCCGCATAATATCCCGTGGCCCCGTATCCATCCCGCCAGCGCCATCGTTGCGAATGGGCTGCGGCACATTTCCATACCCGCCCTGATTCCGTCTCGGAGTATCCATCGCGAAGTCTCCTCTCATTAGAATATTGCTTATTCTACAAGATATATGAGACTGTAACAGGGTTCATTACCTAGACCTGCATAAGGGATATTGGATGGTACCCTACACATGGAAAAATCGAGTTACTCGTTGTGGACAAGGCAGTTGGCGTTGCGTAACTCGAAAAAATCGAGTTACGGATGATGGACAAGGCGATTGGCACTGCGTAACTCGAAAAAATCGAGTTACGCGTGGCGGACAAGGCAATTGGCGTTGCGTAACTCGATAAAATCGAGTTACGCGTGGCGGACAAAGCGATTGGTGCTGCGTAACTCGAAAAAATCGAGTTACGCATGATGGACAAGGCGGTTGACGCTGCGTAACTCGAAAAAATCGAGTTAAGTCTAGCCATAAACCCGCACCTCCACCACTTCCGTACAAGCACAACCGTTCGTCGCTTCCACCACAAGTCGCAGCCGATCCGTTGAAACCCCCTCCTTGACCTGGAGCCTCCTAGTACGCTTCCGATTGTTCGTCACACGCTGCAGCAGCTTCCACGTACCATCTACCCAAGCTTCCAAGCGGTAGTCCTTCACCAACTCTGGTCTAACTTCATCACTTGTTCTAAACGCGTGCAGATTAATTAAATCCTCGTGCACATTATCATTAAAAGTCACTTGTATATATCGCAGAAGATAATCTTTATCCCAATTGAGCTCCAGCCACTCCTCTTTCCCGATCACCATCGGCTCGGACATCCACTGATGCGGCGCCCCATAAGGCCGCAGATAACCGTCCTGCACGTTCTCCGCAGCAAAAGCTCGCGTCTCCGAAGCAAGCCGGAAGCAGATTGGCTTGCGATCTACGCCATTCTTCATGCTCCACTGCACAACGGGCTGATCTGGCTGATGATTCTCCAGCTTCGGATCCACAATCGGCTTCGCGCCCCTTACAAAAGCAATAGCACCCGTGTGCTGCTGATCCGAGTGGTATACAACCACGTGCTCATTCGCTTTCACGATGACGAAAGCATTTTGCTCCACGTCAGGCTGCCAGCTCAGCGGGAAGCTAACCCATTGCCGCTCGCCAGCTTCAGCTTGCACACAAGCCTCCGCTATGAATCGCTTCGGCACATAGTTCTCCGCTCTGCCTGTGTCCCAGAGCTCAACGGCAATCGTCGTTGCCTCGCTCACATCAACAAGCAGCTCAAAGCCATCCAGCTGCGGCGCAACGGGGAACAGCACAGCCACATCGCTGCTCAAACGCCTAGGCTCCACAGCACGTGACACACTGAGCCTCGATAACGTCGTCGACGCTTCGACCCGAGCCAACCGACCCAGATCCTGCTCATCCTCATTGCGCACACCAATCAAGGATGCATCCTGTCTGAGCAGCACCTGCTGCAGCTCCTTGCCATGCTGCTGAGCCAGCTCACGCGGGGTCACTTGCTTTTGAACACAGAGCGCCGCACCGGTTCCTGCAGCCTCCCCAATAACCGCGCAGGTCGCCATGACCCGCGTCGTTCCAAACGCTACATGCGAAGCGCTAATATTTCGCCCAGCCATCAGCATGTTGGACACGTTGACTGAGTACAAGCTGCGAAACGGAATATGATAAATGCCATCCGCATGCAGATGCTTCGATCCACTCTCCGTCGAATACATCCCCTGCGGCGGGTGCAAATCAATCGACCATCCACCGAAGGCAATCGTATCCTCGAATCTCGTCTGAGCCAGAATGTCATTCTGGTTCAGGATATAGTCACCGATGAAACGGCGGTACTCTCTTTTACCTGGCAGTGACCCTACCCATTCCAGCGTCATGTTCGCCGAATCGAATTGTCCTGAATTTTTGATATAATCCCATATCCCATAAATAACCGACCACAATTCGTCCCGAATGCGCTCGTTCTCATGGACGGTATCCAGCTCACCGCCCCACTCGATCCACCAATAATGGCAGCCTGAATCGCCGCTTCGGATTACCCTTTTGATCGGAATAGATGTTGTTGTAATATCTTTCGCGAAGCTCGGCGGGTGATATTTAACGGGGCGACCGACATCTTTCGTATAAAATAAAATCGTACTGCCAAGCGTGATGTCATCTGCGATCTCCGGCGCCCACTCCTCCTGAAACTCTTCACGTGCCTCGCGACCGATTCGATATTTTGCCCCTGCCAAGAAGCCAATAAGGCCGTCCCCCGTACAATCCAGATATACTTCGCTCTCGAACCGAATCCGTCGCTCAGACCCCATCATCCATCCTGTCACAGAGCGAATGACGCGATTGCTCTCATCCCCATCCGCTTCCACTTCATGCACGTCCGTGTTAAGAAAAAGCTCAATATTCGCTTCTGCTCGAACCGCCTCCAGCACAACGAGATCCCAAATATACGGATTCCCATCCGGATTCTGATACTGATTCTCCACGAACAACTCGCCCATGATCCCTGTTTCTCGCGCATAGCGATTAATTCCATGTGAAGTTGCCCCGCAAACCCACACGCGAACCTCACTGGATGAATTCCCGCCAAGTACGGGTCTATTTTGAATCAGAGCCACTGATTGACCTAGTCGCGCAGCAGCAATCGCTGCACACACGCCAGAAAGTCCGCCGCCAATGACCGTAATATCTCTTTTTACCACTTCGTCTCTCATCGGATAACCTCCATGAAATCTGTCTTTATCCTTATTTTAAAAGATTGGCAGCGCTTTAAGCCATGCACGCTATTAACAAGAACTTATACAAAATTTCATACTTAAGCTATCTTCTATGCGGCCTTTCCTTTATGATAAAAGGAGAATACTGAGAGAGGATGGCCATGCCTATGCATTCCTATGATGCGGCACCTGCTCAACCCAAACTGCTCAGCCATATGTACTGGAAGGAGAAGGTCGCCTTTCAACTTCACGAGGATGCGAATGAATTTTGGGTGCTTTTTGCTGTGGAAAATGGGAGCTTTACCTACCAGATTCAAGAGCACCAGGGGACAGCCGTCTTCGGTGATCTTATCCTATGTCCGCCAGGGGTTATTTTTCGCAGGGAAGTCCTTCAGCCCTTATCCTTTCATATTATGCTGCTGGATTGGGCAGATGAGGCAGGGCGTCCGTTGTCTACCGCAAACATAATGCCATCCGGAAAAAGCACCATTCACGATCTCCATCGGCTGTCCTCCAACTATGCCTACTTGAAAAAATGGTTTCAACATGAAGGCCCTGTAGCCGCATCTCTACGTCAACATGTGCTCACTGACCTCTGGATGCAGGTTGTTGAGGAGGGGTATTCGGCAAGCCCAGCATCGGCTTCTCCTTGGACATCTGGTGACACGAATAGTAAGGATGCCCTCATCGAAGAGGCTGCACAACGCTTGCAGACACAAGCGGCTTCCACCTGCATCCTGAAAGATATTGCTAGTGAACTGGGTTTGACACAGGTGCAATTCACCCGCAGATTCAAAAAAAAGACCGGCATCCTGCCCATCGACTATTTAACCTCGCTTCGCATTCAAAAGGTACAAAAGCTGCTGCTGGACAGCGAGATGACGCTCGTGCAGATTGCTGGTCAGTGCGGATTTGAGAATGAGTTTTATTTGAGCCGCGTATTCAAAAAGCGCATGAAAATGACACCGTCCTCCTATCGCAAGCTGCACCGCCTATGAATGGCCCTATGACAGACAAGCTCTCCTAATGTATATGTGAAAGGTGGCACCCAATAATGAATGTTCTCATTTTCGGAGCAACGGGGATGGTAGGACAAAGCGTCCTGCGTGAATGTCTGCTCGATCCACAAGTTACCAACGTTGTATCCATCGGTCGCAGTGCAACACATCAGTCAGCGCCGAAGTTCCGTGAGCATGTCCTCAAGGACATCACGGATTTATCCTCATTAACGGATGAAATTTCTCGCATTGATGCCTGCTTCTTCTGCCTTGGCGTTTCATCTGTAGGCATGAGCGAGGAAAAATATCACGCGATCACCTATGATCTGACCATGAACATCGCCACCACCCTAGTCAAAATCCAACCCCAGATGACCTTCATCTATGTGACAGGCGCTAGTACCGATAGCACTGAGCAAGGCAGCAGCATGTGGGCACGTGTAAAAGGCAAAACGGAGAATGCTCTCCTTAAGCTGTCTTTCAAGTCAGCCTATATGTTCAGGCCGGGCGCTATTTTGCCTAAGAACGGGGTCAAATCCAAAACTAAGCTATACCAGACCTTTATTGTCATTTTGAGCCCGATTTTCCCTCTGTTACATAAAATGTTTCCGAACTCCGTCCTTAGTTCCGAGCAGATTGGTCGGGCGATGATTTCGGTTGCTCGGAACGGATTTTCGAAGCCTATTATGGAGAGCAAAGATATTCGGGATGCTTCGGGAAGATAAGAGAATTGAAAAAAGCAGTGATACACGAATGTGTGATCACTGCTTTTTTTCTGGATGGAGCCTGTTGAATCTGTCAGCACAGGGTCATCTGTAAATAGATGGATTTTCTACAGCTAAATCAGCCAAAATCAGCTGGTTTAAAGCAATAACTGGATTTCCTACAGCTAATTACAGCGATTTGCAGCAGAACGCTCATAACCAGCCGAAATAGCTGCATTTTTTCCAGCTAATCCACGAAAAGCTGGATACTCGGCGAAATTAATGGATATTTTCCAGTAAGGTGCTGGAAGCCGGGCTGGAGCTTAAGTTGCGGCCGGAGCCTGCATCAGGCTCCCTATCCCACCACAAACGGATGCGCACGCCCATCCTCCGACTCAATCGTCCATCGCCCATCCTGGTAGGCGATGTGGTACACACCGCCGCGGAAGCGGAGATGCTTCATCGTGAAGTTCCCCCAAGGGGGAATCTTCAGCTGAACCTTCTCTGCTTCCAGGCTAGGAAGCAGCCCGACGCCTCCCATGAGCATCGCCGCGGCAGGCATGGAGCTCCAGCCTTGCAGGTTGGAGCCTTTGCCATACGTCGGTCCGTAATACTCGACGGGAGTCAGCCAGCCATTGTCCATGGCGACTTGGAACCAGCGCGTTAACGGATAGCGCCACTCCGCATCCCCGTTCATTAGCTTGGCTAACGCATAGACGCCATCCCAATACGGCCAATCACCGCCATTGTGATATCGGTAAGCGGCCATGCTTTTCTCCACCTGATGATGCACTTGGCGATAGAACGGGAACACCGTCATAACGCCCCAGTCACCATACTGCTGCTCTGCATTATTTCGTGTTTCCAGCTGTGCGGTCATCCGCTCAAGCAGCTCCGCCCTATCTGCCGCTTCCAACAAATCGAAAACGATCAACAAGCTCAGCTCGATCGACATATTCGGTTCGACGAAGCCATTACTATTTTTATAGTTAAAATAGCCATGCTCACGGATCAACTTCTGTAAACTCTCTTTCGCACCACGATACAAACTGCCATAGTGCGCAGCTTTTGACATATCGCCAAGAGACCGAAAAATCTTCTCCGACGCATACAAAGCACGACAATACAGTGCTGAATCATACAACACATCGCCCTCGCGATACACGTTGTCTACCCAGTCCCGACGATTATCCGGCTTCTTCGTCAGCGACGAGCCCGCCTGATCTTCCGAATGGCGAAGCAAATAGCCGATGCTATTTTCCATGTGCGTCTTGACGGTTCTGCCATTCACGCTTTCATCCAAAAGCTCGAAGTCATGCGTCCAAGCTAGATAATCGTGAATCATCATTACGAAGAAGGATGGCGAGTCAAAATGGTCTGGCCAAAACGGCTCATACCTCCCGCTCATTTGATGATAAATGACAGCGCTTGGGCACTCACCATCAGCCCCAATCCCTTGCGCCAAGGTCAAGATTTGTCCTCTCACACGCTCCGGATGGTATGGTAAACTCGGAAGCAATGTCCAATACCCATCACGGAAGTAGGTCCGCGGCGGACTTTGATAGTCGATTCCAGCAAAATACCCCGTAAAGCCCTCACCCAGATGCTTATAAGAGGAAATAGATGCATTTAAGCTATAGCCATATAAGGCATTCAGCTCGCCATCTTCGGAGTGAAAGGTGTCCATCAACCAAACATTGGCCTGATCTACTTCTCCTGAATACACTTTCCATCTCGCCAAATCGGCTTCTGCCGCAGCGCGATTGTACCCAACACTAGCCGCGCTAAGCATCCAGACGATTTGCCGTGATTCTCCCGGCTGGATCGTGATCTCATGATGCAAATTCAATCGATTTTCCTCATTTAGCACGAAGGAAGTCGCTTCACTACTAGCTAAATGAACAATAAAATCCTCAGCCAGTTGAAACTCATAGTAGGACTGATCCATGGCACGGAAAGCCGACCCAACCTGCTTCGTCTCACCGAATTGCCTCATTTTTTCCATATGATACGAGATCATATCCACTTCAAAACCGACATGCAAGTCCAGCCGCGCCGCTTCAGAGCCTTCATTTTGAACATCATAACTAACAAAAAGAGCATTCTCACTCGGATGACTAAACAGTTCCACACGCATACGGGTATCCGCATGAGCTTCGTATGAGATTTGCTGCTTTTTACCGATACACACGACTTGCTTTGTTAAAGAAAGCGGCATAGGCTGACCATTAATCGTCCAACCCGCATACCAAGAGCCTTCTTTCACAATTTTCCATTTACCTGCTACAGAATATTTACTAATACCGCCTACACCATCGAATTGCCCCATCAACTGATCGTTGGCAATATCATAGGTCACAGGCAGATGCGCATCCCCTTCTGAGCTGGAGCCTCCCCAAATCGGCACATGCTTCATATCCCTCTGGGTTCCTCCTAACTGTTCGCGCCTCTAAGTTTTTTCTCGGAGGACTGATATTTTTTGAGACAAATGTACGCGATGACTAAAATCAGAACCGGCAGGCCGCCAATGAGGAATCGGAATCCTTGAATGGCACTTGCAACCTGAACTTCCTTATCCGCATCATAGCCGCTTGTCGCAAAGAAAATACCCATAATCCCATATTGAATGGACATCCCGATTCGGATAATAAAACCATTCACACCATAGTACATCCCCTCACGACGACGGCCCGTTTGCTGAGCATCGAAATCAACGACATCGGAAAGCAGTACATGCAAGGAAAGCATGAAGCCAGAAACCGGAATCCCCAAAAAGGCGCCAATAATTATAACCATGGTAGGTGAATCGGCAAAAAGGAATCCTAGCGAGATGATCGCGTATAACGCTGATGAGATCATCGCGACCCGAACGGTCGATAAGCGCGCACCGCTTTTCGCCCAAATGAATGACATCGGGATGGCTACGATAAATACGGCGCCTAGGAAAAGTGAGTTCTGTGTACCATCTAACTGTACGACATATTTGGTATAAAAAGCCGTTAACGAAACGAACATCGTCGTCGTCAATTGAATCAATAAATTCGCTACGACGTAGGAATTAAACAGCTTATTTTTAAACGTCTGAACCGTTGCTTCTTTAAAATGAAGGGGCTCTGACTTACTAGCAGCCGGGTTCTCGAAGGATCCGTAAAGGGACACATACAAGGAAATAATCGCAATAATCGAAAAAATCCCAGCCATTAGCCCCCAACCTAAGGAAAGTCCTAATGACTTCGCCAGCGCGATCCCGATGATCATCCCGATAATGCTGAACATTTGCTGGAAAGCGGACACTTGATAGCGGTCTTTTTTGGTCTGATACATTTCGGGGAATAACGCCCCTGTGTTCAGTCCGATGAACGAATAGATCAAATCAAAAAAGAACGTTAACGTGAAAAAGTAGATTAACAGCATCGTCGTGCTGCCCGCAGGCGGATTGAACAGGAAAAAGAAAAGAACACCAAACGGCAAACTCCCAAACAAGATGTACGGAATTCGTCGGCCGAAGCGCGTTTTCGTACGGTCACTCACGTAACCTGCAACTAAATTAAATATCGCATTCAGGAAACCATAAATGATCATCCCAATGGAAATCGACGTACCGGAAACATTCAATACAGTCACATAATAAAAAACGGCAATGGCACTAAAAGCCTGCCACAAGACGCTAAGTCCAATTTGATTCGAGCTGTAAGCGAGTTTTTTGGATAGTGAAATCATTGGACTTGCCTCCTTAGTCATAGGTAGCTGTTAGCTGTATAGTGCGGATGGGAAGAAATGAAGCTGATGCGAGGTCAGTAATTTAAAAGCTTCTGCAAAACCTCTTGCTTCTGGATCATTCTTCAGCTTGCCGTACAATTGAACACCTTGATAGTCAAAATATCCTTTAACCAATGGCCAATTCGCGTTATCAAATTGACTCTTATGGGCCAAGATGGACGCAATTTTCGTTTCCCAATGGGCCGAAACATCAATGAACGTATTCGGATGCGAAGTTGCGTAAAAGGCAATTTGCGGCACTTCATGCGGCTTCGAGCCAGGGAATATGATTTCATTCGATGAAAAAAGCATCGCTGAAGCGACTGCTTTGCCTGTTTTGATATGATCCGGATGAGCCTCATACGGCATCCACGGATCGACCGTCATCAATAAGTCCGGCTTTTCCTCGCGGATAATCGGAATGAGTTTGGCCAGCAATTCCTCTTCGGTATAGCTGCCCATGTCTGGAAAATCAAGTGCTATTTGCTTGGACACGCCTAAAATGTCCCCAGCCGCCATGCGCTCTGCACGGCGAATAGACGCGATCGCTTCTGGCTCCACTTCGCCAGTTGATCCGCTGCCTCTCCCATCGGTTACCGTAATGTAAACGATTTCACAACCGCGCTGTGCAAGTTCGTACAACGTGCCTGCAGCCCCAACTTCATTGTCATCAGGGTGAGGTTGAACGCATACGACTTTTTTAACATCCAACAATTCAGGAAGACCTAATATTCGTCTAATATCCATGTGACATCCCTCCAATATGTCACATTCTATCATAAAAGCTGGAGAAATGTCGAAAATGTTCCCTAGTATCCACAACCTCTCAACCGTACGCGTGAAGAGTTGGCGCTGATTTCTCTCGAAAATGTAAAAAGGCAACCTCTTACCCTCATTTATGCTCAAAACTGGAAAATGCGTGCAAATTGGCATCCTTTTTTATCAAAATTAAGGATAATTTATTAAAATTGCTCCAAATTGATGCCTTTTTACATCAGTTTTCAATAAACAAGTGAAAACCCATTCCAAAGTTGCACTTTTGCAATTTTGACCGTGTTATCTACTCCAACTGACTCATCCCGCCACTCACCTCCAGCAGCATCAACACGCATTCTATTTATAAAAAAGTGGAAATATTCCCTAGTTAAATGGAGGCATTTCCCTTATAATTATTTACAAGAGACGAAGAACGTCCCTGTCCATTTCTTGTGAATGGAGCAGGGGCGTTTTTTTATTTTAAAAGGAGGGGAAGACGATATGAATTTCGAGAACATGCATGAGGAATGGATTCAAAACCATCTGGAGCTTAGATCCGGAGAACGCAGAGGCCGCTTGGAGCGCGGGCATCGGGAGGCGGAGAAGCTATTTTGCCAAAATATCTGGTGGGAACTGCGAGGTAATTTCGACGATATGCATCCCGAATTCCAAGTTCTGGATTGGCGGGGATTATCGTATTTCTGTGATTTCGTTTGGCTGACGAAGTTCGTGAAATTGATCATCGAAATCAAAGGCTTCGGTCCTCACGTGCGTGATATGGACAGGCAAAAATACTGCAATGAGCTGAACCGCGAAACCTTTTTAGCTGCGATGGGGTATCAGGTGATTTCTTTTTCTTACGACGATGTCGCGCATCGCCCTGAGCTATGTATCACATTGCTTCGCATGTTGATTAGTCGATTCCAGGTGATCACTTCCCCTGTCAGTCTGAGCAATGTGATGGAACGGGAAATCGTGCGGCTAGCTTACACGCTCGCTCAACCTCTCCGCCCCATAGATGTAAGAACACATCTTGATATCAACTACCGTTCAACCGTTCGAGTACTGCAGGCACTCTGCGACAAAGGCTGGTTTATCCCGCACACCGGTGCTGAAGGGAAGCATGTTCTTAGGTATGAGCTTGTGAAGAGGGAGCATATTCGCATGTGGTGATGGTGGTTGGGTTGGTGGATGCATGGGAGGGCTAGACAGGTAGTAGTAAGTAGCTAGTTAGAATGTGGTGTGGAGTCGCTTAGGTAGGTGCTGAGTAGTTAGTTGGTGAGTGATGTAGGTGGTGGGTGAATTGGTTCTGAGTAGATAGTTAGTGGTGGCTTCTGAGTAGCTTGTAAGTAGCTTGTGTGTGACTAGGATGGTGATGGAGGCGGAAATGGAAGGTTGGTTAGGTGAAAAGTAGTTAGTGGTAGACTGCTTCCTCTCCCAAAAATGCAAATAGGCAACTTTTTCTACTCATTTAGCCTCATTAATGGAAAATGCGTGCAAATAGGCATCTTTTTCATCGATTTTCTAGTAAATCTCCTCGAAATGCCCCAAACTGATGCCTTTTTGCATCAATTTTTAATACATGATTAGAACCCCCTTCCAAAATTGCTCTTTTGCAATTTTGGAGGTGTTCGGCGTCATGAGAACATGTGGCGCCTAACGACACTTCACACCTCCTCCCCACATTTCCCCCTCATCCGCACCTCCTCGCCCCACTCTCTCCTCAGCACGCACGCAAACCACCTAAATTCTCCCCTTTCCAATTGACATTAAATTTCAGGGATGATATAAAGTTAGTGTATAGCACTCACAGCGTGCGAGTGCTAATTTCTAAAAACCAGCTACATATCGAAAGGAGATCTATCCGTGGAAAAGAAACAGTTTCAGGCCGAATCCAAGCGTCTGTTGGAAATGATGATCAACTCGATTTACACTCAACGAGAGATCTTTCTTAGAGAGCTTATCTCCAACTCCAGCGATGCGATTGACAAAATTTACTACAAGGCGCTAACAGACGACTCGCTCGTTTTTGACAAAGATAGCTACTTCATCAAAATTACTGCTGATAAAGAAAACCGTGTCTTAACGATCCGCGATACAGGTATCGGGATGACGAAAGATGAGCTTGAGAACAACTTAGGAATTATCGCGAAGAGTGGATCTCTTGCTTTTAAGAAAGAGAATGAGGCTAAAGATGGCCACAACATCATCGGTCAGTTCGGGGTAGGCTTCTATTCCGCGTTCATGGTCGCTGACCACATCACTGTAACAAGTAAAGCACTTGGCAGCGACACAGCTTACAAGTGGGAATCCGATGGCGCAGACGGGTACACGATTGCCCCAGCAGAGAAGGATTCAATTGGAACGGAGATTGTTCTTTCGATCAAAGCGAATACCGAAGATGATAACTACGACGAATACTTGGACGAGTATCGCCTGAAATCGATCATCAAGAAGTACTCCGACTTCATCCGTTACCCGATCAAAATGGATATTACCAGCAGACGCCTGCAAGAAGGCAGCGAGAGCGAATACGAGGACTATCAAGAAGAGCAGCACGTGAACAGCATGGTGCCGATCTGGCGCAAGAATAAAAGCGAGCTCACGCCAGAGGATTACGAGAAGTTCTACCATGAGAAGCACTACGGCTTCGACAAGCCGCTGAAGCATATTCATGTGAGTGCAGATGGCGCGGTAGTCTACCAAGCAATCCTGTTTATCCCTGAAAATATGCCTTATGACTATTATTCCAAAGAGTATGAGAAAGGCTTAGAGCTTTACGCGAACGGCGTTCTCATTATGAATAAATGCGCAGACTTGCTTCCTGACTACTTCAGCTTCGTTAAAGGGATGGTTGATTCCGAGAGCTTATCACTGAACATCTCCCGTGAGATGCTGCAGCACGATCGTCAGCTCAAATTAATTGCCAAAAACATTTCTAGCAAAATCAAAGGCCAACTGCAAAGCCTCCTGAAGGACGAGAGAGAGAAATACGAGCAATTCTACAAGTCCTTCGGCAGACAGCTGAAATTCGGTGTTTACAGCGACTACGGCACGCATAAAGAGCTTCTGCAGGATCTATTGATGTTCTCCTCCTCCAAGGAGAAAAAGCTCGTCACATTGGACGAGTACGTTTCAAGAATGCCTGAAGACCAGAAGTACATTTACTATGCATCTGGTGAGTCGATGGAAAGAATCGATAAGCTTCCGCAAACGGAGCTTGTGACAGATAAAGGTTACGAGATTCTTTACTTCACTGACGATATTGATGAGTTCGCAATCAAGATGATTATGTCCTACAAAGAGAAGGAATTCAGATCTGTATCGAGCGGAGATTTAGGTATTGATGTCGAGGATAACCAAACCGATTCCGAAGCAGATAAAAAGGAAAATCAAGATCTATTCGACTACATGAATGGCCTATTGGCAGGCAAAGTGACGAGTGTTAAAGCTTCCAAGCGTCTGAGAAAGCACCCGGTATGCTTATCCACAGATGGCGATGTCACCATCGAGATGGAGAAAATCTTGAACGCTATGCCAAACAACCCAAACGTTAAGGCAGAGAAAGTATTGGAAATCAACGTGAATCATGACGTTTTCGCTTCCTTGAAGGATGCCTTTGAAAAAGATAAAGAGAAATTGAACCTGTACACAGCGCTCTTGTACAATCAAGCCCTCCTTATCGAAGGACTGCCGCTTCAAGATCCGGTTGAATTCACGAACGACATTTGTAAAATAATGGTTTAATTCATAATAAGCAAGCACTGCAGCAGCTTCATCGTTGCGGTGCTTTTTTATTTATGGTTAGGATGGATCCGAAGGAGACAACGGCTCAGTTGCAACATAGGCGGGAATCGCTTCTGGACGAGCATAGACATAAGCGAGTAAGCGAGCTTGATCAAGGCCAAGCACCTCTGCAACCTTAACAATATCCAATTCGTGAGTTATTTTACTGGATTTTGGGCTATTGACGGACATATGCTTCAACCATCCTTCGAATTAATGTAATTAATAGCAAGTCAATCCTAACCTGTGATATAGTTTTCATATAAGCATTATCGGTATGAAAGGGCAAAACCACTGAAAAGTGGCGACGCAAAGCTAGAGGGACTAAATTGGCGTGATCAGCTCTTATCCAATATGTCAGCCAGCTGCCGCCTCCATCCGATACATGCAGTACGACAAAGGAGGAAATCGGATTCATGAATAAAATGGTAATTGACGGCAATATGAGCTTGCATGTGAAGCAATTAGTGGACAACTTGCATCTTCCAGAGAGTGAACTTTTGGACATGTTCTCCTTTACATTTGATAACAACGTATTGACCCCTGACGAAGCTGTTCGGTTTATTCAATTTCTGCGAAGTGAACTGGACAAACGCACTCAATAAACGAATTATGCCTTATCGCTTACAAAAATACAGTCGGTTGATGTCATGCGAATATTTTTTTTTCAAAAGCGCTTAAGGTGGCGTGTTTATTGACTTCTACGGCTTTTAGCAGCATAAGACAGCGGGATGCCCGCTGTCTTTTTTTATTTTTTGTCACATTTCGAAAAAAAACAAATCAATTTGTGTCAGCATCTGAATTCCCAATCAAACTAGCTGTTACTAACATATGATATAGCAAGTGCTAGAGTTGCAAAAAATCGTCACATCTAGAAAGGAGGACAACCATGAGCGAACACCTAATCACCCTTCATTTAACGGCAACCAGTGTGGTTTCAGGAACGATTACAACGACTACAACAACAACCCTTACCCCGCTTGTCAAACGATTCACAGCCAATGTCGTATTAGGGAATATTCTCGGCGGTGTGACCACGATTCCTTCATCTAGCTTTAGAGATGATACAGGTGCCAATCTAGCCGCGAATAGCCTTACGGTTCCTGGGAGTAATGGGTATTACAATGTATTTGTAAATGGTGTTCTTCTTTTAGGCTATTTGACGACTTTAACGACGGCTAATTTGGTGATTAATAATGGGCTCACCATTGGAGTGACTGTCAATTTAGAAACGTTATCCTTCACAGCATCCTCCACCTCCACCTCAACAACGAACAATTTGGTGGTCACGACGACGATTCATACGAACTAGGTAAAAATCGCTATTCAAAACATAGAAAGCCGCATCGCCTCATGATTCAATAACGAGGCGATGCGGCTTTTATATCGATCAGGTTAACTTATTTATCCCGAAGCAGATTGACATCATGCTTTCCCAATATTTGCGTTAACTCCTTCAAAAACATGTTGATGTCCTTGAATTGTCTATATACAGAGGCGAAGCGAATGTAGGCCACTTCATCGACAGGGTACAATTGCTCCATCACAATTTCACCAATGCCTAGGCTGTCGACTTCGGCATGAGCCGTTGTGCGCAGCTGCATTTCAACTTCGGAGACAAGCATCTCTAGCCTTTCCATGGAAACAGGTCTTTTTTCACAAGCGCGAATTAAGCCTCGTAAAATTTTCTCTCGACTAAATTCTTCCCGACTTCCATCTTTTTTAATCACAATTAAAGGTGTTTCTTCTACCATTTCAAAGGTCGTGAATCTTCTTGCGCATTTCTCGCATTCACGGCGCCGACGAATGGATTTATTCTCATTGGCAGACCTTGAATCAAGCACTTTCGTACCGGAATGGTCACAGAACGGGCATTTCATTCGCTTTCCTCTCCTTTCTCTCTTGGAAATAACTTTACCAGATGTTACATGTCTTGAAGATTCGTGTTCTGCACACAATAGATTTACCAACCGACAAGGAGGTGAACAGACATGAGTTCAAACAATACTTTAGTCGTTCCACAAGCTAATGCAGCATTGGATCAGTTGAAGTACGAGGTAGCTCAAGAGCTTGGTATTGCTATCCCTCAAGATGGCTACTATGGCAACATGACTTCTCGTGACACTGGCTCTATTGGTGGTAGCATTACTCGTCGCCTGGTACAAATCGCAGAACAATCTCTAGCAGGTCAATTCAAGTAATCTTGAATTAACTAGCTCGTGACTCTGCAAACAAGAAGTATTGGACTCTTCGCTCCCCTGGGAGCTAGTCCAATGCTTCTTTGTTTTATGCGCTATTCCATTGCTCTGTATAAAGCTTCGTATACTTTTCGTAGTAATATAAAACCCGTTGTACGTAATGACGCGTTTCGCCAAATGGAATATCACGAATATTCGCTTCGTCCCCGTCCCACACGCCGTTGTTTTTCCATTTGTTCACATTGCCTTGACCCGCATTATAGGCCGCAATGGCATAGATCAAATTACCATTATAATGCTTGATTAACCAATTTAAATACCATGACCCTAAAAAAATGTTAATATCAACACGAAGTAAATCATCTTGCGAATGAGGCCCTAAATTCGAGGAATCCGCAATCCAATCTGCGGTATCAGGCATAAGCTGCATCAACCCTAATGCCCCTTTGCTCGACTCTAAATGATGTTGATAATTCGTTTCGACCCGGATAATGGCAGCAATTAAAAAAGGATCTACATTGTGTTTCGCCGCGTTCTGTCGAATTTCCTGCTGAAAATAGATCGGGTATAGCTTTCTTCCGATAATTGTGCTATTCATGAACAGGATCATGACAAATACAATGAGCAGAAGAGCAAACATGCGCTTTTTTCGAAAGAACGTCATGCCAATCCCTTCCCTACCCAGAACTGTTCTACCCGCATGTTGGTTTCTTCCCACGTACCGCTATTGTCAATGACAATATCCGCTAGCTTTCGTTTCTCTTCGATGGACATTTGTGCATCCAACCTGAGCTGCGCTGTCTCTACAGACAAGCCATCTCGCTTCATCAGTCGTTCCAATTGCAAGTGCCGCGGGATATAAACGACCATGATTTCCTGAAACATCGAAACCAAGTTTGATTCTATGAGTAAAGGAACATCAACCACAACCAGCTTGTTAGGGTGCTCCTGTTCATACGCTGCCATTTGTTCACGCATCCTTGCGCGAATCGGGGGATGAAGCAAACCCTCCAGCTGCTTGCGCGCTTCAGAGGATCCGAAAATGATTTCACCTAGTTTCTTGCGTTGCAAAGAACCATCTGTTCCAATGACAGCTTGTCCAAAATGTGCGGCAACCTGTTCAAGAACAGGGCTGCCAGGCTCGACAACATCGCGAGCAATCTGATCGGCATCGATTAATAAGGCGCCACGGCTAACGAGCATAAGGCTAACCGTGCTTTTTCCACAGGCAATGCCTCCTGTTAGGCCGATATTCATAAGCTCTTCTCTCCTAACGTCCATTGATGCTGGACTATAGCATTTTCAAAAGTCCCATGATAATAAGAACACAGCCTGGAAGGATCGACAGCTTTTTCATCCAGTTCATTTCCGCATAACGGAACCCAATCCGCAAACCAACAGCCAGTAAAGATCCGCTGGAGATCGAAATAACCGATGCCGTTAATAGCGGCACAAAGCCGATAAGAGCGGCACCAATCCCTGCTCCGAAGGCGTCTAAGGACAGAGCCAATCCGAGCAAAGTAGCCTCAGAGGCTGAAATATTGCCTGACTTATCCACATCCGCAATGGATGGCGTTCGTAATATTTGAATTACAAGGCCAAAGCGCTTCAACTCAATACTGAGAATCTCTTTCGTTCTCTGTAACGTGTCAAACGTAATCGGCTCTACATAGCCTGAGTTGCGAATATCGGCGTGAGGCATACCGCTGACAACCGCTTGCTCCAGTGAAGGAGCTGTTTGCTCTTGCTGCGCTTGGCTTTTCTGTCCTTGTCTCATTTGAATCAGAGCCCACACACCAATACCAATTAAGATCAAGGCGCCAATCCGTTTGGCAAACGAAGGTGACATGAAGGAAGACATAAGAACGCCGATCTGCATCGATGTGAAAATAATGATGCCTGACCAAAGCGATATAATCCCAATAGATACGAGTGGAATTCGGATTTTGCGTAGCCCATACATGACGCCAACACCGAAACCGTCCAAAGAAACCGCAAATGCCAAAATGAGCAGAGAAATGACAGGAAGCATACAAACCCTCCTAAGCGTTTTGCAGATAAACCGAGCTTTGCGAGCTGTTTATCTGGGCTAAGTACTCCATATCATATGGAGAGGGTATGCTTCACGTGCCTATTTTTCAGACTTCTTTCTTGACCGCTTGGGCTTCAACGGTTGACAAGTGAGACATATATGCGTCCCTCTGCCCCCCACAACTGTCTTTACGATTTCATTCCCGCAAGTTTTACACGGCTGAGATTGTCGACCATAAATGTTCAATTGATGCTGGAACAGGCCGATTTCACCTTGTCCATTCACATACGATTTAATCGAGGAGCCGCCTACTTCAACCGAGTCTTGCAGGGTTCGAATAATCGCCTCGTGCAGCAAACCGAGCTCCCCCTTGCTCAGCGAGGAAGCTTCCCGTTCGGGATGAATGCCCGCCAAGAAGAGGGACTCGTCTACATAAATATTCCCAATGCCTACGATATATGCTTGATTGAGCAGCAGCGGCTTGATCTTCGTCGCCCGATGGGCAATCACCCCGCGAAAAGCTTCCAAGGTAAACGCATCGTCGAGCGGCTCAAGACCGAGCTTCACCAGCGGAGGCTGCGTAAGCTCTTCGCCTTTGTAGAACAGATGCATCGTGCCGAATTGCCGCACATCCTTGTATCTCAACTCACTCTCATCCGTAAAACGAAATAAGACATGCGTATGCGGCTCTAGTGGATCCTCACCTGCATACAAGCCATAGCGGCCTTCCATGCGCAAATGGGAAACCATCACATAGTCCGTGAGTACGAAACGAAGAAACTTCCCTCTTCGCTCAATCGTTTCAATTGTTTGACCTTGGAGCAACGTTTCAAATTGCTGAATATCGTCAGGCTTTTGAATAATGCGAGGCAGCCTGACCACAACATGGGCAATTGTTTTTCCCGTAATTAGTGCGTTTAACGTTCGTTTGACGGTTTCCACCTCGGGAAGCTCAGGCAAGGTGTTCACCTCCTTCTAGATGTTGAGTGTTACTTCGCATCATACCAAGTCAGACCGAAATCAACGTCCGCCCGTAAAGGAACGTCCAGCTTCAGCGCAGCAGCCATCACTTCAGGCACGAGCTGACGCATCGTTTCCAGCTCATCGGCTGGCACTTCAAATACAAGCTCATCGTGTACCTGAAGCAGCATACGGCTCTTCAGCCCTTCTTTAACCAATCGATCTGCCATTTGAACCATCGCCAGTTTAATGATATCGGCTGCCGTCCCTTGAATCGGCGTATTCATCGCGGTGCGTTCTGCGAAGGAACGGATATTAAAGTTCGAATGCGTGATTTCCGGCAATAAGCGTCGACGTTGTAGCAAGGTGATCACAAAGCCATCCCTGCGGGCATCCTTAACGATCTCATCCATATATTTTCTAACCCCTTGGAACACGGCAAAATACTGTTCAATGAACTGTGCCGCTTCCCGACGGGTAATATCTAAGTTCTGGGACAAGCCGTAATCGCTGATACCGTAAACGATACCGAAGTTAACGGCCTTCGCTTGACGGCGCATATTGCTGTCGACGGCGCTTTCTTCTACGCCGAAGACGTCCATCGCCGTCTTCGTATGAATGTCCATATTCTGAAGGAATGCTTCCTTCAGCTTGTCATCCTGCGAGATGTGCGCTAGCACGCGCAGCTCGATTTGCGAGTAATCCGCAGCAAGAATGTACCATCCCGGTTCGGATGGAACGAAAACCTTGCGGATCTTCCGGCCCTCCTCCAGACGAATCGGAATGTTTTGGAGGTTCGGGAACTGGCTGCTGAGACGTCCCGTCGCGGCAATCGTCTGCCGGTAATAGGTATGCACCTTACCGGTCTCAGGCCGCACCTCTTTAAGCAGCCCCTCGACGTACGTCGACTGCAGCTTCGCTAGCGAGCGGTAGTGCAGGATCTGCCCGACAACCTCGTTGTAGGGCGCAAGACGTTCCAGCACCTCGGCATCCGTCGAGTAGCCGGTCTTGGTCTTCTTCGAAGCTGGCAGCCCCAGCTTCTCGAACAGAATCTCACCGAGCTGCTTCGGTGAGTTGATGTTGAACTCGACGCCGGCAAGCTTGTAAATACTGGACATGATCGTGTCCAGCTGCTTACCAAGCTCCACGCCGAGCGTTTTAAGCCCTTCGGCATCGACCGCGATGCCGCGCATCTCCATCTCCGCAAGAACGGCGGAGAGGGGCAGTTCAAGCTCGTAGAAGAGGCGATGCATCTCGCCCTTCTCTAATTCATCGCGCAGCACGGGAACCATGCGCGCCATCGCCATCGCTTTGCGACCCAAGTGGTCGCTAAGCGCAGCAAGTTCCGGCAGGCGAAACTTCGCGCCTTTGCCGAACACATCCTCGTCTGCCTTCACAGACGGCAGACCGTACTTCACCGACAGGCCGCTCAAGCTGAGATTCGACTCCGTCGGATCGAGGAGATAGGCGGCCAGCAGCACATCGAAATCCACCCCTGCGAGGTGGATGCCCTGCCAAGCGAGCGCCAGCTGCGCGCGGTGCAGGTCGAATAATTGCTTCTTCTTCGAAGCGTCGCTCAACCAATCGCGCAGCGCCTTACCCGCTTCACTTTGCAACAGATCAAACGGCACAAAGTAGGACGTATTTTCCCCGCCATCGTCCATAAACCACACAATCCCAACCATGACAGCTTGATGGGGATTTTCACCAACAGCTTCCACATGGATCGCGGCATAATCATCTAGTTTGGCAATTAACGTCTCGATATTACTTTCTGTTACTGCAACAGCTTCCAGACTCTCAACAACGAGGCCTTCTTCCTCCACGGTAACGGAACCAAAATCCAGCTTCTCCAACAGCGATTTGAACTCGAGCTTGCGGAACATACTCGACAAAGCTTGTCCATCAAAGCCATCATATCGGAACGAATCCCAGGCTGTTTCCATCGGAACCTCACGGTAGATGGTCGCCAATTCCTTACTCATGAGAGCACTCTTGGCATGCTCTTCCACTTTTTCTTTCATTTTACCTTTTAGGCTTGCTGTGTTCGCCAACACTTCTTCGACAGTGCCAAAGTCATGCAGCATCTTAAGCGCAGTCTTCTCGCCTACGCCGGGGATACCCGGAATATTATCGGACGTATCGCCCATGAGGCCCTTCAAATCAATGATCTGATTCGGCGTGAGGCCGTATTTTTCTTTAATCGCTTCCGGATCGAAACGATCCATTTCACTGATCCCCTTGCGGGTGATTCCTACGGTAACTTGGTCGGAAGCAAGTTGGAGCATATCCTTGTCACCGGAAATGAGAAGAACCTTCTCCCCTTTGGCATCCGCCGCTTTCGTCAACGTGCCGATAATATCATCCGCTTCATAGCCGGAGAGCTCGAATTGCGGGATTTTGAAAGCCTTCAATAAATCTTTAATTAACGGAAATTGTTCAGAGAGCTCTGGCGGCGTTTTGGCGCGACCGCCTTTATACTCCGCATATTCTGTATGTCGAAACGTAATTTTCCCCGCATCAAACGCAACGAGAAAATGGGTCGGTTTTTCTTCTTCAATTAACTTCAACAGCATCGTCGTAAAGCCATATACCGCATTGGTATGTAACCCGCTGGAGTTGCTGAGCAGCGGCAACGCATAGAAGGCACGAAACGCAATTGAGTTCCCATCAATAATAATAAGCTTATCCATAAGTTCCACCCCATTTTTAGACATACTTCTATAATCATAGCATACGAAATTAAAATAAAAAAACGGTTCCCTACATAAACATGTAAGGAAACGAAATAAACGGCTACGCCGTCCTTCAAGGACGGGAGCGTTTATGGAGAGATATAAGGAAAGAACAACAATCATTGAAAGGCAGCCTAGACTACAGCGGTGGGGTGATAAGTGTTTGGTAATAAACGATGACGCTGTCCCTCTAGGACAGGAGCGTTTATCAGAGTGTTAGATTGGACCGGTCTTCAGAAGGAGGTTCTCCGTATGAGTCCTTTTTTCTCACCCACACGTAAAAAGCTTATCTTTTTTGATATGAATAATACGATTCTCGATCGCAGGCAATGCTTCGATTCCGCTTTTCTTGAAGTCATGCAGGATTTCACGGGAAGATGGGATGCTGAAGATACGAAAGCGAGCGCGCAAGAGGCACTGCTTAGCTATAAGTCCGAGTGGAGCCGCCATCGCAAAACACCGATCAGAAGCCCCATCTCGCCTGACGAGCTGCGCCACATTTGTTTAATCAAAGCGCTGCACCCGTTTCCGATGCAGGTGAATACCGCGTTTACACGAACCTTCTTCAATCAAGTGGAAGAACGTGAAGACAATTTCGTGGCTTTATTTCCAGGGGTAGAAGATACACTAGAAGCGCTGTCACGTCAGTATAAGCTAGCCATTATTAGCAACGGGAACCGCAAACGTCTCCAGCGCAATTTGGAAAAAATGAAGCTAACCTCGTGGTTTGATCAGGAGAGGTTGTTTACAACGGAGAATGATGGTCCACGGAAACCGCATCCGGCGATTTTTGAGCAAGCTCTGAAATCGATGAACACGGCTGCGGGCCAAAGTGTGATGGTTGGAAATTCGTGGCGCAACGATGTGGTCGGCGCAGCCACGGCGGGGATCGACGCGGTCTGGATTCATCCGGCAAATATCAAGAAAATTTCGGAGCGGCGAATCGGGAAGCAGAAGGTTATCATTGTTCGCTCCTTCAAACAATTGGTTTATACGTTTTGATGCTTCATATGTATGGGAACGCAGGAATTAAGTTAATTAATCGCTTGAAAATAATAGATGCTGCCCTGGTGCGCCTTCGCTTTCTTCTTGAGCTGAGCCGCTGTTTGCGAAATATACTCCAGTGTAATGGGGGCCTCACAGTTGCATATCACTAGCGACAGCGATAAAGTGACCCCCTCGCTCTCAACTTTATTGCCGCTCCGATCCACGACATTCTCCCATGTTTCACCTTCGTAGAACACGCTGACACCCGCTTCGAACCGATGAATGATCTCCTGACAGAGCAGCTTCGGTGAAAGTGTCGTGGAAATGGCGATAAAATCATCGCCGCCGACATGCCCAACGAAATCATGCGGAGTTCCATAAAAGGCAATCGCCTGTTGCAGCACATCGGCCGTATACTGAATGAGCTGATCCCCTTTTTGAAACCCAAAGCGATCGTTATACCATTTGAAATAATCCAAATCCGCATAAATAACTTGAAAGTGCTCTTGCTCGTTAATTCGCTTGCTAATTTCCCGATTAATTTGCAAATTACCTGGAAGACCTGTCAACGGGTTCGCCACACGCGCAGATTCCATCCTGACATTCGTAATGCTCTCCAGAATCGTTCGAATCGACGCAGTCCCCGCCATTTTCCCATTGCTTGTGATGATGACAAGATCGTATAAATGATGAATGGCGCGTGACGTTGCCAGCAGTGACACCTGTTCAACAGCCACCTGCTCATCTACGATCAATGGCGAAGCATCCATCACACTATCTATTCTCCGATTCCAGTACAAGGAGTAGGCATATTGTCCCGCCAAATGCTGAAACAAGCGATCTCTCATCACAAGCCCCACGGGCTTTTCTTCTTGAACGATGACCACCCCGACCGCCTCTTGATTCTTTTTAAAATAGTCCGCAACTTCTGAAATCATGACATGTGTATGAAACACACCTGAGGGTGTTTTCAGCCCGCCGATATGCCACGTCATATTTCCTCCTTGTACATGGCGATACTGCCAGATCATCATTTTATGCGCATCCTCCACTAGTGCAGGTGAAGTAGAAGGTCTGCCAAGCAGATAACCTTGGGCAAAATGCACACCCATCTGCGTTAGTTTGGCGAGCTCTTCTATCTGTTCAATCCCTTCCGCGATCAACGAGATGTTCATTTTATGGGCAAACGTTACAAACGTTTCGAGAATATACGCTTTCACTTTATTTTGATGAATATTCTCAATGAGTGATCGGTCAATTTTAATAAAATCTGGCTGCAGCTCGGCAATCGCTTGAAGGGAAGAATACCCTGCTCCGGCGTCATCAATTGCTATTCGGTAGCCCTGAGTCCGATAGTGGGCCAATATTTTCTTAGCTAGAGAGAAGTCCTCGATGGAGCTTCTTTCTGTAATTTCGAACACTACATTGCTAGGACTAAGCCCATATTTCTGCAAGATTTCAAGTGTTTTGCCTGGCATAAATCCCGGGTCTTCCAGCACGTGCGAGGAAATATTAATGAATAACAGCTGCTCCTTATGCTCCAAAATGGATCCCTGAATCGCCTTCTCACGTGCCAACTGCTCTAAACGATATAGCTCGCCCTGTTCTTCCGCATATTGAAACAGACCTAAAGGGGAATGAAACGGTGTATCGACGGGACCGCGTGTTAAGGCCTCATACCCCATCACTTGACCATCCCTTAAAGAAACTATCGGCTGATAGACGGAAGTAATGCGCTGCTCCTCTATCAGATTTTGGAACTGTAAGGCAACTTCTGACTGAACTTTCATGTCCATCATCCCTCATCTATTTCTGCATATGACTCCAGTCTAGCAAACCAAATGATAGGGTGGATTAACCTTATGTAAAATGTATGTAAAGACTTACAAAAAAAAAGAGGGAATTACACTTTTTCCTCGAAAAGGTGTTGTATGGATTGTCAGGTGCGTACAGCAGATCTCGCGCGGAAAGGGACATATGATGGAACAACAAGTAAAAATCTTGGCGGTAGATGATCGCTATGAAAACTTGCTGGCTCTGAATAGCATTCTGGCCTCTTCTTCCTATGATGTTATTTCTTTACAATCAGGGGAGGAAGCACTTCGATATTTATTAAAAGAGCCTGCTGATCATATCGCGGTTATTTTGATGGATGTGCAGATGCCAGGGCTTAGCGGCTTTGAAACCGTAGAACTTATTAAGCAGCGGAAAGCTTGTCAGGATATCCCGATTATTTTCTTAACAGCCCTCAGTACCTCCATTGAGCACGTCTTACGAGGCTATCATGTTGGCTCCATTGATTATTTATTTAAACCTGTCCATCCCAAAATGCTGCGCATGAAGGTAGATGGCTTCGTAAATATGCATCTGAACCACCAGAAACTAAAAACTCAAAGTGAGCTTTTACATAAACGTACCCTTGATCTAGAAGAAACGAACCGCAAGCTTGCAGAAGCGGAAGAGAAGTTAATTCAGCAGAATGTGTTGCTAGAGAACTGGGTAGAAGAGCGAACTTCTGAGCTTGTTGATGCCCATGAGAAGCTCATGAACTCGCAGGAACATTTCAAAAAAATGTTCATCCTCTCCCCTTCCTTGATGGCCATTAGGCGTCTGCCCGATCTTGCCTATATCGATGTCAATGAGAGCTGGAAACAGCACACTGGCTATGGGGACGAAGTAATCGGCCAATCGATGGATCTTATGCAGAATGCTATCAATACTACGAAAAACGGTGACATTGTTCGTAATGCGAAGGTACGCTACGAAACGATAACTGGCGAAATTCGAACCGCCCTTCTCTCCACAGAGTACATCGATATCGAAGGTGAGACTTGTTTGCTTCAAGTCGCCGTTGATATCACCGAGAGTTTGCGATTTGAATCCGAAATGGCCCGCTTAGCCCAATTGAATCTGGTCGGGGAAATGGCCGCTGGTATTGCCCATGAAATTCGTAATCCGATGACGACCATTCGCGGTTTCCTGCAATTATTTCAAGAGAACGACCGTCATATGCAAAAAGAGTATATCCCCATTATGTTGGAAGAATTGGACAGAGCCAACGATATTATCACGGAATATCTCTCCTTGGCCAAAAATAAACAGTCCCATCAACGGCCTGAAAGTATTAACCGCATTATCGAAAGCTTATTGCCTCTAATCCAAGCAGAAGCTGTCATGTCAGGCAAGCACGTCAATGGCCAATTCGGCTATTGTCCAGAAATTCTTCTCGATGATAAAGAAATGCGCCAGCTAATCCTGAACATGTGTATGAACGGACTTGAGGCCATGAATATCGCCGGAACGTTAACAATTACAACCTACGCGGAGCCTGAGCACGTCGTTCTCCAGATTGCGGACCAGGGCAGCGGCATTAAAACCGAGCATTTGGAAAAACTGGGTCGTCCCTTCTTCACCACGAAAGATGAAGGAACTGGGCTAGGCTTAGCCATCTGCTATAGCATCGCTTCTAGACACAATGCCACCATTGAAGTGAGCTCGAGTTCAAATGGGACAACCTTCTTGATTCGTTTCCCGCTCCCTCCCAACTAATGAAAGGGCCGCCTCCGAAGTAGATAGATCTACTTTCGGAGGCGGCCCTTCTCATGCCATTCTCACTTACACGTTCAAATCTTTCCGTTTCCCTGTCACCATATAGATGACGCCCTCACCGATATTCGTCGTATGATCAGCCACTCGCTCCAAGAAGTGCGCGACAAAAAGCAAATGTGTTAATTGACGATTGCGATTATAATCCGTTCCCATCATCCCCATCAGCTCTTGCATCACGGTACTATATAGTTTGTCTACACGGTCATCCTTCTCGGCAAGTGATGCCGCCCTATGTACATCACGTTCCGTATAGGATAGAAGGCTCTCGTGCAGCATTTCGATCGCAATTTCAGCCATCTGCGGAATCACTTCTAGCGGCTTCACGAGCTCTTCACCCGCAAAGCGAATTGTGATCTTGGCAATGTCGACAGCATGATCGGCGATTCGCTCCAAGTCCGTTGCAATTTTGAGCGCGGTTCCGATGATGCGCAGATCGCTCGCCATTGGTTGTTGAAGCGCAATTAAGCGTAGGCACAGCTCATCGATGGTCGTTAAATAATCATCGATGAGATCATCCTTCTGGATGACTTGCTGTGCAGCCTTCTCATCCAGTTTCGCGAGAGATTCTACGGATTCATAAATTAATTGCTCTACACTCTCTCCCATTTGCTGCAGTTCTTTTTGAAGCAGTGCCAACGATTGATGAAACCCCGGTCTTGCGTCCATATCTATCTCTCCCTCTATGTGATTTAGCCGAATCGTCCCGTAATGTAATCTTCTGTACGTTGGTCATTCGGATTCGTGAAGATCTTATCGGTTTGGTCCGTTTCAACTAAAATACCGTTAAGGAAGAAGGATGTCATATCCGAGATTCTTGCTGCTTGCTGCATGTTGTGTGTCACGATGATGATCGTATACTTCTCTTTTAAGGTTTGTGTAAGTTCTTCAACTTTCAATGTTGAAATAGGATCCAAAGCCGAGGTTGGCTCATCCATGAGCAGCACATCAGGCTCAACCGCCAGAAGGCGGGCAATACATAACCGTTGTTGTTGGCCACCTGATAACCCCATAGCCGACTTGTTCAAACGATCTTTGACTTCGTCCCAAAGCGCTGCTTGTTTAAGACTGCGTTCTACGATTTCATCTAGTACCGCTTTTTTCTTGATACCATGAATCCGCGGCCCGTAGGCGATGTTATCGTAAATGCTCATTGGAAAAGGATTGGGACGTTGAAACACCATGCCGACTCGCTTACGGAGTGACACCACATCAGAGTCTGATCCATAAATATTGTGACCGTCCACAGAAACATTCCCTGTGATCCGCACGTTATCGATGAGATCATTCATTCGGTTCAAGGTGCGAAGGAAGGTCGATTTCCCACAGCCCGAAGGACCGATCAGCGCTGAAATAGAGCCGGTTTCGATGTTCAAATCGATATTGTGCAAGGCTTGATTTTCGCCATAAAATAAATTCAATTTCTCTGCCTTAATCTTATACTTCGTCGCAATAGCCATGTGTTATTTCCCCCCGGAGAGTCTTTTTTGTAAGATTCGACTTGGTATCGAAACCAGCAGATTAAAGATTAGAACAACGATGAGCAAGAGTGCGGCACTGCCTTTAGCAATTTCTTTCGCATCAGGAACGAGTGATTCTGCACCGATGTACCATAGATGAACGGAGAGTGTCTCTCCCATTTTGAGCGGATTGAAATCTGGAAAAAAGCGCGATACCGACAAACCAGCTGTGTAAATGAGAATCGCGGATTCACCCAGCGCACGACCAGCAATTAGCGTGATCCCTGTAATCAAGTTGGGTAGAGCAGCCGGAATGAGCACCTTGCGGATCGCTTGCCATTTGGTTGAGCCCAGCGCTAAGCTAGCTTCCCAATAAGAGTCAGGCACTGTGCGAATGGCTTCCTCTGTCACCCGCACCATAACGGGCAAGTTCAGTAGTGCAACGGTCGCCGCGCCGCCAAGAATTGAAAATTTGAGTCCTAACAAATTAGCGAATAGTAGAAAACCGAAGAGTCCAAATACAATAGACGGTACTGAAGAAAGTGCCTCAACCGAGATTCTGACAAGGTCAGTGAACCAGTTCTTTTGCGCATAAATCGCTAGGTAAATCCCTGAAAATAAGCCGATCGGAATCGAAATCACAAGGGACAAGAACAAGACATAAAAAGAGTTGAAAAGCTGTGGTCCTACGCCGCCGCCGGCTTTGATTTCTTCAGGTTTACCAAATATGAAATGCCAGGAAAGGTGAGGGATGCCATCGCCTAGTATGCGAATGAGAAACCATGCCAGAATCCCGATGATGATAATACCGGATGTCCAGAAGTAGATGGTGGCGATACGGTCTGTTGTTTTACTTGTCATTTCAATTCACTCCTCTTGGCTACGATACGAATAATAAGAATCAGAGATAAGGAAATGACAAGTAGAAGCAAAGCCATCAAATAGAGCGCATTGTTCCAAGTTGACCCGTAATTCGTATTCCCCATATCTTTAACGATTGCTGTTGTTAATACTGTTGTAGAGTCGAGCAGCGATTTGGGCATTTGCGGTGAGTTCCCGATAACCATGAATACCGCCATCGTTTCACCAATTGCTCGGCCCATTCCCAAGATGATTGCCGTCAGAATACCAGGTCTCGCCGCTGGCAAGAGGACACGCCACATCGTTTGCCACCGTGTTGCGCCAAGCGCTAGCGAAGCTTCCTCCAATCGACCAGGCAGTGAACGAATGGCGTCTTCGGAAATGGACAAAATAGTAGGAAGAATCATAATCGCTAAGATAATGGCTGCTGGCAAAATACCGTAGCCCACACCGCCCGTTATTTTACCTAAGGCAGGTACTATGACCGTCATCCCGATCAGACCATACACAACCGACGGGATTCCGACGAATAGGTCAGTCGCTGGACGCATGATCTCGCGCATCCACTTCGGTGCAATTTTAGCCATGAACAAGGCACCAGATAAGGCAAGCGGTACGGAGATCACGACAGCTACAAGGGTCATGAGCAGCGTGCTGTATAGAAAAGGAAACGCACCGAATTTATTTTGACCAGGCGTCCAATCTGTTGAGAAGAAAAACTCGAGAGGACTCACACCTTGAAAAGTTTTGATGCCCTGCATACCTACGAATACAATGATAGAGAAAATGATGGCAGACACTAAAGCAGCACTACCGACAAATAACCACCTCATTAATTTATCTTGTCTATGCTGTCTTTGGGTCCATTTGGTGATGATTGGACGATTCTTCTCGTCCGCTTTGGCGCTGGTTAGTTGATCTACTATGGAATTCACTTCGTGATTCCCCCTTCTCTACATTACACAAGACTTACTATTATCATAGAATATGAATGTCATTGGATCGTAAATGATTTGTTAAGGGAATGTAAAAGTTTTGTTTTTATGAATAAAAAAAGAGCGCTGCATACGATGCAGACGCTCTTGGTATGATACCTTATTTTTTCAACAGATCAGCTGGTAAGAACTTCAACTCACGAACTTGCTTCGCTTGGAATTCTTTGCTTTGGATGTAATCAATGAAAGCTTTCGCAGGATCTTTAGCTTCGCCTTTTGTGTACATATGTTCAACACCAAACAATTTGTAAGTGCCGTTTTTGATGTTGTCTTCTGTGAAAGCTACGCCATCAATTTTCAAAGCTTTTACAGTGTCATCGATATAAGGTGTATCTACGTAACCAATGGAACCGGATTGACCTACAACTGCTGTTTTCATAGCACCGCTGTTTTCTTGCGTGATACCGTCTTTTGTAAATTCTTTGCCATCCAAAATGATTTGTTTAACAAGTGTACGGGAACCTGAGCTGTCCGGACGATGAACAAGAACGATCTTCGCATCATTTCCGCCAACGTCTTTCCAGTTTGTGATTTTACCCATGTAGATATCCGTTGCTTGTTGTTTAGTTATGTTGTCTACTTTCACATCTTTGTTCACGATGAAAGCGAAAGGCGCGATAGCAACTTGGTGATCTACAAGACCTTTGTCTTTATATTCAGCAGCCGGCTCAACGTCGGAGTTACCGATGTCGGAAGTACCGTCAGCTACGTTTTTAATTCCTGTACCTGAACCACCAGCTGTAACGTTGATTGTTACTTTCGGGTTCTTTTCCATAAACTCAGTTGCCGCTTGTTTAACTAATGGTAGAAGTGCGCTGGAGCCAGAAGCAGTTACGGTACCCGTTAATTCTGTTTTAGGTGTTTCAGAAGGTTTTGCAGAAGCTGCTACAGTTGCTGCAGGTGTAGTGGAAGCTGCGTTGTTCGTCTCTGTTTTAGCCCCGCAACCAACCAAAGTCCCCATCATTAATACCGCGGATAGTGTAAAAGTAATCCCTTTTTTCGACATGAAGTTTAACATAGTTAACATGTCCTCCTTTGAATGTATGTGCTGGATTTGGTTAAGTTCGATCCCCATCTTCTTGTGTGTCGAACGACCTTACTCCCTTATGGTAACAAGCGAATGTTAAATACAAACCCACGAAACGTAAACGTAATGTAAAACTTTTAATTTACAAATCATTTACATAGTTCGACGCTTTAGTTAATAGAAGCCCCCTATATTAATAAGTAATTAGACGGAGAATGTCTAAGGTTGTCTATATATAGGAGGAATACATACATGGGTAAAATGACGTTGTCCAACTTCTCTATGCGCGCAAAATTAATCGCCAGCTTCAGCGGAGTACTGCTTATTTTCGTAGCGGTGGCCCTGTTCAATCTACATCAGGTAACGCAAATTAAGCAGCATATGACCGAGCAGAACGACAAAGTAGATCTTAAAGTCATGGCGTTAGAGCTTAAAAATTTAGTTCAAGAAATGAACATTATTGCTTCTGGACTTGAGATTTCAAAAAAACCGGAGTTCATTGAGAAGTACAATAGTAAACGCCAGCCCTACAATGACTTCATCCAGAAGATCGGTAATACGGCTAGCACCCCTGAACAGCAAAAATGGCGAAGCCTATTAATTCAAGCCTCCGTTGATTACATTAACAATTTCGATACCGCTGCTAAAATGGTTCAAGATACGAGCATTAAGCCAACCGATCTCCAGATCAATCTGTTGTATCTATATAGTGAATCGCAAGAATTGAAGGATAACATCTTTGGTTTAGTCGATAAGTTTTACGTCACGTATGCAGACGGTGCTGCTCAGGCGATCGCCAGCTCCTCCAAGGCACTGGATGATAGTCGCACGATTATGCTGGTTGCCTCAGCTTGCGTCTTCTTCCTAACCTTAGTGATCGCGTTTCTCATTATTTCGTCGTTCACACGCCCTATCTCATTGCTGCAAAAAGCGGTCGCACGCATTGCTGCTGGTGATCTAACCCACACCATTAACTCCTCTGCTAAAGATGAGTTGGGTCAATTAAGCAACAGCTTTGATCAAATGATCAAGCAGGTTCGTACCATGCTTGGCGCCACAAAGGGCATCGCTTCCTCTTTATCCGCTCATTCGCATGAGTTTCATCGCTTTTCACAGCTTACAGCTACAGCCAACTTGGATATCCTGAAGGCGATCCATGAGATCTCATCAGGTGCGGACGAGCAAGCGATGAAAACAGAGAGCAGCTCCTTGCTCATCGCCGAGCTGGAGGAGGAGATACGCGACATTCGCGCGTATACGCAGGAAATGAAGCGCAGCAGCGACGAGGCTGCTGTCGGCACGCAGCAAGGTACTGCGTCCGTGCAGGCGCTCAAAGCATCGACTGCGCAGTCGCAGCTCCTGCTGCAGAAGGTGGACGCTGCGATGCAGTCGCTCAGCGCCAGCTCAAAGCAGATCGGCGCCATCGTGCGCTCGATCATGGAGATTTCAACGCAGACGAATGTGCTTGCGTTGAATGCCGCGATCGAAGCGGCCAGAGCCGGCGTGCACGGCCGCGGCTTTTCTGTGATCGCGGACGAAGTACGCGAGCTGTCCCTGCAAACGAACGGATCGTCGAAGACGATCAGTGGTATTATTGGGACGCTGCAGGGGCAGATCCAAGAGCTGCAGCTCTCGTTGGTAGATGCGCGTGAGTCAGCGCTCACGCAGAGCTCTCATGTGGAGGAGACATTCGGCTCCTTCAGCCGAATTGAGCAATCGACGTTCGTGATCCGAGAGCAGATTGCGCAGATTCATCAGAAAATCGAACAAGCTCAATCGAAAAACGATCATCTCGTTGATTCCGTTCAGTTCGTTGCCGCCATTGCGCAGGAAACTGCTGCTGGTGTTGAAGAGGTGAACTCGACCAGCATCCAACAGGACGCTTCGATACGCCGAATCGCTGAGGAGTCGGATGATATTCTGGAGCTGGCACAGCAGCTTTTTGCTGAGATTAGTAAGTTCAAAATCGCCGAAGCGGTTATGGCGGATGAGGTTATACATAGCTATGAAGTTGAAAAGAAAGTCGTGGAACAAATCGTGGAACAAATTACTGCGATTGAAGAGGAAATGAGTGGTCGGATTTCTCCCCCCGCATCCATTAGTCCGAAATTGTCGAACTAATTTCACTGTCCGCAACACAAATTCTCTTTAGTCCTAAATTGCCAAACTAAATCGACTAAAACAACACTCTCGCGAGGAAAATGGGGAATTAGTTCGGCAGAATCTGACTATTGGTCTTTTTAAAGCGAGATCCTCATATTAATTTGGTGATATCGAACTAACACCGCTTCCGACACCAGTAGAAGCCAAAAGCAAAGGAGCTAAGCGCATAAGCCGCTTAGCTCCTTTGCTTTCCCCTTTTATTTCGCGATCTCATCCGTTGCCCTCACGTTGCGGAGAATGCTCACTTCAACGCGGCGATTTTGCGCTCTTCCATCGGTTGTCGCATTATCAGCGACTGGACGGTACTCGCCATACCCTACGGAAGAGTAAGACGCAGGCTGAATCTTCGTGTTGATCAGTAATATTTTCATAAAATTCACGGCACGCTTGGCGCTTAAATCCCAGTTCGTTTCAAAATCAGCTCGATGAATCGGGATGTTATCGGTATGTCCAGCCACCTCAACCTGATAGCCTGGGTATTGGCCTAATAAATTGGACATCGATGCCGCCAACTTTTGGGACTCTGGTCTAATCGTAGCCGAACCCGATTCGAATAACGCACGATCACTAATCGTGATCGTTAGCTTCTCATTATCAAGCTTTGTCGTCAGCTGCTCGCTCATTTTATTTTCCTGAATATACTTGTCCATGCTTTCCTTTAATTCCTTCAAATCCTTCTCTTCCTTCTGCAGCTTGGCTGCTAGCTGGCTCTCGGTCTTCGTCTCTTCCTTCGTAGGCGGATTCTGGTTCTTAAAATTGTTTTTCGTTGAATTTGCAGCATCATCAATAGGAATTAAGTTGGACATGGCGAAGGGTGCTTCGCCGCCTGTGAACGCATTATTTAAGGAACGCATAATCGAATCATATTTCTTGGAATCCAGCTGACTAGAAGCAAAAAGAATAATAAAAAGAGCAAGAAGTAAAGTTAACAAATCCGCATAGGGAATGAGCCAGGTTTCATCAATATGTTCTTCATGATCCTCATGCTTCTTTTTTTTACTCACTACGCTGCGCCCCCTCAGCCCCTTCTTCATAGGACTCACGCTCTTTATTCGGAACGAATATCATCATTTTTTGCTTCACGGAATTCGCCGATACACCTGATTGAATGGATAGCAACCCCTCAACAATCATGAGCTTGATTTCCACTTCTTTCTTGGACTTCTGTTTCAACTTATTAGCAAATGGGTGAAACACGACATACCCCAAGAAAATACCAAACATCGTCGCAACGAACGCCGCTGAAATCAAGTGACCCAGCTTATCGACTTCACTCAAATTCCCAAGCGCAGCAATAAGTCCGACAACGGCGCCTAATACGCCCAGTGTTGGGGCATATGTTCCCGCTTGCGAAAAAATACTCGCATATTTCTTATGTCTCGTTTCCATTTCGGCAATATCCTCTAACAGTACATCTCGCACGAAATCAGGATCGTTACCATCGATGATTAGCCGCATACCGCTTTTCATAAAAGGATCGGAAAGCTCTTCCGCTTGCTTCTCCAGAGACAACAACCCTTCACGACGCGTAATGCTCACCCAGTTTACGAACATCTCGATGAGTTCTTTTTTCGGTAACTGATTTTGCTCTGTAAAAATGATTTTGAGTAAGCTCGGTATTTTCTTAATCTCCTCAAGCGCAAAAGCGTTGAACAACGCCGCTGCGGTTCCGCCAAAAATAATTAAAGCTGCCGCTGGATTCAATAAGGCCGCTAGGCTTGCTCCTTTTAGTACCATCCCAACTCCGATCGATACTGCCGCTAACACAACCCCGATGATTGTTGATTTTTCCATCTTATTGCACCTCTTTATGTATCTATTTGTTGTTCGTTATGTACAACAATTTAATCTTGTTTCAACTAGCTTTTCGACATAAAATGCGCTCTCTATTTATAATAAGATGATTTAAACGTAACCACAATCCTTTTCGCTTAATTTATAGGACTATAGTCCCTGCTGTTCATAATTTCGATCTATTTAGGTCGAATCTTGACGATTCCCTCTGTACTTAAAATTACATGACGAGCGCTTGGATTCCTGCTTGATACGCTCTACTCACATTATTCGATGTATTATAGTAAAATTGGTATGTCTTGGTATTCTTTTAGGGAACGCTAGGACAGAACGAACGACATCAGCTTGCCATTTAGGAGGAATGATTGGATTGGAGAAAAGACCTTTTGGCGCGACGGGAGCACATTTCCCACTTTTAAGCTTTGGCGCTCAGCGTATTGTTGATGAGCATCATTGCACGGAGGAACAAGCGATACAGATTGTGAATCGGGCGATCGATGAGGGAATTACATATTTTGATACAGCACCTAGCTATTCAAAAGGTCAATCCGAAGAACGCCTCGGCAAAGCCTTGGCGCTGCGTAATCGCAGAAATGAAGTGTGGATTGCAACGAAGACCAATGACCGTACGCGGGACGGTTCCTTGCGACTTCTCGAAGACAGCTTGAAGCGTCTACAAACAGATTACGTCGAAGAGTGGCGCTTGCACAATATTATGAAAATGGAAGAGCTCGAGCAATGCTTTGCCAAAGGCGGCGCACTGGAAGCCCTGATCGAAGCGAAAGAGCAAGGCATGATCAAGCATATCTCGATCAGCGGTCATACGAATCCGCAGGTCCAGTTGGAAGCCATTGATCGCTATCCGTTTGACAGCGCACTCGTCGCGCTCTCTGCTGCGGATCACCTTGTTTATAGCTTCGCGCATGAGTTTCTTCCGAAGGCCAATGAGAAAGGTATCGCGATCATCGGCATGAAGGTCATGGCACTCGGCAAATTAGCACCGTGGTATGAGAAAGCACTCCGCTACACGTTGTCCTTACCGATCTCAACCGCCATCGTAGGTATGGAGTCTATGGAGCAGCTCGAACAGAATCTGGCGATAGCGAAAAACTTCACCCCGATGACCGATCTCGAGCAGCTCGATTTCCTCAAAGAAATTATGCATCTAGCCAACCCTGATGTTCTTAAATGGAAAACGACAGATTGGGTTTCAGGCGAATGGTATGTTCGTTAGAAACAGTGAAAGCCCGATTAGCTCAGTGAGCCGATCGGGCTTTTGTTTTATTCCTTTGTATTGTAAAAGAAATGCTCAGCCTTCCACTGCTCCCCTAATTGAAGAATGCCATACGAGTAGCGAGGTTGTCGTCTTTTATCCGTGGGCGAACCCGGATTGAACATGATTATCCCTTGATCATTTTGTAGATATGGGATATGCGAATGTCCAAAAATGACCATATGAGGCCGCTCAGCCTCGAATGCCTCGCGCGCTCTTACTTCCGTCGTTTTCCGGAAGCCATCCCCATGGATAAGCCCTACGCGGAAATTACCGAAGGTTAATAACTTCTTTTTCCCAAACCTCTCCACAATCTCTTCCCCATCATTATTACCAGCCACTGACTCACACGGGGCAATCTGCTCGACAAGGTCGATCACATGCTCACTCACCCAATCACCTGCATGAATAATAAGATCGACACCTTGTAACCCTGCTATAAGCGCATCCGGCAGCTTCTGTGCACGGGATGATAAATGCGTATCTGCAATAACACCTATTCGCATCGTCTCTTACTCCTTCCAATCGTTAACAAAAAGATACCCATAGCCTGAACACCTTTTTTCAAAGTGTCCTGTCTATAGGTACCCGTTCACCTTTTTTGGGCCTGTCATTTAAACCATCCCTTCTCTTTGAACCGCATAATAGCCTCAATTCGGTTACTGACATTGAGCTTATCGAGAATAACAGAAATGTAGTTACGTACGGTACCTCTTGTTATATACATGTGATCCGCGATTTCCTTCGTATTTTTACCGTCGGCGATCAGGTTCAGCACTTCCTTTTCCCGCTCGGTCAAAGGATTTTCCTCATTATAAGTCTCATCTACAAGCTCTGAGGCATAGATTCGCCTGCCTGCCATTACACTCCGAATCGAGGTAGCCAGTTCCTCGCTTGGGCTATCTTTCAACAGATAACCGTTGGCACCTGCCTTCACAGCCCTTTCAAAATACCCGTAACGGGCAAACGTGGTCAAAATAATGACTTTGCAACCCAATCCCTTTAGTTCCTCCGCCGCATCTAAACCGCTCATGATTGGCATCTCGATATCCATGACACAAATATCAGGCTTATGCAATTTAACCAGTTTCACAGCATCCTCGCCATTGCTTGCTTTACCAACGACCTGCATATCCTCTTCCAAGTCAAGTAAGGAAGCAAGTGCGCCCAGCAGCATCCGTTGGTCCTCGGCAATCACAATTCGGATCATATCCTCGCCTCCCTCTCTGGTGGTATGATGGCATTCGGCACTTTGATAACAATCATTGTTCCATGGTTTGAGATAATTTCCATACAACCGTTTACAAACTCAAGTCGCTCTTTCATGCCCCGTAATCCATTTCCGAGTAGCGCAAGACATTCTTTCGTCATGCCAATCCCATTGTCCCCGACCTTGATAACGAGATCGCTTGGCGATGGCTCAATTGAGATCGAACACGTAGTCGCACTGCTATGTTTGATAATATTCGTAATCGATTCCTTTAAACACATGCTCAACACATTTTCATTGATCAGGGACGTGTTAGTTAACTTCGGATCTCCCTCCAGAACGAGGTCGATCTCTGCCGCCTTCAAAATCTGTTTAATTCGAAAAATCTCTTCCACTAGTCTCGTTCCGCGCATTTGCGTTACGATTTCCCGGACTTCCTTTAACGCTATTCTAGCTGTCTGACGAACATCATTGATTTCGATTTGTGCTTGCGCCGGATTTTTGCTAATTAATTTCCCAGCCAAATCACTCTTCAAACCAATTAACGAGAGCTTCTGACCAAGTGTATCGTGTAAGTCGCGGGCAATTCTTTGACGCTCTTCAAGCTTTACTAACTCGGAAATTCGTTTATTTGCATCCTCTAGTTGCCCCTGAAGTTGCTCACTCCTATTTCGGTTGAACGTGGTGACTGGAATGAGAATAACGGCAATTACACTAATGATGATAAAAGGCAATTGTGTAAAATAAACAGGATTTTGGGAAACCAATCCATAATTAATCGTGACAATCGTCGTTACTAGATGAATGCAGTACAACGTAATAAATCCTGCCCGACTTTTCATGGTGCCAATAAAAAATGCTAAAAACAGAGAGAAGTACACATAGCTGAATACGATAGCCATGATAATCGAAATAATAATTTGAACGCTAGTCCAAAAGTACACAATCCATCCTTTAGATACGAAGGACAGCACATAACAACTAAAGAAAACCAGGATCATGATTGTGCCTAATACAATGTGGTATGTGGTAGAAGAACGAAAGATGAAATAAAAAGGGAGGATATAAAAAACAACCCACACATACGGACTAAGACCGGTGTTTTTGTGAAAAATTTGATACCACTTTTGCATAGTCCGTTTAGCCTCTTTTTCTTCAACATAGATTTAATTATATTTTAGCACAAACATGAAACGATGTATTTATTGCCCTTGTAAACTCGATTTACGTACTTTTACTTTTATTTTGTTAGCTAAAGGATCATGCACATCTTCCTTAAGGTGTACCTGTTTCCTATTTTTATAACCGACAAACGTTTTGTTTCGCTCATCCCATAGACGGAAACTTAGCGACTTCAAACTGGTGCCGATTGTAATGGTTGTTGCTTTTTGAAGTGGAGGCGTTGCATTATGCGCCTTTTCCAAATTATAATTCGGCACTTTCGGACTTAAATGGTGGACGTGATGAAACCCAATATTGCCAGTAATCCATTGTAGAAGCTTCGGCAGCTTATAATAGGAGCTTCCTTCTACCGCGGCTTTCACATAACTCCACTCATCTTCATTTTCGAAGTAGGAGTCTTCAAACTGATGCTGCACATAAAACAGCCAGATTCCCATCAAGCCTGCTACGAACATGATTGGAGCTTGGATCAGTACAAACGACTGCCATCCAATGATCCAGATCAGCAAACCATATAAAGCAAGGATGGATACATTCGTCATATACGTACTGATTCTTTCCTTGCGTTTTGCACCCTTCGTATTAAAACGGTTCGTGAATAGGAACAAAAAGATGGGACCAAGTCCGAACATAATAAATGGATTCCGATATAATCGATACGCAATACGGACCCACAAGGAAGATGCCGCATATTCGTCGACGGTTAGCACCCACATATCACCTATCCCGCGTTTCTCGAGGTTACTGCTTGTTGCATGATGGATAGAATGACTATTCTTCCATTGCTGATAGGGAAAGAGTGTGAGAATACCGGTAATTGTACCGATTATTTCGTTAGCTCTACGGCTTTTGAAGAACGATTGATGACAACAATCATGGAAAATGATAAAAGTTCGTATAACGAAACCGGATGCGATAATTGTAATCGGTAGTGTGATCCAATATGAGATAGATAGGCTTAGATACGCAGCTAACCATAGTCCGAATAAAGGTCCTAAGGTGTTAATTAGCTGTTTGATACTAGCCCTCGTATTTGATTTTTCAAAGGGGGCAACCTGTTTTTTTAAGTTAGTTAGCGTGGGTTGTGTCATCGTATAGTTCCTCCTCGATATGGTGCGCAGGACTTGTTAGCGAATATCAGTTGTAGTATCCTATCTTCATTATAGATACCGCTTTCAATTCGTTGCAGTCATAAACATCATGTAGAGGGTATGACATATGTCATATAGGAAAGGGAGAATAATACCAGTTTGCTTATCACACCGTTATGTGCTACCATAAGGTTATAAACAGCTTTGACATAAACTCACATATTGAAAAAGTGATCATTTGTGTAATGGTACCTTTTTCAATGTGTGATTTTTTTTGTTTAAAAGAGCATGTTAATAACAATTTGGAGGTAATTTTATTATGGAAACAGGAACAGTGAAATGGTTTAACGCAGAGAAAGGTTTTGGATTTATTGAAATGGAAGGCGGAAATGACGTATTCGTTCATTTCTCCGCAATTCAAGGAGATGGATTCAAATCGTTAGACGAAGGTCAACGCGTTGAATTTAATGTAGCTCAAGGCAACCGCGGTCCTCAAGCCGAAAATGTTGTAAAACTGTAATTCACATTGAACTGTCCTTAACAAGAGTTAAGGGCAGTTTTTTTATATAAGGAGGAGAAAACTATGTATTTTCGAAGAAAATCGGTAGAGGATCTCATTCAGGAAAACACCAAAGTCTGGGCATGTAATAACGAAGATTGTAAGGGCTGGATTCGGGACAATTTTTCGTTCGAGTTCGTCCCAACTTGCCATCAGTGCCAATCTCCCATGATTAGTAGCTTGAAAATGCTCCCTATCATTTCTAACTCCAATAAAAATATGAAGTCTCTTCATAAAGGCAGACTGATTTCATAGTCAGTTTAGTTGATGCGATCAAGTAGATTTTAACAAAAACGGGCTTCCACCTAGGTGGAAGCCCGTTTACTATTGAAGACAGATTAATCCAACTGCCGGACATGTACACCCTTGTCACGAATACGATCAAGTGCATCCTTGCTCGTAAGACGATCTGTGATCACATGTTGAATCTCCGACCAACCTGCCACTTGCGTTAAGGCCTGCGTGCCGAATTTACTATGATCAGCCAGCAGATACGTTTCATCTGCGATACTGATCATTTTACGCTTAATCAAGGCTTGAAGCTCATTCGATTCGCTGATTCCTCGCTGAACATGAACCCCTTTGCAAGAGAGGAAGAGCTTATGCGCATGGTACATATCCAAGGATCTCTCCGATAAAGGACCTACGTAAGATAAGGACTTCGGAGAAAGCAGGCCGCCTGTGGAGATGACTTGTATTTTCTCCTTGCTGCTTACCTCCAAGGCAACTTTCATCGAATTGGTGATAATCGTAATCGCCATATCTGGAATCATTTTCGCCATATACCAAGCCGTGGTACTTGCATCGAGAATGATGCGGTCCCCTTCTTGAATATGTGAGACAGCTTCCTTCGCGATGCAGTTCTTGAAGTCCGCGTGAGCCGTCTCCCGCTCCATGAAAGGAACTTCGGTCTGCGCTTCCTTCACACTCACCGCACCGCCATGGCTGCGCATGAGCTTGCCGTCGGCTTCTAAACGATCCAAGTCACGTCGAATCGTTTCTTCCGTTACCTGACACAGCTCGCTCAGCTCGGTTACGCGAATACTTCCTCTTTCATTCACCAATTGAACGATTCTCTGCCATCTTTCCGCTACCAGCATCGTTACCCCTCATTTCACCGTCGATCGGGAGGCCGCTTCACAAAACACTGCATACGCTTCCTGCCAACCCGCCTCATCCTGTGGATGATACGTTTTGACCGGGAACGAATTCCGAATCAGTTTCCTGGCTTCGCATAAATTCGCGACATACCCTAGTGCTATCCATTGTACTACAAGGTTACCTAAGGCACTACCCTCTACAGGACCAGCCCATACCTCACGCTGTATAGCATTGGATGTGAACTGGCAAAGCAGTTCATTCTGAATACCGCCGCCGACGATGTGAAGACCGCGATACGTTTTGCCTGAAAGCTGTTCCGTACGCTCCAAAATAAAGCGATATTTCAGCGCCAAGCTCTCCATGATGCAGCGCACGATCTCGCCATCGGTTTGCGGCACAGTCTGCCCCGTTTCACGACAATATTGCTGAATTTGCTTCGGCATATGAGCCGGGTTAAGGAACATATCATCATCCGGATCGATGAAGCATTGGAACGGCTTAACTGCTTCCGCCTGCTTCACGAGCTCACCAAAGCTGACTGTTTTCCCTTCCTTCTCCCATGCGCGTTTACTTTCTTGAATGAGCCATAGGCCCATGATGTTTTTTAATAAACGATTCGTCCCGTAGACGCCGCCTTCATTCGTGAAATTCCATGCTAACGCTTGTTCTGTAAGAACAGGCTTCTCAGTTTCAGTTCCTAACAAGGACCACGTTCCACAGCTAAGGAAAGCGAAATCATCATCAAGAGCAGGAACGGCTACGACTGCCGATGCGGTATCATGCTCGCCAACGGCGATGACAGGAATGGAAGGAACATCCAATTCCTCGCAAACAGCTGGGCTTAAAGCGCCTACGCGTGTTCCTGAAGCAACTGGCGGCAGGAATATCTGTTCCGGAAGCCCAAGCTGTTCGATCAGCTGCGCGTCCCAAGTCAAGCTAGTCGCATTAAACAGCTGTGTCGTCGTGGCGTTGGTGTATTCACTATGTTTTTCACCTGTGAGGAAATAGCGAAGCAGGTCCGGAATCATCAGGAACGTCGCTGCTCGGCTCAGCAAGTCGGGATTATTTTTTTGAAGCGCATACAGTTGGAAAATGGAGTTGAATTGCAAAAACTGCAGCCCTGTAGCGGCATACAGCTTTTCTCGGCCCACAATATCCATGACTTGACTCATGAGGCCATCTGTATGATGATCCCGATAATGATAGGGATTTCCCAACAGCTCGCCATTTGCAGCTAGCAGTCCGAAATCAACCGCCCACGAATCAATCGCCAAGCTTTCGATATTCGAATAGCCCAGGTGTTTGGTTTGTAAAATACCTTGCTTCAACTGATGCAGCAACCGCAAAATGTCCCAATGCAGGTGGTTGCCCACCTGCACTGGATCATTCGAAAAGCGATGAATTTCCTCGATTGTGATCCGACCCGCTTCAGAATCAAGTCGTCCGACGATCGCTCTGCCGCTGCTTGCTCCCAAATCAAAGGCTAGAACTGTCGAAGAGGTACTCACCAGCTTGCACCGCCCTTGCCACGCGCATTAATTTTCTCGTCGTAGCCGCTTGCCAAGTAAGCTTTCATCGGGTCAACCGGCACGCCGATTTCTTCACGAACCGCTTGAAGGAGAGGAGTTACATCGAATTCAAATGCTTTACGAACCGCATCCTCTGCCCCTAAGACATCTTGATTCTCTTGCGCTGCTCTAACTTCTTCCAGGTTGATGAGAAGTGCTTTCGCGTATTGCGTTTGTACGTTAAGTACGGAACGCAGCATCGCTGGGATTTTACGCTCAATGTTATGGCTTTGGTCGATCATATAAGCGATATTGTTCGCTGCTTGACGAATCTGAGGATTCTTGTCATTTGCTGCATCAATGATTTGGTAGAAAATCAAGAACAATTCATACGGATTCACAGACCCCACAATCAGATCATCATCCCCATATTTACGGGAGTTAAAATGGAAGCCGCCTAGTTTATTTTCATCCAACAAGTATGTCACGATGTGCTCAATGTTCGTTCCTTGCGGGTGATGACCTGTATCAACAAGCACTTCCGCTTGAGGACCCAATTTGTTCGCCAAATTGAACGCCATACCCCAGTCAGCTAAATCCGTGTGATAAAACGCTGGCTCATAGAACTTGTATTCGATCAACATGCGCATGCTAGGTGTCATGGCATTGTACATTTCTTTCAATGATTCATACATCCATGCTTTACGAGCACGGATATCCACTTGTCCTGGATAGTTGGAACCATCAGCAAACCACAAGCTTAACACATCGGAGCCTACGGTTTTGGCAATGTCTACGCACTCTAGCAAATGATCAGTCGCTTTACGGCGAATCGCTGCGTTCGAGTTCGTCACACTTCCAAAGATGTAGTCATCTTCTTGGAAAAGGTTCGGGTTTACCGCACCGATGGAAACGCCTAGATCAGACGCATGCTGCTTCAGCTTTGCGTAGTCATCCACTTTATCCCATGGGATGTGGATCGCAACCGACGGGCATACACCCGTCAGCTTATGAACCTGTGCCGCATCTTCGAATTTTTCGAAGGGATTACGTGGCACACCTGTTTGTTTGTACACTTTGAAGCGAGTCCCCGAGTCTCCGTAGCCCCATGAAGGCGTCTCAACTTTAAGGGCTTTTAGCTTCTCTTTTACAGCAGCTATATCAATGCCTCTTAGGGCTTGTTGTTCTTCGAACAGTGCGTAGGCTTTATCGCTCATTGGTTTATTGCCTCCTAGTAGATGAATTAGCGCGTGAAGGCAGCAGGTACGCCACCATCAACTGTGATCATACAGCCGGTTGTTTTAGCTGCTTTGGATGAAGCGAAGTATACGATAGCTTCTGCCACATCTTTCGGGAAAATGTTAACCAGCAATGTTGTTCTTTTGCGGTAGTGTTCTTCCAATTGATCTGGCTCGATTCCGTAAGCTGCAGCACGCTCATTGCGCCAATTGGAGTTCCAAATGGCAGAACCTTGCAGAATGGCATCTGGCAATACGGAGTTCACACGAATACCGAATTCGCCGCCTTCTGCCGCGATACAACGCGCCAAGTGGATCTCTGCCGCTTTTGCTGTGGAGTATGCAGATGCATTTTTCCCTGCGAATACGGAGTTTTTGGAGCCGACGAATACCATGCTGCCGCCAACTTTTTGTGTTTTCATAATTTTAAACGCTTCTCTTGCTACAAGGAAGTACCCTGTGCTCAGCACGTTCATGTTCAAGTTCCACTCTTTAAGCGATGTTTCATCAAAAGGACTGGAAGTCGCAAGACCTGCGTTATTCACGATAATGTCGATTCCGCCGTAGCTAAGGATGGATTCACGGAACGCCGCTACTACTTCTTCTTCCTTCGTTACGTCCATACGAACCGCAATCGCTCTGTTTTCGCCGTATTGCTCGTTCAGTTCAGCCGCTAGCTTCTGAGCGCCTTCCAAGTTAAGGTCAGCCAAAACAACGTGTGCGCCATCTTTTAGGAATTGACGTGCTGTTACACTTCCGATTCCGCCTGCTCCACCAGTGATGAAAGCAATTTGACGGGAGAATTCAGCTTCAGCCGGAGCCAACGTTAATTTATAAAGTTCAAGAGGCCAGTACTCAACATTGAAAGATTCATTTTCACTTAGGGATACGAATGTGCCAAGCGCTGTAGCGCCTCTCATTACGGAAATCGCACGGTGGTAAAGCGCGCCGCTAATTTGTGCCATTGCCCAACTTTTGCCTGTGTTGATCATCCCGATACCAGGAATCAAGATAACACGCGGAGCTGCTTCGTTGATAACGTCGCCTTCATTTTTGTTACGGTCAAAATAAGCCTTGTACTCTTCTTTGTATGCTTCGATACCGGCCTTCAAAGCTTCTGTTAAGCTTGCTGCGTCGCCAGTTGTCGGGTTCCAGTCGATATATAGAGGCTTCATTTTCGTATGAACCAGGTGATCTGGGCATGCTGCTCCAACTTGGGAAAGCACTGCTGCATCACGGCTGTTTACGAATTGAAGCACATCATCTGCGCTGTCTGTTGTAAGGATCATTTTCTTCTCGTTGCTTACCGCACCGCGAACGATTGGCAGAACTTGTGCAAGAAGCTCGTTGCGAGTTTCTACGCTTAGTGATTCATATTTGGAACCGCCATATAGGTTCGCTTCATTTACGCGAGCTTCGATGAAGCTTGCTGCTTCATTAATGATGGCAATGGTTTTGAGGTAGCTTTCTTCGGACGTTTCGCCCCAAGTAACTAGACCATGTTTCTCCATAAGAACAAGCTCAGCTTTTGGATTGTTGCGAACGCCATCTGCGATCATTTTGGAAAGTGTAAAGCCAGGACGCACATAAGGTACCCACACGAAACGGTCGCCGTAAATTTCTTTCGCAAGCTCACGTCCATTGTGTGCGCAGCAGAGCGAGATGATCGCATCTGGATGCGTGTGGTCAACGTTTTTGAATGGTAAAAAGGCATGTAAAAGCGTCTCAATGGAAGCACGCGGATGCTTGCTGTCGATCATACAGTTCGCAAGGTAAGCAACCATTTCTTCGTCGGACATTTCGTCGCGCTCGATCAATGGACGAATATCTTCCATGCGAAGACCTGTGAAATTCTTTGCTTTCATCGTTCCAAGATCAGAACCGCTACCTTTCACCCACATCACTTCAACATCGCGACCACGGAAATCTTTCTCGATCGTTTTGTATGAAGTGTTGCCGCCGCCCCAGTTACAAACAGCGCGATCTGTTCCTAACAAGTTAGAACGATACACAATTTCCTCTACGCCTTTCGATACTGCATTCGCTTTTGAAGCTTCCCATAAATTCGCAACCATGTTAAGTACCCTCCCAAGTTTTACATCCCATGAGTATGTGTTTGTTTTTGATGGTTTCATCGTAACACATCTTTGTTTATTTTTGAATCATTATTTTTGTGTTTGTTTATCTTTGGATATTTAAAGACAAATCCGGCATTCTTTTTCCTTTTCAAAAATGAACAAAAGGACTGCTTTCAATGGTTTTCACCATGAGAGCAGTCCCTTATTTGAACAATAACTGGATAACCTCCAGTTAATTCTAGCTAAAATTTCACTTTCGGCGAAATAACTGGAAAACCTACATCTAATTTCAGCTGAAAACGCTGATTTCACTCAAACATAGAAAAATACCTGTATATTTTCCATTTAAATGTAATTTATCGCATCAAATCGAGAATTTAACTACATATTTTCCAGTTAGATTATAATGTAGGGGCATAAGCCGAAGGTCTTTAAATTTCATCATCAAAATGCCACTTATCCCCGCCACCGCTGCTCGAATCCCCCATCATGTCATCCTGCATATCGCCACCGTAGTCTCCCTGCTCATCCTCCGCGACATTTTGCAAATCAAATGCATTGATTGTCATGATTGGATATGTATGATTCGCTGCGATTTGAGCGGCTTGAAGCTTCATAAACTTGGGGGAGCCTTCGGTTTCTTCGTCATAAACAAGCAGAATACCGTCCGAGTTACGAAGCAAAAACTTGTCCCGTTCCTTGAACTGCCAAGGCCCCTCATATTTGGTCTTCGTTATGCTATTCACATAATTAGCGCGCTGCATGACGCTGGAATAGCACGCTTTCTTATCATCACTCCACTTCTCTTCCTGCTCCAGAAATGGTGTGATCACCGCGAGCTTTAGCTCCGGATGCGTGCTCTCTCTAAGGGCAAGCGCGGCCTCTGCCGCCCATAGCTCAACACCCCACTGACCGCTTACAACAACCCATTCAAGTCCGTCATCCAATAGGGCGATGAGTCGTTTTTGAATCGCTTTTTTTATAATCGCAATGCCTGGATGCTTCAACGAGAAAATCCCCAGCTCATTCGCTTTGTACCCTGTAATAAGCACTCGCTTCAACGAACTCACCCCCTTATTGATTATCCTAACAGGTTAGCATAGTTAGAACTAATTAGGAAGAACAACACGACATCGCCAAATTCATGTCATATTACATAACATTAATTTTAATTTTTTCATATTTTAAACATATTAATGACTGAAATATCCAAAATAATGATTGAAATATTAAAATATTTGCGTTATTCTGTTACCAACACGCAAATAAATGTAAACTAACGTAACATAAAAAAGGGGCGAAGAGAAAATGAATATTGCACTTGTTGCACATGATGTGTACAAAAACTTGCTCGTGGATTTCGTAATTGCTTATCGGCATATTTTTCAAAAGCACAAACTTTATGCAACTGGAACAACTGGAAAACGAATCAGTGAAGCTGCGAAGCTCGACGTGATTCGATTACGTTCGGGTCCATTTGGCGGCGATCAGCAGATTGGTGCCATGATTGCCATGGATGATATTGATTTTCTCATCTTTTTCCGCGATCCCATCTCCGCATTAGGTCATGAACCCGATATTAGTGCACTCCTTCGCCTCTGTGATGTTCAACAAATCCCGCTTGCTACCAATCTCGGTACCGCAGAAATGCTCATTAGAGCTATGGAAAGCGGCTTTCTCTCCTGGCGCGAAGAAATTCGCAAATATGATTCACCACGATTGAATGGGACTGAGAATAAATAGTCGTATGAGTTAGCCATACGACCAAGCCAGTCCACACTCACTTGCATACATTAATATCATCTCGTTTCGAAAGGATGATGGTTAATGGCAAGACTCAAGCAAGGTCAAGAAGGTCCCGTACAATTCCGACATCGTATGGAGGGATTAACGTCACGCGTAGAAAATCATCGGCATTCCTTCGGTAATTTAACAGATCTCGTTATTCCTGAAGACGGCAGACACCGTCATACTTTCCAAGGCATCACAACTACAGCAGATGGGCACCGTCATTCCTATTCCGGTCGTACAGGACTTAACATCGGTGTAGGTATCAACCATTTCCATCGCTTTCAAATTTTAACCAACGTTGCAGATGGACATCGCCACGTAATTTCCGGCAGAACGACAGGTGTCATTCGTCTTGGTGTCGTAGTTGGGCACAAATTGATCATTGAGAGTATCGTACGTCAGCGTGTAAAGTAAAAACACAACAGGCAGTCCCACTTGTGGGACTGCCTGTTTCATTCAACTTTTTAAAACCTCAACCAACCACGGATACGCCTGACTTCCGTTCACTTCATGAACACCCTCATAAAGATGCACACCTAGTCGTTCACTTGCGCCAGCCTCAGCGTAAACTCGCTCCAAATACGTAACCGCCGTCTCCACGCCTTGAATCGGGAAAATCGGATCCTGTTTGCCCGAGGCAATGAACAACGGGCGCGGGGCCAGCATGCCGATCAATTCGGGAAGCTCCGCAAAATCGAGCACACCGGGCACATAGTTATCGATACAATGCCGAACTCCCATGATACTGTCTTTGAACGTGTTCGTGAATGCACATAGCACCGCAGCCTGAATGCGTTCATCGATGGCAGCCGTATAGGCGGCAAGCAAACCGCCTCCAGAGAAGCCGAAGCAACCGATACGAGATGGATCCACTTCCTCGCGGGTCAGTATATAATCCAACACACGCCTAGCTTCTTGAACACGCAATCCAGCCAAGGAAATACCATATAGCATAAGATGTGAAGCCAGCGTTTGGCACGAATTATTGCCAACTTGCCCATCCTGTTGGTCAGCCTCCAATCGCCGATCACCGAATCCCAGAACTTCTGGAGCGACGACCACGAAGCCGCGCCTTACCATTTCCAACGCATAGTTACCATGAATATCCGGCTCCCCTGTATGCTCGGTTCCGTCAGCTCGCAGACCAACGATCTGTCTACTTCCGTACCCATGCCCATGCAGAGCAAGTATAGCAGGCATCTTCCCCACCGATTCCTTTGGCAGCAGCACATAACACGGAACTCGAAAACCCCATATCGTGCCGATTTCCACCCGTTCACGAATATGATCATCGAGCTCCACACGTTCAAGAAGAACAGGACGAAGCTCGTCCTGTTCTTCCATCGGCACTTCTAACGTGCTCGCCAAACGCTTTTTCAATTGTTCCTGCGTCATTTCAGCCCATTCAGCGCGCTGCCGCTCACGCTTCAATTCGAAGGAACGATACAACTTAGCCATGTTCGCGTCTGGATTCCACATGCCTTAACCTCCGTCAAATATTAAAATTTAACGAGCTTATCAACAGCAACTGGCTGCCCAGTTCGAAGTGAGATATTGCCTGCAATACCGGTTAGAATGGACATAGCCCCATCCACGTGTGAAGCTGCACGCTTAAAGCGGTCATCAGATGGCTTATCAAAGATATCTTTCAACAACACAGGATCTCCGCCGCCGTGGCCGCCAACCCCTTCTTCAATCTCTACTTGATATGGAGGTGCGAACATTGGGAATACGGTGATGGATTTACCTTCCAACGCACCCTCATCGGCTTTTTCTCCACCTGCGTTCACGTAAGATTTCTCAACAACTTTCATTTCAATACGGCCTTTGCTGCCATTGATATTCACACTGAAGCCTTCCCAAGGCAAATACGCGTTCAAAGAATACGTGAGGATCGCTTTATTTTTATAACGCACCATTACACCCATCGTATCTTCAATGGAGATCCCGTCACCGAATACGCTTTGATCACGCTGATAGCCATCCTCATGCTCAGCATCCAAATATAACCCTTTCAAATTCGGGTTGCTATCTAAATGCAGCGCAAAAGGATCCTCTTTCGCATACGCGTTCCCCGTCGCACGTTGGTAAAACTTCGTTTCACCACGCTTCTCAGCATTCGCTTTCCCGTAGAACATCAAATCGCCCATTGCGAAAACCGTTTCCGGCTGTGTCCCTAACCAGAAGTTCACCAAATCAAAGTGGTGCGTTGATTTATGCACGAGCAAGCCGCCGCCATTGCGCTTATCGCGGTGCCATCTGCGGAAATAATCTGCACCGTGCTGAGTATTGAGCAACCACTCAAAATGTACGGAATGCACATCACCAATCGTGCCGTCCATAATCAACTCACGAATCTTCGTGTTGTGTGGCGCATAACGGTAGTTAAATGTCACGCGGAGTTGCTTGCCTGTCCGTTTAATCGCATCCAGAATTTCTTGACATTTCTCTTCGTCAACCGTCATCGGTTTCTCAGAAATAACGTCACAACCGAGCTCCATCGCTTTAATAATGTACGTGTGATGCGTACGGTCTACCGTTGTTACGATGATGGCGTCCGGCTTTTCTTGACGAATCATTTCTTCGAATTGGTCCGCTTTATACGTAGGAACAGCATGATATTCATACTTTTTGGCAAGCAAGTCATTCGTAAAATTCATACGTGTTTGATTAATATCACAAATTGCAACAAGCTCTGATGTATCTAGAAAATCCTTCACCATGGAACCATAGAAGAATTCAGCGCGTCCTCCAGTACCTACAATCGCATAACGTGTCTTTTTCATTTGTTGCATTCCCCTCTCGATTAGTAACCTTAATATCTCTTATTTCAAGATTACTACAATATTTGTGGTGTTTCTATTCAAATATTACTTAATCACTTTATTTCCTTGCATATATTGCTGTAGAATAAAGATCAAGATTGAGAATCAGAGAGGTGTCCAAGTTGATTCAATACGAAATTGAAAGACTGCGCAGAGAGCAATCCTTCACCATGCCCGTTAATCATTTTCATGACCATTACGAAATTTATTATTTGCTCAGCGGCAAACGCTACTATTTCATACAAGATCGCTCCTATTTCATGCAAGAGGGAGACCTCGTATTTATCGATAAAAATAAACTTCACAAAACGCTCGATGCTAACGCCCTCCCGCACGAGCGCATCTTATTGAGCTTCAACGATACGTTGATCGGCTCTATGGGGCAAGATTCGCATACGCTTCTGCTTACTCCTTTTCGACAAAAACACATTATCTTCTCCTTATCCGGGGCGAATCGGACGCTCGTCGAGAACCTGCTATTCAGCTTATTGCGAGAAAAACAACTAGAACAGAACGGCTGGGAGCTCAATAGTAAAGCGCTGCTAACGCAATTGCTCGTCTTTTGCACCCGACTGATTGATCAGCAAAGCCCAGTTGAAGAGCACCCGCAGGCCCATCACCCTAAAATATTTGAGATTGCCACCTATATTAATGAAAACTTCCATGAGCGACTCAGCTTGGCTTCCATTTCAGAGAAATTTCATATCAGTCCCAGTTATTTCTGCCGTTCCTTCAAGGAAACAACCGGTTTCTCTTTCGTTGAGTACTTGAACAACGTCCGCATTCGTGAAGCACAACGGCTGCTGCGGGAGACGAAGCTGAAGGTCATTCACATTGCCGAACAAGCTGGGTTTGATAGTGTCGCTCACTTCGGGCGGGTATTCAAGCAGGTTACTTCCCAGACTCCAATGGAATGTCGAAAGATGATGCATCTCGGACTCTAACCAAGGTCCGATACGCCGTCGGCGACATACACCAACAAAAAAACCTTCGTGCAAGCTCACACTCGCACGAAGGTTTTATCATTTAAAATCCAAAATATTGCTTTGCATTGTTGTACGAAATCCCTTGAACCAGCTGCTTCAACAGCTGCTCGTCATTCGGGAACTCGCCCGCTTCAACCCACTCACCGAACATATTACATAGAATGCGGCGGAAGTACTCATGACGCGTGTAGGACAAGAAGCTGCGGGAATCCGTCAGCATCCCAACAAAACGGCCGAGCAATCCGAAATTGCCTAGCGATTTCATTTGAGCGATCATGCCGTCGCGCGTATCATTGAACCACCATGCTGCGCCTAGTTGGATTTTGCCAGCGATGCCGTCGCCTTGAAAGCTGCCCATCAAGGAAGCAAGAATTTCATTATCGCGCGCATTCAACGAGTAGAGAATCGTGCGCGGCAAGGAATCCGCCACAGCCAAGGATGACAACAAGCCAGTCAATGCGCTTGCTACAGGGCTGTCACCGATGGAATCAAAGCCTGTATCCGGACCAAGCTTAGCAAACGCCTGTCCATTATTGTTTCTGGACGCGTTGATGTGGTACTGCATCGCCCAATCCAATTTCTTGTAAATGCCGCCTAGGAATAATAGCGTGTATGCTTTGTATTTTTTCTCATCTTCCAAGCTAACCGGCTGACCAGCAAGTCCAGCAGCGAAGATCGCATCAACTTCTTCTTTCGTCCCAACCGCAAATGGCACATAATCCAACGCGTGGTCAGAAACTTTACAGCCTACAGAATCAAAGAAAACTGCGCGGCTTTCCAAACCTGCCAACAGGTCATCGTACGTACGAACCGGAGTACCTGTAGCTGCTTCCAATTGTGCAATCCACGGAAGGAACGTAACGCGGTTGATTTCCAGCGCCTTGTCCGGACGGTAGGAAGGCAATACTTGCGTATCGAAGCCTTCGATGTCTTTAATTTTGATGTGGTATTCCAAGGAATCCACCGGATCATCTGTCGTACAAATGACTGTTACTTTGGAATTGGTGATCAGGTCTCTAGCGCGGGATCCGCCTTCAGCCAGCTTTGCGTTCACTTTTTCCCAAATCGCTGGTGCATTCTGCTCGTTAATAATATCGTACACGCCAAAATACGTTTGCAGCTCCATATGGGACCAGTGGTACAACGGATTGCCAATCGCCATCGGAAGTGTGGATGCCCAAGCAAGGAAACGATCATAATCACTAGCTTCGCCTGTAATTCGGGACTCGTCAATCCCGTTCGCACGCATCATCCGCCATTTGTAATGATCGCCATACAACCAAGCTTCTGTAAGGTTATTGAATTGTTTATTTTCATAAATTTCCTTAGGACTTAAGTGACAGTGATAATCAATAATCGGTAGTACCTTCGCATATTCATTGTAAAGATGTACGGCAGTTTCATTAGTAAGTAAGAAATTCTCATCTAAAAACGTTTTCATAAAGCGGTATCCACCCTTCTCAACCTGAATGATCTGCTTCTATATTAGCAAAAGATCAGAATAGAGTCATGTGAATTTGTGCTTTTATTTCAAAAAGTATGCATATATTGACCTTCCTATGGGCACGTAAGGGTCAAGGAAGTCCTTTCCCTACATCCAAATTGGTTTCAATCTCCTCAGGGATTGCTTTTACCGCACCAGGCACATGTCGCGCCTTGAAATTAATCTGCTCAGAAGACGAAATACTAATTTGAACGCTTCCCGGCAGCGTGTGCGCACGTATTAAGATGGGCTGATTGTAATCGTTTCTAAAACTAAAATCAGGCCCGCCCCAATTAACAGTGGCATCTCTCCCCTGCGGCACATAAGGCACCGATCGGCTGTGGGAGTACCTTTCAATAATCGTCAGACCTGCACGGTCTACAGCATTAAAAAGTGTGGAAGATATTTGGCAAATGCCTCCGCCTATCCCCTCTGAGAACTCACCCCTCACAATCACCTTTGCGGGCTTATACCCCCTGTTCGGTGTTCGAACGCCAACCACGCGATTAAAAGAGAACGTCTCATTTGGCTGTACGACATAATTGTTGATCGCTTGTGCAGCTAATTTCAGATTCGTAACCCGGTGTGTATTGCGCGAATTAAAATAGGTAACATAATAGCCGATCGGACGAACACGAATGCTGGCAAGCAGCTCACTGTCCACTTTGGGATACAAGGTTTGGAGCGGAAGCTCCACCTTCATCGGTCCTTCTGCATAATATTGTCCATAAAATTGATCGAGAAAAGCTCTTCGATTTAGTCTCGCGCCTGCAACCTCTTTCACTATGGCCCCGGCGTCATTAATGCTGGCATTCACCGGCTTCCGATAAATCGACTTGTCGATTTGCTCGGCAAGACGGTCCAGTTTCTGAGCATCAACCAGCGGCACATCGAGATGATGCAGCGTGTACGGCTCTCGCTGAATCTGGGCCATTCTCCCTCCATCGGAGTTCTCTGTTAATTGAAACGGCATTTCTTTGGGCTGGGCTAGAAGCAGCAGGCCCAATAACCATTCATAGCGCATGAACGCAATTCACCTCCTGCCTTAGTGTAAACAAATGTAAAAATTCCATTCAATTACATTCGGGATTCCATTATTCAACCAACGGTAAAATTTATTTGACAGTTTGTGAACAGAGCGATAAACTTCAAGCAAGAAGGTGGAAAAAGGAGGATTTTTCTAATGACTTTTGAGCAAAATCTTGAGAAATACGCAGAGCTTACGGTACGGGTAGCACTCAACATTCAAACCGGTCAATCGCTTTGGATTAATGCGCCTATTGGGCACCCTGAGTTCGTGCGGCTCATTTCCCGCAAAGCTTATGAGGCTGGTGCTAAGCACGTACATATTGAATGGCAGGATGAAATCTGCACACAAATCCGCTATACACACGCTCCTAACGAAGCGTTCAACGAGTATCCTTCCTGGCGCGCGCAAGCGTTAACGGAGTTGGCCGAGAGCAATGGCGCCTACTTGTGGATCGATGCCGACAATCCAGAGCTGCTCAAGGATGTAGATCCCTCGCGTATTGCTGCAAATGCCAAGGCCGCTGGCCCTAAGCTTGTAAAATTCCGGGAATACATGTCCTCCTATAAAATGACTTGGTCCATCATCGCGGCGCCTTCCCTAGCTTGGGCGCAAAAGGTATTCCCTGATCTCGAGGATCAAGCAGCTGTAAACGCCTTATGGCATGCAATATTTGAAGCAACCCGCGTAGATCAAGAGGATCCAGTACAGACGTGGGGCGAGCACAATGCCACACTACGCAGCAAACGGGAGCAATTGAATGCGAAGCAATTCCATAAAATCCATTACCGCGCGCCAGGCACGGAGCTAACGGTTGAGCTGCCGCCGCAGCACATTTGGCGAGGTGGTTCGGCAACGAACGAAACGGGCGGCTTCGATTTCAATCCGAACATCCCGACAGAGGAAGTGTTCATTTCCCCGAATCGTTTGGGCACGAACGGGACTGTACGTAGCTCTAAGCCGCTAAGCTATCAAGGAACCTTGATCGACAACTTCTCGATCACTTTCGAGCAAGGCCGCGTCACGAAGTATACCGCAGAGCAAGGCTTTGAATCCCTGCAAGCGATGATCGAAATGGATGAAGGCGCACACTTCCTAGGCGAAATCGCACTAGTGCCGCATGTGTCTCCGATTTCCAATACGAATTTGATCTTTTTCAATACACTTTATGACGAAAATGCCTCCAACCATTTGGCGCTCGGCAGAGCCTTCCCTACTTGTATCGAAGGTGGCACGAAGATGACCAAAGATGAACAATTGCAAGCGGGACTGAACGACAGCCTCATTCACGTTGACTTTATGATCGGCTCCGCCGACATGGATATTGACGGCGAGCATGCCGACGGCACGATCGAACCGATCTTCCGCAAGGGAAGCTGGGCATTTTAATGCATAAGGGCTCGGATTGTAGTTATCTAACTACGATCCGAGCCCTTTATTTATTCTTTCATAATCTCAATTTTCCGTATCCGATTCTTATCTCTTTCCCGCACAATGAAGGTCAATCCATCATTCTCCCAAGCTTCTCCCACTTTCAACTCAGACTGCTTACTGTACAGCCATCCGCCAATCGAATCCACGTTCTCGTCATGAATGTCTAAGCCCAGTACAGCATTTAACTCGATTATTAAGGCATTGCCATCTATTAAATAGTGTCCTTCGGCTAACGTTTCAATTTCTTTGCGTTCATCTTTATCGAATTCATCCCGAATCTCCCCGACAATTTCCTCAAGAATATCTTCAATTGTAATCAATCCTGACGTACCACCGTATTCATCAAGGAGCAATGCTATATGTACTTGTTCACGCTGCATCTTTTTAAGCAAGGATTTCACCGGCATACCATCCGGAATCGTCATGATCGGTTGAAGTAAACCTTTAAAGTTAAAATTCGGATTGGAGAAGTAACTTAAGAAAAATTGCTTCGTATTCACGAACCCGATGATATGATCTTTGTTCCCTTTTGCAACTGGAAAACGGGTGTATTGTTCTTTGGTTATAATGCTCATGTTCTCTTCGAGTGACTTGTCCGCATAGAGACAGATCATGTCCGTCCGTGGAACCATAATTTCGCGTGCCAACAATTCATCAAATGAGAAGATCCGATTCACATATCGGTATTCTGTCTTATTTATTTTCCCACTCTCGAGGCTGTCTGATAAAATAATGCGTATTTCCTCTTCCGAATGGGCCTCTTCATGCTCGCTCGCAGGCTTGACGCCAAATAGTTTAACAAGCTGAGTTGCTGAACCATTTAAGACCCAAATGAACGGATACATGATTTTATAGAAAAAGATAATGAATGGCGCTGTTAGGATGGAAATCGCTTCTGCTTTCTGAATCGCTAACGTCTTAGGCGCTAGTTCACCAAGGACAACATGAATATAAGTAATGGATAAAAAGGCGATACCAAACGATAAAATGTGCGATACCGTTTCACCTAAACCAAGACCGTGAAATAAGGGTCCGAGAAGCTTTTCAACTGCAGGCTCACCTAACCAACCAAGACCTAGCGCTGTAATCGTGATGCCGAGCTGACAGGCAGATAAGTATCCGTCCAAATTGGAGGTAACGGTTTGAACCGCAAGGGCATTTTTCTTGCCTTCCAACACCATTTGATCTACACGGCTAGGACGAATCCGGATAACCGCAAATTCTGTTGCGACAAACAAAGCAGTAAGTACAATCAGTGCAGCGATTAAAAACAAATTGATAAGCATCGTAACCAGGTAACCTACTTTCGAATATGTATTTACTTTTTAAGTGTATCTCTATTGGTCTCACTTATCAATTTTCATGAAAACGACGCAGCGAAAAAGGGATTTCCAAAGCGAACAAAGAAAATATAGCTTCATATAGTAAAGTAGGATGGTTACATGTAGATTGGGAATGTTAGTCAAAGGAGCACACCCCGAGGATTTAGTAGCTGGTCATCCAAACAGAAGGAGTTGATCCGATGAGTATCAAACCTACAATCGCAGCAATCAATGTCAACTTTGATCTGGGCGCAGGTCGCCGTGGTGCAAGTCATGGACCAAAGGCAATTTGGGATGCAGGACTACTTCACGAACTCCAACAGCTAGCCTATACCGTAGATCAAGTTGCTGATCTTCGTCTCGTTAATGACATAACCCCGCCATTAGATGCGCAAATCGATTCACGTAATCTCAATTATTTCGCTGAAGTTATAGACATCAATACCCAGCTCGCCGATCAGGTTGCTCAGGTTGTCAGTCAAGGAAATTTCCCGCTCATTATCGGCGGCGATCACAGCATTGCGATTGGGACGATAGCCGGATTATCAAACCATTATGCCAACTTAGGGGTCATCTGGATTGATGCCCATTCTGACTTAAATACACCGGATACAAGCCCCTCAGGCAATATTCATGGGATGTCGCTTGCGGTGAGCATGGGTATCGGGCATCCTTTGTTAACCAACTTAAAGGGGAAGAACCCGAAGGTAAAACCGGAAAATATCGTGCTCATTGGAGCTCGTTCTCTGGATGATGGCGAGAAGAAGCTCATTCGGTCGCTTGGTATCAAATGCTTCACCATGTATGATATAGACCGCAAAGGTATGGCCCATGTGATGCAAGAAGCGATTGATTATATTAAAATAAAAACAGATGGCGTTCATCTCAGCTATGATGTCGATTCCGTGGATCCCATCGAAGCGCCTGGGACGGGGACTGCCGTCAAAGGCGGGCTTCATTTCCGTGAAGCTCATCTCGCCGTCGAGATGCTGCATGAAGCAGGTATCGTGACTTCTGCTGAATTTGTTGAGGTCAATCCGCTTCTGGATGACAGCAACAAAACCTCGCAGTTGGCCGTAAGCCTCATCAGCTCCTTGTTCGGAGAGCAGATTTTATGAGACTGTGTAGGAGGTGAATCCCATACCAACGATTAAAGGGGTAACTCCCGTATTTCGCATGTTTGACGAAACGAAAGCCAAGGAATTTTACATCGATTATTTAGGATTCACCTTAGGTTGGGAGCATCGGTTTGAGCCTGATTTACCTCTATACATGGAAGTTACCCTAGGTTCTCTAGCACTTCATTTATCGGAGCATTACGGTGACTGCAGTCCAGGAGGAGCGATTCGTGTAGAAATGGAAGACCTTAAAGCGTTCCATGCGCGATTGCTCGAACAAAAATTCAAATTCTCCCGCCCTGGCATCGAAAAGACACCATGGAATACTCGCGAAGTGACGGTGACGGATCCTTTTGGGAATCGGATTATGTTTTTTGAGAGAACGGAGTAATGGCGAATAAGAGGAAAATCCAGTGAAATGACCGTAAAACAAGCTAAAATTTCGATTTGATTGGATAATTCCAATCAGATCTTCGGTTTTGCTTCTTTTTTGGCCCGAATTAAGTTGCTCTAATGGATTTATCCAGTGTAGGACTTAAATGAAGGCGGAAAATGACGAATATCATGGATATATCCAATAGGGGGAGAGCGGAGGGATTATGTTACCTCTCCATCTGCTAAGAAATGCAATAGTGCAACCTTTCTCTATCAAATAGTTGATTTCAGCTAAAATTGATGCAAATAGGCATCAATTCTGCATTTTCAGCTCTGTTTACACCTTCTCGCCCCCAAAAAGATGCCTTTTTGCATTTATTTAAATCGTTGAAGTGATTTCCCCTGAAAAGGATGCTCTTTTACACTTTTGCCACCTGTGAACCGTATACACATCTGAACAAATAACCCCCGCTCAAATGAGTCGGGGGTTTAACGTTTAGTCAGCTGGCCGAAGCAATCTGTCGCCTGCGATACCAGGCGTCGTCATTTGAATCGGATTTAGAATTTCTTCGATTTCCTCTTGCGTAAGAAGACCTCGCTCTAGGATGAGCTCCTTCAAGGTAAGGCCCGTACGAACCGCTTCTTTCACGAGCTGGGCGGCAACCTCATAACCAAGATGAGGGTTTAAAGCGGTGACGATGCCGAAGCTTTGCTCCACATAATTTTTACAGCGCTCGCGGTCGGCTTCCAAGCCCTCAATGGCGAAGCGCTCGAACACGCTGGCAGCATTTCTCAATATTTTCAACGATTGCAGTAGATTAAAAGCTAACACCGGTCCCATAACATTCAGCTCAAACTGCCCCGCTTCACAGGCCAAACAAATCGTATGGTCATTGCCAATGACTTGGAACGCCACCTGATTCACAACTTCCGGCATCACGGGATTCACTTTTCCTGGCATAATGGATGACCCAGGCTGTCTAGGCGGCAGCTTCAGCTCACCTAACCCAGCGCGTGGTCCAGACGCCATCATGCGGATATCGTTGCAAATTTTCGATAAATTGACCGCACATACTTTCAAAGACGCTGACAACTCCGTGTAGGCATCCATGTTTTGCGTTCCGTCTACCAAATGCTCCGAGATCTCGACGGGAATCCCCGCAGCTCCTTTTAGATGAAACATGACTCGTTCCACATATTCAGGCTTCGCATTAAGCCCCGTCCCGACGGCTGTAGCGCCCATGTTGACGATTAACAGTCCACGCATCGCCTGCTTGATTCGATTGATATCCCGCATCAGCACGCGCGCATAAGCACCAAACTCTTGTCCCATTCGGATCGGCACCGCATCTTGGAGGTGGGTTCGACCCATTTTAATCACATCATCAAACTCAATTTCCTTCCGGGCAAAAGCGCTCTGCAACGAGCTTAATGCTTCTACTAATTGCTCCGATAAACGGTAAGCGGCTATTTTAATCGCTGTTGGTATCACGTCATTGGTCGATTGCGACATATTCACATGATTGTTCGGGTTGCAATGGAAATAACTCCCTTTTTGCTCACCTAAAAGCTCTAAGGCCCGATTCGCCAACACTTCGTTCATATTCATATTAATGGAGGTACCTGCTCCGCCTTGGATGGAATCGACGATAAATTCCTCAATCAACCCTCCCCCGCTCACTTCTTCAGCCGCTTTGACTAAAGCTTCGCCTATTTTTTTAGGCAGCATATGGGTATCCATATTCGCTTGTGCAGCCGCACGCTTCACTTCAGCAAGAGCCGTAATCAACTCTGTATGAATCGTGACACCTGTAATGGGGAAATTCTCAATGGCTCTCATCGTTTGAATGCCATAATAGGCTTGAGAAGGTACTTGCTTTTCACCTAAAAAGTCTTTCTCAATGCGAAATGTCATCGGACTACCATCCTTTATCACTTCATATTTCATTCCCAAAAGCTTCTGCTGAACCTGACGCGGCCTCAAGTTCATGATCGTGGTTATTTTTAGCTTAAAAGTCAGGGATATGCACGGGCCGGCGAACTTTTGAATAGCCTAACCTATTTTTCAATTATATACTTAGGATGTCATCCTACGCTAATATTAGAATACAATGAAGTACATCTGAAGATGCTGTGACCTGATCTAGGGGAGGAATTCACATGACTACGCAAAGCTCCTATATTATTGAACAAACCGAGAAGTATGGCGCACGTAATTACCATCCACTGCCGCTTGTTATTTCCAAAGCTGAGGGTGTTTGGGTGGAAGATCCTGAAGGCCGTCGATATATGGACATGTTGAGCGCGTACTCCGCTTTGAATCAAGGGCATCGTCATCCACATATTTTAAAAGCATTGATGGAGCAAGCCGGTAAAGTTACTTTGACCTCTAGAGCCTTCCATAGCGAAACGCTTGGATTGTTCTATGAGAAATTATCACGATATACAGGTAAGCCGATGATTTTACCGATGAATACCGGCGCAGAAGCGGTTGAAACAGCCATTAAAGCCGTGCGTCGTTGGGGCTATGATGTGAAAGAGATTCCGGAGAATCAGGCCGAGATTATCGTTTGTGAGGGTAATTTTCATGGTCGTACGACGACCATCACCTCTTTCTCCTCGTCGCCAGAATATCAGCGCGGATTTGGTCCCTTCACACCGGGCTTTCGTATCATCCCTTATGGGGATGTAGAGGCGCTGCGTGAGGCGATCGGGCCGAATACCGCTGGATTTATGGTGGAGCCCATCCAGGGCGAAGCTGGTATTGTCATTCCGCCGGAGGGCTACTTGCGTGACTGTTATGAGCTGTGCGCGGCGAATCAGGTATTGTTCGTTGCGGACGAAATCCAAACAGGATTCGGCCGCACAGGCCGCCGCTTTGCCAGCGACTGGGACGGCGTCACGCCGCACCTGTACGTCTTAGGCAAAGCCCTCGGCGGCGGTGTGTTCCCGATCTCGGCGGTGGCCGGAGATCGCGAGGTTCTTGGCGTGTTCGAGCCAGGCTCACACGGCTCGACGTTCGGCGGGAATCCACTCGGCTGCGCCGTGGGGATCGCCGCTCTTGAGGTGCTCGAAGCCGAACAGCTCGCAGAGCGTTCGGATGAGCTTGGGGCTTATTTCCTGAAGCGGCTTCAGGAAATCAAATCGCCGCGAATCAAGGAGATTCGCGGGCGGGGTTTGTTTATCGGCATCGATCTGACCGATGCCGCGCGCCCTTACTGCGAAGCCTTGAAGGAGAAAGGCTTGCTGTGCAAGGAAACGCATGAGCACATCATTCGTTTAGCGCCGCCACTTGTCATAACGAAGGATGAGTTGGACTGGGCGTGGCAGCATTTGTATGAGGTGTTGAATGTGCAATAAGTAGTTACCGGCTCTAACAAGAAAAGACTCCCACACTTCCAAGGAAGCGCGAGAGTCTTTCTTCATTCTTTCACAAACACAAGCTCGCCAAATTGCTGAGGAATATGGAAATTGACCTTCCCGGTAGGCGACCAAGCCGAATAATGCCGGATGCCATCGCGATCATCGTCGATTCGGAATACGTTCCAATGCCATACCGTTCCAGCCTGAGGCACACCTGCCTCATCCAAATCGGCAAATGGAATCCGCACGTTATAGATGAGCGATCCTTGATCAGTACCTTGCGTAACCTCCGCTTGGAAGCCTCGCGCGATCCAAGCGGTATCTACCTCTTTGTTCCCATCCAGAGAATTATGGATCAACGCATCGAATAAGACGCCACGCGGGCTGACTTCAAATTCGTAGTAGGTTGTGCCGCCGCCGAATGGATCAATGAACACCTCAACGACGTCCTCCTCGTAGAGAGGCTCGTCGCGCTGCGTCATTGTTGCGACAACAAGATCATCTTGGCATTCGTAGCGAATATGTACGCTTTCCTGTGACCAGCAGGCACGAAAACGTGTCTCCAACCGCGGAGCCTCCGCCGTCACCACGTCACGCAAATAACCAACTTGCGCTAATGACCAATCCCACTTCGTAACGTCTTCGGTATATCGACATTCGTATTTCATCTAGTTACCTATACCTCGCTTCTGCCTAGCAAATTTCAACTCTTATACACAATATTAATATCAAATTCCTGAGATAGGAAGCGTGAAATTTGATCCCGAGACTCTGACTTCACATCTTTGAGCCAAGAGGCATCTAGGCGCTCTATCACTTCTATTCGTAAATCTTCATATTTACTCTTCGCCTTTTCCATTTCACGTGAACGATGGGAGATAAAGAGGAACAGTGAAATACAGGCAAACAGCAAGAAACATAGCAATTTATTGGCGATGATCAGCTCCAAAACGAGCAGAGCATTCCCGCCTGAACGCACGATTACATGACGATACAAGAGGAAGAGGACGAAGAGCAGGATGCTACCCGTCAAAATGGATAGAATGGGTTGCATTTTCTTCAGCCTGTCCCATTTCACCTTTCGCTCTTGCAACTCTTGCAGCATCGCCTCGGTATCATCACTCACATTGATCTTCGGTCCAATCACAGCATCTCCCCCTCATAAATATGCTATGCTTGTCTCTAGCTTTTCATCACACTACAATTCTATCGCTCGGGGTCGGGGACGGGGGCCAGGGGAGCATCCGCGGGGGTCCAAAATTGCAAAAGAGCAACTTTTTTCGTTGAGACGAGGCGTTTTTCGAAGAATGCGTGCAAAAAGGCAACAATTTTAATCAAAATGCCCCAAAATGGCTAAATCCTCCAGAAAAAGTTGCCTATTCGCATCAATTTCCTTCAATCGTACATACCCCATTGGGAAAGATGCGTTTTTGCACTTTTGCCACTACCATCCACCCAACATCACCATCGCAACTATCCGCATTCCCCCATAACAAAAAAAAAGACCAAGAGCATCACTCTTCATGCCTCGCTTGAAGATGCTCTCGATCTTAACCTATTAATTAACCTATGGATCTGACTTATAAATGAAGAAGAAATAACTTCAATGATGTCGTTAGAAGCGTTTCTTTCCTACAAGAAACTTTTTGTTTCCTTTTTTAGTCGTTACAGGTACATGCTTGTAGCTGCGTACCATTTGCGTTTTACAAAGCGGGCATGTCGGTAAAGCTTCCGTGACGAATTCTTTGCGAACCCAAGCTTTACACTCTGTTCCTTTACATTTCCAAATCTCGATCTGTTCAACTTCTGGCTTCTGCTGCTCTTCCGTTACAATACTCGTTGATGTAGACATTTCAATTATGTGCTCCCTGCTTCGTAGATTAGACTACTTATTATTATACAGATCGGATCGAATATCAAGTCTTTCCCGTGTTCAAAAGTATTTACCAGTGGTAGAATAGACAAAGCGATTGCAATTTAGACACAACTACAAAGGCAGGAATTTCGGATGACCACTTTACTACGTGAATGGAAGCAGCAACTTGAAGGTTATAGCCGAAATATTAAGCTGTTTTTCTGGTTCAATTTTGTATGGAACTTAGGCATCAGTATGTTTGGGCTTGTGTACAATCTATATGTAAGAAGCTTAGGCTACGAACAGACCATGGTCGGACATATCGTAGGGATGACCGCTTTAGCCGCGGCCATTATTCTGATCCCGGCAGGCATCATGAACGATCGCTTCGGACCGAAGCGTATTATCTCCATCGGCCTTATTTTCACAATTGCTGCGTTCACCGCGCGATCTCTCATCGAAGCCAACGAAGGAATGATGATTTCCGCTTTCCTTGGCGGTATGGCATTGGCCGTTGTTTCAGCGACAATTCTACCATTTATGGCGAATAACTCCACTCCTCAGCAGCGAGTGCATCTGTTCAGCCTCAATATGGCGCTGGTTATGCTTGCAAATGTTATCGGCATTTCGCTCGGCGGCATACTGTGTGATTTCTTTCAATTTTTAATCGGTGTCGACGAGATACATAGCCTTCGGTACACCTTATTAATTGGCGTGGCGATTGCCGCACTGGGTGTCATACCGATGTCTCTATTTGAAAAAAGTGAATATGAAGAAGCAACGCCTCAGCGCGAAACATTGAACTGGAAACACACATGGCGCGAACACAAAGTATCCATCCAAGTGATCGCCATTTTCTGTATGCTTGGCTTGCTTTCCTCGCTGGGCGGCGGGATGATCGTTCCGTATTTGAACGTGTATTTTGAGGATCGGTTTGAAGCTTCCAAATCCGCCATCGGGATTGTCGTTGCTTTGGGACAAGCAGCTACAGGCGTAGCCTTCCTGATCGGACCTATGATCGCGAAGCGTTTTGGCGAAGTTAAATCTGTTGTGTATTTGCAGCTTAGCTCCATCCCTTTTCTTTTAATAACGGCTTTTTCAGCAAACTTTTACTTATCTTCGGGCGGGTATTTATTCCGACAAGCTCTAATGAACGCTGCAAATCCATTCTACAATTCGATCAAAATGAGTTATGTGCACCGCTCGCTTCGCGGACTCGCATCCAGCTCCGGGGAAGCCGTGTTTAACCTAGGTTGGTTTATCGCTTCTCCCATTAGTACAGGCCTTGTATTCCGATATGGCAGCTATTTCGGATATGCGTATGCTTTTTGTATTACGGCGGTCGTCTATTCGGTCATTTCGTTTTTATTTTATTTCTTCTTTGGCAAACAACGATTTAAAACCCTTGAGTGATCCCACATAAATTATATCTTTTCCCTCGTTGACGTAGACGAAGGAAAGGAAATACAATAGAATGAGAGCGCATTCATGCTTACTTCTCGGGTGCTCATTGATGAAAATCGAAAACGAGGGGGTCACTGCCTATGCGTCTGCACAATAAAATCACTTTTAATAGACAAAGCATCGTATTAACGTGGTTAATTTCATATATTGTCATCCTCCTGTTGCCTGTGGCGATAGGTCTGCTATTGTATATGGAGTCCAACCGTACACTAAAGGAAGAAATTCAACAAGCCAACGATTCCCTACTAAAGCAAGTTCGCGAAGTAATGGACAACCAGTTTAAAGCGATGGAACAGCTCAATTTTGAGATTACATGGAATGTGAACATTCAAGAACTGCTCTATTCGAATAAATACGACACATACCCGAAAGATTTCCCTTACGATTTGTACCAGATCGCCAAGAGCTTATCCTTGTACAAAACCTCCTATCCGCTAATCGACTCGTTTTATATCTATTTGAATCATAATCAGTCTGTCATTCTCCCCACAACCGTTCGTTCAAAAGACTTTGCCTACGAAACGCTGCATAAAAGCGAAGATTTCCCTTACAGTTCCTGGCAAGCCATCATGACAAACCGCAATTTCAAAGGATTTATCCCGATGGATCGCATCGGCGATGATAATAGTCTGCGCAAGACAGTTGCCTATGTCAGCACCTATCCCGTTGAACACGACCAACCGCTCGCTACGAATGTCATTATGATTGATCAGTCACGTATTCTAGGCGCTATTCAGAACATGGAAATCTTCAATAAAGGCCATGTCCTCATCCTCAATGAGCAAAATCAAGTGCTAGCTTCCAGTGCAGAGGGCACGATGCCTGTAGATTTCCCTTATGCGAATCTGGATAACGCTACCAATTTTTATTTTAAAAGCAACGATGGTGAGAAATATGAAGTATTTAATATTCAATCGCCGCGCTCCAAGCTGAAATACGTCTCGATCATGCCCAGCACGACTTATTGGCAGAAGGCCTCTCATATTCGCAACCTCACCTATCTAAGCATGCTCATAAGTCTATTAGGTGGAGGGTTACTCACGTTTGTTTTCTTAAGAAGAAATTACAATCCTGTTCGTCGCTTGGTTCATGCTTTTTCCAAGAAACAGACACTCGTATCTGGGAAGTATAATGAATTTCATTTTATACAAGAAGCATTGGACAGTACGTTAATTGAGATGGCTAATTTCCAAAGTAAAGTCGAGAAGCATCGGCATATTGTACGCTCCCATTTCGTAGAAAAGCTGCTAAAAGGCAAGCTTGACGGTAAAATTCCGATTGCAGAGGCATTAACGACTTTTGATATGAAGCTCGACCGGAAAGAATTTGCTGTGATGCTCTTTGTCATCGATAAAAGGGAGTCCTTCTTCGAACGGATTACAGATACACCCGAAGAGGAGAAGTGGAAGCTGCTTCAATTTATCATCAGTAACGTGGTAGAAGAATTAGTATCCCAGCAGCACCGCGGCTATGTGGCCGAAGTGGATGATACGCTAGCCTGTTTAGTCAATATGACGACAGAGGAAGATCAGCATAGTGCCAAAGAGGAATTGATTCGCATCGCAGACAAGGCACAATCGTTCCTAGCCTCCACCTATGATATTCACCTGACCATATCGATCAGCAGCGTTTACGAGCATGTTTCCTGTGTTCCGCAAGCTTTTCTAGAAGCTTTAGACGCAATGACCTACAAGCTCGTCATGGGTGGTCACGAAATTCTGGCCTACACGGATCTCACACCGAGTACGCACTGTGACAATCCTTCCGGCTATTATTATCCGATGGGTGTTGAACAACAATTGCTGAACGCCTTGAAGTTCGGCGAACTGACAGAAGCTCGTGCCATTCTGAGTGAGATTATTGAGAAAAACTTTGAAGACTCTGGAATTTCCGTTTCATTAACGAAATGTCTCATGCTAGGCTTAGTTACGACGATTATGAAGAGTATCAATGATACAGGCGGCATACAAGAAAGCTTCTTCATCCGCAATCCTAAGCAGCTTGATCGCTTGTTGAATAGTAAAACCATCACCGATATGAAGCTGCAATTGGATGACATGATCACGCAGGTTTGTGCCTTTACTGCCGCTAAGCGGCAGCATGCGAATTCGCTCACGAAGCAAAAAGCGCTGCAGCAGCTCGTAGAGCAAGTCAATACCTACATTGAGCACAATTATACGGATGCGAATTTGAATGTGACGATGATTGGCAGTCATTTTGATCGCAAAGCAACGTATTTATCGAAGCTATTCAAGGACTATGTCGGCGAAGGCTTGCTGGATCGCATCAACAAGGTTCGGATTGAGAAATCCAAACAGCTGCTTCGCGGGAAAGAGCAATCGGTCGGAGATGCCGCATACGGTGTTGGCTTCAATGATATTAACGCTTTTATCCGTGTATTTAAAAAAGTAGAGGGCATTACACCAGGGAAATATAAAGAAATGCTTGAAAAATAATCCATGAAAGGGCAGCGAATAGCTGTCCTTTTTGTCACTTTAAAGCCAAATTCCATCAATTTTATGGCTTGATGAGCCAAAATTGGCTTTTTTGATGAAGGAATTGGATATTTTGAAGAGTCTATTGGTATTTATGGAGATGCGATTGGAGATATTCAAGATTTCATTTATGTAAGCGTTACCATATAGTTAGGGTATGGCACAGGCAACTACAACATGAGACTTCCGAAGCCTGTTTTTCTGGACAATTTTCATGATAGCTCAACTGCCAGCTTTTTTGGCGAAAAGCCAGTAACGCTTCGATTGCCGTTTTTTTGGCAAAAAACTTTGAGGAGGTCTACACATGAAAAGAAACAGTAAAAAAATGTTCACCATGTTGGTTACCACATCTTTGATGGGAAGCTTAGTCGTTGCCTGTTCGTCCAACTCTTCAACGACAAGTACACCTAGTCCAGCAGCTTCATCAGGTACTACACCTGCTGCATCTGCAGCGCCAGCTGGGGCAGCGGTTACGTATCCGCTCAAATCAGACAAAACCTTAACGTACTGGGGAGAGCTTCCTGGTAACTTAACAGGGGTCAAAGCGACCCACGCTGACACGCCATTTTTCCAAAACTGGCAAAAGGTCACAGGTGTTCCTTTGAAATTCACAGCACCGCCAACCAACCAAACGACGCAAGCACTGAACGTCTTGCTGGCAACTGGCGACCTGCCTGATATGATCGAGTACAACTGGCAAGGTGAGTTCCCAGGCGGACCAGAGAAAGCGATTAAAGACGGATACATTCTCAAGTTGAATGATGTCATTGATAAATATGCACCGAATTTGAAGAAATATTTGAAAGAGCATCCAGATGTAGATAAGCAAGTGAAGACGGATAACGGCAGCTACTATGTATTCCCATTCATCCGCGGCGATGATTACCTGCGTGTATTCCAAGGACCGATCGTACGTAAAGACTGGTTAGATGAGCTTGGTCTCCCTATTCCTCAAACCATCGACGAGTGGTACACAACTTTGAAGGCATTTAAAGAGAAAAAAGGTGCAACAGCCCCATTCTCCGTCGTATCAGTACCTAGACCATTTAACGAGTCGGGTAACGGCGCTTTCCTCAGTGCTTTCGGTGTAACACGTGACTTCTTTATTGATGATAAAGGCGCCATTAAGTTTGGTCCTGCTGAGAAAGGTTACAAAGATTATCTGGCTACCTTCCACAAATGGTATGCAGAAGGCTTAATTGATAAAAACTTTGCAACTGCTGACAGCAAAGCGATGGATGCGAACATGGCTTCCGGCGCTACAGGCGTAACGGTAGGTAACGCAGGTGGCGGTATCGGTAAATTCCAGCCGCTGATCACTGCTAAGGATCCGAAAGGCGTGCTGATCGGAGCTCCATATCCAGTGCTCAAAAAAGGCGACATCGCGATGTACGGTCAAAAAGACCCTGCAAATGCACCTGGTGGATCAGTTGCTATTACGGCGACATCCAAAAACGTAGAAACAGCTGCAAAGTTGCTTGACTACGGCTACTCCCAAGCGGGAGGATTGTTCTTCAACTTCGGAACTGAAGGCACTTCCTACAAAATGGAAAATAACTATCCAAAATACACGGATATCGTGATGAACAATCCAGATAAGCTGGCACCTGCACAAGCATTGTCATTGTATATCCGCGGTAACTACAACGGTCCATTCGTACAAGACAAACGTTATATCGAGCAATACTTGGCTATGCAATCCCAACGTGATGCTGTTTCCACATGGTCCAAAACCGATGTAGACAAACACAAAATCCCGCCAGTTACGGCGACACCAGAAGAAAGTACAGAGCTTGCGAAAATCATGACAGATCTGAACACGCTTGTTGATGAAATGACACTCAAAATCATCTTGGGCACAGAGCCTGTAGATAGCTTTGATAAGTATGTTGAGAAATTCAATAATGTTAAATTGAACCGTGCGATTGAAATCAAGAAAGCTTCCTTAGATCGTTATAACAAACGTTAAAATCTAGCTACAAGGGGTGAGGAGCATGTGCTCCTCCCTTCTTGATTCAATTTCCTCGGCGAAAGGAGAGATAATATGCGTAAAACAGCGGAGGCTAGCTTTCCCGTACGTTTCAAACGCGATTTTCTATTAAATAAATATTTATACCTGATGATGGTTCCCGTCCTGGCTTACTACTTTATCTTCCATTATGCGCCGATGTATGGAGCCATAATCGCATTCAAAGAGTATACCCCGATCAAAGGGATACTCCATAGTCCATGGATTGGTTTCCAAAACTTCCAGGACTTCTTCAGCAGTTACTATTTCTGGCGTATTCTCAAAAATACCGTGCTCATCTCTCTCTATACGCTATGTTTTGAATTTCCTGCCCCGATCATTTTGGCTATTCTCATTAATGAGCTGGCGAACAAAAAATTTCAGCGTTTTGTGCAAACGGTTACTTACATGCCTTACTTTATCTCACTCGTCGTCATCGCGGGTATGATCAAAGATTTTACGAATAATGGCGGCTTAGTGAATACGTTCCTGACTTATTTTGGCGCGAATGATACAGCGATGCTGCAGAAGCCCGAGCTGTTTCGAACCATATATGTATTATCTGAAATTTGGCAAAAAATTGGATGGGAATCCATTATTTACTTAGCTGCGCTCATGAGCATTGATCAAGAGCAATATGAGGCTGCGAAAATGGATGGCGCTACTAGACTTAAATCTATCTGGCATATCACCTTGCCGGGAATTCTACCAACGATTTCGATCATGTTCATTCTACGGATGGGGAATTTGCTCAACGTAGGATTTGAGAAAATCATCCTGCTCTACAACCCAAGTACCTACGACACGGCGGATGTCATCTCTTCCTTCGTTTACCGTAAAGGCTTGCTCGAATTTGGCTGGAGTTATAGCGCCGCGGTTGGTCTCTTCAATTCCGTGATCAATTTAGCTCTGCTCATTACTGCCAACAAAATTAGTAAAAGAGTTAGTGAAAATAGCCTATGGTAGTGAAGGAGGCGCTTAGATGAAAACCAGCTATTCAGATCGCGTATTTTACGCAGTGAACCATGTCCTGTTGATATTATTAGTCATCGTTACGCTCTATCCCCTCATCTATGTCGCTTTCGCTTCCATTAGCGATGGCGCGCAGCTCATCACGCACAAAGGTTTCCTCTACCGCCCGCTGGGCTTCAGTATGGAAGCTTACAATAGTGTATTTAAGAATCCCTCTATTTTGAAAGGCTATCGCAACACGTTATTCATTCTCGTCTTCGGTGTTACGACCAACCTTATTGTCACGGCGTTAGGGGCATATGTGCTATCCCGTAAAAATGTTATGTGGAACAAAGTCTTTATTTTCATCGTAATTCTCACGATGTTTTTCAGTGGTGGACTTGTTCCGATGTACCTTGTCGTGAAGGGCGTCGGACTAATCGACTCCTTATGGGCAACAATTTTGCCATTCGCTGTTAATACCTTCAACTTAATTATCATGCGAACCGCCTTTATGGCTGTTCCCGAGAGCCTAGAGGAATCAGCGAAAATGGATGGCGCCAATCATTTCACCATCTTGTTCAAAATCATTATCCCGCTTTCCATGCCCGTTATCGCGGTAATGATTCTGTATTATGCCGTGGAGAAGTGGAACGGTTGGTTCTGGGCTTCGATCTTCCTGAAAGATCGTGAATTGTATCCGCTTCAGTTAACACTTCGGGAAATTTTAATCGCGAATAACACGGATATGATGTCCTCCGGTGCCAATGCCGCTGATCAACACCAGATCGGGGAATCGATCAAGTATGCCACCATCATGGTTGCCTCTGTCCCTATTCTCATTCTCTATCCTTTCGTTCAAAAGTATTTCGTGAAAGGCGTCATGATCGGCGCTGTCAAAGGGTAATGCCAGAACGTCGTCCACTCCGAATCGGAGGGACGGCTTTTTTTGTCCCCTTACTGAATATTTTCTTCCCGTAGGCACAAGCAGAGACTTAGAAAAAACTTGGCCATACATTATAGGACAGCAATGTTTTCCACATCAGCTAGGGGGGACTACCATGCATGTTGATCTTGGATGCGGCCAACATAAACATTTAAATTTCGTAGGCATCGATTGTGTTAAAATACCCGGCGTTGATATCATTTGTGATATCAATAGCGGCATTCCCTTGCCTGACAACTCCGTAGAATTTGTAATGGCAAGCCGCAGCCTTCCCTATGTGACGGATTTATTCGCCGTCATGTCCGAGTTATATCGAATCTGTTCACATAAAGCGATTGTCTGTGTGCTCGCTCCCTATGCTCATCATTTTCGCCATATGTCTAATCCTTATTTGAAACATAGATTTGATGAATACACCCCGCGTTATCTTACGAATGTCTTTCTACAACCTGCAGGAAGCCCCGTCTGTCCGCCTGTGCCAGACTATTTGGTGAACGAAGTCCCATTTGATTTCCGCCTTATTCGGATGGAGCTTTTTTATGAGCCCCCTTATTCAACGACGCTGTATGAGCAGGATGAATTAGACATGCTGCAATACGTGCAACCCAATTTGGTCAGCGAGATCATGTATCATTTTGTCGTTGTGAAGAAAGAGCTGTTGGTGGACGAGTGGCAGCGCATTTGCAAACAAACCTATTTCGAGCCTATTTGGGTTCCCGCCCTCAGACGTCAACCCTCCCCTGAATTGGAAGTACAACCTGAAGAAATCAGTAGTACTCCCCCTTCACCTATCATTACTCCAGTCAGCAAGTCCAAGCAAGAGCCTGTCTCCTCGCCAAAAAAACAATCAACTACCGTTAAAAAAAAATCAACCACCCACAAGCAAAAAAACTGATAATAAAAGATCATCTTTTCAAAATTACCTCATATCTTAAGACCATCGGCCTATTTGACATTCCATCACCACACCGTCTTCTTTCTTCATGAAAAAAGGACGGTACAAATACTAGGGGGTGACGACCATAGCTCTCGTCGTCAGGGCCACACTCAACGCAACTGGCGCGATTACGTTCACCGGAAATACACTTGGCCTAAGCCGCTCAAATACGGATGGTGTACCGGGAACACAGGACAGCATCGGTGCTTTTACTACGATTAACACCGCGCTCAAATATGGAACCTATCCTTCAGGAACGACCAACCTCTATACGCTCAATAGCTCATCTGCCATTCTAACCATTCCTGCTGGAAGTACCGTATTGTATGCAGAGTTGATCTGGGGCGGTTCCTATATTAATGGCACTGTGAACTTGAGTGCCGCTATTAATAATGCCGTCACGTTTACGACACCAGCTGGAACCTCAAGTATTACGCCGGACAATGCTACAAAGAATGAATTTGATTTAGGGAGCGGCGCCTTCGGGTATGTTCGATCAGCAAATGTCACCACATTGGTACAGCAAGGTATGGCCGGCACCTACACGACAGGCAATGTCGTCGGAACCATCGTTATTCCCGGCGATCCCACTGCCAACCATGCGGGTTGGACGCTCGCGGTAATTTATCAGAACACCAGTTTGCCATTCCGCAATATGTCACTTCGCGTTGGTGCCGTACTTGTACAATCGACGTCTCCACCTGTAAACACAACAATTACTGGATTTGCTACACCAGTCACTGGGGCATTAGGAGGCAGAGCCTTATTCAGTGCTCAGGAAGGAGATGCAAATAGAACCGGTGACCAAGCGCTATTTGGGCCCACATCAGGTACTTTGGTCGCCTTATCAGGACCTAATAACTTTGCCAATAACTTCTTCGCTTCGCAAATTAATAATGATGCAGGCAACCTGAATACAACAGGTACTTTTGGTTCTTCGAATCAAATTAACGGAGCGCCAGGCACCAATATTACCGGCGGGAGACAAGGTTGGGATATTACCAACGTTGATGTTTCTGCCAGGTTGATTAACAATCAATCTTCTGCCATCTTGCAATTGACAACCTCAGGTGACGCCTATGTGGTCAACGCTAACGGTATTCAGGTCGATATTAATGCACCTAAAATTAATGTCACCAAAAGCGCGAACGTTGCCGGCACCGTTGTAGGGGATACCATCACCTACACGGTTACCACGAGTAATACCGGAACAGCTAGTGCTGCTAGTATCGTCCTTTCGGATATACTGCCCACCGGTTCCACCTTCGTACCTGGGAGTGTCACCGTAGCAGGTGTAGCGAAACCCACCTTCGATATTACAACAGGCGCACCGCTAGGCTCGCTAGCCTTTGGCTCCTCCATTACCGTCACATATAAAGCAACGGTTACGAGTATTCCTACTCCTTCACAGATTGGGAATACGGCCAATGCGGCCTTCACTTTCCAAAGTGTGGCCGGCGGTAACGTCATCACAGGTGTCATTCCGTCTAACACCGTAACAACACCGATTTACGCGCCCAAAATTGGCATCGTGAAATCTGCCAGCACCGCCAACGGCTCTGTTGGAAGCACAGTCACGTATACGCTGCAAGTTGCCAATACGGGAAATATTGGTGCTGCTGTCAACATTACCGATAATATTCCTGCTGGGACGTCCTACGTACCGAATAGCTTTCAAGTCAATGGCGTAACAGTCCCAGGCGCCAATCCCGTTACCGGTGTCAACATCGGAACGGTAGCCGCCGGCGGCTCCTCAACAGTCACCTTCGCTGTCTTGGTGAATTCACTTCCTTCGCCGCCACAGCTTGTGAACAAAGCGAATAGTACATACACGTTTCAACCTCCAGACGGCCGAACGATTCCAGGTACTGCGGAATCGAATACCGTCACCATCCCTGTCCGACTACCAAGCGTTGGAGCTGTCAAAAGCACAGCAGTCGTGGATGCTGTTGTAGGCGATACCTTCCTCTACAGCACCGTCATCACGAACTCGGGTGTGGAGAGCGTCACGAATGTCAATATGACGGATATTGTTCCTGCAGGCGCTGTGTTTGTACCCGGCAGTGTATTTGTAGGCGGTGTTAACAAGCCGACTGCCACGCCAGACGGCGGGATCGCTGTTGGCACGATTAGTGCTGGCAGTTCGGTTACCGTTACGTTCCAAGTGAATGTCGTTTCATTGCCTGCCTCCCAGCAATTAGCGAATCAGGCAAGTATCTCGTACAGCTCAGGTACCTTTACCGGAACCTCATTAACCAATACAACGACGACGCCTGTTTTTAAGGCGCAAGTTGCCATTAGTAAGAGCGTTAATAGTACGAACGCTACCGTTGGCGATACCCTAACTTACACGCTCACCGTGAACAATCAAGGGAATATCGCTGTTCAACCTACCGTAGTTGACCTCATATCGCCATCAACCACGTTTGTGCCCGGCAGTGTGACGATTAATGGCGTCTCGAGTCCCGCTTCAAACCCTGCAACAGGGATTGCCGCAGGGTCGCTAGCTCCATCTGGAACGACAACGATTACGTTCCAAGTTATCTTACAAAGCTTGCCATCACCACCTAGACTTACAAATTCTGCATCAGTCAATTACACCTATCAGCCGCCAGATGGACGCACCTTGTCCGGCAGCGCCACCTCCAATACGACTGACATCCCTGCTTCTGCTCCCAATGTGACAGTCAATAAGAGTGTAAACCTGTTATACGCCGCTGTTGGTGAAACGCTTATTTATACACTTGATATCCTTAACAATAGTATTGTTCAGGTTAACAATGTGGTGGTCAATGATTCGCTGCCGACCGGCGTTACGTTTCAAGCAGGCAGTGTAACCATTAATGGGGTTCCAAAAGCTACAGCAGATCCCAACTCTGGTTTCACGCTAGGCAGCTTAAGTCCAGGCGCCTCAGCGCAAGTTGTTTTCCGAGCTACGGTCACGTCGGTGCCTACTCCGCCTCAGCTTGAAAACCATGCAAGTGTTAGCTTTACCTCCGGCGTTTTCTCCGGAGCTGCCTCCTCCAACTCTGTCGTCACACAAGTTGAACAGCCGATTCTGTCTCTTCTTAAAAGTGCAAGCTCGTCACTCGCAGTCATAGGAGATATTGTCACTTACACCATTGAAGCACGCAATACGGGCAGTATTGCAGCGGATGTCACAATCTTTGACAATATTCCAGCCGGTACCACGTTTATTGTAAACAGCGCTATGGTTGATAATGTACCCTTACCTGGTTCAGATCCAGTTAGCGGTATCTATGTCGGAACCATTCCTGTTGGCGGCACCAAAACCGTTGCCTTTGAGGTTGAAATCGCATCTTTGCCGAGCCCACAACAGCTCGTCGATCAGGCGACAACCAGCTACACGTTCACACTTTCCGATGGCCGCACGTTATCCGGATCAGGAAGTTCCAATACGGTCGTCATACCTGTATCCGCTCCTAACGTCACGGTCGTGACAACAAGTAATGTGAATTCAGCCATCCAAGGTGACACGGTCATGTATACGATTGTTGTCACCAACCAAGGTGTTGCGAACGTCAACAATGTAGTTTTAACTAGCATTGCCGATGTAAGCACTTCATTCATTCCCGGAAGCGTCATCGTAAATGGCGTACCTTCGCCAAACACGAATCCGTCGACCGGTATTCCAATCGGTACCCTGGCTCCGAATACGCCGGTTACTGTGACATTTGAGGTGATAATCACAATGCCAACGCCACAAATCATTAACCAATCTAGTGTCAGCTTTACATCTGGTACGTTCTCAGGCTCCTCCTCTTCCAATGATGTTATCACGCCTGTTACGCAAGCGAATTTGACGTTGCTGAAAACAGCCAACACATCGAATGCCACTGTTGGTGATACCGTACTCTATAGTATTCTCGTGACGAATACAGGCAATCTTGAAGCGAATGTGATCGTGACCGATACGATTCCAACAGGAACATCTTTCGTTGAGAACAGTGCTATCGTTGACGGTACGCCGCAGCCAGGAGCCGATCCAATTACAGGCATTAACGCCGGCACGATAGCAGCAGGAAGCTCCAAAACGGTATCCTTCTCCGTGCTCATCGTCTCATTGCCGAGCCCGCAAATCATCAGCAATACCGGTACGGCTACATATACCTTCTTCCCGCCAGATGGACGTACAATTACACGCACAGCGACATCTAATACCGTATCGTTCCCTGTTTCTTCGCCAAATGTATCTGTCAACAAAACCACAACTTCTACAGCGCTCACTGTCGGAGACACGATTGTTTATAGTACCGCTATCACGAATAACGGGATTGTCCCCATTACGAATGTTTCATTTTCCGATCAAATTCCAGCAGGTGGAACCTTCGTTCCCGGAAGTGTTGTCATCGTTGGTGCTCCGACACCTGTCGTACCTCCTAATCCTGCCACTGGCGTCACCTTGGGCACAATTGCCGTTGGAGCCACTGTTACCGTATCTTTCTCTGTACTTGTCACATCGCTGCCTACGCCAGCGGAATTTAATAACTTTGCAGCTGTTAGCTTCACTTCCGGCGCTTTATCAAGTACTACGACTTCGAATACAGTCACCACGCCTATTTATCAACCTGTCATTAATGTTCTCAAAAGTGCAAACAGCATTAACGCCACTGTAGGCGATACCGTTGTCTATACGTTAAACGTCTCAAATACAGGGAATTATGCAACTTCTGTTAATATTTCGGATACGATTCCAGCGAATACGAGCTTTCTGCCAAACAGTGTTTTTGTTGGCGGCTCGCCTTGGCCGGGAGCAGATCCGGCAACAGGCTTTTCCATTGGCACGGTTGATCCGAATGCGACTGTACCTGTTACTTTTTCCATTATTATAGATTCGTTGCCTAACCCACAGGTCTTAACCAATACGGCTACAGCCGATTATACCTTTATGCTTCCTGATGGTCGTACATTCAATCGCAGCGTGAATTCCAATACGGTTACCATCTCCGTATCATCACCTGACGTTAGCATTGTCAAAAGTACAACTGTTACTGACGCTGTTGTGAACGATATTATTCCTTACAAATTCGTCATTATGAACAATGGGCTTGCTCCCATTAATAATGTCGTATTCTCTGATCCGCTGCCTTCTGGAGAAGCCTTCATCCCTGGCAGTGTCGTCATTATTGGCGCTCCAACGCCTCCTGTCCCGCCGAATCCAGTGTCAGGTATTGGCCTCGGTACAATTGCAGTAGGTGCGACCGTTACCATTACGTTCGATGTCAGAGTCACATCCTTGCCAGACCCTGCCCAATTAAATAACTATGGCTCTGTGAGCTTTACTTCCGGTGCCTTCTCAGCGGTCACTTTCTCCAACACCATCACAACACCGGTCTATCAACCGATCCTCACCGCAGTCAAAAGCTCAAATTCAACGAACGCTACGATTGGCGATTTGATTATTTACACGATTAACGTAACGAACTCAGGTAATTTCCCGGCATCCGTAACGCTCATTGACACAATTCCGAATGGTACAACGTTTCAACAAAACAGTGTCGTTCTTAATGGGATTACACAGCCAGGTGCTGATCCTTCTGTCGGCATTCCTTTCACTTCACAGCCGGGAGCCACGGACGTCATTACCTTTGGTGTTCTGATCGTTTCCTTGCCAAGTCCACAAACACTGGTGAACACAGCGACGGCTAACTTTACATTTATTCCTCCTGACGGGCGTACCCTCACTGGCTCGATCAATTCGAATACCGTGACCATCCCTGTCTCAGCACCAAATGTGTTGGTATCAAAATCATCGACTGCAACTGATGCCGTTGTTGGGGATATTGTTCCTTATGAAGTTATTATCACGAATAATGGCATCACGACCATTAATAATGTTCAATTCTTTGACCCGCTTCCAGCTTCCACAAGCTTCGTACCTGGCAGCGTCAAAATTAATGGGGTAACCGCACCGAATGCGAATCCGACGAATGGGATTTCACTCGGTTCTATTCTCGCAGGAAGTCAGGTTACCGTTACTTTCAATGTCACGGTTACTGCACTGCCTACATCCCAGCAGCTTAGCAATCAATCGTCTGTCACCTTTACAACAGGTGCTTTCTCGGCTGCAGCTTTCTCGAACACAGTTATTATCCCTGTGTATCAGCCGATACTTTCTGTGGTCAAAGGCGCCAATACAACGAATGCAACGGTTGGGGATACGATCATCTATTCCATAACGTTGCAAAATTCCGGAAATCTCTCTGCGCTTGCAACGGTGTTCGATACGATTCCGGCAGGTACAGCCTTTGTTCCAAATAGTGTTATTATCGATGGCGTTTCTCAGCCAGGCGTGAACCCAGCAACAGGTATCGATGCAGGAACGATTGCTCCGGGTGAGTCGATAGATGTGTTAATCACATTGGAAGTGACCGTAGATGCGCTGCCATCACCTCAGCTTCTTTCCAACCAAGCTACGGCCAACTATACGTTCACACCACCAGATGGACGTCTATTAAACGGCACTGTTCAATCCAATATTTTAGTCATTCCAGTATCAGCGCCTAACGTAAAAGTTGTGAAAAGCACTGATGCCGTTGACGCGATTGTCGGCGATACGATTTTGTACACCATCGTGGTCACGAATAGCGGTATTGAAACCGTTAATAACGTCGTGTTGACCGATCCAATCCCAACCGGAACGAGCTTTATTACGGGAAGTGTCACCGTTGGCGGTGTTTCCAAACCTGCTCTTAATCCAAGCACAGGTGTACCAATCGGTTCAATTCCTGCCGGTGGGTCTGTCACGGTTACATTCGAGGTGACGGTCGTATGACCGCCGACTCCCATTCCACCAATCATCTGATTAATCAATCCATGGTCCGATTCAGCTCTGGCAGCTCTACCAGTCATTCCTACTCTAACATCGTAGATACGCCGGTCGTTGGACCCATCATTACGATTCTAAAAAGGGCCAATACGATCCTTGCTGAGCTAGGTCAGGTCATCACCTATAAGTTAACGATCGCCAATAAGGGTAACTTGGATGCACAAGTTACCCTCTATGACAACATGCCTGAGGGTACAGCCTTTATTCCGAACAGTGTGATCGTGGATAATATCCCTTTGCCCATGGCCAGACCTGATCAAGGAATTTCGCTTGGCCTTATGCAGGTATGTCAAACGTTGGAAGTTACCTTTCAAGTCATCGTCTTAGAGGCTCCCCCTTCCCGACATCTGAAAAATCAAGCTACGGCTGTATATCGTTTCCATACGCCTGGCGGAAGAGATGTCACAGGGAGCTCCAAATCGAATACCGTCACGATCCCGTTCAAGGACATTAAGATATGTTTCACCAAGGAGGCAAATACGACCTCTTCCTATGTTGGCGACACGGTAACCTTTACTTTCAGGATTACAAATGAAGAGGATACTCCGATTCTTCGCCCATTCTTTCATGATGATCTGCCTGCGGGGGCTGTCTTTATTCAGGGAAGTGTCAAAATCGATCAAGTCAGCTATCCCTCCGCTAATCCATCCGAAGGGATCAAGCTTAGTGAGATTCCCGGCAACGCTGAGGTTGTCATCCAGTTTCAAGGCATGATTACGTCCGTCCCTCCATCCGATTGCCTTGTCAATACGGCGATTTTAACGTATATGAACGGCGATTATCGAGGAAAAATCATGTCTAATCCGGTGTCCATCCATGTGTATGATCCTGCGATGACGGTTGTTGAATCCGTACTGGAAAAACAAGCAACATTAGGAGACACCTTATCGTTTACCATTACGATTACCAATCATGGCAATATCGCCACCGATGTATCGCTGTCCGATTTCATACCTGAAGGCAGCTCGTACGTCCTGGGCAGTCTTACCGTGGACGGCGTCCCTTACAGCCAGCGGATTCTTCCTAGCCCTGTACCGCTCGGCATCCTGCAGCCGCAGAAGTCGTTTCACATTGCCTTCCAGGTCACTGTCAATTCGTTTGCGATCTCGCTCCAGCAGAAACAGCTGACCAGCCAGGCCCATGTCTTATTTACTTTCCGTCTGCCAGATGGTCGCTTAGTTTCCAACCGCATCCTGTCCAATCAAGTTCATGTTGAGCTGTTATGGCCAATCCTGGATATACTCTTGTCAGCCACACCTAAGCAAGCCGAACCAGGATCTACCATTCATTACCAATTTCAAGTAGCTAATACTGGAAATTTAACTGCGAACAACGTGTACCTGCTGGATTGGATTTCTCAGTTGAATACACTTGTCCCTGGCACTCTGATCGTCAATGGGGTTGTTATCGAGCAAGTGGATGTGAAGCAGCCATTGTCGCTAGGTTCGCTCATTCCTCATTCCACTATTGAGATTACGTATGAAGCGACGATTATTCATCATCCAAATGCCAAACGCATCACACTGAAAGCAGCCGCGACATACGATTATCAAGTCAATGAGCCGGTTCATAAAGGCACTGTCATTTCCAATGTTGTCGTCATTCGCATCGATCATGCGGACGAATAGAAGTTAGTACGAAAAAGCCGAGGCTATAGCAGCCTCGGCTTCTTCTATTAATTACGATCGTTAATCGCTTTGATGAGTTCTACAGGGATTTTCGGCTTGCGGTCATAGGTAAGCAACCCATTGATCTCCTGCTCGACATCCGTCAATTGTGTATAGCAATAACCTTGAACGACACCCGAGTTCAACATGGGGCGAATGACGGCGCGCAGCTTTTGCTCATATTCCTCTTCATTACTTGCTCCTGAGTAGCCCCAGCCTTCCCAATCGCTCTTCTTGAACGCAATTCCACCAAATTCAGTGACGAGGATAGGCTGATCTTGATACGGGAAGCCTTCCACAAATAAACGTCGATTTGCCGGCATCGCATGAACGGCTTTCTCTTTGGAGCTGTATCTGTCGCTCAGCACCTCTTCCCGCCATTCATAATCATGGATAGCGAATAAGTCAGTCGTCACAAGCTCCCAGCCATCGTTGGAAATGACAGGACGCATCGGATCCAGCGATTTACTCAAATGATACATCGTTAAAGCATGCTGCTGCTGCAGTTTATCGATTTGAATGTTCGGGACGCCCCAGCTTTCATTGATCGGTACCCAAGCAATAATCGAAGGGTGGTTATAATCGCGTTCCATCGAGGCGATCCATTCCTTCGTAAATTGACCCACATACTTAGCGGAGTATTCATACGCATTCGCGGCTTCACTCCACACGACAAGTCCTAGCACATCACACCAGTAGAGGAATCTTGGATCCTCTAGCTTCTGATGCTTCCGAGCTCCATTGAAGCCCATCGCCTTCGTAAGCTCGACATCTTGCTTAATCGCTTCATCGCTCGGCGGCGTCAAATTCCCATCTGGGAAGTAGCCTTGATCCAGCACCATTTTCAGGAAATAAGGACGGTTATTCAGGCATAGTTTGCCATCTTCGATCGAAACCTTACGCATCCCAAAGTAACTGCTTACCACATCCACAGCCTCGTTATCCACAAGCACTGTAAAAGTGACATCGTATAAATTAGGCTTCTCCGGTGTCCACCAACCGCCAAGTCCATGATCATTAAAATCGTTCAATCGCACTTTCCGTGCGCCCGTTCCGCTTCGAATGCCATACACATCTTCCGAGACGATCTCGCCTTTAAAAGAAATATCAACCTTCAGCTGGTAATTAGATGTGGACTGTGCGTCAATACCTTCGATGTCATAGCTGATTTCAATCTGCTTCGCATCGATATCCGGCGTCATCTTCACCTTCGCTAAGTGAGCATCAGCAGAAACTGCCTCCATCCACACCGTTTGCCAAATCCCCGTAGTTCTAGTATAGAAAATGCTCGCGGAATCCGCTTTCCAGTATTGCTTTCCTCTAGGCAGCGTAACGTCTTTGCTAAAATCCACAGCCTTCACGACGAGCGTATTCCCGCCATCCTGAAGCGCATCCGTAATATCCGCATGGAATGGCGTATGTCCGCCTTCATGTGTGGCGACTAGGATTCCATTTACCCACACCGATGCCAGGTAATCCACCGCGCCGAAGTGAAGCAGAATACGCTTATTCTCAAAAGCCTTCGGAATCTCAAGCTCGCGGCGATACCACACGATATCGTGGAACGCGTTGGAGCCAATGCCGCTCAATTGACTTTGAAAAGCAAATGGCACTTGAATCGTCTGCGAGAAGTCCTTCTCACCTTTATGCCACTTCATCTTCGTACCAACGTTCTCATCATCGAAATCAAACTGCCACGCACCATTCAAATTAACCCAGCTATCTCGTACAAATTGTGGTCTTGGGTATTCAGCTCTCGGTTGGTTGCTCATTGTGTTGGAAACCTCCAAATGGATAATTTATAAGTTAATTAAATAACGTAGTAATTCCTGATTTCATTATGCAATCGCATGGAAGTAAAGTCAATACGTGTTATTCAATTAACTTTTAGATTAACCTTATCGGTCATTGGCGGTGACAACAAAAGACCCCCACATAGATGTTCTCTACGTGAGGGTCCCAGATCATGCTTTAGTCGATATATCCAGCCATGCCGTTCTTCATCAAGTATTCCATTTCTGCTTCTAGAATCGTATCCACTGCAAGCTCACTTAGCTTCACATCGGAGCGGCTTAAAATATGATCGATCAGATCATCGCTATCAATATCTACAGGGCCTTTCGAGCCTTGCTCAGCTTTGGCGATATACGCTTTCTCATGCTTCAATACAAGCTCAATTTGCTTCGGATCGGCCTTCGTTTTATTGATAATGAATTGTAAAAGCTCCTGCTCATTCACGGACGCAGTCATTGTTCTTCACTCCTATTTTGTTTATACGGCTTATTGTACCATAGATGGGGAAAAAGACCGCTCTAGAATCCCTACCCCCTCACCCGAAGCAACCCAACCTCACGGATAAACTTCTTCCGCAGCGACAGGTAGAATAAGATGTTGATGAGCACAAACAGGCCATACATAATGCCCACTCGGCTCATGAGATAACTGGTGTAGCCGGTGAGCGTCATAGGCAAATATACGAAGAACAACCCCAAGACGCCGCCAATGACGAGCGGGGCAAAAAACAAAACCGCCAGATGCTTGCTCAAATACGACCTGCATTCGCTGCTCAGCAGACCGATTTTCTGCAGCAGTGCGATATTCTCCTTTTCTTCATCGATACCGGTGACGATTTTGTAATACAGCACGATAACTGACGACAGTAGAAACAGCAGACCTAGAAACGCGAATGAGAACAGCATAAACCCGCCGATCAGGAACGCCACTTCAGAACGTTCTTGCTTATAGATCGGACGCAAATGTTCAGCCTTGTCCTTGCTGTCGGCCTGCGAATCCGCTTTTGCCCACAAGCTGCTGTCAGCATGGTTATGAGCCCGAAGCGCATCCAGAATGCCCGCAAATACCTGTTGTCCGTTCCCGCTTTGCAGGTTAAACAAATAGAGGGTGTTGCGCTCGGCTTTCCGCAATTCTTCATAGACCTTGTCGTCGACGATGTTGGCCATCACGCCATCAAATTCGATGTTGCCGTAGGAGTTCATGAAGGCTGCGTACATGCTGCGTGTTCTGCTCCGCTCATATGTCAATCGTGGCGTATCGCCCAGAGACTGCATAAAAGATTTCACATCTGTTGGCGGTTCGTTGTGGAACGCTTCCGCTCGCTCCACTCCAGCACGCCACGGCTCAATCGTTATAATGGAATCATAATTAATAGGACTATCGGCAGCCGCTTTATCATTGTAGACGAGTAACAGCTCATCCGGCGCTACCTCCACTGACAACCCCATATGCTTATTGAAATTCGTTTCGCTAATAATCATACTATCTATGCCGTAGTGGACGAACCAATTCTGAGATTTCCGATAGTCCTCGTTGCGAATAAATTCAAGCGAGCTGAACGTACGTAGCGTGCCGCCGCTTCTTTCCACCATCTTTTTGACCTCTTCCGAACTTACGGCATTTATGTCGCCGCCGCTCGTCTCAATCATGTAGTCGTAAGGGATATATTCATCAATCGACTTCTTCGTAAAGCTGTACATCGATAAGCCGAAGCCCGAGAAGAAGATAGCTAGCGCGATAAGTACCGATACGACATACAGCGAAACTTTATATGTGTAAAAGCGGTGCGACAAATTCGATAAAATGAGGATGTTGCGATTATAAAGAGCAGGGAATTTCGCAAATACCACTCGTAAGACATCAATGCATGTAGCAATAGTAAAATAGAGTGATAGCGCTAGCGCCAGTATAGCAATCATCCAGGTGAGTGAACCATGTTTCTCAAGCAGTCCCTTGAGCAAGTCATTGCCTGTAAAGCCCGCGTGAAAAAACCACATCGAAAAAGCAAATACAATTGCCGAAATGCCACCGACGACCGGCCGCGACTTCGAAACCCCTTTTGTATGGCTCGCTTTGGACATTTGAATAATCGAGAGCCTGCGAACAAACAACGCTGTAAAGAGCAGATTGCACAGAAAGACGATAAGAAATATGCCAAGGCTGAACAGAAAGGTTTTGTAGTCGATAAAATAAATCTCTTTCGTCAGCCCTAGTATTTTGCCTAAAATCAAATAGAAAAGCTTCGAAAACAGCAAGCCAGCAAGGATGCCGCATGTAACGGACCCTATAACGATGACGAGGCTCTCGATCACAATCATTCGAATTAGGTCGCGGGTCGTCATCCCAAGCGTCAAAAAGACACTGAACTCCCGGCCCCTCGACGTTACGAAGTAGATGCCGGTGTAGGTGACAAAGACGACACTGAACAAAATAATCGCAAAGGCTGCAACCTCAATGAACGGTGATACCATCTGCATCGCATCGTCTTTCGCCAAAATATCGTTAAGCAGCAGACTGCCGTACATGAACAGAACTGCGACAACGAAGCTGTTGACGAACAGATAGGACAGAAACCGTTTGAAGTTGTATCGCAAGTTCTGGAGAACGATATGCCGGAATGTCACTCTGCTTCGCCTCTCATCACACTTAAAATTTCCAATATTTTACCAAAGAACGCTTCCCTATCTTCTCCTGCTCGTTGAATTTGCAAATTAATTTGACCGTCCTTAATAAAAATAATTCGTTTGCAGTAAGAAGCGGCGAAAGCGTCATGCGTCACCATTAGAATCGTAGCTGCCCGCTCCTCATTCATCTGCGTCAGCATGTCCATAATGTTGGCCGCTGACTTCGAGTCCAGATTGCCGGTCGGCTCGTCGGCGAAGCAGACGGCAGGATCGGAAACGAGCGCTCGCGCCGCCGCAGCGCGCTGCTTCTGTCCGCCCGACACATGGTACGGATATTTCGCCGCAATGTCGGCAATGCCGAAGAAGTGAAGCAACTCGTCCACACGAGCATCGATGGCTTGCGGCTGCATCCGGTCCAGAATGAGCGGCAGCGCAATGTTTTCCCGCAACGTCAAGCTATCCAACAGATGAAAGTCTTGAAATATATAGCCGATTTGACGGCGTCGAAACAGCGCCAGATCGTCCTTTTTAAACTTGGCGATCGGTTTACCATCGATGAAAACCTCGCCTGAAGTCGCGTTGTCTACGCCGGACAGCACATTGAGCAGTGTCGTTTTGCCGCTGCCGCTCGGTCCCATTACGCCGATAAATTCGCCTTTCCCCGCTGTAAAGCTAAGACCGTCGAGCGCCTTGACTTCCTTCGCGCCCTTGAATGATCTATAAATTTTCGTTAATTGTTCAACCTCAATAATCTCGTTTACCATCGTGCACATCCTCCATTCTGTTCCATCATAGAAAAAAAACCGAATCACAGAAATGGATTCAGCTTACGTTAATCTTACATTTTTGTAAGGAAAGTAAAGGTAACCGTTGTGCCTGTGCCGACTTCCGACGTTAAGCTGACTTCATGACCTAATCTTCGAGCAATATGCTTCACCATGGCGAGACCAATTCCCGTAGCATTCGGCCTTTTCCTTCCGTTGCGACCGGTGAAGAATAACTCGAACACTCTTGGCAAATCATCCGGTTCAATTCCTTCGCCTTCATCGCGTATTCGAATCAAAGCTGTGCGGTTCGCTTCGTGAGCATGCTCAATTTCGAAGTATACACTATGCCCCTGCTTACTATACTTGATGGCATTCGTTATGATCTGCTCCAGCATATAGGCGCACCACTTGCGATCTGTATACACATATACAGAGTTGCCTGTAAGCTTCGGAAATACACTTGCATAAATGAACTCGCGCCGCTTATCGTTAATGACGTATTGCACAAGCTCCAGCAGATCGACACGCTCCGGCACGTAATCGTTCGAAAACTCGTCGAGTCGAAGCAGGTTCAATAGCTGCTCCATGTTCGTTTGCAGCTTCTCGTTCTCCAGTGCAATGTCCGCTATCGCATCGGGTGATTCCTTGGCGCAAGCAAGCTCAATAACGGCAAGCGACGACTTCATATTATGTATGAACCTGGAGAACAAGGCGTTTCGGCCATCCAGCTTCTCGTTCAGCTCGGCAAGCTTGTCATGATAGGCCGCATGCATGTCCACAATGGTATCAAACACCCGCTTCTCTTTGCCGTTCTCCGCTTCATATTCGAAATCGGTGCCGACCTTGGCGGAATCAAGCGTTACGTGAAAGCTGTATAGGGCATTCGCTTTGAAAGCCAGATAAACAACGAGAATCACGATGCTGACGCAGAGTGGATAAGCAATGCTAACCGCCATATCCAGCATCAAATTATAAATAAGCATGAGGACTGCTGTATTGACAAGGTAGAAAATGATCGCCTTCCGCTCGCTATCAATCGTTCGAGCTATAAGCTGCATCAAGGACATAGCCTACACCTCTCTTCGTCTGGATCGCGTTCTCAAGCCCGAGCTCGGCAAGCTTCTTCTTCACGCGGGTCATATTAACCGTGAGCGTATTATCATCCACAAAGTTTGTATCGTCCCACAGTTCCTCCAGCAACTGCTCGCGGCTTACGATTTGCCCGGCGTTACGCATAATGAGCCGCAGAACACGCAATTCATTTTTGGTTAGCTCCGCGGACTGATTGCTGACCTTCACCCTCATCGTATCGCTGCAGAGCGTCAGCGGCCCTAAGCTGATTTCGTTACTCGTTGTCGCTTGCGGACGCTGCTCCGTTCGTCTAAGCACAGCATTAATCTTCGCCAACAAAACGCCGATTGCAAACGGCTTCGTCACGTAATCGTCCGCGCCGGACTCGATGCCCCGTATTTGTTCACTCTCATCGCTGCGCGCCGAAATGACGATGATCGGCGTCGTATACTTTTTGCGGATCAGCTTCAAGAAGTAGAAGCCATCGAACTTAGGCAGTGTAATATCGAGCAAAATCAACCTGGGCTGAGCCTGCTCAATCGTCTCCAGCACAGCATCGTAATTGTCCAGCATCTGGACGTCAAATCCGTATGCGCTCACATATTCGCTTATGTATTTCTGCAGCTGCTCATTATCCTCGATGAGTAGAATTGTGTTCATTGTCAAAGTCTTTCCTGCCTCTCCGTTCATACGCTGCGGTAGTAACTCCGATTATATCACACAAAAATTAAACAAAAAGAGACCCACAGCAACGGGCTGCGGGTCTAAAGGTTTATATTTTAAAAGGGGGTCGTCTTTTATTATAAGCGATTAACATGTATGTCAGATGACTGTTATATTTCTTTTATATTACATTTTTACTTCAATTACATAAGGAACGATGAAAACTTCGTTGTTCTGCTGAAATTGGCCCCAAATTTTGTAGATCCCTTTTTTGGGAAAAAGAATCTTGAACGCCGCGGTAGGCCCCGAAGTTGCCCCAGACTCCGTCGGATGCACATGGACATACTCTTTGCCATCCTCGCTAATCGCGACAACATGGCCTGCGCTGCCCAAGTAAGGCTGTAAATTCGTAACAGGCGTTTTCGCTGCACCTTGTTTAAATGTGAATACCATGTCCAGCGTCATGCCTGCCATGAGGTGATCGAATGCCAAGGTGACTTCCTTGTCACCGACTTGTTTCGTTAAGCTTTTATCGGGGAGAAGCTTAACTTCTTTCGGCGCTTTTCCGTTAATAGTCACCCATCGCGACTGGACCGTTTCACCTTGTCCCGTTGGCGTATAGTCAGCAATCAGCTGGTAATAACCACTTGCGGGAAACGTCGTTTGTACATCAAAGCGCCCACCGCCAGCATAACTGGGATGCAAATGGTTGAAGTAAGACAAATCTTTACTTACCACGATTAGGTGCATGAGCTTCTCATGGACTACATCGAATTTCTCGATGGGGCGATTCCATTTATTTTGAACTAGAATTGTGATGTTTGATAGCTCATTTGGTAAATAGTTCGGTGAGTCTATTGCGAAATGGGCAAGTGCATCCGATGTATGCTGATGTGTGGCTGATGACGACGAGATCGTCATACCTGACATGCCAGACATATCGGACATATCGGGCATATCTATCGTGGTTGTGGAAGATGAACTACAAGCCGTTACGACAACGGTTAAGCCGATCATCGACAATAGCTTCCATCTCATTCTTTTGTGCTTGATGGAACTGGCGCTGCAAGAATGCTTAAGCCAAGTGAAGTCAGTGCGCACAGGAATATCGTTCCTCCCCATAGCTCTGGCGACCAGTCCAAGGTATGAAATAATTTCAAGTTTGCGAAATACAGCCCCCAAATCAATACTGGAAGAACGAAGAATACCGCCTTATAGCGCCAGTCCGTCACTTCCCTCTCTTTGATCTCCCGGAATAATACATCACCGATCACACCGCTAATGAGCACAATAATGATCGATCCGTAATTTCGAAATCCGTCTAGAACCGCGAGGAATATCGTCTCGAACAGAAAGAAGAACGTAACCGTGCCGAAAGGGAGTTTCCATCTCCGCAGTACAAACATCACTGGAATCACAAGGATCATTGTGGTCAGCATGAAATCTACGACGGCTCTTGCAACGGCATCATAATCCCTCGCCATCCATAAGTTCTGACGAAAAGACCAAGCGTACATAAGGAAGAAAGCAAACACGGTAAAGGTAAGCACAATGGACGTTAATGCCGGCAATAGTTGGCGGAATGTTGGGGCTGTCCCCTTTTCACCAGCGCTGATCGCACGATAGGGACTTGTCAGAATTAAGAGGGCACCCGCAAGTAAAAGGAGATGCGTCGGGCTTAGCAGGGCTTCAATATTCACTTCAATACCGAATATGGTATGCCAGAACATGTCGCCAAGTCCGCCAAGAAAGAAGAGGATAACTCCCGCTATGCCAAGCTTGTAGCCTACAGGGATCGCCGCGATCCAGGTGCTGGACTGGTTCTTTATTTTGTTCGAGCGTACCATCATAAAAATCCACAAGGCACAAGCCAAGTAACCGGAGTACAGAATCCCGTGCCACGGTGTGAAAAATGTTTCTACCACACCATGGTTATGGGCGAAGCCATCAATAAATAAACCGATAATTAGCCACATCCCCATGATCATCGTGATCGAATGTTTGGACGTAGCCATAGCTGCATTGGACTTTATCGGACTAACCGCCGCCTGGATTGACACGCACATCAGCTCCTATGAAATGGGTACATGTAATTCTTCAGGTGTGCTCAATTTATCGTAAATCGCCTGCTGACGCAAAGCCAAATATAGCTCTGCTTTCGTCGTATTATAATACGGTAATACAAACAAGACGCCTACGCCGAGCGCTAGAGCACCGAGTAGAAACCACCCAATAAACGATAGATCAAGAACGAACATCCGCCATTTATGTCCTCGGGTCATCTGATTGCTGAGCTGAACGGCTCTCTTCCGTCCGATCGTCGGATTATCTCCCAGAATATACGGAACCATACTGTACGCATAGGATTTTACAATGCCTGGGATGATGAGTAATAGGTACCATAAAAAATTAAGCAGCGCACTCCAGAACATAGCAGCAACCGTGCCTAGATATCTCCCTTTGCCAAATGCGTAAAGAAGATTGTGCATGTCAACATCGCCTTGAGAGGCTTGTTTAAAATATTGCTGCGCATTCACCTTAAACGGATTAAGCACGAAGATGCTAAAAGCGATCGCGGTCAAACCAGCTATGATCGCAACAATCACGATGATAGCGAGAATAAGTGCACCCACACCATCCGAAATATCTCCCATGCTTAGGTCCCAGTCAGCAAAATTAAAGGACGATGACGAGCCACTGTTTGAATTCCAGTTGCAGCTCGGAACCCCGCCGCCAACGATGGCCAGTAGCAAGCTAACCAAAAATGCCTTCCAATACGATGTTCGGAGTACTTGTTTTGCTCTGCTTTTTAACTCTTTACGCGACCAATCCACGCAATCCCTCCTCAAGCATGCCTATATACCATCTTATTTTATCTTAGATAGTCATAGAACAGACCTGTTTTAACCAAAAGAATACATGATGTTTCTTGATATCAACGCGTTACGTTATCGATCCATAAATAACAGCTCGCAACCGCGGATGAATATACGGCTCCATACTCGGCAGCATCTGCTGCATGTACACGACGGACAGTTGTTCCTGCGGATCAATCAGCATCCAAGATCCAGCTAGACCAGCCCAGCCGTACTCCCCAATTGAACCATTACAGCCACCTGCTGCCGGGTCCACCATAACTCGTACGCCTAGCCCATACCCATAACCTTTGTGATGCGGCCAATTATAATCTTGGCGCAGCTGTGGGTTTAGGTGATTCGTTGCCATCAATTGCACCGTCTTCCGGCTCAGAATTCGCACGCCATCCAACTCGCCGCCATTGGCCAGTGCTTGGGTAAACCTGCTGTAATCGCCGATCGTTGACAGCAGGCCGGCCCCGCCGTAATCAAATACGTATCCCGGTTGATAGGTCGTATCTGTATCGTGATTCTCCGTCAGCACGCCATCCTCGGAGCGATTATAAATTTTGCTAAGTCGATCACGCTTATCTTCGGAAATACGGAATGAAGTATCCGTCATCCCCAGCGGGTCAAATATTTCCTTTTTCATAAATTCGCCTAATGTTTGACCAGATACCACTTCAACCAATGCGCCAAGCACATCGTGACTCGTCCCATACTTCCAATGTGTGCCAGGATCGAAGGCCAGCGGAATCGCGGCAAGTTCTTTCAATAAGGAGTGTCTGTCCATCGCGGGAGCATTCAGGAATAACTTATGCGTCAGGCGCTCGGTTTCCAAGTTGTCCCCGCCGTAGGTAAGGCCAGAAGTCATGGTGAACAAATCTTTAATCAGGATCGGTGATGCTGCCGGAGAGGTGGTGCGAACCCCGAAATCATTGTATCGAAACACCTGTGAATGTTTAAACTCAGGCAAGTAGTCTCCGAGCGGATCGTTTAGAAGAAACAATCCTTTCTCATACAGCATTAAAGCAGCTGCACAAGTAATGACCTTGGTCATGGAATAAATGCGGTAGATGGTGTCCGCTTCGATCTTCTTTTTCAGTTCAACATCCGCGTATCCAAAGCTTTCTTGATACACAACTTTACCATTTTGCATAACAGTACAAGCACAGCCAGGAGGTCCTTTCTCGACCAATTCCTTCAAAAACGGCGTTAAACGCTCTTGCAATCGTTCCACGGAGCTCTTCACCCTTTCATATACGAATCAAGAATCGGATGCCAGTTCTAGGTGATGTTTCTTGATAACTTATTCCTTGTTTGTCCCGTAACTCCTTTGTGCCGCAGCTCATTTCCTCCCGATAGCAGCCTAGTCATAGTAACATTTCATTACAATATCTTGATCATAATTCCCGAATCCCTTACCAAAAAGTGTAAGCCCCCCGCGACCACGTCGCGTATCCTCCGCGCTGATGCGAAACGTCCAATATGTCGGGTCTACGCGCAAATCACGGATGCTTACATCAGATAGACGCTGACCATCAATGTACGTCCCATTTTCCGTAATGCGAAGAACCTTCAACAGACCATACTGATTCACGTCTGAATGCCACCACTCCGGCGTCAATTTGCCTCGCGTATCGCCATAATCGCCAGGACTTGTCCATGTGCCAAGCAACTGACCATTGAGCGTAAAATCAATATCGGAAGGCCAGTTTTCATTCACTTGCGGAGCTTCAGAGCCAATTTCCAGCGAAATTTCGATTTCCATTAATTGATGATCTTTTAACAAGTAATTGGGCAATTTATACTCGACAAATCCCTTGGCTAACCAAAGAATTCCTGCATTTACCCTGCCCGGATCCATAAAATAGGTTGGATTATCGTAGTGGCCAATGATCTTCTCCGTCGTCGCAATGCCACAGGTCGGCCATGCTTCATAGTCGGTGTAATGTCCGATGGGGACGGACACTTCTTTATAGCTATTTTTCCTTTCAGGAGACAGCTTGATCTGCAAATATTCCGTATTCACGTAGCAAAACTTGTAGGTCCCGCCGTTGACGCGTTTCATTTTACTGCCTACAAGACCCGCTTGTTCAAGTTTGTTGACATGGCTGCTTACAATCGCATTACTGAGATAGAGCTCGGAAGCAAGCTCCTTAATATGCATTTCTTTTATGAAAAGTTTATCTATAATCTTGAGGCGAACTTCACTCGCCAAAGCTTCGTAAACCTGAAGTGATGCAGCATCCGTTTTTAGATACATTAGGAACCCCTCTTAGAATTAGTAATTTTGTTAATCCTAAAGATTACACTTGAACGATATACCCATTATCATACATAATATAAAAGAAATCAATTCAATCAGAATTTATAAATATATGAATCCTTAAAGGAGGAACCACCACATGTCTTTACGTTCAACTATGCTCATTGATAAAAATTTCATTAAGGCCTCCGTCGATCCTCGCGTCTATGGATCTTTCATTGAACATTTAGGAAGAGCTGTTTACGGCGGTATTTACGAACCAGGTCACCCTACGGCAGATGCTAACGGCTTCCGGCAAGATGCCATTGAAACGATTCGGGCGCTGCAAGTGCCGATCATTCGCTACCCTGGAGGCAACTTTGTTTCGGGATACAATTGGGAAGATGGTGTGGGACCGAAGAAAGATCGTAAGCGACTTCTTGAGCTTGCATGGTGGACAACGGAGACGAACGAAATCGGTACGAATGAATTCGCCGATTGGGCGAAGCTGGTCGGTTCAGAGGTCATGATGGCTGTGAATCTGGGGACACGTGGCATAGACGATGCAAGAAATCTTGTCGAGTACTGCAATCATCCATCCGGCTCCTACTACAGTGATCTACGTATTTCTCACGGCTACAAAGAGCCTCACCGCTTTAAAACGTGGTGCTTAGGCAACGAAATGGACGGGCCTTGGCAAATCGGCACCAAAACGGCTGTTGAATATGGTCGCCTCGCTAACGAAACTGCCAAAGTGATGAAATGGGTAGATCCTACCATTGAGTTGGTAGCTTGCGGCAGCTCCTCTAGCGGAATGAGTACTTTCGCAGACTGGGAGGCAACTGTTCTTGATTTGAGCTATGAGAATGTGGATTATTTGTCTTTGCATGCTTATTACAATAACAATAACAACGATACTGCAAATTTCCTTGCCACTTCGCTAAATCTGGATCAATTCATTGACAGTGTCGCAGCCATTTGCGATTATGTGAAAGCTAAAAAACGCAGCAAGAAGAAAATAATGCTTTCCTTAGACGAATGGAATGTATGGCATACGATTGGCAGCAGCCGCGCATCAGAGCGCTGGCAGGTTGCTCCACCTGAATTTGAAGATGTGTATACATTTGAAGACGCACTAGCTGTCGGATGCTTCCTTATTACATTATTGAAACATGCGGACCGTGTGAAAATGGCTTGCATCGCTCAGCTGATTAACGTGATCGCGCCGATTACCACAGAAACAGGCGGACCACTGTGGCTGCAATCAACATACTACCCATTCCTTCATGCTTCAATTTATGGAAGAGGAACCGTTCTACATTCTGTCACGTCTTCACCGAAGTACGATTCTAAGGATTATACAGATGTTCCTTATCTTGAATCCATTTGTGTATATAACGAAGAGACAGGTCAAATTACGATCTTTGCTGTCAATCGTCATCTTACAGAAACGATGGAATTGCAGCTAGATATCCGCAGCTTCGGTGATGTTAGCTTGATCGAGCATATCGTTCTTGAGCATGACGACCTTAAAGCGGTGAATACCAAGTTGAATCCAAACAATATAACGCCACATCACGGTGGTAAATCTCACTTAGACAATGGATGCGTCACAAGCCAGCTTGCCAAAGCATCGTGGAACGTCATTCGCTTGCAAGCTAAGCAAGGATAATAAATGGGAAATCCCCCTGTCTTCTCGACAGGGGGATTTTAGCGTCTACGCTTTCATTTAGACATGCTGCTCGCTTTTATTCAAAGGCAGTTCGATCTCAACCGTCGTACCCACATTCATTTTACTCTGAATGGATAATTTGCCTCCATGTCCTTCGACAATCCGTTTGCAAACCATCAGCCCTAGACCAGTTCCATTCGCTTTCGTAGTGAAGAACGGCTCCCCTAACTGGGTTAACCTTTCTTCCGAAATGCCAACACCTTGATCTTTGACGCTGATCACTAAATCTTGCTCGGAATCATGTCTGAATGAGATATGGATGACGCCTCCATGGACCATGGACTCTATCGCATTTTTCAAAATATTAATTAACACTTGCTTGATCTGGTCTGGAATACAATAAATAACAGGGATTTCTTGCTCTCGATCTATTTGAATTTGAACGTTATAGAGCAGCAAATGGGGTTGTAAAAAACTAATGACACTTTGAACAAGCTCTAACGTCTTACTCTCTACGAAATAATTCAAATGCGGTTTGGCTAGCATCATAAATTCATTGACGACATAATTAATATGTTCAAGCTCTTCCATCATCACATCTACATATTCTGTATTTTTAGATTTAAGTAAATGTACAAACCCCTTCAGGGAGGTCAATGGATTACGGATATCATGAGCTATGCCTGCTGCCAATTGACCAATGAGCGACAGCTTTTCAGACCGAATAATCGTTTCTTCCGATTTTTTACGCTCCGTGAGATCACGAATTACGCTCTGTACGACAGGATTGCCGATATTTTTATACACATAAATAGACGATATTTCCACATCGAGAAATGTGCCGTCTAACTTTTGAATCTTCCTCTCGATAAATTCACTATAGCCGTCCGCATCCGTCTGCATCACCTGCTGAAGTCTGGCTACAACGATTTCCTTATCGCTTGGATTAAAAAATTCAAAGATGGATCTTCCTATGAAATCTTCTGGTGCACCGCCAAAAAGCTTACAACAAGCATCGTTCACAAACTCGATGACACCATTCTTATGCAGAGCAATAGGTTCAGGATTTAGTTTAAGAAGCCGGCTGTATTGTTTTTCTCTTTCTTCAAGCTCCTTGGTTTCCTGCTTCTTGTCACGAAGGTCCCTTTCCACACCAACAAAACCGATAACCATTCCTTCTGAATTTTTCACAGGTGACATCGTCACATTGCCGTGTTGATCATAAGGAGCCATCGGCCATGCTTTTCCGATAAGCTCATCTCTGGTCCTGCCATGCAACTCTTCGAATTTTTTATTAACCTCAATAACAACTCCACTAGCATCCATGATGACAATACCATCGGAAGTTAAGTTCATCAAAGTATCTATTAAATACGCGTTCATTTCCATATGTAAAAGTCCCCTAATTCAAACAAATGATTTAGGTTTTATTCGTCTTTTAAGGGCAAAACCCTTTATTCGGACTCTTAATTTTTGGAAAAGCGTGCAAAATAAAGGAGGCCAGGGCCCTTTATTTCAGTGGGATCCTGGCTCACTTACTTACAGCAGTGATTCGGCACCGTCAATGAATAATTCCGTGCCGGTTATATGGTTGGAAGCGTCTGAGGCAAGGAAAGCAACCAGATTGGCAACTTGTTCAGGCTGTCCAGGCGCGTGTTCCAATGGTTGGCTACCCTCAGGGTACTTAACTGGAATTTTTATCTTCTCAAGCTCCGGCGTCGGTTTCGTATTTTCTCCAATATTGGTCTTAATGGAGCCCGGGCAGATGGCGTTGACGCGTATTTTGTATTGGGCCAATTCTAAGGCGGCCATTTTTGCAAAGGCAACTTGCGCTGCTTTGGATGAGCTATAGGCCGTCATCCCAAAACCTGAGAAGGCGCGACTTCCGTTAATGGAGCTCGTGATGACGATGCTGCCACCCGCTTCTTTCATATGAGGAATTGCATATTTAACACAAAGGAAAGTTCCTTTTAGATTGACGTTAAGCGTACGATCCCAATCCTCTGGCTTCATGTTTTCGATCGGCGCCAAAACCCCATTAATGCCCGCATTCGCAAAGACAAAATGGATCGGTCCCCACGTTTTCGCCGTTTGCTCGAACGCTTGTTCAACTCGGTTCGGATCAGAGATGTCGATGTCGACAGTGATCGCCTCGCCGCCGGTGCTTTCAATCTCTTGCTTTGTTTGCTCAAGCCGTTCGTCTTTCAAATCCACAAGGCATACTTTCATTCCTTGTTGCGCCAGCATTATGGCTGCAGCGCGCCCAATACCAGATCCTGCTCCGGTAATCAAAGCCACCTTGTCCTTTAAATCCGGTAGGATCATCAAAGATTTCTGTAATGTTTGCACGCTCATGGTGTTCACTCCTAACCTGTATGGGTAGCCTGAAAAGATGCCTGAAAAGAAATCCTTCTTGGTTTTCCCATAAAGTGTAAAAAACATGTAAACATCAGAGCATTCGAATCATTACCGTCTTATGAAACGGTTATCGGTACGATCTTATACTTGGATCCCACAATCGTTACGAACGATATGCAGCCTGACTGTTCTGCTCTAATCAACGTCACTGGACCACCAGTCTCATCCAACACCTGCAACGGTACTCGAGAATAAATCGCACACGTTTCGCCGTTCATAGATTCGATCTCCACTTCGCTCAGTATGCCGCTGTCCCAGCGCAGACTGACGGTGAACCCTCCACGCGCTCGCAATCCACTTACAGAGCCAGAAGCCCACGTTTCGGGAAGCGCTGGCAGCAAGTGCAGAAACCCTTTATGCGACTGCAGCAGCATTTCCGTTATGCCGGCCGTAGCGGCGAAATTGCCGTCGATTTGGAATGGCGGATGCGCGCCAAATAGATTGGCGTAAACGCCGCCCTTTTGCGGTTTCCAGTTGTCCGGCTTCACGAGCTGCAGCATGTTCGAGATGAGCCGCTGCGCGCGATTACCGTCTTGGAAACGGGCCCATAAGCTAATTTTCCAGCCGAGACTCCAGCCCGTCCCCTCGTCTCCGCGCCGCTCTAAAGACGTGCGCGCCGCTGTAAACAAGTCGGGCGTAACCTCTTCATTCAGCTGGCGTCCCGGATATACGCCGAACAAATGAGAGACGTGACGATGATGCACGTCCTCATCCTCAAAATCCCGATACCATTCCTGAAGCTGGCCATACTGCCCAATTTCCAGCGGTAATAGCTTACTTTTCGCCAATTCGAGCTCGGATCTGAAATCCTCATCGACGTGCAATATTTCAGCAGCTTCAATACAATTCGTAAACAAATCCCAGATCAAGGATAAGTCCATCGTCGATGCTGGGCTTACAGCCGCTTTCTTACCATCCCTAGTGACAAATTTATGTTCCGGCGACGTGGAAGGGGCTGTGACCAAATATCCGTCCTGATCCTCGATGAGCCAATCCAAACAAAACAGAGCAGCCTCCTTCATGATCGGATACGCCTTCTCAGTTAGATATGCCTTGTCTCTGCCAAATGCGTAATGTTCCCAGAGATGCTGACAAAGCCAGACGCCGCCCATCGGCCAGAAAGCCCAGACCGGGTCGCCATGTCCGTAATCGCCTACGGGTGCGCTTTGTGCCCAAATGTCTGAATTATGATGCGCTGTCCATCCACGGGCACCGTAATTGATCTCCGCGGTACGCTTACCGTTTACCGACAATTGCCCTATAAAATCTAGCAACGGTTGATGACATTCTGCTAAATTGCTAGTTTCTGCAAGCCAATAGTTCATCTCCGTATTGATGTTCAAGGTATAATTGCTGCTCCACGGCGGTCTCGTCTCTTTATTCCAAATACCCTGCAGGTTCGCTGGCTGTGTGCCTGCGCGCGAACTCGCGATCATCAAATAACGACCGAACTGGAATAATAGCTCGACTAATCCCGGATCCTTGGCACCAAATTCGGTAATTCGTTGGTCGGTCGGCAGATCTGCAGGACTTAGTGTCTCCCCCAGATGAATGCTCACGCGATCGAACAAGCTGCGATAGTCCTCGACATGTGCGACACGAAGCTTGTGATACGTATGCTGCATCGCGTCATCCAAGTAAGCTTTCGCGATCGCGCATGGATCCTTGCCCTCTCTGCCGGGTGAACGATCAAAGCCATTAAAGCTCGTAGCCGCACTGAAGTATAGTGTCACATTCGTGGCTCCGTGAACATGTAGACCAGCTTGATCTGCATGAATGGAACCGTCATCCAGCACAATCGCTAGTCGACCTTCGAAGGACATCGCCTCACCATCTTCTTCCCCTTCATATACGATGGGTTGGTCAACCCGATAATAGCTTGGCGCCACCTGCACTGGCGCCTTTCCACGAATGATCCATTGATCATTCTCATTTACCATGCGAACACGCAGCTGGCTATCCAAACGCGCGGTAAAATTTAACGCCCCGGCATGGCTGGACTGCAGTCGGATAGCAATAACCTGATTGGGATAGGAAGCGAATATCTCCCTTGTGTATTGAACATTGCCGACCTTGTACGCGACGCAGGATATCCCTTGCTGCAAATCCAGTTCTCGGCGATATGAATGCGCGACATCTCCGTGCTCAAATGCAATGGTGAGATCACCTAAAGGCAAATACGATTGCGTGTACGGCCCCAACATCTCCTTACACAAGAGATCAGCCTCCGCATATCTCTCTTCCGCTAAGAGACGACGCACCTCCGGCAGTACTTCTTTGGCACGAGGATTGTTCCCATCTTTCGGTCCCCCCGACCAGAGCGTATCTTCATTTAATTGTATGATTTCTTTTTCGATTCCCCCAAAAATCATCGCTCCCATTCGACCGTTGCCAATGGGGAGCGCTTCTGTCCATTCTTTAGCTGGACTGTGATATAACAGCTTCATTTGGACTCTTCCTTTCGAGTGTCATATGCAGCAAAGCTTCGAATCAGCGCTTTCTCTACGCTAGCCTTCACCCTTAACCGCAACTGCTTAGTTCGGATCGTTTCGAAGCGGTCAATCTTTTTATGGCCTATTGCGCTGCCCTGGACCAGCTCAATCCATTGCCCTTGCTGCTCGGCCTCAAGCACATAAGCACGAACGCGCTCACCTTCGGCTATCTCTTCCATTAAGATGACATGATTGACCTCGGTTTCCTCATCAAACAAAAGGTCAATGGAATCTCCCTCCCCTTCCGTTTGGTCAATCGGATTTGAGAATCTTCTCTTGATTTCGTCAGAGAGTTCAAGCAACCGATCAACGTCGATCTCAGGTAAGAGTCCCCGGTTATCGGGAGCCAAATTTAGCAAAAGTGTGCAGCCATGTCCAACAGATCGATAATAAATATCGAGCAAGTTATCTAGCGTCCGCAGTGTGTGCTCGTCATTCGGATGCCAGAACCAGCGATCTTTTCGGATCGGCACATCGCACTCAGCCGGCACCCATGCTGGTGTCTCTGGCAGCCATGACGCCATCTCGTTCGTAAACATACTAAGCTTAGCCGATTCAGCTGTATTCCAACACGGATACGGCGCGACGCCATCCTCATTGCCTACCCACCGAATCGTTGGTGCGCCCATGTTGAAAACCATGGCATCCGGCTGATATTGCTTTACTAATCCCATAATGCGTCTCCAGTCGTATTCCCTGCCTGTAGAACCGGCTCCATCGAACCAAACTTCCATAAGCGGGCCGTACTGCGTCAGCAATTCAGTAAGCTGTTCGGCGTAAAAATCGTCATACGCCTCCTTATCTTGATAACAAGTCTCATGTCGGTCCCACGGAGATACATAGATGCCAAAACGGATCCCCTCCTGCTCACACGCATCGGCAACCTCACGAACAACATCCCCTTCCCCATTTCGCCAAGGACTCGATTTGACGGAATAGTCGGTTGTTTTCGTTGGCCATAAACAGAAGCCATCATGGTGCTTTGCGGTTAAAATCAAGTATTTAAATCCCGCTTGTTTGGCAACGCGGATCCATTGAAGAGCATCAAACTGAGTAGGGTTGAACAACTCCGGCGAATCCGTTCCTTCCCCCCACTCCTGATCACAAAATGTATTGATGCCAAAATGACAAAACATCCCCAACTCCATGTCTTGCCACCTGCGCTGCTGCTCCGTCGGTTTAGCTAATACCGCGTGATTCATCTATATTCCCCTTCCACAATTTGCGATTTACACTATTGTAAAATGTGAAAAACGGAAAATGAATGCATAATAATACGAGGTGTTAGCACAAAAGTAAGCTATTTTCATGTGGGGGTTAACAAAAAACACGAAACCCCCGCTGGGATTCCGTGTTCATATCATTACATATTGCCATGCCCAGCAAACGGGTAATCAATCGTAATCCGCCCCGTCTCACAATCGCCCAAGCCGCTGTACAGATCCGCTTTCCCGTCTTCTCTCATGACGATTCCCGATGTAAATACACAATCTATCAGGTTGGACACTTTCGCTGGTCCGGGTGGATAACAGTTACGGCTTCCAATGAGTTGGTAATTCATCACTTCACGTGTCTCCGGGTCAATAACGAAAGACATATTCAAGTAGACCAACAACTCTTCACCGCTAGCATCCTGATCCTTGTAGCTAACATGCCCGATGATGCCCAATTTTCCGCTGTCCAAAGCGTATACTTGGTTCACTCCGCCCCATTCATCCAATCCAAATAGGCCAGGTAGATAAGGGGCATTCTCAATAACTTCTGGAGACAAATCATCCAAGCTGTCAATGATCGTAAATCCAATCATCGATTCACTGCCGTACTTCTCACGCATATCTTCACCCCGTGGCCGTGAGAAGACGCCAATGCGTCCATCGTTCAACTCCACTAAGCGAATATCTTTCATCTTTTTGGGACCCGTGGTGAAATAATATAAATTGTCGAGCTCCGTTCCCCGATAGAAATAACCATAATATGTGCTGAGTTGGCCATGTACATATTGCACATGGGTGCCTCCGAGCACAAGCTGGTCGCCAACCTTACTCACATACGGATCTTCTAAAGTATAAATCATACTATTTGGTACGAGTGACCATGTATCCTTACCGGCCTCTTCAAAAAGCCGTACCCAAGAGCGTGCCCACTCCTCGCGTCGTTCGACCCGGCCGAAAAGGTATTTCTTGCCCGAACTTTCAAACGGAATGGAGATATTATACACATCAAATCCATCCACCCCATGAAACGCTAACGTTGATCTCTCGTAAATCTGCTTCGTCTGTTCAAATTGCGCCCTACGCTCCTGCAAGTTCATCCAGATTGCTCCCCTCTAGACATTTGTGAACATTTGCTTGTATTGGCTCGGTGTCATATTTTCATAGCGTCTGAAAACGCGCGTAAACGTATTGTTATTGGCAAATCCAGCCTTCTCCAGCACCTCATTAATGGTCATATTGCCATCGCGAAGCAGCATTTTCGCATGCTCGATACGTTGTGTACTAATGAAGTCGATGAGATTTTCACCGAACTGTTCCTTGAAAAAACGAGACAAGTAAGATGGGTTAATATTAAATTGCACCGAGATCATGGTCAGGCTGAGGTTATTATCATGCAGATTTTCCATGACGTATTGGCGGATTTCATCCCTCAAATCGGTATTATGGCTCTTTTTCTTCGATTGCAAATAGACACAGACTGTAGTTAGAAAAGACATAATTTCCGCTTCAATCTCAGCAATCGTTTCACACTGAACCATGCTCCGGAACAAATCCATTTTCTCCAGTTCAATTTCTTTAGAACTAAACTTAATTTGTTCCACAGCCTTCAGCATTGTGCCGATCAGCTCGAACATCAAACATTTTCCCCATTGGATGGACAAGGTCCCGCCTGAGAAATTCGTGCTCAGCACGTGCTGCACAACCTCAGCAGCCTCATCATAATTTCCGATCGTAATGTGACTGATCAGCTGTCTCTCGACATCCATCGGATAGTACAGCTCTTCCTTCGGACGTTTGATCATGTCATAAGAGATCGTTTGATTTTGTCCCAGAATAAATTTATATTCAATTGCTTCCAAAGCTTCTTGGTACGCCGTTGCAATACCATTCCAATTCATATGAGGATCACTGATCGCAATCGAGCATTTAATGCAAAATTTTTCTTGAATAAACTGCTGCGCTTCTTTTACAGCCTGCAAGGTGATTTGCTTAGCAAGGTCCGCCTGCCCGCTAACATTGACGAGAAAGGCTAACTTGCCTTCAATTTCTACCGAATAGGATTGATGATGCCGGTTGATCATCTCTTCCATAATATTCGTCACAATGAGGTGAACAAATTGATCTCGCTGCTCTGGCTCTACTTGCGTCCGAAACAGTCCTTCAAAGTCCTCTAGTTGAACTAAAAGCACCATGAACATATCGCTTTCGAAACGGAATTCATACCTCTCCAGCGCGTGGGTAAGAACAGGATTCGCATCCATCTTGCCCCGCAACATTCGAACTAGGAAATTCCCACGCATCGTCTGGTGCTGCTCACTCAATCTTCGGTCCGACTCGTCCTGTCTAGTCACACTTTCTTGCATATAGTCTTGTAAAAGGGAGAATTCATTCTTCGATTGTTCCAAATTGATTTTAACCTTGTCGGATACGAAATCCACCATACTGCCGATTGGACGGTAATTTCTGCGCGTGATCCAGTAGGCTGCCGCTCCACCAATGCCGATGCACAGCACAATGTACCACCCCATCCACGTCCGCAATGTTGCCATCCCAGATTCATAAACTTCCGTAGGAACAACCGTCAGGTAGGTCCAACTCGTTTTATCTGATTTCAAATAAGAAACGGTGACATTCTTCCCATTCCAGTTCGATTTCATAGAGCCAGCGAGGCTGTCAAAATGGGAAAGAGGACGTCCGGAATCCGTTTCCGACCATGAGGGATCTGTGGACATCACAACGTGCTGTTCGCCATCCATGATGATCACAGTCGTGTCTCCCGTCAATTTCACATTGGAGATCGCCTTCAGCATCCGTTCATTATTCAACAGGACGACCAGTTTCACAGCATCCCTATCGAAATAGGGAAAGGCCAAACTTTTTAAATACACAAGCTGTGTGCCTGATTGCACATTTTTTCCCAGGTTAATAAACGTGCCATTCTCACGCTTCGCCATTAACGCGAACCACGCATCCATGGTCATACCACTAGACTGATGGTAATTGGCATACAAGAGATTGCCCTGATTCATGGTTGACGTCGTTAAGCCGATATCCGTACCGTTGACATACATATAGAAATCAGAGATAGCTCCGTTCGCGATCTTGATGTTTGAGAAGCTGGAGATCAGATCTGCCGCTGTTAATTTCCAGTGTGAATCGGTGTCGTTCACATTGCGCAGAAAATAGTTGATCCGGGGATCGTTCATCAATTGCGTACTTAAACGGCTTATATCATTAAGCTGGTTGTCCATACTTTGCTGCACTTGCGTCAATAAAGCGTCATTCGAGCGTTTAATTTCCGATTCCAGAAGTCGTTGACTTTTAAACTGAAAGACGATAAAGAACAATAGTGGTATAGATAAAACCAGCAAATAAGAAACGAACCAAATCAGAAATATGCCGTTTCTTTTCTTCATGGCGATGCCCCCGGTCTTCATGTAGTCCTGTTATTGTAGTATGGAATATGTTGGACTCGCAAGATCATTCTTTGATTGCGCCGACCATGACTCCCTTGACGAAATACTTTTGCAGCATCGGATAAACAAGGATAATCGGCAGTGTCGCAACCATGATGGTCGCGTACTTAATGCTCTCTCCAATCGCTTCCTGATCGCCTTGCGCAGTACCAATGGCCGTGGATTCGGTATTATTCAGGATGAGAATTTCCCGCAAAATAAGCTGCAAGGGATACATCGTACGTTCCCGTAAATAAAGAAGCGCAGAAAACCAAGAATTCCAATGAGCCACACCATAATAAAGAAGCATGACTGAAATAACCGGCATAGACAACGGCACGACAATTTTGATCAAAATCTTAAACTCACCCGCGCCATCCATCCGTGCCGACTCCATGAGACTTTCAGGAATACCGCGGAATGATGTTCGCATAACTATGAAATTCCACGTGTTGATCGCCCCTGGCAAGATTAATGCCCAGTACGTTCCACCCATGTGGAGGACGTTATTCACAAGCAGGAAATTCGGAATCAGTCCACCGCTGAAAAACATCGTAAACACGATCATCAGCATGATCGAATTTTTGAGCATGAAATCTCGGGAGAGTGCGTACCCCGCAATAATCGTCATCACGATATTGATCGCCGTTCCAGAAATAACGATCAGCAGCGTATTCCCATAGCCGGTTAGGATATTGGGATTGCGCAACACCATTTTATAAGCGCCTGTATTGAAGTCAAGAGGGGCAAATATCAATCCCGTGTGGGATATCAGTTCTTTGGAATCGCTAAGTGAGGCCATCAGCACATGATAAAAAGGATAAAGCGTTACGACAATTAATAGCAGCATGGCAATCGTATTGCCGGTATCAAACAGAAGCTCTGGCTTCGTTCGTTTCATGGGGGTCCTCCTTTCTACCAAAGACTGTTGCCGGTTATTCTTCTAGTCATCGTATTCGCGCTGATCAACATAATAAAATTGATGACGGATTGAAACAGGCCGACTGCACTCGTGAAGCTGTAATCGCGCTGCCCTACCCCCATGCGATAGACGAAGGATGAAATGACGTCCGCTGTTTCGTAGGTTGCCGGGTTATAGAGCAAAATAATTTTTTCGAATCCGATCTCTAGCAGGCTGCCCAGCTTCAAGATCAACAGAATAGAAATAACAGGCAGGATAGCTGGAATCGTCACATGCATGGCTTGCTTCAGCCTGCCTGCACCGTCCATTTTAGCTGCCTCATAGAGTTCAGGATTAATCCCGCTTAATGCGGCCAAATAAATAATCGAAGCCCATCCAATCTCCTGCCAGATATTCGAAATCACATAGATCGCTCGGAAATTGTCTGCATCTGCAAGTAAGGGGCTTGGAGTTCCGCCAAACCACGATAGTATCGTGTTTATAAAGCCATTTCGGCTAGTAAATTCGATGATGAAACCACAAATGACAACAAGCGAAATAAAATGCGGCAAATAGGAGAACGTCTGCACCAATTTTTTGAATAAGGAATTGCGTATTTCGTTCAACAGAAGCGCCAAAATAATAGGAGCCGGAAAGCCAAAAACTAGATCGTAGAAGCCGATCAAAACCGTATTACGAATCAATCGCCAGAAATAAAAGCTCTCAAAAAATTCCTGAAAGTGCTTGAAACCAGCCCAAGGACTGCCCAAAATCCCTTTGGAAATATTGTAGTCCTTGAAGGCAATAATGGCGCCTCCCATTGGGACGTACTTAAAGATGATGTAATACAAAATGACGGGCAGCGTCATCAAATAAATCGTTCTATGTATGCGCAAATCACGCCAAAACAGCTGCAGTAGGTTCATCGTGCCTCCACCTCCTTCTCTTTAAAAGAAATAGGGGAGCAGCTCCCCTATTTCATCTTCCTGGATTAACGTTTGTTGTAACGGTTCAAAGCGTCTTGATTGATTTTGATTGCCTTTTCGATGTCCATCTTTTTCAGTTGATCTACCATTTTGTCAATGGAAGAAAGCGGTTCTGCACCAAGAATGATCTTCACAACCATTTCATCACGGTATGTTTTGGCATTCGCAACGATTTTCGCCAATTGATTGGACTCATCTGCTGTAAAGCTAACAGGAGGCATCAATACTTTGGTCGCGTTATCCGCATATTTCGAGAAAATCTTCAATGCTTCTGTTTGGCTTTCCAAGGTATATTGCTGGTCATTATAGCGATCATCGTCATTCCCAATGAACGGATAGCTAGCTTGGAAATACTTTGCCATCGCTTGGCTGATTGGCAGTTTATCTGGGTTTTTCATAATAAGATCTGTATACACCGGCTGGCCGTTTACCATCTTGTAGGTTTGACCTTCAACCCCGAAGTTTTTCAATAGGGAGCCCTCAGGGCTGAACAGATAATCTAATGCCTTAACGGTTTCTGCAGGGTTTTTATTCGACTTGGAAATCGCACCGCCATAGGAATCCCAATCCCAGTTGCGGTTAATAAAGGAAGGTTGATCTCCTTTTTTCATAACAGGATATTGAGCAGCTACAAGCTTCGCTTTAGGATTATCCTTTGTCAAAGCTGTTGTATAGTTACCGATTGCCCCTCCAATAAATCCGTATAATGCGCCAGCCTTACCGCTTGTCATGTTCGCGTCTTTCGTTTTCGTATCGTTCGTCAGGAAATCTTTATCAATCAGCCCTGTATCGTACCATTTTTTCATTGTAGTCAGATATTCTTTAAATTGTGGTTCAATGGAACCATATTTGACGGTACCATTATTCACATAGAATTCCATCCCGATGCCATAGGCCCCAAGGAAGTCATTGTAGCCAAGAAGCTGCCCCTTATCCGTTGTGAATGGCGCTTTTGCACCTTTCTTTTCTTTAAACGCTGTTAGCACGGTTTCCCATTCTTGAATCGTTTCAGGTCTTTGCAGTCCTAGCTCATCCAACCAATCCTGACGGAGGATCAAGCCGCTGAACGTTTTATATTTGCCATTTGGACCCACTCGCAAGTGAGGAATGGCATAAATTTCGCCGTTATCGGATTTAAGCTGCTTCATAACTTCCGGATTGTCGTTCAATAGCTTCTTCAAATTCGGGGCATTCTTGTCGATCAAGTCATTCAGTGCAATGATTTGACCTTCTGCTTTCAATTTCGCTAGACCTCCAGGGATCCAACTCCAGTTCTGGAAGATGACATCTGGTAATTCGCCGCTAGCAAGCATCAAACCGAAAGCATCATTAGCGCCCGCTGGTGGATGCTGGAATTTAAATGTCGCGTTCGTTTTCTTCGACCATTCCTGAACCGATGCCGTACTATTCAAATCACTTAGAACGGCTGCGGCATTCACATTTAGCTCCGCCCATAAAGAAATGTTAACCGGCTTGCTCGTTGCAGCCGCTGTAGGCTGTGTTGCTGTTGCTGTAGCTGCTGTTGATGCTGCACTCGGGCTTGGCGAAGCGCTCTTCTCTGCACATGCGCTGACCATTACTGCCGTTAAGGCAACCGTCATACTTACGCTTACTGCTTTTTTAGATTTTGAATGCATGCTTGTTTTTCCCCCTGAATCGTATTAGGCATTGCCTTGAATCCAACATAGCCCGGCACCTGCACCTTCGTAAATCGTCAATAATTTTCCCATGGATGCGAAAACTGATAACTACCGTGCATTTTTTGATGTGAGGGCTATGCATTTTTGACAATTGGGGTGTTTATTGACTGATTTCTATATAATCGATGTCGGTCCAGCCGTAAAATTTACTAATTTCAATCGAATTGCTGCCTGCGTTCAAGGTGATATTGCCGTAAGTTACGTCCGCCCAAGTGTCGGATGAATTCGGAAATGAGATATTGCTGAGCGATACACCGTTCACTTTCAAGTACTGTGCTTTATCTACAACGGCTGCGTACCGTGCTTTGAGTTGATACGTGCCTGCACTCGGGGCATTGACCGTGAAAACCATTTTATCTCCTGTCGCCTCGAAGGAACCGGCAAGGATATAACCTGTTCCTGAGTAACCAGCTTTGGTCGTTGCTGTTGTGACGCCTGTCAGTGCAGCCGATTCTGCTTCATATTTCGTTACCGTAGATAGATTAAATTTAACCTTTGCCGCAGCGCCTTTCGTTCCGTTCACATTCACTGAGAATTTAATCGTCGGACTTGTTTGCGTCACCGTTACGTTGGCATCTTTGGAGATAACGCCAGAGGTGCTTTTTTGAATTTCAAAGTTAATGACACCTGTATTCGATTGCGTAGGATCTGAAGCGCTGACATCCAGCGAAGTTCCCCAATCTTTGGTCATAATTGAAGCTTTCTTATCGCTTGAAAGATAAGCGGATCCGCCTACATTAATTGTCGTGATTGTATCTGTCCAGAAGTTCGCACCTACCGAGTTCACGCTATTTTCTTTAACAGCCTGTGCTGTCGCATCATTCCGAAGCACCGTAATATCCGGGTTGCTTGCGTATGTGGACGTTTGAGCCGCTGTTCGGTTCGGCAGCAGCACGTACGAATACGTTGCATTCGTCGGAGCTGTTCCATGGTCGACGTACATATTCAAGTAGTTCTTAGTGACGGAAGTTTGGGAGCCAGCAACGTTAATTAAGAACCAGCTTCCTGTTCTTGCTAAACGTTCCGTCTTCAAGGAAGCCGCTGTTGGGAAATAATAGCCGAGATCGGAGCCGGAAGCCGTGTTGCCAGCGACATGAGCCCAATTCACGCCGGTAAGCGATTGGACGCCTTGTGTCAGCGATGTGGATTGCGCCGTTCCGTTGACTGTGAACGTATTATTTCCTGAGCTATTCAATTTTCGATCGTCAATCGTTGTGTGAACATACACAGGTGCGTTGCCATTATTGGCATCAACGGTAGCCGTATCTGTAATCCCTGAGCCTAAAGCTACAAGCTCGTTGTCGAAGAGGAAGTACGATTTTTTGCCGGTCAACGCGCTGGTCGGATCAGCTAAGTCCATTCCGGCCGTTACATACCCATTAATAGCTGCGCCGCCTGCCCAATTTTTAGAGGATGCTGTGCTCTGAGCCTGATAGTTGTTTCTTATTCTCGTATTTACCGTAGTTCCTGGCAGATGATAATAATCCATCGTTGACCAATAATCCTGATTATAATAGGTTTGGTCGCTGTTGTAGAGATAAGTCTGGCCATGACTCATATACCAGCCTTTCATGTTCTCAGCATTAATGGATTCATAATTATAAATCCGATTGGAGAACATGCTAATGCCAAAACCGTATCCGGGGCGGTATTGTACCGCTTTATCCGAATTGTTGAACACCTTGCCTATGAGAAGCTCACCGCGTGAAGTGACGGATGAATCAGCCACAAGCGCCTTGCCTAGCACGATATAGTCGATGGAATCCACCGATTTGTAGAAATTGTAGGCTGTTGCTGAGGCTGGAATCCAGTATTTAAGCATGCTTTTGAAGCTGGCTGCATAATTGGTTGGCGAAGTTGGGGCAGACCCAGATAACCGCAAAATCGCTTGCATCGTCTCAAAACCTGCAATAAGTCATGCCAATAACTGCGGGAGATTTCTCTTCCCCGAACCATATCCATCATCGCTCCGTTATAAATAAACGGCTCGAATGAATCGGATACCCATTTGTACACGTTAATCTGATTCGTATCTGTCACTGCATACGTAGAACCGCTTAACAAATGCATGATGTTGGCGATATCTTTGAGCATATGGGATCCATAACCGCCGTTATAAGCATGCTTGGTATGCTGGAGGAAGGAACCATCTGTAAAAAAGCCGTCTCCAGAGGTCACGTAAGTAAAGACAGGACTTAAGGCATTTTTGGATGCTATTAACTTGGTCGAGCTTTTGCCAATGACACCAGATAAGGCAACGACAGCAACTTTCCATACGCGGTTAGCTCCTGTTGTCACCGTTGTGCCCTGGATCATTAAGGTCGGATCAGGGGAATAGAAGTTAATTGCCGCTACATAGCTGGAAATTTGGGCTGCCGTGTAGTTCGCATACGTGAGAATCAAAATATCTTCTAGTTGCAATGGAGCACCAATTTCCCATTCCCACCAGTTATCGAATTGATTCGTATTGTTATTGGTGTAGACATTCTGGATCATCCAGTCGACACCATCTTTGATCTTCGTGATCAGGGCGGCATCATTGTAATAAGTCGAACCCACCGTTGAATACGCCAATGCCATCTCTCGCAGCTTGGAGAAGGAACCCGTCACCTCGGCGGAATTGTCCCAAGCTGTACTGGAGGTCGATTTTTTGAAATCGAGTCCGTTAAATAAGCAATTGCATGTCGTACGGTCCGTTCCCGTCTTAAATGCTGCTATAGCACTGTCGTTCGCTGAGTTGATACGGGTGATTCGCGTTGCGATATCGGTATCCGTCGTGTTAAACGAAGTGCCTCCCGTAATCATCGTCTTCCATTTGTCACGTAAATCGTCAAACTCGTCTGCTGCACTTGCAGGCTGAACCCCTGCCATGAACGGCACGACGCTTAGTAATAAAGCGAATACGACAATCAACTTTGAGAGCTTCATCATGTTAATTTCCTCCTTTTTGATGTGTAAAATAGATAGTGCTGTTGATTACAGGATGGTCTCCTTTCTGGGAAGTGACGTAGAAGAAAGGGCTTACAACACTCAAGCTACTGAATCTTCCGCCTTCTGTAAATCCACAACTTTTTACGAGACCTCGTTTTTTGACATTGGGTACGGAATGAGACTTAATCGTGTGCCAGAAGTCTTAAGTGTTATGATGGAAGGTGCAAAAATGCAAAAGTGCAACTAATTGTATCGATATAAGCGCTCAAACTGGAATAATTGCGAAAGTGCAACTATTTCTGCTAGTAAATGCCAGGATGACACCATTCTAGGGGGAAAGGATGCCTATTTGCACTAATTTAATTATAAGTAGCTGTTTTTAATAAAAATTAGTGCTCTTTTGCATTTTTGACCTTTCATGCCTTTTGTTAAAGGGAAAAAAGCTAAGTGCAAAATGCACTTAGCTCCTCTACTAGTCATGATCTCGTTTTTGCAACCATCCGATACAAAAGTGCCGCTGCCTGTACCCGATTCGTTGTCGCCTTAGGATAAAGCCATTGATTATCCCCTTCGGCAATCCCTGCTCGAACCAAACCGCCAAGCCACTCTTTCGCATAACCTGCAACCTGAGCCGAATCTTGGAATGTCAAGAGGTTCCCGTAATCGCCAGCCTGAAATTCCATTTTATTAGAAATTTTTAAAGCCCTTGCGGTAAGCACCATCATCTCTTCTCTCGTGATAGAGCCTTGTGGCATAAAGCGGTTATCCCCGCTGCCTTCTGTAATTCCCAAGCTTCTTGCCGTATGTACAGCTTCAAAATAGTAATCACTTTCCGTAACATCTGCAAAAGAGGCACCAACTCCTTGTGCTCTAAGCTCCAGCGTTTTCATCAGCAGTAGGATAAAATCCGCACGGGTAACTTCTTGAAGAGGCGCATATTGCTCATCCGTGACGCCGTTAATGATCCCCTTCGAAGCTAATACCTCGACGGCATGCCGTCCCCACTCTACACTTCCTAGATCATCAAAGGTTTTGGTCACGAATGCGATCGCATAGTTGCTAAAATGTGTTGTTGCAAAGGTCACGGTTCCACTGACGATATCGTATCTTGCGTTTGGAACAGGGTGAATGTCTCCTTGCGAATCCACATACCAAACAACGATATGCTCCAGATCCTTACTTTCTTCTGATGATGGTGTGTAGGGGATACGAACTGTCACTGGAGATTGCGAGTTCTCCCATGACAGAGGCTTGCCGCCCACTGCAACATTCAAATCAATCACGGGGTGGCTGCCAATTTTACGCTTCGTATCTTCATTTAAATGTCCAACATCCGCATAGCCAATGTACAGCGTTACTTGATTGCCAGCTCCAGCTTTTAGATATGGACTTAACATTTCACCCGCCACTGTTAATGTTCCAATTGGTGTCGTTAGTTCGATGTTACTCGCTTTATCGCTGCCATCCAGCGCATGAAAGGGCAGCTGCACAGCATAATCTGATGCGATTGCCGGCGATTCCAGTTTAATCTGAATCATGTTCTGAGTAGCCTGATCAACTGCGTGATCCCATTGTTCCTCAGAAATCATGGCAAGAGCGCTCGTTTTACCCGACTCCTGCGTGACTCGAACCTGCGGCTGGAGAATTGCCCCACCATCCGGTGAAGCTGGTTGTGCTGGTTGCGTCACCGGTGGCGGAGGCGTCACAGTAGGTGGAGGTGTTACTGTTGGTGTTGGCGTCACAGTTGGTGGAGGTGTTACTGTTGGCGTTGGTGTTGGCGTTGGTGTTGGCGTCACCGTCGGAGTCGGCTGAGGCCCGCTATCCTTAGCGTTCAAGGTGATCCCAAGCTGTGTTCCCTCCTGCCATGTTGTGACACCTGCCGCACCTTCACTAGTGGAATCCACCATGGTGACGGCCTTTAGCTTAATTTCTGCACGACCGGCTGTGAGCGCTTCGAATGTAATTCTGTGAATGACGACATCGCCTGCCAAGCCGGACTTGGTACCCACATAGGTATTCGCCGCAATCATTTCCCCGCCATTGATGATAGGCTCCGGCATAATCCCTATTATGGAACTAGACTGGCTAACAAAATCCAGCCTAGTATCATCGAATTCCAGTGTAAATTCATAAGCGTATAAATCGGTCAGTTGGTGTCCCTGGATGTCCACGGTTACCATTTCGCCAACTTCGACGGTCTGCTTCGACGCAGTTAACGTAAACCGCTGGTCAGAAAGGTTGCCAAATACATGCATGGACATGCCAACGGAAAACAGCAGTAGAAATGCCATTGTAAGGATCATGATTTTGCTCATAAGCTGCTTCATGCCATACGTTCCTCTCTAATCCAAATATACTTCTACTCCAAAACCTTCTGGGCGATTCTTGCTAAATCGACGATTCCGATGCGACCATCGTCGTCCATATCGGCTGCTTTAATCGTGTTCCATAATGGATCACTTGAGATCATGCCATAATGTGACGCTACAAAACCTAGATCTCCAATCGTGATGAGCCCATCGTTTCCAACAACATCGCCTTTTATGGAGGTGATCACCTTACCTTGGAAGGTTAGCAGCGCACTGCCCAATGCTGTAAAAGCATCGTCTACGATTTGCTGTGTTGCTGCACCATTCGCTGCAACCACCTGAGCGGCTTGAATAGCGGTCAATAGCAAAGCTTTACTTCCACTTGGATATTGTCCAAGTCCCGCTCCTTCGACTGCACTGTTATAAGCTGCCTGCGCCTGACTAATCTTCGTTTGCAGCGCTGTCTTATTCACATAAACGATGGATACGTTATATGTTGAGAGGCTCGCATCTGACTCTCGGCCCATACCATCTGATAGCTTAGCCTTCGTTACAGCGAAGGTTGCGGATTGCGTCGCAGTGATCGCTTTCGCCCTCCAAGTGAGCTCGAATACGACGCCGTCACTCGTGATCGCACTCGAAGAGCCTGGGGAAACCGCGACGAGCTTAACTAGCCCAGGTGTGTCCGTATTTGTTACCAGTGACAATCCAGCCTTGACCGGGGTGGCGGAGACAAACTCCACCAAATTCGGATCAAAAGATACGGTAACTTGCTGCGCATACACATTGCCATAGACACTGCCTGCTACATTCGTCAAGCTGTAATTTGTCTTGAATTCCTGTGCCCCCAATACACTTGCTGGTCCACTCAATCCTGTGCCAATAACCAAAGGCGTAGACGGAGGAGTGACCGTCGGTTCCGAACCGCCAACCTCAATATAATCGAGATTAATATTGCCCCAGAACTTGGAGATCTCGATCGTATTACTGCCAGCTACTAGATTAATGTTACCGTAGTCCAGTGTAGTCCAAACGCCAGATGTATTGGCGAAGTAGACACTGATTGTAACACCCCCATTTACTGATAAATAATTAGGTTTGTTATCAATAGCAGAATAACGGATCTTTAATGGATAGGCTCCTGCGGTTGCTCGGTTGACCGTGAACTTGATCTTGTCACCATTTGCAGTAAAGGAATTGTCCAGAATATACCCTGTTCCGGAATATCCAGCCTTTGCCGTCGCGACAGTAACATCAGTCAGCACGGCATTTTCGGCTTCATATTTGGTGAACCCAGACCCCGCACCTGTCGTAACGGAAACGGTATTGCTAACCACTGAGAAGTTGCCTGCTGCATCCTTAGCCTTAACCGTATACGTATAAGTCGTAGACGGAGACAGACCCGTATCCGTAAAGCTCAGTGCAGATACGTTTGCATGGAACGCTCCATTGCGGTAAACAACGTAAGTTACCGTTTCATCCAAGTTATCCTGCGATGCGTTCCAAGTTAAAGCAACCGTGTTGTCTGATTGAACGCTGCCGCTAACCACCGTAACCGTCGGAGCATACGTATCATTGGCAACCGTAACAGGTTGGTAGGAAACCACACTCAGATGCGGTTTATTCGCGGATTCCTTACTTGCCAAGATCGACAAGATACCAGTACCTTCTTGTGCCACAGCCATACTGGCCTTTTTATCTCCAGCTTGTTCCTGGGCGATATAGGAGGTGAGGTCAAAATTGTACCAAGGCCATACGGCACTATTCGGATCCGTATTGTTAGCAATCGTTGCAGAGGCAATCGCTGTGCTGCTCGCAGCAGGCTTGGTGCTCCACGTGATCGTACTCTCATTCCACGTATCCACGGTTACTGGGTACACCTTGTGCTCCTTGGACGCACCGGGATTACTACCGTCCGCCGTTCTAGCCTTGGATGAGAAAATAGCTGATACAACTTTGCCTGGAACGGAATTCAAATCGAACTTCAGGAACGAAACACGAACATAACCTGTAAACGCATTACTAACTACTAAATCCTGTGATGTGCCAAAATTCGTATTTACATCGGCTCCGTCTCTGACATAAGCGTCGTCAGTAGGCATCAAATCTGTCGTCACAACAGCTCCGACTGGTACTTCTAGCGCAAGTGTCGTACTCTTCGTCACACCGTCCAACGTCACCGTCGCTGTAACGACTGTCTTACCAGGTACAAGCCCGGCAGCTGAGGCCGTTCCTACTCCCGTGGAGGATATCGCAGCGACAGCTGATTTGCTGCTGAAATAAGTGATGGTCGCATTCGCTAGATTGGCGGCACTGCCATCATCTGTCGTTCCAGACAGCGTTAACGGAAGCGTCTTCCCTACTTCGACAAGGGGAGTTGCAGCTTGAAGTGTCAGCTGTGTCAAACCACCTTGCATGATCACATCAGGCACAGTTGTATCATATTGAAGCTTAATTCGGTAAGACTTCCCTGCAGAACTCGTTGAATTCACTTCAAATTTGATCGTAGGACTCGTTTGAAGTATCGTAACTTCCGGATCCTTCGAGAGGACGGACAAACCTTTTTTACCGATTTCGTACGTAATTTTATTCTGTAACTGCATCGGATCAGATACCGCAATATCGAGCACCCCGTCCCATGCTTTCATCATGAGAGACGACTTCTGGTAAGCCTTAATCGCGCCAACAGCTCCCGCTGCCCAGAAATTGGCTCCAGTGACGCCGCTATTCACTTCCTTAATAGCTTGAACGGTAGCATTATTTTTAACAACCTGAATGTCCGGGTTACTTGCATAATCGGCTGTTTGCTGTGCAGTTTTATTAGGGAGCACGACATAGGAATATGACCCGTTCGTTGGGTTGGTCCCGTGGTCAAACCACAGCGTTGCGTAATTTTTCGTTATTGTTGCAGTCGAACCAGCAGCGGCATCTACTTGCGACCAGCTCCCTGTCCGAGCTTCTCTCAATCCCTTCACGGTTGCTGGCTGCGGGAAATAATAGCCCCCCGTGCCCTCTAAATACATGGAGGATACCGAGTTCATCGTCTCGCTCCAACCCAATGCAGTCGATTTAGACGTTCCATTTACGACAAGTGTTTCATCTCCTTTATAAATCTGAGAATTGTGTAATGGTGAAAGCACTGGACCTAGCGTATTAGGTGCATAGAATTGCACTTCCGAAATAGCTGAAGTCGCATCTACATTGTTGCCATGAGCAATGACCTTCCAGTATCTAGCTTGCGTATCCGTTAGGTCATATGCTGTTATTTCACGTGTAAGTCCATCCGACTGTCCACTGTAGATGGTGTTCCAAGTGGTATTGTCCGTTGAGGCCTGTATGTCGAACGAATAGCGGCGCTCATTACCTCGGTTAAAACTAAGTCCAGCGTATCCAACTGAAACAGAAGAACCCAAATCATATTTCAGCCACGCACCATCCGCACTCGCTGACCAATACGAGTTGATATTCCCATCAGATGCCGCTGCTACTGTCGTTCCTTGGTTGTCAGTCCCAGCATTCATTGTTAGTGGGGTCGTGTTCACTGGGATAATAACATTGCCTCCTGCCGAAGGAGCATAGAATTGCACTTCTGCAATGCTATTCCAAGCACTCACGGAATTGCCGTGCCCAACAAGCTTAATGTATCTCGCTGTCGAGTCTGTCAAATCAAACACCTGCAAAGCTGAAGTATCTGAAATGATGTCGCGAAGCCGGTATTTATTGACGGTCGGCCAGTAGTCGGTATATTGGGCCAGGTCGTTGTTATAAAGAGAAGTCATTCCTTCCCCCGTGTACCAGCCCTTCAAATTCTCGCTGTTTATGGATTCGTAGTTCGCTATTCGACTAGACGACATACTGACTCCGAAGCCGAAGCCCGGTCGCAGATGAACAGCTCTGTCCATACCCGCATACACTTTCGAAAGAAGCAATTCGCTTCGCGGAGTCACACTTGCATCGTTCATGATCTCCTTGGCTGCAATTAGCGCGCTTATTCCCGCGTCTTTAAAATAGCTGAAGCTCGTATCGGTGCTGATCCAATACTTGACCATTGCCTTAAGTCTCTGTGCATCTGTCGTCCCAGCCATTTGAGACAACCGGATAATACCCGAAATCGCACCATGACCTGAGAAATGATCCTGTGTATAGCTTCTGGCAATCTCTCTACCCCGTGTCATGTCCATGATCGCGCCTTTATAGATGAGAGGCTCGTAGGCGTCATATACCCATTTGTAAATATTAGATATGGCAGAATCGGTATTCTCATAGGGAGATCCCTTAAAGAAGTACAGCACATCCGTCAAATCCTGCAGCAAGGATACACCATACCCACCTGTATAAGCATAGTAGCTATGCTGAACGAACGAGCCATCTGCATAAAAACCGTCACCGCTCGTCACATATTGAAATACCGGCGTCAAACCCGCACTCGCCATTGTGACTCTTGCAGATTTTTTAGCCAAAGCACCGCTAATGCCCACAACCTTACTCAACCAAACGCGGTTAGCCCCCGTGCTGTTATAGAGTGAATTTTGAAAATTAAGGTTCGGAACTAAATGCTCAATAGCACCCATGTAATTAGAAATTTGTGTAGGCGTCAAGTCATAGTAAAGAAGCGTTACGATATCGTTTAATTGCAAAGGTGTCCCGATTTCCCACTCCCACCAGTTCCCGTATTCGACGCTGGCAGCGTTATATCGATTCGTGTTTAACCAATCTAGAGCACCGATGATATCCGCCTTAAGCGACTCATTTCCTTGTAAGGACGAGCCTTTAACCTTATAAGCAAGCGTCATCGTTTTGAGATTGCCATAGGTTGCCGTGATTTGCGCCGGAATGGTCGTTCCTTCTAATCCAGTCCACAGTGTGGTTCTAGTTGGCGTTTTAATCATCGTTCCCCATAAAGATTGCGCGTTTAACGTCAGCTTGTCGATTGCGGCACGCGTGTCCGTCTCGGTATCGTCGAATAGGCTGCCTCCCGTCAGCTGATCACTCCACCTTTCAATCATCTGCTCGTACGCGTCAGCGGGGGCTGCAAGGACAGTTCCTGCCTGACCTAGAAAAGAAAACAGCATGACAATTACGGTAATGATAGCTAGAAAGCGCTTACGTTTTTGAATCATTATTCTGACCTCCCGTCTTCTATTAAGAATGCTCCCGCTGCATGGCTTCGGGTTCTCAGTTCCAAGATAGGAAAATTCAGATCATCTGTATACAAACAGTTAGGGAGTAGGGATGTAAAAATTGATAATTAGACTCACCACTTTTTGAGGTATGATTCATAAATTGAGAATGTAGCTTGAGATGAACGATAAATGCCTCACAGGAGCAGCTATTTTGGATTTTTTCTGGTGGGGGAGCCGTGGTCGAGGAGATGGTCGTAAAGGGTAATGGTTAGCTTGCGGAAAAGGCGATAGTCTGAAATTACCGAACTAAAACGAGGATACCATCCTAAAAAAGTCAAATAGTCCGACTCTGCCGAACTATTCCCCCATTTTTCTAGCATACAGATTGTTTGGGGTGATTTAGTTTGGCTAATTCGGACTATTCGAGATTTCATAACGCGGAAATAGAAATTACACCTTGGCATAGGTCCCGTCATAGGTAAAAGCAAGCGCGTACCACTGATCTTTCACTAACGGTGTTGAACCAATTGCGATTGTCATACACCAAGGATGTCCTGGTATTGTTTCATTGTTTTTTGACATGGGCTGTTCAACCTCCTATTACGATATGAAGCTTTCCGTCGTTCTTCTCTATTTGATACTTACGTGTACGAACTTTATCGCTAAACAGCGACTTACCTGTTAATATATCGAATTCCCAACCATGCCAAGGACAACGAACGATCTCCTGATCGCGCCCATAAATGAATTCATTTACCTTGGAAGGCAGGGTTGTACCACATACTTGCCCTTTGCAGAGTTCTGCCCCTTCGTGAGGGCAATAGTTGGACAAAGCATGAAACTCACCTTTGATATTATAAATACCGATTGAGCGCCCTTCGACTTGCACAATTTTATGCGTACCTGCCTCAATGGAAGCTGCCTCTGCCACATAATAACTCGCCATGATGACCCAACCTTTCCCTATTCCTATAGCTGAAATAATGTCTTTGCATTTTGATAAAATATTTTCCGTTTAGCTTCCTGAGGTAATCTCTTCAGAATGGCAGTAGGATCATCAAAATCCCAATGCGGATAATCACTGGAGAATAGCAGTATATTCTCGGCGTCGATCATATCGAACATTTGCTGAAGATGCTTGAAATCCTCTGGCTCTTCAATTGGCTGCGTCGTCAGAAAGCAGTTCTCACGAATATACTGACTAGGCATTTTCTTAAGCCAAGGTGCCGTCCAGCGCAGTCCTTTAAAGTTTTTATCTAGACGCCACATGAGATGAGGCAACCACGTCACGCCACCTTCACAGAAAATAAACTTAAGGTTAGGATATTTTTCGAATACGCCTTCACACACGATACTTATCAATTGCGCCATATACACAGAAGATAACGAAGTGTGCCATTGCAGGTAGGAGCCCAGATACCCCGCACCAGTAGGAGGTCCCGATATCCCCGATCCTTCAGAGCCTGGGTGAATCATGATCGCTAACCCATTACGCTCAGCCGCTTCATAGATGGGATCATAGTACTGCTGACCATAGGGAATTCGCGATGCGCCGCAGATAACTACTGCTTTAATATCAGGATGTGGCCCAATACGATCAATTTCCCTCGCTGCTTGTGCCGGATCTTGCATAGCAATAACCATTGCGCCTTTGAAAACAGGGCTTTTACTTAACCACATCTCGATCAGATAATCATTATAGGCGGATGCAAGTGCAGACGCATAGTCCGCATCAGGTAGATTGGATAAATGAATGAACGTATCTCCAGTTAGCAGCACATGTTCCAAATGGAGCGGTTTTACTAAATGCTCCAGTATGTACGACGGATCGGATCCCGGGGGACCTCCTGTAGGAGGGGTTGCATCCTTGCGTAATACACCAATCGGTGAGCTATACATAAAGGGTAGACGAAACCCAAATTCAGACACGATTCGTTTCCAAGGTTCTTTTAAATAAGGCACAAGCTCCATATGACTCACAAAGCTATTATGAACGTCACAGTCAATTATTTTCAGATTATCATTCATCGTCGTTATCCCCTTTTCCTTGTAGTTGCTTCTTATCTAAAGAATAGCTTTTTCCAAGAATGAAAGCGATTAACGATTCTATATATTTTAGGATGATTCTACGATATAATATGTTATTAAATACGTGGAGGATCTGACTTGATGCTGACTTTGCAGTCGATTTATTATGATGATTTACCTGATCGTGATTGGACGAAACCACTCTCGCCGACTGAGTTTGATATTTTAATGTTAATCACGCAAGGTGAGGTTATATACGAGCTGGCTGGCCACAAGTTATCGTTAAAAAAAGGAGATATCGTCTATATTCCTGCAGGCACTATGCGATTCGCATATCCTGTTGCAGGTCATCCACACCAGAAGTATTCCGCACATTTCACACCGAACCCATTAGCCCCTGAACAATTTCCACTCCTAAGCCAATCTTTCGTCGCTCCAACACGGCAATTTGACTATTTGAAGCAGCGATTTCAATTACTTGCCCAGCAATGGATGGCTAAACTTCCATATTATTCACCGATTTGCTGCGCGATGTTACAAGAATTAATAGGTGCTGCTTGCAGAGAATATGAGGAACGTAAATTTCCTTATAAGAAGCTTGCGCTCGTCTCAGTCATTCGACAATACATCATGGATCATTACATGAAGCAGTTGCGAATAGAGGAGCTAGCCTCCTTGGTAGATCGAACGCCAAATTATGTAACCAGTACATTTCGAGAAATTATGGGTGTACCGCCAATCGAGTATCTGCACCAAGTTCGTATTTCTGCGGCTCGCGATATGCTACTGAATACGCATAAAAGTATTGGTCAAATTGCTGAAGAGCTTGGTTTTTGTGATCAGTCTTACTTCAACCGAGTGTATCGTCGAATCGTAGGCTCACCTCCCTCTGCCATCTTAAAGGAACGGAAAAATGGTCCACTATGACTATGATGCGGAAATGAAAGAGACCTACCACTTGAAGGCAGATCTCTTTAGATATTTTACAAGAAATGATAGCTGGATGTGTCTTTCCCTTTTAAATTGTAACGTTGGTAATGTTGATATTGGGCTTTGTATAAATCACCATTCTTACTTGGGGAGTACGTTAAATACAACTGCTTACGACTGACTTCGGATGTGTTAGCGCCGCTTTGATATGGTGTGAAAGAGTGGAAAATAATAACGTCACCCGGATTCGTTTCTACAATAACGCCTGTCTTCGGATCAATTTCAGCAATCTCATCCACATTCAAATTGCGAAGTTCTCCTGGCGTTGAACGCAAATGTCCATGGTATCCAGGGAACAATTCAAGGTACAGCATCCTCATGGAGGAACCGTCGACCCCTTAATGTTTGAAGCGGCGGCCTATATTGAATCACGGACATGCCAGCATGAGTTGTCCTTACAAGAGCTTGCCACATCACTCGGAATAAGTGCCTCCCAGCTCACACGGCGTTTCCAAGGTACCTATGGTTTATCGCCTGTGCGGTTTGCAACGAAGATACGACTAACTAGGACTCGCCTTCTACTCGTTGAAACCCAGGATTCATTGGAAAGCATTGCGGAGCAATGCGGTTTTCAGAATGCTTTTTATTTAAGCAGAGTTTTTTCACAGCATATGGGGATTAGTCCCTCTGGCTATCGTAAAAATTATCGGGTATAACATAGAAATTGCGGCAGTCTTGGACGATAAAATCAAATCCTAGACTACCGCTATTTTATTTAATAGTTCGCATATTTAAGTTCCACGGTTGACAGTCCGCAAAAGCCTGGGAAGTTCTTAATAATTTTCATGATTTCATCTTTGGTGAGCTCGGGATAACCATCCAAGCGCCGCACGCGCATTCTCTCCGACATTTCTTGCGCCGTAACCAGTTGATCGATTTGCTTGTAAAGCTCAGGTCCCCATGTTTTTCCAAAATCCACATGCATCCGCTCGTCCACCATATCGAACTCACATTGAATGGCCGACAAGTCGTCACCGAACTTCCAGAAGCTCTCGGCGCTTTTACGCTTTTTGATAAACGAGCACGGTTCCGCGATCATCGTAAGATAAGCGTACATTTCCGGAAAGAATTCAGCCTTCAACTCATCCATTCGTTTATCCGGACTGCCGTTAAAGAACTTAAATTGGGTTGTATAGTACCCCATTTGTTTAAGCCGGCGTACGCCCATCTCACTATGTCTCGCTTCATCCCACAAATGACGGGCAAGATCGAAGTAGAAGGTGAGCGGCATCTGCTGAACCCCGTAATACAAATAGCAAAGGCTCTGTGCAGCGCCAATTTCCGTTGCATTAATATAGTGCATCTGCTTCACGGAATCTCCAAGAGGTGACATCGCCGGATCGGAATACGCCAACTTATAGTCGGAATTGGCCGTATATGGAGGAAAAGCAGGATCTTCTGCAGCAACCGGCGGCACAGGTCCTGCTGGTTCAGCCAGCAGCGGTTTCGGGTACGTCACGTTGGACAACGGCAGATCGCCATCTATCGCTCCTTCAAAGAAGTGCCAGACTAAGGCAGCATACGTATGCCATTCCGCATGGATGTCAGATGCTGAATCATCTCCTAGGTGAGCGAACTGCTTCTGCTCTTTTAACCAAGAGGTATGTGCTGTACGATCTACAAAAATAAATCTCAATTGATCGACCGTCGGTGCATCCAGCAGCTCATCCATCAGCTCCATTAACTCGTCGTAGCGACGGTAAAGGCGCTGAACAATAAGGTAGTACACGGACCAGAAACCCTCAATACTTGGTGCACAGGATAATCGTTCAAACGCATCGCGGAACAACTCGGGAACCGCTGCTTTGTTGGACGGCGTTCCAGGCAGCTCCTGCAAGCGAGTATAGAGCAGCTTGGCATTCCGATTGTGGATATAACCGAATCGGCATAATTTCGTTTTCGTTTCAAAGGTTGGTGCAGCAGGTGCCCAGCCAAAAGCCAACCGCGAACATTCAAACTCCAACCAGAGCAAGTTAGTCAGATGCTTAGCCGTATCAATCGGCCGCAAATAACGACTTTGCTTTCCCTTTTTCCCCTCAACCTGCTCCCTGTCAACCACATTGCTTTCACGATGTTCGTTCATTTTCGTTATCCCCTTCATGAAAAGTTAACTTGTTATGCCTTAATTGTAATCGTTTCCGTTTGCCTTTCGTTGTGATAAACTTGCTCTATATTGCGGTATCTGAAGGTGAGAAAATGAAACGAATTGAAACATTGCAGCTCGGACAAGGAGCCATTTTATTTAATGCCCATACCCGGACGGAGTCCGTAGACTCCGATTATTTCCACGCGCATCAAGGCTTGGAATTTCTACTTGTTCATGAAGGTGAAGGATACCTCATTATCGAACAACAAGTCATTCCACTTCGGGCAGGCATGATAGCCGTTTTTCAGCCTTATCAGATGCATCGTGTACATATGCATTCCTCTTCCGTAGCTTACGAACGCAGTATGGTCGTTGTGGATCCCCATATTGTAGAGCGCTATCTGCAACCGTTTCCTCAGCTGCTGTCTTCATTTCATCGTTTATGGAAAGAGAAGCTTTCTGCCCAAGTCATTCAACTAGGTGAACACGCAGCAGAATTTGAGCAATTGTTCCTACGGACGCAAGCTAGCTTGGCACAGCGTCCAGCACTGCATAAACAAGAAATATTAATGTTATTTCTGCTTGCTTTCCTCCCTCTTTTTAATTCTTGCTTTACGGAAGGGAATGTAGCAAACGCCAGCCCCTCTGCCGCCCGAAAGCTAACACATGTTGAAGCCATAATGGCATGGATCGAAAAGCATTATCATAAACCTTTTCGTTTAGAAGCACTGGCGGAGGACCTTCATTTGACGTCCTATCATGTCTCGCATTTATTTAAAGACCACACCGGTTCGACCATCATGGACTACTTAACGGCTCGCAGACTAAGAGAAGCATGCTTGCTGCTAAGTTCAACTGACATGCCCATTCAATCGATTGCTGCTACTATTGGCGGCTTTACTTTACCTTACTTTTCTAATTTATTTAGAAAAAACATGGAAATGTCCCCACGCGAATATAGGCATGCCCTGCAGCAGGCTAGAGAATGACATTCTTAGCCATGATTCCACTGCACGACCCTTGTGGTCCCTGTCGCAGCACGAACGTTAACTGCAAATTGCACGCGATCCGGATATTGGGTAACCTGAACAAATTCATTGAATCGAACATTCGACGCAACTGTCCCCAGAAGCTCGATGACAACTTCCTCCTGCTCCTGTATTGGATCGCAAACTGCCAACCATGAGCTATCGGGTTGTACAAGAAGTTGGACACTAGCTTGCCCCGTACATCTGACAGAACCGACGGTGTGTATCCCCTTTTCCCAGAAGTGCACGCCCATCCACCCAGCTTCTCTATGCTGAACTGCGTGGACGGCAGCGGATAACTCTACAATTTGGATCGGATTGTTCTCTGCAAATTGTCGGGTCTCCTCCGCGTTTTTCCCAGGCAGCACCATATAACTATAGGTCTCGCTTTGAGGGGCAACGCCATGCGACTTGGTTATTGTCAAGTAATCTCGCTCCAGGATATCTGGCGAACAAGTACCAGCGCCATTTGGCCCAAACGCGTATACATGGTCGTCAAATCCGCTGAATCATCCTGTGTAGCAGCATCTTCCCACAAGTAGGCTCGATGACTGGAAGGATTCATCGTCCCCCACCATTTCTCCGTTTCAGCCGTTATAGCCTTGACGCGGCTGGTGACATACGGACCATTGGGCAAATCCAGTTGTCCGCCTGTTAATATTTGAAACCAACGGTCTCGCAAGGTTTTCATTGTAAGCCTCTTTTCTAATGGAGGTGTGCCAACCTGTCATTCCTCTTCAAACAACCGTTCACCCTTATGCAATCTCCAAGCAATTTTAGCTGTATGCGGGAGCTCCCGCGCGGTTGGCGCGTGTGCAGCTAAATAACGGGTGCAGGCGAGCAGCATCGTTTCTTTAGCTCTCTCCGCGAAAGATCCTGTCACCGCTTGCCAGCGGTCGTATTCGGCCACTGCAGCCTCATACATTTGGAAAGAATGGAATTCTGCATCCTCTCGCAGCAGCGCATGGCCAAGTGTGTTAAGCAGAGCTCCTGGCTCGCCACCGCCATATATATAGTTCACAACCCATTGCGCGGCTGGTCCGACTTGTTGGCGTAGATCGAGTAAATCTAGCAGCTCTTGAAGATCGGCTGGCGCCGAAGAGACCGATGACTTCGGCCGCGAGGCTGTCGGCACATTTAAAAAACGGTCCAGATAGACGCTGACGGCTCCGTGAAAAATCGCCCGCTGCAGCAGCGGCTCATCCGATTGCAGAAGCCTTTCATGTACGGCGTGCGCATAAGTGAACGTATGGAGTACTGCAATCCAATCGCCAAAATCGTTCTGCGTATGGAAACGAACGATTCGTTCCGCGGCGGCCAGTGCAACGATCTGCGCCAATTGTGCCGGAGCCGTTCCCGAGATGAGCAGGTCGCGTAGCTTAGCAATCGTCTGCTCCGGCGAATCGCTAAGCAGCAACTGCAGCAATTGCTCTTCCGTCTCTGAAGGCAGAGCTAACTTTTGCCGTGAATCCGTTGAATCATCAGCGTTTTTAGCCTTCGCTGCATGCCGTTCAATCTCGTTGACCGCTTGCTTGATTGGTTCTACAAGATTTAGAGGCGCTTGCCAGTGGTGCAGCTCCTCGCTCCTTGTCGGACGCGCCATCATCGGTACAAGCGAAGTTAAGATCCGCTCCTTTTGTGACACATCTGCCCATTCCAACGCTTCAAAAGCTTTGCTGTGGAAATCGAACACATGACCGCCGTCCAAGTAAAAGTGATCTGTTGCGGCGATAAGCATCATTTCCGACAAACGCTTCGTGTCAATGCCCTTCAAAATAGCAGTGATCAGCACTTTCTCAGCTCCCTGAGTATCCCTAACCTCTATACAATTGCGATACCACTCGGTCAACCGCTCAGACGGCACGTCCGTAGACGGCAGTGCTGATAGCAAGTGGCGGGTTCCTCTGCCCGAACTCCCACGAGCGACATGGACAAGGCCTTGGTACAAAGCGAGTATCTTGCCGTTCTTGTCTAGCTTGTCGACGCTTTGCGCCATCGCTGTAAGAATTGTAAGTCCAGCATTCCAGCCCGTTCCATAGGTGGTACCAAATTCGATGCCAACTCGGGCGATGTCCTGCTCCGATACTCCCGCTTCGATCAGTCCGACAACCGCTTTCGCAATGACAATGCCGATATTTTGCTCGAGCCCTTCTTTCAATCTATGTTTATATTTGTCCTCGCCTTCTACTCTTCTGGAAACTGGATTTACCCATACTTCGCCATCATCGATTCGTACTTCATATGAGGGAACATCATCCGCCCACGGATCAAGCGTACCACCGCTGCAGACATCAAACCGAGCATGATGCCAATGGCACGTTAAAATTCCGTCGCACAAGCTCCCCATTTGGAGTGGAAAGCCTAAATGCGGGCAGCGGTTGTCCACCGCGTATATTTGGTCTTCATGATAAAAAACAGCGATACCTCCTCGTATCACCTTTTTGCCCACTTGTTTAAGCGCTTCCAATTCACCTGCAGAAATCCAGTTTAAACTAACACTCATCGATACAGCCTCCTTTATTTTTCAGTAAAAGGATTCATAATTTTACCTGAATACCGAAGTGCATAGCTTTCTTGCTCATTAATTATATTACTTTACACATAAAAAAATAAACGCCTAGTTCTCAGGCGCTTTCTAAATAAAGTAGTTTCAGCTGTCACCCTTCATGCTGCTTCTCACCTTCGCAACTTGAACAGCTTCCCGAATCTCTTCGTAGCTGGTGCAGCGGCAAATATTCGACTGCAGCCATCCACGGATCTCATCGTCATCGGCATCAGGCTTCGATTGCAGAAGGCCATGGCAAACCATAATAAACCCCGGTGTACAAAAGCCGCATTGAAAAGCAAACGTCTCAATAAACGCTTGCTGCACAGCCGTGTCTCCTCCCAAGCCTTCAATCGTTGTCACCTTGCATCCCGGAGCTTCAACGGCAAGCATGAAGCAGGACTTGATCGGCACGCCATCCACCAGCACGGTGCATGCGCCGCAATCCCCATTCTCGCATCCGGCCTTAGCGCCGGTAAGCCCAAGATTCTCCCGCAGCACGCGCAATAGCGTATCCGCTGATCGAATGGTCACTTGGTGCCTTTTCCCATTGACCATGAGCTCGACTTCTCTTTTTCCGCTACCACGTCCTTGCATCGTCAACCTCCCCTCCGTTCCAGTGCGGCTAATGTATCCGATAAGGCATTGCGAAGTACGAATCTGCGATAGTCCGCGGAAGCGAGAATGTCGTTAAGCACCGGCAGCGGCCAATTTCGAATGACCTGATCGATCCGCACTTCAGGAGGTAGAGCCGGATTATTCAAAAGCTCTTCAATCTGCTGCGAGCGAAACGGCACCGCGCTTATACCACTGAAGGCAAACCGCATCCAACCAGCTGTTTTCATCGCACAAATGCGAACGATCGGGTAATCAATATACGCTATCTTAGTTCGCTTTATTGTGAACGTCGGCTGATCTAGATACCTTGAGTCGGTGATGATCTGGAGCAGCAGTTCCCCTCTCTCCAGACGCAGTCCCCCGTTGAAGATGGTATGAATCGATACTTGCCGCACACTTTTGGGACTCGCGAGAACAACTTGACTGTCCGTGAGCAAGAAAGGCAGCAGCGCCTCCCGATAAAACAGCTTCCCGCACAGATGGCCTCCAATCGTTATTTTATTGCGGTTCGTCTGATCGGCTAAATGCAGAGCCGTCTCTGTGAGCAGCGGGAAAGAATTGTCCTCGGTCAGCTCCGAAAGCGTTCGTGCTCCCCCGACGATCCACTGTCCATCTTTATGCAGCAGCACATTGGATTCTGGGATAGCTTTTACATCAATCATTGCCCCGGTTCGAAGCTGATATAGTCTCGCCAATGTAATAATCTCCGTGCCTCCGGAATAATAAATCGGCTCCAGTCCCAGTGAATCGGCGCGCTGAAAAGCTTGAGTCGCTTCTTCCACCGTAGCTGGCAACTCATATTCGAAATCAAATGAGATCATGTGCAGACCTCCTTGCTCGCCATATCAACTCGGGGGTAAGCGGCAGCTGGTTCAGCTCTACTCCAGCAGCGATAGAGAGTGCATTCGCCAGAGCGCCAGGCATGCCGATCGTTCCATTCTCCGCTACGCCTCGAGCACCATAAGGGCCATCGACAAACGGCGTCTCAACAAAATCAACCAAGTATTCGGGCTGGTCGCCGAACCGGTTTATTTTATAAGTGCGTAGCTGGGGATTCAATACGACGCCTGCTTGGCTGAACAGAAACGCTTCACGGGTCGCGAAGCTCAGCCCCATATTCATCCCGCCAACGACTTGCCCATGTGCCGTCCCAGCGTTGATCACTTTGCCGGCATCGATGACAGAAGCTGCCTTCAAGATCCGGTACGTGCACTCCCGCGTATCAAATTCGACGACAACCGCTTGTGCGCTTACCGTCCACTGTTGGCCGGGAATTCCCTTGCCCGTCTCCGGATCCAGCGCCTTCTGATGATGCACGCGGTATCTTCCGCGACCGATTACCAGATTGCCAGAAGCGCTGCCATCCGGGTACATATATCCGCTGACGAGAGTTCGTATCTCTAGATACATCCCCGGCTGATTTTTTACATAGACGTTTCCGCCGCCAACTGCAAGCTCCTCCGGGGGCATCTTCAGCACGACGGAAGCGTTATGCTTCAATTGTGCGATCGCATCATCCGCTGCATCGAGCACGGCCCGGCCGACCATCATCGTGCTGCTGCTTGCAACCGTCTTCCAATGCTCAGGCGTGATTTGGGTATCAACATCAATTTTGATATGAACCTGGTCAATGGGCATATTCATTCTCTCCGCTGCGAGCTGTGCCATGGCAGTTCGGTTCCCTTGACCGATCTCGATCGAGCCAACGCTCAGGTTCAGCGATCCGTCGTGATTGAACGTAATGGTAGCGCCTGATCCGGTATCGATCATGGTACCGGATACTTTCCAAATGCACGAGAACCCGATGGCTCTGAGCTTGAAGAGATCTTGCTGCCCTCGCTGCACTTGCTGCCCTGCATCCCACTGCATCAGTTCTCTCAACTTGCGAATGCATTGCCTTAGATCGCCAACGCTGCTGCGGTCCATTAGCGTTTGCGTCGGTGTGGTGTCCCCCGGCCCAATGGCATTGAGGTCCCTTAGTTCTAAGGGATCCATCTTCAGCTTCTTCGCCAGCATATCCATCGCTCGCTCTGTACAATAGAGCACTTCGGTGTGGCCGAACCCTCGAAATGCGGTTGCATAAGGATGGTTCGTATACACGCTGAGTGCGTCACAATGGACATGCTCGATTCGGTAAGGCCCTGTACAATCCACAGCCGCAGATTCCGTCACGATCGCTCCTTCATCGGTATATCCGCCATTGTCAAACAAAAGTGTGATCTCGGCCGCAGTTAGCAGCCCGTCTCGTGTGGCGCCAAGCTTCACTCGCGCCTCCAATCCGATGTGGCTTGGCGAACCGATCATATCGGTCTCGCGGGTATTGTTCACCTTGACCGGACGGCCGCCGCAGGCGAGCGATGCCAGATAACCGATGTATTCGAGTTGTACGGATCCTTTCCCCCCAAATGCACCCCCGACCAGCGGTACGCGAACAATGACTTTCGATTGGTCAATCCCGAAAAAGCGCTGAAAAAATCGTTTCATCGTGAAAGGGTCCTGCGTCGACGTCTCAATTTCTACCGTACCGTCTGGTTTCACTTCTACAATGGCGCAGCGCGGTTCCATCGCGCAATGGTCCGACGTATTGAAAGCGTAACTGCCTTCAACCGTCACTTCACTTGCCGCCCAACCTGCTTGCATGTCACCTTTTCGAATTTTCACGTGATTTCCGATATTGGTCCCCGGTACAGGATAAACCCCTGTATTCTTTTGGTAGCTCGCCAAGTTCTCATGAATTAATGGCGCTCCGGTTTGTAGCGCGCTGCTTGGCGAATTCACGACAGGGAGCGGCTCGAAGCCAGCTCGAATTAGCCTTGCTGCCTCCTTCGCAATGTGCTCGTTATCCGCCACAACGACTGCATAGGGCTCGCCATAGTATCGTACCTTATCTCTTGCTAGCGGTGGCCGATCGGCGAGCACACTGCCGACAAGCACCTCGTTATCTGCACCGGTAACAACTGCGTGAACACCGGTTACTTGGCGTGCTGCAGAGCAATCAATATATTGAATCCGGGCATGGGCATGGGGACTTGTCACCAACCAGCCATGCAAGTGACCAGGTGACTGGGTATCATTCGTATATCGAGCAACTCCTGTCACTTTATCCTTCGATTCAACTCGTGGAATGGCTTTGCCAATGACGGTCAAGCTTCGCTCCCCCCTTTTCCAATCGGTCATTGTACATCTTATATGGAAAGTGATTGTCCTATACGTCCTAGTTAATGGCCATATCACAAAAAAAGACACTAGCGCGGGGTTCGCGTAGAGTCTTTTTGGTTCGCACATCAATAAGTACTTGTTATAATATGATTTAAACTGGTTTTTGGCGTTCTTCCCACCAGCAGCTGATTCCCATCTGTATAGCCTTCTTCTCTTCCAGATAGTTCTTTGATTAGCCTATTTCTCCATTGCTTGATCTCGACCGCATAGTCTTCCATCTTCATTAAATTAATTATTTCATTCGGGTCACGCTCAAGATCGAAATATTGTTCCTCACCCGTTTGAGAGTACCAAATATATTTCCGCTTCCCATCCGTGACAAAATGATAGGATAAATTGCCATATTCATGTTCACCGTGAATGTAAGATCTCCAACTTACCTGGTCACCTTTCCTTCCTAAAGGAAGAACACTGGAGCCATCGACAGAAGTAGGAATGGCCACATTTGCTGCATCTAATAAGGTTGGCATGATATCGCGAAGTTCAACCACACTCTCTACCAACTTCCCTTTGTTGACCTGCAGCATGCCAGTAGGGTCGTTTAAAATAAAGGGAATCTTGGCACTGCCTTCGTAGGCAAGCCGCTTCTGATACAGCCTGTGATCGCCCATTAAATCGCCATGATCCGAAACAAAGAGAATCATCGTATTCTGACTGACACCAAACTCGAACAGAGCATTACGCAGCCTTCCAATCTGATTGTCAATATGTGTGATCAGAGCATAGTACGCTGCAAGAGACTTTTGCCGCATTCGTTCTTGGACAATCCCCCGTTTGGTCGTAGGGTTCATTCCTTCTTTATCTGGATCTTCCTGCATCGCCCAATCACCGATAGGCGGCTCTGGAAGTTCAAGGCCGTCATAGATATCGAGAAATGCCTGCGGAGGATCCAGAGGTGAATGCGGACGTACAAAAGAAGTCCATAGAAAGAATGGTTTACTTGGATCTCGTCTTCGTAAGAAATCAATGGATTGCGTAACTGCCCAATTCGTAGGATGAAGTGACTCATCCAGATGCCAAGGTCTAGCCACCGTCGATGAGTTGCAATCTAAACCATGATCCATAATATCCTGCCCATAGCCTGCTCGCTCTTTCAACCAAGGCAAGTAATCATCCGTTTGATCCCACCACTGTAAGGCAGTCGCTTGTGAGCGGTCTCGGTTATAATGCATGTACCCATCATGCAGTACAATGTTATGAAAACCGCATAAATTGCGTGTTGGATAGACATGCATTTTACCAACACACTGCGTGTGGTAGCCCGCTTTGGCAAGCTCGCCTGGCAATGTATGTTTATAATTCCATGGAACTTTGTCCGAATAGCCTACTCGGCCATGATGTTTAGGCTCCATACCTGTTATGATTGAAGCTCTAGCAGGTACGCAGGACGGCGTTGCTGTATACGCATTGGTAAACGTTACACCTGTGCGTGCCAATTCATCTAAATTTGGCGTCTGTATAACTGGATGGCCAAGGTAATGTAGACAATCCCCCCGCATCTGGTCGACAGAAATAAGCAAAATATTAGGTCTAGTGGTCACAATGCGCCTCCAAAAAAGGATTAGATAAGATCACAAACAGAATTCACTATATAAGTAGGTGGATCAATTGAACCCTCCAAATCCTTTCTTTTTGTAATTCCAGATAATACCAATGCCGTATCCATGCCAACCAATTTCCCCATGGATACATCGGTTTCGATACGGTCACCAACCATCAAGACTTGGTCCGTCGATAACTGTAAAATGTCTAAAGCAGTTGTTGCCATATAAATGGAGGGTTTACCTGTAATAAATTCGATCTTCCTACCTGTAGCTCCTTCAATGGCTCCAATCATTCCCCCATTATCTGGCACGTCTCCCCCTTCAATCGGACAAGTTCGATCTGGGTTCGTGGCAATTACGTTGGCGCCCTTTTTAATGGCTTGATAGGCGAAATTAAGATGAGAATAGTGGAAGTCTCGATCCCATGAGGTGACAACGACATCCGTTTCTTCTGGTGACTCGGCAAATGTAAATCCAGCCTGCCTTAATTCCTCTTTAATCACATTCTCGCCAATCACATATAGGCAACAATTACCGAATTTCTCTTGTAAAACCCGTATGGTAACTAGTGCTGGACTTAATATGTGTTCAATGCCTATTCGGATTCCGAGATTATTTAATTTTGTTACATACTTAACTCTCGACTCAATTGTTTTATTCGTTACGAATAACACTTTCTTGGCCCTTTCTTGCAGTAAGGCAATGACCTCTGCAGCGCCATCTATTAATTTGTCCCCGAGGTAAATCGTTCCATCCAAATCAAATATATAACCCGCATAGTTCTTTATGCTAATTCCCCCTTGTAAAACCTTTTAGCAAATTACTAAGTTGATAGACTTACATCGTGTGTGATTTGAGTCTGTTATCCATCTTTATATGTAAATTATAATGGCGTGATTCTAGCGAAATGACATCGCTTGTTTTTGAAATATTATCAATAGCTCGATTCAGCTTTTCTGTATTACTCATGATTACATCGTATTTTAATTCCAGAGCCGATACCCCGCCATCACTTTCATGCTGCGTATTTATATGTTTATATTTCAAGTTTTTTATTTGAACTTCTTGCTCTGCAAAGAGATTAGCAATTTTGCTTAATATACCTGCTCTTTCATAAATTTGAATTGTCACTACCTGTGTTCTTCGGTTCCGCATCATGCGTTTCTCCAGCTTATTCAACAGAAACAGACTAACCAATACAATGAACGTTGACAAACCCGCTAAGTAGAAAGAACCTGCTCCTATACAAAGACCAATTGCTGCTACAACCCAAATGGAGGCAGCTGTCGTTAACCCCGAGACAGTCGAGCCATTGCGCATAATTGCTCCTGCGCCTAAGAATCCAATGCCCGTAATTACCTGGGCAGCCAAACGTGCTGGATCCATCCTCACATTGAACTCATCTGCAAATTCACTGAAGCCATAAATGGAAAGAAGCATAATCGCAGCTGATCCCGTACAAACAAGCATATGCGTACGAAGGCCTGCTGCATGGTTGTTCCACTCTCTCTCAAAACCAATGAGTCCTCCCATGGCAGTTGCAGCAATCATTCGAATGGTTAGATCCAACTCACTGATATACCAGACAGTGCTCATCAATGATCTCCCTCTGCAATTCGAACTAGTACTCTCTGAACAATAATTAGTCGAAATTTGCTTGAATGCCCATGCTACTTACTGGAAGTCCTGCCTCATAAAGATGAGAAGTATCCCCTAGACCAATACAGCGGGGAACCGCCCATTGGGCAGATCTTTCGTCCCATAAAATCGTTGTAACCGAACTTGGCGCCAGCCAATATCCGCTCCAAACCAATGGTAATGGCAGCTCTAATAGATGCGCAATCCAAGCAAGTCCGAACCCCATATGACAGAACACAGCGATTCTCTCCGTATTACTACGAATGATTTCGTATCTGCCGTCTTCTCGCCTGTATCCATGTCTTTTGAATAAGTCATCTGAATGCTTCTTGACTGCATCGAATTCGGAGATGAAATCGCAGCCTTCAGAAGACTGCTGTTGATACCATCCCTCATTCGTTGGGAGTGGTACTGTTCCACGAACTGATTCGCCATCTACATTCCAAGCCTCTGTCTTGCCACCGGAAGATTTCGTCACTTTCCATTTTGTCCACTCCGTTAACCAAGGCTCCACAACAGGTTCAATTCCAGTCAGTTCCGCCGTATACTGCATGGTGTGGAGTGCCCGCTCCAGCGGTGAACAATATATTCGGTCTATCCCTTCCTTGGATAACCGATGAGCCAATGCCTTCGCTTCCAGATGTCCAGGCTGGGTGATCGTGTGATTGACATAATCCGGTTCTGCATGACGAATGATGTATAAACGCATTTTTAGCACTCCTAGCTCCGTAGCTTTTAATTTTATACAATTAATTTTGATTCTGAATAATAAAACGACCTAACTTAGCCGCATATACAAGTGCCGCATCGCGCAGTTCATCAGGTAAATGTCGAATGGAACGATGAGCTTCATAAGTGAAATCGCCTTGGTAACTGATTTCGTTCAGTGTTTCAACAACTTCCTTCCAATCAACTGTTCCTTGATAGGGTAAAAGATGTTGATCAAGCACGCCGTCATTGTCCTGAATATGTAAGGTTTTCAATGACTTTCCTAACGTACGGATCGCGGTCACTTGACGGATACCTTGCCTATGTCCGTGTCCTGTATCCCAACAGGTACCAACTAAGGGGTGATTCAACCTCTCTACGAGCTCGATCAGTTCTTCAGGCAATGAGCAGTAATTACGACGAGAATGGTCCAACCCCGCGCTTGTGCGATCACATAAATTCTCCAATGCAATTCCCACTCCGGTCGATTCCATGACTGGAATTAACCTAGAGAAGAATTTGCAATTAAAGTCTACAACTTCCTTATAGGGCTCTTCTCCACCTTGTGAGAGAAGACTAGGATGAAAGACGACCCAAGGAACCCCCAGAATAGCTGCCGTATGCAATGCTTTTTCAGCAAGTATAAGGAAGGATTCCACATTCAAGCCCATCACCATATCATCAAATGATCTTCCATGAACGGGACCATGCATCTGAGTAAAGTGAACGCCAATCGCTTCTGCAGATGCCCTGATTTTCCACGCCCAGGCTTGCTCCTCTTCCCACGTCATTTGTAGTACATGTTCCTGATAGTCCCAATAATTGAAGTCTAATGAATGAAAGCCGGCATCTTTACATCTCTGTATAGCCCGTTCGATGGGGTACCCAACTTCAAACACGTTAAGCGATGTGGAAATGTCCAAGGCCTTTTCCCCCTATTGTTCAATGATGGAACTCGTATCGCTTTCGAGCAGACTCCTTAATCGAGCCGGAAAATCAGTAATGATACCAGATACGCCAAGGTCAATCGCCTTTTTCATTTCCTTTTCCTTATTAATTGTGTACGGATACACTTGAAGCCCGCTCCGTCTCGCCTCCCGAACGTCAGCCGCATCCATATGTCTGTAGTATGGATGCAACGAATAGACAGGGACATCGGTAATATTCGCAAGCTTTGCATGGGACAAGAAGTTTCCGGTATACAACAGTCCAATGCGAATGGACGGTTCCAACTGCTTTAATACAACCAAGCCTTTATGATCAAAAGATGAAACAATCACATTGTCTAATCGCTCTCTTCTCCTTAAGAATTCGACCAGCTTAGCTTCCGTCTGACGCCCATAAGAGCCTTTAATTTCCACATTAATCATAATTTCAGGCGGCATTAGATCAAAAACCTCATCCAGCAAGGGAACTCGCTCCCCCTCGTACTTCTTATGGAACTTCTTGCCGGCATCTGCTCGTTTAATTTCGTCAGTTGTCAATTCATGGATCACACCGCTTCGGTCGGTTGTCCTCTGAAGTGTATCATCATGGCAAACGACAAGGTCTCCATTAGCAGATAAGTGAATATCCAATTCAACAGCATCGCATCCCTGCTCAAGAGCTAAGCTGAAGGCCGCCATCGTATTCTCCGGTGCTTCTCCGGAGGCTCCACGATGAGCGATAACCAAAGGTCTGTCTTTTGACATAGCCATCTTTCCCTTCATTATGATTTGACCGCCCCTGATATTCCCTCGTAAAAGTAACGCTGCATCACAATAAAAATAACCATAACAGGAATCAGAGAAATCGTTGCTCCTGCGGCCATCCCTGTCCAATCTGTTCTGTATAATTCGGTAAAAGAAAGCATACCAACAGATAAGGTTTTTAGTGCAGGTTTATTAATGGTCAACACAAGAGGGATGAGGAATGAGCTCCATGTCCATATGAATTGCATAATACAAGCCGTTGCGATAACAGGCTTTGATGTAGGTAAGATGACTTTGGCAAATGTGCCCACAAATCCACAGCCGTCCATTTCCGCTGACTCCTCAATTTCTTTGGGAACCTTCGAGAAAAATGCCGCGAATAGAAGAATGAACAATACATGAGCACCTGAGGATTCAGCAAAGATGACTCCCACGTACGAGTTCTTTAATCCCAAAAAGTCGATGAGTTGATACAAGGGAATAATCGTATACCCCTTAGGAATGAACTGTAGCGCTACAATTCCCGCTATCATAACCTTACGTCCTGGAAACGCTACTGTTCCAAGGGCATACCCTGTCATGCAGCTTAGTACAACAACGATAATAACTGTAGAAACTGTAATAATCACTGAATTTCCAAAATACTGCGAAATTTTTGCCACTTCCCACGCACGACTATAATTCTCCCAGTTGAAATGCGCCGGAATTGGATTGGCTCCTGAGGCATAAAAGGAATGATTGTCCTTAAGTGAGGAGGATACCATCCAGACGAATGGGTACATCCAGACTATGCCGATTAGACTCAAGACGATCGTAATAACCGTTCGAGAAAACTTGGATGTCGTCATGCTTCTTCCCCCTTAAGTGCAGATTTGCTTTTACTGTTGCCATTTGCCTTTACGACCAACCAACCGAATATCAAGCTGAGGAATAATACGAACACGCCTAGAAATACACCTGCAGCTGATGCATAGCCGACACGCGCGCCGCCAAGATCTGATGCGAAGGCATATTGATAAATAAACAATTCAATCGTTTCCGTTTTGTGGAAAGGTCCACCATTGGTCAAGGTTTTTACGAGGTCAAACACATGCAAGCTGCTTCCAACAGTGAGCAGTAGAATCGTTGCGGCTACAGGCTTGAGCAGTGGTAACGTAATGTGCCACAACGCCCTCCAATAGTTGGCTCCATCTATTCGCGCAGCCTCGTATAAGTCATTCGAAATCATCTGCAGCCCTGCCAACCAATAGACCATGACCACACCGACATGCTTCCATGATCCAATGATAATCAACATGAGCATGGCAAGCACAGGATCCAGCCAGAAACGAATGGGTTCGTCGATAATGCCAACACTTTGCAGAAATTGATTCGCGAAGCCCTGGACGCCGAAAATATTATTCATAATGATCCCGATAATCGCAGAGGTCGTTACGACCGGCAGGAAATAAAGCGCCCGAAAAAAAGATTTTCCCTTCATTGCCGAATCATTCAGAACCAGCGCTAGCATTAATGAGAAAACGACCGTAAGAACGGTGGTGCCGAATGCATATTGGATCGCTTTCACAAAGCTGTTCCAAAACTTCTCATCAGAGAGCAGTTCAATATAATTGGCAAAGCCGACAAACTTGGTAAGTGGACCAAGTCCGTCCCATTCAAAGAACGAATATACATAGCTCATGATGATCGGATACAAGGATGCCACTAAAAAGTAAAGCAATTGCGGCAAAATAAACAGATAAGCCCACATATATTTGCGACGCAAGTTAACATTGACTTTCTTCATTGATTTTATGTTCTCCATGTCACAGCCCCCGGAACTCGATGTATGAAAACTGAAAAAGGAGACACGGCGTGCCTCCGATACATATAATTACTTTCAAATGTCATTATTCGCCGTGTCTCGCTGATGACCTACGAACTCTACTTTTTATACGCTTTTCCCGGCACCCAATCTGGGAAAATAAAGTCCGATTTCTTCACCTTTCCATTCGTTTCACCGATTGCCTTATCAAGTGCCCCGTTAAACCCAACTGTTAACTTATTCAGTTCAGCTGATACATCCTTGAATTGACCTGACATGTAGCCGAGCAATATCGTTCCGACATTCTCACGCGGCTTGTAGCTTTCAAACTTCGTCATAACATCGACGATGCCAGGATTACGATCGTAAACGCTTGGCGTAAGTACCTTGGTTTTCACCATCAAATCAGCAATAGTCTTATATTGCTCGAAAGGCGGCTCTACACCCTTAATATCCTCCATAAGTCTTGATGGCAATGTTCCACCCTGCTTAACGATGTCCGCATAAACAAATTCCCTCGCAAATTCCAGGAACAACTTTACTTCAGGCCAATGCTTTGTAGTCTTCGCAACAGATAGGGATTCACCGGATCCACCTTCAAAGTAGGTAAGTGAATTTTTTCCATCTTTCGTAGGTATTGGAGCTACTCCCCAATCATTATTCGTGAATTGGGCTGAGCTTCCGGTCGGATCGGCAAGAGCGCCTCCACTCCAGTTACCACCGAACACAAAGGCTGTTTCTCCGGTTTTCATCAATGTATAAGACTTACCTGTATCCGCATCGATCGTCGAAGGATGAAGAACCTTCGAATCGTAGGCGTCCTTGAGATATTTCATCGTTTCGTTCATGCCCGAAGTATTCCAATTGTATTGTCCAGTTAGGTAATTCATGGAATTCCAGCCCATTTCAGGAGACAACGGCGGCGATAATTGATTCACCAGGAAGGTAGACATGTAGTTCGTTTTCGCCCCGAAAACCAACGCATACTTCTTACCGCCCGATTTTTGCTGAATATTTTTCCCGAATGCATTAAGCTCATCCCACGTTTTCGGGATATCACTTTCCTTATATCCTAATTCATTAAATAACTTTTTGTTGTAATACATCACGAGCGTGCCGTGCAGGGAGGAATACAACGGAAATTGGAACACCTTTCCTCCAACCTTACTAATCCCTTCTGCGAATGTCCCATCCGTGAATCGGTTCTGTATATTAGCGGGAAATACTTCATCCAGATCATGAAGCTTATCTAGTGCTACGAGTTGGGTAAGGCTATAACCCGTAGGCCTGACGAACATATCCGGCAATTCATTACTGGTAATTGCCGCTTGATACTGCGGAACATCTGCCCCGGCCGAAGGTAAATTCTCCACCTTGATGGTGATATTCGGATATTTCTTTTGAAACTCAACAACTGTTCTGTCAAATAGATCCGTCTGAATGCGGTTCCACAAAACAAGTGTCACTTTTTCTTTCGTTGCTTCCTTCGTTGCTTCCCCACCTTTGTTCGCGCTGCTGTTCGTTGCTTCTGGTGTTTTCTGATTCGAATCGGTTGCGCTGGTACATCCCGTCAGAAGAGCGCTTGCCGCTAGAAATGTAGCCATGATGCTAATTAACGTTTTTTTCATTCCATGTCCCCCATATCATGATTTGAAATTCCAACAAGCATGCCTGGTAATCTTGGAATTTGAAATTATTATATCAACGGGGTTTATTGCAAAAATAGCGCTTATTCTGCTAGTAAACCTTTACTATTCTGCTGTTTTTCTTTTTCTCTATCGTCCATTTTTTTGTAGGGGATGCTCCATGTAATGGATGTTCCTGCCATTTCATCACTGCAAATTTGGATACTACATTGCTCTTCGTAGGCCAGATTCAGCCGCCTGATCACATTATATAAGCCGGAATATCGGATGCTGCCAGCAGCATTTTGCACTAAGATGCCCTTATTCATAATAAATTGTTGCAGCTCCTGCAAACGGAACTCCGTCATACCCAGACCATCATCTTCGATTCGGATCATAAGTCTTTCTTCACGAACAGCCGCACGGATCCGAATGTTCCCTTCTCCCATTTTCTGCTCAACTCCATGAAAGTAAGCGTTCTCAACGATCGGTTGAATAGTGAGACAGAGTACGGCTGCATTCATCGTCTCGCTATCGATATCAACATCTACCCGAATCCTTTCCGCATGACGGAATGTTTGGATGGCGATAAATGCCTCTACATATTTCCACTCTTCGTAAAAAGGAATTTCTGAGGGTCCTTCTCTTACCAAGTAGCGCAGAATGCGGGACAAGTGTCCGACAGCTTCTTGAATTCGGGGAGATTGATCGGCCTCGGCCATGCTGTCTATACAGGATAGCGTATTGTACAAGAAATGCGGATTGATCTGCGCTTGAAGATGGGTAAGCTCGGCATCTCGCTCTCTTAATTGGGATTCCTGATGCTTCAGACGAATTCCCTGCTCGGCCAACTCGGCATCCAACTGCTTTAACTTTGAAATATAGAGTTCATCCGTCAGCTGCTGAAGCTTTTCTACAGAGTTATTGTATTTGTTTACTACCATGTGTAAATCCCTCAATCGAGGAATGCGAATCTTCTCGGAGAAATCACCTCTTGCAAGCTTGCCAATCGCGCGATTCAGTTGGTGCAACGGCTTTAAGATGATACGGCTTAGCTGAAATGTAACCACAAACCCTATGAGAATGCTCAAAATGGCAATCTTAATAATCGCATTCTTTACATGGATCGCTCCCTTGTTCATTTCATGAACGGGTACAATGCCGATAAACTTCCAACCGCTTTGAAGGGAGGTTTCATACGCAATCAAATTCGGGACCCCATCAATATCCGCCACCAAGCTGCCTTGCTCGGTGGAACGAATCATCTCCCAATTCGGAAGCTGCAATAAATCACCAATCGCAATCCCCTCAGGCTGATACACCATTTGTCCTTCCGGATTTATCGCAAGCACACTCCCACTTAGTCCTAACTCGATAGAGTCGAACAACCGATACACTTGTTGAACATCCAAATCGTAGTGAATGACTCCCCGCCATTCGAAATTCGGCAACTCAAGCAGTGGTCGAGTCACTGAAAAGACAGGAGAATTATCTGTGTAATTTTGGGGATGTGGACCTGATATAAAAAATGGGCGTGTTGTTTTAGATGCTTCAAAGAAAGGCTCCTTGGTGAAGTCATAACCAAATTTCAATGCAGTTTGCGTCAACTCGTGGAGCAATCCGCCCTCAGACGTGGCAATAAACAGACCCCTATTTCCTTTTTTCCAGCCAAAAAGATTATTGATAAGTTTAGATACATTGAAGTATTCCGCTGGATGATTCCGCCATTCTTGCGGGGGCTCCTTGATCAAGTTCTGCAAATCAGGTTGAATCCAAAGTACTACCAGCGTGTCATCGATTTGTTGGAACATATCATCGACTTGCTGACGCAACTTTTCAAGAATTTGCTGGGAATATTGATGTGTGGCTACTTCCATATTTTTTGAATACGTGATATAACCATAAACACCAGTGATTGTTAGGGGAAATAAGATTAGCAATAAACTCATTAGGAACATCCGTCCTGATAATGAGCTAAAGAGCAACGAAGCTAATTGCTTGAATCGCACGGGCAAATGCATATCTATTCTCCTCTATTTTAAAATGTGCCCCCATTATACATAGAAACATCACCAGTTGGAAAGGTGGATCCAGGATGATTCGAGTTGTTGTCGTGGAAGACGAGAGATTATTTCGGGAAAGCTTAATCAGGCGGATAGAAGCATTCGGTGATCTTCAAGTTGTCGGAACTGCGTCAAATGGGATCGAGGGCTTGTTTGAGATCGAAAGGCTGGAACCGGATGTTGTATTTAGTGATATACGAATGCCGGGGATGGACGGTCTTCTATTTCTGGAACAGATTCGGAAGGATCACGGGCATATCCAGGTTGTTCTGATCACAGGATACACAGAGTTCGAATATGTACGCAAAGCGCTTCAACTGGGAGCGTTCGATTATCTCCTCAAGCCACTGGAAGACACGGAAATTCTCCGCGTAATCAACCGACTTCGGCAACAACTGGACGAGAAGTCCGAGGAACAAACTGTCTCGAAAGAAAAAGAACCGCAAAGCTTGATCTCGTTAGCAAAAGAGTGGGTTTCAGCACACATAGATGTGGCCACCTTGGATGCAGTAGCCGAGCAAGTTCAGATGAACACAGCAGCGTTCAGCAGGAAGTTTCACTCCGAAGAAGGCCTCACCTTCATCAAATATCTGACAGGACTGCGAATGAACAAAGCCAGAGAGCTTCTAGGCGAACCTGTGTTAAAAATATCTCATATTTCGGAATCAGTCGGCTACCTCGATCATCGTTATTTTACTGAAGTGTTCAAAAAGCACTGTGGAATTTCCCCACAGGAATATCGAAAAACCCTCTTTACGGATAAGTTAGATTAGAATTCATCCGACATGCAAAAAAAATCCCCTTCTTTGCAAAGCATTCCACGGTTTCAAATGCAGCTCTTAAAATTTACAATAAAGAAGAAAGTAAATTGTAAGGGGTTACATTTGATCATGAGCAACAAGTCTCTATTAGAAAGGCAAAGGTGACACTCTCATGAGTTTGAACTTGGAACGACTGGATGCTGTAAAGTCCTCGGATCGCAATTTTTGGTTGATCGATACTTCGACATCCAAAAGTCATAGCAAGGATACGTGGATGGATATGTTGGAGGAAGCCAAACAGGCTGGGTTTAGTTATATCGCACTTGCTTTTCGCAATGATAAATTAGAAAAATTTGATCCGAATCATGGAAGTTCTCTTTCCAACTGGATTCAATCGCCACAAGCATTAAAAGTACCGTTAGATATGCGGGTACAAGTCGTTCTAAATTATCTTTCTCAAAACTTGACCGAGGATCATACCGTTACAGATCTCTCCAAGAAAGTACACTTGTCCCCTTCTCGTCTTGCCCATTTATTCAAGCAACAAGTAGGAGACTCCATCATCGGAACATTAATGAGGATGCGGCTGCACCATGCGACCGAATTGCTGCAATTTACGCCGTTACGGATTAATGAAATCGCCGAGAGTGTCGGATTCAGTTCACCTGACTATTTCACGAAGACGTTTAAAGCTTTTTTCGGAGTAAGCCCTGGGAAATTTCGAAAAAAACATCACTCGAATCCCAATCTAATGAGTGAACAGAGATTTATAAAGGAGCTAACTGTATGAGACTGCATAAGTCGAAATGCTCTTCCCTATTTGGTGTCATTGCAGCGCTCGTCTTGAGCATTGTGATTACAAGTTGCAGCGGTCTGGGCATTCATATGGGAGACTCGGCGGACAAATCGATAACAGAAACAAAGAAAGTACCTGGTAAATTAACCATGTGGGTACGGACCCCTGAAACATTAGAAATTCTCAATGATGCGGCAAATGGCTTCCAAGCAGAAACCGGCAATCGCATAGAAATAGTGTCGATTGCAGACGGTCAATATCAAGCGTCACTTCAAGCAGCCATATCCGGCAACCAATTACCGGATATTTTTCAAACACATTACGCCATATCGCTCGCTCAGTTGAATAAACTCGGGCTGATCCAGCCTCTTCCATTCAAAGATGAGTTCCTCAAACAGTTCGATCCTTCTGCTTGGTGGGAGGGCAGTACGACCCTTGGAGGTCAGGTGTATGGCTGGCCAGACCGCTCGTTCATACGTGGACCACTCATCATGTTCTATAACAAAAAAGTCATGAAGGATGCAGGGCTCAATCCAGATAGCCCCCCTGTTACTTGGGAGCAATTCTTTGAACAGTCCAAACAAGTTACGCAACAGAGCGGGGGAAAAGTGTATGGAGCCACAACCACTTTGAAATCGGGCTGGTTCGCAGAACGTCTCGTTGCCCAGCTCGCCACAACAGTGGATGGTGGCGGCATTTACATGGAGTCACTCCCGGGCAAGCTGTTTAATTGGAAAACCGGGAATGCCTTTACGGCGGCACCAGCTTTGGAAGCGCTTAAATTTTTGGAAAAATTGAAAAATGAAAAAGTCATCAACCCTGACTTCGTTATCATGGAACGTCCGAATGCTGCTGCGCAATTTGGAAAAAATGAAGCGGCTTTCTTATTTGACGGGCACTGGCGGCTCATGTGGATGAAAGAAAGTTATTCGGAACTAGAGTTTGGCTTGGCACCACTACCTTCGAAAACAGGCACACCTGCCTACTGGGGAGTAGAAGGCGGTTCTAGCAATGCGTTTGTCGTCTCTAAAAAATCGAAAAGTGCCGATGTAGCGATCAAGTGGTTTGAATATCTCAGCAAACATTATTATCCGAAGTTGTTGGAGAAATCGATCGATTTAACCCCCATACCTTCCATTAACAAATTAACTAATATTGAGATGAAGCCAGAGTTTAAGCAGTTGATCCAGTTGTACGACAATATTGTGAAGATGCAGCCATCTCCCTCACTTAAAAATCCAGTCGATACCGAAGTGAAAATCAAGCTGCTGACCAAAACGTCAACGGAACCGTTGGGACAAACCGTGCAAGAGTATTTAAGTGGAAAAAAGATGGATATCGACAAATATATGAATACTTATGCAACCGAGCAGCAGCAGTTTTTGGAAGATGCTTTAAAATCGGTAGCCGGTGCGAAAAAAGAGGATTGGATCTTTACAAATTGGAGCCCGTCCCAAAATTACACGCTGGACAAATACAAAAATTAAGTTTAATCTCAGTCCATTTAACTCCCCGCAGCTCGCTGCGGGGAGTTTTATTTCATTTTAGCCAAATTAGTATTAATGTCTGCGTCATAGCCTCTGCATCTCTTGCGAAACAAGCCGGGACTAACTCCGTAGAACGCAATAAACTTGCGAGTAAAAAACGTTGGCCAATTAAACCCGGTTTCTAAACAAATGTCTTGAATGGATCTCTCTGTCGTATTAAGCATATGCGCAGCCTGTTTCAAACGGTAGTTCATAAGAAAATCTGTGATAGATTGGCCAACGCTTTCTTTAAATAAATGCGTGAGCCGAGATGGTGACAAACATGCTATGCGCGCGAGATGGTCACGATCAATTCTCTGCCTATAATTTTGTTCCAAATATCTGACTAACTCTTGAATTCGCGGATCAAAGTTAACCGACTCGGTGGCATGTTGATGTTGGGCGATCAATAGAAGGATCTCTTCTAGCGCATGAACTGCAAGCTTTTCCGAATATGGGCTTTGGGATTGATTATGAGAAATCAACCGTTCAAACGCATCATGAATCTCGTTCTTTACATAATTTTGTTCTAATCGAAAATAATGCATCCCTCTGAAGTTCCCCAAAAAACTCCACCATTCAAAAAAATCAGGACTCGGTGTGAAATGACACCACATCTTCTCCCAAACTGATCCTTCCGCCGTATAGTAATCGTGCACTGTACCTGGGGATATCAAGACTAAATCTCCTGCTTCACAAATAAAGCGGCTCGAGCCGTTATTGACGACGCCAACACCGGATAAAGTAAATATCATCTGCCAATCTCTCGTCCCTTTCGAACGATAGACATGATAGCCGAACTCCTTGCGGTAAATATCTGTCGAGAGGACTCCGGGAGGTTTTCTTTTCGGCGATTCGAACATTCAATGCCTCCATTTTATAGGATATACGCACTGGAACATCACTAGGCATACCTCTATTATACTGGAATCCTGTGAACAGTAACTGTTGTAGAATGCTATTATTACAACGAAAACTGCTATTTTGCACGAAACATGAAAAAGAACGCCTTGCGGCGTCCTTTTCATGTCCATTTAAGAACCTAACGGAACAGGAACAAACTTCCACTGTAAATTATAGCCTGTATACACTGTGCTCGACAATCTGACAAGCCAACTTTCTTCCACTTTTGCATGCAATCGCTTGCGATCACTAATCGCTTTATTATCAATATATTTCCACGTTGCGTCATATGCGTTCAATTGCCATTTCACGTTGTCGCTTGTATTGCTGCCAGATACCATATATACGTCATCCGATCCGTCTGACTTCGCATACAGCCTCATGCCATTGGCCATATTCTGGATATAATAATACCCGCTGCCGGCATCAATCAACTGCCATCTCATCTCATAGTAACCTTTCCCTGCATCGAAAATAGATACGTCTGTTCCATCAGCGGGATTGTTCCACAACCTGCGCAAACCATTCGTGTCTGCAGTATCTCCCACATGCTCAATAAAGTAGTACGTCGTCCCCGTATTCCCGTACTGCCAATATGGTGTGGATGCGCTAGTCCAATCGGCTGTCCCGTCGGTAGAAATCATCACATCGGGACCTTTCACACCGTTCTGCCCAGTCGACCAATATTTAATGTTTCGCTCTTGCAAATTGTTGACGATGGTAACGGCGATATCATGCGTACCGTTCGATATTAATGCTTTATTAACCCCTAGTCTATCCAGGAATGCATCGCTGGCGGCCCATTCGCCTTCATCCTTGATTCCGTGATGGCCGACCTTCAGCACTTGAATGTCGTTCAACCAACTATTACGGTAGGCCATTAAATCAGACTCGACCGTCGATTTGGCATCTCCCATCATAAGGATGGACTTGTTGCCATAAGTGATTTTCAACACAAGTGAAGCATCATTAGCAACCGTAAAATCGTTGGTATCTTGGTTGTATCCGTTCACTCTCCAATATAACGGACCGAGAGCCATGATCACGAGCGGCTTGCCATTATACGTGGTATTCAAAATGTAGTCGCCGTCCAATAAATAGTCAACCGACAAGCCCTTGCTAGTGGCAGCACTCACCAGATTCGTATAGTTGGCATACAGCTTATTGATATCGCCATCGGGGTAATATATCTTCGTATTGTCAATCGTGAAGCCGCTGTTAATGAAGTCGTCCAAGCCGCCAATGTGATCGACATGGCGGTGCGTCCCAACCACATATTGCACCTCCGATATGCCCAGACTGCCCAGCTTAGTAATGAGGGCGCTGCTGTCATAATTATCAAGCACCATCACCTCGCCGTTAGGGAGTTCGAATATAAAAGAGTCGTTGCGTCCGTCATCGTGCGACAGCATATGTACCTTCAGGGACCCCGTTGCCGCCGAAGCGGTTGAGGGGTTCGAGAAGGTACACCACGGTGCAAGAACAGCAAGTGCGAATATGAAACATAACCATTTAGATGCTTTAACAACATTATTCATAAAAAATCACTCTCCTTTTGGGTTGTTTCTATCGTGACAGACGCTGCAGTATCTGTCACAAAATCTCCGGAGATAGGTAAATGTAAGCACTTACAATGTAGCATAGGTTAATTATAGAGGCGTGACTCGATTAGAAACATACTTTGAGTGGCTGAATATATACAAGATTGTGCTGTTTTCCGACTATAACAAACGACCCAGCCAATCATAGGCCACTTGCCCAGAGATTTCATGCCCCCCGTCAAATAGATCCAGCTCTAGCCGATCTCTTACTTCCAGCAGGGAATAAACCCTGCTGAGCGCTTCGTAAGCTTGTAGAGTTCCGTGTTCAGGGAAGATGCGGTCGTCTTTACCAGCTTCGATAAGTAAAGGACGCGGCGCAATTAGGCTAAGTACGTCAGGCATCTCTGCCGCTAAGGAAAGTCCCGGCACATAATTGTCGATACAATGACGGACGGAGAAAAGGCTGGCCTGAAACGTGTTCGCGAACCCGCTAACGACAGCAGCTGAAATTCGCTCGTCAACGGCGGCCAAATACGAACAGACTAATCCGCCGCCAGAGATGCCCATGCAGCCGATCCTCTTCGCGTCGACATCGTCACGAGTTTGTAGATAGTCCACACAACGCATGGTTTCAAACACACGGTAAGATGCCATCGTTTTGCCGACCGACAGTAAAAAGCTTGAGATACGGTTGCATGAGTTTGGATCATTTTTGTCCTCGGTCAACTTCCGGTCCCCAAATCCGAACAGCTCCGGCGCCGCAACGAGGAACCCTTTCTTCACCAGCTCAACGGCAAAATTGTTCTGATAGCCAGCCTCTCCTGTTTTGTCGGAACCGTCGGGGTTCAGCCCAACGATATCCCTGCTGCCATAACCGTGACCGTGCAAGGCAATGACAGCTCTTCGCTTCGCATCTCTCTGCTTAGGGATAAGCACATATACGGGCATGAATAACCGCTCGAATGTCTGAATTTGGATCCGTTGTCTCGTATAATCTCCGCAATCCACCGATTCTAATAGTTGGGGGGACAGCTCCGGAGACTGCTCCGGGAAACTGCCCAACAGTGTAACAAAATGCTTCCTAAATTCGTTCCGCCATTGCCGCCATTCGGCCATCGACTGTCCTTTGAAGCTGTGGGAAGGTTGAATGCCATCGTATACATACTTCAAATAATCGTCTGGATTCCACATCATTTTCACCCCTTCAGCTCATCTTACCCGAAAAAGACAAGCGCTACGTCAAGCTCGCCTCGCTGCTTCAGCTTGGTGGACAAGGTCGCCTGCAGCAGCGGAGTACGATCGTATTCTAAGCTTTTCATTTCGATACGGCCGTCGGTAATCGTCATATAATGTGCTTCCTTGCATGGATCGTCAGGTCTACGATACGAAACACTTCCTGGATTCATCCAAAGCACATGGTTGTCCAGGTAATGGATGACTCTCCGATGCGTGTGGCCAAAAATCATTCGCTTCTGCTGCATGCTCCGGACCGGCTCATCGGTCTGCTTGTCCCAAAAGCTGTAATACTGATGGAGACTGGGGATAGTCTCGTAATTATTGTACATATGCTGCATACTGTACCCAATGGAATCCATAGTGAAAGCCAAGGAATATGGCAGTTTTTCCAAAAATTCGATTTCCGTCTCACTGAGCTTCTGCGCGTTGTCATGCGCCCAGGTTCGCTCTTCATCCGGTACATTCCACAATTGATCTTGATTTCGGTATAAGGCAGCTACACGCTCATCATGGTTCCCTTTTACACACAGAGCTTTATGCGCCTTTACCCACTGCAGCACTTCCTTCGGATAAGGCCCATAATCCACTAAATCACCTGCACAATAAATGATCTCGCTGTCTTTCTCATGTTTCCAAATCGCTTCTAAAGCATAAATATTAGCATGGATATCAGAAATAATTAGAGCCTTCAATGACGGGCCTCCTCACACCAATTGCACGATTCGCACGTAGCCCTCTTAACCAGGCTTTGTTACATATTGCCTTAGTTCTCCGGATATGCGTTCTTCGTGTTCAAAATGCACATGCCCACTGAAAATACCATGCAGCGATTTGGCATCGTTGGACTTAATCAAATCATAAAACGCTTGTGTAGAAGCATCTGTGTCACGCACTTCCCATTTTACCTTATTTTGTTCACTCCAGCCTAGCGCCGCTATCAGAATGGATGCTTGCCATTAATTTTGCATGTTTGCTACGTTTAAGCAGCACAATCCCATTAACCGGCAGTTCAATAACACCTTTTACCGATGCATTCGATTCCAAATACGAATAGTAGCTGTCATCAAGAGTAATATGTTCGGTTTGTCCGCTGAAATTCATGATAAATACATAATCCATTGATCCGTCCGTTCTCACCTGAGCTGTTACTCCTTGAGGAAGGTACGTATTCATCGCTCTAGCAACACCAGTTTGCTCAATAATTTTCGAGTAAAATGCTTGAAGAAAATCTGCCTTTAACCGCGTGGCCATGTGATAGGCTTTCCCTTCTCCGTAACGATTTACCGTAAGAGCTGGTTGCCCAGCATAAAAGCTGTCCGTATAGACACCTAACACCTCTGCGCCTTCGGTATGGATTAGTTCGCAGATCTCATGTGACTCGAAAGTCCCCGCTAGCCCGAGCTGATTATCTGGTAACATGGATAAGCAATTGCGATCATGGTCGTATAAGCCTTCAATCTCTTCTGCCCAAATGCCAAGCGTTTTCCGAAGAGGTCCCGGGAATCCGCCTAGATGACACAAATCATGCTCGTTCACAATACCAGACCAATAGGTCGTTACCAGCGTTCCGCCTTGCTCTACAAACCTTTCGAGTTTACGACCCGTTTCTTCACGGCAAAGATACAACATAGGCGCAACTATTAGCTTATATGCAGATAGGTCATCCTCCGAGCCAATTACGTCGACCGATACACCTTGTTCCCAAAACGCTTGGTGATGGGCAAGAATGGTTTTCTCATAATGAATGCCCATATTGCGCGGTCCTTGGGCATTTTTAACTGCCCAACGATTATCCCAATCAAACAGAATCGCTGTTTCCGAAGGTGTCGTGGTGCCTACTACTTCTGTAACATTGGATAAGGTCTGTCCCAAATCTGCTACATCCTTAAACACACGTGTATGTTCATGCCCGCAATGGTCAACGACCGCACCATGAAATTTCTCACTGGATCCCCTGCTTTTGCGCCATTGGAAATACTGCACGGAATCCGAGCCATGCGCTACTGCTTGAAGGGAGGACAGTCTGTGCATACCTGGTTGTTTCAGCTTACTAACCGACTGCCAGTTCGTAAGACTAGGTGTGCTTTCCATCAGCAGGAACGGCTTCTTCTTCAGCGAGCGGAACAGATCATGATAGAAAGCAACGGAAGCTCCTAATTGGCTGTTATTCTGCCCTTCATGCCAAGTTGGATAGGCATCCCACGAAATAACGTCCAATATTTCCGCAAACTTGCGATAGTCTAAACCTTCAATCATATGCATATTCGTTGTTACGGGAAGAGCAGGATTTGATCCACGAACCGCATCAATCTCGTGCTTGCAGAAATCTACCGTTTGGTCCGTAACGAATCGACGCCAATCCAGGTTATGCCCATGAACCATATACTCACCATGAGGTGCTGGAGATTCGACCTGTTGCCAATCCGTGTAAGTATGCGCCCAGAATGAAGTCCACCATGCCGCATTTAATGCTTCCAGCGAGCCGTATTTCTTCTGCAGCCACTCCCGGAAGGCATCCTGACAATACCCACAATGGCAATCTCCACCAAATTCATTGGAAATATGCCAGCCGATGACTGCAGGATGCTGACCATACCGTTCAGCAAGCTTGTTGTTTATCATCTTCGTCTTCTCCCGATAGATGGGACTGGTGAAGCAATGATTGTGCCTAAGGCCATGCAAATTGCGTACACGGTTCGCCTCTACCCTTCTAACTTCTGGATAGCGTTCCGACATCCATGCTGGACGCGCTCCACTAGGCGTTGAGAGCCATGCGTAGATGCCATTCTTAGCAAATGTATCCAGTAGACGATCCATCCACTCGAAAGTAAAGGTTCCCTCAGCCGGCTCTAATGCCGCCCAAGCAAAAATACCAATCGCCATCACATTGCAGCCAGCTAGTTTCATTAGGCGAATATCTTCCTCCAAAACCTGTGGGTCGTGAAGCCATTGGTCTGGATTATAATCAGCGCCGTGCATCATGACGGGCAGCTTATTGCTAATGGGTTGAAATTTGCGAGTCATTTTCATATCATCTCTCTTCCTCATAATTGTCTTATTCTCTTATTAATTTTGATTATAGGACAAAGAGTTGATAGAATAATAGAAATTATGAGATTAAAAATCGTACAATATGAACATAGGTGGTGGAGAGTATGATGCCTTTCCTTTTAGCTGAATTTGCTATGCTGGAGAACAAGTTGCCTCTCTATGTGTATTGTGTTGGCAGTCATGAGCAAAAGCATCTTCTAAGACCAGATGGGTATCCAACTCATCAAATATTCTTAAGTCGACGCGGGAAAGGAATATTTCGTATAGAGGGTATTCGCGATATGGTGATGACGCCAGGTACCATGCTCATCCTTCCGGCAGGTGTACCTCATGAATATTTTCCTGATCAATCTGAAGATGCTTGGGAGCTGGGTTTCGTGGCTTTCAGCGGCTCCACAGCGAGTTCGATCCTCGAGCACCTTGGCCACCAAAAGCCCACGGTATTAAAGAAAACTCAGTTCCAGGAGTATTGGAATAAACTTGAATCCATATGGCAGCTTATCAACTTAAATGGCGAAAGCAGTTACTGGGAAGCGTCTAGAAAAATGTATGATTTCCTGCTGTCCGTCCTTGAAGGACAATCTAATCAAGAAATCAAGCAGCGAATTAAACCAATCGGGCATTCCAATGCTGCTCTTCAAGAAGCGATCAAACTTATACATGATCACTATAATGAACGCTTGCATTTATCCAACTTGGCTAGAGCCGTCGGTTACTCTGTTCAACATTTTCACCGTCTGTTCGTAGGCATTTATGGTATTTCCCCTATGCTTTATATCCAACAAATCCGAATGCGCCGTTCTGTTCAACTCTTTGAAGAGAACCCTTCTATTACAGTGGAAAAGGTGGCCCAGCAACTGGGGATGGAGACCAGCTATTTTATACGCATTTTCAAACGAACCTATGGCCAGACGCCTAAACAATATTTTAAATAGAAATAAGGAGCTTTGCAGATCCTTATTTATCCAACTTTGATCATTGGCGTCATGAACCGGATACAACGTTTCCCAAGTTGCTAACGTATTGAATACTAAAGTGCTTGGATATTTCTCATTAGTTGGCCGAAATTGCCGGCATCCCTTTATTGAGATCTTCTGTTTCTTTTGTTTCTTGGTAAGGCGCCAAGTCATACATACCGGAATGCGAAATAGATAACTCAACGTTCACAGTGCCAAGCGCACCTTCTTTTATGAGCTGCTCTTCGCCAGAAGCGGTTGCTTTGAGCTTTTTCCATTCAGCAAGATGACTTCGGTACAACACCTGCTCAAGCCCGTAGATATCTATTTGATTGGAGATGCCGGTTTGGAACGTTTGCTGCACTTCATCTGTGATCTCTTTCTTAGCCAATTCTTCCAGCTGCTGAACGGTCAAATTGTCTAGTATTTCATCCACAATTCCCAAGAACTTTAGATGCATTGAAAACACAGGCTGCCCCTGATCGAATGTCACCTTCACCTGTTTCCTCGGCTTATAAATGGAAATCATCGCGATTTTTTTTCCATTGCGGCTAATAGGAAGTAAATTGCGTCTTGCTTTGGGCTCTGTCCAGCGGACTCCACCCAGCTGCTTCTCCGTGAATTTATTCTTTGCTTTACCTTGATTTAGTACATAGGCTCCATTCATTTGAATGACAGGCTGAGGCTTCTCCGTGTCCTCCCAATCTTTCTTATTTATTGTCAAAGACGGAATAAGATCGGTTTGCCCCGTCTCTCCATCATTGGCAAGCACGGTGCTCAACCTGACCGGCTGTATAACGGACAATTGTTTGTTCAGAACTTTCGGATTATGAACGAGATTGGAGATCGGTGAAAGATTGAAAAACGTCGAGTATTTAAACAACTCATTAATTGGTTCCTTCGTGCCGAATACCCAGGATTTATATCGAATTTGTGGAAAACGGGGAATGGAATCTATAAAGCTGCTTATATTTTTTTGAAGCACACTTTCGCTAAAAATAATCGTTGTTAAGTGGTCCCAGTATAGGTTTTGCTGCGCCGTTTTGTAGAGTTCAGTAATCGCTTGATACAACGTATCACCTTCACTTTTCCCAATCCACATCTTCGATCTCTCACTGGACGCTCCTTGCTCCTGATTACCCATTTGCCCAAAATTCGTCAGTTCCGTATATATGATGTACTTACCTTTTGCATAGTCGATACCTAGGGAAGTCACGAAATTGTACTCGGATAAGGTTTTTACATCCCAGCACCCTGTCAGAAGCAAGCATGTCACCAGCAGACAGGAAGCCGTACTGATGCTTATCTTCATTATTTTTTATCCCCTTTGCGCATGTCATCAATCGGTTTATAAATCAAAGGCCGAGTTCGCACGAGCGACCTTGGTTTCGTTATTAGCGCCATCAGTATGTCTTTTAAGACAGGCGGTGATATCGGCGCCAAGTAAGGCACACCGAAAGATTCCTGTTTCGACAAATAAATCAATAAGGCAAACATTGCCCAAAAGAAACCGTACATACCCAAAAAAGACGAACAAGCCAATACAAACAGGCGAAGCAGTGTAACTAATCCGCTGAGCGATTGATTGACAAGCGTGTACGCAGAGACCATGGACATTGCCGTAACCACCAGCATCGCCGAGGACGTCAGTCCCGCATCGATCGCGGCTTGTCCGATGAACAGCCCGCCGACGACGGTGACTGTTTGTCCAACGCCTTTGGGAAGCCTTATTCCCGCTTCGCGGAACAGCTCGAATGTAATTTGCATCAGAAAAGCTTCAAGAGGCGCCGAGATGGGAAGACCTTTCCGTACGTTAAGGATCGTCGCCAGAGTCGTGATTGGAATTTGGTCAAAATGAAATGAAGTTAGTGCAATATAGAACCCAGGGAGGAAGATCCCGGAAAAAAGCCCTAAATACCGCAGCAGTGATTCGCAAGCCACAAATAAGAACGAGGCATGAATGTCCTCAGGCGTTTTAAGAAGTGCTGACAGCGTTGTCGGTGCTATTAGCACCATCGGCGTTCCGTCGACGAGGATAATAAATCGGCCCCTTAGGAGCGCCTCGACGGCAAAATCCGGCCGCCCTATATAATCAAGTAGCGGAAACAACTTAAACGGAGAATCGGAGATGAGCTCTCCCAGCTCTTCGCTGCTCACCAGAGCATCCACATCGATGTTTTGCAATCTATTTCGTACAGTCTCTAGAATTTGAGGATTTATGATATCCCGCTCAAACATCAACGTTACCTTTGTGCGGCTGCGCCGTCCGATAATATAGTTTTCGCAGCTCAAAGTTTCAGTGCGCAGTCTTTTCCGAATTAATGCGATATTCGTCTGGATCTGTTCCGTAAAACCGTCGCGCGGACCCTTTACCGAAACCTCCGTATTCGACTCCTCCGGCTGCCGCTGCGGAGGATTGGACAGGTTCAGCGCTAACAGCGAATCGTACTCATCGAGTAAGAGGAGCAGCTGACCAGAAAAAATGGCATCCACCACTTGCCGGGCATCTGCTTCAATATTCACAAGTGACAAATTACCCAGCATTCCCAACTCGACCCGTGCACGAGGCAGTTTTTCTAATTGGGGAATGACCAATTGGTCGATTAGCTTGCTCTCACACAAGCCCTCGCAATAAATAAATAGCACGCCCCAATCACCGTGTTCTTGGACGACCTGTACCCGGTGAAAGATAACATCTGCGCAACTCCCGAATAATTGCTGCAGTGTTCGCTCAATGGGTCGTATTGGGTTTTGTAGCATGGCCTTCACGTCCCCTTCCTCTCACACGATAAATAACCGCAAATAGAATCAATAACAAAATTACACATGTAATAAGTGCTAAAGCAAGAGGATAATACCAATTTCGCAATAATTTCACAAAAGTTGGATCGCTAATAGGGAACAGCGGTACGATCAGCATAATGAAAGTTAAAGCGATGAGAGCTATACTATTTGACATCCGGCTCTTCAATTGCATCATTTCCGGAATTAAATACATACAAAGTGAAATTCGGATGAAAGAGCCGCTTAGCCATTCGTAAATCGAGAGGAAGTCCAGATGGGAGATGTTTTTACCAAGTGATACAAGTCCCCACTGTTCGAATGTCGGGTAACGCTGAATCGCTACCTCATTCGGTGAGAAATTCATAATTATATCGACCATCGTTCCTAAGATCAGCCCGATGGAGACGATCACATAAACAAATAAAAAAGAAGTCTTTACTTTCTGCTTCAAATGCTGCTGAATCAATAATAAGATAACGATTTCCAGCACGCCGTGCGTCGAAAACACGGTGCCTTGCATGACAGGGCCAAATCCATTTTCCAAAACGGGCATCACATAGAAATAGTTTTTATATTGTAAATTTGCAAACAGTAAAAAAATTTCAAGCATAATAAAAAACGGAAGCAGAATACCTGCACACACGGTAATTGACCAAAAGCCAGCACGCGCTGCAAGGAAACATAGCAGCGTCAGTGAAGCGGCAATGACAAAACGCGGCGTTTCGGGCAGGAAGGTTGCATCGACCCAATTGGTTGTGTCTTTCAAGGTAACGAGACCGGTACCTAACAAATACAGCAGGAATGGCAGCACGATTAACCATCCAGCGAAGGAGCCAAAATGGGTTCGGACCCATACGACGATCGATTCGTTCGAAGTCGTATTTATAATGAACTTCATTACCACAATTAAGATTAAACCAGGAGCGGCTGACAGCAACACGCTAATCCAAGCGTCACGCTTAGTAACCCCGAGAACGAGTGGGATGATAATTGTTTGATTCGTCACCGCGGTTGTAATAATAAGTAGTGTAAATGCCTGTATAATCGAAATTTTTTTAAAACTCATGAATAGGCTTCACACCTTCGCTTTTAATGTGGTGTAGTATTTCCTCAAAAGAGAAAATTATCCAATTCGGCGAAGGCGATGATTGTGGAAAAAGATGTAGCACGTATTTTGAATGGCTACTATACCGTTTCGATCCAAGCCTTACAATCGTGGATTGAAGTCGGACAACAGTACGGAGCCATACACGCGGAGCTGGATGCGTTAAAGCTAGCTAAATTTTTCACTGTTTTTTAATATGGACTTCAAGCTTCATCTCTCTCCACAGTAATATAGGACAGTGAACCACAGTGCCTGCACTGTGGTTCACTGTCCTATGGCATAATACCCTCGGCCAAGCGCTAACTCGAGCCCCGAATCACTAGGTGTCCAGCAATTGTACGCGAATCCACCGGTTGCTTGTCCATTAATGCCTTCATCATGCCCATCGCCATTCTCCCGACCTCTTCCCGTGGGTAATGAATGACCGTTAATTTAGGTTCGGTATGCGTAGTCATCAAAATATCCTCTGAACCGAGGATGGCTAATTGCTCAGGAACCCGAATCCCCTTTTTCTTGCAAACATCTAGAACCCCTGCTGCCATCAAATCATTGGAGCAGATGATTGCGCTGAAAGGGAGCCCTGCAGCTTGCTTGTCCACATACCTATGAAAGGACTCAGACGCATCTTCTAATCGTCCTCTTCCGCTGAGCAGAACTTCTTGTTGCAGCTCCAACCCCTCTGCCAGCATAGCCTCCTGAAAGACTTGAAGTCTATTCACATGGTAGCAGGAGGATTCGGCATCTGTCATGTAACCAATCTTGGCATGCCCGTTGCCCTTCAAGTGTTGAATAACCTGCCTGTAAAGAACAGACCAGTCTACATCAATATATGGAATATTCTTTTCTTGGGCATCCGGACTTTTTGTCACACATAATACAGGGACTTCCCAATCCAGAATACGGTCGTAAGTCTCCGTCATCAGCTGCTGACCGAGCAAAATAATACCATCCACTCGCCCACGTAGTGATGCAATTAGTTGCTCTTCGGTATCAGACGTATAGCTCTGGAAAAACACCAGAAACCCTTCTTCTCTCGCGGCGGATTCAATGTGTAATAACAATCCAGCCTCGAACGGATTCCCCAGATAGTTAACCAAGACAGCCAATTGTCCTGTCTTCTTCGTTTTTAAACTTCTAGCCAATAAGTTAGGTTCATAGCCCAACTCTTTCATTGCAGCCAGAACTCTTTCACGTGTTTCCAACTTTACGTTGGTCTTGCCATTCAGCACGTAAGATACGACGGCAACGGAGACACCTGCACGTTCAGCTACTTCTTGTCGACTAGCCATTCAAGGATCCCCCCGATTTCTTTTACTCGTGTAAATTATACTTAAAAAACACTTGGCAAGCAATAAATAGGATGCTACAATGTGCTCATGAAACGGAATTTACTCGAGTAAATTTATAGGAGGCTATTATAATGAAATCTATTCAACAAGCTTTTGATGTTGTCGTTTGCGGTGGAGGACTCGCCGGTTTTTGTGCCGCTGTGGCATCCGCAAGAAATGGTGCAAAGACTTGTCTTATTCAAGATAGACCGGTTTTTGGAGGCAACAGTTCATCTGAAATTCGAGTAACTCCGCACGGCGCTGCTGCTTTTCATGCCTATGGAAGAGAAACAGGTATTATATCTGAGCTGCTTATTGAAGAACGTGCTGTCAATCATGAGAAAATCCGTGAAAACGGTTGGACGAATAGCGTTTGGGATATGGTGATGTACGACATGGCTGTAAAAACGCCAAATCTGAGTTTCCATTTGAACACCTCCGTAAACAGCGCACAAGTGACAGATGGTAAGCTCACCTCCATTAAGGCTGTTATAGCAAATGCAGAAACGGAACTTGAAATCGAGGGAAATATCTTCATCGACTGTACAGGCGACGGAATCCTTGCTGACATGGCCGGCTGCGAATGGCGTTGGGGCTCCGAAGGCCGAGACGAGTTCAACGAACCTCATGCTCCGCTTGTTGCAAATTCCGATACCATGGGGAATTCTATCCATTTCCGTGCCAAGGATATGGGACGCCCTGTACCTTTCAAAGCGCCTGACTGGGCTATCCATCACGAAGATGCTGATTATTTCTATAAGCAAGGCCGCACTTTTTATGATACAGAATCAGGTTTCTGGTGGATTGAGATCGGGGTTCCCTATAACACCGTTTACGACAATGAAAACATTCGTCACGAGCTGACTAGACACACGCTAGGCATTTGGGATTGGATGAAAAATCACGATCCGCTTCTGAAGGAACAAACCGCGAATCTTGCGCTTGATTGGATTGGTCAAGTGCCAGGTAAACGAGAGAGCCGCCGCATTATGGGCCGTTACTTCATGACCGAGCATGATATCCAAAACCGTACAGTATTCGAGGACGAAATCGCTTATGGCGGCTGGTTCGTCGATCTTCACACACCTGGAGGTCTTCTGGCTCCAACAGCAGAGCCGGCTAGCGCTGAAGGTTATAACGAAACTAGTGAGTATGCGCAGAAAAGCTACTGCGGTCCTTACGGTATTCCATTCCGAATCATGGTCAGTAAAGATATTAGCAACTTAATGATGGCAGGACGCAACGTCAGCGTTACCCACGCTGCGCTCGGAACCGTCCGTGTCATGTCAACGACAGCCCTGATGGGGCAGGCAGCAGGTACTGGCGCTGCTTACGCGTTGCGAAACCAATTGAATCTATCTGACATGTCTGGCGAACATATCGTGAATTTGCAGCAAACACTGCTTCGCGATGGTTGTTTCCTTCCAAACTACAAGAATGAGGATGTTCATGATCTTACTAAACAAGCCACGTTTAGTTCCAGCAGTACAGCATCTATTCATGGTGTAGGACCCGAAAGCCATGATTTCACATTCGGCTTCCGTTCCAGAGTTGCTCAAGAAGCTAGAAAACAACAGGCTGAGCCGCTTACCTTTAAACGCGGGCAATGGATTGCAATCGAGGAAGGCCGTATCGAAACCATTTCTGTCTGTTTGAGCAACAATACGGATCGTCCCCAACAGGTAGCAGCCAAACTAATTCCAGTAGATCACATTTGGGATTATCGAACAGACACGGGTGTCGTTTATGCAGAAACGACTTTAACAGTTCCGGTTGGCCAACATGTGTGGGTGGAATGGCCGCTGAATTGGCAAGATCCTTCTGTTAACAGCCGTTTCATTCAACTACAACTGGGTGCAAATCCATCTGTCGAATGGCATTCGGCTAACCGTATCCTGCCAGGTCACATTTCTGCATACGACATGGGGAGCGGAAAAATGCGTCGCTATCTGAATGATGGAGGCACGCTCAGCTACCGCATTACACCAGCTCAACAATGCTATGGTGCAAGCAATGTCGGCAATGGCGTAACACGTCCACACCAATACACCAACTTGTGGATGTCTGATCCGGTGCAGCCACTGCCACAATCTGTGCAGTTACAATGGGCGAAACCGCAAATGATTCGTGAGATTCATGCCACATTCCCTGGGCATTTGCTTCAAGAATACCATCGGTATGAACCCTTCTATCGTGATCCGCAATGTCCTAAGAACTATACGATCGAAGCGTATGTGCAAGAACAATGGGTTACAATCGTTCATGTTGAGGGGAATTACCAACGTTTAGTTAAACATACTTTGGATCAAGCCATTCAGAGTGATCGCATTCGTTTGACGGTGACAGCGACGAACGGGGATCCATCTGCGGCGGTTTATGAGATTCGTGTGTATGCATAAAACATAAAAAATCGGGAGCAGATCAACCTGCTCCCGTTTTATTATTTCACCTTCCCCTGCAGCGTAAAGCTGAATAAATAGCACTTATCAGCCTGCAGCAGATATTGTGGATGCGGCTTCGACCCCCAACTATCATCGCCGCCAACACCCATTTGACGATAATTGATACGTACAACGGTTTTGTCTCTTGCCGGCAATTTGTAAACATGATCATTTGCCTCAAGCTCAAATGGCGTATATGGCAGCGCGTTTAGTTCAAAGCTAGGTTCGCCTGTAATGTGCAGCGCAACATCGCTTTGATTCGAGATCACAGCACGGCGGACATCCATCTTGTTGCCACACTCCTGCGGTCTTAGGTAAGGCACGAACTGATCCGCAACTTTAACTTGGTGCAGTCCGAGTTTTGCGCTTAACTGGCGATCCCAGTACGATTCATGCGGCCCTTTACCGTACCACTCCAGGTCTGTAAATGAGCCGTCCATACTAAACATGACACCAATTTCAGGAATTTCATGCAGGTTTTTTCCTGGGGTAAGCTTCTGCTGTACTTGGATCGCTCCGTTGCCTAGAACGGTATATGTCACCCAGTAAGCCGATTCCGAAGTTGTAGGCAGCACATAAGCGGCATGTACGATAACACGATCGGTCAGTGGCTCCCAACGCAACGATTGGAGAATACGTTCTACGCCTGCACTTCGCCATGTTGCGCAACGCTCATGTTGTTTATTGCCACGGTCGTTATCTGTATAGGCGCGCCAGAAGTTCGGCACAAGCTCACCCTTGAGAAGTTCAATACCGTCAACTTGATAGGAAAACAGGCTGCCGTTCCCCGTGTCAAATCTAGCAGTGAAGCCCTCGCCGTTTACAGTCAACGCGCCCGATTGCACGGTAACATGAACTGGACTGTAGCCCATCACAGGCTCAACAACAGCTAGATCTGGCTTCACAGCAGGAAGCACGAATTGCTCAAACGCCACTTCATGACCTGCTTCCGCCCACTTCTCAGCTTTCTTCGTCACAAAGCTGATAGTTAGCACTGCCTCTCCGCTTTGTTCAAGCTTCGGCAGCATAAGCTTAACCTCCTTGCTTTCAAGAGGCGGGACACTTACAGTCAGATTGCCTTCAGCACATATAGTGCCATCTACAGCAATCGTCCACTGCAGCAAATAGGCATCCAAATTGGTAAACAGGTTTTTATTTATTAAGCTATAGATACCCTGTCCCCCATCCACTTCCGTAATGGCTATATTTTCATAACATTTCTTGGCTTCAATCAACTTCGGCGTAATTGAACGATCGGCAAGTAAAAGACCGTTACCACAAAAATTACCCGCGTGCACCGGTTCGCCGAAGTCCCCGCCATAAGCCATATATCTCTTTCCATCCGCTTCCGTTTTCAAGAGACCTTGGTCTACCCAATCCCAAATAAATCCACCCTGCAGCACCGGATAGCGATCAAACAACTCGGTATATAGATGCAAGCCGCCAAGGGAATTCCCCATTGCATGGCTGTACTCACATAGCATATACGGCTTTTTCGGCCCTGCCTTTTTCGCATATTGAATCAAGCCATCCGGTCTCGTATACATGTAGCTTTCAACATCAGTTGCATCGGCCGATTGCTTCCAATTCACAACACCTTCATAGTGAACAAGACGTGTCGGATCTGCCTCGCGCAAAAAATCAGCCATTTTTATGAAATTATCTCCGCCGAACGCCTCATTGCCAAGCGACCACATCAGGATGGAAGGATGATTCTTATCCCGCTGCATCATAGAGTTGGCACGGTCAATGACGTTTGCCGTCCATGAAGGATTACTGCCAGGTACCGTCATTGGAAGCAGCTCCGTCTGACCGCCACTCCAAGTGCCGTGTGTCTCCAGATTGGTTTCGTCAATCACGTATAAGCCATATTCGTTACATAGCTCATACCAGAGCGGATTGTTCGGATAGTGCGAAGTACGCACCGCGTTCATATTGTACGCTTTCATGAGTTTAATGTCTGTCATCATATCTTCCAGATTCATCACGCGGCCAGCATTGGCGCCAAACTCATGTCGGTTGACGCCTTTGAATACGATTCGCTGCCCATTAATCAGCATGAGTCCATCTTTAATCTCGAATTTACGGAAGCCTATCTGCGTGCTGATTGTTTCAAGCAATTCCCCATTCTTATCTTTCAAGCTGATAACGAGCATATACAGGTTCGGCTGCTCCGCGCTCCATTTCAGCGGATTGGCAACAAAGGCCGAAACCACTACTTGAGCTTCCCCATTATGACCGCCAATCGTTGTAGTTAACTTCATCGGCTGCGCAAATACAGCGTTCTGTCCTGCATCATATAATTGTGCCTCAAGCGTAACTAAGCCCAAATTGTCTTCCCAATAGTTCATCAGCGTCGCTTTCACTTTAATCTCAGCATCTTTGTATGCTTCATCAAGCTCCGTTGTTACGAAGAAATCGTACACATGCGCTTTAGGCACCGTGTACAAGTAGACATCGCGGAAAATACCGCTCAGCCGCCAGAAATCCTGATCCTCCAGCCAGCTCGCATCGCACCAGCGATATACCTCGACCGCAAGCGTATTCTCCCCTGCTCTCAAATATGGCGTTAAGTCGAATTCAGCTGGTGTAAACGTATCCTCACTGTAGCCCACGAGCTCACCATTGACCCACACGTAGAAAGCGGACTCCACGCCTTGGAAGCTAATAAAAACGGGGTGACCCTTCCAATGTTCAGGCACCGTAAACGTACGGATATATGAGCCAACAGGATTGTACAAGGTAGGCGCGAACGGGGGAATCAGCTCGGGCTCTGACGCCTCCCACGGGTAGCGAACATTCGAATATTGAGGGTAATCGTAACCCTGAAGCTGCCAATGTCCAGGCACCTGAATGTCATGCCATCCGGAATGTTCAAAACTGTCCTCATAGAAATTTCTAATGCGCTTGGACGGCGACTCGGCGAAAGCAAAATTCCATGTGCCGTTAAGTGATAGATAACTGCGGGAAGCTGAACGATTATTCTGCAGCGCTTCTTCCACAGAATCGAAAGGCATCAGGGTTGCGTGTGCTTTCATTCGATTCAGTTCAAAGATTTCAGGGTTATTATTCCATTCCGGATAGCCGTTTGCCGGCGGGGTATACTTTAACTTTTGTTTCATCATCAATAACCTCTTTCGTCATTTAAATAGCAGGAAGTATCGCAGCAAAAAGCAACCCGAAAGATAGCCACCTCCAATTAAGGTTCCTACTTTCGGGTTACGATTTGTCTTATTTATTTTCAGCTAGGAACGTGTTAATTTGATTTTGAAGTTCAGCTTGGACTTTCTCCACGCCTGCTGCCTTAAGTTGTGCCTGTAAGTCAGCCAATCCTTTGTCCGTTTCTTTCACGAGACCGTATTCGAGCGGCAGCCCGTAGCGAGTCATCACATTGCTAACATTCGAGACTTCATTCACAACTTTCGTGTTATCAAATACGAAGGTTTCTAGTTTGAAATGCGTAACTTGGTTTTTCCATTTATTCTCGATGTCTTTCGCCGCTTGCGGATAAGTCGTCTCTTGGCGATTCAGCGGAGATTGGAAACTCCAGTTCGTGAAGGTGTTGAAGCTTGCAAATTTGTCCTTTTTCGTGAATTGGTCGTTACCGACAGCCGTATAGTGTGTGCCTTCGATACCGTACATCATCAAATCGTGAAGCTGCTTGTCATTTTGCAACAAGTCGAGCACCATTAGCGAGCGCTCCGGAGATTTGGACGAAGCATGGATGGCCATACCGTTTTGGGTCGAAATTGCCGTTGTTTTATTGCTGTCTGGAGCGATATCCGCAATGCCGATTTTCCAATCAGGGTGTACACTTTTGATTGCAGATACAGATGAAGCACCTGAAGATAACGTATGGGAATAGGACGCAATTTTACCTGATTTAAAGTCTTCTGATTGGCTTCCTTTGTAGGTCAGCACATCTCTCATCCATGCCCCGTTGTCCGCGAGATTTTTGTAGTAAGGGAGCAGATCTTTGAATTCCGGCGTGTCGTAGATGTTAAACACTTTGCCCGATGCATCTCCAATTTTGAATGCGAATGGTGTTCCATCAATCTGCTTCCAATTGTTCTTCTGCACCAATAACGGCGTGTCCAATGCATTCATATTCATAAGCGTAGGGCCAAACGGCGTAACGCCTTTTTCGTTTTTCACAATTGCATCCGTAAATTTCGCGAATGAAGCCGCGTCCGTAATAGGCGGCAAGTTATACTTCTCGCGTAAGTCTTCGCGGTAAATAACGAGCTTCTCCTTATATTCGTTCGGGATATTGTACGGGATCATGTAAAGCTTGTTTTTAACTCGCGCTTGATCCCACTTTACTTTATCCATGGCTTTCCAGGTTTGTGGAGCATACTTGGAAAGAAGCGTGTCCGTCAGTTCAAGGAAGCCGCCTTTATTGGCTTGGTCGGCGTAGTTAGCCCAGTTGGCCGTAAAGACAAGGTCGAAGTCTTCATTAGCTGCAAATTTGAGCGGATATTTCTGCTTCCAGTCGGACCAATCTAAGAACTCCGTTTCAAGGGTAGCGTTTACTTTTTGTTTCAAGACTTTGTTGATTTCTCCGAATACCTGATCGTAATCGGCTGGTTTCGGTCCGAGCATGATCATCTTCAAGGTAACGACTTTGGACGTATCAATAGCCCCATCTTTCGGATTTGTCGAAGCTGTGCTTTGGGCATTGTTGGCTGCATTGTTGGTTTTTTCACTATTGCCGCATGCGCTAAGCATCATGGATGCTGCCAAAAGACTGGTTAGCACGATCACCATTGATTTTTTTGTTTTCATTCTTATTGCTAGCCCCTTTCGATTCCAGTTCTAGTATTTATATTGATAACCAGGTTTCCCTGAGATTACCCCTTCACAGCGCCAATTGTTAATCCTTTCACGAAATACTTTTGGATGAACGGATAGGCAAGGATGATCGGACCCGTGGCGACGACGGTCATGGCCATTTTCAAACTTTCCCCGGGAATCGTGACCGTCACACCCGACCCAGATCCTGCCATAGCATCACGCATACCCTCTAGGTTGCCGAGCAACTTATACAAGTAATATTGCAGCGGCATCAGCTTTTCGTCGGAAACAAACAACAAGGCCATATACCAATCGTTCCAATGACTGAGCGCGATGAACAGACCGATCGTCGCCAGCGCTGGCTTGGAAAGCGGAAGAATTAGATTAAGGAAGATTCGAAAATCACCGGCGCCATCGATTTTGGCTGATTCTGAGATCGCATCAGGAATACCACTCATGAACGCCCTCATAACAAGAATATTAAATACATTCACCAGCGTTGGAAGAATAAGTACGATCAAATTATCCTTCAGGTCCAAATAGTTGACGATTAATAAATACCACGGCACAAGACCTCCACTAAACAACGTGGTAAAAAAGAAGTAAAAGGCGAAATGGTTGCGCCACTTGAAATCTTTGCGGCATAGCACGTAAGCGGTCATTGCCGTCAGGAACAAGCCGAGCACTGTGCTGACGACTGTGACCGTGATGGTTACGCCGTAAGCCCTGAGAATCGCATCGGGAAATTCGAATATTAAGCGATAAGCTTCGGTCGAAAATACTTTAGGAAACATACTATATCCGTCTAAACGGATTGCGTTCTCATCGTTGAACGACGAGGCTAGAACGATCCAGAATGGTATGATGCTGATCAGAGCCATGCTAATAAGCGTGATGTATCCGATGATGGAGAGAAAGAACCTATCCTTCTGTAGGCCGCGTTTAACGGCTGTCGCGTGCATATGAATTGTCCCCTCCCATTTAAAATAAAGCGCGATCCTTATCGTATTTGCGAACCGCATAGTTGACCAACAGAATCGTCACGAAGCCTAGTACCGATTGATAGACGCCTGCTGCGGCTGACATGCCGATCTCGTTCGTTGTCATCAGTAATCGGAAGACAAAAGTATCAATAACGTCTGTCGACGAGAACAACATGCCGTTGTTGCCAACCAAATTGTAGAACATACCGAAGTCGCCGCGGAAGATGTGGCCAACAGATAGCAGCACGAGAATCGTGAGCGTCGGGATTAAATTCGGAATGGTCACATTAAAAATGCGCTGGAACACGTTCGCTCCGTCAATTTCGGCCGCTTCGTACATTTCAGTGTCGATGCTCGTAATGGCAGCAAGGTACATCACTGTGCCATAGCCAAGAGACTTCCAGATGTTGAAGAATAACAAGATGTAAGGCCAATACCCTGGCGTATTGTAAATGTCGACCTTCTCCATGCCAAGCGATGTCAATAAGTTGTTGATGGTGCCGATGTCGTAGCTAAAGAAACTGTAAGCAATAGAGCCGACGACCACCCAAGAGATGAAATACGGCAGGAACATCGCCGATTGGATGATTTTGCGGAACCATTTGCCGCCCACTTCAAACAGCAGAATCGCCGCTGAGATTTGCAATACGTTGCCGATAATAATAAAGCCTAGGTTATACAAAGCCGTATTCCGCGTCACCAGCCAAGCGTTGCCGGATTGGAAGAAAAATTTAAAATTATCAAGCCCTGCCCACGGACTTCCAAAAATACCGCCAGTGTAGTTGTACTTCTTAAAAGCAATTACGATCCCAGCCATCGGGATATATGAAAATAGTAAGCATAGAAGCACAGTTGGCATTATCATAAGCAGCAAAGTTCTATTCTTTACTAGTTCATGCCAGAGTCTTTGTTGTCTCTTTATCATATCTCTTCTCCTCTCTCTGTTTCTTATTATAGAGGGCTAGATAATTCGATATAATTCAGCGGAACAACTAAAATTAATACTAAATCTACGAATATATTTATATTTTTCATTCCTATTTTAAGCCACTCCAAATAAACAAAAAAAAGTAGAGAATCATTCCTCTACTGTGTTATATTTTGTTCTTTTTACGGTATTCCCCTGGTGTCATCCCAGTCGCCTGCTTAAAAGAGCGATTAAAATAAATGACATTTTTATAACCAATTCTGTATGCGATTTCGTACACTTTCATCCGAGGATCGTCAAGCAGCTCACAAGCACGCTTCATGCGAACGTTATTCATATACTCGCTGAATCCTATCCCGGTCTCCGCTTTAAACAAATGTCCTAGATAGTTAGGCGTAAAGTCGAATCTCGCGGCAACATCCTTCAGTGTCACTTTATTCTCCAGCAGCTCTTCCACATAGCTCATAATATCTGAAATTAATTTACGGTCCTGCTTCCGCCTCTTCATAAACAGCAGTTCAGATAACTCAAAAAACCTTCTGCGCAGCCAAGATACAATATCATTCATCGTTTCGAATTCGAATAAAGCATCCGGCTGATGGGATTCCCAATTAAGGAGCTCGTACAAATTCTCGTTTATTTTTTGCAAATCGCCATGTAATTTCGACGTCAATCGTATAATCAGATCATAGGCTTCACTTTTACGATGCGGCGCATAGTCAGGGCGGAAAATGGCCGTTAACCCATCATCAATCTTCACCAGATCGTAGTCGAGGATTGCCTGTAGTACTTCCTCAAAGATACGTTCAATATCAGCGGTTCCCGTCTTAACGGGTTGTTGGGACGTCACATCGCGGATCACTCTGTTTTTGCCCAGCACCCACTTAATGCTTAGCGCCATCTCTGCTTGACGATACGAATTATGAAGTTCTTCCTGGCTGTAAGCTCGAGCGCCAAGACCAATGGTGATTGTGAACGGAAAAGCCTCACCGAAAGCATGAATCAGCTCTTCTAGCTCATTGCTTGCTCCGACGCCACTTGTCGCTAATAAAACAAAACGATTCGCGAAGCCGTTCATGAAGCTACCTAGTTCTTTTTTCTGAACAATAGCAATCAGGTGCTGCTCTATGCTTGTCCATAAAGATCGCCGCTCATCAACCGTCATTTCTTTCGAATGCCTCTCAAAATCATCAGCCTCAATCAAAGCCACAGAGGTACCTTCCTCAAGGAAAGGCGCTACAAACTCGGCCACCCGCTCTTCGGATGTCTCTGGAGACACTTCATGGAACCAGCGAAGCAGCACTTCCCGCTGTACATACGGCAGTGCATCAGATAGAGAGGAGCGGTTGCGACGATCCTCCTCGACCTTGGCGCAAAGGCCTGCTATCATCTTGGCCAATTCGTCGTCATCAACAGGTTTCAACAAATAGTCATATGCTTCTAGTTGTATGGCTTCCTTCGCATAGCTGAAATCTTCATGTCCGCTTATAAAAGCAATCCGGACCTCTGGGTTGATTGCTTTCGCTTTACGCGCGAATTCAAACCCCGACATAATCGGCATGCGGATATCGGATAGAATGATGTCAATTCTTTCCTGCTCCATAAAAGCAAGTGCGGCAAAACCGCTCTTCGCAGTACCCGCAACTCGCAGTCCTTGACATTGCGTTGCCTCTACTCTTACCCGCAGCCACTCCAGGTCAATCGCTTCGTCATCTACAAGCAAGATGTTAATGTTCACGAATATCGCCTCCCTTTCCTGTGAGATTGCGGGAATATTTCGTCTCGTCCAGATCTGGAAACGTGTCCATACGAAACGGCAACAGAATTTGCACGGTCGTCCCACCTCCGAAAATACTAGCAATCTTCACACCGTATTCAGCGCCGTAGCGGAGTTTAATTCTCTCATTAACATTCTTCAGTCCGTAAGCGTTCGATTGAGGTCCGCCGCGAAGCGCCTTGTCGACGGTATCTGGGCGCATGCCGATGCCGTTATCGATGACCTTTAGCTCTAGCTGCTCCCCTACCCGCTTCGCCGTTATACGAATGGCGATAGTTTCCCCAAACCAGGCATGCTTGAACACATTTTCAACAAATGGCTGCAGCAGTAATTTGATGATCTGCACTTCTTTGACTTCCGGGTCCATTTCGATAAATACTTGAAACGCATCGGCATACTTGACCTTTTGGATATCGAGATAAGCCCCAACTTGATCCAATTCATTCTTAAGCGGAATGAGAACCTGCCCTTCGTTTAGCGTCAATCGATAGAAGCGAGAGAGCAGCTTTACCATTTCCGTCACCTCGCGTGTCTTGCCCAAATTACTTAAACTGCTGATTGTCGATAAGGTATTGTATAGAAAGTGAGGATTAATTTGAGCTTGCAGTGCCTCCAATTCCGCCTGCTTTTTTTGAACCCCTTCACGGTACACATCTTGAATTAATTGTTGAATACTGCTTGCCATGCTATTAAATGAACGAGCGATTAGTACGAACTCGTCATTCCCGCTCACCGCTAGCCGTCGTTCTAGTTTTCCATCCTGTAAAGATCTAATGAATGAAACAATTTGTTTCATTCTTCGCCCGGACAGCGTTGCTACAATAAATCCAATTAGACCCATCACGACAAAACTTGCCGTACAGATCAGTCCGATCGTTACCTGCAACCGTTTCGCGTCTTTGTTCAAGTAATCCTGCGGCACGCGAACTTCAATTGCGAACGGAGTTCCAGCAATATCTTCACGCAGATTCAAATACTTAGCGCCAAGGTTACCTGGTAGTCGCTCGAACAGAGCACGGTCTGTCCGATTGTCATAAAAACGTATGCCAAGCCCCTGATCTGGATATTTGGCGATATTTCCAAGCAAGCTGTCGAGATTCACCGTAATTTTGATATAGCCAATGACCGTTTTATTGTCCGTAAATAAAACCAGCTTGCGGAACAGGGATACGTTGTCAAGCTCCTGATCCGTATCAACCTGCAACCAGAGATTATCTGCTCCTTCCGCCTGCAGCTTTTGAAACCATAGACTACTCTGCAGAGAGAAAAAAGGTAGGATAAAATAATCACTTTTCGAAATCGGGCTTGTGTCAGAAGAGCCGCTTGATTCACCGAAATCCGGATTAACTGGGTAGAGAGTCAGCCAGATTGGGCTTCCGAACAGTTCAAGCGGCGCTTGGAGCATGGGAACAACTTCATCAATGACAGTTAAGTACATGCTAAGTCGATCGCCATGCTTAGTTAGAGAGCGTTGAAACGGCAAGCTGCCAAACAACTGGTCAGAAATTCGCTGTATTTCCGCCATACGATAATCAGCGTTATTGCGCGTCTGCTCCAGTGCCGCACGAATCCCTGTCTGTGTGACTTCCGTACGGGACTTGACTAGCATCGTATAAGAGGCGTAACCGATCGCGATGTCTGTGATCAGCACGAGCAATAGATATGGAATCATCATTTTATACGTAAAGGGCATATATTTGCTTCTGAAGAATACTCGTGCCATAGTAAGCCTATCCTTTCGCAGAACGTTACATGTTCAGTTTAGCGTATACGTGCGCGTCTAGAATATACAGGAAAACAACGAAAAAGGGTATAACATCAACGATTTTTATCCAAACAATAAAAGAACCGAAGACATGTCACATGTCTCCGGTCACATTCAAATCATATTTAATTTGCCGTCTGCGCATAACCCGGCACCCTCAAATCAGGCGTCCCATCCTCATGCCAGAATATCTTCTGAACGCGCGTATGCCGATTCGGATCTGAAAGTGCACTGCCTTGCAGCCCTTTGTACGGTCGTGAATGATAGAAGAGAATGTCATCCAATCCATCTTCCGAAACCGTAAAGCTATTGTGTCCCGGCCCATACTCGCTTGCTGCTTCATTACTGACAAAAACAGGCTCTGCACACTTTTCCCAAGAATGTGGATCTAGCAAATTGCTTGTGTCCTTAGCCGTAAGCAAGCCCATACAATATCGCTCATCCGTTGCGCTGGCGGAATAATACAGAAAGATTCTGCCATTCCTTTTAAGCACAGAAGGCCCTTCATTCACATTGTATAATTGCCTTTCCCACTCATAGGTAGGGGATGACAGCATGACTTGCTGCCCAGAAATTGTCCATGGATTGCTCATTTCCGCTATATATAAGTTTGAATTCTTCTCTTCATACTGCGCCCAAACCAAATATCTTTTGCCCTGGTGCTCAAAGGTTGTCGCGTCCAGTGTAAAGCTTTCAAAATTCATGGCAATTTTCCCTTTTTCCAGCCAAACACCCGTTAAGGGGTTCGCCTCTTTGCATTCTAGCACATACTGCCGAATGGCCCATTTATCTTCCGCCGCTCCAGCCGCGAAGTACATATACCAGGCTCCATCAATGAAATGAAGCTCCGGTGCCCAGATATGATCGCCCATTTCGCCAGTCTCATGCTTATGCCAGATGACAGTCTCCTCTGCAGTAGGGAGATCAATGAGCCTCTTGGCTCTTCTCAATACGATCCTGTCATATTCAGGAACAGACCCTGTAAAATAATAGTAGCCATCCGTGTGCTTCCATATATACGGATCTGCACGATTTAGAATAAACGGACTAGGATAACTACTTTGTTCTGGTTGGTTGCTTTTGTCTATTCTCATTTCAACGTCCCCTCCTAAATCGGAATACCGTAATCGATTGCTTGGGAAACTCATATTGAAATCCGCTGCCCCAGTTATCAAAAGTTGTCTGCTTCGGCGAGACCTTCAATGGCTCCTCAAAGCTATTCACATCGGAAGGTAAGTAGCCGGCCAGTTCAAATATCTCCCCAGCGACTGAATGAGCAGGAAAATCATCTAATACTACTTCTACCTTCATGCTCTGCTCTCTTACATTCACTACCTTCAAAATAATATCTCCCGTTGCTAACTCAACTGTAGACGAATAATAGAATGGTTCGATTAACGGCAACTTATCCTCGGTTTCATTCATCAGATCACCATCGATAAAAGCTCGAATCTTCCTGCCCACGACTTCCAAAGTTAGACTATATTCCTTGTTCGACTCCACCGCAAACATGCTTTGGGTTAAAACGGAGTTCCTGCCCGCCACTTTTGCACCGATTAAAGAATCTTGATTCTGCCACCCTCCGATTTCCCAGGATAAGTGGTTCTGATCGTCTATTTTACCAAAATCAATGATAAACCCTCTGTCTCCGCTGGTTCGAGTTGCTTTGCAAGTTAAGGTAAAGTTGCTCCACGGCGTGAGCCCCAAGTCCAACTCTGAAGGTAACTCCGCATGGATTGCTGGATCTGTGATCTCTTTGTCTAGATCATGGAGTACTTTCTTTTCACCCGTCTCGTTGTTAAGCAGCATAATGTCTGTAAAAAGAATGGAAGAGCGATTGGCTTTAAAGGTGATATTTCCCTGAATTGATTCATCTGCTATCCCTTCAGGTAATGGAAAACCGATTGCCTCTGTCTCAAGCAATTGATCCCCTTGATGGAGCATAAATAACTTCTGTACATAATAATTGGGCGTTGCGAACACTTCATGATTGTTGAACCAGATCATATTCGGCGTCCAGTTCACATAGTCAACGTTGCAAAGCATCGGAGCATAACAGGCCAAACCTACCGCATGCGCATTCTTCTCCAGGCCTGTCATAAAAGCCGCTTCCACCAACGCGTTGTAGTAGGTGTTGCCAATCGAAGCATATTCCCCGAGAAAAACCTTGGGATCATCCGCTTTAAAATGATCATAACGATGGTAGTTGGCTAAGAACCATTCAGGAGACTGATAGTAATGCTCGTCTACGAGGTCGGAGCCATGTTCTCTTGCTGATGCCCATCCACGATCATATTCACCGCCAGCGGCAAACGGCCCACTGGAATTAATAATCTTCATCTCGGGGTACTTTTCTTTAATTGCACGGTGGAAATAAGCATATCGTTCAAAGAAGGGCTCCCCCACCTCTTCGTTGCCTATCGCGATGTACTCCAGACCAAAGGGTTCCGGATGGCCTAACTCTGCTCGAATAGCACCCCATACTGACGAAACATCACCAGTCGCAAACTCAATGACATCAAGTGCATCGTCAATCCACGGACCTAGTTCCTCAATCGGAACAATCCGATGATGGTGCGGGTCATACCCTCCTGGCAGCACGGGAATCGGCTTTGCTCCAATATCTTCGCAAAACTGAAAATATTCATAATACCCCAAACCCAAGGTTTGATTGTATTGCCAGTTGTTCCTTCTTGCTGGCCTTTGAACGATATCGCCAATTGTATTCTTCCAGCGGTACATGGAGTTTCTATCCTCCGGATTCAAGGAGCCGTCATGCACCAAGCATCCGCCAGGAAACCGCATGAACTTGGGCTTCATATCCGCCAACAACGTAGCGATATCCGCACGAAGCCCGTTGGAACGATGCTTGAAAGTCTTCTCCGGGAATAGAGAAACCATATCAAGGTAGAGCTTACCCTTGCCTTTCGTGAGAATGACCAACCGACCGTTGTGAGCGGTAGCCTGCATCGTCAACCTCACCTCGTATTTGCTCCATTCAGTAGCATTCACAGCAATGTCCGTTTCTGCATAAATCGCGCCGTCTGCATCTTCAATCGAGATGGCAACAGGTACATCGGAAGCGATATCTCTCCTCGCATACATCGAAAACAGGTAGCTTTCCCCTTGCTTAACCGAAATCCCGCTATTGAAACCTAGGTTCATGAGGCCAACTCCTGCCCCCTCGGACAAAACCTCTATGCAAGCATAATGCTTGTTTCTCGGATGAAGAGGATGGGTATCTTCTACCTTCAGTTCAGCGCTACCGCCACCCCGCTCCACCTTCTCCCAAGCTGTCAGTGCATGATAATCTTTCCGATCAATGGGGTCAAATTCGAACGATCTATTTTGAACTAGCTCGGCGTAAAGCCCTCCGTCAGCAGCATGATTCAGATCCTCAAAGAAAATACCGAACAAGTCTCCTATAAGCGAGCCCTTCCTCTGGGTGTGAACTCGTAATGTACCTTGGACTTCTGACATAACTAGTAATCATCCTTTCAAAATGAATCCTATTCTGATTACTACTATAGCCCTCCCTATTTTTTAGTACAATAAACTATTACCGCAAAAAACTGATTTATTGTGCTATAATTATTTATGAAATGCTTAAACACACTTACATTTTAAGAAATAATTCTAAAATAAGCTGATCAATGATCTTGTGGTGATAAATGATGATACAACTAGTTGCATGTGGTTATAATTTTATTCATGATAAAGGAATCCTTATTGATAGGCCGAGCGGATCCGGGGATTATGCATTTGTGTTGTTTAAGAGCAGCTCAGAGCTTGTTATTGATGGTAAATTACATACCGTTCAGAAAAACACCTATATTTTACTGAAACCTCATACTCCACATCTCTACAGACATTTGGAAAAACCATTTATTAATGACTGGTTCCATTGTTCGGGTAACGAGTTGGCGTCTTTCCTGACAGAGATCGATTTCCCATTAGACACGCCCGTATATGCGGATGATACGATGCTGATCTCCAAATGTATTATGGACATGAGTAATCAGGTTAGACAGAATCCCCCTTTGAAAGAAAGGATCATAGACTGCGATCTTCAATCACTTTTTATGAAGCTCGTCAATTTACGAAACCAGACTGCCGTCCATGAAAATAAGAGCCAGTACCTGCTTCCATTCACCAAGCTGCGAAACCAATTATACAGCTCACCTAATTCTCTTTATACCGTAGACAAGCTCGCTGCCAGCGTAAATTTAAGCAAATCTTATTTCCAACATATTTATAAAGAATTGTTCGGTTGCTCCATCATCATGGATCTCATTAACGCTAGGTTGGAATATGCCAAATACCTTCTTACGAATAGCAACACATCCATCACTCTAATTTCGAGAATGTGCGGGTACGAGAACGATACCCATTTTATGCGACAATTCAAGAAATTTGTTGGTGTTACCCCCAGTCAATATAAACGCAAATGAAAGGTTTCTCAGAAGGTAGACTCTCGAGTCTACCTTCTTTTTTTAGACGATAAGTCAGTTAACTACCACGATAGTTTATTGATCCACTCATGGATGTCACCTATACTTTACCTATAAGTCTTCAATAAGGAGTGCTTTCAATTGTCAGTACATAACAATCTATATTCAGGCTATCTTTTGGTTCATTTTATCGGAGAACAGCCGAACGGTGAACAAGTTTATTTCTCCTATAGCGATAACGGTTTGCACTGGAAGGATCTAAACGCGGGTCAGCCAGTACTATGTTCCGAGTTAGGGGAAAAAGGCGTGCGAGATCCCTTTATCGTACGGTCACCCAAGGAGAACAAATTTTATCTGATCGCCACGGATCTTCGTATTGCGAGCCGTAAAGGTTGGGATACAGCGGTAAATGCGGGAAGCCGTGACATTATTGTTTGGGAATCTGCCGACTTGGTTCAATGGTCATCCCCTTGGTCTGTTACATTAGGTGTGCCTGGAGCTGGCTGCGTCTGGGCACCTGAGGCCATTTATGACGAAGCTTCCGGCGACTTTCTTGTATTCTGGGCCTCAGCGACACAAGAACAGCATGAGGGAGAAAGGAAACAAAAAATCTTCAGTGCGCGCACCAAGGATTTCCGCAGTTTCACCGAGAGCGAAAAGTACATCGAACGTGAAAACCACATCATTGATACTACAATCATTGCCCATAACGGTTGCTACTACCGATATTCCAAGGATGAAACGACGAAGAATATTCGAGTTGAGAAAGGTACCTCATTAGATAAAGATTCTTTTACAGGCCTGCATGCGCCAGCTTTAGAAGCAATGCTTGGCGTGGAGGGGCCTCAAATATTTAAATTTAACGACCGGGAAGAATGGTGCCTCATTGTGGATCGCTTTGCGGAGGGCAAAGGTTATCTGCCCCTTCTGACATCTGATTTGGATAGCGGTGAATTCCGGGTTCTGCAGGACGAGGAGTTCGATCTCGGTAAATCCAAGAAACGTCATGGCGGCGTCATCCCGATTACTTTTGATGAGAGCAGCCGTCTTCTAGCGGCATTCGGAGACGGTCATCAAGTACTGCCCGGACAATTCGCGGACCCGGATCTTGTGAAGTTCGGCGACCGATATTACCTGTATCCTACAACAGATGGCTTCGATCGTTGGTCAGGCACGCAATTTCGTGTATTTTCCTCAGCTGACCTGAAGATTTGGCAGGATGAAGGTGTGATTTTGGATCTTGCTACGGAGGAAGTCCCATGGAGCGTTGGTTCCGCTTGGGCACCTGCCATCGCCTTCAAGAACGGCAACTATTATTATTACTTCTGCGGAAAAACAGAAGGTGGAAGCCACTCCATTGGTGTTGCGGTTGCCGAGACGCCAGTTGGGCCGTTTCGCGCACAGCCCGAGTCTCTTATCTCGATGGAACAAATGAAAAGTCTGGGGATTCCCATGTCGCTCACCATAGACCCTTCCATTTATATAGAGGACGACGGCACCGCTTACTTGTTATTCGGAAACGGAAATCCTACCATCGTTCGGCTCGGTGATGATATGGTCAGCGTTGCGGAGGACACGATGAGAAGTGTGGCCGGTCTGCACGACTTCCGAGAAGCCGTGACTGTCCTAAAGCGCGGAGGTTTGTATCACTTCACGTGGTCCTGTGATGATACGGGCAGCGAAAACTATCACGTGAATTATGGAACTGCGGAGCACCTGTACGGTCCTGTCACTTATCGTTACCCGGTTCTAGCCAAAAATAAAGAAAAAGATATGCTCGGCACCGCCCATCATTCGATTCTCCAAGAGCCTGGCTCGGATCAATACTGGATTGCCTACCATCGTTTTGTCACACCGCTGACCCGTTTCACACAAGGCAAAGGCTTTCACCGCGAAGTCTGCATTGACCCGCTCACATTCGGCGAAGACGGTCTTATGCAGCCGGTGCAGCTGTAGAGCTAATATGAATCATTAAGGAGTCGATCCTCTTTCATGGCTAAGCTAACTATTCATTCGGATTCACCTCAACACACGATTAATCGTAACATTTACGGTCATTTCTCTGAGCACCTGGGAAGATGTATTTATGAAGGCATCTGGGTTGGACTCGACTCTCCGATCCCTAACACAGAAGGTATGCGAAACGATGTACTCGACGCGCTGAAAAAGCTGCAAATCCCTGTCCTTCGTTGGCCAGGCGGCTGCTTTGCGGACGAGTATCACTGGAAAGATGGTGTCGGTCCGGCTGAAAAGCGCAAACGCATGATCAATACACACTGGGGCGGTGTGCTGGAGAATAACCATTTCGGGACGCATGAGTTTTTGCGTTTATGCGAATTAATTGGCGCAGAGCCATACATCAGCGGCAATGTTGGAAGCGGCACCGTCGCCGAAATGTCCGAGTGGGTCGAATATATGACCTTCGACGGTGAGTCACCAATGGCGAACTGGCGTCAAGCGAATGGCCGCGAACAGCCATGGAAGCTCAAATATTTTGGCGTAGGGAACGAGAATTGGGGCTGTGGCGGGAATATGCGGCCTGAATACTATGCGGATTTGTATCGCAGATATGCTTGTTATGTACGAAATTACGGAGATAATAAAATTTTCAAAATCGCCTGTGGCGCCAACAGTGCTGATTACAATTGGACCGAAGTGTTAATGCGCGAAGCGACCAAATTCATGGATGGCATCAGCCTTCACTACTATACCCTCCCTACGGGGGTCTGGAAAGATAAAGGATCAGCAACCGATTTCAATGAGCAAGATTGGTTTAACACTCTGGAACAAACTTTATTCATGGATGAACTCATCACTCGTCATTCTGCCATTATGGATACCTATGATCCTGACAAAAGAGTCGCCCTCATCGTCGATGAATGGGGCACTTGGTACAATGTGGAGCCTGGCACGAATCCTGGTTTCCTTTATCAGCAAAATACGATCCGCGACGCCGTCATTGCTGGCATTAACTTAAACCTATTCCATCAGCATAGTGATCGTGTGCGTATGGCCAATATTGCTCAGGTCGTTAACGTTTTACAAGCCGTAATCTTAACGGAAGGGGCTGACATGCTGCTTACACCTACTTATCATGTTTTTGATATGTACAAGGTGCATCAAGATGCTAGCCACATTGCTGTGGAAGCAGACAGCCCTACCTACGAGATGGACGGCAAACAAATCAGCCAACTAAGCGCATCCGCTTCTCTCAATGCGGACAACCAATTGCATGTTTCCCTTTGTAATTTGCATCATGAAGAAGCATTAGTCGTGCAATGTGAACTGAAGGGTGCTGTGCGTGGCACGATCTCTGGTTCCGTAATCACATCCGATACCATGCAGGCACACAACACTTTCGAGGAACCGAATGCTGTACAGTCACAACCTTTTACCGACTACTGTATCGAAAATGAAGTGCTCTTGGTTACCCTTCCTGCTCGCTCCGTGGTCACACTTTGTCTGACGTAGGAGCTTAACATGATGGATAACTCAGCTGAAACTAGATCAGAAGTTGGATCCGATTGTAAAGGCTGTACGGCCTCCGTTCACGTGTCTCCCGAAGAAATCGCCAAGCTTTTCGGCGAAACGCTTCGCGTTCGCAACCTCAAGGTAACAACAGTAGACGAATACGAGCGCCGTATCGGTATTTGCTCAACCTGCAGCGACTATCAATGGGGCACAACCTGTCGCTATTGCGGCTGTTTGATGGGCGTGAAGGCGAAGCTTGCCAGCGCTCGTTGCCCTTCTCCACATGGGAGTAAGTGGTGATTAAATCATAATCTAGCAAGCGGGCCGCACACGGATAGAACCATGCACCTGCATAACATTTCCACATCCAAAAGCAACTCTCTAATAACAACGAACCTCGTAGATAGCGGCAGATGGGTCGCCGTTCGTTGCATGAACAACGATTCTCAATCTAGCGGTTTGCACGGCTTCGGACAATCTATGCTTCATCTGCCGCTGATAATTGTCCTTCACACTCACAAGGTCCTCCCAGCGATCTTCTATCCATGCTTGGATGCTGTAAACCTTTGGACACTGCGGATCTTTATAAAATGGCGGGTAATAATGGTATTCCGTCAACAACTGTCCTGGGAATGCGAGGTGCACTTCACGAATGGTCACAGCCTCTTCCCACTCCAACTGAAGCCATTGGGACAGCGGCTGCTGTGGGTCGGACTTCCACAAATTCGTGGACTGGTGAGGCCGTGTCACACCACTAATGGCATTCACCGCACCGTAGCTAGGCTGCGCGGGCTCTACCCGGTAGCTAAGTGCATATTTCACACCGCGCATTTGTCCGTTGCCCATATCCCATGCGGAAGTTTGGCCGGGCTCAATTCCACCGGCACGATGCCAGATCACATGCTCATTGCTAGATAGATCGAGACGAACATAGGAGTTTGGAATCAGATCGGTCAACTGTACCTCCCATTCGATCCATTGCGCTTCGCCAGGAGCAACCGATAATTCCGTAGACGCTAGAACTGTACCCGTATTAACTCGGTAATCCCAAATATCGTTTACCGGAACAAGAGAGCTGCTAACAATTTGAACCTGATCCGAAGTGTTGGTCAAGCATACAGCGACCTTGCGCAGCTCCGAAGTCCCCATCGCGATCCATTGTCCGAGTTTCGTCAACAGCTGGACCTCGGGCTTTTTCGTTACATGTAACTCCAGCTTCTTCGGTGCTGTATCCCACCAACGTTTCAGTAAAGGAGTTTCTGCATCTCGACTCTCCGGTCCGACGCCATGGACGACGGCTTCACTGCTGGCAGACAACCGTGCCGAACGTGCGAGATCATACTCATCTTCATTCCTGTTATTCGGAAGAAAACATCCATCCTTAATCAGCGCTTGCTTCAGTTCACGTATATGCTGATTGGAAATCGTTCTGATCGGGACGTTCTTTCTGACTGCAAGGCCAGCTGCTGTTCCTACAGCCTGCCCCATTAGTGCCGTCGTGCCCATAACACGAACGGTTCCCAACGCAGCATGAGTGACACTCACGTTACGTCCAGCCATCATCAGATTGTTCACGTCTTTCGCTATGCAGATGCCAAGCGGTACACCGTATGGTCCACAGTAGCTTTTAATATCGTAATCCCCCTGATAACCTGCTGCTGAATTCGGTTCGCTGGTAGGAGCCAACAATCCGCCAGGCGTGTGTAAATCGATGAACCAGCCTCCGAACGCAATCTCATCTTCAAAAACCTTTTTGGTCAAAATATCATGCTCGGTCATAAAATAATCCCCGATAATCCGGCGGCTTTCGCGCTTACCTGGCACTTGCCCGATCCAATCAATGGCATAATTGGCTGCAAGCTCCATCGTCTCTGGATCTTTGTTCTTAATCCAATCCCATACGCCAAGGGTATGTCGGGTCAATTCATGTCGGATATTTTCCGTATCGTAAATGGTATGCCATGGAATTCCGATTTCTAACCACCAATACCCGCCCCGGACATCATACGGAGTTCTGCCCTGCTTATAGAAGAAACTCGCATCTTCATATTTGACCGCCCAGTCAGGGGCTTTAAACGGTACATGACGCCCCATATCCTTAGCCTTAAAATGGATGGAATTGCCCATCGTGTCTTGGCTAGCTTTGAGTGGAGCATGGGGCTCGTTAAACTCCTCACGGCTTTCAGTTCCCATTCGCCATTCGCAACCCGCCAAATCAGCCACGATACCGTCACCTGTACAATCGATAAACATACTTCCGAAGATCGTTAGCTCCGTTTCGCCATTCGCAATTCGTCCGATGACCGACTGAATATTCTTGTTTGTATCCATAACCACATGCTGGATCGAAGTGTTTAAGTAAAATGTAAGATTAGGCGTACTCATTGCCATATCATACATGACCATGTCCCATACACTGTTCGTCCAACCATTTTCCAAAATTTCCTCATGATTGCGCGCCCGTTCTTCAATCAGAAGTTCAGAGAGAATGCCCGTTTCCCTCGCATAGGCATGGAATGCTGCCGCCCCGTGGGGAGTTACTCGAATTTCGGATGAACTATTTCCTCCGAAAACAGGCCTGTCTTGTACAATGCAGGCTTTGGCGCCATGTCTTGCTGCAGCGACTCCTGCACAGAATCCGGCTAGGCCGCCACCGCAAACGACTACGTCATAATGCTCATTTAATTGTTTCATCGATAAGTGCTCCTTCGCTTGAGATTACTTAGTCGTTGCCTTCACTGACATCTGATTTCAAAAATTCTGGCATGATCCAACCCATTCGTGCTTAAGACCTCCAGACGGAGCTTACTAACTTGTTCCAATTGAACATGGCTTGTAACCTGCCTTTGGTAGTTATCATGAATGTTCATTACTTGACGACTGCCGCCGAGTGGACTCGCAAAATAAGCAATTACACGGAAATCCTTCAATGTTTCCGGTTGGGGTCCCCACTCGAACTTCTTCTGTAAACTGTCCTCATGTGTCAATGTCAGTCTCCGGTGCATGCCTGTGTCTAGCACAATTGTTATTTCATTCATGGATACAGGGGTTTCCCATTCCAGCTCAATCCAAGGGTTCTGGTCTTCAGGCTCCGACATCCACCTGTGTGTACCCGGAAGGACCAAGTCCAGCCTAACGCCATTAGTTCCATGCATCGCACGTGTGTATCCATCAATAATATTTGAAGCTTGCCCCTCTGATTGCTCGGATGAAGCTCGAACAACCGCTTGACTTGCCAAATTGTCACTCGCCGAAATACCAGGAAGGAATGCATCTTGTTGAATAAGCTGATTTTGGGTTTTACGAATCAATTCTTGGTTGTGATACGCCAAATCCAGCGGAAGACCTTCCTTTATTGCCATTGCCGCAAATGTGCCAGCCCCTTGCCCCATCACACCACATGTCGCCATGACCCGTGTGCTTGAAAAGGCAATATGCGTAGCGGAAATATTACGCCCTACAAACATGAGATTCGCCACATTGGCACTAATCATGGCTCTAAGCGGAATGCCATACACATGATTCGTATGCGGTTGATGGCATGGATCGATCTCTTTGGCCTCTATCCCCTGCGGTGGATGTGTGTCCATCGGCCATCCGCCATAGGCGATGACATCCTCGAAATGGACGGCATTCTCCAAATCTCCTTGCGTCAGCATATGCTTGCCGATAAATCGGCGCGATTCCCGCTTGCCGGGCACGAAGCCGAACCAATCCAGTGCCCAGTTCTCAGATTCTGGGTGGTGTCCACTATTTTTAATATGATCCCAGACGCCCATCATGATCGCTAGAAGCTCGTCGCGGATCAATTCGTTATCGGAAATTGTATCCATTAACCCACCAAACTCCACCCACCAATACCCGTACTCCCAAGAGGCATGGTTGCGGTATTTGAGGTCTTCCTCTGAGTAGTGTTTAGCCCATGTAGGCGCTATAAACTTCATCGGTTTGCCCATATTTCGTGCCGTAAATAGAAGGGAAGAACCAAGACGATAGCTATCAGATTCCTTCCCTGCAAATGATTCCCCATATTGCAGGGAAGACTCCCTGCCTGTCGTAAATAACGCGCCTGCCTCTTTCCCGAGACGTCCGTCTCCGGTACAGTCTATGAAGATATCAGCGAAAATTTCGAAGCCATGTTCTGTACTTTCTCTTGAAGCTAAAGCAGAAATAATTCGATTGCCTTCCATTTGTACGCCGATAATCGCTGTATTCAGCATCAGGGTCAGATTCGTTTCTGCACGGCATTTTTCATATAAAAGGAGATCTAGCATCGAAGCACTTCGTTGTGGATTGCGAACAGCACATTCCAGCAGAATTTCTTCCAGAATGCCGCCTTCTCTGGCCTCCGTCTCTAAGGCCGTCCCCCGCTTGGAATGCGCCGCCCCAACGATGTGCATTCGTATCTCCGATGAGGCATTACCGCCTAGAACGGAGCGATCCTGACATAGAATAACTTTTGCACCATTCCGAGCAGCGGCAATGGCAGCTACTACGCCAGATATTCCGCCGCCAGCTACTAATATATCTGCATGTATGAGATCCCTCTTATTTTCTCCACTCATGATTGATGATCTCCCCTACTTTTTAATGAAATAAAGGGATGAAGCCACTAGCCTCTTCATCCCTTCTAAACTTGCATATTAAGCAAAAATAAAAATAGTTTACTTTCCGAACTAGAATAAAGAACGAATAACATCCTTGTTGCCACTGTGTAAATACAGTAGACTTGCCAGCAAAAAACCGACTCCATCGACAGCATCGTACCACTTGGCATCAGTATGCCCAACAAACATATCGTGTTGATAGAGGGCTTTTACCGCTTCCTCCGCGAGCGTTTCTGCTGCGGTTCGATACTCGGGTCTCCCACTAATACGAGCATATTCAGCTAGAAATACAATATTCCGCCCATAGTGCTCGGCATATCTAACCTGCCCGGATGGAATGGACATACAGTCCCGAACTGTCACATCTGCCCATCTCTTAGCGCTATCTGCAAACAACTCGCCTTGATTTAAATTTTCCAATATTGTCATGGCCATAGCCATAGGATAATCATGGCTTGGGAACAAAAAAGCCCACACATTACTGTATAAATCCGGCATATATACCGTTTCTTGCTGCCCGAGATCAGGTGTTCCATCCAGAAACACTCTGCCATAGTAACTCTCCCGCTCTGAATCATAGGCATATATTAAATATGCCTGCAAAGCGGCTAACGCCATCGTTTTTAATTCCAATGCTATTGCATTGGCCCGCACATCACCTTCATTTGTTGCAGCTTGGATGTATTCGACTGTACGGAGCAACGTTCTAGCCCAAATGCCGACCTCAGTAGTTGTTACTTTGCTGTCCCAACGCTGTTGGGTCGGGCAATTTACGATCAGATTCGTGGTTGGATTTCGATGACTATAACTAAACAGAGCGATCTTAAGCGCTTTCTCCAACAACTCCGTGTCTTTCGTTTTGCTGAATAAAAAACCTAATGACTGTACCAGAATGCCCCCCGCTTCAATAAACGCATAATCCTTCTCCTGTGAGGAATGACGATCGAAACCACCAGTTAACGGATCGTACACATGATGTTTTTCACACATCCTAATATGTTTTTCCACAGCTGTTGGATTCAAACGGTACATATGTTCCCAATCTGGTACATACGGCCTCATTTCATGAAAGGTAGGTTGCTGAGATGAATCGAAATCCATCAAAGGAGGTCCGTAGTAAAACCATACGTTGCGATCTCGAAAAGCATCATAGAAATGGTGATTTCCCCATAAGAAAAGACCTTGCTCTGACACACAGTGCTTCATGAAATAATCAAGGTACTGATCAGCCTCTTCAAGATAACGAGGCTCACCTGTCAGATTGGCAAGGTGAACCATCGTGTTCAACGTAGAATGATCCCAATACGCCGAGCAGCCTTTCGGTGCATGGATGAGTCGATAAGCTCTTTGCATAAAATCATCCGAACGCGTGTCATCCACTGGGTATTGCTTAGTAATGGGATCTAGTGTAGCCATAAACATAGGGGTATGTACATCGCCATATGTATCTTTGCCATTCTCGATTAGAACATTTATATGGGATTGCACGATCTTCAATATATTTACGTTCATATTAGTCCTTTCCTCGCTGTAATTACGATTAGCCTTTTAACCCCGTATTCGCAATTCCCTCAACAAACCATCGTTGACAAATGGCTACAATAGCAATCAAGGGAGCAAGTGCTGATACGGAAGCGGCCATGATAAGCGGGTAATCCGTTCCATGCTCATCTGAGAAACTCGTTAAACCGATAGGAATGGTAAATAAGTCTTTGCTTCTAAGTAGAATTAGCGGGTTCTCGTACTCGTTCCAATGCCAAGTGAATGTTAAAATTAACAATGTTACTAAAGCCGGTTTTGTTAAGGGCAATGAGAGTTGCCAGAACATTCGCCAATACCCTGCCCCATCTACCTTACTAGCCTCTAGCAGTTCGTTTGGCAATGTCATGAAAAATTGACGCATGAGAAAGGTTCCCAATACGGTAAACATCCCTGGCAAAATGATAGCCGCATGTGTATTCACTAAATTCATTTGATCGAACAGAATGAATCGTGGAACGAACAGCACCTGATGTGGAATAATCATCGTACTTAGATAAATTAAGAAGATACCTTCTTTAAATTTAAATTTCAATTTGGCAAAAGCGAAGCCTGCCAACGCGCTTGTTACAATAGATCCCAAAACCTGAAGAAAAGTAATCTTGATCGAGTTTATATAAAAGACCGAGAACGGAACCGATCCTGACCATACTTTTTTATAATTATTGAGGTTCCACGCCTTCGGAATCCAACGAATCGGATATTCAAATAGGTCTGCACTATTCTTAAAGGATCCTGATAGCATCCAAATAAATGGAAGTATCATGCATATGGCAATGGCCGCAAATACAATCGTTAATATACTTTTTAGAAACACTCGCTTATTTAATACTTGCACACCCACTCTTGTCACCTCCCTAGTAATAATCCTGCCACTTCTTCTGACCTTTCCATTGAACGATCGTAACCATAAAGATGACAATAAACAGTAACCACGATACCGTTGATGCATAGCTCATCTGTTTAAGCTCGAAGGCTTGTCGATAAATATAAAGTGCTAACACTAAAGTAGAGTCGAGCGGTCCGCCATTGCTCATAACTTGAACGGACGCAAATACTTGAAAGGAAGCAATCACAAGTGTTATAGCAATCATGAAGCTGGTGGGTTTAAGCAGTGGCAATGTAATATGCCAGAAGCGCTTCGGTGCGTTCGCGCCGTCAATTTCTGATGCCTCATAGTAATCCTTCGAGATACCTTGAAGTCCTGCCAAGTAAAGCACCATCGCATACCCAACGTAGAACCATACGGTCATGATAATAATGCTAATAAGTGACCAATTGGGACTTGCCAACCATCCAGGAGGATTACTTACACCTAACGACCTTAAGATGCTGTTGATAGGACCTTCTGATGAGTTGTACATCACTCTCCACACCACAGCGATCGCAATCAAACTGCTCATGTAGGGAAGAAAAACTAATGTACGCAGTGTCTCTTTCAAGAAGACATATTTGTTCAGGACGGTTGCTAGCAGCAAACCACCGAACATCGCTGCAGGAACGGTAACTGCAGAGAAAAGAACATTATTCGTTAATGCCTTCAACACCTTCTCATCATGAAATAATTTAATTACGTTATCTAATCCGGTATAGGTAAGTCCTTGCAATCCCTTTAAATAATTCCAATCTGTGAATATCAATATCAAGCTAAATACCAATGGGAGTAAAATAAACGCACAGAATCCCAGAAGATTTGGAAGTATGAATAAATAACCAGCTACATTTTCTCTTGTTTTTTCTTTCAATCTCATTGTTCGCAGCTCCCTTCTTAGTATTTAGTATAAAATAACTCCTGCCCCAGCAGAATGGGATAAAGTAAGCATAAACCGTGATATCCTATGATTTAATCAAAGAAAAAACCTTGAGCATGAGTGGATGTCTAAGGTTTCAAGTCCCTCTAAAATAACTAGACACAGCAGCTTCGTTGTTCTATTGTAGATGATTATACATCAAGACAGGAGGGGACTTACATGCAGTTTGAAGAGCTGAATCATCGGCTGGCTCGAGTAGACATGTCATCGGCAGAACGGCTCAAGGCTTATTTCCAATTCATCTGCGAGCATCATTCCGTCGGTTTGAACTTGCATGACATCGCCGGGCTTAGTGAAATGGACAGCGCGCTATCTATGGTATTCTCACCTTATCTTTATCACAATAATGCCTTCTGCAATTACCTAAAGAGGTTTGAAGCTACCTCCCAAGCATGCTCACGCAACAAAAAAGTATTATGCCGAATGTGTACGAGATCAGCCGCACCAATATACGGCTCCTGTTACATGGGTATTGAAGAACTGCGATTCCCTATCCGTTGGAAGGGACGGTTGATCGCCTTCCTGTGCGTAGGACAATTCAGCACAGATTTCGAGGCCACCGCACAACGTCTGGAGACGCAAGCAGCAAAGTACGGCTTGAATGCCAACGAATTAAAGCAACGTTTCCATGCAACCACCCGCCCCCTCGATCTTAACCTCGGAGAGCTGCATGCGCATATTGGGATGCTAGCCCAATACTTGATCCTGTATTATGACAACTTCCTGCTGAACACTCATCATGGACAAAGCATAGATCAACGCGCTGAAGCTCATCAACGGAGCTTTATCGTGAATCGGACCCTGCAATATATTAAAGAACATTTTACTTATCCTATAACATTAAACGCATTGGCAAGTATTAGCTTCTGCAGTGAAACCTACCTAAGCCATCTATTCAAGGAAACGGTCGGATCGACGATCACCGAGCATATCAATCAATTAAGAATTCAAAAATCGAAAAACTTATTGGATATAACTACCTATTCGATTACGCATATCGCACATCAGTGCGGCTTCAATGACTCCAATTATTTCTCCAGAGTGTTCCGGCAGCATACCGGCATGAGCCCGAAACAATATAGAGGGCGGACTAGTGATCATATTCAGGTAAAAAGCCCATCAGTTAACTGATGGGCCTATGGTCTATGCTATTTTATACATACACGCTCTTACCGTTGTCCTCGACCAACAACAACTGCTTCAGTGGAACCATGGATGGCTCAGGCTGATAATATTTGAAGCAATTACTACTGATATCGCCTAATAACTGGCGTTGTATCGGGCTAGCTCCTTCCAACAGTTCATCCGAAGCCTTATGATAGTCGATAGGCCGCATCCAAAGTGGGCTGTATCCGATAAACAGTTGGCGACGCGTATACGCTGAACGGTTCGGGGCACCCGCATGCCACAAGTTTTGTCCGAAGATAAATACATCACCAGGTTTGCCGCAAACCTGAATTTCACCTTCCAAGGGAACATTCACATTTGCCTGTATAGGTCTATATCCCGGATTATTGTGACTGCCTGGGATGATTTTGGTGTTTCCTCGATTCGGCCCACTCATGTCACTTAAAATATAGCATGCTTTCACGTAGAACAAGGAAGTCAAACCTGCGATGGATGGGAAGTGCGGATTGGGTCCATCTTGATGCCAATCGATGAAGCTTGTTGATTCCGTTTTCTGATCATTCGGATTCGGCTTGCGCACGGTCAGATGGGAAATATGCAACTGTATATTGTAGCCCAGTATGTTGGCCATCAACTTCGTCACAGTAGGCTCATCGACCAGAGAGAGAAACTCCTTGTCTCTGGCTACCGAATGATACCAATTGTAGCTTAAGCTCTCCTCTTCCTCTGATATCAGCCGATCCACCGCTGTATTGAGAAGTTCTACCTTCTCTGCAGTAAGCACATTGCGTAAAATTACATATCCATCTGTTTGAAACTGTTGAACCAATGCCTGGAAGTCCTGCGTTTGTTCTACCATATGATGAATGCCTCCTTCAATTAGATAGTCTCATTTTATAGCGAATTCGCCTGTCAAAACCTTCATTTTATTTCGAAATAACAGCATTATTTTTAAGTAAACTTGCATCTTGTAACTTAACTAGCAACTGGATCGAGTTGAATGAAATCAAGAGGCATTTTATAACCGAATGAACTTGCATTCTTACCCGTTACTGTAAATCTAAACAACTGGGTTCCGGAGCTGCTTAGTGTCACATTTCCCAGATCTAGATCGACATACTTGCCCGATGGGCGATACATATCGACAGGTGAGCTTTGATTGTTGCTGTTGATTTGTAATTGATAAGTACCGTTATCACTAAACCTCATGACTCTGATTGTTACATGATATGTTCCGGCTTGAGCCACAGGTAAGGCATACTCGATAAACTCATTTACACTATAAGCATTGAACATCCAGTACTGTCCTCCACTTGCATCTACATTGCTTTTTACCACACCTGTATTGACTGTCAGGACTTCCGCCTCATATTTATTCGTCCCAACGGTCGTGGCGCCAGCCGAATTGCTAACCGTTGACAAATTGCCAGCAGCGTCATGTGCTTTCACAGTATACGTGTATGTTGTCGAGGCCGTCAGTCCAGCATCATTGAATGAGGTTGTCGTTGATGTGCTCACTTCTACCCCGTTGCGGTAAATCTTGTAACCGGTCACTCCCACATTGTCCGTCGATGCCGTCCAGCTCAGATTGATCTGGCTGCCAGAAATAGCCGTGGCCGTCAAGTTTGTCGGCGCCGTCGGTGCCTGTATATCACCGACTGGTGTTGCTGAAGTGAGACTGAGATAATCCAACATTAATTTGTAGCCCGTAGCGCTCACGTTCTTACCTGTTGTCGTTAACCGGAATAGATAACTTCCTGGTGCACCAAAGGTGTACGACCCAAGTTTAATGTCCTTGTATGCGCTGGAGGTATTCCAGTATAAATCCTGTGCATCCCCCGCATTCGACCCATTGATTGATAGCTGGTAAATGCCGTTGTTGCTGGCTTTCAATACTCTAGCGTTCACATCGTATGTGCCTGGTTGCGTCACATCCACACTGAACTCAACATAGTCGCCCACCGCATTATTGTTGAAGCCCAGCTTCTTCCCGCCGCTGACATTGGCATCATTGTAGGTCGTGGCCGTATCCGTTTGGATATTGATAGGCAACGTTTCCGCCTCGTAAGGATTCGGAATCGAGATCTGTCCTGGATTCGGTGCCTGCGTTCCGCTCAGACTGAATTTTACTTTGAAGGCTTTGCCACCCGATTTTTTTACATCAACTTTAAATTTAATGGTCGGGTAGTATTGAATGACAGTTACTTCATTGTCTTTCGAGATCAGGTTCGTCGCGCTTTTGTCAACGTCGATATAAATAGTGCCGACATTCGTCTGCGTCGGGTCGGAAACAGAAACCTCGAGATCATTAGCCGTTTCCCTCATCATAACAGAGGCCTTTTTGTCTGCGCTGACAAGGCCTGCCGTTGCGGGTGCATCATTCCAGAAGTTAATTCCCGTTATATTCAAACTAGTTTCCTTTACCGCCTGCACCGAGGGGGAATTTGCCAAAATGCTGATGCTTGGTGCTGCAGCATAACTGCTAACCTGCGCACTTGTCTTATTCGGAAGCAGTACATACGAATAGGACTGATTTGACGGGTTTGCCCCATGGTTCAACCAAAGTGTTAAATAATTTCGGGTAATTGGTGTCGAATCTCCATAGGATGAAGAGGCATTCAACTGCCTCCAATCTCCCGTCCGTGCTTCGCGTAGTCCTTGGACTGTTGCTCCTCCAGCGAAATAATAGCCAATATCCGAACCTGCAACATTGCCTGCCAAATGCATATAATTGGCACCAGTCATCGTTTCCGACCAACCGAGTGCGGTTGTTTTAACTGTGCCATTGACAGTCAACGCGTTGTTGCCGGTGCTGTTCAATTTTCTGTTTTCGACAATCGATTCGGTTTCGATGCCATCCGTGCTGGTAATTCCCGCACCTAGGACGACAATTTCGTCATCGAACATGAACCAAGATTTTTTAGCCGTCAAATTCTTGCCAACAGGATGCAACTCCATACCGGTAACACCGTACTGTCCGAGGATGTCCGTTCCCCCCACCCAGTTTTTGTCGGTGCGGCTGTTTGCTACTTGGGTCGTATTTTTAAGCACGGTAGTGCCAGGCAACCTGTAGTTGTCTACAGTCGGCCAAAAATTGTCGTTGAACTGGCTCAAATCGTTATTATACAAGTAGGTCATACCATCCCCTGTATGCCAGCCTTTGTTGTTTTCCGCATTGATGGACTCATAATTACTAATCCGGCTGGAGAACATGCTGATTCCATAACCGAAGCCAGGTCTGAGATGGACAGCACGGTCCATGGCAGTAAATTGCCGGTATGTCACCAATTCCCCCCGGGGTGTAATTGCGTTATCATTCAGGATATTATTGGCAGCAAGTATCATGTCGATCGAAACCTCATTAAGAAAAGTTTTATCCGTGTCGAGTTGCAGCCAATATTTAACCATCTTCTTAAGTGCAAGTGCATCACCAGATGGAGCAACGTCAGAGAGCCGTAATATGGATGCCATCACATCGACGGCAGCATTATAATCCTGCTCTTTATTCCTTGACATTTCCCTCCCTCGGATCATATCCATCAAGTTCCCCTTATAAATGAAAGGCTCGTAGGCTTTATATATCCACTGATAGACATTATTTTTATTAGGATCCGTTACCTCCCAAGTTGAGCCGTGCAAAATATATAAGAGATCAGAGATTCCTTCAAGAAGCGCTACGCCATAACCTCCATTGTATGCATAGTAATTATGCTGTACAAAGGAACCATCCGCATAAAAGCCGTCTCCAACTGTAACATTTGGTAGTAAGTCGCTAATCCCATCTCGGCCTGCAGCAACTCTGGCAGAATCCTTACTGTTAATCCCCGAAATCGCGATCACTTGGCTCTCCCACAGCCGGTTAGCACCGGTCATAGCTACACTTGGCTGGGTGTAGGAGATAGCTGCCATATAGTTGGAGATTTGCGTCGCAGTCAAATCCTCGTACAGTAATGTCACGATCTCATTTAAGGCTAATGGAGCGCCTATTTGCCATGGCCACCAATTCTGGTACATGTTACAGCCGACGAAGAATTGATTGGCATTCATCCAATCCAAGGCACTGATGATATCTCCCTTGAGCAGGGCGTTCCCCTGCAAGCTTGAACCGTACGTGACATAGGCCCGTGCCATGTCCCTCAGGTAGCCATAGGTTCTAGAAACACTTTCAGAATCGTTGCCAAAAGGGGCACTGTCCCAAAGGCGTATTCTGTTTGATTGTTTGTGCATGCTGTCCCAATGTTCCTGTGCCTGCTCGGTAATCGATGTGATTCGTGCAGCTATATCCGGGTCTGAAAGATTATAGCTCGTTCCGCCGGTAAGCATAGTCTTATATCTTTCCCTTAACGTATCGAACTCATCAGCGGCACTAATTTTCGTTTCAGGGAAAAACAAGAGAACGGCGAAGCTGACCATAACCATTGCCAGGGTCAAACAAGTAATCTTTTTAATAGATTTTTTTAACATTATGTTCCCTCCTCAAATTTAAGATGCATGCGCTATCAAATTTACATAAAAAAATAGACCACCTCCTTAGGCAAAAGGGTGTGGTCTATCTCGGTGTCAAACTTGCTGATTACTTATTTGGTTGCTGCTTTAATTGCGTCATCTGCCTTTTTCTTAATTGTCTCTACCGTTTTATCAATCGGTTGAACGTTCATAAAGTATTTCTCTGCTTCTTCCATCAATGCTTTTCTTTGCTCAGCTATTGCTGTCGTTTTGGTAGTCAACTTATACGTATAGCTACCTTTCAGCACACTCATGAACGAATCTTTATCAAAGTACTGACCTTTATCCGCAATGATAATATCCGCAACTTTATTAATGTCGGACTTCAGGTTACTCGGAATCCGTCCACCAGCAACCATTTCCAAGTTGCCATCTTTCAAGTACCAATCTAAGAACTTCATCGCCGCTTCCTTATTTGCACTTTTCGCATTAATGGAAATGTAGTCACTAAATCCGCCGCCATTCACATTTTTACCTTTTTCCATTTGCGGTACAGGTGCGAAAGCTACAGTGAATTTACGATCTGGATATGCTTTATCATCCTTAATATATCTAAATAAATACGTTCCCGAATACACCATAGCCGTTCTACCTTTTAGCAACTCATCCTGCGGTTGAAGCTTATTGGCTATGCCCTCCGCATATGGTACCATAGCTTTTGCGTCTAATAACTGCTTTTGTACCTCTAAGCCTTTCTTTAAGGCTGGATTATTCAAGTTGGAGCTGCCATCTGCTGCGAAGTAGGCGTTGTTAGGCTGCGCCGACATAAGCACGTCATACGCAATGGGCTCCCACGCTGGATTCAAGTAAGCACCTATTTGCCCTGGTTTCGTCAGTTTCTTTCCAAGAGCCACGTAATCATCCCAAGTCCAATCTGTCGGGATTTTCTCGCCAGCGGCATCTAACATCGCCTTATTGAAGAACATTACCTGCAAACTCTTCGCTCCTGGTAGATAATACGTTTTATTGTCCTTCTTAACCAGATTATTGGCGCCAATTACGCCATCAACATCGAAATTGACCTTCTTAATCAGATCATCTAGCGGCTCCGCCATACCTGATGTGATGCGTCTATCCAAGTAAGCATCGCTGTAAGTAACGAATAGATCAGGGGCGTCATTCGTCGAAAGTAGGGCTGTCTCAAGCTTCGTATTACCAGGCTCATCATTCACGAATCTAACATATTCAACTTGAATATCTTTGTTAGCTGCATTCCATTTATCCACGACAGCTTTGGGACCACTTTCTTCTGGAACGCCACCCCAGAACTTTAACTTCACTGTCTTTGCTGGTGCTGCCGGTGTAGCTGTTGCTGCTGCAGACGTAGCTGCCGGAGTAGTTGTACCTCCGCTACTCGTTTCTGTTTTACCACAGGCGCTCAAAGCTAACGATGATAGCATCGCGACTGACAAACCAATTACTGAAAGCCTTTTCATTTAGTAATCCCCCTCAACTTATTTTGACCACATTTCAGTTATACCAAATGGCGTGACAACTTCGAATGGGAGATTCTATAGACTTAAAGTGTTTTTCTCAGATTCGTATTTTATTTACCCAATATCATCTTACGATATTCCAGCGGAAAGACCCCTTCAGTTTTTTTGAAATATTTACTGAAATGGTTCGAATCTCCATACCCGACCAATTCACTAATTTCGTATATCTTGTAAGTGGGATCAGCTAAAAGCTCACGTGCCTTCTTCATCCTCACCTTGGTTATATAATCGACAATTTTATCACCTGTTTCTTTTTTAAAGAGAACACTTAAGTAATTTTCAACAAAACCAATTCGCTTAGCCAATTCAGATACCTTGATGGAGTTAGTGAATTCCTTATGAATGATATCTATAACTTCTTGAATTTCTGGTCGATAGCGCGTAGCGGCATCATTCCGTTTATCGGAATAAAACATAATCTTATCAGGATCATGAAACTTGCGTTCCAAACTCTCCTCAGCTGCTTCATAAGCACGATGTAACTCATAAATCGTACAGTGCCCAGAAATGCCAAAACTAAGCGATACACGAGCATACGTAGCCGAAGCAGCACGCATTTCCTCCAATGTCGTCTCGGAGAAGCTTGTTAACAGCAAGGCAAACTTGCCATTTAGTGTCTCTACAAGCTCTCCTCCACCATTCTTTTTCATGATTTCCTCCAGAATGTTGCCCACGGTATAGCTCAGCAATTGCTCACTTTTGAACCTATTCCCCTCATTGACTCGCCGATACTCATCGATCGAAATGCAGACAACACGATAGGGTGGCGTGCCACATTGCAGATCCAATTCATTCAGTAAAACATCCGTTTCCAACTTCGAACTATGCTTCATAAATAAATCCTGCAGTTGTCCCCGCTTAGCGCCACTCTTTAACTGTACCACCTTCGATACAAGTTGATCTTTTTCCGATTGCTGGATGCGGGAATTTTCAATTTCTTCACCAATTCGCTTACATTTCTGAAGCAGCTCCTCTGGCACCCAAGCTAGCTTGAGCATGTAATCAACAGCTCCTAATTGCAAAGCTTTTTGTACATAATCGAAATCATTATAATTAGATAAAATCATACAACGTATATGTGGCCACTGTCTCGTTACGGTCGACATTAATGCGATTCCATCCATCTCTGGCATACGAATATCCATAAGTATAATATCGCAAGGAGACCGCTCTAGCATTGCGAGAGCTTCCACGCCATTCTCTGCTTCGCCTATAACTTCAAATCCATGTTCCTGCCATGGGATCAGCGTTTTCAAAGATAATCGAACTAAAATCTCATCATCCACAATTAATATCCGTATCATAGCGTCGGCTCCTCCTGAATGTATGGCAGTTGAATACGAGCTTCTAACCCGCATTCTTCAAGTTGATGTAAGGTAATGCCATATGAAGCGCCAAAATACAGCTTGATTCGTTGGTCTACATTGCCGATTCCAATTCCGCTATATTTGGCATGTGTTGGGGTCAACCCCTCTTGAATGCGTATTAATTCCTCTGGAGCTACACCTTTACCGTTATCTTGTATAGAGATGGTATAGCCAAGTCGATCCTGCTGCCAATGTGCACTTATTCGAATATGCAGAGGCAATCTCCCGCCGTGAATAAGACTATTCTCTACAAGAGGTTGCAGACTAAATTTCAAGACATAGCTATCCATGAGGTCCTCAGGGACAACCATGGCAATACTAATATTGTCATGATATCTAATTTTCTGCAAATACATATAGAGCTCCAAATACTCTAATTCTTGTCGCAAAGTGACATAGTGATGCTGCTGCTTCATCGAGAACTCTAATAGTTTACCTAGAGCTGTTATCATGTCACTTACATTTCGGTTCGTATTGGACAACATTGCCATCAGCTTAATAGAGTTAAGTGTGTTGAATAGAAAATGAGGGTTAATTTGTGCCTGTAACGCTTGAAAATGGGCTTCCTCTTTCTTCTGTTGTTCTTCCACGACATGGGACATAAGCTCTTGAAGCTTGACAGTCATGCGATTAAAGCTATTACCTAAAAGCGATATTTCGTCTCGCCCTTGTACCTGAACAACCGTCTTAAAATCCCCTGATCCTACTAACCCCATCGAATGCAGGAGAGAGTAGATCGGCTTCGTAAATCGAAGCAGGAAATAGATAAATAACAGAATGGCAGCAGCAAAAAATAACAAAATACTAAGAATCGATTTCGTTTTCGACTTGTTTAATTGACCTGTAAATTGATCATTTGGGATAAAAGTCAGCAAACTCACATTCAAAAGTGCAACTTTGGCTTCATTGACCAAATAGGTGTTTCCTTCATGATTAAAGCGCATGACCTGGTCTTTGGCTCGATCTAATTCTGACAATTGATCATCTGTAAAATCTGTAAACACATTACCTTTCGTGTCTATGAATCGCCCTTCATGGTCTCTCATCATCATATCCGGCAAGCTTTGAGAAGATGGTTCACGTTTTCCGAAGAAAACATCCCACGGTACACCTACACTGATAACTCCTGTACTTTTCAAGCCTATAGCATCTCGTACAGTTCTGGATATCGTTAAAAAGCTGCTCGAAGTCCCTGCGTCCGCATATCCAAATTGTGGGTTAAGCTTGTAGAACAAGGACCATATGGGATACCCCATCTGCTTATTTGCAGCGATATACCAAGGCTCCTTAATGAGATTTGCATAATTTTTATCCATGTTAAAATCATACAACGTAGAGATCGCCAACTCATTATTATCTAGATAGATGAGGAATGCCCTGCTATCGAGGAGTAAATCGCGAATGGTCGCCAGTGACGTCTGTACGCGTTTAATGGTCGAATAAGCCTGATAGTCATTTTTCCAGTTGGATAGCTTGGAGATATTGTTTTGATTCACATCTGACTCTACAAAGGCTGTTGCTTTGACCATTTTACCAACCAAATCGTCAATCCCTTTCGCCTTGCTTTCAACCAGCTCCTGATTGGTCGCATACACTTCTTTCTCCAATAAGCTCTTGGAAGAATACGTATAGGAGAGAAATATAAGTAAAATGGGCACAACGATTAGAATAATAAACGTAAAAATCAGCTTTCCTCTAATGGAGTGGATGATGTATTTAATACCTTTCATGCTGCTCCTCCGTCCGCTTAAAAATGCCTATAATATGAGTTTACATGAATGCCTTCCTTCACGACAACAAACATTCTTACCTCTTCATCATAAGCTGTCGAAAAAGGTTTGAATATCATCATTTAAGGGAGATTCTTAACTCTTACCGTGTAATTCTAAGAGGTTTCCAAATCCCCTTGTGATTCAAAAATGGCGGGTGCTAGAACAGCCTCATTATCAACTTTTCGCGATTGGTAAGTGGTAGCCACTTACGGTTCACTTAATAAAAAAGATCGCCTTCCTCACTCTATACAGTGGGAAAGCGATCTTTTTTATTAACGGCTATACAATAACGGATTTAACTCAGAAGCGGCGAGATCCCCAGGCTGTAAGCCAGGAAACCACCTTTTCAAATCACTCTCACGCGCTTTACTATCTGGTTCAGCAATACGTAAACCATCCGCATAATAGATGACCGTCATGACTTTGCGCATCGTGTCAGTCGGATTGCCAGGTGCGCTATGCAGCGTCCATCCGGCATGGAACGTCGCATCCCCTGCGGCCATCGCGCCGTGTGACTTCGTCTCAAAGCCTTTCCCCTCGATATATCCTGCCAACGTACGATGTGATTCATCGGAAATGACCATCTTATTGATGTAACCCGTGTGTTGAGACCCGGACGCAAATGTCATCGAACCTACTGCCTCAGAGATCGGGACAAGCGGCATCCACATCGTAATCGTTTTATCCGTATCCAGCGGCCAATAAATTTGATCTTGATGCCACGGGGTATGACCGCCATGCGGCTCCTTATACAAAGCTTGATCATGATACATGCGTACACCGTCAACACCCATTAAGTCAGCAGCAATTTTAGCAAAACGCTTCGCAAACACAAAACGGCCAATTTCTTCACTGTGCTCCCACAGATTTGAAATTTGAATAAACGCTTTTCCATACGTATCACGCTGATCTAGCGGTTTATCTTGGTTATTTAAAGATTTCACCCAGTTCGAAATAATTGGCTCATAAGCATTAATCTCAGCGTCACTTGCGACCTCTCGAAGAACGATATGGCCGTCCCTCTGGTAACGCTCTGTTTGCTCTTGTGATAACTCATAATTGGCATCGATTGCAGGTAATTCATGGATACGATTCGCTTCTTGATTACTCATGCGCTATGCACCTCGACTTGTCTATTTATAGCTTCATTATACGACTCGTATGCCCGATAATCTTTGTCAATCCTGGTTATGAATTTGTCAAAAACAACTGGCATTCAGGCGGCACGATACACTACAATAAGAGCATAACGGAAAGAGAGGATCTTCCATGCTATTAGACTCTTTAATGTCCCTTGCCCCACCGATCGTCCCTTATATCAGGGAGTGTGATTATGCAGTTCGCAAGCCATGGAACTATCCAGAACGCAGACTGTTGGACTATTTATTCGTATACATCCAAGAAGGGACATGCTGTTTTTGGATCGATCATCAGAAATATATGTTCACCCCAGGCCAATTCTGCCTCGTCCAACCGGGGAGCCTGCTTTCCTTAGAAGGATTGACGAACACAGTTACGCCTTATTTACATTTTGATATCGCATACAATGCTGCACGGGAGGATAGCTTCCCCACGCGACCTGGTCAAATTGACCTCTCCGCCTATAGTCATCTGATGCAGCCAACCATGCAGGATCTGTTCCGTATACAAGTTCCCGTTACCATTCATCCACTCAACCCTGCTCTTTTAAAAGAAAAACTGTTACAAACCATAGAGCTTGCCAATGTCAATGCTCACGATCCGCTTACACAACTAAAAATTCAGCAGCTCATGATCGAATTGATCCTATTAATTATCGAACCCTATCAGCGCGATGTCCCTGTCTTAGCTCCAAGCTTGAATTGGATCACCTCTTATTTTTCGAATCATTTAAGTGATCCCATTTCCGTCGAAAACATGGCCGAACGTGCCAATCTATCTGTTTCTAGGTTCAGCTATCTATTCAAACAACGTTACGGGACTTCCCCCCACCAATACTTATTGCAAATGCGCATCCATCATGCGAAGGAATTGCTTACGAATACAGAGCTTAGCCACGAGTCCATATCCGACTATTGCGGATTTGCCGATCTTCATCATTTTTCTAAAATATTTAAACAACGCACAGGCGTATCGCCCGGCGAACATCGCAAAGCAACAAAAAATCCCTCCCACCGATAACTATCGGAAGAAGGGATTTTTCATGTCGTTAACTATTTCCCAGGAAATAGAATTTATCATTGCTTAGTCAAAATAAACAGCCTTACCTGTTCTCGCTGACTCATAAATAGCTTCTAAAATCTCAGAAACGACACACGCTTGCTCAGGTGTAACCACTGGGTCCGTGTCGTTCTCAATCGCTTGAATCCATAATCTCATCTCTAGATCGGAAGCAACTTCTGCCTTTCCATCATAAAAGGCTACGCCGCCCGCATTCAGTTCCACTTCCGTGGTGAACAAACGGCTGTGCTTCTCACCATTGATGCGAAGACCGCCTTTCATATCAGCACCGCCTTCTGTTCCGGAAAGTGAACATTTCGCTTCATCCACTTCAAGCGTATTCAACGCCCAGCTGGATTCGAGAATAATGGTCGCGCCATTTTTCATCGTGATCATGCCAAAAGCGGAATCCTCAACCGTGAACTTAGCCGGATCCCAAGGCCCCCAAGCATTCGCCGCGTTCTCGCGTTGGGATAGCTTATGATACGAAGTTCCCAAAACAACAGCCGGCTCATAGTTGTTCATCATCCACATCGTCAAATCCAAGGCATGCGTACCGATATCGATCAACGGGCCTCCGCCTTGTTTTTCTTCATCGAGGAATACGCCCCAAGTCGGAACAGCGCGGCGACGAATCGCATGTGCTTTAGCAAAATAAATTTCACCTAGATCGCCTTCCGAGCAAACCTTGTGCAAATGCTGGCTATCGCCGCGGAAGCGGTTGTTGTAACCAACAGTTAGCTTTTTACCAGTGCGTTTCGCTGCTTCCACCATTCGTCTAGCGTCTGCTGCTGTTTTCGCCATAGGCTTCTCTGACATGACATGCTTACCAGCTTCCAACGCAGCAATCGTAATTTCCGCATGGGAATCATTCGGCGTACATACGTGTACGATATCGATGGAATCATCTTTCAATACTTCTCGGTAATCTTCGTAAACACGAGTCTCACCCTTACCAAACTTCGCAGCCGCATCATGCGCTTTCTCCGAAACGATATCACAGAACGCTACCATTTCTACGTTGTCCAACTTACTCAAGCTAGGCATGTGTTTGCCATTGGCAATCCCCCCACACCCAATAATTGCGATACGATAAATCTTTGACATGATGTTCCTCCTCTATAATGATCCTGCAAATATCTAAAGGCAGTTTATGTATAGACTAATTATACCCAATACTACGGTTAAAAAAATTCCCGATTTAGCGAAGATTGTATCCAATTGTGTTGTAAAAGAGCCCTAACCACAAAAAAAAGCATGGCTGCCACCTAGCACCCATGCTACTTTACTTTTTTATCATTGTCGCGACCAGCTTGTACCCAACGCCGCGAATCGAATCAATCTGAACGGACTGCTGATTCATCTCCAGCTTTTTGCGCAAAGAGCTCACATGAACATCCACGGTACGCTGACCCCCGATATAGTCGAAGCCCCAAACGATATTCATCAGATCATCTCGCGTGACTACCACACCTGGACGCTGTACGAGATACAGCAAAACTTCAAACTCTTTCGGTCGAAGGGGAATCGACTCGCCATTCAAGACGACCTCATATTTCTCTGGATAAATGCGAAGCTCACCTGCCTGAATGACTTTCTCATTCGATTTGGCGATATCCGCCGCCGCTTCGTCCGATTGTGTGCGCCTCAACACAGCAGCTACTCGCGCCAGCAGCTCGGCCACCCCAAACGGCTTCGTGATATAATCATCAGCGCCATGCTTCAAGCCCTGTACCACCTCATCCTCGGCATTGCGCGCCGTAAGAATAATGACAGGCGTACGATTTCCCTTTTGCCTAAGCTTAGCCAAAACCTCAAATCCGCTCAACCCTGGGAGCATAATATCCAAAATAATTAAATCATAAGACTGCTGCAGCGCCTCCTGCAAGCCATCTCCGCCATGATCAATCACCTTTGTATCATAGGCTTCCTGCGACAGATTATAAGATAGTAACCGTGCTAGTGTCGGCTCATCTTCAATAACGAGTATCTTTTGCGCCATGGGAACCCCCCTGCATTTACAGTTTATTAACAATGCACAACATCTTGAGTGTATCATACAAATGTAAAGGCATTGTAAAATCTATATCATCTTGATGTAAATCCGCACAAAGTTCGAACCCATTTTTAATGAATCACAGGTAGCTCGATAATAAATTTGGTCCCTACCCCAACTTCACTTTCAACGCGAATCGTTCCTTTATGCAGCTCCACAAGATGCTTGACGATCGATAATCCGAGTCCTGTTCCACCTGAGCTTCTAGAACGTGCTTTATCTACACGATAAAACCGTTCAAAAATCCGCGGTAAATCCTTCTTCGGTATCCCCATCCCCGTATCCGACACGATGATTCGCAATCGTTCATAATCTCCATCGGCATTCGTCTCCAGCGGCTCAACGCGCAATCTGACCTTGCCGCCCTCCTGCGTATACGCGATACCATTAGACAGCAGATTAATAATGATTTGCCGCAATCGATCCTCATCCGCTTCGATATACATATCGTCTTCAACCAGCATGCTGAGCTCAATATGCTTCTTCTCTGCTTCTTTTCGCAAGACAGTAAAGGATCTCTCCAGAAACTCCGGCAAATAAACAGGTGAAAAATTCATCGGAATCCGCTTCGATTCAATCTTCGAAAGCTCCAGAATATCCCCAATCAACCGATTTAACCGCTCACTCTCATCAAAAATGATCTGCAGAAACGATACCGCCGTTTCCTTATCATTTAACGCGCCTGCCAGCAGCGTCTCCGCAAAACCTTTCACCGCCGCAATCGGCGTCTTTAGCTCATGAGAAACATTGGCGACGAACTCGCTGCGCATGCGCTCTAATCGGCGTACGGCCGTAATATCGTGCAATACAATAAGCACGCCAGACCATTCTTCATCCTCATGGGCGATCGGACTCAAATGGATATCCAAGATACGCTCCGCAGGATAGTAGAACATCATCTCGTCAGAGATCGGCTCCTGCAGCTCAATACATTCTTGAATCAGCTTTGTAAAATCGTACTGCTGCTTCGCTTCATTATATTTCTTCCCTAATAGCTCTTGGGACGAAAAGCCCAAAATCGCCTCTGCCGAAGGGTTGAGCAGCATAATCCGCTCATCGCGGTCAATCATCATGATGCCGCTCATCATGTTTTCCATAACACCTTGCAGTCTGCGTTCGTTCTCTTGAATACGCGCCATCTGTCCCTGCAAGCTTTCTGACATGCGATTAATTGCCTGCCCAAGCTGCCCAACCTCATCATTTCGATAAGCAGGCACACGAGACTCATAATTCAAATTCGTAATTTGCTGCGCCACCTTAGTCATCCGCTCGATAGGGCGTGTAATCCCTTTGGCGATGCGATAACTAACGATCCCAGCAATAATGAATAGAATTAAAAGTCCTGAGAAGAGGAAATACCATAAACTACGTATGGACTGATCGATCTGTGCTAAACTCATCGAAATCCGTAAGAAACCGATGGTCGCTTTAGCTTCATTTTTAACCGGAATGGCGGCATACAGCATGGTCTCTTTTAATGTATCGCTATAACGTGTCGTATAGCCGACCCCTTCTTTCGCTGCTGCGGCAATTTCTGGCCTCGTTAAGTGATTGTCCATTTGCTCAGGCAGTTGATCAGAGTCACCGAGCACTTTGCCGTCAGCGCGTACATAGGTCAATCGCTCGCCTGTTACATCTTTCAAACGATGAGTCTGTGCGGAATAATACTTGTACAGCTCAGCATCCGTCGTCCCTTTATAATCCCATTCACCGCTTGAGACAATCACATGCAGTTCTCTTTCCATATTTTCTTGCAAAGACTTCACATGTGAGCTCTCCAGCACCTTCGCCATGAAAATACCGGCAACCAACATGGAGCATCCAATTAATAAGATTAAAATTAGGGTTAGCTTTGCACGAAATTTGGTCATGGATGCGTTAACCTCCAACAGAGTTGTGTGCCGATTTCAACCAAAAAAAAGAAAAAGGGCTACTCTAAATAGTAACCCTTTTTCCTAAAGCTAATCCAGTATTTTTTTTGTAAAGGTGTCCCACGACATGAAACTTATTTAAACACAGGCTCTTTCAGCGCTGCTAGTTTTTCTAGTGAGTTCTTTTCAACGTCTGCATGCAAACTGTTGCCGTGTGAATCCATCGTTACAATCGCAGCGAAACCTTCAGTTTCCAGATGCCACATCGCTTCGGGAATACCAAATTCCAGATAGTCGACGCCTTCAACCTTTTTGAAACATTGGGCGTAATATTGTGCCGCTCCACCGATCGCATTCAAGTACACACCGCCGTGCTCTTTCAGTGCAGCTAGCGTTTTCGAACCCATGCCGCCTTTACCGATGACTGCGCGGATACCGAACTTTTTAATAATATCGCCTTGGTAAGGCTCCTCACGAATACTCGTTGTCGGTCCAGCCGCCTTCACATGCCACTCGCCAGCATCATCTTTGGCCATAACCGGCCCACAGTGATAAATTGCAGCTCCGTTCAGATCGATTGGCGCATCATGATCCATCAAATATTTGTGCAGCGCATCGCGTCCCGTGTGCATCGTTCCATTAATAACGACTACGTCACCGACCTTCAAGCTGCGAATTTGCTCTTCCGAAATCGGAGTCGTTAGTACGATCTCGCGACGTTCTTCTTGCGGTGTGTTTTTAGCTTCTTCCGCACTTGCTTCAAAAGCCTCTTGGAAGGAAACCTCTCCACCTCTTGGGTAAGACCAGCCGTTGATTTCGCCTGTCTCCGCATTGAGAATCACGCCTTGACGGCGAAACGCCCAACAGTTGTACGCTACAGAAACGAAGAAACTAGCTGGCAAACGGTTCATAACGCCAACTTTACAACCAAGCAATGTCACTTGACCGCCAAAGCCCATTGTACCAATTCCCAGTGTATTCGCGTGCTCCATCACGTACTCTTCGACTTTGCGAAGATCGGGATGCGGATTCACATCGTCGACATGGCGGAACAATTGATGCTTAGCAAGCTCATAACCGCTTGTCCGATCTCCACCGATTCCAACCCCGATAAAGCCTGCGCTACAGCCTTGACCTTGCGCTTGATACACCGCATGCATCACGCATTTGCGAATACCGTCGAGGTCACGACCTGCCTTGCCTACACCTTCAAGCTCTGCTGGCAAGCTGTATTGAATGTTTTTGTTCTCGCAGCCGCCGCCTTTAAGAATGAGCTTCACTTCAACATCTTCACGTTCCCATTGCTCGAAATGAATCACAGGTGTTCCTGGTCCGAGGTTATCCCCGCTATTCGCACCTGTTAGGGAATCAACAGAATTCGTACGAAGCTTGCTAGCCTTAGTCGCGTTCGCAACCGCTTCTAGGATATGTTTCTTCATTATGATTTGGTTTGCCCCAACAGGACAGTGTATAATAAACGTTGGCATTCCTGTATCCTGACAAATCGGGGATACGTTCGTTTCTGCCATGTGAATGTTATCGGCAATTCGGGATAGCGACAACGCGGAACGCGTGCCATTGTCCTCTCTAACTTGGGCGGCTTGAACCGCTCGGCGAACATCACCAGGAAGATTCGTGGATGTTTCAACGATTAAATCATATACGCTTTGATAAAAATGTTGCATAACGCTGTCTATCTCCTCTCAATTACCCGCATAATCTTAAAGAATATAAACCATTATACCATACCTCATAGGAACAGTTCGACGGTTCTTGTGAGCAAAACAAGGAGATTCGCTGACATGTACAAAAGAATCGCAATCTCGGTTCTCGTTAGTCTACTAGGGCTTACGCTTTTACTGACACCTCTGCAGGCAAAACCTTCCGAGACCATTTATTATCAAGATCAAGTTGCCGTCCTAATGTATCATCACATTCACGATACGGATACGAGCTCTAGCACGATTACAAGTACATTATTTCAAAATCAGCTTACAACGCTGCTCAGCAAAGGCTATCATTTTATATCATTAGATGAGTTTAAAATGTTCATGGCAGGCGCAACGGTTCCCACGAACGCGGTGCTGGTTACCTTTGATGATGGGTATCAAAGCTTTTTTACTGGTGCTTATCCAATCCTTAAAAGCTTACGCATACCCGCTGTCAACTTCGTCATCACGAAGGACTTAACGACCCCCTTGGCTTCTTACATTCCGTCGATGTCTAATGAACAGGTCAGTGAAATGACGCATGCGACGAATTTCATCGATATTGGCTGCCACACAGACGACCTTCACCACAAGCTGCCAAGCGGGGAAGCAGCGCTTGTGGGCAAGGTCGAAGGCGACACCGACGCTGCTTATCAGCAGCGTGTGTTCCAGGACACGCAAGCCTGCGTCGGCAAGCTTGCTCCGCTAACGGACAAGCCGCTAGACGCGATGGCGTACCCGTTCGGCATCACGTCGCCAGTGGCGACGGAGCAGGTGAAGAAGGCGGGCATCCGCTACGCATTCACGATCTCACCCGAGATGGCGACGCGCAGCGCCGATCACATGTTAATCCCGCGGATCAACGCGGGCAGCCCCGGCATCACGCCGGAGCTGCTGCAGCGCTCGATCCAGCGCCGGGTTGTGGCGCAGCCGGGCAGCGCACCGCTGCGCGTGGACGCGGCCGCTGCCACCGCGCAGCTCGGCGGCAGCGCTGTAGTGGAAGGCGGAGAGCTTCGCCTCCGCCTCGGGCAAGCGGCATTCACCCTGCAGGTGAATGCCAAGACCGCGACGCGCGGCGACGCGCGCGTCCGGCTGCGGCAGCCCGTGCTGCGAGAGCACGGGCAGGTCACGATCGCGCTTGATGATCTGCAAGCGCTGATCGGGCAGCCGCTCGTCTACACCCCAGCCACCGGTAAGGTGGCGGTGCGGGTGGCGCCGAGCGTGAAATAAAAAAAGGCAACACGGTCATTCGTGTTGCCTTTTTTTGCTACCTACACCACTCTTACTCCGCCATTAGTTGGAATTTACCAAACTAATCCCACTGCCCGTGCCATCTTTTCATCAATAGTCCTAATTTGCCGAACTAAATCGGCCTTAACAACCTCCACCTTCGAAAAGTGAGCAAATAATTCGGCAGAATCGAACTAATCGCTCTTTTCCAACTGATATCCTCGATTTAGTTCGGCAATACCGAACTAAAACAGATTCCAACAAGCTTGTCTATATCTTCCCTCATGTTTATTGACTTCAAATAACCGAAGTGATATACCTGTTAGGGGACAATAAATTACGGAATGCATGCGCTCCGTTTTCAGGAGGAACATATAATGAATCATCACTTTTTTGCCTACTTATATCGTCTCAAATATATCGACCGCTGGAGCCTGATGTGGAACATGCGCCGCGAAAACGTAGCCGAGCACTCCTTCTACGTAGCTTCGATTGCGCATATGCTCTGCACCATCTCCAATGAGGTCTACGGCGGGAATGTGCCCACCGACCGGGTCGTATCCATCGCTTTGTTTCACGATGCTTCCGAGGTGCTGACAGGTGACATTCCTCAGCCAGTTAAACACAATAATGAGCAAATTCTGCGCAATTTCCGTGAAATTGAGGATGTTGCGGTTGAACGGCTGATTGGCACAATTCCACCAGCACTTAGCAGCATCTACCGTGGTCTCATCCAAGATCCTGACCCTGAGCTTTATCGCTGGGTCAAGGCAGCTGATCTGATCGAAGCTTATATCAAATGTCTAACTGAGCTCTCTACGGGCAATCGCGAGTTCGTCGTCGCCAAACAGCAAGTCCTAGATAGCTTGAAGAAGATGAACATGCCGGAAGTTGATTATTTCCTTGAGCATATGAGTGCTTCCTTCGAGAAAACGTTAGATGAGATCACCTTGGACATCGCCGACCCGAGCTAGCTCCAACAAAAGAACCCCTTACACCGCATGATTCATGCGAGATAAGAGGTTCTTTTTACTTACTATCTATTAAGCCAAGATTTGAGGATTTGTCATAATCAAAATAGCAAGGATAACCGCAATGGAAGCGATCCAGCTAAAAGTTTTAATTTTCGCAGCATCAGCAGCCGTACTTTTTCCTGCAGCGCTGTTCGCTTTTAATTTTTTGATGCGACCACCGATCATGCCTGTAACTGCTCCAACAATGACTAGCAAGATTACAGCCAGCGCCATCCACAAAGCAGAAGGCATAGGGTCAATTTGGCTTACCATAGCTCCACCAGAAAGGAACGTTACAATCAAAGAAAATTGACCAACACGATTAATCGTCGATAACAATCCCATGAAGCTTTCTTGTCCTGCGCCGGATAGGCTTGCAGCTCGTCCCACAATGAAAGGGAAAACAACATAAGAGCCAAGCATTAACGCGCTAATGACATGTAAAAAAATCATAACTTGATACATTGAGTCGACCTCCGCAATTTTATTTAGAATCGTTCTCTTTTAGTATACAGATTCAGATGGAACGTAACAAGAAAGCGATGCCAACTTAGTATCAATTTCACCATATCTCCATAAAAATGTGACCAAATAAGCAGAAAACAACCCCAGTCCCCCAAGTTTTTGAAACCAAGCTTGGGCTGGGGTTGCATTTAATATCCTATGGCAGAGGCACTACAGCAACATTTGCAATCGTCACAGCTTCCGTGAACTTGTTTGTTGTATTTTGCCTAATCCGCATGCTGGCAGCGCCTGATGCTGTTGGATTGATTTGTACATTCACTATTTTTTCCGCATGACCACTCGCATTAGCCGTCATTGAGAAGTTCGCACTGTACCCGTACGCAGAAGGCCATGTGCTATCACTGTTCTGTACCTTGGCGACTTGCGTACCCGAACTATTATAGATGCCCAAATTATAGCCAGTCGTTGTCGAATTTGCAGCTAACCCATTCATAATCACTTTGACTTGGAACACATATTGATTTGGCAACTGAGCTTGATGAACGAAGGCAAAAGGATCTGTCGTGTTGGTAGAAGACGGAGCCCCATACGATCCTGGTTTAAATGTAGTCGGGTCATACCACTTGTAACCAGTCGCTGGTACCGCCCATGGCTCCGTTTGCGGCTCTGTCGTATTCGCTGGCTGTTCCCACGTGTAGAGAGTGGTCGCTGTGTCTAGGGTTAAACCTGACACCTGCGTCAAGCTTGTATAGCTCTCTTTCGTAGCTAGCCAATTGACCATATTGACTAGTAACGTTGCGTCATTCTGCTCTTGGAAACCAGCATATGTAGTTTTCGCACCACCGGTCTCTTCCTTTAAATATTTCGGTGTCGCATCCTCCACTGGCGAGGAATCGCCAATGAAGCCCGCTTTACCTGCGCTTACTTTCGCCACAGCCACGTACGGTCCTTCCGCAACGCCGCCTCCATTGTATACCCCTTGATCCACCGCACTCGACCATTTCGTCGTTGTCGCTGGCAAATACACAATACCTTTCGCTTTATTCGGATTTGTAATTGCTAATGTCGAACCCGCATGCATGGCCACCGTGGATACGCCGCTCGTAATCCCAAAGCCTTGCGCTCCCGTCACAATGTTGTTAGCTGTAATATCACCCAGCGCATTGTATCTGAAACGTACGCCAAAGTTTGTGGAAAGCCAATCTGAGCTCGCTACGCCTGACATCGCCGCCGATGATGCTTCTGCCGTGCTCATCCCCAATGCCGGATTTGTCCACGCCCCTCGACGATACCCATTGAATACCTCAGATGAATCCCAACGGTTCTTATTCCGATCGGCATTGTAATGATCTCCAATGAAAAAAATACTCCCGCCAGCTTGCACATATTGCAGCATAGCGCTTTGTTCTGACGTTTTATAAGGGATATTCGCTTCCCCAATAACGAATACATCATAAGCAGATAAGTCCGACAACGTAATTGCTGTACTTTTGCGTAACTCTTTCACATAATAACCGGTATTCTTAAGCGCGTTCGCAAAATCAGAGAAAGCCCCATCAATTACCCAGTCAGCGGCTCCTGCCGTTTGACCATGGGTATTATCAAACAACACCTTTTTTCCATTCGGGGATGCAGGAGTAAGCGATGGTGCTGGGTCACTCGGACCTTCCGCCCATGCTTGCGGTACGACGCTTAACAAAGTGCTGGATATCGCCGCGGTCACACATAATCTTCGCAAGCTTTTCTTGCCAAACCAACTTCTTTTCAATATCAATTCTCCCACCATCCCATGGAATATTTAGCCAATTTGTGGCTATACATATCGTATCATAGGCCATGTTCATGGGATAGCGTTTGGAAATTAATTTACAAAATCAACAACTTTTTGTGCATCCATACAAAAAAAAACAACCCCCTAAAACTAGGAGATTGGTCCTTCTTTTCATATCTCTTAACCAGCTACAACTTTAATGACATTGCGTACGGACTCCGCTGTTTTGTCCAAAGCTGCTTTTTCAGCATCGGTCAGTTCGATATCCATGATTTTCTCGATACCGTTAGCGCCGAGTACTGTAAGTACACCCATGAACAAATTATCGTAGCCATACTCGCCTTCAAGAAGTGCGATGGTTGGGATGATTCGTTTTTTATCTTTAAGGATGGCTTCCGTCATTTGCACAAGAGAAGCTGCGGGTGCGTAGTATGCACTACCGTTACCAAGCAAGTTGACGATTTCACCGCCGCCAGTACGCGTACGTTGTACGATAGCTTCAATGCGATCAGCTGAAATCAGCTTCTCGATTGGCACTCCGCCAGCGTAGGTGTAGCGTACGAGTGGAACCATGTCATCGCCGTGTCCGCCGATCACAACACCTTTTACATCCTCAACGGATACGTTCAACTCTTGGGAGATAAATGTCAGGTAACGCGCTGTATCAAGGACACCGGATTGACCGATTACGCGGTTTTTGGGAAAACCGAGCGCTTGATAAGCGACGTACGTCATGGCATCGACGGGATTACTTAAGATGATAACAATGGAATCAGGTGCAACTTCCTTCACATTCTCACAAACGGATTTCACGATACCTGCATTCGTATTCACGAGATCATCGCGGCTCATACCCGGCTTACGAGCGATACCAGCAGTGATAATTACGATGTCGGAGCCAACTGCATCAGCGTAGTTGGATGTACCTGTGATTTGTGCATCAAAGCCTTGAACAGGACCTGCTTCAAGCATGTCAAGCGCCTTACCCTTTGTAGGGTTCTCCAATTGCGGAATGTCGAGAAGAACGACGTCACCAAGTTCTTTTTGAGCTAACATCAGAGCAGTTGTAGCACCAGTGAAACCCGCGCCAACAACGGTAATCTTATTACGACGAATTGCCATTTGAGATTTACCTCCTACTTTTTTGTAGTCAAACAAATCCTTTTAAGCAAATTAAGCCATGTTTTTGATGATTTCGTTTGCGAACTCGGAGCACTTGATTTCAGTAGCGCCTTCCATCAAACGTGCGAAGTCATAAGTAACGGTTTTGTTGTTGATGGATGTTTCCAAGCCTTTGTAGATCAATTGAGCAGCTTCCAACCAGCCAAGGTGCTCAAGCAACATTACGCCGGAAAGGATAACGGAACCTGGGTTAACAACATCAAGACCAGCATATTTAGGAGCTGTACCGTGAGTTGCTTCGAAGATCGCGTGACCAGTCAAGTAGTTGATGTTAGCTCCTGGAGCGATACCGATACCGCCAACTTGTGCAGCTAGTGCATCAGACAGGTAGTCACCGTTCAGGTTCAATGTAGCGATTACGTCAAAATCAGTTGGACGTGTCAATACTTGTTGAAGAGCGATGTCAGCAATCGCATCTTTTACGATGATTTTGCCAGCAGCTTCAGCGTCTTTTTGAGCTTTGTTCGCTGCTTCAGCGCCTTCTGCTTCTTTGATACGGTCGTATTGTGCCCATGTGAATGTTTTATCAGCATATTCACGCTCAGCCAACTCATAACCCCAGTTTTTGAACGCGCCTTCTGTGAACTTCATGATGTTACCTTTGTGTACCAACGTCAACGTTTTGCGGCCGTGTTTGATTGCGTACTCGATCGCAGCGCGAACCAAACGCTCTGTACCTTCGGAAGATACTGGCTTAACACCGATACCTGAAGTTTCTGGGAAACGGATTTTATTAACGCCCATTTCATTTTGCAAGAAAGAGATTACTTTCTTAACAGCTTCGGAACCAGCTTCCCACTCGATACCTGCGTAGATATCTTCTGTATTTTCACGGAAAATAACCATGTCAACCAACTCAGGACGTTTAACTGGGGATGGAACGCCATTGAAGTAACGAACTGGACGGGAACATACGTAAAGATCAAGCTCTTGACGAAGTGCCACGTTTAGGGAACGGATACCGCCACCGATAGGTGTAGTAAGAGGTCCTTTGATGGACACGATGTATTCGCGCATAGCTGTTAACGTATCGTTTGGCAACCAGTTGTTGAATTTGTTAAATGCTTTCTCACCAGCAAATACTTCGTACCAAGCGATTTTTTTCTCGCCTTTGTATGCTTTCTCAACTGCTGCATCTAGCACGCGTACGGATGCTGCCCAGATGTCAGGACCTGTACCGTCACCCTCGATGAAAGGGATAATTGGGTTGTTAGGGACTTGCAGAACACCGTTCTCGATCGTGATTTTTTGACCTTCTGTTGGAAGTTCGTAAGCTTCGAATTGTGGCATGATAATTGCTCCTCCTCAAATTTGTCTAAAATGGTTTCTTCTATATGCTGTGCAAAGCTAGGCACACAAAAAGTGACGGGAGTAGCAGTACTCCTCCAGATGTTCTGGAGCTCAGTACCCAACTGCCCGCACCTTGAGTTCACATCTATAACAATTAGCGTTGGCTAATTGGAACATATTTTTGGTTTACTGGACCTGTATACTCTGCGCGAGGACGGATCAAGCGGTTGTTCTCGTACTGCTCAAGAATATGAGCGGCCCAACCGGATGTACGGCTGATCGCGAAGATCGGCGTGAACAAGTCGCGAGGAATTTCCAACGTTGTGTATACGGATGCCGAGTAGAAGTCTACGTTTGGTTTCAAGCCTTTAAGACCTGTTACCAACTCGTCTGCTTTAATGGACATTTCGTACCATTTCAAGTTGCCCGTCAATTTGCCAAGCTCATAAGACATTTTTTGCAAGTGCTTCGCGCGAGGATCGCCGTTTTTGTATACGCGGTGACCAAAGCCCATGATTTTGTCTTTGCGCTCTAATTTACCGTTGATGTAAGGCACAACATTTTCAACAGTACCGATCTCCTCTAGCATTACCATAACCGCTTCGTTCGCACCACCGTGAAGAGGTCCTTTAAGCGTACCGATCGCAGAAGTGATACCGGAGTAGATATCTGTCAATGTTGCTACTGTTACACGCGCTGCAAATGTCGATGCATTCAACTCGTGGTCAGCATGTAGAACTAACGCTTTATCCAAAGCCTCGATAGCTACTTTGTCTGGCTCTTTGCCTGTAAGCTGGAACAAGAAGTTAGCAGCTACGGATGAATATCCAGGGGAAGCAACTGGCTCTTTGCCTTCACGAATACGTGCGAAAGCTGCGATAATACCAGGAATTTGTGCTTGCAGCTTGATCGCTTTACGCACATTGGATTCCATGCTAGCATCATTCGCCTCTTCATCATACAGGGCAAGTGCGGAAACCGCTGTACGAAGCGCGGCCATGGAGTTAACATCTTTCGGGAATGCACGAATAAGGTCAATTACCGCATCAGGTACTTTGCTATATGCGTTCAGGTCGCTTTGCAATTTCTCAAGCTCAGCTTGTGTAGGCAATTTTCCGAACCAAAGTAAATAAATAACTTCTTCAAATGTCGCATTTTCTGCGAGGTCATCAATATCAATCCCGCGATACGTAAGCACACCATCTACAATGGAGCTGATCGACGAGGTTGTGGCTACAATTCCTTCTAAACCTTTGGTTGCAGACATGGGAATCTCTCCTTAGCTACTCTATTAGCAAATTATTGCTGTTTCTACTCTTAATAATAAAGTATTTTACTCGGTAAGTGAACAAACGGGGTCATAGAAGTTCATTATCACTACCATAGAAATTCTTTTTGGCAGCCATTTTACACCATTGTTTTCTTTCGATGCTTCCAAACATACGATACAAGTTTTTGTTAAATTCCTCGAATTATTCAGCATGTGAGGAAAAATTTGTAGACATAGTTGGAGATTGTTACAATGAAACCAATGAATCCGTGAAATGAGTTAAAGAGGAGCGACATTATGAGCAACCATACAACGAGGATCGGCATCATTGATATCGGATCCAACTCGATTCGACTTGTCATTTATGAGATAAATGCCCAAGGAGCTTATCGCGTGGTCAGCGAGCATAAAGATTCCGCAAGACTTAGTGAGCGCATGGGGCCCGATAACATTTTACATAGCACCGATATTCATTCCATCGTTCCCATCTTAACCCACTATGCATTATTATGCCAGTCGCAATTTGTCACAACCGTCCGAGCTGTTGCCACAGCAGCTGTTAGGAATGCGGCCAACACCTTGGAAATCGTACGCGTCCTCGAGGAGAAAACCGGGCTTTGCATTGAGGTTTTGAGCGGATATGAGGAAGCTCGATTCGGATATCTCGGCGTTATCAACTCCATGGATATACGCGATGGTATGATCATCGATATCGGTGGTGGGAGTACCGAGGTCTCCTTAGTCAAGGACCGAGAATTGGTACATACGGTCTCTTTTCCTTTCGGTGCAGTGAATACGACTCGCCAATATATGAAGGGCGCTAACTTAACCGAGCAAGAAATGAGCAATATTCGAAAAATGGTACAAGAAGCGCTAGCCGCTCAGCCTTGGATTTCAAATTCCCCTGAGCTTCCTTTGGTAGGACTGGGAGGGACGATTCGGACACTGGGCAAAATGAGCCGCAAGCGCAACAAATATCCGCTCCAGCTTGCTCATAATTACGTGATGAAGCCAGGGGAGCTTCAAGTATTTTCAACCCTTTTATCCTCGATGCCTATTGAAAAAAGAAAGAAAGTCGATGGCCTCGCCAAAGAACGGGCCGATATTATGGTGCCAGGTTTACTCATTCTGGAGACGATCTTCGAAGCAGCTAAGTCCTCTGCTTGCGTCATAAGCGGGTCCGGCTTGCGCGACGGACTTTTCTTTGAAACCTTGAACTCGAAGCAGCCAATTAAAGCCAATGTGTTGGAAGCGAGCATCAAGAATGTACTAGCACTCCACCCTAATGCCGCCGTCAAGCATGTTCGCCATATCGATGCTTTTGCCATGCAGCTATATGATGCGCTAGGTCCATCAATAGCACTTGAAGCACGCGGCAAGCTAATGCTGCATACCGCTGCGCTTTTGTACCGGATTGGCGTGAGCGTTCATTACTACCAATTCCTCAAGCACTCCGAGTATATGATCCAAGAAGCTCATATTGACGGCTTAAGCCATCGGGAAATTGTCATCGCTTCGCTTATCGCAACCTTCAAAACAAAAAATCGGACTTTGCAGCAGGCTCTTGTGTACAAGGACCTACTGCTGGAATCCGATGTAGACTTAATCGTAAAGTTAGGTGCTATTTTAAAACTTGCCATTGCCTTGGATACTAGTCAAATACAGCCCATTCGAGAGCTCAGTATCCAGCGCCATGAAAAATCGATGAACCTCAAGATGCTCTGTGTCCATAGCCCGCATTTGGAGCTTAAGGAGCTCAACGCCTTTACCAAAGATTTCGAAAAAATTTGGGGACTCAAGCTTACGACTCACGCCGGAGTTTCTTCCATGATGTAATCCGCATCGCCTCGAACTGGCTCCGATAAGGGGTCAGTTCATTTTTTATGCGTGTGTACATCCCATTAGACATGAGTTCTCTCGCTTTGACGTTATCATGGAGAGACACGTTAAGAATTTGAATCATCATTTTCTTCATTTCTCGATCCAAAACAGGACACATCAATTCAATTCTCCGCGTTAAATTACGCGTCATCCAGTCAGCCGAAGATAAGTAGACGTCGACGTGTCCCCCATTTTCGAAATAGTAGATCCTTGAATGCTCCAAAAATCGGTCTACAATGCTCCGAACGGTAATATTCTCACTAAGACCGGGTACGCCTGGCCGCAAGCAGCAAACGCCTCGTATTATAAGCTCAATCTTCACGCCAGCCTGTGACGCCGCGTATAGCGCATCAACCATCTCTTGATTGGATAGGGAGTTCATTTTGGCAATAATCCGAGCAGGACGACCTGCTTTAGCATGCGCAGATTCACGTGCGATGAGTTCGAACAGCTTATCTTTCAAATCCGTTGGAGCAACCGCGAACGATTGCCAATCATGGGGTGCTGAGTATCCCGTTATCTCATTGAAAAGTGCAGAAGCGTCTTCTCCAATGACACTGTTCGAAGTGAACAATCCAACGTCGGTATATAACTTAGCCGTACTGTCATTGTAGTTACCTGTACCGACATGGACATAACGACGAAGCGTATTCTCCTCCTGCCGTACGACAAGTGTGATTTTCGCATGTGTTTTGAGTCCGACTAGTCCGTAAACCACGTGGCAGCCCGATTTCTCAAGCATCCTAGCCCACGCAATATTTCGCTCTTCATCGAACCTGGCCTTCAGCTCGACAACCACCGTCACTTGCTTCCCGGATTCTGCCGCTCTCGCCAAAGCCTGAATAATGGGTGATTTACCGCTTGCCCGGTACAGCGTCATTTTAATTGCCAATACGTGTGGATCATAAGCGGCATGGACGATAAAGTCCGTAACTGCATCAAACGTCTCGTACGGGTGATGCACAAGGACATCTTTCGTTTTAAGAATATTGAAAAAGTCAGATGCGTCAGCCGTATCTTCGAACTCGATTGGATATTTGGCAGCAATACGCGGATAGCGAAGGTTATCAAAGCCATTCAACGTGTTCGCAAGCTTCATAAAGTACGTGATGTCCAGAGGGCCATCAATCTCAAAGATTTGTTCCTCAATCTCGAACTCATCTTGCAATTGAGCCAAAGCATACGGATGTATCCCCTCTTGGACCTCCAGTCTCACAGGAGAGCCCCAGCGTCTGCGCCTAAGCTCCTTTTCGATCTCTTCCAGCAAATCCTCTGCGCCCTCTTCGTTGAGCGTTAAATCCGCATTACGCGTCACTCGGAAGCCATGCACGGAAATCGGGATGTACCCGCTGAATAAAGACTGAATATGGTGCTCGATCAGCTCCTCTAGGAGGATAAACTCGGTCTTTTTACTATTTGAACGGGTTGGAACAGGTATGCACCGCGATAAATTGCTAGGAATTTGAACGATTGCGAAGAAAGGCTCCTCATCCAGATCCTCTCCCTCACGCACAAGCAACACGGCCAAATATAACGATTGATTATGTACTAGTGGAAATGGACGACTTTGATCGACTGCCATCGGAGTAAGCACTGGAAAAATAATATCATGATAATAAGCATCCATGGCTTTCTTCTGTGACGTATTCAGATCTTCGTATTCAGTGAATAGAATGCCCTCTTTGGTTAAAAGCCGCGTTACTTCACGATACGTTTTGTACTGCTCTGTTACCATTTTCGCTGTGCGCTTCATAATTCTTTTAATGAGTCCAGCCGGTGTGTAGCCGGTAAAATCTTTTTTCGTATAACCAGCCTTAATCTGATCCTTGAGTCCTGCGACACGAACACTCATGAATTCATCGAGATTGCTCGACACGATCGACAGAAATTTCACACGCTCCAGCAGTGGTGTGCTCGCATCTTGCGCCTCTTCAAGCACACGCCAATTGAACTCAATCCAGCTCAAATCACGATTAATGTACTTGGTTGAAATTTCTTTGACTTCTTTGTGTTCTTTTACTTCCTTCAGGTCTGGTTCGCGCGCAATACTCATAAATCCTCCAGTAATTTTCCTTTTTTTAGTGATCTAGTATCTTTATTGTACTATGGGTCTTAGGGAGCGACAATCCAATTCCCTGTATTTCAATATATTAAGATTTTGTAAATATCATACTATTTCCGTATTTATCCATGTTCATGTTACAATAATATTGACTTATAACAAGGAGTGATTCCTACCATGGGTATCCTAAATCCGCGCTTAGTTCACCAAATATTCAGGGGCATATGGGTGGCAATTATTGTCTTTTTGCTGGCCCTAGCCTTTTACTATATCATCCCACTGATTTACCCCTTTATTTTTGGTTGGATTATTGCACTTATGCTCAATCCGCTTGTGAATTTCTTTCAGTTCAAATTAAAGCTGCCCAGATGGCTGTCTGTCACGTTATCTATGCTCATCTTCCTCGCTGCGATGGTCACCATCATCACGTTACTGGTGGCCAACATCGTCGTAGAGCTAGGCTCCCTTGCGGATACGATCCAACTGCAAATTAACCGCTGGGTAGAGGAATTTAATGTTTTCATTAATTCGATCACCTTCCAACAATGGATTGAGCGCGTGAATGAGTTTTTTGAAAATAATCCGAAATATCAGGAGACGGTTAACACCAATCTCTCGTCTACAGCAGGTTCAATTGCTGACATTAGCAAATTGGTTATTACTTATACGTTTGCGGCACTCAAAGCCTTCTTGACCTCACTTCCTAATATCGCAACGATCACCATCATTGTGATGCTGGCCACCTTTTTCATCAGTAAGGATTGGTATGGGTTGATCAAGCGTTATAAGGGCATCTTCTCAGACGTGATTGTTAAAACAACAAAGCTCATCCGCACTGATTTGCAAAAAGCGTTGTTCGGTTATATGAGAGCTCAACTGATCCTTGTTTCACTTACTGCGTTAGTTGTGATCATCGGCTTGCTTATACTCCGTGTTGATTATGCGATCACCATTGGTTTGTTAACGGGATTAGCTGACCTGATGCCGTATCTGGGTACAGGCGCCGTCATGGTGCCGTGGATTCTGTATGTTTTCTTCGCACAAGGAAATATCATGCTTGGCATCGGGCTTAGTGTTCTGTACGGAGTAATTGTAATCGCGCGGCAAATTATGGAGCCCAAGGTATTAGCCTCCTCCGTCGGCCTAGACCCGCTGGCAACACTCATAGCCATGTTTGTAGGGTTAAAGCTTTTCGGGCTGTTAGGACTCATCGTCGGGCCTGTATCGCTGATCCTCATCACTGCCTTCTACCGCGCGAATATCTTCCACGATATCGCAGCATACATACATAAAGGCTCGGCACCTCCGAAATAGGAGGATGACCGAGCCTTTGGTTTGATGAAAGCTTATCGGCGACGAATGATGTGCATGTTACCTTTTCCAATTTGTTTGCGAATGATGGCCAGCAGCAATACTTTAAAGATCGGTCTTGTATACGGAAACACGAGCAAGAAACCTAAGATATCCGTGATGAAGCCCGGTGTAATCAGCAAAATCCCGCCAAGGAAAATACAAATCCCATCCAAAATTTGCTGTGCGGGCAGCTGACCTTGCGACCACTCAAACTTCGCATATTCCATCACCTTGCGTCCCTCACGCTTAGCAAAGTATGCTCCTAAGAAACCGCTCGCTATGATTAACAGGAAGGTCATCCAGCCTCCCACAAGATGTCCAAGCATGATTAACATCGTAATTTCAATCGCTGGCACAAGAATAAAAATAGCAAGAATCCAACGAAACATAAGTTCAGCCTCCCTCGGTATACTTCGCAATGAGCTGCCATAATTCTGGCGCTTCCTTCTCTATACGTACGGGCCGCCAAGAAGGATTCACCCAAACATGTCCAGATGTTCCCGTCACCAGTAATTCTTCGGTAAGATCATCATGAATTCTGCGAATTTCATACGTAAATTGCAGCCGTACGCCGCTCATTTGTGATACCTGTGTATAAATGCCGATGACATCATCGTAGCGCGCAGGCTTCTTAAATTTAAGATCGGCTTCCGTCACAGGCAAAAGCAGGCCCATTTCCTCGATTTTTCGATAAGGATACCCTAGGGAGCGAATCAGCTCTGTCCGGCCAATTTCAAACCAAGTTAAATAGTTGGCATGGTACACAACCCCCATTTGATCCGTTTCCTGATACCGCACACGCAGCTGATGATGATGCCACTGTTCCTGACTCATGATACATCCTCCCGATAGGTCTTAATAATTCTATTATAAGACGCAAAAAAAGAGTGAAGCAAGATTACTCTCGCTCCACTCTCTGATATCACTTACAGAACGCTCGCTTGACCTGAGTAGATAACGCCTACTTCTGGGTAAATCGAAACTTCTGTGCCGTCTTTAATTAATTCAACTGCGTTTTCCACGCCTACGATAACTGGAATTCCAAGGCTAAGTGCAACGACTGCCGCGTGAGACGTAATGCCGCCTACTTCGGTAATCAAAGCAGAAGCTCTTTGAACAGCCGGCATGTACTCTTTGTCCGTTGAAACTGTAACAAGTACTGCACCGTCAACCATTTTCGCATTCGCTTCTTCTGGTGTACGAGCTGTTACAACAGTACCCGTTGCTGTTTGCATACCGATGCCTGTTCCTTTGGCAATCATTTCACCAACGTGATGAACTTTAATCAAGTTCGTTGTTCCAGAGCGGCCAACTGGCACGCCTGCTGTGATAACAACGATGTCGCCCAGGGAAACGATGCCTGTTTTGATGGAGCTGTCTACCGCAAGGTTGAATAGCTCATCTGTTGTTTTCGCTTGTGTTCCTAGTACAGGGATAACACCCCATACAAGGGATAAACGGCGAATCACTTGCTCACTCGGTGTAACCGCAATGATCGGGGACTTCGGACGGTATTTGGAAACCATACGCGCTGTGTAGCCACTTTCTGTTGCTGTCAGGATCGCTTTCGCGCCTAGCTCCAATGCGGAGTTTGCTACCGCTTGGGAGATCGCTTCTGTCACCGTAACTTGTTGTGCTTGCGCTTGACGAAGGAAAATTTCTTTATATTCCAAAGCCGCTTCTGCGCGCTCAGCAATACGAGCCATCGTTTCAACGGACTCAACTGGGTATTTTCCAGCTGCTGTTTCGCCGGACAACATCACAGCATCCGTACCGTCGAATACCGCATTCGCTACGTCACTTGCTTCCGCACGTGTAGGACGCGGGTTACGCTGCATGGAATCCAACATCATCGTAGCGGTAATAACCGGTTTACCTACGATGTTACATTTTTTGATCATTTGCTTTTGAACAACTGGAACGTCCTCAGCTGGAATCTCAACACCGAGATCTCCACGAGCAACCATCAGACCGTCGGAAACTTCAAGAATTTCGTCGAGGTTGTCAACGCCTTCTTGGTTTTCGATTTTACTAATGATTTGAATGTGCGAAGCATTGTGGCGCTCCAACAATTCACGGATTTCCATGACGTCGCTAGCTTTACGCACGAAAGAAGCTGCGATGAAATCTACACCTTGTTCGATACCGAACACGATATCATTCGCATCTTTTTCTGTGATACCTGGCAAGGAGATTTTCACACCTGGTACGTTAACGCCTTTTTTACTTTTGATCGTTCCGCCGTTTACGATGCGGCATTCGATCTCTGTTCCACGAATATCAACAACCGTAAGACCGATCAAACCGTCATCGATTAGAATTGTGGATCCAACTTCAACGTCACGCGGCAGATCCGAATATGTCACAGAGATGCGGTCTGCATCCCCAAGAATTTCTTCTGTCGTCAAAATGATGTGCTTGTCCTGAACAAGCTCAATTGGCTCTTCTTTTAGCTTACCTGTACGGATTTCTGGACCTTTGGTGTCTAGCAAAATAGCAGCTACTTTGCCTGTCTCAGCGGATGCAGCGCGAAGGTTGCGGATACGTGCACCGTGCTCCTCAAAATCTCCGTGGGAGAAGTTAAGACGAGCTACGTTCATGCCCGCTACTAGAAGTTTTTTCAAATTCTCTTGTGATTCGCTTGCTGGTCCTATGGTACAGACAATTTTCGTTTTACGCATGGTTACTGTTACCCTCCTGAGTGAATGTGAACCGACCAATATCTCTGAATCTCCGATAACGGTCATCGAGCAGCTCCTGTTCGTTCAAACTTAGCAGTTGCTGAAGCTGTTCCCAGATCGCTGATTTAATGTGTTCGGCTTGTGTGGCCAAATCCCGGTGAGCGCCACCCTTGGGCTCAGGTATGATCCCATCAATGACACCAAGTTCAAGGATATGATCGGCCGTAATTTTCATTGCTTCTGCTGCGGCTAATGCTTTAGAAGCATCTTTATAAAGAATCGAAGCCGCGCCTTCCGGGCTAATAACCGAATAGATCGCATTCTCCAACATTAACACCTTATTGCCTAAACCTAATGCCAAGGCACCGCCACTGCCGCCTTCTCCGATGACGATACAAATGATCGGCACACGAAAAGAGGCCATTTCCAGCAGATTTCTGGCAATCGCTTCTCCTTGACCGCGCTCTTCCGCAGCATTCCCAGGGAATGCTCCCTTCGTATCGATAAAGGTTACGATAGGACGTTTGAACTTATTCGCTTGACGCATCAAGCGCAGCGCTTTACGAAACCCTTCCGGATGCGGACATCCGAAATTGCGAGCAATATTATCCTTCGTGTCTTTCCCTTTTTGATGACCAACAACCGTGACGGGAACCCCGTTCAGCTTCGCTAATCCACCAACAATAGCAAGGTCATCGCCATATAAGCGATCACCATGGAATTCGATGAAATCCGTGAAAATCGTATTGATATAGTCAATCGTCGTCGGTCTTTGCGGATGGCGAGCCAACTGCATTTTCTCCGCAGACGTCATCGTCGTATAGAGCTCATCTTCAAGCTGAGCATATCTTTCTTCTAGTCGGCGAATTTCCTCTGAAAAGTCGATTTGCTTCTCTGCCCCAAATTTACGCAGTTCGGCAATTTTACTTTTTAGTTCCGCCAGTGGCTGTTCAAACGGCATTTCACCCGCCATAAGTCGGCTCCTCCTTCGTTCCGTGCATGTCGAGCAGCTTAATTAACGTCGGTCTCATATCCTTGCGGCAGACGACCTTGTCGAGCTGACCATGCTCGAGATTGAATTCAGATGTTTGGAAATTATCAGGCAGCTTCTGCTTAATGGTTTGCTCGATAACACGGCGTCCCGTAAAACCAAACGAAGCAGCCGGTTCTGCAATAATAATATCGCCAAGCATCGCAAAGCTCGCCGAAACTCCGCCAAAAGTCGGATCCGTAATAATCGATATGAATAATCCGCCTTCTTCGCTAAGCTTGGACAATGCTGCGCTAGTTTTGGCCATTTGCATAAGGCTGAGAATACTTTCTTGCATACGTGCGCCACCAGATGTGGAGTAAATGAGAATCGGAAGCTTTTTCTCAATCGCAATTTCGACGGCTCTCGTCATTTTCTCTCCGACAACGGAACCTAGCGAGCCTCCCATAAAATCAAAGCTCATCGCAGCAACGATAACCGGATATCCGCCAATCGTTCCTTGACCCGTAAGAATCGCATCCTGAAGCTTCGTTGCGTTCTTAGCTTTGTCCAATTTCTCGACGTAATCAGGGAACTGCAGGGGATCCTCTGAGATCATGTCCGTATCAAATTCAACAAATTGACCTTCATCGAGCGTAAGTTGGATCCGTTCGGATGCGCTTAATCGATAATGATAGCCGCAAGCCGTACACACTTTCAGGTTCTTCTCAAGCTCTTTGCTTGTCTGAATCGTGCCACACTTGGGACATTTATTCATTAAACCCTCAGGAATCTCTCTTTTCGTTCTCTCGGAAGGAATCGTTGCATATTTTCGCTTTTGAAATAAATCCTTTAGCACATTTCCACCTCTACTTGGCTATGACCTATATTCCTTGACAAGCCACGATTCTTAGTTCTACTTTTACTATCTATGTAAAATAGAATTGAGCACTTCTTGTACTTCTTCCAACTCCCCTTCGGGAACAACAATTTCAAATTGATTTTTGGATAAAGAGATGCCCCGTACTTGTACGAGAAAACCTTCTTCCGTCAGCCTCTGTTTAATACGCTCTGCAATTTTCGCAGTAGGAGCTATATAGATCACCGTCCACATGAATAAACCTCCTATGACGTGCAACTACAACCACTAAGGCAACTAAGCTATGACGATAATAACATCCTTTATACGCATAGGAACACACAATGCAATAATGATAGCATAATTCCACTTTTGCCCGCAACAGAGCACATCTATGAAAAAAGTAAAGCCTGAACTATTAAGGCTTAGTCCAGACGTTGTTTAGAGCTATAATCAGGCGCATGCTCATTCTGGTGAGCGATTCTGGCTGATGCTGCTGCGGCTAATCCACAGACTAAATCATCTAGAAAAACATGTACAGCGCTGCGGTCATCGTTCAACGCGCGAATAATTCCTATTTTTTCCTTATCTAAATAGCCAAAGCTGGTTAACCCAATCATGCCGTAAACATGTACAATGCCCAGTGCCAGGGTCTCGTCTACACCGTATAGCGGTTCATCGACCTCAAGAATAGATTGCAGCGGCTCTGGCAGCAGCTTCTTCTCCGCTAATTCATCCAGCGCGATCCCCGTATAGAGGGTATATTGCACTTCGCGCTTTGAAAGCACGGCCATCACACTATCGACACATTCTTCAAGCGTGAGTTGATCATTATACGGCTTCTGCAGCTTGTATACAATTTCTGAGACTTGATCCACGGACACGCCGCGTTTCTGGAGCAGCTGAATCATGTGTTGTTCGGTCATAAATCCTCCTCCTAGCAATGGGATGCTGATATGAAAAGAAAGCCGGGTTCCTATTCATATGCGGAGGAAGTTATGTTTACCACAAGAGAAACAAACGATTGAGATTTTCTATTTCACTCGGACCGAATCTTTCCCCATGATCGTTTCGATCATGCGCATCAAATCCTTGGATGGATCGACCCGATACTGGTCGCTCAAGGCCAACAGTTTGTTGCTGCTTTCATAGAAAAGCGCAACTGCGAGCTGGCCCTTATGCAGCTTAAGCAGCGCCTTCAGCTGCAAGAGCTTATCCGGCTGCTCACAGTCAGCCGTGATCTTGACGAACACGCGCTGCGGCTTCGCCTCAGCAGCGGGCTGCGGTGCAGGAGCGGCACTGCGCGCGACGCTCTGCGGGGCAGCCGTGCGCGGCGCACGATCCCTGACGTCGTCAGGGGATCGTCGCTGTGCCGCAGGCTGCCTGCGAAGCCGCTGGACGGCCTCCGGGTCGTCCAGCGCGGCCAGCTGCTCCGCGAGCAGCTTGGGCGGGTCCTCGTCCTGCAGCTGCAGCTTCGCGCGGATGAGGACGAGCCTGCCCTTCTGCACGAGCGGAGCCGACTTCTTCCAGGTCTCGGGGAACAAGACCACCTCGACCTTATCAATGCGATCCTCCAGCTCCATGAATGCCATGGGATCGCCTTTTTTGGTTACGATCGTCTTGTTCGAGAGGATCATCCCTGCTACTAGGACATCGCTATGGTCTGGCAGTTCAGTTAGCTGATGCAGCATAACGGCATCGAGCTCTGCGAGCTGCTCCGCGTAAGCGTCCAGCGGATGGCCGGAGATATACATGCCGAGCAGCTCTTTCTCCAGCTCTAGCTGCTTGGATGGCGGCATCGGAGGGATGTTCGGCACCTCAACTTCCCAATTCGGCTCTTCAACGAAGCCGAAAAGGTGCAGCTGCAGATCATCCCTTTCTTTGCGCCATTTCGTAGCGGAAGCGATCGTTTCATCGAGGATCGCGAGATGTTGAGCGCGGTGACCGCCGAGCGAATCGAACGCGCCTCCTTGGATGAGCGATTCCACCACGCGTTTATTACATACGCGGAGATCGACCCTGCGGCAAAAATCAAGCAGGCTCTCAAAAGGAGCTTTCTTTCTCTCGCTTAGAATGGCATCGATGGCTTGTGTGCCGACATTCTTAATCGCGGCCAAGCCGAATCGGATCGCTCCGGCGCTCGAATCCGGCGTAAACACCGTTCCGCTGCCATTCACATCGGGAGGCAGAACAGCGAGCTTCACACGTCGACACTCGTCTACGTACTCAGCCACCTTGCGATGATTCCCCATAACGGCGGTTAACATCGAAGCCATGAAATAGATCGGATAATGCGCCTTCAGGTACGCTGTTTGGAATGCCAGTACCCCGTACGCCGTCGCATGCGCGCGCGGGAAGCCGTAATCGGCAAAACGCACGATCATATCGTACACATGATTCGCCTCATCGGCCCCAAATCCTTGTCGCAAGCTGCCCGCGACGAAATGCGTCCGTTCTTCGTCGAGTACTTCCCGCTTCTTTTTAGAAACAGCTCTACGCAATAAATCCGCTTCCCCCAAACTAAAACCAGCCATAGAGGACGCAATCTGCATAATTTGTTCTTGATAAACGATAATCCCATAAGTGTCACGTAGAATCGGTTCCAACGTAGGATGCGGATAAACGACCTCCACCTGACCATGCTTACCGGCAATATATTTTGGTATAAATTCCATCGGACCTGGACGGTACAAGGCTAAGACGGAAATAATATCTTCAAATTCAGACGGTTTCAAGTCCTTTAGCACCTTGCGACAGCCTGTTGACTCCAATTGGAATACGCCTGTTGTTTCCCCTCTGCTGAGCATCTCGTAGGTGACATCATCCGAATCCATATTGAGGAGGTCGAAATTAATGTGAACCTCTTCCAGCTGACTGAGCCAATCCACCGTACGCTCAATAATGGAAAGGGTCCTGAGGCCTAAGAAATCCATTTTAAGCAGTCCAATCGCTTCTAAATGCTCCATGGTATACTGCGTGAGCGCCGTCTGCGTCGTGCCTTCCTGCAGAGGTACATAGTGCGTCAGAGGCTCGCGGGAAATGACAACACCAGCAGCATGCGTAGAAGCATGTCGCGGCATCCCTTCAACACGCATCGCCATCTCCAATAGTTCCGCGGTCTTAGGCTGTCTAGCTACCATCCCTTTCAAATCCGAGCTAACTTGAAGAGCTTCCTTCAACGTCATCCCCAGCTGATTGGGAATCGCTTTTGCTGCCCGATCCACATCCCCATAAGGTACGTTAAGAACACGACCAACATCCCGAACCGCAGCCTTCGCCGCCATCGTTCCGAATGTAATAATTTGCGCAACGTGTTCATGCCCATATTTGGCAACGACATAATCAATGACTTCATCCCGTCGCTCATCGCTAAAATCGATATCGATATCCGGCATGGTGATCCGTTCCGGGTTCAAGAACCGCTCGAAGAGCAGCTTATATTGCAGCGGATCGACATTCGTAATACGCAGCACATAAGCAACTAAGCTTCCAGCAGAGGATCCCCGCCCAGGCCCAGTCATGATCGATTTCTCATGCGCGAAACGAATAAAATCCCACACGATCAAGAAATAGTCGGAGAAGCCCATATTTTCAATGACACCGAGTTCATAAGCGAGGCGATCTTCCGCCTGCTTCCTCAAGGGATGGCTTGGATCGTGCCACTCTGGTTTATTGCCATACCGTTGTTCCAATCCTTGCCTGCACAGATCCTGCAAATAGGCAGCAGCGGTTAATTGGGGAGGAATTGGCCTAAAGCTCGGCAAAATCGACTTACCGAACGTCAGTTCGAGGTCACAACGCGAAGCCACTACAGCCGTATTCGTCATCGCTTCTGGCACATGGACGAATAAGCGACGCATTTCTTCTTCGCTTTTCAAATACATCTGACTCGTACCCATCTTGAGCCGATCCGTGTCCTCTACCGTTTTGCCAGTACCTATACAAATAAGAATATCCTGCATCACATGATCCGGCTCTGTGACATAATGCACATCATTCGTCGCGATCAAAGGGATACCGGTTTCTTTGCTCAATTCAATCATGGAAACCATCACTTTTTTCTGCTCGATCATGCCGTGATCTTGAATTTCCAGGAAATAATCGTCTCCGAAAATGCTGCGATAACGCTCGGCCGCTTGACGAGCCTCGTCATACCGATTATGAAGCAAATGTTGGGAAACCTCGCTGCCTAAGCATGAGCTCAAGCAAATCAGACCCTCCGAGTGCAGGGCCAAATGTTCTAAATCAATACGCGGTTTATAGTGAAAGCCCTGTAGATGTGCAATCGACGTGAGCTTCATTAGGTTTTGATAGCCTTTGAAATTTTTGGCAAGCAAAATAAGATGATAAATTGGCTGCTCCTGGCGCGTCCCTTTATCACGAATGGAACCCGCAGTGAAGTAGACCTCACAACCGATAATCGGTTTGATGCCTCGCTGTTTGCAGGCTTTGTAGAAAGCGATCGCCCCATACATGACACCATGATCTGTTAAAGCCAAAGAGGTCATGCCCAGATTAGCCGCTTGTGCAACAAGCTCCTCCATCCGTGCCGCACCGTCTAATAAACTGTATTCACTATGCACATGCAGATGTACAAACGAACTCATCCGTGGGTTCCCCCCTTCTTTTCGTGATTTATTCCTTACATTTTATCATATTGGAGCCAGCCAGTCCCATACAGTAGTAGAGAGAGTTTGTCCTCGCAACTCAGTAGAAAGGAAGCGATTGGTACATGGCTGGCTTTTGGGCAAGTATTATCATGTATTTCTGCATTGCATTTGGGGTTGTATTCGGAGGCAGTATGTTAAGCGGCATCGCAGCCGTATTAACGTTGCAATCTCCCACAGAGAAAATGCTGACCATCTCTGAAAACATTAAGATTTGGGCCATGGTCGCAGCGGTAGGCGGTACCATTGATCCAATCCGTTATATTGAAAGCCATGTGGCCATTGGTCATCTCAATCCAGCAATCAAACAAATTATTTATATTGTCGTTGCTTTCACTGGAGCACAATTCGGCACGGCTCTTATTCAAATGATCTGCAAGGGGGGCCATCAGACTTGAGAGTCCCTCCTTTTGCCCGATATCAACAACTGCTTGCGAGCTTCGGATTATTGCTGTCGGGAGCGATCATTGGGAGCGCCATCTATATGAGCATTCATCAACATACGTATAATGAGTTGTATGTGCAATTGCATAAAGTTTTACAGGAAAAAGACGATCTTAAACTCGATATCGCCAGCTTACAGAAGACGAAGAACAATCAAACCTTAGTGAATGTCATCAATGTCCATCTGGTTCCCAGGAATCAAGATGATCTGATCAGCGAGGATATTCAAAAGGAAATCGAAGGCGATGTCAAAGCTGAACTCAACCTCGTCATCGGTCAAAAAGCAACCTTTGTGCGAGATTCCCAGCCTCTCTACGAGCGTCTGATTACGCAAAGAACATATTTTTTACATGATAAAAAATATGTCATCGAAGTCAAATCCATCGTGCTCATTCAAACTGAATTAACCATTTGGATTACGGCGCAGGAGAAAAAAACATAACGCTATTGGCGGCTCATATTGCAATCCCTTCCCAAAATCGCTAAAGTTAAGGGTAAATTCAACGGTAAGGGACGGATTGTCGCTATGCACGCCATACAATTGACGTTATTTATTCTTATTTGCCTCCTGCTCGGGCTTACCTTGTTCTACAGCATTCGCTCACGTCGCGAGCCAGATGCCGCTAAACGAGGCTTGTATACGGCCCGCATGAATATTTTCATGGGATTGATGCTCGTTCTTATTGCTGTCACGCAGATCTTCTTCTTCAGCGAATCCAGCTTCCGCCGCATCTTCGGCACAGTGCTTGTGTTGATTGGTGTTTTCAATGTTTTCGTCGGCATCCGCAATCACGGGCACTTCGATCGCCAGCTGCGCTAGATGACTTGAGCGGTTAGCATTGCCTTTGAAACCAAGGCTCCCGCATGATATATCTCTACATCGATTTTGCCAAATTTACGGCTCACCTCAATGATGGTGGGTCGTATTTCTATTTTCGAATCAATTTGCAGCGGCTTTAGAAAATAGGTCGACATATTATCCATCACGAGATCACCCTTCTTATGCTCCTGCACAATGCGGTAAGCCGCTTGGGTCATGAGCGTCGTAAGCACCCCTTCGGAAACAGTACCTAAATGATTCGTCATCTGCGGTGTGATTACACCGTGAAAGCGCAGCTTCCCCTTCTCATCTCTCGCTTCTTCCATCCCCGACCAAATCAAGTCCTCAAACGTTTCACCGTTCTGCGGCTGCTTCTGAATGGATTGCATCGCCTTCAGGATATCGCTGCGGTTCAGCACGCCGACGATTTTTCGATTCGTATCCACGACGGGCAAAAGCTCAATCCCTTCCCACACCATCATATGAGCCGCCGAAGCGACTGACGTTTGGGGTGAGACAGTTAAAGGATTCTTCGTCATTAATTTATCTACGGTTTGCTGTGTGCTCGCGCCGACCATATCTTTGGACGTCACGACACCGATAATTCGATTCCATTCATCGACGACGGGAAAGCGGCTGTAGCCCGTATCTTCGGACATCCGCTGCCAATCCTTCAAGGTGCTGTTCGCCTTCAGTGCGAAGAGCGCTGCGCCAGAGGCGAGTATATCTTCCACGAGCATGATTTTCTTTTTGATCAAACGATCGTAAATCGCTCGGTTAATCATGGATGCGACGGTAAACGTATCATAGCTGCTTGAAATAATCGGCAGCTCCAGTTCATCCGCCAGCACTTTGACCTCGGGGCTCGTGTTAAATCCGCCGGTAATTAAGACGCCAGCGCCTTGCTCTAAGGCACACAAGTGCGCTTTGTTGCGGTTACCAACAATAAGTAGGCTGCCCGCTTCAATGTAGCGCATCATCGCATCTTGCTCCATCGCGCCGATGACGAACTTGTGCAGCGTCTTATGAAGCCCCTTCGCCCCGCCCAGCACCTGACCATCCACCATATTTACAACCTCGGCAAAGGTCAGCTTATCAATATTCTGACGCAGCTTCTTCTCCACACGAACGGTTCCGATCCTCTCTTTGGTCGAAACGAGTCCCTGATTCTCCGCCTCTTTAATCGCGCGATAGGCTGTGCCTTCGCTGACTTCCATATTTTTGGCGATTTTGCGCACGGAAATTCGACTGCCCAGCTTCAAATCTTCAATGTGCCGCAAAATCTGCTCATGCTTCGTTAAAGTATCGACCGAATGTGTATCCAACTGTTACACCTCATTTACTAGATCCTGTATTAGTCTGTACTACTAGTATAATCGTTCTAGCGTTTAAGAACAATGAGGCTGGGGAGAAGCAAAAGCATCCAACCCTATAGGATTGGATGCTCCATAATCATTATACCAAACACATGTTCGATGTCAAAGTTTTGCCATAGTTGGCTTATTTGCGGAATTGCAAAAGCTTCCGTCTGCCTTGGACAAGCTGCTCCATTTGCCATTTTTTCATCCGATTGATGCGGAGCTGTTGCTTGCGTTTCTCTTCATCGACACCGAGGATTTGGTGCAAATGCGCGGCAATGATGAGCAATGCCATCACCAGCCAGATAACGCTAAACACCATCGGCAACGATCCTACCTCACGGAAATTTAATTGCGGTATGGAATAAAATAACATGCCGACCGCTAAGCTCATGTACACGACATTTTTGAAGCCCTTCACTCGAACCACACACCCTTCGCTCAAAATAACCTCTACCGATCTCTACCTATTTCCATTGTATGAGACAAGTACTTGATATATGAACGTATGGGCTAGTGAGTCGTCTTATTCCACTTCAAAACCTTGGCTGTTCAGGAAGGCTTTCATATGTTTTCTTGGACGCTGCGCTTTCGCAGCCATTTCTTTGGACCAGGTCGTGTCGACTTTGCCGCCGGTCCGCACGTTCATGTAGTCGCGGATCGTCTCGTCGTACGACTCGACGGCTTGTGTGTCATGCGTATACCGATTCTCGTGGTATACGGCTGTGAGGGGGAGCCGCGGGCGATGCAGCGGCTCTTGATCCGGCATGCCGATGCACATGCCGAAGATCGGGTACACGAGCTGGGGCAGGCCCAGCAGCTCGGATACTTCAGCGGGCTTATTGCGCAGCCCGCCGATATAGCAGACGCCGAAGCCGAGTGACTCGGCGGCGATGGCTGCATTTTGCGCAGCTAATGCAGCTTCGACGGTGGCAATGATGAGATTCTCAGCATTGCCGGTGATTGGCGTGTCCACATGTTGGTGGGCCGCCGCCGCGTAGCGGTGCAGGTCTGCGCACCACACGAGGAACAGCGGACACTCGCTGACGTAGGCTTGGTTGCCAGCTAGCTCGGCTAGCTGGGTCTTCATGTCAGCGTCGGACACGTGGATCACGCTGTACGCTTGCATATTGCTCGAGGTCGAGGCGGCTTGCGCAGACTTTAGGATGGCCTCGCGTTGCTCGATACTTACGGGCTCGTTCGTAAATTTGCGAATGGAGCGATGATTTTGTAGTAGATCAATGATGGCATTCATTCTCTAGATCCACATCCTTTATCTAATTTCTTTCAGTATCCCTGAAAGTATGGTGATTTTCAAATGTACGTCATTATGGAGTACGTCGGGAACTAGGGCTGGTAGTGATACGGTGGCGGGAATGGATGCACAGTGGGGAATGGTACCAGTGCCGAGAAATCAAATCAAAAATGCAAATGAGCATCTTTTTTCCACATTTCAGCCTCAAAACCAGCAAATTAGTGCGATAATACAACCTTTTCCCATGAAAACCCGCTTATTCTGAAAAACATCCTAAAATAAGTGCCTATTTGCACTTCTTCCCTATCACCACAAAAAAACTCCCCCAAAAGATGCCTTTTTGCATTTTTGGGGGAGTTGAGTGTGATTTATGCTAGTTGGGTATATTTCAATTCTCGGTAGCTGGTATGTTACAGTTTTCATGGTAGCTGTAGATTTCAGTTTTCATGATAGTTGGGTGTAATTTAGTTTTTAGGTTAGCTTGTGCAATCTAGTTTTAAGTGAGTTCATAAGTTCTCGCATCTATGACTCACGGGTCCCGCCAACCTACTTCAACAACACTTTCCTACCCTTACGATACAACAACGTCAATATCCAAGGGATCGCCACAATCAGTACAAACACGATACCGTTGTAGAGGTTAAATAATAGAATCGTACCCGGCATGTGGACCTTAAGCTTCCATAATGACAGCAAAGCTGGGTGCATTAAGTAAACGCCGAAGGACATCATTCCAAGGGACACGAAGAATTTGCCAATTCTTTTCCATCTTAGCAAGAGCTCTTTCGCCAGCCAAATCATGCTTACACCGATGCCTAGACTGTACAGCAGCCAAGCGATTTCATACCACGTATTTTCAAAGGAATAGCCTCGAGATGCTAATAAATAAAGCCCTGTGTACACTAAACCACTCGCGATTGAGGATGGAATGACCCACCCTTTGTTGCGATCCAGCCATGCTCGGAAGTTCGCATAATTCATCCCGATGGCACCGCCGACAAGGAAATAGCCGAAATACGTAATACATAGTTCAGGCTTATGATGGATGACACCGAACCAGTGACTGTAGATGTAGACACCAGCTTGAATGGCTAGTCCCCAAAGTGCCAGCGTTTTGCGGAACCATGCCGCTTTTCTTACAGCCCAAACTAGCAGCGGAAACAACAGGTAGAACTGCACGATGATGATCATAAAATACAAATGATAGCCCGAATCTGCCCATTTTAACTGTTCAAAAAACACTTTCAAATCTACTTTTATGGGATGCCCAGGCGTCCATAGCCATGGATTATATATATAGTAGAAAAAGGACCATAGGATATAAGGGACAAGCACTTGCCGCACGCGTTTCCAATAGAAGATACCGGCCTGCTTAGCGCTCCAGTTATCCGCATAAATATAGAACAAGACGATGCCGCTCAAAAAAATGAATACAGGAACAGCAAAATAACTGATTTTGTTCATAAATAAACTAAACAGCTGCGTGCTGCTGCCTTTCAACCCTGGATCCACTGTCCAGTCTGCCGTTACATGAATCATACAAACAGCTAGAATGGAAACGGCTCTGACGATATCAAGCTCCGTGATTTTTGCTTTTGCCATGTCGGTTACGATCCTCATTTCATAATAAATACCCTTTTACTATAGACATTTTCGACATAATTCGCAACAGATTCATTTACATGGAAAAAAGCCCCAACACCGCATTGGGACTTCAACCTTGCTTTGTCTGCCCTGCCCTAACTTGCCGTCTTCGAGTAGAAACCAGGAACCTCATCATCGTTAATCCAACAATCACAATCGCGGACGCCATGTACATAGCCGTAACCCATCCCAATTTGCTATCTGTGCCAAGCAATAGTCCATGCACCATGGATAATATAAAAATCGGATACGATAAGAAATGTAAGGTTAGCCAGAGCTTTCTTTTCAACTTATTTCTAAGATCTGTGGTCAAAATCACTAGCAATAGCCCATACATCGCGAGAGTTCCAATCCCGTTCAATAGTGGATTATGCTTTGCTGTAAAAGGGATGAGGAGCTCCGCCCAGTCGAAAGGCATGAAAGTATCTATAATAAGAAGAACTGTATGCAGGAGAGCGAAGCAGGTTCCAGTTAGATTGGCATACGTATGCCAGCGGAGCAATCGGCCCTTCGTAGGCCCTTTAATCTGAGGATAGCTGTATAGGATACCGAGCGCCATCCCAATAAACAAGACGATGTACGAAAGCAAACCAAAGGTTCGGATGAGCATCCAGGTCGGCAATTCAACGAAAAAATGAATCATAGTTTTCTTGCTCCTTCCAAACCAGTCCAAGTACGCTCCATGCTGCAAAGATGAGGCTGCACATGAAACACATCACCTGCGGCAGTGTACACAATAGCTTCCATACCATGTGTTTTACGCTGAAAAAGGGAAGCTCCTGCTTCGATCCCAAGTATGCATAATGTTTTTGCCCAAACTTCGCAAGCAATCAGATCTGGGCCGACGACCGTACATTGCACAACAGCGGATGTGCTTGGCCGCATCGTACGCGGATCAATCAGATGATGCCGCTCACCTTCACTCGTTCGCCATCGCCTCCGCAAAACACTAGAGGTTGCTACAGCTCCCGTTATAAGCTGAAGCGAAGCTTCTTTGGCCGTATCGGGATCAAACGGATTAGCAATGCCTATGCACCAAGGCTCGTTCTCCGACGCTCCTCCCCACACTACAACATCGCCGCCCGCATTCATGAGCCCTCTGCCTACTTGCCAATCCCAAAGCAATTTATGTGCAACTTGTTGAGCTGTCCAGCTTTTCACAATCCCGCCGAAATCCAGCTGGCATGCTGCAGGGATACGAACGGATTTCATCCAAGGATCCACTTGCAGCGCCAAACCAGTCCCAATAAGGGGAGAATGCTGCTCAAGCTCCACGATCCTATCCTTTACCTTTAATCTCTCAAATGATTGTCCATACCCTGCTTGCTCTAACGCCTGTCCAACACATATGTCAAAAATGCCATCCGTTTGTTCCCTATAATGCCTAGCTAGCTCAAGTACCTCCAACATGCTGTCAGAAACGAGACTCGTCTGCCCGCTTCGCGCATTCAGATACGAGCATTCACTAGTGGAACGAAATCGGCTAAACCGTTGTTCAGCAAGTTCAAAGCCTTCCACGATGGGGACTTCAAGAAGACTTATCGGCGTGTCTTCAGCCAATAGCACCTGCATGTGCGAATTCATTGCCCGAAATGTGAGCTCTTGAAGCATACGGCCATCACCTCCTGTCCATGCAAGCTGTTATGATGCGTGACTTCTGGTGTGCGGCTTTGTTTGTGATGGTGTTTGCCCTTGCGTTGGGGTTTGCCCTTGAAGTGGTGTTTGTCCCTGCAGTGAGGTTTGCCCTTGCGATGGCTTATTGGATTGTAACTGTGGTTGGTTTGGTTGTGTAGCTATGATTGTCGAATTCAGCTTGGCATTTGAGGCTTCGCGAACAGCCCTGAGGAATTCAGGACTTTCTTTCACTTCCTGAAATAAATAGACCACAATCATCGCGCTCACGAGTCCGATGTGCCATTTTGTCCATTTGGAGGATGCTTTCATACCCAATCCATCCCATCTCTTTAAATAAGAAACTAAGCTAATTATACGCGGTTCTCCACCTAAAATCCTGAGTAAACCTTAAAAATAAGCTGAAAACTCCCTGAAGTTATATATGAAGATTGGGCGCTTTCCTTCGGAAGCCTAGGCACAAAGGGAAATATGTCCTCATATGATGGAGTAGTTTACTTTGCTAATACGGTAATACCACTGTAAAATCCACCCTTTATAGGGATCTTTGGTCGGAGACCAAAGTCTCACCTTCCCTGGGGCCCCCACGAAGTCATGGACGGACTTTGTAACAAAGACTATCGTCACTTTGCGGGGTAGAATAGCGGTCGATCATCCTTGAAAGGCCTCGTTAGGGATTTTCACATGCTGGAAGGAGTGTACACATTGACCAGAACGAAAGTTGGCGTATCCATACAAAGCACCAGCATTTACTTGGATGATCGGACCGTTGTTCTAAGTGAAGCCATTGCAAGAAAATGGAAAGTTCCATCCAATCAAATGATTAACATGCGATTCGGCTCATACCAGCAGGATGTCAAAGTGGTCACAGCTGCTGTACCGAATAGCCTCCGTGTCGACCCTGCGCTTGCAACCAAGATAGGTCTACATCAAGGGGCACGGCTTACCATCCACTATAAGCCAACTTCGAATACAATGTCGATCGGGCCATTAATTGGCGTCATGATTAGCCGCGTCAATACGAGTTCAGCCAGCCGTCCTTTTGGTCCTATTACCACTTTTTGTAAAGAATTGACTGATGCTTGCAATCAAGTAGGGGCTAGCGTATGTTTCTTCCCTCCAAATGAAATGCGTGCCAACGCTCACTCCATTGCTGCTTATTCGTATTCGGGTGGTACGTGGAGTAAAAAGTCGTTTCCTATTCCGAATGTGATTTACAATCGACTCACCTCGCGCAAGTACGAGAATATGCCCAATGTGCAGCAGTTTATGAAGGACGTGAAGTCCCGATATGGCACAGAAATATTTAATGAAAAATATTTGAACAAAACCGAAGTTTTCGAGGCGTTGCGTAAAGATAGCTCCTTGCATACCTACTTGCCAGAATCTTATCTTTTCAAAAACTTTCAAATGCTGAAATCTATGGCCGCTCGCCATAGTGCTCTTTTCCTTAAACCGATTACTGGAAGTCTCGGAAATGGCATTATTCGTATTCGTAAAGAGGGTCTCGGTGAATCGTACACCGCCCACTCAACAAGCCTTGCCGGCGTTCGCAGACAAACATTCCCTTCACTCCTAGCCGTATTCCAGTCCGTTTCCGGGAAACTCAAAACACAGCGCTATCAAATTCAGCAAGGACTTGATCTCATTACCGCTGAGGGAAATCCCATTGACTTCCGCGCACTTGTGCAAAGAGGCGAAACAGGACAATGGGAAATTACTTCGATTGTTGGCCGGATTGCAGGCTCTCAGCACTTTGTCTCGAACCTTGCGCGCGGTGGAACCTTATCTACCGTTCCTGAAGCACTAGCAAAGGCTGGTTTCTCCCAACCAACGCGTGCATCCGTCATACGGAAGCTGCGCAAAGCCTCACTGGACATTGCCAAAGGCATTGAAACTCAAATTCCGAGTCACTTTGGTGAACTAGGGATTGATCTTGCCGTTGATCGATCAGCTCGCGTATGGCTGCTGGAAGTCAATTCCAAGCCTTCTAAGGATGATAATACAGCACTGAACACCGACCCGAATAGTAAAAATAAAATCAGGCCATCCGTTAAAACGCTAGTCAAATACGCTCGTTTTTTAGCGAAATTATGAGGTGACGTATGCGATTGCGAACACAACGACCCTTGTTAGGGATCATGGTAACTGAACTAAGTAGAGAACTCCCTTTTGCCAATATTAAATTCTACCAGAATCTTATAAATCATGGCGCGAACGAGGGCATCGATGTGTTTGTCTTCTCACCGAATCGCATTGACTGGATGCAATCCATGGTTAGAGGCTATATGTACGATCGCATACAGCAGACATGGCTTACCAAGCTGTTCCCCCTTCCTTCTCTTATTTATGATCGCTGTTTCTTCAGCAACAAACAAAGTTATCTCACTTATCAATACCATGTGAGCAAGCTGCGTGCGATTCCCACTATTCGTTTCCTAGGTTACGGCCTAGGTGGAAAGTGGGAGGTGGGGCAGATTTTGCAGAAGGATCCATTGCTGCATCCTTACTTACCAGAAACGAGCCGGCTGCGCAGCAGACAACAACTTGAAAACTGGTTTGGCCAAAGGGCAGATGCTTTCTTAAAACCACAAGGCGGCAGTCAAGGCAGAGGTGCGCTGCATATTCATAAAGAAGGACCAATGTATCACGTGCAAGGAAGAGATGGACGCAACTCCCCCGTCACAGGCGAGTTCAAGGATTGGCCTTCCTGCTGGCAATGGCTGAGGAGTTTGTTAGGCTCGCGCCCCTATCTCCTGCAGCAATATTTACATCTTCACTCGCTGAATGGGATGGCCTATGATGTACGATCCCTTGTGCAGAAAAATGGTCGCGGAAACTGGGAACATACGGGGATGGCTGTTCGTGTTGGTAAACCTGGCAGCATCACCTCCAATCTGCATGGCGGCGGCACTGCCGAAGATGTGAGTGAATACCTAACCCGAGAATTCGGTGAGATGAAAGCCAATCTCCTGACAGAAACGATTGACATGCTCTCACAGCGCATTCCGTCTGTACTGGAGTCCTATCATGGTCGACTTGCAGAGCTTGGCATTGATTTAGGGATCGATACCAGCGGGCGCGTGTGGATTCTTGAAGTGAATTCGAAGCCGGGCAGAACGATTTTTGCCCGTTTGCATAATGAACGAGCACGTAACAAATCAATTGCAAATCCGATCCACTATGCTGGATTTTTGTTGAACAAACAGCTGAGCTGAGCGAGCTAAGCTTTGTTTGAACGTGCTCATTGGGGGCAGAAGCTTTTAAGCTGCCTGTTTTGACACGGAAAGCCCCGTAGGGCAACAAGTTTAGGAGGGTAACCTAATGAGTTTGACATCGTGTATGCTCCACGCCGTACAACGAACAGATAGATCGGTCTACTTGACGAGTGATCTCGCCAAAGCTTTACGGTTAACCGGAATCAAATCCATTACTGTAAAGGTTGGGAGTAAAGGTACTTCGTTACCGATCCGTTTGATCAAAAAAAGTGGTCAGCATATGTACATCCCGCTTTCCTTAATGGCCTCCTTGCGTATACCTCGCACTGGGAATGTGTTAGTTTCAAATACCAACAATAGAGAGCTTCGTATCGGTCCACTTATCGGCGTTTTAACGAATGTAGAGAGCGGTACTTCGCCCTTCGGTTCCAAAACAGGCTTCATTCGCCAAGTCATCAATACAGGTTCACATCGTTCGTTCAGCTTTGCTTTCAGTCCCAAGAGTGTGAACTGGATTCAAGAGACGGTGTCTGGCCTGGTTCCGAAAGAAGGCGGAGGTTGGATGCGTAAAACATTCCCGCTTCCGGACGTTATCTACAACCGGCTATCCAGCCGCAAAGCGGAGAAATCCGCAGGTATGGAGGGATTTAAAAATCGCTTCGTACAACGAGGTGTTCCGATCTTTAACTGGAGCTTCTTTGATAAGTGGGATGTGTACAAAATGCTAGATGGCGACGAAGCCTTCCGCTTCGTTCCCGAATCCAGAATTAATCCCACTGCCGAGCAGATTAAAGAAATGCTCGATAAACACAAATTTATTTACTTGAAACCAACAGCGGGCAGCCTTGGTATCGGTATTTATCGTGTCACTTATAATCCGAAGCGCGGATATTTCGTACGTTACCGCAAAGCGAATAAAAACGTTCTCATTCGTTATGCGAAATTCGAAGGCTTAATGCAAATGCTTGGAACTGGACGCGGTCGATTGGCTAGCTACGTTGCCCAACAGGGGATTCGCCTTATCGAAATCGATAATTGCCCCATTGACTTCCGCTTCCATTTGACGAAAAACGGTAACAATCAATGGGTTGTTGCAGCGATTGGAGCGAAGAAATCCGGGAAAGGCAGCGTCACTACGCATATCCGGAATGGTGGTCAGTTAATGACGCCTGAGCAGGTTCTACGTTTAGTCTATGGCGGTCGCGCAGAGCAAATTCTGGATAACGCTAAAGAAACAGCGATTAAGCTTGCACAGGGGATCGAAAATAATTATGATCATTTGCTCGGTGAGCTCGGCTTCGATATCGGGATTGATCAGAATGAAAAAGTATGGATGTTTGAAGCCAATGCGAAGCCAGGCCGGTCGATATTTAAGCACCCTTCGTTAAAAGAGGGAGATACTGCCACTATTCAAAGTGTTTATGAGCACTGTCTGTATTTGAGCCGCTTCCGCTCAAGGAGGGAGAACTAATGGGTTTTACCCTTCATGAGAAAGCACCTAGACCTACAATGGCTATCCTCACGGTGAAAGACAGCGCACGTGTATTTCGTGGAAACCTAGATAACTTTCTGGATTTGATCAAAACAGGTGAACGCTTTGGCCTCGACGTCTATGTCGTGACTGCCAAAGACTTTAGTATTTCAAATTCTCAGATGTACGGTTATCGCTTTCATCCAGGAGCTAATAGATGGAGCAGGGAACTCGTTCCCTCTCCTCAAGTTGTTTACAATCGCATCCCTTACCGCAAAATGGAAATGAAGCCTGAGGTACAGCAAACGATTCAGGCCTGTAAACGAAGCACGAGCATTCATTTATTCAACCCTTCTTTTTTCAATAAATGGACATTATTCAGTTGGTTAAATAGTGCCAAGGAAAGTAAGCCCTACATGCCTGATACCCAACAAATGAACGAAGAGTCCGATCTCTCGCAGTTATTACAGAAACATGCTGTACTGTACTTGAAACCTGTTAAAGGTAAAGCCGGGATGGGGATTATGCGAATTGATCGCGTGACCGGCAAGCAGAATCAGTCGCAGTATCGTCTGAGCCGTCTAGAAGACAAGAAAATGGTTTATACCTTTCATAATTCCTCGGAAGACATCTGGCGTGAATGGGATCGGCATCGCGGGGGCCAGGATTACATCGTTCAACAGGGTATAGCCCTAACCAGATTTAAAGAACGTGCTTACGATCTGCGTGCATTAGTCCAGAAAACGGCGAAGGGCGAGTGGAGCGTTTCCGGCATCGGCGCTCGTGTAGCAGGCAAAGCAAGCATCACAACGCATGTTCCACGCGGCGGTTCGATTGACGAACCACGAAAGCTGCTCACGTATGTGTTTGGAGTGAAAGAAGCCAAATCGATTCTAAGTCGCGTTCGAACAGCGGCGATTACACTAGCAACACAAATTGAGAAATCCTCTGGTAGTCCCTTAGGCGAAATGTCCATGGATATCGGGGTTGACACATCAGGTCACATCTGGTTTTTTGAAGCGAATTCGAAGCCGATGAAATTCGATGAACCCCGCATTCGCAGAAAATCACTCGAACGGATCATTCAGTACAGTCTGCATTTGATCAATAATCGGAGAAGAAGGTGATTATGCTTGGCTCACGAACGACTAGGCGTACTCGCTATTTATTTAAACAACTCGCGACTTGAAGAGCTTGCCTATTTTAAGCGGCTGAGCAAGGAAGGCCAGAAGCTCGGCGTTCAAGTCGAAGTGTTTACTCCGGCGGATGTACAGGGAAACGCAGTGCGAACACTCACATTTGATTCCAGTCGTGGCAGATGGCTTCGAAGGCACACGACATTACCTCCCATTATCTATGATCGCTGCCGCTATAAAGCCGCGGCGAATTATCATATGCTCCAAGCCTTCCGCAACCGTCACGCAAAGCTCATCTATTTAAGTAAACCGCTAGCCAATAAATGGGCGATGCATCAAACGCTTTCTCAAAACAGCTCAATTCGTCCTTATTTACCAGCGACAGTAAGGTACAGCACCATCCACGAACTAATGAGATTTCTAAAGAAGTATAAGCTTATCTATGTCAAACCGAAGAATGGCACCGGAGGAAGAGGAATCATGAGAATCGAACAACTTTCCTCCGATCTATATTTATTACAAGGAAGAAATCAACATCGATCGATCATCGCGCCCTTCAGAGCCAATGAAAGACAGCTGGCGATTAAGCTGCATACATTGAATCTGAGCCCCAATTATGTCGTGCAGCAAGGGATCCATCTGACATTGAATGATGGACGCGTGCATGACTATCGTTTGCTAATTCAGAAAAACGGGCAAGGCGCCTGGGAAGTCACGGGTTGTGCCGGAAGAATTGGTCCTCATCGCAGCATTACTTCGAATTTGCACGGAGGGGGTACGGCGGTCACGCAAGATCGATTATTAGGCTATCGTTTCTCTTCCCCGGAGAAAATACAGTCTATTAAGGACGAGATGAACGATTTTGCTTATAAGCTTGCGGACTATCTGGAGGTCAAATTCGGAAAGCTATGTGAGCTCGGTATGGACATCGCCGTCGATCCCAAAGGCAATGTATGGCTGCTCGAAGTGAATCCGAAGCCTTCACGCGAGGTTTTTCATAGAATCGGACAGCACGCGACCTATCAGAAGGCTGTAACAAGACCGTTGGAATATGCCCTTTGGATGCTGAAACAAAAAAATCAGAGTTCAGATTAATTAATCCCGTATCTAAAAGATTCCAAATTAAAAACCTATGACAACGAGAGAATCGTTTCTCGCGGCCATAGGTTTTGTTATTTAGCTTACATATGTGTGATATGTCCCATCGTTTGCACAAAAATCTGTTCAATATGCTCATCATCCAGGGAGTAGTATACCGTCTTGCCTACTTTGCGTCTTTTGACAATATGCAGGTCTCTCAAATATCTGAGTTGATGGGAAACGGCAGATTGCTCCATCCCAATCCGCTCCCCAAGTTCGTGAACACAGAGCTCTTGACTCAGTAAAAAGTAGATGATCTTTACGCGCGTTGAATCTCCGAGCGCTTTGAAGATCTCGGCGATACCGGCCGCCTGACCATCCGTAAGTTCACTCTCACGTTTCCCTTGCGACTGCTCCGTATGCTCACATCCACAATCCTCGTCAGGTACCGTTCTAGCCTCCAGCAATCCTTTATCCATACGTAATCCCCCTAGCTTCGTCGTCTATGTTAGACAGGAAGAACACCGTGATTGTTCATTGACTTCTCGATCTGAATCGTCGTATGCGTGATGCCAAATTGCTTCTCAATTAGCGTAATCCCTTGTTGGAGAATTTCCTGACTGTCGCGATCATCCATGATTAGCAAATGACAGCTCAACGCCTCGATTCCCGATGTAATTGTCCAAACATGCAAGTCGTGCACGTCGATGACACCATCAATTTCTTCTAATACTTGTTTGATGTTAGGGATGGAAATAGCGCTAGGCGTTCCCTCCATCAAGATGTGCAGCGTTGATTTCAGCACGCTCCAGGCACCTTTTAAAATAAGGAGAGATACGATGATGCTAATGATGGGATCTGCCACATACCACCCGAAGAGCAGCATAAGTGCGCCTGCTACTATTGCACCAACAGAGCCTAAAGCATCGCCTAAAATATGCAGATACGCGCTGCGCAAATTTAAATTGCCATGCACATCGCCTTTTCGCATTAACGACCAAGCACTTAACAAATTCGCTAATAGACCTACACACGCGATTAACATCATGGATCCACTTGCAACAACAGTAGGATGAAGGAAACGTTCAATCGCTTCCCATATAATAAGGCCGGCGATAACGAATAACGTCACCGCATTAAAGAGTGCTGCTAATATTTCAAAGCGGTGAAAGCCGAAAGATAAGCTGGCGGAGGTAGGCTTCGCTGCAAACCATAGCGCAAGTAGGCTCAACGCCAGCGCACCAGCGTCACTGAGCATATGACCTGAATCCGAGAGCAGCGCTAAGCTATTCGTCCATAGACCGCCTACAAATTCAAGCAGCATGATGCCTGCCGTAATACTGAGCGCAATCAGCAAGCCTTGTTTATTCCCCGCGTGCCCATGGTGGTGACCATGGTGGCCATGCCCGTGATGATGGTGACCGTGCCCATGATGATGATGGTTGTGACTATGGTCGTGGTGATGATCATGGTCATGGTGCGCATGACCGTTCTTCTCTTCTCCATGGTCATGTCCACATGCGTGCTGCTTCCCTGATTCGTGATGATGCATGGCAATCCCTCCCTAGCTGCTCACTGCTTGAGCCATACACACGATGGCTTATTGTAAAATGCATTATATATATGAATGATTGTTCATATGTTAATAATAAAGAAGCCTGCTTGCCAGTGTCAATAGGCTTCACCAAAATAAAAAGACCGATTCATCATCTCACATCATGTGAGCTTGAATCGGTCAAAATCTTGCTTATTTACGTCCCCGTTCCTGCCTTATTCGCGCCTGCTTCAATCACGTCGGGGTCTAACGTAATGGTCGCACTGAAAACGGTCGTGGATATTGAAAAATCTCCCGTTATTCCCCCGCCAGCTCCTGTATACGTTTTGGAAGCACTTGTCGGGGCAATGACAGCCGTATCACCGTTAATCAGGTTTCCTTCATTCCTTATGATGTTAAATATCCCTACAAAAGAAGGCATTCTGATCAGCACCTTTATCTCTCAATGTGCTATAGTGTATGCCCACCACTGCCGCTTTGCGACTAATCGCGCGGATTAGGAAATATAATCGAGCAGCTCGGCAAATCGACGAAGACGCATATGTGCGCCATCAAGCTCACCAGCTTCTCGAAAGCCTGCGTAATCGCAAGCGGCCACTGTGAGGTTATTTTTCAAACCCGCTTCAACATCGGAAGATCGATCTCCGACCATCCAAGCTGACCCAACGCCATGGGTTTCAAGCAAAATTTTGACTAAATCTACTTTAGATCTCGTTTGGTACTCGCCCGCGCTGTACAAGCCCTCGAATAGGTGCGCAAGCCCCATCGCTGCCATCACTTCTTTTACATATTGCTCTAACCCATTGCTCGCAACAAATAATCGCACACCCTTGTCGTGCAAGGTTTGCAACGTTTCAGCCACGCCTTCATATAACTCCCCGCGCCCTTCCAACAACCCTTGCACCTGGTACTTGATCAATAGCTTGTCCGCTTCCTGATGTGTTGCAATAGGTGCTTCCGGCATAACACGCATCCATATATGTTCAAGAAGCATACCTAAAGCTCCTAGAATTCGCTCCTCTGGCGGAGTTTCCCCCTCATATAAACCCCTCGCACGAAGCTCATCAAACGTCGCATGGTAGGCTGGTAATAGCAAGGTTTCCGTTTGAAATAATGTCCCATCCAAGTCAAAAAGCATCGCTTCCGGCAGTTGTCCCCGAGTCGTCATCTTCTTACTCCTTTATATGTATAAAATAGTTGTAATGATCTTAGTTAAGAATGGCAAACATACCCATGTAAGTCAATGCTGATCATGGAAAATGCTTATTGCCGATCTTAAAAAATTCAGTTATGATTGAAATGAGAATAATTTCATCGAAAAATGAACTATTCATGCAAAATAATCCTAACTAACGACATCTAAATAGTCATATGAAAACTTCTTCTCACCATACAACTTACATCATGAAAGTGAGGAATAACGAATTATGAACCTTCATATTTTCCAAAACCAACAAGAACTTAACGAAGCAGGTGCAGGAATCATTACCTCCCTCGTGCAAATGCAGCCGAAAGCCATTCTTGGCCTAGCCACTGGCGGCACGCCTGTCGGGATTTACGAAGAGCTTGTGAAAGCTTACGAGAAAGGCCGTGTGAGCTTCAAACAGGTTACGACCTTTAATTTAGACGAGTACGTCGGCCTACCTGTCGACCACTCTGAAAGCTATCATGCTTATATGCAGCATCATTTATTTAAACACATCGACCTTCCTGCCGAATCCGCACATATCCCTGATGGGAATGCTTCCGATTTAGAGGCGGAATGTGAGCGATTCAATCAACTTTTGGATGATGTTAAACAAATTGATCTACAAATTCTAGGCCTTGGCCACAACGGTCATATCGGCTTTAATGAGCCTGACGATTCCTTGGTCAGCGGCACACACCGTGTTGAATTGAAAGAAGAGACGCGCGAAGCAAATGCCCGCTATTTCGACTCGATCGATGACGTACCTACACACGCTCTTACCATGGGCGTTGGAACGATACTGAAAGCCAAAACGATCCTTTTGATCGTTCGCGGCGCAGATAAAGCCGAAATCGTACACCGTGCCCTAACAGGACCTATTACGACTGAAGTTCCTGCTACATTGCTTCAAACGCATCCACACCTTGTTGTTCTTCTGGACGCTGAGGCTGGGAGGCTGTTCGAATGAGCGAGCTTCTCATCTCAGGTGCCAAGGTCGTTACCGAACATGGCGTCATTGAAAATGGGGTCGTTCACGCGGTAGATGGCAAATTGATCTACGTAGGTGAACCGTCTGGCTGGCAGGAGGACACAGCTAGTCCAAATGCCGTTCGGATTGACGCTGCCGGCAAATGGCTGCTCCCAGGCTTCATCGACGTCCATGTGCATGGCGGTTACGGGGCCGATTTTATGGATTCAAATCCAGAAACGCTGGATACGATCACTCGATTCCATGCTTCGCATGGCACAACGGGCATGTTGGCCACGACGATGACCGCTACACATGAAGCGATTGATCGCGTGCTTGTTGAAGTGCAAAGCTACATGGAACGGGCGATGCCTTACGCTCAGCTGCTTGGCGTGCACTTGGAAGGTCCTTTCATCTCGCCCAAATGGGCGGGCGCTCAGGATCCGAAGCTCATGGTCACGCCGCAGCTTGATTGGTTGAAAGATTGGCATGAGCGCTTCCCGCAGCTCATGAAGCAGTTGACGTTGGCCCCCGAGCGCGAGGGGGGCCATGAGATGATCGCGTGGCTGCGCGATCATGGCATCGTTGCCGCATGCGGCCACACGGACGCCTCTTACGCCGACATTCAGTCGGCAGTAAGTGTGGGGCTCTCGCATGCGGTTCACACCTTCAACGCGATGAAGCCGCTGCATCATCGCGAGCCTGGAACCGTCGGTGCGGTACTCACCGACACGCGCATCAGCGGCGAGGTGATCGCCGATGGGATTCACGTGCATCCAGCAGCGATCAAGCTGCTGACGATGGTGAAGCAGACGCATGGCTTGCTGCTGATCACGGACGCCATGTCTGCCGCCGGGCTCGGCGACGGGCAGTACGACCTTGGCGGCCAGGCCGTCACCGTGCAGTCGGGCGTGGCCCGGCTGACGGAGGGCGGTGCGCTCGCCGGCAGCACGCTGACGATGATCGAGGCGCTCCGGTTTATGGTGCGCGAGGTCGGTGTCAGCGTCGCAGACGCGAGCCGCTACGCGAGCGGCAATCCGGCGCGGCTGCTCGGCCTCGACGCGACGCACGGCTCGCTTGCCGCGGGCAAGCAGGCCGACCTGCTGTTGATCAGCTCAGAGCTTGAGCTGGAGCAGGTTTGGGTGCGCGGCGCGGCAATGCAAGCATAATCGAACAGAAAGCCAGCTCTGATGAGCTGGCTTTTATTGTTTTTGGCTTTCTTCCCACTGCTTGGATCCTCAAGCGGAACTAGAAGCCGCTATTTGCTCAATTTCAGCGGTTTCCCCCTTGAAACGGAACTCAGATACGCTATTCGTCCATTTTTGAAGTTTGGAAGCCTATTCGCGACAAATAGAGGACTGTAGTTCCGTTAGATTTACTATTTGACCATAATTAGCTAAATAGAGGATCGTCGTTCCCTTTCAACTGAACTCACAGCAAACTACGCACACAAGCACGAACCTGCTGCTCACCACACTGACCTCAACTAAAAAATCTTCTTCTCCTCCCGATCCGCCTTCAAAATTTCAACAGCCTCCCTAAAACGCAGCGAATGCACAATCTCCCTCTCCCTCAGAAATTTCAAGCTATCCTGCAAATCCACGTCATCAGTTAAGTCAATTAACCATTGATAGGTCGCTCTCGCCTTCTCCTCTGCTGCGATATCCTCGTAGAGGTCTGCAATTGGGTCTCCTTTCGCTTGTATGTAAGCAGCCGTCCAGGGCACCCCTCCGGCGCTCTGATAAAACAGCCCACGATCATGGGCAACATAGTGATCATCCAAGCCTGCTACCTTCAATTGCTCAATCGTCGCATCCTTCGTCAGTTTATAAACCATGGTCGCAATCATCTCAAGGTGAGCAAATTCCTCTGTCCCGATATCAGTCAGCAAACCCACGACCTTATCCGGAATTGAGTATCGTTGGTTCAAATACCGAAGCGCTGCTGCAAGCTCCCCATCTGCTCCCCCATACTGCTCAAGAAGCAGTTTGGCCATGCGAGGATCACATTTGCTGACTTTGACTGGATATTGCAGCTTTTTCTCATAAATCCACATGGGCTGTCCTCCTTAAAGTTTTCGCAAGAAAACTGGCTTCGTAAGCACTAGCTTAAACTTGCCACGGCCAAGGTGTTTCCACCCACTGCCATGGAGCTTTCGTGAAGCTATGACCATAGGACATTAAAGGGCCGAATTCCAATTCAAACTGCTGTACCATATGCATACGCTTGTGGGCAAATTGATTATATTGCTGGATTACGCTGAGATCATCAGGGTGCGTATCCAAATAGAGCGTCAACTCCACCAATACAAAATCCACGGCTTGCAGATCACGAAGCTGCTTGTAATAGGCTTCTGGCAGCACACGCTCGCTCATGTCGATTGGCCCCCTTCTTCGACTCTTGGCTCCTGTAACGGATTGGGATAAGGCCCATATAGCGCTGGCCAGAGCGTCCCTACTTTCAATGCATCATATGGACTAAACTGCGGCAATCCTGGCGGTTGAAAATGCATATATAACTGCGGCGGCGTATTATACCATTTCACTCGGATCGGCGGGCAAGGGTCGCATGGACCGATGTACGGGTACCACTTTTTGAATTGTGAATGCTGCATACGTCTCCTCCTTTTCATACCTTATGACACGTTATATGCAGCATAACTTGACCAAAATCACCGATTTCCCATCTTTTTCGAGGAGATGTTCTTGTTTCGACGTGTAGCAGGGTTGTGGATGACTGCTCAAACAAAAAAATCCCCCTCCGATCTGCGCCAGCGCAGTTCGAAGAGGGTCTCTCAATCTAATTTAATATTATAATTCAACACGCCTGCTTTGCGAAGCGCTTGATAAATTATGACGACCAAAGGACCGAGGAATAGGCCGGCAAAGCCTAGCCACTCAAAACCGATGTACAACGAAATGAGCGCGGCCAGTGAATTGATACCGACGGCATCGCTAAGCACTTTGGGCTCTATAATCCGACGGAGAATGATTAATACCAGGAAGAGGACAAATAAACCGATACCCATGCCCGTATTTCCCAGCAGCAGCTGATAAATAATCCATGGAATGAAAACAATACCAGTTCCAATCACAGGCAGGAATTCCATCACCATCACCAGCAGGGAAACCGCGAGCGGATACTCTGCTCGAAGTAAGATCAGTCCAATGAAGGTGAATAAATACGTAAATATCGCCATAATTAGCTGAGCGCGAATGAAGCCAAAAATAGCCTCACGCAAATAAATGAGCATATGCTCCATTTTTTCTCTCGTTTTCGCTTCAAATATCGACAGAAACGCAGCCTTCATACTGGCCAAGTTGTACAAGCACAAATACAGGGCGATCACGTATACGATCAACAAAATGAATAAATTCGGGATTTTACCTGCCATATTGAGGAAAAACCCGGAAACTCCGCTCAGGATACTTGTTAAAGCGCCTGTTAACGTTTCTGTACTGCGTTCTAGCCAGGACTGCACTTGGGCTGCCATTTCTGGCGATAAAGACTCATAGAATACTTGGGTTCGCACCACGGCTTGATCTACGTATTTATTGACATCCTCCATATAATCAGGCGCTTTACGCCCGAGATCGATCAGCTCCGTTACGACATTCATCCCAATGAAATAGATGACGGCGCCCATCAGAAGAGTAAAGGCGGTGCTGACAATGGTAGCGGCGATAAAATGTCTCATTTTCGCGGCACGCATCAAGAGAGACGTTAATGGGTCTAAGAAAATAGCTGTCACCAATGCTAGGAGAAATGGCAGTCCTATAGTGAACGACACGTACAACAGCACTAATCCTAACACCATGAGTATGGCTGTTTTAGGTGACATAGGGACTCCTCCGATTATTCATTTCCCGGTTTGACAGTGTCGATATTCGTGATATGTATACGAACAATACGCAACCGATCTACCTCTGTCACTTCAAACACATGGTTGGCGTAAGGTACTTTTTTACCTTTGACAGGCGCGCCCTCCACTTTCTTGAACAGCCATCCCCCAATTGAATCCACATCATCATCTTCAATTTGGAGGTCGAGCATATCATTCAGATCTTCCAGCAGTACACGACCATCGACAGAGGTGTATTTGTCCTTAACTTCCACACCAGGTCGCTCATTCACATCGAATTCATCATGCAATTCACCGACGATTTCCTCGATGATGTCCTCTAAGGCCAAGAGGCCGGCAGTCCCCCCATACTCATCCACAACGATCGCGAGTTGGGAATGTTTCTTTTGCATGAGCTTGAGTACACGGCTAACTTCCATGGACTCAGGCACATTTAAAATGGGACGAATGAACGTCTTAAGCTCCTGCTCGACATCAGGGTCAGCTGTCAGAAGATCAGCAATATGGACAAACCCGACAATGTTATCTTTGTGCTGATCAGCAACGGGATAACGTGTATGTTTGGTTTCGTGAACGAATCGTAAATTATCGATAAAGCTGACTTCCAAGAACAGACAATCCATATCCGTCCGCGGCAGCATCACTTCCCGAGCAATGAGATCGGAGAATTCAAAAATGTTATCGAAAAGCGTCATCTCATCTTCGTTGATATGGCCGCTTTTGACACTCTCATCCATGAGGATTCGAATTTCTTCTTCCGTATGTGCGGCTTCATGCTCGCTCGCAGGCTCTACACCAATCATCGCTAGGAATTTATTCGCGGCCCCATTGAGCACCCAAATAATCGGACTAAAGATTTTATAGAAGAACAACAAGGGCGCTGACAGCCACAAGGATGTCAATTCTGGCTTTTGAATAGCGAAAGATTTCGGTGCCAGCTCACCAAGCACAATGTGCAAAAACGTAATAAATCCGAAAGCAACAATAAAAGACAAAGTCGTTGTAAAGGCAGATTCCCCTAAACCAAGTGCATGAAAGAGAGGTTCCATAATCAGATCATGTATCGCGGGTTCTCCAACCCAACCTAGTCCCAAGGAGGCCAGTGTGATCCCCAGCTGTGTGGCAGATAAATACCGATCAAGCTGAGACGTCACCTTGCTTGCGTACTTGGCTTTGCCACTGCCTTCATTCACGAGCTGTTGAATGCGAGAGGTTCGAACTTTAACAAGCGCGAACTCGGCTGCAACAAAAAACCCATTCAGCAAGACGAGTGCGATAACTAGGATCAGATTGAACGCGATTGAACCGAAATCAAACGACGTATGTAGCAAAATGTATTTCTCCTTCAGAAAGAGGATTAGATAATAGCTTTACGGCTTTTGAAATCCACATTGCGATAGTACGAGTCAGCAACAAGCAGGTTGGGACCGCAGCAGGATGCGGCACTACAGAAGCAGTTCACGCGCTGGTTCAGCGGATTGTTCTCCCAACGTGCAAAGATGGCGTCTAGGCCATCATCATGGATATTTCCAAGCGGAGGCTCATTCGCAAAATCAGTGACGAAAACCTCGCCAGTAAACGTACTGACGTTCAGTCGGTTTCGCCCATCGGGGTCGTTACGAACCGTTACATTCGGTTCCTCGCGGAGACGCTTAACGAGCCTGCGATCCTCCTCGGGTTCATTACATGCAAAGAATGGCAGCGTTCCGAACAGCATCCACATATCTTGGTTTCGTACATCTAGCAAGCGATGGATACTCGTGCGCAGCTCATCCAGCGAAACCATCGGAAGATGTGAAGCAAACGAACTCGCATACATCGGATGCACCTCGTGACGTTTGCAGCCCATTTCATTGATCAGCTGATGAATCTCAGGCAATTTCAAATGGGTCCGCGTGTTAATCATCGATTCCGCAGAGACGTACAAGCCGCCTTTGCTGAGTGCGATCGTATTATTAACCATTCGCTCATACATGCCTGCAGCCACCCCGTAACTCACAGGACGCTGCGAATTCACAAACCCGACTTGATGGAAATCATCGGCATTCAAATAATTGAAAGAGATATGCATCACATCGAGATAAGGGGCAAGAAGCTCATAGCGCTCTAAATCCAAGGTTAAATTGGAATTAATTTGTGTGCGAATCCCTCGCTCCCGCGCATACTTCAGAATCGGAAGCATGTAGTCCTTCACGATTTTGATGTGGTAGGAAGGTTCGCCGCCGGTTAGACTGATCGTTTCCAAATGTTCAATCTCATCCAGCTTTTGTAAAATGACAGGCAGCGGAATACGCGGCCCTTCTGTCATCGTAAGTGAATCCCCAACGGCACAATGCTCACAGCGCATATTGCACAGATTGGTGATGGTAAGCTCTATACTCGTTAAAACATGTTTCCCGTATTTACGATACGACCGAATGGGGTCCCATGGATCATAATGGGGAGTTAGCTCCGGTAATATGGAGTGTGTTGCGTTACTATTCATGCTGTTTACACCTGACCTATCATTTCCTATTCAAGAACATGTTACTACCTATTATGCCTATACCTATGCCCTTTATTGTAACTTATGATTCACAAAAAAGGAAACAAGACCAGCAATTGCAGATGGCTCTAACGCTTATCCGCTTTCGCATGCTGCCTAACTCGCAGCCACCTCGGTGCCCACCAGTTTGCTTCTCCGAGCAGCTTCATTAGCGCTGGCACGAGCATGACGCGGACGATCGTGGCATCGATCAAGACAGCTAACCCAAGACCAAGTCCGAGCGCCTTCATAATTTCGATATCCGTGAAAATAAATGAACCCACAACGACCACAAGAATAAAAGCGGCGCTTGTAATCAAGCTTCCTGTTTTTTTCAAGCCTTCTGCTGTACTCTGATCGTTGTCACCGCTGGCCTCATATTCTTCCAAGATGCGAGAAATGAGAAACACTTCATAATCCATGGAAATACCAAAAACGACACAGAAGATGATTACGGGCAGCGTCGCGCTCACATATCCAATCGATGTAATATGCAGCATATCCGCCATATACCCCTGTTGAAAAACAAGGACAACGATGCCTAAGCTTGCGCCCAAACTAAGCATATTCATCAGCACAGCTTTCAGAGGAAGCAGGATAGATCGAAATGCAAACATCAGAACCAGATAGGTAATGCCCATTACAAAAATTAAAACCGCTGGAATTTCATTTTGAATTCGGTCAATGATGTCCAGTCGGTAGGCAGGTCCACCTGTGATTGCAACCTCCAAACTGCCTTTATCCAGCTTCCGAAGCTCGCGAACCAGCGTATCTGTCGCAGGATCATCGGTATCCTTCTCAGGTACAACGACCAGCAATGCGGTACGGTCTTTCGCTAATTGTGTGTCTTCCAGCTGTTTTCTAACATCAGGACTTGCCAACATACCGGCCAGCTCTGTATCCGTATGCGATCCTAGAACACTCAGATAGCTCTGGACTTCTTGAACGCCAGCGACAGCCTTAACACGATCAGCATAAGCATGAATTTCTCTAATCGATGCTGAGGACCAGACCTCAGCTTTGGCATGAACCACAACTTGAATGGGTCCTGCCATGCGAGGGTCATAGGCGGTTTTCATCAATTCTGCACCAAAACGGGATTCATAGCTCGGTGGAAGCACCTCCGCGTTCGGCACCCCTAATTTCATATGGCCAATAGGCGTCATGCTATAGATGAGAATACCACCAACCAGAACAACTAAAACAACTGGACGTTTCATCACCGTGTAGGCGATTTTTTCCCAGAACAAGGATGTTTCTTTCTTCCGGAATCGTTTTGGAATGACCTGCAAAGAATTAATGCGATGGCCAAGAACGCCAAGCAATGCAAGCAACACCGTATTGGCCACAATGACGGAAATGGAAACGACGACAACTCCTCCGAGACATAGAGAGCGGAAGAAGGTCAAATCTACAAACAGCATACCTAACAAACCAATTAATACAGCGATACCCGAAAAGAAGATCGATTTACCGGCAGTTTGACATGTCATGGCAACGGCGTCAGCGATACTCCGCCCAACTTTGAGCTCCTCACGGAAACGGCTAACTAGGAAAAGCGCATAGTCGATACCGACAGCAAGCCCCAGCATCGTAACCATATTCGGTAAGAAATTCGATAACGATTGATGCTGCGCGATGAAATAAGTAACGCCAAGCGTTAGCGTCACACTCATTATACCCACGATCATTGGCAGCATCGCGCCAACAATTGTACCAAAGACAATAAGCAAAACAATGAGGGCAATCGGTAGGCCAATTGCTTCCGACTTGGCAATATCATGTTTGCTCGCGACTTGCATGTCATACAGAATCGCCGGTCCCCCGGTTACATAGACATCCATACCAGAGGGCGGATGCACAAGTGATTTGAGCTCCGGATATTTCTCGAGCGCGGGATCCGTATCCAACGTGAGTGAAACTGTAACGGCTTGAACATCCTGATGTCCTTCATTCCGAGATGTAGTAACAAACTTTACACTCTCTACATATGGAAGCTCTTTTAATTTAGAAAGGGAGTCCATAATGGTATCTTGCTGTGCTTTCTCTGTTACATTAAGACCGTTTCTCGCCTGATAGACGAGATTCAGTTGTGTGCGAGGCACCCCTAGCTCATCCCGCATCTGAATCAAACCAAGATCGGATTCACTCCCTTTCGGTGTAAATCCGTTGTCTTTTAGCATGCCTGGCGTTTTCTGAGCAAAGACAGCAAAAATGAGCATTAAGACGATTCCGATCGTAAGCACGAGCCATCGAAAGGTATACATCGCATGGCCCCATCTCCAAAACTTCCTTTGTTCCGCCCTCTCCCGCATCGCTCTTCCTCCTTGATCTACAAAAAGAACCTGGTTGCCCAGGTTCTTCATCTAATACGTACTATATCTGTTCTAGAAAATGGTCGGTATTTCGGAATCAAATTCAAATTCGTTTATCTTAATTTCCCCAATTTCGGAAATTAATATCGAAAGCTTAATGGAAAGGTCGATTTCATAAGGTTCTTTCAGCACGGTGCCCGCTTCATCCTGCAGCACGCGAATCGTCGGTCTGTGCGGAACAGACATATTCAACTTGGATACGATACCGTATTCACCCGTATTCAAGCGAACCGTAATGCCTAATGGGTAAATGGCAATTTTATCTCGGAAGAGCGCGATCTGACTTTGATCATACATCGTGCCAGAACCAGCAAACAATTGCTCCATCGCTTCATGCGGCAATAACGGTCTTCGATATACCCGCGTTGTCGTCATCGCATCGTAAGAATCGACAAGCCCGATCCATTTGGCAAACTCATTGATGTCATTCCCTTGAATCCCACGCGGATAGCCGCTGCCATTAATCCGTTCATGATGCTGTAAAGCACAATGTGCAGAAAGCAACGGGATATTGGGCTCATCCTTCAAAAGATTGAAACCATAGGTCGTATGATTCTTCATCTCCTTGAACTCATCAGGCGTTAGCTGGGACGGCTTACGCAGAATCCCTAACGGAATTTTGGTTTTCCCAATATCGTGCAACAAGGCACCTAATCCAAGTGTTTCCAGCTTATCTCGGCTGTATCCGTAGCTGATGCCAAGCATGATTGCGTATATACTCACATTCACAGAGTGCTGGAACAAGTAGTTATCCTTCACATTCATATTATTGAGCATGATCATAGCACCCGCATGAGCACTGAGATCATCAATAATCATCTTCATTACATCGCGAAAATTACGCCCGATATCATAATAACTAACGGCACCACGTTTATTCGAATCCTCCATCACCTTTTTAAAGGTATTGCGGATTTCGGTGACGGCCTTGGTTCTTGTTTCATCTTGAATCACATCTTCTTGGATGATGTCATTCGTTCTAGCGTCTTCAATGTAGATATAATCGATTCCATAGGTAAACAAGCGATCAATGAGTCTTTGTGAAAGCTCAACATTAACAGCCAGAAGGACCATACCATCATCGTTGTATATATTCTTAGCCAGCCTCATTCCAGGTCGACACATGTTGATCGGCATTAACAGCATTTCAGGACCCCCGCCTAGATGAGCATTTCATTCTATCTAAATGTAATAGATTTTATATAAAAGTTCAATATAAAAAACCGCGTCTTTCGACGCGATTCGCTAGTCCTACTACCTAATTTTACTTTAAAAACATATAAAGCGCGAAAATAATCGCAACAGCAAAACGATAATAAGCAAAGTAAGTTAATTTCATTTTTTGAACAAATTTAATGAAGGATACAACGGCCAATAATGCAACAACAAAAGCCACTAGAAATCCTACAACAAAAAAGGCCAAATCATCAGAGGAAAGCGCATCATAATTTTTCAAAAAGTAAACGCCTGACGCCCCGAACATAATCGGAATCGCCATGATGAACGTAAAGTCAGCTGAAGCCGCACGGCTTACACCAGACAGCATACCGCCGGCAATTGTTGAGCCTGATCGAGAAAAGCCTGGCCAGATCGAAACGAGCTGCCATAAACCGATCGCAAACGCTTGTCGATACGTCAAGTCATCCAGCACCATCGTTTTGGGCTGTTCCTTCTTTTGCTCGGCAATGATCAATAGGATACCACCCAGCACGAGTCCGATTAAAACAGTCGTTGTGTTGAACAGCTTCGCATCCACAATATCATTGAATAAGACGCCAATCACACCAGCAGGTACGATACCGATTAAAATGTGGATTAGATTGAGCTTTTTACCTGTTTTACTTTCACTTTTCCGATTCACGAGTCCAAATAACGAGAGGATTCGCTTCCAATAAATGATGACAACTGCCATGATCGCACCTAATTGAATTACGAAATCAAAGGTTTTCATGACTTCATCATTTTGTGTGTTTAATAAGCTTTGTGCCAAAATCATATGTCCTGTCGATGATACGGGTAAAAACTCAGTTAAGCCTTCAACGATCCCAATAATGATCGCCTCAAAAATTGTATGCATAATTGCCCCCTATGAATCTGCCCAAAATGGTAAATCGTTTTCCAGTACTTATTCTACCTGTTTGGTACTGGTTCTGACAACATCTGTGAATCTAAGGTTATGGCTGCTTGCAATCGCAGCTTCATCCTGCAATTGATCAGCCAGCACGTCACGGATAAATTCTGGCAGCATGTAAACGATCTGCTTACCGCGGCTCAGCGATAAGTATCCGGAGCCGAATGTAAACATATCGATCGTGCCTACGAGATAGTCACGTTCTGGATCTAATAGCGCCTCGCCAACATGCACGGCGAGGATGCGTTCGTAAGGAGGGCGCGAGGCATCCACTTGGACGGTGATCCCGTCCACACAGAGCACGCCGAGCACCTCCCCCCGGAAGCCGAAGCCGCGAATCGGCTTCTCCATAAACTCGTCAAGCAGCGACTCTTCGAGCGCTTGACGAATATCCGCGCCGCTGAGCAGCATGCGGCAGGGATTGATCGGGCCGGGGCAGATTTCCAGCAGCCGCGCCCGGGTTAAACCGCCCTCCTTCAGTCCCTGAAGGAGCTGCCCGCTATTGACCAGCCCGATCTCGGCGCTGGTCCAGCGGCGAATACCCGCGGCAAGCAAGTTGCCGAGCGGGGATTCGCCGTACCAATCCAGGCGCAGCGGCTGCCGCAGCTGCGCCACCTCCACCGCCAGCGACGCTGCGCTGGCGATGCGGTAGTGCTCCAGCAGCGTGAGGACGCTGCTGTCTTCTTCACTCGCGTCGGTCATCGGGACGACGCGGCCGTTCAGCTCCACGATCCGGCGCTGCGCCGGGTCGAAGGCAAGTTCGATGTGGCCGGCGTGCTGACCGAACTTGCCGGCCGCACAAATATAAGTGCCGCTGAGCAGGAGCGGCTCTTCCAGAAGATGATGCGTATGTCCGCCTAGGATGACATCGATGCCCTCCAGCTCCTCAGCCATCCGCTGATCCGTTCTCAGGCCCAGATGGGACATCACGATGATAATGTCCACTTTGGGGCGTAGAAGGCTAACGTGGGCGCTCACAGCCTTCATAGGGTCCGTCACATGCCAACCAAGCAGCTCATAATAAGACTGATAAGCTGCTGTAACACCGATCAAGCCGATACGGAGGCCTGACTTCTCGACGGTCAGCGTCGGCAGCATCCAATCCGGCGTCTCATTGGTAGCGATTTCGGTAATATTGGTGCCTATAATCGGGAATTTCGCGTGCTCCAGCACCACCGATCTCAGCCATTCCGGCGTGAAGGTCAAGCCTTCATTATTGCCCAGCACCATCGCATCGTAGCCCGTTGCATTCATAATTTCTAAATTCGCGATCGCATTCGTTCCTTCCGTCTCTGGAAACATCCGATCCATATGGTCGCCAATATCGAGTGTCAATACTTGATCCGAGGGCCATAGGCGGCGAACACGATCAAAATATGCGCTTATTTTGGGCATCTGTTCAAAATGACTGTGAATATCATTCGTATGTAATATCACTAGCCGTTGCAAGGGGGCTGACATCCCGTTCACCTCTCTTCGTGGTCAACTAGTTCCTAGCATGTCTCTATGTTATGCAAGTATGCTTCCACTCATTTCTTGAATTTTAAATCCTCGAGCGATACGTTGTTTTTAAACCCGTAGGTCGCTTCTTCCCCCAAAGCTGGTTCGCTTAGGAACCATACTTTTACAATACTTTTGACATTGAGACACTCGCTGCTTCCATCTGGTACGTACAGACGAATGGGATACCCTTTCTGGAGCGGTTGTCCCTTCTGTGCATATAGAAAACAGGCTTTATCAACCTGTGACCATGGAATCAACGCCTGGAACTCGTCGACAGCTTCCACTTTCACGTGAGTCGGCTCCCCATCGCCTTCGTTCCCCAAACGTTTCCAGCTTCGGTACCAGCTTTTAAGATCAAAAGCATCTCCCTCTACATTGGGTACACGATCTTGAATGTTCAACGGTTGATCCGCAAAAGCGACCATTTCCTCTACCGAAAAGGTTTCCATCTTCTTATGTATGTCAGACACTTGTATGACTGAATGAGCTTGCATACTTACATCTCCTTCCAATTTCAAAGGTATTTCCTACCAAAGGATCACTCCATTATACCATTTTTAGGGCAAAATATGATATGCTGTAAGGGATTCTAACATCTATCGCTAGGAGAAACAAATTGAACTTACACATCCAACTTTTCGCAGGGCTTGTAGACCTATTCGGAACTTCTGTTTTGACGATTTCTGTTGAACAAGAGTTCATTACAATTGCACAATTGAAGGATAAAATCATCACTGACTATCCTGCGGCCTCGGCGCAGCTTCCTATATGCTTTTTCGCCAAAAATCAAGCTTATGCCGGTGATCAGGAGACGGTTACCGCGTCTGATGAGCTCGCACTCATTCCACCTGTTTCAGGTGGGCAGCCTTCTCTTTATGAAATCACGCATGAAATCATTGATGTCGTTGCGGTGACTTCCAAGGTGAATCATCCCAATCACGGCGCTTCCCTTGCTTTCATCGGTACAACACGAGAAATGACGTACGGACAACGTACAGTGCTCTTAGAGTATGAGGCTTATGTCCCAATGGCATTGAAAACGATGGCCAGCATCGGGGAGGAAATTGATGCCAAGTGGCCTGGCACGCTGTGCGCCATTACCCATCGTTTGGGGAAGGTAGCCATTGCAGAGGCGAGTGTTGTCATCGCCGTGTCCTCGCCGCATCGCGCAGATTGCTATGACGCCAGCCGTTACGCGATTGAGCGTTTGAAACAAATCGTACCTATTTGGAAAAAAGAAATTTGGGAAGACGGTTCCGAATGGAAAGGCAGCCAAACCGGCCCTTGGAACCCGCTGGCTGCACCGAAAGCTGAATAATGACTTGATCGGAGATGACTTAACTTGGATCCCCTTTTACATACAGAAGCTGTTCCTGACGTAGACCCGCGTTACTCAAGACAAATTCTATTTCCCCCTATTGGCCTTGAAGGTCAGCGAAAGCTAGGCAATGGACGCGTGGCCATTGTTGGCATGGGCGCTTTAGGCACCGTACTTGCCAATCATATGGTGCGTGCAGGAGTTGGCTTTGTGCGCATCATTGATCGTGATTTTGTTGATAAGAGCAATCTGCAGCGGCAGATGCTTTACGATGAAGAGGATGCTTCCGCTACGATCCCTAAAGCTATCGCCGCTGCCAAACGGTTGCAGCTTGTCAATTCAGCTGTCGTGATTGACCCGCATGTGTGTGACCTCAATGCGACGAATGCGGAGGAATTGCTCCATGATGTAAATGTCATCCTCGATGGCACCGATAACTTCGCCGTCCGCTTCCTGCTTAATGATGTCAGCCTGAAATTAGGCATTCCTTGGATCTATGGCGGCGCTGTTGCTTCGAGAGGTGTCTCTTTGACGATTCTCCCTGATCAAACACCTTGCTTGCGCTGTCTCTTTCCACAAGCGCCTGCTGCAGGCACAACGGATACTTGCGATACGGCGGGCGTCATAGGCGGTATCATTCATGTCGTCGCTTCGTTTCAAGCCACTGAGGCACTTAAACTGCTTGTAGGCGCTACGGAGCAGCTCAATCTCAGCATGCAGCAATGGGACTTATGGTTCAATCAGAACTCCGCGATACGGGTATCAGGAGCTAAAAAGCCGGATTGTCCTGCTTGCGGTCATAAGCAATATGAGTACTTGGATGCCATTCTTGAAACGGATACGATTCAATCGCTTTGCGGGCGTAATTCCGTTCAAATTCATCCCATCATCCCGAATTCGCAGCCGTTAGACTACTGGGAGGAACGCTTAAAGCCCCTTGGTCGCGTTGAGAGAAACCGCTTTTTGTTGAAGTTTCATGCTTCTGATGACATTCAAATGATTCTATTCCCTGGCGGACGTGTTCTCATACAAGGGACTGAAGACCTAATTCAGGCCAAAAGTCTTTACAGCCGTTATATAGGGATGTAGTATTACAATATACCTACGTGAATAATAGGACCTGGAGAGGAGCTTCTATGCGAGTACATGTGCTTCAACTTATCGTTGGTGATCAATTGATAAATGATTCCTACAATTCAATAGGCCTACATCTCCTATCATCGGGTACAGTTCTCGATGCTGGAGACATTTCAATGCTCAATCGCCACAGCGTGGATTATGTTGATATAGCTCCTAGAATCAGTGAAATTGAAAAAATCGTTGAGGAAGTCCCTTCCCGACAAGCTAATAAAGTGCAGGTAGCTTCGTTTCATAACGCGGTCGAGGGCATCAAAGAGCTCTTTGACATGTTGCAAGATGGGGGTACTATTCGCAATGAGGTTGTAGAATCCGCTTTCAATCCGATGATTGAGAGCATTCAAGAAGAGAAAGATGTGGTTTCACTCCTCTTATCCTTAACAAGTGAGGATGAGTATACCCTTCAACATAGTGTCCAAGTAGGTATGTTATCCTACTACATCGCTAAATGGATGAACAAGTCCGAGAAAGAAGCATTAGCGATCGGTAAAGCAGGTTATTTACACGATATTGGGAAATGTAGAGTTCATCCGGATATTTTGAATAAACCAGGCAAGCTGACGAAGGACGAGTTCGAGGAAGTTCAGAAGCATACCATTCATGGCTATGATATCATTCGAAAGTCATTGAAGGATGATACACTTGCGCTTGTTGCCCTTCAGCATCACGAGCGTATGGATGGTACCGGTTATCCACTACGCAAATTTGGTACCGACATTCATTCATACTCTCGCATTGTCGCCGTTGCCGATGTGTACAGCGCCATGATCTCAAACCGAGTTTATTCAGAACGGCGTGATCTACTGTATGTACTCAAAGAGCTTCACCGCATGAGCTTTGGCCAGTTGGATCCCAAAATTACGCAAGTTTTCATTCGCAATATGATTCCTAACTTTATTGGTAAAAAGGTGTCTCTGAGCGACGGACGTGAAGGTACAATCATTATGACGAACCCTTCCGATTTCTTCCGACCGCTCATTAACATCGACAATCAATTCCTAGATCTGTCACAGCTTGCAAATGTTGAAATAACGCGAATTGCGATGTAGTCGACCAGCTCTCTAAATAATGAGAGAGCTAATCGAAATCGCAATTCCAATATAGACTGCAGCGAGTAGTATACCGACCGCTACATTACGCTGCTTCAACTGATCTGATAGCTTTATGCCTGGTGTTAACCAATCAAACACCCAGTATGAAGCTATTAAACATGCGTACCCAACCGCAAACCATAAACTCATATGCCAGATGGAGGAGTTCGTATAGGCAGCAATGCCTAAAATGATCGCTGTAGCCACGAACTTACCTCCCATGGTGATACCAACGGCCACATTGCCATTGTTGATTTCTTCCATATCACGGTAGGGTGTCATTAAACTAAATACGTACATGCCTGCAAATTGCAGCAAAACAATCACACATAAACTAATAATAATATCCAAAACGATCACTCTGCCCACCCCCGAAATTTAGCCATAGATTGATCAAAATCTGTATAATCATGCACTTCTTCTAGTACTACGCTTACTTCTTTTTTATCCTTAAACGTTTTGTATCGCTCTTCTGGAATCGGCTGCTTAACCTTCTGTCCAGTAGGCAATTCGACCACAGCAAACCATCTAAATTTGCCATCCAGCTCTGTTTTATAAACCCCGACCAATTTCACGTCCGTCTTTATTTCTACTTTCAGCTCCGCAAAATCTTTATCTGCTTCTTCTTTGGTTTTGAACGATTTGATGGGCTTCCACTGCGACAAGGTCACATTGTTCTTCCCTTGACTGTCCGTTTTCATGGATGCCTGCATAAAACTCAAGATCCAGATCGTATCCCCAGTAGCGAAATTCTGATCATTGGAAATTCGCTCATTGTTGGGCAACAATACCATGTCTCCATCAATTAAATCGCCAACCTTCACCTGCTGAACTTGGTAATCCCACGGCACCTCGCCAGCTCCGTAATTCGTATAAGTTGCCGCATTCTCTGATGTTGTTTTGCTTAGAACAGATGGTTTCTTATCGAATGCTATGGTCAACAGCCATATGATACCGATAATTCCGATAAGTCCTACTGCCAATAGCATGAATCTTCCTTGTTTCAAGGCGCTTTCACTCCAATCGCCACAAATTGACTTGCATTTCCTGTGATAATGCCACCAGCTCTTCCTAGCAAGCCGCAGGGTGTTCCATTCAATACAAAAAGTCCCGTCAATAGATGACCTTCACCATGCTGAAAGGAAAGCCGCGGCAAATCAGCCCGTTCTTGATACACACGCTTAAAAAATACACTCGTATCAAAGCCCGCTTCATCCTTGAACTCCAGCTCTCCATGCTCGTTATATAACTGCACCGAGCCGCCCTCACGACCAAACATCGACTTAGACACATAACTGCCCTCGAAGACAGGTTCCATGTACGTAGCCAGCATGTAGGTTTTAATCACCTCGTGCTCCTCCGGCGTAAATATGTCAGACTGTCCTACATGAAGCTCCCAGATTAACGCCTGCAGCCCTTTGGATTGCAGCACCACAGCGTGTAAAGGATTGAACAGATGAACGAATTGTTCTTCGATGGCATACGACAGCGCTTCTCCGCCGTCATCAACCCCCATCCATTCCTTCGGATATAAGGCGAACATACGCTGAATGGTTTGATCCGCTCCAACCTTGACCACACCTTCGTCAATCCATAAATCCAAACAATCGACACAGATCATCTCTCTCTGACTGTGCGCGACAAGAGCATTAATCGTGCCAGAGTCTTCCTCATGCTTCCCATATGCAATGCAAGCCGCGTAATCGGGAGCTTCAATCGCCCAAGCGGCTCTTACGAGCTCTTTCATCCCAACATTTGGTGAATCCACACCATATTGCTCACATAGCCAAGGCGTAGCAATAGCGGCCTCTACGTAGCCTGTCGGCGTATCTGCGTTCAGTTCAAGCAATTTAATTGCGCCGTCCTGACTGATGGTAAAATCAAATCTGGCATAACGGCTAATGAAGCCTTCCTCATTCGGCTCAAGCCGATCCAATCCATCCCACAGTACTTCTGGGATCGACAGGTCTGCGTAAAGCTTCCTATCCCTGTGGACATAGCGGACTGCTTTATCGAACACTTGCCAGAGTCCTGCCGCGGCATGAATGAGGTCCTGATAAACTTCACTTGGCATCACGACAAGTTGATCAATCCAATACTGTTCCTGCTCCAAATTGGCCCAAGTAAAACCAAGATCGGCCAATTCCTGTACTCTTCGTTCTCTATCGGGAGATGGGGTCCCTATGACTTCAAATCCCATTCAATTAACCTCCAGAGCTTGAGCTGGAGGATGAGCTGAAGCCGCTTGATTTACCACCAATACTGCCAGATGAGGTCGAGGTCGATTTGGTGCTGTTGGACGACGTGCTGCCTACAGATGAGCTCGTATTTGATTTCGTTGTCGTTGACGATTTATTCGATGTAAACGTGCCGCTTCCGCTTGAAGTCGTAGGCGTCTTCGTTGTGGAACGATTCGTAAACGAGCTCGGTTGGTACGTTTTAGTCACATAAGGGGTATTCGAACGATAGTAATACGAGCGATGACTGCTCCCCCAGCTGCTGGATGAATAAGGGCTTACTGTATTAAAAATAAGATGATACAAGAGAAGATCATCCCAGCCAAAGCCGCTGCCACCGTAACTCTGGTTCACAATGACAGTCGAACCGCTACTGCTGCCTACTGGTGTTGGTGTTGGCGATGGCGATGGTGAAGGCTGATTACCTGGGATAGGCAAGCTCCAATCCACCTGCGGATCATAAAACGCTTTAACGTCTTCGTTCGACCATTCCACCAATTTGGATGAACCTGTTGTATTCGGAGCCGGTGTCTCTGCGGCCTGAGCGGATACCAGCAGCATTTGACTTAACAAGATCAGTGTGAGTGAAGCTGACAGTACTTTAAGTGGTCGTTTCACTACTTGCTTCCTCCCCCTTCTGAGCTGGCTGCAACGAGAAGCAATTCAAACACTTGAAGATCCAAATTTAAGCGACCCTCAATCATTTCATATTCCTTCCCGCCAACGAGGATAAAATTAGCCACATTTAAAGCTTGAATCAACTGATCATCCCATGCGCGTTCACCAATTTGGAGCAGCTGCCCCTCGATTAATTTTTCATACAGAACAATTCTCATGCTTCCATGCCTCCTTCACAAAAAAAATCCATACACATTTAAACGCACGAAGCACACATTTGTTTCAAAATTGACAAAAATAAAAGCCTATCCAAGGGATAGACTTTTATTCGGACATCATTTAATAAGCTATGCGCTTCGCTTTGAGAAATGTTTTTTTCCAATATGGCTTATCGATATTCGTAATTTGCACACCGTTTTTCGGCTCTGGTGATGCATGCAGCATTTTACGATTTCCAATATAAATCCCTACGTGCCCTACCGTTCTATTCGTTTTGAAACGGCCTGGTACATAGAAAAACATGAGATCTCCTTTACGCAAAGATTTTCGTGAAACCAAGGTTCCATGCGTTCCTTGCTGGCGAGCTACGCGCGGGAGTTTAATATTATATTTACCAAAAATATATTGGGTAAATGTGGAGCAATCGAAGCGTCCTGTCTTCGGATAAGGCCCCGTTCCAAATTTATATTTAACACCTAAATAATTTTCCCCTTTATCAATCATGGCATTGATATTGATATTTTTCAGAACCGGAACAACCTCTTGTTGGTCATATGGCGACCAAACCTGTAAATCTCCTGATGCTGGGCTCGGATTCATCGCTGGATTTGCGCCTGTACCGCTGTCCTTAAAAGGATCCGTTGGATCGTCCCCGAAATCCAAGTCCGGCGAATTATCATTCGCACCCGCAGGAGCGTCTTCATTCTCGATAATGGCTATGGGTGAAGCGTGTATGAGTACATCGCTTTTTCTAACTTCAAACGACATATCCTCTTGGAATAAATCGGACAAGCCAGAGACAGGTAAATATACCGTACCACCCTCTTTCACAACAGGTTGACTTAATTGAATGTCGGCGCCATCTTTAACAGCTTTTCTCGAGTCCATAAACAATTCAAAGTTGGCATCATTATCGCCGATCATTAGCTTGTTGTCTTCCCAATCGGATTGAAACTTTAGTGTCTTTATTAGATCTTGGGCAGACACATAATTCACATTGCCAATCTGCTTCATCGGGAGAACAGCATCATTACTCGCAAGGGCAATAATATCCTTGCCTGCTTGCGATAAGCTCCTCGTAACTGAGTTTCCTTGGCCTGTAAGACCTGTCGGACTCTGCGAGGGTGTTACGGTTGGAGGGCTCGCATTATCCTTCCCACAAGCTGTCGTAATCGCCAACATGACGACCATACTGCCTATTGCTGGTGTCTTTAGCTTACTCCACATGAATTTCTCTCTCCTTCAGGAAACATTATTATCCTTCATAGGGTGAGACAAGTGGCATGTAAATATGCAATTTGGCAGCTCATTCTGCCTTGGAGCATGTTGGAAAGCTGGGCTTACCATTATGAAAATGACCGTATAAATCGGGAACTCCAACATATATTTGTTCAAGAAGGAGTGATGATGTTGGGTATTTTTAGTGGATTAATCGGAAATTTATCTGAGGTTTCTGTCGAAGAACTTACAAAGCAATATGGCATCTATCTGATGCCGGATGAAACCATTTCAACAGGCTTTAAGCTGGTGAGAGATTCCTTTGTCATCACCGACGAGCGCATTATCCTGATTGATCACCAGGGCTGACTGGCAAGAAGACCAAGGTATCGACGATCGATCTAGACGCCATCTACGAAGTATCCATGGAATCCGGCGGTACAGGCTTTGATGACAGTGAGTTAATTATTCATTACATAACATCCCCCTACTACAAATCGAATAACATTTCTACCGCGTCGTATCGCTTTGAATTTAAGAAAAAGTTCAATATCCAATCGTTGTATGTGGCGCTGCAATCAGCGGCTACGCAGAATCGTAAGCGGATAAACGGGTAACACGTACGTATGCAAAAAAGCGCCCCAGAGAAATATCTGGGACGCTTTTTCTATGATCAGGAGATTAACCGATAGACCCTTCCATCTCAAACTTAATGAGACGGTTCATTTCCACGGCATATTCCATTGGAAGTTCTTTCGTGAATGGTTCGATGAAGCCCATAACGATCATTTGCGTAGCTTCTGCTTCTGTAAGACCACGGCTCATGAGGTAGAACAATTGATCCTCAGATACCTTGGATACTGTCGCTTCATGCTCAAGTGTGATGTTATCGTTCAAGATTTCATTGTAAGGAATTGTATCTGATGTTGACTCGTTATCCAAGATCAACGTATCGCACTTGATGTTAGCTTTGGAGCCTTGGGAGTTACGCCCGAAGGAAGCCAAACCACGGTACGTTACTTTACCGCCGTGCTTGGAGATCGATTTGGATACGATTGTCGATGTTGTATCTGGTGCCAAATGCGTCATTTTCGCGCCCGCATCTTGGTGTTGACCTTTGCCCGCAACAGCGATGGAAAGAACCATCCCTTTAGCGCCGCGGCCTTTAAGAACAACAGCTGGGTACTTCATTGTCAGCTTGGAACCGATGTTACCGTCAACCCACTCCATCGTAGCTCCTTCTTCTGCAACCGCACGTTTAGTAACGAGGTTGTAGATGTTAGGTGCCCAGTTTTGGATCGTCGTGTAACGCGCACGGGAGTTCTTCAGACATACGATCTCAACAACCGCACTATGAAGGGAGTTCGTGCTGTAAATAGGAGCTGTACAGCCCTCTACGTAGTGTACGAAGCTATCTTCATCGGTGATGATCAAAGTACGCTCGAATTGACCCATGTTCTCGGAGTTAATACGGAAGTAAGCCTGCAAAGGCACTTCACATTTAACGCCTTTTGGTACGTAGATGAAGGATCCGCCTGACCAAACTGCACTGTTCAACGCTGCAAATTTGTTGTCAGAAGGAGGAATGATTGTTCCGAAATATTGTTTGAACAATTCCGGATATTCGCGAAGAGCTGTGTCCGTATCCGTGAAGATAACACCTTGATCTTCAAGCTCTTTTTGCATGCTGTGGTAAACTACCTCGGACTCATACTGTGCAGATACACCAGCTAGGAACTTTTGCTCTGCTTCAGGAATACCAAGCTTGTCGAACGTTTCTTTAATTTCTGTAGGAACTTCTTCCCACGTTTTACCTTGCTTCTCGGATGGACGAACATAGTACTGGATATCATCGAAATCCAAGTCATCCATGTTTCCGCCCCAACGCGGCATCGGCATTTTGAAAAATTGCTCAAGTGATTTTAGACGGAATTCCAACATCCATTCTGGTTCGCCTTTAATTCTTGAGATTTCTTCAACGATTTCACGAGTTAAGCCTTTACCGGATTGGAAAATGGACTTATGCTCATCTCTAAAACCATATTTGTAATCCTCTAAATCTGGCATTTGTTTAGCCATGGTTGATTCCTCCTTAACGATTTCTTTCTTACGATTAGTTATTCGGTCTTATGTGAATGTTCAATCCCTTTGCGTAGAGCGTTCCACGCAAGAGTCGCACATTTAATCCGCGCAGGGAATTTGTTAACTCCAGACAGGGCTTCAATGTCTTCGTATTCAAATTCAACAGGTTCGCCCTTCATCAGGCCGGAAAAATCATCGGCCATCTTCAGCGCTTCCTCGATCGTTTTGCCTTTGACCGCATCCGTCATCATGGATGCAGAGGATAAGCTGATCGAGCAGCCTTCGCCTGTGAATTTCGCCATTTTCACGATGCCTTCTTCAACTTGCATCTGCAGTGAGATTTTATCTCCACAGGTTGGGTTGTTTAGATCAATCGTAACAGACTCGCCGGACTCAAATTTCCCACGGTTGCGCGGAGTTTTATAGTGATCCATAATTACTCTACGGTATAAATCATCCAATTGCATCGCCGAAGTACTCCTTTGTTTTCAGTAAAGCCGTCACAAGACGGTCTACATCATCTTCCGTATTATATAGATAAAAGCTTGCACGAGCTGTGCTGCTTTGTTCTAACCATCTCATCAGCGGCTGGCAGCAGTGGTGACCGGCACGAACTGCAATGCCCATCGAATCCAAAACGGTTGCCACGTCATGAGGATGAACATCCCCAAGATTAAAGGTTACAAGACCTGCACGGTTTGTCGTTGGTCCGTAGACAGCTAGATCAGGGATCTGCATCATCCGGTCTAACGCATAATTCGTGAGCTTCACATCATGTTTATATATGTTATCCATCCCGACTTCCGTTAAGAAGTCGATCGCAGCGCCAAGTCCTACTGCTCCTGCAATCATAGGTGTTCCGCCTTCAAATTTCCACGGAAGTTCCTTCCAAGTAGACTCGTAAAGATCGACGTGGTCGATCATTTCGCCGCCAAACTCAATAGGCTCCATGTTATTTAACAAAGACTTCTTCCCATACAATGCCCCGATTCCAGTCGGTCCACACATCTTATGCCCGGACAGGGCATAAAAGTCACAATCCAAATCTTGCACATCCACCTTCATATGCGGTGTGCTTTGTGCACCATCTACCATGATTTTAGCACCATGTTTATGGGCGATTTGCGCGATTTCCTTAATCGGGTTCACGACGCCTAGAACATTGGACACATATACGATCGAAACGATTTTCGTACGATCTGTAATCGTGTTTTCAGCATCTACCAAGGAAATAGATCCGTCTGGTTGCAGCGGGATATATTTTAAAATGGCACCTGTCTTCTTAGCTGCTTGCTGCCAAGGAATTAGGTTGCTGTGATGCTCCATCGGTGTAAGGACGATTTCATCGCCCTCACGCAGTACCGATTGGGCATAACTAGCTGCCACAATATTAATAGCGGTTGTCGTGCCTCTAGTGAAAATAATTTCCTGCTCACTCGCTGCCCCGATGAACTTAGCCACTTTGGCTCTAGCTCCTTCGTACGCATCGGTTGCACGGGAACCTAGGGTATGAACACCACGATGAACGTTCGCATTATCCCACTCATAGTAATGCTTCAGTGCCTCAATCACCTGAGTAGGCTTCTGGGAAGTAGCAGCACTATCCAAGTAAACCAGAGGATGACCGTTCACTTCTTGCTTCAGAATGGGAAAAAGTTCACGTATCTCGGCAGGTATCATTGTCCTAGCTTCCTCTCCACTAAGCTTTGCAGCTGTTCTTCAACGCTCTTAACAGGGATCTCAGACACAACTGGTGCCAAGAATCCGTAAATGATTAAGCGTTGAGCTTCTTCCTTCGTAATCCCGCGGGACATTAGGTAGTGAACTTGCTCTGCATTCACTTGCCCAACACTCGCTGCGTGACCTGCTTTAACATCATCTTCGTCAATCAGAAGAATCGGATTCGCGTCTCCGCGTGCTTTCGGGCTTAGCATCAAGACTTTCTCCGTTTGTTGACCGTTACAGCCTTGTGCGCCTTTTTCGATCTTCGTGATTCCGTTGATGATCGCAGTAGAGCTATCACGCATAACTGCACGTGTAATCATATCACTTGTTGACGCTTTGCCCCAGTGAACAGCGCGAGTCGTCAGGTTTAGCTTCTGTTCTTGTGTTCCAACACAGATCACTTTCGCATCCGAGTCGGATCCTTTGCCTTTAAGAATAGATGTCGTATCGGACATCGAATTTCCATAGTTCAACTCTCCAACAACCCATCCAATACGGGAGTCGTCTTCAAGGATCGCACGACGATACGTGAGATCTGTTACGGATTCTTCCAAGCTGTGAATGGAAGAATAGCTAACGCGTGATCCTGGTTTTGCAAACACTTCAACAACACCGTTCTGTACAAGTGCTGCGCCGCCAACGGAGGACACAAAGTTATCTACATACGTAACGGAGCTGAATTGCTCAGCAACGATCAGGACATGCGGTGCAAATGTAGCTTCTGCATCATCGGCTACAAATAAAGCTTGAAGCGGAATGTCTACAACAACGTTTTTCGGAACGTAGATGAAGATACCGCCATTCCACAATGCCGCATGCAAAGCTGTTAGCTGATTTTCATTCGCTTGAACAGCCTTCATGAAGTAAGGCTTCACCAAATCTCCATGCTCACGAACAGCCGTTTCAAGATCTGTGAAAATAACGCCTTGCTTTTTCAATTCTTCCGACACTTGATTGAACACGATACCGGAGTTGCGTTGAACAATCAGGTTATCGGAATTCGTTAAGCCTTTCGTCACTTCAGGCAGTGCATCAAGTGAACTCAAAGCTGCTTGCTCTTTATAGGAACCGTAAGCGGAAATGCTCCAACGGTCGATTCTTGTTTTTTCTAGTATAGGTAATTCCAACGAATTCGCTAATGCCACGCCTTCAGTACGAAGGGCTGTCATCCACTCAGGCTCTTGCTTGCTGCGGGAGAGCTCAGTAACAGCATTAGTATCGATGGAAAGTGTTGTTTTAGTGCTCATGATTTCCTCCATTTATAAGTATCTTTGACCCGAAGATCAAAGTCTCTCAAAAGATAAGTAAGTATAAGTTTCACTTTATACAATTGCTTATCTTTCTCCATAAACGCTACCGTCCATGTAGGACGGAGTAGCCGTTTATTTTGTCTCCTAGTACTTCGGCCCAGTCGTGTTCATTGGAACTTTGAATTCTTCTTCGTCTTGACCAACAGTTTCATCAACGATTCCGAGTTCTTCTTTGATCCAGTCGTAGCCTTCTGCTTCCAAACGCTCAGCAAGCTCAGGACCGCCTGATTTCACAATGCGACCTTGCATCATAACATGTACAAAATCAGGTTTAACGTAGTTCAACAAACGTTGGTAATGCGTAATGATCAAGAATCCACGATCTTCGCTGCGCATAGCATTAACACCTTCAGCAACGATACGCAAAGCATCGATATCTAGACCGGAGTCAATTTCATCAAGAACTACGATTTTAGGCTCAAGTAAAAGCATTTGAAGAATTTCGTTACGCTTCTTCTCACCGCCGGAGAAGCCTTCGTTCAAGTAACGGTGCATGAACTCAGGGTTCATTTCCAGTTGCTTCATTTTTGCTTCCATTTGACGGATGAATTTGATCAAGGAGATTTCGTTGCCTTCGCCGCGACGAACATTCATCGCACTGCGCAAGAAGTCAGCATTCGTTACCCCTGTAATTTCGCTTGGGTACTGCATAGCCAAGAACAGACCAGCGCGTGCTCTCTCGTCTACAGCCATCTCAAGCACATCTTCGCCATCTAAAGTAACAGAACCCTCTGTAACTTCATATTTCGGGTGACCCATCAACGCAGATGCCAATGTACTTTTACCAGTACCGTTCGGCCCCATGATCGCGTGAACTTCGCCGCCTTTGATTTCTAGGCTAAGACCTTTCAAAATTTCCTTTCCTTCGATGGTCGCCTTCAGACCGTCTATTGTAAATGTTAATGAATTTGCCATTTTCTTTAAGCCTCCATAATGTTTGAGTGTACTAGATAGTTGACAATCAAATGAAATGATTATCACTGATTCTCATTAGAATAATTCTATTATAACTTACTAAAACAAATCAAGAAAGTGCCATTGCGTGAAAAAGGCGACCGTTTTGTGAAAAGCTACGCACATTTTACGCCAAAGTACGTTTTATTTCAGCAACTTGTGCGGTAAATTGTTCCTCATTCAACACGGGAGTCATTGCGGTATCATCCGGTACCAATGCTCCTAGCTGTATCCATGATTTGCAGCCAATATAGGCCTGTTCGATCTCGATTTGAAGCGGCTGGTCCAGCTTATATACCCGTAATAACATTATATGCAGCGGGTTTTTACGTTTCCACTTCAAACGCTCTTCTGTAAAATTTTCTGTCCAAATATGGAAAGGGAATAGCTGATTAAGCTGATCCTGATCGCTGACCTCGATGTCTTCCACCATGCGGGCAAAAGAAGTGATCGTCACATGTGTATCTTGTGCGCTCCAATTGACCAACGTTTCATCGATAATTCCGCGATAATGCTCTTTCAGCAGTTCTTTTCTCTGATGTTCGTATGTAGGGTACAGAAAAAAATCAGTCGATTCGACTTGAAAATCTCTCGTTTCTTCGACAATACCTCCCTTGCGCATAATAAAAATTTGCGAGCCAGCCTCTAATGCTTTAATAGCAGATGCCCACTCCTTTAAAGCAATCCCATGTCCCATGACGCCAACTCCTCGTTCTCCTCGTTAATCCATCTATTATAAATAAACTTTGTGAGCAAAACAAATGAAATTGACAGTTTTCAGGAAAAATAAAAAGGAACGGCGCAAAAATTTGGCCATTCCTTCTTCTCATTTTAGAGAATCCGTGACATAAGTGTCGTTCATTCGGGTAAACTGTTCCTGATTATGTTTCATTGGGTTCGGATCATGAGCCGTGTCAGGAGCGTCTGCTTGGTACGCAATCAGCAGGAAAATGGCGCATACCGTGATGGCCATCATGACATTCAGAAGTTTCATCCATCCCACATCCTTCGAAACATAATGTCTTTAGGATAACGGAATTTCATTTTACGAATGTTCGAACGACTTAAAGATTGTGTAAATATTTCACTTACCCCAGAAAAGATTGCAGCATCCAGCGATGCTTTTCCAAGGAAGTTTGGATCGCTAAGAGCATATCCGAAGTAGTGTCATCACTCGCTTCCTCACATACTTGCATGCCAGCCTTCAACTCTTGCGTAAGAATAGTGAAGTCTTCAATGATCGCTTCGACCATTTTCGTAGCGGTCTCTGTGCCGGAGGCTTCTTTCAATGACGAATTCTCTAAGTAGGTTTTCATGGTTGCTAAAGGTTTGCCGCCGATCGCAAGCAAGCGTTCAGCTAGCTCATCCACATGAAGTGCAGCCTCATTATAAAGCTCCTCAAATTTCACATGGAGTGTGAAAAATTGATTCCCTTTTACGTACCAATGGAAGTTATGCAATTTAACGAATAGTAAATTCCAATTTGCGATTTGCTTATTGAGAACAGCTTGAATTGACTGCGTTGATACTAACGTCGCGCTCGTCATGAACATCCTCCTTCTTTTTGCCTAAAAATCGTCTGTGTACAGGCTAATTTACGTTAATTTCGCGAATTTTATGTAAAATAAACGACATTTCTGAAATGTGTATTTCATGCGCAATCAATTTGTCTTATACTAGGTAAAGAATATTAATACTCAGTAAATTAGTTGGAATTAGTTCCAATCACTTAAGATTACGCTTACGAAGTCAGTTTTCTGACGAAAACTTTTAGGAGGTTCCTCAATGTCCACTTATCATCCATTATCGGAAGCACAAGCCATCGAATACGCGCGTCGCATTCCACAATTATTTCAAGCTGATGCGGAGTTAGCTAGTCAGGAAATCGGAGATGGAAACTTAAACCTGGTGTTTCGTATAACCGAAGCTGCCACTGGAAAAAGTATTATTTTGAAGCAAGCTCTTCCGTATGCCAAAGTTGTTGGGGAGTCCTGGCCGCTTACACTGGACCGCGCTCGTATTGAGAGCGAAGCTTTGATCATTGAAGAAGGGCTCGTTCCAGACCTAGTTCCACATGTGTACGCCTATGACGCTGACCTAGCGCTAACAGTCATGGAAGATTTGAGCGATCACGTGATCATGCGCAGAGGGCTGATAGAGGGTAACCAATACCCGCTGTTTGCTGAGCATATTGGGCGCTTTTTAGCTCATACGCTATTCTTCACTTCAGATTTAGGAAAAAATCAACAAGAGAAAAAGATTCAGCTGGGACGCTTCATCAATCCTGAGCTTTGCAAAATCACGGAGGATTTGATTTTTGATGATCCGTATCGCGATGCGGAAACGAACAATTTTGAAGCAGCGATCCGTGATGCGGTGGAACAACTTTGGGCAGACAACGATCTTCACCTTGAAGTTGCTATTCTGCGCAACAAGTTCCTTACCCAAGCGCAAGCTCTGCTACACGGCGACCTGCATACGGGCAGTATTTTCATCAAAGCAGATTCAACAAAAGTTATTGACCCTGAATTCGCGTACTATGGCCCGATGGGCTTTGATATTGGCGCTGTATTAGCTAACCTATTGCTTAACTTTGCTGCACAAGAAGGTTGGAGCAAAGACGAGGGCAGCCGCTCCGCTTACCGTGCTTATTTAACGCAAACAGTGAAGGATGTATGGACGCATTTCGAGCAAAACTTCCGCGCATTATGGAATGAGCACGGGGTAGATCGTGTATTTACAGCTCCAGGCTACCAAGATTATTTCATCTCAAACTTGCTGCGTGATGCAGTCGGATTCACAGGCGCCAAAATGGTGCGCCGCGTAGTCGGCCTAGCACATGTAGCCGATATCGATAAAATTGAAGATGCCGCTGCGAGAGAACGCGCACAACGATTGGCATTAAGAATCGGCACCGCTGCTATTCGAGCGAATCGCCAAGCAACATCCATTGATGAACTTATACACATCGCAACACGAGCAGCAGAAAGAGGTTTTGTACTATGACAACGAACGTAGAGAATGAAAATGTAAAAAATGAAAACGTAAAAGATGAAAATCAAGAGCAAGGTGCTTTGCAGTCCTTGCGCTGGAACGGCCAGCAGCTAGATTTGCTAGATCAACGCCTCCTACCGGAGGAAATCGTGTATTTGCCGCTGGAGACACCGATTGAGGTGTGGGAAGCGATTCGGCACTTAAAAGTTCGCGGCGCACCTGCGATTGGGATCGCCGCCGCGTATGGGGTGTACCTCGGCATCCGCGGCGTGGATGCTGCGGTTGATGCGCTTCTGGCGGAAGTCCAGAAGCAAGCGGATTACCTAGCGACGTCGCGTCCGACAGCGGTGAACTTGTTCTGGGCGCTCGATCGCATGCGCGCGAGAGCAAGTGCTTTGGCAGCCGAGGGCGTGAGCCCGGATGCGTTCAAGTCTGCGCTTCTGCAAGAAGCGCAAGTTATCCAGGCGGAGGACGAAGACACCAACCGCCGTATCGGCGAACATGCGCTTACGCTGTTCGAGGATGGGTTCGGCGTGCTGACGCACTGCAACGCCGGCGGTTTGGCAACCGCCAAGTACGGCACGGCGCTAGCGCCGTTCTACTTGGCGAAGGAGCAGGGGCTGAACATCAAAGTGTTCGCCGATGAGACGAGACCCGTGCTGCAAGGCGCGCGGCTTACGGCTTTTGAACTGCAGCAAGCGGGCGTCGACGTCACGCTTATCTGCGACAACATGGCCGGCGCTGTAATGGCCAAGGGCTGGATTCAAGCGGTCATCGTCGGGACGGACCGCGTTGCTGCGAACGGCGATGTCGCCAACAAGATCGGCACGTACAGCGTAGCTGTGCTGGCTAAGGCGCATGGCATCCCGTTCTATGTGGCAAGTCCGTTGTCCACCATCGACTTGAACACACCGACTGGCGGAGATATTCCGATCGAGGAGCGTCATGAGGACGAGATCACGCAAGGCTTTGGCAAACGCACAGCGCCAGCTGGCGTGAAGGTGTTCAATCCGGCGTTCGACGTAACGCCGAATGAGTATGTTACCGCGATTATTACGGAAAAAGGGATCGTTCAAGCTCCGTATGGCGAAAATCTGCGTAAGCTTTTTGAATAGAGCTAGAAAGTCGATGTTCGGGACCTCCAGGGTTGCAACTAACTGGAAAATCCCCAGTTAATTTCATCAACTTCAGCTAAAATATGAGTTTAGATGGAAAAACTCCAGTTAAATTCAGGAAATCTTCTTCTTTTGCGAAGAAAGCCTGAAAATAGCTGGAGTTTTTCCAGTTATTCGGTTTAAAGTGCGAAATCGGCACGAAATAACTGTATGTTTTCCAGTTAGTAGGTAAAAAAGAGCTGTTCGAAAGTAGTGAAATCTACTTTCGAACAGCTCTTCTTAATTGCTGCCTGCATGCTGGAGCACTCTGTTTTCCCGATAGGCATTCGGGGTGGTTCCATGCGCTTTTTTGAATACGTAGTGCAAATAATTGCTGGAGGTGAAGCCGCTGCGCTCTGCTATTTTCTCCAGAGTAAGCGAGGTTTGCTGTAACTCACTGCAGACGAATTTGAGGCGAATTTGCTCCAAATACTCGCTGAATGACACATTGGCTTTCTCCTTGAAAATCCGCTGCAGCTGCCTCGAGCTAATCTGCACACGCTCTGCTACCCCCTCTAAGGTTAGAGGGCGGCGGAAATTGTCTGAGATGAACTGAACAGCCATGTGATAGCGATAGCTTTTCATATCACGGGCAGGCAGGTTCACGCCCTGCTGTTCCGGTCGATAGGCACTCACGGTCCTGAGCAGCATCTGGACAATGGACTGCTTGATCGTCGTATATTGCCCCAGCTGATTGTTCCGCCATGCTTCATAGGCAACGAGGAAACATTTCATCGCTTCGTGGCGGTCTACGGCCGGAATTCGGGGAAGCTCACTCAGCTGTCCAATACACGCTTCCGCTTCGGCTATCTCCCATTCTTCTCCCCAGCCATGTGCAGCTTTGGGCTCATTCTCATCGCTCTGATCTAGCTTGACAATATCCACATGGAGACACAGCTCCCCCATTGCTTCATGCTCATCCGCTTCTTGTCGATGGATGACGCCAGGAGCTGTGACATAGAGCATTCCTTCATGGAGTGGATGCGTAACCCCATCCAGAATCACTCTCCCTTTGCCGCTAGGGATATAATGAATTTCAAATTCGGAATGTTGATGATAATTCACAATTGTTCCGGCTGGAAAGGAAGTCAGGTGACAACGCAATACCCGGAGTCCATAAGCCCCCCAACGAAAGCTTAATTCCAAGCGATCTAATGCCATCGGATTTTCCAGCATAGGTTCGAAGTAAAAGGGTTGACTCACGGGTATACACCATTTCCTTTCCAGTTGATTAAAACATTTATTAGTTAGCCAAGGAATCCAATCGAACCTGGCTCTTGCTTGCAACAGATAGATTAGAAGCTTCCATAAGCTTCGTTAGGTCCACAGCCAATGCGATATTTTCAGTGGCTTTAGTTCCATTTTGAATATGGGAAACCCATTGTTCAAAAGCAGACGGCTTCGCCTCCGGCAATGCCTCGTAAGCCACCCATTGATTCGCAGCTTCCTCTAGCTTGCTCGTACGAATCATAACGCGTTTATCTTGATCGGAGTACAAGACACTGCCTGCTGTGCCATGGACTTCAATAACGAATGGTGAATGAGCATTCACAAAGCCCGCTTCAACAATCCCAAGTGCACCGTTCTCATACTGAAGCAACGATACCGCATTATCTTCAACTTCTCTGCCCGTCACATAACCGTAAGAAGCGCTTACAGCTACTGGCAGACCTAGGAACAATCGATTGAGATACATCGGATGGCAGCCAAGATCGATTAGAGCTCCGCCACCGCATTGCTCAGCATTATAGAAATGCTCCGGCAACCAGCCATTCGGATTCGCTGTAGTTGAAATTCCGCCATTATGTGAAAGACGCGTGCGTACAAGTGTAATTGGTCCTAGAAGCTCTTTTTCAATAATTTCTTGAATGGCTAACGTAGATGGTGAATTCAAACGCGGCAACGAAACCGTTAACGTCACGCCTGCTTTCTCCACAGCTGCTAGAATTTCATTAACTTCGCTAAGAGTAGGAGCAATAACTTTCTCCGTGAAAATATGTTTACTTGCTTGTGCAGCAGCGATCATTACATCTCTGTGTAGGTTGGTTGGTGTATCTACAACCACCGCTTCGATTTCTGGATTTGCCAATAGCTCTTCAAGACTGGAGTAGAAAGTCACGCCACGTGCTTCGGCTTCTTGTTGACCTCTTTCCACGATCTCGTCCCAAATTGCGACAATTTCAGTATCTGGGTGTTCGTTCACCTGTTTTGCATAATCCTTTGCATGTACATGCCAGAAACTCAACATTGCTACTTTCATTTTGAACTACCTCCAAATAAGTGACTTGGGATCATTGTATCATGGGGCCCGAGGCGGTTAAATTTCAAATAGGCGACAGACGAAGGTGCAAAATTACGACATCACAACGAATTTTCTCATACACGCAGATTAGGATAAATTATCAAGTACGTCAAGTGTTTTCAATGCTTAAACCAAAGTTGATAATTCCAATCAGATTAGTATACAATTAAATAATTAATTCTATCCCCTGAAAGGAGTAATTCCTATGTTATTTACACCCTATACAATTGGCGGGCTAACGCTCAAAAATCGTATCGTAATGTCACCTATGTGTATGTATGCATCGGATGAATCCGGTGAAGTCAAAGATTGGCACCATGTTCATTATACGACTCGGGCCGTCGGCCAAGTTGGACTTATCATTTTTGAAGCATCCGCAGTCACTGCACAAGGACGAATTTCCCCGCGAGATCTGGGTATCTGGGATGATGCACAGATCGATGGCTTGAAACGTGTTGTTACTTCCATCCATGGACAAGGCGCCCATGTGGGCATTCAGCTCGCACACGCAGGCAGAAAAGCAGTCTTAGACACGCCTATCATAGCCCCCTCAGCGATTCCTTTCTCAGAAACGTTCAAAACACCTGAGGAAGCTACACTGACAGACATACAGAATACCGTCAAAGCGTTTGCTGATGCGGCTGATCGTGCAAAGCAAGCTGGTTTTGATGTCATCGAAATTCACGCTGCGCACGGCTATCTCATCAATGAATTTTTGTCTCCACTTTCGAATCATCGTCAAGATGCTTACGGCGGTGACCAAGAAGGGAGGTTCCGCTTTTTGCGGGAAACCGTTCAAGCTATTCAAACACGGTGGGACGGTCCTTTGTTTGTACGCATTTCGGCTCATGAGTATGTAGAAGGCGGACTTACGCCTCAGGATCACGTTTACTTCGCCACAAAACTCAAAGAGCTTGGCGTCCATCTAATTGATGTCAGCTCCGGCGCTAACGCTCCGGTCATTCCACACTTTTACCCTGGCTATCAAGTGCCATTCGCCGAAGAAATTCGCACCCAAGCTGAGATCCCCGTTGGTGCAGTCGGTCTGATCACCGAGCCGCAGCAAGCAGAAGAGATTCTCCAGAATCACCGCGCGGATCTTATTTTTCTAGGCAGGGTACTACTACGCGATCCTTACTGGGCAAGGAGCGCTGCTCATGACTTACGCGCTGAACTCGCTCCTCCGACGCCTTATCAACGAGGATGGTGAACAAAACAACCCCACTTGGACATTGGAGTCCGAGTAGGGTTGTTTTCGTTTATTTCGATACTGGCACTGTATGATAATATTCTTCCATCGTCGAATTTTTTGACTGGATTTCCTTCGCGATATCAATGCCAACATATCTCAAATGCCACGGCTCATATTGGTAGCCTGTAATAGCGGCTTTTCCTTGCGGGTAACGGATAATAAAACCGTACTCCGCTGCATGCTTCTCTAACCAGATCGCTTCTTTGGTCCCGCCAAAACAATCCGATGCCGCACATTTCCCATTGCTGCCCGATACGTCTATGGCAAGTCCCGTTTCATGCTCACTTGTTCCCGGAACAGCGCTGTACGTTTTGGCTTTTTCTTCACCATCTTTTTTCACGTAGCTTTCGAATAGGGATTTCTGTGTTGCGTACGAGCGGTACGCAGAAACACCGGCTAATGGAACGCCGTCCTTCGCAGCACCAGCGAACAGCTTTTCAATAGCTGTAGCCGCGACCTGCCTCATTTTGCGCTTATCATTTTTTTCCGAGAATGTAAACGCAATGTTCGGATAAACCAGATCCGTCGGTTCATAGCTGGATGGCAGCATATTTTGCTTATTCACAAGAGCCGTTATGCTATCCGGTTTGGCGATCACCTGAATGGTGCCATTTTTAGTTGGTGTGCTGCTTGCCGTAGGAGTCGTTGTTGCACCAGATGTAGGTTTCGCTGTACTTGAAGCAGAAGGCGTCGGTACCGCTGATGTCGTCGGCGTCGCTCCTGCACTCGGCGCTACTGTTGCTGTTGCCGCCGGTGACACTGTCGCTGTTGGGTTAGGTGAAATGGTTGACGTCTCTTCACTTTTATTCCCGCAACCAGCGGTGATCGATAACGCTATAAGCAAAGCGATGCTTATTGTCTTAGTCGTTTTCATTCGTTGTCGTTATGCCTCCTAGAAGTTGTAAAAGCTTTTCAAAGTAATAGACCGCTATAGGGATGAAAAAGTTGCAAACCTGCCTTCTTTTCTCCAAACCAAAAAGGCTGCATTAGGGTGAGCCCCTAAATCGCAGCCTTCTCATATTTTATGCGGAACGGGTTAACGTTTCAAGTTTACTTTTGACTAGCCAATATCGCTTGCTCCAAATCATAAATAATATCTTCAATCGCTTCGGTGCCAACAGATAGACGGATAAGCCCAGGAGACACACCAGCGGCAGCTTGCTCCTGCTCCGTTAATTGCGAATGGGTTGTGCTTGCGGGATGAATAATTAACGATTTGGAATCACCAACATTGGCCAAATGAGAGAATAGCTCCACAGCGTGAATCAACTTTTTCCCCGCTTCAATACCGCCTTTAATGCCAAAGCTCAAAATCGCGCCTTGACCCTTCGGTAAGTATTTTTTAGCTAGTGCATATGTCGGGTGGCTTTCTAGGCCAGCGTAGTTTACCCATTCAACAGACTCATGTGCTTCTAAATATTGGGCAACCGCCAGCGCATTGGCGCTGTGACGCTCTAGACGCAAGTGCAGCGTTTCTAATCCTTGCAGCAGCAGGAAGGAGCTTTGAGGCGATAAAGATGCTCCCAAATCTCGCAACAATTGCACGCGCGCTTTGATAATATAAGCAATTGGGCCAACGGCATCTGTGTAAACTACGCCATTATAGCTCGGATCCGGCTTCGTCAAACCTGGGAATTTGCCGCTTGCCGCCCAATCGAATTTCCCTCCGTCTACGATAACGCCACCTATAGTTGTACCGTGACCGCCGATAAACTTCGTCGCAGAATGTACCACAATGTCAGCCCCATGCTCGATAGGTCTTAGCAGATAGGGACTTGGGAACGTATTATCAATAATAAGCGGAATCCCATGTTCATGAGCAACTGCGGCCACAGCTTCAATATCAAGAATATCCCCTTTGGGATTACCTATGGATTCGGCATAAATGGCTTTCGTTTTATCCGTAATGGCACTGCGGAAATTTTCCGGGTTGCTTGCATCTACGAATTTCACCTTAATGCCTAATTTGGGCAATGTATGAGCAAATAAATTATAAGTTCCGCCATATAGGGCCGAAGCAGCTACAACTTCATCACCAACTTCAGCAATGTTCAAAATCGAAAACGTGATGGCCGCTTGACCTGACGCCACTGCCAGCGCGGCAGGAGCGCCCTCTAATGCGGCAATACGCTGCTCGAATACATCTGTCGTTGGATTCATTATCCGTGTATAAATGTTGCCAAATTCCTTGAGTGCGAATAAATTAGCGGCATGCTCTGTGTCATTAAACACATAGGACGTCGTTTGGTAGATCGGGACTGCCCGTGACTTGGTTGTTGGATCAACCTTTTGACCTGCATGAATCGCTAGTGTTTCCGGTAAGTGCTTACGTTCAGAATTGGACATGAGCATGCCTCCTAAAGAATAATTAATCAAAATATATTATTCCGACTGGAATAGTGAGTTATAAATCTCATTCTAATGGCATTTTCTTCCTGAAGTCAATATAAGATTTCTAAAAAAAACGAAAACCCGCAATCGAACCCATCTTCGATCACGGGCATTTCTTAAGCTTTATCTTGCGGAAGAAGGATAATGCGTCCATTTTCCATCTCTACACGCATTTTATTCGTTCCAGTAGCCCCAATGGATTCGAGGTAGTTAGCCGGAATTTGCAGTCTGCCTGCCTTATCCACGACAGCATACTCCACATGCGAATCTTCTTCCGATGAGATAATCCCACGCTCCAGCTCTAACAGCTCTTCTTGATAAGATTTGCGCCGCAGTATTTCGGAAGAGGTTTTGCCGTCACGAATCGCTACCACGCGGTCTACCTTCTTCGCTAGCAGCGGATCATGCGTGACGATGACGACGGTCAGCCCGAAGCTGCGATTCAGCTCACGGAACAGATCCAGAATCTGATTCGCCATCTTCGTATCTACGGAGCCTGTCGGTTCATCGGCCAATAAGAGCCTAGGCTGATTCGCGAGTGCAATCGCAATGGCGACACGCTGCTGCTCCCCGCCAGAAAGCTCATTCAGCTTGTTATTTCTCCGATGACTCAAGCCTACGGCTTCCAATAAATCCAAAGCGCGATAGCGCTTGCGCCGTCCCTGCAGCAGAATGGGCAATTCCACATTTTCCAATGCCGTTAGATAGGGAATGAGGTTGCGGGCATTATTTTGCCAGACGAAGCCTACCGTTTCCCGCTTATATTTGACTAGATCAGGTTCTTTAAACTTCAATAAGTCCTTCCCATCCACACTCAGATTGCCTGCTGAAGGTCGGTCCAAACCTCCCAGCATATTGAGCAGCGTCGACTTCCCACTGCCGCTATTGCCGATAATGGCCATCAGCTCTCCCTCTTCAATGTGAAGGTCCAGCCCTTGCAAGGCAACCACTTCAAGATCCGCAGCTTTATATATTTTAACTAAATTCTCACAATGAATCATGCTTAATCCTCCCCAAGCTTAACTGCTTGATGAATTTTAATTCTGGAGAGCATCGTGCCGAGCAGCAGGAGTCCCAGCCCGATCATGACCGTTACGATGATATATAAATGCAGCTGATCTCTCGGATCGAAACTAACTTGAAAAGGCGGAACTTGGCTCGATGAATCAAACGTTAACTGGAATAAAGGAACGAATAATCGACTCCCCGTATTCCCCGTTATTATGCCAATGAGCACGGCTGCACCTGACGTTAAAAGCTGTTCAGCCGCGAGCATTCCGATCAATTGTCGATAAGAAATACCCATCGCACGAAGCACACCAAATTGTAAAATCTGGCCATACAACGAAAGCACCCAATACAGCAGGAATCCTATAAAGCTAATCCCCATCGCAATTAAAAATCCAAGGGTCATGACACCATTCACTGCCAATTGGAACGGATCGTTCTTAGAACGAATCACCATCATATTCGTATCCACTAATTTTGTGATCTTCATATGCTTCTGTTCCAGTGCTTCGTACAAGGCTTGACTGGTCACACCTGGCTTCAGCTTCAGCCACACATCATACGGCTCCACGGCTAAATTATTATGGATAAAAGAAAGATGTCCGATGACGAGCTTTGGTTTATCCGTTTTGTTTGATGTTTTGGACGAACTTGATGAGCTCGATGAAGCCGACAAGATCGGATTCGGATTCCAACTGGGCCAATAATCAATAATGCCATAGATAACTGATGTTGCGCCCTCAACATCATTCCATCCGATCCGAACGACATCACCTACTTTGGCTCCCGTTTCCTCGGCAATGGATCTGGAGATCAACACGGCTTTGGAATCTGTCGCCAACACGTTCAAATAGTCATAGAAATGATGATCCAGTAAGTGATCTCGGAACCAAGCTGTCCGACCGAAATCATCGGTATCGATGCCCATCAGCGTTGTTCTTTTGGTATCTTTACCCAATGCGATATACGCATCATTCTTTTGAAAAACGCGTGCTGCTGCGTCTACACCATCTAATTGTGTGAATGGCATAAACGGCGGCTCGACGAATTGAACGCGTTTCTTAACCCCACCATCGGCTGATGCTTTCGCTGCACCCGCTTCTCCTGGCGGGCCTGTTTGTGGAGGCGGCGCATCATTATCCCATGCCGTTTGCAAAACGATATCCGACCCATTCTTGTAATGGATTTTCTCTTCCACATTCTTATTCATCGTTCTTGCGGCGCTGGCGCTAAAAATGCCCGTTGCCAGTGTCATAATAATAAACAGCATGATGAATTGATATTGAATCGTTGATCTCCCAACTTGCAACAACGTTGCGTATAAAGAAGGTGGCCACCATTTTCGACCGACGATATAGATCAACTGAATCACCCATGGATAGAGTCGAAGCAGGAAAAGACCCATTGCAAATATGAACAAAGCAGGTACAACGAAGAGCAGTGGATCAATCTTCATATCTAAGGAGTCTAGTCCCAAGGCCACCAGATCATCCATTCGTCGCTTAAAGCTTTGCAATAAGTACAACGAAACCGCTAATAAGATGACATCCAGATATATTTTATGAAAAAAAGAAATCCTATTTTTCCTTGCAAGTGTTTGCTTATGTCCTACAATGCTTACTCGTGTTGCAAGTACAGCGGGAATGAGTGTCATCCCAACGGAAGCGATTACGGCAATTAATCCATATTGGTATGCCTCTTTACCCAGCGTAACGTCCATCGCAGCGCGCTGGACAAACGTCAGGAACCCATCCGAAGCACCCAGGATCTTCGTTAATTGGAGCCCTAATAAAGGGCCGATAAGAAGGGCAATTGCGCCAAGTAGAATGCCTTCGATCACATACCCAATCATAATTTGCGCTCGACTTGCTCCTCGGCTTCGCAGCACAGCGATTTCTGTTTTCTGCCGTTCGGTAATCAAATTAGCGACCATGAATAAATAGAACGCAAGTAAAATACTAACAGGTACATTCAATGACCACAGTAGGATGCGTAGCTTTTTCTCTTTTTCGCCATAGGTATTCAAGGTAATTATCGTTGTATTACTTGATATATAGGTTTCTAAATAAGCGCTAAAATAACTTTCAATTCCTAAGTGAGTTGCGATGTAGTTGCCGATCCCCTCAAGCTTCAATTGATGGTAATCTAACGAGTAATCCCAATAGGAAAACATATCCATAAAGTTGGCATGCTGCGTAAAATCTTGCTCAAATAACGCAAACGGTATAAAAAATCTTGAATTAATACTATTGTAGCTATTGGTCCAATACAGATCCTTTTCATCAGCACGATCAATAACACCAACTGGCTTGATTCGAATACTTCTCTGCTCATCGTTATCCACGATGGTCAGTTCATTGCCTAGCACGATTTTCAGCTGGGTCAACACTTCTGGGAACACCCATGCTTCATACACCCCATCCACGGGCTTTGTGGAAGGCATGACGCCGTCAACTAGAAGGATATGCTTCTCTAGATTAGACATCGCCGAAATTTCCCCAGAACGTCTTACTTTCGGGTCTAATTTACTCGGATCACTTGGCGTAAATTCCCACGTTCTGGTGATACGCGTGATGGAAGAAGACAGGATCGGCAAACCAAAATGCTTGGTCTGTTCAGCCATAAAGGCATCTGTTTCCCTTAAAAGGACGTCTCCGTCTTTACTTTTACCTGTTGCGAGTAAGTAGCCGTGGTTTGACACTAAGCCTGGAAATTTCCCCGTATTGGTCTGCTGAACTTCCAAGTCTTTAATCAACATACGTTGCAAAATGGCATGCGTATAAATCGGCATCGAACTCGCAAGGGCAACCGAAATAATTAACCCTATTAATAAACTGAGCTCTAGCCAGCGGTTCTTGACCATTTTGCGGAGAATCATCAGAAATAAAGACATTGCAATCCTCCTAAAAGTTTTGCTAAAGCAAAACTAGCATCGTAAGCATACGCATTAATTATTCAAAATGACCTGTTGACCCTCTTTTAGCCCCGTTCGGATTTCTACTTCTGTCGCTGTGACGAGCCCTTTTTCAACATCGATTTCTTTACGGCTCTCACCATTCAGCACTTGCACATAATCTCGGCCTAAATAAGACCGCAAGCCTGTGCGCGGAATGACAATAACATCTTCTCGTTTCTCCACATTGATCGTCATGTCACCGGATGCCCCAATCTGAGCCCCTTCGGTCCCCTCAGGGATCCCCACAATAATCGTTTTGGCATTACGCTCAGCTTGTGCCTTATTATCTGTAAACGGAGCGCTTGAAGGGGTTTGCAGGACTTTACCTTGAACCGCATTCCCTTTAGAAATAAACTTTACGTCTACATTCATGCCGACTTGAATGCCAGAAAGGGTACTGCTATCGGATGATTCATAAAAAAGCTGCAGCTTTGTAGGGTCAGACACAACAACTAGTGTACTAAAGGCATCCACAATCTTTCCTTCCTGCGCATCCGTCACAAAGGTGATGATCCCGCCAGCCTCTGCTATTATTTTTGTTTTCGCTAATTCAGCTTGAAGCGTTGCTAATTGCAGCTGTGCGGCTTCCACATCTATCGCTTTTAGACGAATTGTTAATTCTTGATCCGGCGAAGCTTGTTTGGCTAACATGTAAGCGATCTGAGCTTTCTCCACGTTAAATTTTTGAAGTGCAATTCTCGTCTCCAAATCACCTTTTTCCAATTCAGCAAGTACATCGCCCTGCTTCACGGTATCGCCTGATTTGACGCGTATTCCTGCTAAGCGGTGACCCGACTCTTTAAAATAATAACTGGTCGTTTTGCTCGACTTAAACGTCGCGACCGCACTAACTTTTCTCGTAATGGTGCCTTTTTTTACTTCATAGAGTTCAAAATTTTCTTTGACTGGCTTAACTAAAGGCGGCTGCAGCGCTTCTTCCTCTTTGGGCAGCAAAGAGCAACCGGCAAGAATGAAGAGGGCGCCTGTTATAAGCACTACCTTTGAAGCAATTGTATTAACCTTCATCGACAATGGAACCATCCTCCAATGCATAGACTTCATCTACAATTTCCATGATCGCCAGATCATGCGTTGTCAAAATTATGGTCATTCCCTCTTGAACCAAATCCTTGAATAATTTGAGAATCTGCAGACCCATTCTGCTATCTAACTCCGCCGTAGGCTCATCTGCCAAAATCAACTTAGGCTTGTGAGCAATCGCTCTAGCTATCGCAACCCGCTGTTGTTCTCCGCCAGAAAGCTCATAAGGACGGTGCTTCATTCTCGCCTTCAAGCCCACAAAGTGCAGCGCCTCTTCGGCTAAAGCTTTATATTGACTGGGAGGTACGCCTGAAATGCGCAAACCGAACTCGACGTTTTCGTAAGCAGACATATAAGGAACTAAGGCAAACGATTGAAAAATTAGCCCGATCTGCTTCCGTCTGAGTTCATTGCGCTTCGATTCGGAGAGCGTGCTGATTTCCATCCCTTCTAGATAAACGGCACCTTCCGTAGGATGATCCAAGGCTCCTATGATGTTGAGCAGCGTTGTTTTACCAGAACCTGACCTTCCACGTAAAGCTACAAGTCTACCTCTCGGTATGGATAGATTAGCTCCTCGCAAGGCATGAACGGCTCCAGATCCTTTTCCAAATACACGTGTTACACCTATCGTTTGAACGATTGGCACCTGAACCTCATGCATAGTCAAAATGAACACCTCATCTTTACACTAATCCTGCATTTTCAATTTACATGTAAACTTCACTATAAATGTAAACCTTTACATGATAAAAAAACAGATCACCTTTGTTCGAAAAGGTGTCTGTTTGTTCGATCTTACTTGGAAGAGCCAAGGAAGACCTAGAAAGAAAACAATCTAGTTCGGCTTCTCGAACTCTTTTGGCGAGCAGCCCACAACGCGTTTGAATGTTTTGGCAAAAGTTTTAGCATCGGGAAAGCCTACGGCATCCGCTACTTCGTATACTTTCATTTCTCCTGTACGCAAAAGGCGCTTCGCTTCTTCCATTCGAATGCGTGTCAACGTTTCACTAAGCGATTCTCCGATTTCTTTACTGTATAAATCGCTTAAATAGCTGCGGCTGAGCCGAACATAGTCCGCCATGTCCGAGGTGCTGATTGGCGAGGCATAGTTCTCCCTCATATAGCTAATAACCTTGCGGATAAATGGGTTATTCGAGCGATGAGGCTGATCATTGCCTAGCGCCGTAGGGTTCTGCATCAGCATGTTCATCGCTTGCTGTAGAAGCTCCGTCACCTGGTCAAAGCTTACGCAGTGACGCATCACTTGGCTATGAACGAACATCTCTTCATAGCGTTCAATCTCTGCGAAGCCGCGTTCGCGTGCGTAGCCTGCGGCGAGCGCAAGCAGTTCTTGAATAAAGGACAACACCTTGTCCTTCTCGTGGCGTTGTTCCCGCAATCTCGCGCACAGGACGTCCGCATGATGCAAATACCCTTCGCTGTTATCGTGTACGATACAGCGGAGGAGATCGCTGCGTATGTCATACGGCAGCGGTAGTTGTACTGCGCTTGCGACCTGTGGCGCAAGCACGATTCGGCGATTCCGGCTCACGCCGTAGAATCGCTCATGCAGCTGCTGTGCGTGGAGCAGCGCAGCGGGCTGCACATCTTGGAGCCGGCGGAGGACGACGCCGGCTCCGATGAACCAGTCCGGCGCATCTGCGAGCCGGACCTGCGCTGCGCGCTCCAGCGCGGCCGCAGCGGCGCTGGGGTCTGTGGCTGCTGCTGGCATGAGCAGCAGCACGCTACCGGCGGCTAGCGGCAGCGCCGCCAGGCAGCCGGTCCAGCGCCAGCCCGCGGCTGCGGCGCTGGAGCCGGTGTAGAGCAGCAGGCTGACTAGGCCGCTGCTCTGTGCAGAGCCGAACAGCTCAGCCTGCAGCTCCGCTTCGCCTACCCCCGATTGCAAATACGCCTGCAATCGGGTTGAAAGCTGCATCTGCAGGGTCGATGCAAGCTCCAGCTCTCGGATCCCTTGTTCTTTTCGCTCATTCCGCTGGACTTCAAGATCTCGCTTCACACCGAGGAGAATGTCGATTAATGACTCGGGCTCCATCGTTGGTTTAAGAATGTAGTCTTTGGCGCCCAGCCTCATGGCTTCTTTCACATACGTGAAGTCATCCATACAGCTCAGAACGACAGCACTGATTGCTCTTGTACTATCTTTTAGTTTGCGTATTAGCGCTAAGCCGTCCATCCGCGGCATAATGAGGTCGGTGATCACAATGTCGATATGTAAAGCTTCTAGCAGCTCACAAGCCTCTACGCCATCCTCTGCATCACCTGCATACGTAAAGCCATGAAGTTCCCAATCTACTAATTGACGTAAACCTTGCCGAATGATAGGTTCATCATCCACAACAAGCACATTCATTCCGTTCACTCCTCGCCTTGATGGATGGGAAGGAACATTCTAATCGTAGTTCCTTCACCAGGCTTACTGCTAATATGCATTTTATACTCTGGCCCATAGATCAGCTTAATTTTCTCGCGGATATGTGAAATCCCCACACCGCTCATGCGTTCCTTCAACATCCGATCTGCCTGCGCTCCGCCTGCTGCATGCATGGCTTTCCAGCCAGAGCTGCCTTCTTCCACCTGCATGCCAACGCCATTATCTTCCACCTGACAAAATAACAGATCCCGATCCAACCAAGTTTTAATCGTAATGATACCTTCATTCTTCGTTGGCCCGATTCCATGTATAATCGCGTTCTCCACTAGCGGCTGTAAGAGCATCCGCGGAACTAAACAACCTAATGTGATCTCATCCGCTTGCATGACGATCTGAATGCGATCTCCATATCGAAATCTTTGAATTTCCATGTAGTCATGGGTTAGTCCGATTTCATCGCGCAGCGTAATAAAATCTCCCTTTTTCCCTAAGCTCGCCTGCAAAAGACGAACTAATGCACTCACAACCTCTGAAATCTGAGGCGTCTTATGGATTTTGGCAACCCATTTTATCGTATTCAACGTGTTGTAGAGGAAATGCGGATTCAACTGATAATGGAGCGCTTCCATTTCAGCTTCTTTCTTCAGGGATTCTTCCCGCTTCACTTGCTTAATAAGATCTTCCAAGCGATTCAACATTTGATTATAGCTTTGACCTACTTGCATCCATTCGCTTGAGCTTTTGAAGGTCCAATACGCCCTCAGATCGCCACGTTCAGCTCGATTCATTAACGCTTTCAAAACATAAAGCGGCTTCGTCACCGATCCGATAAATAGGAACAGCCCGCCAAAGCTAAGTGCAAAAACTAGAGCAATTAGCGCGATAAGCCATGTTTTGAAATGAGGAAATACATCTAGGCTATGCATAGGCACTGGAGCTTCAAAGTAGGACAGCCAAGTGACTGCTCCGTTGACTTCTACTTGCTTCACAGAATAAATCTCCGCGTCAGTCTTAAGTATGCTGTTCATACCCTGCGCTGCTACTTGCAAGTCTCCTGAGTACACCCCATCTCGGTAGAGCACTTGTTTATCAGGGTCCATCAACACATAGGCATGAGGCAAGTTCTTTAAGCTGAACTCCTTCCAGAGCTTATTCATATTCAGCCAAATGGTCACTTTTCCAAGCTCCTGCGTACTAGGACTGTCGATCATCGACTCTGAATACGTAATGAGAATGTCGTTATTTCCATGGGACTTTTCAGCTAATGGTTCAAAACGTTTATTGCTGCTTGCGGCACGAGTAACCATGGTTCCATCCACTTCTCCACTATGCGCACATAGTGTTCGGTTTGATGCGCGAATCGTCAGACATGCCTGCTCGATATATCGGGTTTGAACCGTCATCTCCGTTAACAAATTATTGGCATAATTGCTCAATTCTTTAGCTGTTGGTGAAATTGAATCTTGGAGTTTAGTCAATGAAATGAGTCCATAATCCTCGGCATGCCGGTGCGTCATTTCCGCAACAAAACGTAATTCCTGCTGCAATCCAGAGATAATGTGATCATGCTGTTGATCCACGGCGGTAAGATCCGTTTTCTCCATGCTCGCCGAGAATTGTTGATTCCCAACATACATCACAAGGAATAACGGCAAGGCAATCGCAAGAACTATATATAACAACACACGTAGTTGAAATCGGTTAAAAAGATGTGAAAACAGCGATGGCATACGTCACCTTTCGTTTTGAACAGATTGGTTACCTTATCTTCCATCATAGCATATTGGAAATTTTCCCATCTTTTTTTTTTAATAGAAGGCGCTCGAGGCAAAAAAAAAGAGCCGCATAAGCGACTCTATCTCATCTTCTTCTACAACACCTTAGACAAAAACGATTTCGTACGTTCCTGGGTAGGCTTTTCAAAAATTTGCTCAGGCTTGCCTTCCTCGACAATAACCCCCTGCTCCATGAACATGACTCGATCGCCAACTTCACGTGCGAAGCCCATTTCATGGGTAACGACAACCATCGTCATGCCTTCTTTCGCTAGCTGCTTCATAACGTTAAGCACTTCGCCGACCATTTCAGGGTCAAGCGCTGAGGTCGGCTCGTCGAACAGCATGATCTTCGGCTCCATCGCAAGTGCCCGCGCAATCGCTACGCGTTGCGCCTGACCACCAGATAGGGAGTCCGGGAGTGCGTTAGCTTTATCTGCAAGCCCTACTTTGGCTAGCAGCTCCATTGCTTTTTTCCGTGCTTTATCCTCTGGCCATTTCCGAACTTGGATCGGTGCCAGCATAATATTATCAATAACCTTCATATGCGGGAATAAGTGAAAGCGTTGGAAAACCATACCTAGTTCCATGCGAATTTCATTGATTTTGTTCGTCGGATCCATGAGGTTACGACCTTCAATGGTGATTGTGCCGCCATTGGGCTGTTCCAGCAGGTTCAGACAACGCAAGAACGTTGATTTCCCTGAACCAGAAGGTCCAATCACAACGAGAACCTCTTGATGCTGAATGTCCGCACTAATGTCGCGCAGAACAACGTTATCTCCAAACGCTTTTTTCAAATTTCTTACTTCAATCATGGCTGTCATGGTTATACTCTCCTTTCAATATAGCCGAGAAGCTTGCTAAGAGAGTAAGTAAGAATGAAATAAATAAGTGCAGCTGTTAAATACGGCTCCCACACTTTGAAATACTGACTGCGCATCGCGTTTGACCAGTACATAAGCTCAGGTGCAGCGATAATCGCAAACAAGGAGGAATCCTTGATCAGCACGATAAATTCATTCCCGAACGGCGGAATCATGCGCTTAATCGCTTGCGGTAAAATGACCGATTTCATCGTTTGGAAATGCGTCATACCGAGTGAATGAGCTGCTTCCGTTTGGCCTTTATCAATGGATTGAATACCTGCACGGAAAATCTCTGCCATGTATCCCGCTGAGTTCAAAGATAAGGCAACAACCGATGCGATAATAGGGTTCGTCTCCCCCAAGAATACGGGCACGATTCCAAAGTGCACAAGCAATATTTGAACTAGCAACGGTGTGCCACGGAAAAAGTTAACGTAAATACTCGTTGGCCATCTCAGATAGCCGCGGTGAGACATTTTGCCTAAACCAACTGCCAGCCCTAGAACAGAACCGAAACAGATGGAGAGAATGGAAATACCAATCGTCCAAAGCGTACCTTTCAGCAGCAATGGAACATAATCAAGAATGATATCAAAACGAAAATCCATTCCACACTTCCTTTCTTTCATTATTCTGCTACTTACAGAAGAAAAGCATGCGTTTGGTTACATCACGCATGCTTTTGAACTTTTATTTTTGTTCGAGCAATTTCTTCGTATCTGGCTCTTGACCAAACCATTTTTTGTACACTGTTGCGTACTTGCCGTTCTCAATTACTTTCTTAATTGCTGGATCAAGCTTCGCTTTCAAGTCGCTGCCTTTTGGAAGCAAAATGCCGTAGTATTCGGATTCGAAGTTCTTTGCATCTGCAATTGAAACGAATTTTTTGTTTGGATTATTTTTAACATACTCACGAATAATAGCGATATCCGCAACAACTGCGTCAACACCATTGCTCTCAAGTTCCATCAGTGCAAGTGTGTTATTGTCCATACGTTTCAGGGACTTGTTCTCAGCACCCATGATTTTCGACATAAGCGTATCCGCTGTAGTTGAGATTTGAACAGCTACTTTCTTATCTTTCAAATCTACCGCACTCTTAATCGGGCTGCCTTCTTTAACAAGGATCATGTTTGTTGATTCAAAATAAGGAGCGGAGTAATCATACGTTTGTTTACGCTCATCTGTAATAGATACGCTAGAGATACCTGCTTGATACTCTTTCCCTTGTTGAACACTTGTCAACATTGTATCCCAACCTGTGTTGGTAATACTATAAGAAAGACCTGCTTCTTTCATAACTTCTGCAAGAAAGTCGATATCAAAACCAGCCACTTTGTCTTTATCCATATATTCCATCGGTGCATAAGCTGCATCTGTAGCAAATTTAATTTTTGTGCCACCGCTATCTTTAGAACCACAAGCTGACATTGTCAAAACCAATGCTGCTGCTACGACAGAAATCATTAACTTTTTCATTATTTTTCCCCCGTTCTATGTATTGGACGAATCATATATTAACACTTGGTTAATAAAATAACAACACATTTATGAATAAAAATAGCAAGGAAATTACAGGAAGTGTGAATTTTCTATGTAATTTTATTTTCATGCACAAAATGCTGCAGTCGTATTGTCTTATTGCCTAAAACTCCCATCCAAAGCAAAAACGCTTAAGTCCCAAGACCCAAGCGTTCCCTTTTGCCCAATGTTATTTACATCATTTTTAAAATAGCTTCTCTACCCGTCATCCCGGCAACAATGCCAAGATCTTCCGCCGTATAGGTTACTGATTCAAGCGGTGCTTCCAACAGCTCCTCGATCGTTCGAACCCCTGTTGCTCGCGCCGCTACAATATTCCTGTCACTTAATCGCTCGTTGAGCAGCGCCACGTCTAGAGCGCCACACATAATGTAACCTTTATCTGTCGTCACAACTAACAAGGTCGTTTTCGGCAATTTCACTTCTATCGCGATTGCTGTATGTCCTTCAAGAAGAATGGGTTCTACGCGCATCATGCTCTGCACAGCTCCTCTTCGCAGTCTTACGGTAGTATATGCGCCTGCGGCTAGTACGGTGTGAGGACACTGTAAAGATTATATGTGATTTTCCATTTTACAGCCTCATTAACGCTCTACGTTCAGCTTGAGGTCGGCATACCTTGCAAACGCCGACGACTCTCCCCCGTTCATCAGAGTAAAAGGACAGATTCTTTTCCTTCTTCCGACAAAATGAGCACATTTGCTTGTTCACCTTTGGAGAATCTTTACCTTGAACAGACAATTTAATAATCTTAGCCGTCTCGACCTTGTCTCTCATTTTAAACATCATCTTATACATCAGAAAAAGGATTACGAATAAGATAATCGCCAGCACGATCCATTTCATAGGTCAACCCTCCATTGTGGTATATCTCCACTTTAACTATGTTTAGTGTTCCTCTTAAATTATAATGCTACATTTGGTCAGGATATCATGATATAGTTATGATAAGTGCGATTTCAGTGCAGTAAGGAGGCTATGATGAATCAGCGTAATTCAAACACAGGTCCGAAGAATGGACATTTATTCACCGTAGAGATATTAATTGAAGAAGACACCAATGGCCTAGCAATGGAAAAGCTCCTACATTTGTTAAATGGTGATTCCTCTGTAAAGGATTATCAAATTCTTAAAGGGATTCAGCTTGGTCAACTCATTGAACTGAATACGAAGCAAGGAAATGCAGCTTCCCTACATACAAATAAAAAGCCAACAGTACCTGCTCCCTCGCAGGCTCCAGCAGTAAAATCAACCGATTCAACAACGGCTATGAACATTGTTGAACAGCTAGAGAAATTCAAAGCCAATAACACCTTGATCCGCTTGACCGTCATCAAAGCACAAGGCATTAAGCTGAATCTCCCTTGTCGCATTCTTAATTTTGATACTAGCAGCCAAAATGTTACTGTCTATCATGTCGATGAGAAGAAGGTCTACCTGTTCAAGTTGAATGAGATCGATGACTACGTGACAACAAATTAAACAAAAGGTACCCTCGCTGACCCGCCAGCAAGGGTACCTTTTTTCTATTCACCTGACGCAGCAGCCGTCGCAACAGACAGGCCATTCTTCAACATTTGCTCAAGCTCTATGCGGTCGACAGGAGGACTAAACCAATAGCCCTGTACCTCGTTGCATCGATTTTGGTATAAAAATTTCAATTGATCCTCGGTCTCTACACCTTCCGCAATGACCTTCAGATTCAAATGGTGCGTCATCGCAATAATCGTCGCAACAATCGCCGCGTCATTCGGATCTACCATAATATCTCGAACGAAGGAACGGTCAATTTTCAACTTATCAATCGGAAATTTTTTTAAATAGTAGAGCGAGCTATAGCCCGTTCCGAAATCATCGATGCTCACATGGACACCGAGTTCTTTCAATTCAAGCAGCGATTGTATCGCATGATCGACATCCATCGTCATACTTTCGGTAATTTCCAGTTCCAAATATTGCGGGTCGAGCCCCGTTTGCTCTAACACATGCGAGATCTTCCCTTTCAAATTATGCTGGAAAAACTGTCGCATGGATAAATTGACTGAGATGGGAATAGGCGAATACCCTTCTTGCTGCCATGTCATATTCTGCTTACAAGCCGCACGCAGCACCCATTCCCCAATCGGAACGATCAATCCGCTTTCTTCCGCTAATGGGATAAAATGATTGGGCGCAACCATCCCTTTCTCCGGATGCTTCCACCGAATTAACGCTTCTACACCCACAATTCGTCCTGATTCAATCTCCACCTGTGGTTGATAGTAGAGTACGAATTCTTCATTCACTAAAGCTCTACGAAGCTCATTTTCCAGCCTCAAACGATTAATAGACACAGACTTCATGTCCGTATTGAAAATCTGAAAATCGTTTCTGCCTTTCTCCTTGGCTCTCGCGAGAGCAATATCTGCATATTTCATCAGCAAATCCGCTTCGTCCGTGTCTTCCGAGGATATCGCGACGCCAATGCTGGCTGTTACATGCAGCTCATACTGCTCAAGGAGGAACGGCTTCTCCAAAACACGATTGATTTCCGCAATGACGGTCATCACATCATTCACATCTTCAACATTGGAGTAGAAAAAGGCAAACTCGTCACCTTCCGTACGCGCCAGAAAATCCTCCGCAGTCAGGCAGCGCGTGAAACGCTCCGCCAGCTGAAGCAGGAGCATGTTGCCATAATCATGCCCAAAGCTATCATTGACAAGCTTAAAGCGATCTATATCTAAATAAAACACCGCCGCTTTTTGGCCATCTTCTTTAAAAATTCGAAGTTTTTCATTCAAATGATCTTTAAATAACCGTCGGTTTGGCAGTCCAGTCATATCATCGTAATAAGCCATGTAACGGACCTGCTCATCGCTTCGCTTACGCTCCGTGATATCCTGACAAATCAGTATATTTCCTTTGGCATGACGATGGATATCGACTGGAACAGCCGTCACGTGCAAATCGACACGATACCCACGCTGATGATGCACCGAAGTCTCAAAGGTATAAGGGATGCCGTTACGGCTTTGCTGCAAGTGCCACTCTGTCTGCTTCAGCTGTTCTTCCGTCACAATTCCCGTAAAATTTTGATGCATAAGCTCTGAGACCGGGTACCCCAGTATCGATTCCGCTGCTTGATTCATCCGAATGAATTTACCTTGATCATTAAAGATGCCGATCGCATTGGGATGGTGTTCAAAAAGGGAATCCAACACACTCAGATACGCGTGATCCCGTGGTAGTTCCTTGGGGACAAGTTGTCGCTGCTGGTTCTTACTACCCCGCAATAGATAAAGCAATACAAGTGCACCAAAGAGACAAATCCACGGGGCATACGGCTTTACGAATATGCTAACGAATATGGCTGCGACGACATATACGCTAATATAGAGCCGATTTTTCACGAAATTGGCCTCCTTGTATAGTTATTCTTGTTACGGAAGCATTTTAATAGAGATCCGATCCTGCTCCCAATTGTAGCTCATCCAGCACGCTCACATTGCATTCACATGCTTTCTTCTACAAAGGTTGCGCATTTTCCTGCTAACCTGCCATAAAATACAAAAAAGAGCCAGATTTCTCCGGCTCTTTTCCTAATTCATTTTAAGTGCAGCAATCGCAAGAAGGATCCAGCCAACTAAGAAGCTCAAACCGCCTAGTGGTGTAATAGGTCCGAAGACCTTAAGTCCTGTCAAGCTCAATGCATATAGACTGCCTGAGAACAAAATGATACCGATGAAAATTGCCCAACCAGAGGCATTCACCAGGGAGGTATTGCCCAGCTTGTCCGAAAGCAGCGCGATCAAGATCAAAGCAACCGCGTGAATCATGTGATAATGGACGCCTGTTTGAAATACGTCAATCTTATCGGGAATTTTGGATTTTAAAACGTGGGCACCGAATGCACCTAAAGCAACAGATAGGAAAGCATTTAAGCTTCCAATCAGTAAAAACAATTTCATCATGACACGTTATTTCCTTTCCTTACAAAAATAATTTACTCAACTTCACCAATATCATGTTGACCTACAATCAATCGAACTGGCTCCAAGTAAACACGTGTTACTGTAGGCTGCTCAATCAAATTGACTTCAATATCAACGATTTTATAACGAATCGTCTTGCCTTCACGCTTATCATAGACAACATCGAACTGCCTTAATCCCAATTGATGAATTAGGACAGAGGAACCTATAGCAACCGCATTAGACTCATATACCCCGTGTTCAAAGAGTACCTCAGACAAAATCTCATCATTCATATCGACAATCGTAACATACTGGCAAAATTCGTAACGCATGGAAAATATCCCCCTTAAATTGGATAAGATTAGGTAGAAGTACCCATTCGCCGAATTTTGTCGATATTCCTGCTAATTACATGATACCACACAATGTTTAAACAAAATCCAACAAATAGATGACAATCGGGATTGTAAACATGCTAAATAGTGTTGATGTAAAGACAGCCTGAGAGGAGAACTCCGCCTCATTTTCATATTCAATTGCAAGAAGTACACTGCTCAGTGACGTCGGTACAGCACAGGACAGAATTAACGCTTTCGCTGTTAAGCCTTCAATCCCTAGCATCCAAACAACAAAGAAGCCTAGCACTGGCGCAATTGCCAATCGAAGCATATTGGACAGAAGCACATTCGAGAAGTGAAACTCCCATTTCATCGCGCCTAGCTGTACACCTAAGGTTAGCAATGCCGTCGCCATAAAGGCATTCGCTATGTAATTTAACGGAATATGTATGGAGCTTGGCACCGGCACATCGTAGTATCGCATCAAAAGGGCGATCGGAATCGCATATATAACCGGTAACGAAAGGATCGTTTTCATCGTCGTTTTCCAAGTGGTTTTGTGTGCATTCAAGGTGTAAATCCCGTATGTATTCGGGATGAGCGATTGCATAACCATAATAACCATTTGAATAGCTAACGTGTAAGCATTTCCTCCGAAAACCGTTTGATTCAGCGGCAGCGCATAGTTAGCACTGTTATAAAAAATGACACTATTGCGCATGGCAATCCGCATGCCGCGCTGCAGCTTCTGTATGCGAATGATCGCTTCGATGATCGCAAAAAGCAAGCTGAAGAAAATAACGAAAAATAACAGCACCTGCATCATAATGGATAAACTCATTTCGGATTCATACAGCTTTACAAACACAAGGGCAGGTGAGAATACATAAAAGTTAAGCTTGGAAAGCGTTCGAATATCTAGCTTAAAGGCGCGATACATGGCCACGCCGACCGCAATCATAATACAAATAGGAACAATATTATTGATAAGAATATACATAAAATAATTCATTTCAAAAGCCTCGATTCATCGAGAATCCCCATGATGCGCCTTACATTGAGGCATTCACGCTAGTAATAATTCGTTTCAACTGCGCATTAAAGTTCACAATTTCTTCTGGTGACAATCCACTAGAAGCAAACAATGTCTGTGGAATGCAAAGCGCCTGCTCGTAGAGGGCAAGTCCCTCCTCTGTAATATGAATAAGCACGACGCGCTCATCTTCTTGCGAACGGTTCCGAACGAGCAGCTTCTGCGCCTCCATCCGCTTAAGCATCGGTGTCAGCGTGCCGGAATCCAGGTCGAGCTTCTCGCTCAGCTCCTTAACGGTGCTTTCCTTCTGTTCCCAGAGCACAAGCAGAACGAGATATTGCGGGTAGGTGATGCCCAGCTCTTCCAGCATAGGGCGATACATACGGGTAATCGCTCTGGAGCTCGCGTATAAGCTAAAACAAAGCTGATTCTCCAGCTTCAAAAATTCACTGCTGCTCATAATCGTTTCCTTTCCCTCCGTCATTTCGAGTCATATTGTGAACAATCGATTTGCTTCCAATTTAAACAAAAAGCATCGGACTGTCAATATACAACGAAAAGAGCGCCCCTGCCGTGGGCGCTCTTCTCCGTACAAAAGCTTACTTATTTAATGTTTTGCGCTTTAACATAATCTAACCATTGTTTCTTGTACTCTGCTTGGATTTTATCAAGTCCTGCAACTTTCGCTTTTTCCATAAATGTTTTCAGTCCGCCTTCAACATCGGCAACCAGACCTGCTTGAAGTGGGTACAGATATTGTTTCTCCACTTGCTCTAATGCCGCTCTTTCAGCTTGGTAGCTTGTGTAATCTTCAGCAAAGCCTGTGTATTTATCAGGAGTCGCAATTTTATCAAGATCTGTGAAAATCTTTTTCACGCCATCATAGCCTTTGTCGAACAACATAAACTCTGGATTTCTCCAAGCCCAGCCCTGCATAGCCTCTCTAGGGAAACCATTGCTGTTAGCATCGCCAATCATGGAGTAGTAGCCATTATCGACTGTATAGTTTTTGCCTAAGATACCGTACTCTGTCAATTGATTATAAGTTTTGTCTGTTACCATTTTTTCGTAGAACGCAAGCGCACGTTCAGCGTTTTTACTGCTTTTCGGAATTGCGAAGCCATTGTGAATTGGGTGAACTGGCTCAGCATGACCTTTGATCATTGGAGCTGGATAGTATTCTAGCTTCCAATCTGGGTGCGTAGAAGCAACTTTCAGCTTTTGATCGTTGAAGCGAGTCGGATTATCGCCTAAGTTAGCTGCTGCTTTTCCGCTTGTGATCAGGTCTGTCATCGCATCCTTCGTATTCAGGACGTTCTTCGTAATGTAGCCGGCATCCTGCCATTTCTTCATCGCTTTTAGCTCATTCAAGTGCTCTGGGGAGCCCCAATACACGCCAACCTCTGATGGTGTTTTATAACCAATGTTCAAACCGTATGGAACAGCTCCGATAGGGTCGATTGTCAAGTTTTTGTATTGATCGGACAAGCTGCCTTTGACGTCACTGTTGGCTGCCAGCGGCACCATATCAGGGACATTCTTTTTAATTCCAGCTAGATACGCTTCAAAATTAGCAAGGGAATCCGGCTTAGGCAAGTTGAATTTCTCCCTTAAATCTTCACGCCAGATGAAACCAGTCGTTACATATTCTTTATAAGTGGCGGGAACCGTGTAAATCTTGCCATCAATTTTGACAGCTTCCCACATATCCTTCGGTACGAAGCTATTCAATTTAGGCGCTGCTTTCGGAAGAAGCTCATCGAGCGCTAGGAAGGCGCCTTTTTTGGCATAAGACTGGTATTGTGTCCATTCAGCTGTAAAGATGAGATCCACGGCTTGCCCGGATGATAAGAGAAGCTTATATTTCTGATCCCAATCCGTCCATGTGGTGAAATTGAATTTGACTGTCGCATTCAAATCCTTTAAAGCCAGCTTGTTTATTTCCTCTTCAATAACAGGAAGATCCTTAGGCGCAGGTCCTAGCATATAAAATTGCAATTCTACTTTCTTGGAAATATCCAGACCTGCTGGTTTTGCGGACGCTGCTACAGTTGCTTCAGGCGCTTTCGTTGCTGCTACGGCGGAAGGACTAGGCGAGCTAGTTGATGTTGAACTACTGCACCCTGCAACAACGGAACCGGCAAGAGCTACTGCCATAGACACACTGTACATCTTTTTAGCATTACTTTTCATGTAAATCCTCCCTTTATTCGCGCTTAATTAAAATAAGTCAAACAATCTATGTTAGCTGACGGAATGATTCCGTTACAGTTCTAACCTTTGACAGCACCTATGGTTAAACCTTTTACGAAGAAACGTTGAACGAATGGGTACAGGAATAGAATTGGACCTGTTACGATAATCGCCATAGCTAATTTCGTAGATTCCGTCGGTATTTCCTGACTCATCGTCACACCTGTGCTAATGCCAAGCGAAGAAACGGCTGCCGCTGTGTTGATGATGTTGTACAAGAAGTACTGCAGCTCATACTTGTTCTGATCATTAATAAAGAGCGAGGTCGAAAACCAACTATTCCAATAATGCAAGGCAAGGAATAATCCAACGGTGGCAATCCCAGGCAACGCCAGCGGAAGCACGATTCGATAATAAATCGTAAAATCATTCGCCCCGTCAATTTTTGAACACTCGGTAAGCTCTTCAGGAATTGAAGACTTAATGAAGCTGCGCATTAATATAATAAGAAAGGGAGACATCAGCCCTGGGAAAATAAGTGCAGCGTAAGTATCTGTTAACTGCAGATATTTGGTGATCATGATGTACCAGGGGACTAGCCCCCCGCCGAATAGCGTTGTGAAGTAGATATAGAAGGAAAGCTTATTCCGATATTTAAAATCCTTCCTTTGCAGCACGTAGCCCGCCATCGTCATCATGAACAATCCAAGAACCGTCCCAACCACCGTAACGAAAATGGTAACGCCATAAGCTCTTAGTACTTTTTCAGGATAGGTCAGCACTGCCTTGTAAGCGGTTAAGGAAAAGTCGTTTGGAATGAAGTGATAGCCTTCTCGTATGATGGATTCATTATCTGTTAACGAGCCAGAGATAATGAGCAGAAATGGAAAGATGCAGATCACGGATAAAGCGATAATGATTAAATAAGCAAAAATATTAAATGTAACAGAATCTATTCCTCTGGTTCTCAAATCGATCACTCCTTAGAAAAGTGCATACTCATCATTTGATTTTTTGATTAGATAATTGACCGTCATGATCAGTACGAAGCCGAAGATAGACTGATACAAGCCAGCAGATGTCGCCATCCCAATATCGAACGTCACCTTCAAGGAGCGGAATACATACGTATCTAAGATATCCGTTGCATTGTACAGGATGCCGTTATTACCGATGAGCTGGTAGAAGAGATCAAACTGCCCCTTCATGATGCTTCCTAGTGCAAATAAGAGCAATATAATGAAGGTTGGCTTCAGCATCGGAACCGTTATGTACCAAATTCGCTGAAAAATATTGGCTCCATCGATTTTAGCTGCTTCATAATATTCATCACTTATGCCTGTAATCGTGGCCAGATAGATGACCATCGTGTAACCCACATTTTTCCATACATAAAACATCACCAATAGAACTACCCAAGCAGAGGGCGTGTTATAAATGTCGACAGGGTTCGAACCCCATGATTTCAGTGTTGCGTTAACAAAGCCCGTATCATAATTAAACATGTTGTAAGCGATTGCATTCAGGAGAACAAATGAAATAAAATAAGGTAAGAACATCACGGATTGCGTAATTTTCTTGAAATACTTTCCGGTCATTTCACTTAATAGGATAGCGCAGAAGATCGCTGTAACATTTAAGAACACAATGAATGCCAGATTGTACGCTACCGTATTGCGGGTCAACGTCCACAACACACCAGACTTCCATAAAAATTTAAAATTCTCTAATCCTACAAATGGACTTCCGAATAGCCCCCCATTAAAGTCAAACCTTGTGAATGCGAAGTAGATCCCCACCATCGGTACGTACGAATTAATAAAGAAGAAAATCAATGTTGGCGCTATCATGAGAAACAACAGTTTATTTTTGTTTAACTCATAGAAAAATCCTTTCTTCCGGATCATGCGGTAAACCTCCCTGCGTTAATGTGTCCTGTCTTGCTTGTCGTTTGCCATACTCGAATTATAAGCAGAATGCTTCCCGCTCGGATACTGAATATCTCCTAACATTTATGAACGAACCGGCTTGGGAAGGGCCATTTTACATATGTACAATGTAAACTTTCATGGATAATCTGGCTTTTCTAGTGCTTTTTCACCCCTTAAGACGATCCAATTCCATTGCAAGCTGTATAAAGTTGGGATATACTTTTTCTACCAAAGGGGGAGACAATTGCCATGCTGCTTCGGAATCAAGAGAGCAAATTTATGTATCGCAACATATTTCTGAGTATTGTTTTGTCCATCGTTTTTACACTGCTTGTCTCCTCAACGATCCTCTACGTCAATTTTGATAATATTGCACTCAAACAAGTGTATGAGTCTGACTCCAACTCCTTGCTGCAAACGAGCCAAGAAATTCGAACCATCACGGAAACTGCAACCTCCCTGTCCTTTCAAATATATCGCGATTTCGTCATCAGCAAATTGTTGTTCTACGATAAACCAGATATCTATGATGTCCAAGGCAGCATGTCACAATTGAATCTGTATCGGCTCGCAATGCCGTTTATCGAATCGATCTATGTGTACAACGGAAAATCAGAACTTTTCTATGTCAGCTCGAACAACTTTCAGAGCGGCATCCAGACCAAAGGAACCCTAGGCGATCCGAGCATGGTCAATATCCTCGATCATTTTCAAGATTATATTCCGTTTTTACCGATTCCAAGAACTTTCAAAACAACTGATTCCAGCACACTCCAATCCACATCTGTTGGCATCTATTCTTATTTGTGCTACGACGCCATCAATTTGAACAATTCCCTGAATTCCGCCGTTGTCGTCAACATTTCCGAAACATTCTTCAATAAATCACTTAAAAATGTTTCAAATAATCGGGCGAGCAACGAATTTATTATTAATAAAGAAGGCGTTCTGATCTCCACAGATGGGACGAACCCCGTACTTTCCAATTATGCAGATAAAAGCTATATTCAAAAAATTATTGCTAATGCTTCTGCGCCAGGTTATATGGTCGACAACGTAGATGATACGAAATCTTTAATTTCGTATACGGCCCCTGATTCTCTAGGATGGCGTTACGTTCGCACTACTCCCTATACCATTATCACGGAAGAAATTAGGGCCATGCGGGCCAAAACAATTTATATCTCGCTAAGCATTCTACTTATAGGACTGCTGACTTCGTTCATTATGTCCAAGCGCTTATTCGATCCTATTGATAAAGTCATTCGAAGCCTGAAAATGTTAGAAATTGAAAAGCGCGATAATCTGCAAATTTTACGGCAAAATTTCCTGAGAAATATTATGCTGGGAAGGGATGCCTATCACCCCCAAGCTTTGCAATCGAAATTAACGTATTTCGGCTCCAAAATCACGATTGAGCATCCTTCGTTGCAGCTAATGGTCAAGATAGATAGGTACGAAGAAAACATGCGCACCTATAAGGATCAGCTCACCTTGCTCCGCTATGCGATCATGAACATTTGTACCGAAATCAGCGCCTCCTCCTTCCACGCGGAAGCTATTGATATGGGAGATGATCATATCATCATGCTGCTCTCCGCTAAGGAAGCTGATTACCAACTGCAACTTGAAGCCTTCACAGAGCTGCTCCACAGCATGCAGGCATCGATCTCTTCCTTCATTAAGTTATCTGTGTCCATCACGGTAAGTCCGCTTCAGGACGAGGCCACACAGTGCTTCCAGCTGTATAAGCAGCTGTTAGAAGCCTCCTACCATCGCTTGTTCAGAGGACATGGCTGTATCATTTGGTCAGACGAAATCATTGCCTACCGTACCAAAGAGTACAAGTTTCCATCGCAAAAGGAAAAACAGCTTGTTGATTGCCTCATGACTGGCGATTCCGAAGAAGCCGAAATCATTTATTCCGAAATCGTAAATGAAACATCCCTGTATCCATACACCGTTGTGCATTTGGCCGTTTCCCATCTGACCTTAACCGTCAATAACGTGCTTACCACCATTAACAAAAATAACGCGCTTGCCTTTCCCCTCTATTTGGATGCAGATGTCGCTTCCCTAACCCATGTAGAGACGATTGATGAAATTAATACACAATTCATTGATGTCTTTAAGCAGCTTCAGAAAAAGCTAGACGAGAAACGCAGCTCCAAGCATGTAGAGCTTATTAAGAAGATGAATGACATCATTGATCGGGATTATGCGAATCAAAATCTGTCACTGAACTCCATAGCTGATGAGCTCGCGATGTCTTCCATCTATATAAGTCGTTTATATAAACAGCATACAATGGCTGCCATAACCGATGTCATTCAAGATGTCCGCATGAGTAAATCCAAAGATCTGCTGCTGAACACTTCGCTTTCTGTGGCAGAAATCGCTGAAAAAACAGGCTTCACGAGTGACTCTTATTTCTATCGCTTATTTAAGAAGTACAATGGCATTACGCCGAACGATTTCCGCAAGCAGCTCAAATACGAAAATACGCTCATTCAGAAAGGGATGGAAGAAAGATGACCAACTGGCTCCATGCTCATGAAAACCAATTGAACGTTATTTTTGCAGAAGCAAAAGCAGCTGTTCGCCAATACCCAGCACCATTGGACCAGTTAGGACTTGCCTATTTAGACAAATTTGACGCGACGCAAGAGGGGAGTACCAAGAATTTTATTTGTTATCTTCTTCCGTACTGGATGGAAGACATTTGTGAGCTTTCTACCGAAGAATTCAACAAGCTTTCACTGGCAAATGTTTTCGTTATGCTCTATTACTTTATTCAAGACGATATTATGGACGCAGCCAAAGGAGAGCACGCGAGCAAGCTGCCGCTAGCCAACTTATTTCACGTCCAATTTCTGTCCATATACAGGGAACTCTTTCCATCCAATTCGCCTTTCTGGAGCTATTATGAAACTTACATTTTAGAATGGTCTAAGAGTGTCACCAATGAGCTGAAATCCGATTATTTTCATCATAATAAGATGCAAATTGCCAAGAAAGCCAGCCCTGTCAAGAATGCCAGCACAGGTGCTCTGCTCCTCACTAATCAAGCTCATCTCATACCTGCTGTCACCGAAGCTGTTGAACAGACGCTGGTTACCCTCCAAATGCTGGATGATTGGTCAGACTGGGAAGAAGATCTAGAGGAAGGGGCGTATAATTGCTTATTAGCCTCTATTCGCAAGCATTTACAGCATTCTACAGCAGACGACCTCAAGCATGAAATGGTCAAGAAACAGCTCTATGTCCACGACTATTTGATCACATATGGCGCTATCGCTGACGCCCATCACGAGCATCTGCTAAGCCTCTCTGTTGGCATGGGGCAGCTAGTCGCATTCCATGATTCTCTAGTACACAATATCCATCATGTAGCCCACGAAATTAAAGAACGGAGAGCAGCTTTAGTCTCTGGCGGCTTCTACTATTTTTTGTCTAATTCTGATGGAATTTGATAGATTTATAGAGATTTCCATGGTATACTTAATTTTGTAGGAAAAATTACCCAATTGACTAGGAGTGATGACTAATGTCCACAAATGAAAACGTAAAAGCACAAATTATTCAAAAAGCTTGGGAAGATGAAGCGTTCAAACAACAACTTCTAGCCGATCCTAAAGCAGCGTTGAAACAAGCATTTAACATTACACTTCCTAATGACATCAAAGTCAAAGCTGTTGAAGAAACTTCGACAGAATTCGTACTTGTCATTCCTACAAACCCAGCTAAAATTTTGGTAGCATCCAATGGTCTAGAAGCAGTTTGGTAAAATATAAAAGGTGTTCCGCTTGATTAGCGGAACACCTTCTTTTAGTTTACTGTCACATTTGGAAAACGTAGAATAACTTCTGTCCCCATAAATCTTTGACTTTTAAACTCGATATGACCCTTCATAATCTCGATCAGTCTGAACGTAACCATCAAGCCAAGGCCAGTCCCCTTCGTCTTCGTTGAATAATAAGGCTCACCTAGCTTGGCTAGCTGCATAGGTTCAATTCCCTCGCCATTATCCTTTATATGGATGAATACCTCATCATTTTTTTCATAAGCCCATATATGAATCTGCCCATCGACTTGAAACGCTTCGATACTATTCTTAATAATGTTAATCAGGATTTGCTTGAGCTTCGCAGAATTCCCGAAAATATGTAAATCAGCAGGGACGTCTACCATAATCCGCCCACCATTCATATTGGCCAAAGGCATAATAATGCCTTCAATTTGACTAATTTCCTTGCTAACATTCAATTCCACGACTTCGTCCAGCTGCGGCTTCGCAAACGTCAAGAAATCGGTAATGATGACAGACGCCCGATCAAGCTCTTCGATCGCAATTGTCATATACTCTTTGTTCTTGTCATCTGTTCGCGCTGCTACAAGCTGTAGAAACCCTCTTGTAACTTGTAAAGGATTTCTGACCTCATGAGCAACGGAAGCGGCTAAGGAGCTAATCGTCTCCATTTTTTCTGACAACTGCAGTTGATGATTATAAAATTCAAGCTCCTTGGAATAGTTGGACATCTGCTCTTGATTAATTGCAAAACGCCTGCCTAGAATCACAATGAGCGCGATAATAAATCCAACCACACCGAACTTCCATAGGAAGAATTGATATTTTTGATTATTGGCGTAGTAAAGAATAAGGTCAAACATTCCCATCAATGCGAAAATAGCAAAGCCAGTGGAGAAAATAACCGCCTCTTTATTGCCACGGATTACAAAAACAATGGATAATCCAATAATCAAAATGAATTGAAAAATCATAATTACACTTAGCACAGTCAGTGTGAAAAAAAAGTACACTTCATTGAATTGGTGATGATTAAGTTGATTAAATAAAATTAAGATAATGGAAAAAATCGAATACCCAACCTGAAATTTACGAAATATGCGGATCCATTTAAATTTGCCATTATCGAATATTTTCTCAAAAAAGTATAAGAGTGATGGTAGAAGCACAGCTAAGGAGATATCAAAGATGATCAAGAATAAGTCCCCACAACGTGTAAAATTAGCATAGAGGAAAGGGGAATATGTAAGAAATATCATACCCAGTGTCAGAATGATTAAACTAAGTGATATCCAGCTCGATCGTTGAACCTGCTTAAGATACGCTGAACAGATCAGCATGATGACAGCGATAAATAGAAATGCAAATCCGAGTATGATATTCTGCAGATCTCGGAGAATTAACGTGCGCGTCAGCGTAGCATAGTGATCTAAGCGAATGTCAGAATGTATACCTAGCCGCTCCATGGATGTCTGGAGTTTTAAATAAACCATTTTCCCCCCATCTATTGAACTAATGGGAAATAAGCTTCGTTGCTCATCGTATGGAAAGTCATACTTAATTTCACGTACTAGTCGTGCACCAATATACACCTGCATCTGTTGCGTATAGACACCATCGATATACATGCCATAGTCCTTAGGAAGCTCTGTTGGCAGACTAATTCGAACCCAAGCCGTCGATACCTCTTTCGGTTTATCTGGCATCTCCGCTCCACTTTCAATGGTTCTCCACTCAGCTGAATTTGATGAAGCAATAACATCCTCGAGCTTATCATCAGGCTTCCCCCATAGAAGATCCCATTTTGGAATCGCTTTCATTACTTCTGGCTGCTCCGCATTCGCATAATTGACCATGAAGAATAGGCCAATTATAATAACCAACCATGTTTTCCATCGAAAATGATGAATTTGAAGCATTCGTGGCATGAATTCACCTTCCCCCAGATGACTGTAATTTATTTACATTATTCAATTCGACAAGGTTCGAAGCTTTCCTTCTTATGAAGGTAAACATTATATACACAAAATGAAGCAAGCAAAATAAATAACTGCAATTGCCAAAAAAAAGCCATTCCCTAGTAGATCTCTCTACTTGGAAACAGCTCTTTACATTACAGATTTAGTCGATACATTGCTTTGTTTTCCAGCCCGCGGATCATCGGTGTCCAAGCATCGGATTCCGGTGTAACGAGCAGCGTATCCTCGACCATCTGCAGCTTCGCATCCATTGAATCGATATAATGCAGCGCAACAGCTTCAGGAAGCTGCGGCAGAACAGGACTTCCCCACTCCGGCAAGTTGTGGTGGGACAATACAATATGCTGCAATCCTATGACGAGGTCTGATTGCAAATCTAACCCCAGATGCAGCGCAGCCTCGGTAATCCAATTGGACGCCATGGAGATGTGGCCCAATAGTTTCCCTTGCACGCTGTAGTCGGAAACGATGCCCAGCTGAGCGATCATTTCCTCTGGCTTCGCAATATCATGAAGAATAATGCCTGCTTTGATCAAGTCAGCATTGAGAAATGGCCGCTGCTTGCATATAAACTCGCCGAGCTCTAACATCCGCACGATATGATAGGCAAGCCCTGCGAAGTACGCATGATGGTGCGTTTTAGCCGCTGGATAGTGGTCCAGTTTATCCCCCACCTTCGCCACACAGAACGAGACGATGGATTGAATTGTAGGATTCGAAATACTCGCTACTACATGATTAATCGTATGAATAAGATCCGCTGGATTGATCGGTGCCGCGCGTATAAAATCAGTGATTTGCACACCATCCGTTGGCAGGGCCTTACGAATCTTTCCTATTTTCACTTGTAAGCGTTCGCGATACAGTTGAACTAATCCTTGAACTTTGACTAGCGTCATCGGGAAAAAAGTTTCTTTGTCCGCCGCGCTGACATCCCACATTTTAGCCGAAACTTGACCGCTCGCATCACAGAGTACAATATCCATGAAATCCTTGGCAGGTGTTGTATTCGTCTGTTTGACTTCCAATTCTTTAATTAAGTAAAAACCCGTAAATTCATCTGGTGCTTGTAAATGTTTAATTAATGTCATGTGTGTGCCTCCAATAATCAATAGGAACATTATACTACGAAATGCGCGCTAGTGATTAGTGGCAAGATTAGAAATTTATTCCCATTCCGGTTTACATCACATACTCACGAAAAACTTCATTTAGATACACATACTTACTTTCTGGATATTTGAAGCCTAGAAAGAATCCAGAGAAATCAATGTTCACGGAGACTAATCGGCGGCTCGTTACGGTACGCCTTATCAAAGCATTCAACAATGCCTCATTCTTCGTATTGATCGCCTTCACCAGTAGCGCGGCGTAACTGGGATTGCAGTTGATTTCGCGATATAGCGGAATGACAGCCTTCGCGATCGCACGATTGATCGTGGCACTGAACGTGAACTGCACCTGTCCTGGACGAATCGTCGTCCCATTGGTGATCACGAGCAGCGGCTTCGGCAGCGGGAAATCGACGAACCAGCCCACGCCATTGGACGCTAAGGCGGATAGCGGCTCAGAACCGATGACGGAACGCAGCAGCTTATTCATGCGCGCAATATCGGCCTCCCGCACGGCCTTCGCCCATTGGATGGAAAATGTACGGCTGCTAACCAACTTGCGATAGAAGGGCAGCATCACTTTAGCGACCTTACGGATGGCGAAGACACGTTGTTTGATTGGCTTCATAGAACCACTCCTTAAACACCATATAGAGTAGACTATTGCTTATGGTGGGGGATGGTGCGAGCTTGAGATGAACCATGGTAAAATAAAAAATCTGCCATCCTCCAATGGAGAATCGACAGATTTTCAAACCTATGAACGCAACCTCTACAATCGCTTCACAATGACCTCGTCCCTAGCCTTGTTCCACTCCCAATTATAGCCTAGCACTTCCGCGATCTTAGCCCAGCTGACAAGTACAAAATTATTCAGTACATGGACCTCAGCCGATTCAATCGTTCCGGAACTCCCTCTAGAGGTGTAGAGAATGCGTTTGTTTTCTTCATCGTATGATGCATCGCCAAGACCTAACTTCTCGAAGGTTTGCGTAAGTGGCACCCATGGAACACCTCCAACGACAATTGGCTTGATTCCGTTGTAGGTGATGGCCTGTCCTTCAAGGCTGATTCGGATAAAAGGCAGATGATGAGCGATCTTATTGCCTTTCAGGAGTGTAATCCTCCCACTATTCAACTCCGCTTTCTCTCCCTCAGATAAATGAGCGATTTTGTCCTTCGCAATTTGGTCATGAAGCTTGATCTGATACTTATGTTCCATCCGCTCATGAAGTTGAGTGATTTCCTCTGGCGTTGTCGATTTCAAGCTTCTTCCCTGCATTTGCGCCATGAGCACACCTATCGTCTCTCCAGCCATTGCCCCGTTCGGTTGAATCCTTGCACTGCCATAGGCAACTGCTGTTGCTCCAACCAACTTCCCAGTCGTTATCACGTTATCGTAGTCGTGAAGTAAGTAGCTTCGGAGCGGAATCCCATATTTATCTGGCCGTCCGATAGCTAGCCCTTCCCGATTGGAGCGTGAGCCTTGAATGTCCATGAAATAGCCGCCGATGCTTACGTTATCCCAGAACATGCGGCCGCTCATTAAGTCAGACGCTTGCAATACATATTCGGTTGGGTAGTGGTTAAACTCTCGAATGTACAGTTCGTTGGGCTCTCCTCCCAATTCCAACTGCTCGAAGCCAACCATATGGTAACGAAGATGATCGCGTATGAAAGGCATTTCTGCTTTGGCTAACTCCATGCCCCTTTGGATCGTTTCCTTCTGGCTCGGATCGATGCCGTATACCTGCAGCGCGTTAATAATAATTTCCCCGTTGCCTTGATTCAGGATGTTCAACCCTCGGAGATTCAGCTCATTCTTGTTGCGCAGTTCATAAGCCGATACTACTGGCGGGAATCCATACGCGATGTGTGAATTCACGTAGCTTTCGGGTCCGTATTTGTGTGCTCTCTCTATTTTATTCATTTTCCAATAATGCGTTTGAAACTTGTCCCAGTCGACCCCTTTGAATTTCATCATATACGTGCCGCTCATATATTCGCGTTCCTTGCTTCCGTATAGCGCTTCCAACCCCGGAAGGGGCTCGACATTAAGCTTGCGGATCAAGGCAGCATCATCGGAATTATCTACGACATAGGAAGGCTTCACCATTCGCCTTTTCCCATTACCATCCAGATAAGTAATCGAATCGACTTTATTCCCTGTCATGCTCATGTCTTCAAGCACAACATTTTTCTCCAGTGGAATGCCTTCAATTAACCTGTGAAAATAATGAGCAAAATCTGTTTTGGTACGAATACTTCCTTTCGTATACTGCTGAAATAAATCCTTCACACCGCCTTGCATAAGTTGGGTACCATCATCATCGTAGATACCATCAAGATAGAGCATTTCCCCCTGGATAAGCTGTCCACCCAATCTGCCCTTCGTTTCAAGGATTAATACGCCTAGACCTTCCTGCTTCGCCCGTTGTGCGAGATACATCCCTTCCAGCTCTGTTCCCATCACGACGACATCAGGGCGAAAAGACGATTGTGTATGCAGCGTGAAGCCCCCGTCACTATCGCGGTGCAATCCGAAGTAACCTAATACCCCGCCAACGGCCGCCACGATGAACAGAACGCTTAAGATCAGTGTTAACTTGATATTACTCTTAAACCAATTTCTCAATATTCATCACCCTGCTGCATCGAATTAGTGCTTCCCTTATTGTATGCATAAAAAGGAAAAAAACCAACAAAAAAGTCAGCAGCTACGATTAAGCTTGAGTCACGAAAGGAAAAAGAGCTAATCGATTTCACGATAGAAATCAATTAACCCTTTTTGAGTATTTACCAAGTCATCATGTGAGGCTTATTCTCCCAAGCCAACCTCACTTTGAAGCAAACCCATGATCGTCTGTTGTAACAATTCGGGCTCATTCGCGTAATTATAAATGCCAAGAAAGGCCTGCGATGCCACCGGATGACTGCCGATCAATTGATTGACCAACGATTGTTCCATTGTGACGGGTGTATTCTTCGTTATTTGGCATGCCAATTGATAACGAGACATCATTTTCGACTCCATGGCGGTCTGGTATTTATCAGACATTTCCCTCCAATTTGACGCCCAGTCAGTCGTTTCGAATAAAATGTCCCGCAATAAGCGCGCTCCGTAGATTGCATCATGCATACCTTGCCCAACCGCAGGATCCTTGAACGACACGCTGTCTCCAACTAAAGCCCATCCCTTCCCCATCCCCTGGAACCAATCATTATCATAACCAAGCAGCCCTTTCATTGGCTCATCTAATGAAGCTTCTCGCAGCCTCTCCGGGAAAGTAGTAGAACTGAAACCTATCTCTACTAGCTCGCGCATGCCTGCTTCTGGATCATTCCGAAATCTCTCGCTCCATTCCTTATTGTCCAGAGGAAACATAATCCCAATAACAACGAGATTATCACTTGTCGGAAACACTATCGCGATATTTCCCTTGATTTTATAGAATTCAACGCAGGGCTCACCTTCTTGGCGAAAATTAGAAAAGTAACCCACATACGAAGCGAAGTCAGTAGGAACGGCCATTTTCCTTTCACTGTTCACCAATCTACGCAGTGTAGAATTGCGGCCGTCAGCACCGACAACCAACTTGGCTGTATACTGTTCGGTCGTGCCATCACGTTTCATACCAGCAATCCCCGACACGGTATCATTCTCGTAAAGCAATTCGGTTACTCGGAATCCCTCTAGCGCCGTAACGCGCTCCTGATTACATGCGTGCTCGAACAGGATGTGATCCAAATGCTTGCGCCGCACACATAAACAGTGGGTTTCCCCGTCTACCTCAGGAAAAATCCCATCGACAACCATTTCGTCCATTTGAATATAAGCTCGGTTGTACATCGGAGTGCCCGTCTGGACCAATTTCTCCAATACGCCCATCTCTCGGAGCATCGCTACCGAATTGTTAAAAAAATTATGCGTAGACAGAATATCACTTGGGAATGTACTGCGATCCACGAGCAGCACTTCGTACCCGGCTTTCGCTAGTTCATAAGCCAGTGTTGAACCGGCAATTCGTGCTCCGACTATAATAACATCATAGTTATTTACTGACATTTCCTTCCTCCTCCATACTGAATGTTATCAGCTTATCAGAAGGGAAGGAGAGAGCCATCCAACGAACGATATATGTGATGGTTATATCTTTTACTCAAAATAACCGATGTTGATTTGCTTTCTGGATAGCCTGCGTCCTGCCGCTTACTTGCAACTTACTGTAAACACGATGGAGATGAAGCTTCACTGTACCTTCAGCCAGCACTAGCTTTTCAGCAATCGCTTTGTTGGACAATCCCTCCACCATGAGCTGGAGCACCTCTTTTTCACGAACCGTCAGCATAAACACAGAGGATACCTCCTCGTTGCTTCTTCGTTCCGCTTGCCATTTCTCAGAGGAAAGGGATTGAACCACTTGAAGATAGTGAAGGGAAACCCCAGCCGCTTGCACTTCTTCCATATACTTATGCTTCCGCACATCCGCATACTGTCTTAGTAAATGCTCTATATCGGTATCGATAAATATACGCAGGTAACCCTCTCGCTCACCCAATAGAAGTGCATGATGCAAATGAAGCATACTAGTATGCGGGTTGTTCATTTTGGCATGTATCCGTGCTAGTGCTAAGTGAACTTCCAGTTCTGTCATGATTCGACCGGCGATTTTCGATTTCTTTAAGAGTTGTTCACACCAAGCGAGTGCTTCTTCCCAGCTTTTTTTCACCATTAATATCTGTATATAAATCAAGAGCTCAAAGTCTTGATCTCCAATAATCTCATTCTGCCTGCTCCATGGAGACGCTAGCATCCAGTGATCTACGGTCTCCATCTCTCCGATCTCAAGTTGATAACGAGTCAAAAACGCATTCAGCAAACCATGCCAATGCGAACTATGGTGATGGGTCAACTTAAGATGATTCAACGCTCCGTCAATCATGGCTATCGCTTCTTCTTTGTCTTCTCTCTCCCAAACAATTTTCGACTGAATGATAACAGCGGGAATATAAGCCCCGATGACATGATTCCGTTTTGCGAGGCGAATAGCATCCTCAGCTAAACGTAAAGACAACGCTAATTGATTACGTTCATAACATACCTCACAGAGGGCTGCCCGCTGATAGGCCGTAAATGGGAATTCGTGGAACCTATTCTTATCAATAAATTCACCATAAAATCGGTGGTAACGTTCTGCATTCTTGATTCGACCGCTAAAACCATAATAGCTTCGGATGAGTGGAATTGTTCCGTCGTTCAGCTCCATGCCTAAACCAAACAGCATCGGCAATCCTTCAATATTGGGGAGATTCTCATCAACATACATCTCCTCCAATAGGGAATAGCATTGCTTGAAATCGCCGAGCAGCATGGCTTGAAAGTTTTTCACAACCTTCATATCTTCCCGGATAGCAATATAAAAGGAGTCGTCTATACTATTGGGTCTATGTAGCCCCTTTTGCAAAGTTGCCATATGCTTATCCATTTGCTCTTTGTGACCCATGAACAGTTCCGTCCATATTTGAATTATCAGCAACGCGGGACGTTCACGAATGGCAAGAGGTAATTGAAGCAACCAACGATGCAATGTGGTAAGTTCTCTTCTTTTTAAAAGCTCCGTCGCAATCGTTAAAATAAGCGCGCACGCTTTATCAAATGCACCTGCTGCCAAAGCATGCTCAATGGCTTCACCCAAATAGCTGTGCTTTTCAAACCATTCGCACGCCGCTAAGTGCAACGAAATAATCTCTTCCGAATGCTGCTGCTTTAAGCGGCATCGTAAGAAATCAGCAAATAAGTGATGGTATCGAAACCATTTGCCTTCTGCGTCCAAAGGAATGACAAACAAGTTGGATTTCTCCATTTCTTGCAGCCGCCCTCTCTGAGCAGGTTCATTGGTCAACGTGGCGCAAAGCTCCGCATTCATCCTCTCTAGGAGAGATGTTTTTAATAAAAACGTGCGAATTCCCTCCGGCAAGTGGTCAAAAACTTCTTCCATTAAGTAATCAACGACATAGCGATGGTCGCCTTTAAATTGGTGCAGGGCATCCTGTTGCCCCGATAAATGGGATAAAACAGCTAGTTGGATACCAGCAACCCAGCCTTCTGTGCGATCAGACAACAATTGAAGCGATACTTCGTCAGGCCGTCCGCCTGTTTGCCGAAGCCAAAAATCTGCGATTTCCTGTTCCCTAAATCTTAACTCAGAGAGGCTAATTTCATTGAGTTGTCCATTAACGCGCAATTGACCCAGAGCAATTGGAGGTTGTTTGCGACTGAGTAAACACACGTGCATTTGAGAGGGCATACGCTCAATAAAAAAAGCGACCAAACGATGAACCTCTTCTGACTCAATTAAATGGTAATCGTCAAGTACAAGTAGGATGGGATGCGGCATTTCAAATAAATCATTGAGTAGCCAAGAAATCATTTGTTCAGACGAAAACGACATTGTCTTCAGTAAAGATAGCGATTTATGACCAACATCAGGGCAAATCCGATTCATTGCAGCTATCACATACGTCCAAAATCGAAGCAAGTCATTCTCGCCCTGATCCAAAGAAACCCACGCCACCGGTATTTCCCCTTGTAATGCCCAATGACTAACCATCGTTGTCTTTCCAAAACCAGGTGGGGAGGTGACTACCGTCACTTTACACTGTATTGCCCTAGACATCTTCTCCATTAAGTGTTCTCTGGCAACTAAATACGAAGGTTGATGCGGAATATACAATTTTGTGGTAAGCAAGGGATAGTCGTCAAATAATGGTTTACTCCATTCATCATTCGTTTTCTGACCTAGCACACATAGGTCCTCCTTTAGACCTATTTGGCAACAATTTTAGCTGCTGCTGCTTCAGCGAATTGAAGTCGCAATTGTTCTTTGCGCTCTTCGCGATCTTGAGGTTTCATACGGGGACACGTATAGCAATAATACCCGCCTTCTGTACGGTAATACATACAACAAGCCGTCTTCAATTTAATTTTGGTGTCCGGCTCACCGGGATAACCAGGATAATCCACAGTCACAACCTTAACATCCAAGGGATTGCGAAGGCGGCCGAATACCTCACCTTGCAACTCCTTTGTAACGAATATATGGTCCTCTTCATAACGAGCATGCCATTCTTCTGACGTATTCGTTTCTTTCCATTGTGCGAAAATAAACCGAAGACGCATAGGTACAATTTTCCACAAATGCATAATGTCCATCTCTGCGGCGGCGGCTATCGCTTCGACAATTGGACGAATAGTCCCAGCATACCAGCGGGATAAGTGTTCTTCACGCCATTCGTTTCGAAGCCCGCACGATGGACCGCTCAATTTTCTTAATTCCTGAAGCACAATACGGAATTCGATGAATCCCTTCTCACCTCGATACATTTGCAGCGCCCATAACGCAGGGGACAGATCAACTAATTCATCATGTGTCACCATATAGTGCATCGCCGCATTCAGACTTCCGAGACGGCTGATTAAATAGGCGCCAGCAGCCGCGGGTTCCAGTGCTTTCATCAGCGGCGAGTAAGCATGTATGAGCTCCCGCATTCCTTCCTCCGTTAAAAGAAGTTTTCCAGCAATCGTGAAAAGCGGATCTGGATGGGGCTCCATCCTAACTCCGTAATTTTCTGCTATATAGTCCTGAACCGATATGCTCATGTTCCTCACTCCTTGTCGTTAGCGTGTTTCACCTGCAAAGTAGCCTCTTGGGAACTAGTATAACATTTCCTTCCATATTTGAAGCCTCCCATTTTTTCAGTTTCCTAGTTAATTATTCAATGTTTTTCTTTGCCAAGGATTCGAATTCTTTCTGGTGAGGCAATATTCACAATACACCACATATCCCCCGCACACTTGAATATATTTAATAACAAGCTTTATTTCCCTATGTCTGCATAGCGTTCTGCTTATCATAATCACCAAGGAGGTGTCCCCATGACAGAGCCCTTATTTATCGTTTCCAAAGAGGATTGGTCACTCCACCGCAAAGGATACCAAGATCAAACCAGACATCAAGAGAAGGTCAAAGATGCCATTAAACAGAACCTTCCTGATCTGGTGACAGATGAAAGCATTGTGATGTCCAATGGTAAACAAGTCGTGAAGGTACCGATAAAAAGCTTGGACGAATACCGCTTCCGCTATAACTTCAATAAAGGGAAGCATGTCGGACAGGGAGACGGCGACTCGCAGGTCGGCGATGTACTGGGAACAGATCCGCAGCCTGCACAGGGGCCAGGCAAGGGCGAAGGCGCGGGAGATCAAGCCGGCGAGGATTATTACGAAGCGGAAGTCAGCATGGAAGAGCTGCAAGCGATGTTATTTTCAGAATTGGAGCTTCCGAATCTGCAGCAAAAAGAGAAACGAAACATGACGACCACTGAAGTTATTTTCAACGATATTCGTAAAAAAGGGATCATGTCCAACATCGACAAGAAGCGGACGATCCTTGAAAATATGCGTCGCAATTCGCGAGGCAGCTCGCCGGGCATTCATCATATTTCACCCGATGATCTTCGTTTTAAAACGTGGGAAGAAATCGAGAAGCCGCATTCCAATGCGCTTATTATCGCGATGATGGACACCTCCGGTTCCATGGGCTCCTTTGAGAAGTACATAGCACGCAGCTTCTTTTTCTGGATGACCCGCTTCCTGCGTACGAAATATGAGAACGTCGAAATTGTGTTCATTGCGCACCATACGGAGGCGAAAGAGGTTACCGAGGAAGAGTTTTTCACTAAAGGCGAAAGTGGAGGTACGATCTGCTCCTCAGCCTATCAGACCGCTATTGATATTATTGATAAAAGGTACCCCCCTTCTCAGTTCAATATTTATCCCTTCCATTTCTCAGATGGCGATAATTTAACCTCTGATAACGAGCGCTGTGTGAAGCTGATTACGCAATTAATGGAGCGGTCGAACATGTTTGGCTACGGGGAAGTGAATCAATATAACCGCAGTTCTACATTAATGTCTGCTTTCCGCCATATTAACAATCCGAAATTCCTGCATTACGTCATCCGTGAAAAAGGCGAAGTGTATAAAGCGTTAAAAACCTTTTTTACGAAAAAGGAAGGAGTGCCTGCACAGTGAGTAAATCCGAAATCCAAAAACTCGAATATGCCATTGATGAAATTACGGAGATCGCGAAAGGCTTCGGGCTCGACTTCTTTCCGATGCGATACGAAATCTGTCCGGCAGAAATCATTTACACCTTCGGTGCGTACGGGATGCCAACACGTTATAGTCACTGGAGCTTCGGAAAAAACTTCCATCGCATGAAGACCCAGTACGACTTTGGACTTAGTAAAATTTACGAATTAGTCATCAATTCGGATCCCTGCTACGCCTTCCTTTTGGACGGAAATTCCCTGATTCAAAATAAATTGATCGTTGCGCACGTGCTTGCACACTGCGACTTTTTCAAAAATAACGCACGTTTCTCAAAAACGAATCGCAATATGGTGGAAAGCATGTCCGCCACGGCTGAACGCATCCGCCAATATGAAATTGAGCACGGGATCGATGAGGTTGAACAATTTATTGATGCCGTTCTAGCTATCCAAGAGCACATTGACCCTGTGTTAACGCTCTCCTATCGCCAAACGCGCAACCGTCAGGAGATACACAAAGGTTCTACACCTGCCGCGCCAACGGAAGCCACCTATGGATATGAGGATCTATGGGGCTTAGATAACCGGAATAAACCTGCGGTCAATCTCGATAAAGAAGATACGAAGCGCTTTCCGCCGAAGCCGGAGAAGGATATCCTCCTTTTTATCGAGGAAAATGCGCCTTATATGGAAGACTGGCAACGTGATATCTTGACCATGCTGCGTGATGAGATGCTCTACTTCTGGCCTCAGCTCGAAACAAAAATCATGAACGAAGGCTGGGCTTCGTATTGGCATCAACACATCCTGCGGGAAATGGATTTGACCGAGGAAGAAACGATCGAGTACTCCAAACTGAATTCATCCGTCGTCGTTCCGTCCCGTCATTCTTTGAATCCGTATTATTTAGGGGTCAAAATATTTGAAGATATCGAGAAGCGCTGGGATGCGCCGACGGATGAGGAAATCCGTAGATTTGGGCGGACGCCTGGTCAAGGCCGGAAAAAGATCTTCGAAGTCCGCGAATACGAGTCCGATACCTCGTTTATCCGCAACTATTTGAATAAACCGCTGGTTGAAGAACTAGACCTGTACGTGTTTGAAAAGAAAGGGCCTGAATGGAAAATTACCGATAAAACATGGGAAAATACGCGGGATCAGCTTATTTATTCCAGGGTAAATGGCGGTTTCCCCTACATCGTAGTTGAAGACGGGGATTATCAGCGCAATGGGGAGTTGTATTTGAAGCATTGTTTTGAAGGCGTGGAGCTGGATCTAAAATATGTGGAGCGAACGCTGCCTTACATTTATAAGCTGTGGGGTAAGACTATTCATATGCATACGGTTGTGGAGGATAAGCCGGTTTTGTTTAGTTTTGATGGGAAGAAGCATCATCGGCGGTTTTTGTGAGAGCTCGTACAATTGTAGAGTAAATGGGAAGAAAAATTAGCTGAGTCCGGTATTTATCGGGGGCGGCTTTTTTTGTTTTGAGAAATTAAAATTCACCACGCTTTATCGCATCAACCATCTGGAGCTTTGAGACTGAATTGCATGGACTTCGCCTCCTAAAATGGCTTTGTTTCGCCAAAATGCTTACGCAAACATGCTCTCTACAAACGATCATGGATTTTCGTGATAGCTTTTTTGTTACCTATTTTGTGATAAAATAGAGGTGTCAGAACCTAATGGAGGTGCCAGCTATGCAATGGGAAGAAGTACGTAAGATTTATCCTGACCAATACGTAAAGCTACAAATCCTTGCATCCCATATCGAAGGCAATACCAAATATGTAGATGAAGTTGCCTTGATTAAAGCTATTCATGATCCCAAGGATGCAACTCTTGAACTGCTCCGTTCAAAGGACGGTATCGTTGTGTCTCACACCTCGAATGAAGAGTTGAAGATAGACAAGATGGTAATTGATACCGGTGCTTCCCACACTCTACTTTCCGCCGATGCTGTAGCTGATATTGGTGTTTATTTTGAGACTCGAGACGAAATCGTCAGTGCTTTCGGCATCGGCGGCGAAGAAAGCTGTTTTTGAAAAGCGTTTGATTTTGTCACGCTGGGTGACTTCAAGATTGATAGTTTCAAGCTCGATATTAGTGCCTTACATGAAAAACTTGAGATTAATGGGCTTTTAGGATTGGATTTGCTTATGGCGGCGAATATTGTACTGGACTTATCTAATTTTAGAATGTATACAAATTAATAGAGTAGCACGGCTGTCGATAGACTACCTCTACATTCATAAGTGCTCTAATCAGGTAGCCAACACCATCTAACGGAACTACACGACCTTATTTGCGATTATTCCGCTATTTTCACGAGCAAACGGAACGTAGGGACGCATTTGCGCAAATTTGGCGGAAAAACACCTCTTTCAACCCAAATAGCGAACTGACGTTCCGCTTCGCGCACTAAAACTAGTGTTTGCAGTGAAATAAGGGATCTACGTTCCCCTTCGGCAACATAGATCCCCTCACTAAAGCACTAACTACTGCAGCCCATCCCTAACCTACTCCTACTCCTACTCCTACTCCTACTCCTACTCCTACTCCCACTTAAACGTAAACGTAGCTACAATAAACGACACAACCAGCCAGATGGCCAGCATCAGCCCTTCCTGCCACAGCTCACCGATGCCCGCGCCCACATTCATAATCTGCCGAAGGGCGGTGCTGAGCTGGGTGATCGGGATCGATTTCACGATGGGCTGCAAGAACTCCGGCATGCTGGATACGGAGAAGAACACGCCGCCCAAGAACATGAGCGGGAATGAGATCAGGCCGGAAATCGGTCCGACGCTCTCCGGGGTTTTGGCCACGCCGGCGATGATGAAGCCGATGGCCATGAACGTCAAGGTGCCCATGACGATAAACAACAGCAGCAGCCACCACGAGCCATTCACCTGCGTCCCGAAGATCAAGGCGCCTACAAGCAATACGATCAACGCCTGCGCCGTATTCATCACAAGGCGTGCAGTGATCTGCGCGGCGATGAACGTCGAAGACTTCAGCGGTGTGCTCTGCATGCGTCGCAACACACCACGCTCACGCCAGGAAGCGATTTGCCCCGAGACGCCGTTCAGGTTGTTGGTCATGATCATCATCGCCAGGATGCCTGGCACAAGGAAATCGATGTAGCGAAGCTGCAGTGCTTGCACGCCAACAGGTTCAATCCCAATTACGGGAACGTAATTGGATACTTTTTTAGAAACGGTATCCGCCACCTGCCCTACCGTTTGCAGACCAATCTGCGCACTCTGTTGATTCGTCTGATCATAGTAAACTTGAAGGAAACTTGCCTTGGTGCTATCCGCTCCTTTCAACCCTACCGCGTTACCATAATTCTTCTGAATAATAACAACTAGTTTCTGATCGCCATGCTTCAACTGCTCCAGCGACTTATCCATGTCATCGGCAGGCTTTAATTTCAGAATACTGCTCGCTTGAAGCGCCTCCACCATGACCCTTGATTCTGCACTCTGATCCTGATCAATGACAACGCCGTCTATGATAATATCATTTCCCTTGCCGAGAAAAGAGCCGAGCATAATCATGAAAAAGAGCGGCATAAACAAGGTGAACACGAGCACTTGTCGATTGCGCACAAAAAAACGAAGCTGGCTTAACGTTAATTGAATATAAGCATTCATTCTTCTTTCAAGCTCCTTCCGGTCATGGAAATAAACACATCTTCCAGCGTAGCCGTCCGTGTCTGCAAATCTACTAATTGCCATCGACCGCCAGCACTCTTTTCAATGAGGTCGATTAGCGAATCTTGCAATCTATCGGTATACAGCACGAATACGTCCTTCCGCACGTCGATTCCCTTTACTTCCCGGACATCGTGAAGCTCTTTAAGAACCGATTCCTTATCCTCTTCTGCCAATTCATGCAGTCTGAACTCGATCGCGCTGTCCGATTGCAAGCTGCTGACTAAATTACGCGGCGTATCGAGGGCGACGACCTTGCCTTGATCCATTAAACAAATCCGATCGCAAAGCACATGCGCTTCTTCCATATAATGCGTGGACAACACGATCGTTTTGCCTCTCTCTTTTAGCTTCAGAACGATCTCCCACAGTGTTCTTCTTGCTGTTGGATCCAGCCCAGTTGTAGGCTCATCCAGAAAAATAACCTTAGGATCATTCAAAAGCGCAAGACCTATGGCAAGTCTCTGCTTTTGCCCGCCAGATAGATGCTTGACACGTCCTTTTCTTTTATCCATTAACGTCATATCTTCTAAAAGTGGTTCAATCGGAACTGAGCTCGGATAGAAGCTGGCATACATCCTCATAAGCTCCTCAACCGTCAACAGCTCAAATAAGGACGTCGACTGCAGCTGAACCCCGATCACTTCTTTTACCTTACCTAAATCCTTCTGCGTATCATAACCAGCAACAATCGCACGTCCGCCGTCAGGCTTTCGCAGCCCTTCGATCATTTCCATCGTTGTCGTTTTTCCAGCACCATTGGGACCAAGCAGGCCAAATACCTCGCCTTGATAGACTTGAAAATTAACGCCTCGCACGGCCTGAAAGGATCCATAGTGCTTCATTAAACCATCCGCTTCAATAACAATGTGTGAAGAATCCATAAAGCCAGCCCCTTCCGCTACCAAATTTTACGTAACTCACCCTATCATACAAAATAAACGAGTATACCGTCCATCAAAGGACGGGATCGTTTATGGAGAAATATAGTCAACTTATAAGGTGAAATATATTTTCTATATTTTAACAAATGAAAGCACAGTTACACTTTCTCACATAGGTGCATACCCAACGAACTATCTATCATATTTTGACTGACAGAACTAGTGGAATTCCGACAACGCCAATCGACGAACTAATTGAGAAAGGTATGATAATCTTAATATCTACTTAATAAACAAAATCAGAAGGAGATGTGTTGGAGTGAGAATGAATATTTTATTTAATAAGAAGCCGATTTCCGTTAATTTCGTCGGCACAGACCACAAACTAATTCCTTCCTTGATCAACGCACTTCGCCATAACAAATTCACAACCATGAATTTAGTTAACTCGTTAGAGCGTGTAGATTTATTTAGCTCGGAAGCGATTTTATATGGCACGGATGGCAATAAAGCACGTATTCCGATTTTTTAAATGGAAGTCAGTACATAGATGTTCCATAACGAACGCTTGCGAATGGTAGATTCCTTCGTAAGCGTTTTTTTCGTAGACAATTTGGCATATTCCCCCTATTCTTTTCATAGAATAGACTAATAGAAACAAGACCACTACAGCTGGGATGGAGAACGCTATGAATGTTATCCGCCTTTTCAAAGATCATGCTGCTAAGCTACTAATCTATCTACTCATCATGATAACTAGCTTTGTTTGGACCTTAATCTGGGGGCTTCCCTTGAAATCTCCACCGCCTCCTGGAACTACGGCCGAGTACAGCATCAAGCCCGCAACGAACGGTGTCCTTCTGCATGTGATTCAAACGTCACCTGAAAACATAGGACTCAAAGCTATTACTGGAAATGTGACGGAGCGAGAGGACAATGGGATTAATGGCGGTTTTTTTTGGCAGGGGTATTTGCTGAGCATCGCTGTGACCAATGATAAGCCCGTAAAGGGGCAACCCGGAGATTACGGCTCTGGCTGGTACAATACGGATCGGAAACGGGGAACGCTGGTGTGGGACGAGAAGGCGCAAACCTTTACAGTCCAAGTTGTTGAAAATGCGAGTGAGCTCAAGGTGATGGATCGCGCGCGATATTGGGCGCAGGGAGGCGTAAGCATGGGGCTTACGAATCCGATGGGCTGGGCGGAGCAAGCTATTTCCGAAGAAATGCCTGTAATTAACGAGAAACGCATGCGCTCTGGTATCGTGTATGATCGATTCAACAACGTATATCTAGTTGTAGCGCCTACACCATGTACGGGGGAAGAGTTTCGTACAGCGGTAAAGGAGCAAGTCGGGAAAAATCAACTGGTCGACGGACTTTTCCTTGACGGAGACGGCTCATCGCAGCTGAAGGTCGCGAATTTCTTACTGCCGGGTGATCACCGCGAAGTCTATCAAATGATTGCATTGTTAAAATAGGGAGGAGGCCCTCCCATAAAAAAAGGAAACCCCGCAAAAGCGGGCGTTTCCTTTTTCAACGAAATACATCTAAAACGTCACATGATCCGGATCCGGACCAATACGCTGATTCTTATTCAACCCATCGATCAGAGCCACATCATCAGCACTCAGCTCAAAATCAAAAATGTCCGCATTCTCACGAATGCGATGCTCCGTCACCGACTTCGGAATCGTTACGACGCCATGCTGAAGGTCCCAACGCAGCACTATTTGTGCTGCCGATTTCCCGTATTTCGCAGCGAGCTGCGCCAATTCAGGCTGATTCAGCTTACCTTGCATGAGCGGACTCCAAGCTTCCAGCTGAATGCCATGTTCACGCGTGAACGCGAGCAATTCCTTTTGTGAAAGTTCCGGATGATACTCGACTTGGTTCACAGCAGGAACAACGCCAGTATCCTCGATCACGTGCTCTAAATGAGAGATTTGAAAATTGCTCACGCCAATCGCACGAACATGACCCTCTTTGTACAGGTGGACGAGTGCTTTCCACGTTTCTCGGTACGTCGCGGAAACCGCCCAATGCACCAAATATAGATCAATCGTCTCTAAACCAAGCCGTTTACGACTGGCTTCAAAAGCTTGCAGCGTAGATTCGTATCCTTGATCCGCATTCCATACCTTCGTCGTGACGAAAATATCCTCACGCGGCACACCGCTTTGGCGCAGCCCTTGACCAACGCCTTCTTCGTTACGATATACAGCAGCTGTATCAATGCTTCGATAACCTAATTGCAAAGCGGTTTGAACTGCTCCGATAACCTCTTGTCCTTCTTTGCTTTTATAAACGCCGAGCCCCAGCCAAGGCATATGTACACCATTGTTGAGCGTAACCCCAGCTGTTAATGCTTGATTCGCTTGCGTAGACATTGCTAACAACCTCCATCGGAATAAGATTAAAATGAGCGCATCTTTACCGTGTAGCTCCCATTAATCATACCACTGAAGTCGGATATTCTAAAGTTTTACCGAAAACAGCCAGCCTACGTGCTAGCTTTGATGCGCATGAATCAAATCCATCTTCATTTGCCATAAAGCCGAGCTCAAATTAACGCGATACACTTCCGGATTCAACATCCGCAAATATTGCGGCCAAACCGTATCCAATTGCTGCGCGTGATAATCGCGAATCGCATCCAGACTAGGAAGCTCATAGACCAGTTCGCCGCCTTCAAAAATCGGTTTCAAAAGCGGAATCGCCTCATAATCCTCGATATATTTAAACAGATACGGATGGATGGGGTCGAATAGCTTAATTCGCTCCCCACGACGAATATCCACCTCATCCTGCAAAGCCAAATAATCAGCCTCCGCTTTGCCTGTTTTCAAGTTCATAATCCGGTAGGCTTCCTTGAAGCCCGGATTCGACACCTTCTCTGGGTTGCCCGAAATCTTAATGACCGGCACGAACTCGCCGTCCTTCTCACGGGCAACAAGCTTATACACGCCGCCTAGCGCAGGCTGGTCGGCCGCTGTAATCAGCTGGGTGCCAATGCCCCAGCTGTCGATCTTAGCCCCCTGGGCTTTCAGCCCGGCGATGATGTGCTCATCCAAGTCATTGGATGCCACAATCTTCACCTCCGGAAAGCCCGCCTCATCCAGCATGCGCCGCGCCTGCTGGGATAAATACGCCAAATCGCCGCTGTCGAGGCGAATGGCGTTCAAGCGCTTGCCGCGGCTCGCGAGCTGCCGCGCTGTAGCAATGGCGTTCGGCACGCCGCTGCGCAGCGTGTCGTAGGTGTCCACGAGCAGCGTCACCTGCTCGGGCAGGGCCTCGGCGTAAGCGCGGAACGCTTCCGCTTCCGTGTCGTGAGCCTGCACCCACGCGTGCGCGTGGGTGCCTTTGGTCGGGATGCCGAACAGCATCCCGGCTCTTAGGTTTGATGTCGCGTGGAACCCCGCGATATAGGCCGCTCTTGCGCCCCAGACCGCGGCGTCAGCCTCTTGGGCGCGGCGTGTGCCGAACTCCAGCAGCACATCGTGCGGGGCAACGCCTTTCATGCGCGAGGCTTTCGTCGCAATGAGCGTCTGGAAGTTCACGAAGTTGAGAATCGCTGTCTCGACGAGCTGCGCTTCAAATATAGTGCCGATCACACGAACGAGCGGCACATTTGGGAATACAAGTGTCCCCTCAGGGATGGCTTGGATATCACCTTTAAACGCAAACGCACGAAGCGCATCGAGGAACTCTTCCTTGTAATTTTCCTCCTGCATCCGCAAATAGGCGATTTCTTCCTCACCGAAATGCAGACTTTGTACATAATGAATGACCCGCTCCAGCCCAGCGAAGACAGCATATCCTCCATCAAAAGGCTGCTTACGGAAATACACCTCGAACACAGCTCTCTCCGTATGTGTCCCTTGTAACCAATGGGCGTACATCATATTAATTTGATATTTATCGGTGTGCAGTGTTAAGTTGTTCATCGCCTTCATCGTATGCCAATTCATTGCCTTCATCCTCTCCACCCTCGCGTCTACTCGTCGTCCAATGCCATTTCCGTTAATTTTGCCAATCCCGAACAACCTTAGCCCCTAGTGTATGTTCAAAATGCCTCAACGCCCAGACATGGCCTTGCGCATCAAAGCTAGCCACCGCATCCTCATGTATGATGATGGAAAAACCTTTATTATACGCATCCACCGCTGTATGTAAGACACATATATCTGTACACACGCCTGCCAGGTGCAGCTCCTGAATGCCTCTAGCTCTCAGCTTTAGCTCAAGATCTGTCCCGTAAAAAGCACTGTATCTCGTTTTGTCCATCCAATAGATGGATGCCAAGTGCTCTTCATGCACCGCTTTTAATCGGCCATAAAGCTCCCGTCCCTCTGTATCGCGGATATTATGAGGAGGGAACAAAGCCGTCTCAGGATGGAAGGGATCTCCTTCTTCATGTAGATCCACTGCCATCACCACATAATCCTTATCTGCTAGAAACCGCTCAGTTAGCTCACATAAGCGAGCTTCAATGGCGATAGCAGGGTCCCCACAAGGAAGCTTTCCTACTACAAAATCCACCGTATAGTCAATGAGAATGAGGGCTTTCATTGTTCATCACTCCTTAAATTGTATGTGTAATACTATTATAACGACTTTATCAACAATTAAAAGAAAAGCCTAACTGTAATTCAACAGCTGAGGCGCGCTTTGTTTTACATTGTCATTTTGATATTTTCATTATGACATAATTAAAAACATTTTACAATAGGCACATGGGAAATCAATAATTACGAATCCGGGTATAGATTAGCGTAATTAATGAGAATCGTCATAAAGCCAAGGGCAACGAATAAGAAAAATGCCAAAAATGACAGATGAAATACGTTAGGAAATACGATAAAAACAGCACCTGTGCCAACACAAACCCAGTTCTGCCATGTATACTTCCCTGTTTTCCCCAGAGCTAGCATCGAGCTTACGAATTGTAGACTTCCGAACAGGGCACAGGTGTATAGCGCATTGGACTCATCTCCGAATCCAAACACCCAAGGTGTTATCAAGAACCAGAGGCCCATGAGTGCTGATAAACTGTTTTTGAGATACATACCGATCACACCTCCTAAAAGCGGGATGTTACAGTATATGCAAACGCTTACAGGTATGTGTGTATAGAAAAGCCCTTGGCTCACCTAAAAAGGCAACCAAAGGCTTTTCATTTTACATCTATTGCTCGATATGAAGTCCTGTCGTAACCGTCGTCACTTCAGCTTTTAAAATATCCGTTACGAATTTAACCGGTACGTAAAGGGAGTCGTTCAAAATAACTGGAGCTGCACCTAGCGCAACTGGCGTCATTTTAGCAAAGAAATAACTGTCTTTGCCCACGCTTACACTCGTCCACTGAGCACCTTTATTCAGTTCAGCAGCGTACGTATCTTGATTCCATTTCACCGTGTAGCCAAGGCCTTCAGCCACTTTGCGGAAAGGAACGAGCGATACACCGTCTGGATTCACGACAACATCACTTGTGACCAGGTCTACTTTCACTTTATCAGAACCAGGCAGTGGCGCAGGATTCGGTTTAATCGTCAAGTTGTCAGGTAAGCTAAACCGGAATTCCGGCGATCCAGCAACACCAGCTGCGATGGAATATTTCGGGAACACCACAACTGCTTCCCCTTTTTCTACATAAAAGCCTTGATTCTCGTCAATTCCTTTAAATTGATCTTTAAAGAAGTATTGCGGGTTCTCGTTAATTTTAGCAATGACACCAGCATCGATCTTAGCTTTATAGTCCGTTCCCAGGAGATCCTGAAGCGTTACACGTTGAGCCGCTGCCGCATTCAGCACATTATACGTATCCACTCTCGGCATGCCTGTGCCACTAGTTTGCCCGTACGTAGTAACCGTAAGTGAGACAACACCTGAAGGATTACCTGTGCCATCCGATTTCAAAGTGTAGATGATGGTAAGTCCATAAGGGTGGTACGTGTATCCCTTCTCTTTGGCTGCTGCCGCAGCCTCCGCAGCTTCCTTCTCCCAAGTCACCAAGTCTTTGTTAGCATGAGATAAAATAATGTCATTCAACTCATCTTGATATTTCGTATCCAGCATACCTGTCAGCTGAGGCACTTTGATATTGGTCGTTAGATCAGCACTCTTCGAAGTGAGTACCACTTCTTTAATGACGACTGGGACTGATGATGTAGTTGCCGATATGGCCACAACCGTATCTGCTGAAGCAACACCAGCAACTGGCAGGACAGAAGCACTCACTCCTACAAGCATCGCACAACCAACAACACCGATTTTCAACATGTTCCATGGATTTTTTTTCATTTCTGATTCGCTCCTTCTGAATTATCGTGTTTGTTTATCTCTCTTTTCTAACCTTCACGATAACTAGACGAAACAGATAACTAAAAAGTCTGACGATCACACTGTAATTTTCAGAAAAAATTATGACAGGCGGAAAGTCCCCACCACTTGATTCAAATCTGAGGCAATGACGGCAAGGTTTTTGGCTGACGATGTAATTTCTTCGGCAGATGCCAGCTGCTCTTCCGTAACTGCTGCCACGGACTGCGCTGTCCCCGAAGTTTGCTGGGCAACAAAGCCTACTTGGGCAACCGTTGCTGCGACTTCCTCCGAGCTAGCTGCCATTTGCTGTGCTGCTGCCGCAGTTTCTTGAATTTTGCTCGCTACCTCTTGCGAGGCTTGTACGATTTGACCGAACGCTTTCTCGGCAATGGTTACCTCATGGAGCCCTTCCTGAACTTCCGTCCGACCATTGTTCATAACCCCAACAGCACGTGCCGAATCTTTTTGAATGGAAGCAATAAGCTCTGAGATCTCCCGAACAGATTCATCTGTTTGCGATGACAGCTTACGAACCTCTCCAGCTACAACAGCAAAGCCCTTGCCGCTTTCGCCTGCACGCGCAGCTTCAATGGCTGCATTCAAAGCTAGCAAATTCGTTTGTGAGGCGATGTTCCCAATTAACGTTGTAATTTGACCGATGCTCTGGGAATGCTGCTCAAGCTCTTGAATCACCTGATTGGCGGCATCCACAGACGTGCTTACGGCTTGCATTCTATTGACGACACGTTCCATGGCAAATGTGCCTCGCTCCGCAATGTTCGTAGCTGTCATTGATAGCTCGGAAACATCTGCGGTCGTTTCTGCAATACGGGAGATCCCGGCAGCCATTTCTTCCATCGCTCTACCGCACTCCACAGAGCTTTGCGCTTGAGCATCCGCCCCATTGGCGAAATCCTGCACAGAAACCGCGACATGCTGCGAAGCGGATGTGTTCTGTTCAGAACTGGCAAATAGCTGTTGGGAGGAAGCTGCGACACTCGTTGAGGCTTGCTGCATTTGCTCCACGGAATGGCGCAATTGCGTCAGCATTTGATTGACAGAGCCAACAAGCTGGCCAATTTCATCTTTATTTTTAACGATAATAGGCTCAACTGTGAGATCACCCTTCGAAATACGGTCCAACGCTATGGAAGCTGTACGAACAGGAACTGAAATCACGCGTACCAGGAAATAACAAGCTGCAATCATGAACAGGAACATCACGGACAATACAATTACCGATGTTTTCACACTCTCACGGTACACCTTCTGACTGTCCTGCTCGGCTTGTAGTCCACCCTGTTGATTGAACATCACCATGTCTGCCATCTTCTTTTGTACTATAGTGAAAGCATCCGTCATAGCCGCTAAACTATCTTGTGCTGCCTTACTTGTTGGATCACCCGACTGTTGTTTATTCGCTGCAAAGCTCGCAATAAATGCATCCCAATACTGTGTAAGCTCTTGAAAGTGTGCAGTATCTTCTTCACTTGCTAGCGTATCCTTATATTTTCCTAACAAATTGTTGATTCGATCTATTGTTGCTGATATTTCTTTGTCTAAAGGTTCATGCTTCTTCACATCAGGCTCTAACCTCTTACCTCTGTAAACGGTTAGTAAATGCTCGGAATTATAATGTATATCCTCAATCACCTGAATACCAAACATCCAATTCTCCACAAGCTTCTCATTACTATCCTTGAGAGCCCCCATTCGAGTCATATCTGTCCAGCTTAGTCCCCCTACCATGAGTAAAATGATCGAAAATACCAAAATTAATTTCGTACGAACGGTCAGTTGCATAACTCAATTCCCCCTAAAAAATGTTGAATTCGAAGACTTTTGTATACGTCCTTCCTCTCTTGGAGATATCATAAATGGAATTCATTAAATTTGTTCTGTTCTAAACATGTTAAAACTATGAAATTCTTTAACAATTACAACGCTTCAGGAGGCTATTCATGTTATCATCTTTGCGCTTTAAACTGATTGCCTGGTTCGTTCTCATAACCTCGACCTCCCTTATTGTTGTAGGGATTACCAACTATACACTCTCTAGAAATAAGCTGTTACAGCAAATTAATGAGCAATCCATGACCTCTGTATCGAACTCCGCTCGAAATTTGTATGATTTTTTATCCATTCGTTTGGCTGAAGTGGAGCTCATTAGTCGGGTAAGTATTATGAAGCAGGGCACGCAAGCCGAACGATTAAATTTTCTAAGTCATGAGTTACAATCCGTTGATAATCGCTATCATGCTATGGCTATTGGCGATTTGTCGGGTATCCTTCAATTTACTTCAGGCTTGACGATCTCCATTTCCGATCAGCCCAAGTTCAAACAAGCATTGCAAGGAAATACTTACATTTCCGACCCCCATTTTAGCAAAATGAATGGCATCTACGTGATCTCAATTACGGCTCCCATCTTTGATGATCAACATAAAGTCGTTAGTCTCATCGATGTGTCACTGAAAGCGGAGCCTTTATTTGAAGAACATTTAGTTGCTCCTTTGGACAAAGGTGAGCTGCTAATCGTGAATCTAGAAGGCCTGACCCTCTACGCTACCGACACGCCTACTATTCTAAAGATGAACATTTTCACTGAATTTCCTGATCTCGCCCCTTCCTTTCAAAGAGCATTACGAGAGGGAAGTGGCTTTATTGACGAATCGTTTCTCAGCGGTCACAAGAGCAGATGGTTTTACGCACGTATCCCTCAATTAAACTGGTTCCTTGCCTATTCCATGCCAATCGCTGCGATTGAAGCCCCCACGAGTCCACTGCTTTGGTCGACCGTAGGCATCATTGTGATGACAGCGCTAATCCTTTTATTTCTTATTTACCTCACGACGAACAATCTGATTATCAAAAGAATTAAACAAATCCTTCAAGTGACCGAGGCGGTTGCAGCCGGTGATTTCCACACGAAGCCCATTGTGTTTACTAGCAAAGACGAGTTAGGTGCCCTTGCCCTTTCTGTCAACGGCATGATGGAAAATATTCGCGATCTCTTCGAGCCGTTTGAAGCTTTTATTCGGCACAATCAATATGCCATGATCGTCATGGATCCGAATTTTCTAATTAACCATCTCAATAGCAGAGCAACCCAGATGCTCGGCTATCAGCTAGCGGATGTCCAAAAAATAGCCTCCCCATTGATCTGGTTGGATCAGAATCAGCTCAACGAAAGAGCAGCACAGTATTCCGCCGAACTGGGAGAGAGGATATCTGCTGACTGCACAACGCTTGTCATACGCTCCTTGCGTCACTTGAAAGAGGATTCCGAGTGGATCTGGTATCACCAAGACGGGACTCGCATCTATGTACAAGCAAGTGTGAGCTGTATCACGCATCCGAATGGTGATCTGAAAGGGTACGTCCTAATTGCGCGCGACATCAGTGATATTAAGGAGAGCAATGAGACGAAGGATCGATTGCTCACCATCGTAGAGAGCGCGCGTGATGCGATTCTCACCTTTGATCAGGATGGTTATATTTTCTATATTAATCCAGCTGGCATTCATTCCATGGGACTCAATGGTACGGACTATACTGGCACGCATTTCCATGAGTTTGTTGAAATACAGAATGAGCTCAAATTCGATGCAGGACTTCAAATCGCCATCCGGGACGGCTTCTGGGAATTCGAAGCGGAGGTTCAGACGAAGAAGCAGCATCGCATTATTGTTTCATTTATCATCGTCCCTCACGTCCCTCTTGATGATGGAGAGATGTATTTCTCGGCGATTACGAGAGATATCACCGAGCAAGTTCACGCCAAGGAAGAGCTGATTCTGGCCAAACAGGAAGCGGATGAGGCCAACTTAGCCAAAGGCGTATTCCTAGCGCGGATGAGCCACGAAATTCGAACGCCGCTCAATGGAATCGTGGGACTTTCGCATTTGCTTGAAAAAACAGCGATGACCGAATTGCAGAATGATTATATACGTAAAATCTCACGTTCCGCGCTCTCGCTTTCACATATCATTAACGACATTCTCGACTTTTCTAAGCTGGAAGTAGATAAGCTGGTCATTGAACATCATCCGTTTCAGCTCGATGAAACCATTGATCGCGTCTGTGAAACACTTAGCGTGCTTCTGGGGCATAAACCTGTGGATTTCATTTGCGATATCCCTGACCAAGTTCCTATTGGACTGATTGGCGATTCCTTGCGCCTCTATCAGGTGCTCCTCAATTTATCCAGCAACGCGATTAAATTCACAGAGCAAGGTACCGTTACGCTGCGTGTTCAAGTTGATCAGCTGCGAGAGAATGAGGTAACCCTTCGTTTCAGTGTCTCGGATACTGGGATTGGCATGGACGAAAAGCAGTTGGCCAATTTGTTCCAACCCTTTATCCAAGGGGACGAAGTTACAAGTCGCAAATATGGAGGGACCGGCCTCGGGCTCGTTATTTCCAAGAACATTATTGAGAATATGGGCGGATCCATCTTGGTCTCGAGTAAACATGGTACAGGGAGTGAGTTTCAAGTCGTTCTCACATTTACGTTATTTCAGCCGATCAGCAAATCGACCATCCCCTTGCCGCTCGCTGTACTCGTTGTGGAAGATCATCCTGAGCTCAATAAGGTGCTTGTCCAAAGCCTTCAGTCCATGTGTACGGACGCAGCTGGCGTTCATTCTTGGAAAGAGGCGCTCCAGATCATTGCGCATATTCCTTTTGATATCCTTCTGCTGGATATGGAGGCAGATGATATGTATGGGGAAGACGTGTGGCGGACGATGCTGGCAGCTAGTCAACAACAGGGAATTCGAACTGTTATTTATACATCTTTATCTGGCAGAGATGCGCTCGAACAGCTTCCCCCAGATGCAGCTCCTGATGCCATTTTGGTCAAGCCCATCTCCAGAAGTTTGTTATACCGAACGTTGGATTCTCTTCTTGCTGAAAAAGAGGGCGTTCATGCTCCTCCATCTGAAACGAGTTGGCCAACTCATGCAAATCCGGCAACCTTATCCCCCTTTTCGGCGATGGGTGAAGCTCCTCTTCGCATTCTAATTGTTGAAGATAATGAAATTAATCAAACGGTTGCGCGTTCGCTTTTGGAAAGCATGCTGAACTGTCGTATTCAATTGGCTGGCAACGGCTTCGAGGCGCTGAATGATCTGGAAAATCATACATTTGATTTAATTCTGATGGACATCCATTTGCCTGAACTGGACGGGATTGAAACGACGAAGCGTATTCGTCTTGAGCCCAAATGGGCCCACATCCCCATTATTGCCATCACAGCAGACTCTACGCTAGATAATCGATTGGCTTGCATGGAGGCGGGGATGAGCGAAATGATTTCCAAGCCCATCATTCCCGAACGATTGCTGGGAGCCATTGAAACAACGCTTCAGCTGCGTAAGGATGAACGGGAAGATCGGGAAGTGCTTAAGCTTGATACAGCGGAAGCACTCAAGCGCATTGGCGGCAAAACAGAGATTTACCGCGAGATGCTGCGTAAATTCCAAGAGCAAACACCGCCTCTCATGAGGCAATTGCAAGCTGCTATTGAGGCTCAGGATGATGAGCAAGCGCTGAGATTACTGCATAGCCTGCGGGGTTCCTCCAGCAACCTTTCTGCGAATCGAGTGTTTGCCGCGGCAAGCGAATTGGAGGATTATGTGAAGAAGCATAGGTTGGAGAGCGGACTACAATCCCGAGAAACTGAGCGCTCAGACGTTAACCATTTGCTTCAATTAATAGAAGATGAGCTGAACGCAGTGTTTGAAACTATCCAAAAATTGCTGCTTGATTGAAAAAAACATAAATTTATGTCACTATATGCGTATACTCCATCTTGTTGGAGTGTGTCATTTTATACGTATAGGTGGTTAATTGTTATGACTGAACATGGCGCTCCATACCGCATCTTGTTGTATTATAAATTCGTCGCAGTTGCTGATCATGAAGCATTGGCGCGCGAGCATCTGGCTTATTGCAAAAAGCTCGGAGTGAAAGGACGCATCTTAATTGCTCCTGAAGGTATTAACGGTACGCTTTCCGGGACTGTTGAGCAAACAGAAGCCTACATGGCGATGATGAATCTCATGCCATTGTTTAAAGATATGGTTTACAAGATTGATGAGAGTGAAGGGCATGCTTTCAAGAAGCTTTTTGTCCGTCCGAAAAAGGAGCTCGTCACCTTCCGTCTTGAGGAAGATGTGAATCCGAATGAGCTGACAGGTACGCACCTGAAGCCTAAGGAATTTTACGAGAAGCTTCAAAATGAAGATGTCATCGTGCTTGATGGCCGTAATCATTACGAGTATGATATCGGACATTTCCGCGGCGCGATTCGTCCTGAAGTCGAAACGACCAAGGAATTCCCAGAGTGGATTCGCAACAATCTGCAGGAGTTTAAGGACAAGCCTATCCTCACCTACTGTACTGGCGGCATCCGTTGTGAGAAGCTCTCCGGCTTCCTCATCAACGAAGGCTTCAAAGAAGTGTACCAGCTGGATGGCGGGATTGTGACTTACGGGAAGGACGAAGAAGTGAAGGGTCGCCTTTTTGATGGGAAGTGCTACGTGTTCGACGAGCGTATCTCGGTGCCGATCAACAGAACAGACGAGGATATCGTTGTAGGCAAATGCTACCACTGCGGAACCGCAGAGGATCGCTATATCAACTGTGCCAACGATCTTTGCCACTTGAAGCATATTTGCTGCGAGGCTTGCGAAGAGGAGCATGACAGCTTCTGTTCCAAGGAATGCGAAGAGAAAACGTTGAGCTCGCTGGAAGCTTAGGGGGATTAGATGGAAAACCTCCATCTAAATTCGCTGGATTCGGCCGTTGAGGGCATTTACATGGAAAAACTCCAGTTATATTTGACCATTTCTGCGATTAGCGGGCAAATGGCTGATATTAGCTGGAGTTTTTCCAGTTATTCGCCTTTATCCGGCGACTTCGCCGGAAATAGATGTAGATTTTCCAGTTAGTGCCGAGGAAGAGCACTAGTTATGCAAAAGGACCTTTCCAAGTCGGTTGACTTGGGAAGGTCCTTTTTACTCATTTGATGCTACTCCGCAATCTGCTCTATAATCCGATCAATTAACGGATAGACCAGTTCTTCCTCCAACGTGAAATGTTTGAGCAAAATAAGGCAAGCGGTTAACAACTCTGAGGCCATAACATGGACGAAATCCATGTCAATTGGCACACTCATGGCGTTGACACCGTTTACGTATGACTGTACGACTCTTTTGGCCAAATCATGATCCTGCTCTAACACATGCATGGACCGCGATACCGAGATAGCCATGGTCGGATGTAAATAGGTTTGCAAACTCGGGAACAGAACTTGCTCTTCCCATTCCGAATGCTGCTCCAGCTCCTCCACAAGGGATAATATACCGTCCTGAAGTTCGATCAGCCGACACATTCCAATTGAGCAATCTTCAAGGGTGTACAAAGCGGCAGCTAGCGTTCGAATGTCGGAGAGCTGCTCACGCATTTGCACATGCTCCTCCTTCAAACGCTGGGCTAGCACTCTAAATTCACTAGGATTCACGTTAGTTGCCCGATTCGTTTGAATGCTCAAACGGTCACTCATTCGACATCCTCCTCCGAGTTTTCGTAAGAAAACTTACTTCGTAAGCATCAGCTTAAGGTTCATTAGAAACTTACTGTGTCAGTATCCATCTTGTATGTAAAAACAGAAAAACCCCATACCGCATTATCATTGTATGCGGCATAGGGCTGTTAACATGCGAAAGAAAGAATGTCTAAATCTTAACCTTTTTAACGAATACGACTCTCGGTCAAATGGAACTGATTCACAAGCAGCAGCATGGAACGTGTAATCGCCCCTACATCACCTGTCGTTTGACGGACATGATGCATGTCCTGCAGAAGCTCCTTCACCGTGTGCTCAACCTCTGCTGATATTTGACGGTTCTCCTTGCTCACGGCTGCGATTTTCTCCATTAACGCGACCACTTCCTCCACGACCTGCGTTTTCATCGTATCGTGTGCATTCGCACTGCTGAGAATCTCGGAAGCCGCCGCAACAATCTGCGTCCCTTCCAGCACGACCTTCGTGCCTTCCTCCATGGAGACGAACGCTTCATTGGCATGCCTTTCAATATGCTCGATCGTCGCATTGATTTCCGTCGTTGATTTTTTCGTCAAATCAGCCAACTTCCGGATCTCACCCGCTACGACCGCGAAGCCTTTACCATGCTCACCTACACGCGCAGCCTCAATGGAAGCGTTCAAGGACAGGAGATTCGTCTGAGCTGAAATTTCTTCGATCACCTTCAAGAGCTTAGGAATTTCCTGCGTCGTCTGTAAAAATGTTTGAATGGTCTGATTCGTTTGCTTCACCTTCGCGGAGATATCTGTCATCTTCTGACCGATACGTTCAACCTCGTCCTGAGCGACAGCGATTTGACCCGACGCCTTCTGTTCCAATTCGCGTAAGGTTCCGCTCATATTTTGCGTAACATCCTTGGCGACATCAATATCCTTCAGCTGACCGCGCAGCGAGCGAATCATATCATGGATTTTCGTACTCATCCGTCCCGTCGATTGCTCGGTCGAACCTGTGGAGTCATTCATCCGTTCTTGACTAACCTGCACCTCAGCAGCCGCTTGCTTCACTTGCAGCATGATGCCTTCCAAAGAATCGATCATATTATTGATCCATTTGGCCAAATCTCGCGTCTCATCCCCAGCAAATTCGTCAACCTTCAGACGCTGTGTCAAATCCCCTTTTCCCTCGGCATTAATCCGAATAAATTTATTGATTTGCGCAAGCTGTCTTGCGATCGGTTTACTTCCTTTACGTCTGATGAGGTTTGCACCTATTCCACCCAAGAGAAGACTGGCCCCCGCCATGATCGCAGCGCCCACACCATTGGATACATGTCCGTTAAGCAGCCAGAAACCACCCGCGGAGAGGAGAATGTAGAGCGCAATGAACCGCATTTGCAGTCTAAACAGCTTCCAATCAATAGAACGAATGCGATACACCTCTTCCAAATCTCCCTCACACATCATCCCCCACACATCTGGGCAATGAGGCAGTTGAAAGGTCACACCTTTTCCAATAACCGAAATATGCCGATAATCGGAATAACCTGGGAATTCCACGAATAGATTATTTCCCTTAGCAATCGTTCCGGCCACACCTGGATGCAATTGATTGGTAGCCGGATCCGTGAAAACGAGCTCAAGCTCAGTATGCGCTTTGACCCCTACGATACCATAATCCGTTCGAACGCCATCTTTTAAATTGTCCCCGTGTGTAAAGGTCAAATCCTCGAAACGACTTCGTGATAAGGCTGTGCCCGGAATAATTTGTTTGTTCAACACAGGCTTGGCCATGAATAAATAATTATCGCCAGAATCCGGATATACGTGTCCTGATTCGCGCTGAATTAAATCGCCCAGCACATCGTTCGGAACTCGTCCACAGATCGCGCCCTTCCACTGTCCGCCAACCATTATAGGCAAAATAAAAGCGATCGTCATCGCATCATGAAATGGCGAGGTGCTTGGACCAATCTGGAGCGTAAGGGGATCGGAAAAAGGCCCGAATAAACATTTCACACCTTTTCTCGATTCCTCCACCCCTTTCCCAAGCTCACCACCTACCGCATAGGACCTCCCAACATGAGCGAGGTGTGTGGAGTATACGACAGCAGCTTTCTCATTCAAAATAAATACTTCAGAGAAGTCAGCCCCACTCCTCATGGTTGCTGCTAGCAGCTTTCCGATCACGTTTGCGTCCTTCGGCAAAGCCTCTGTCAGCGACTCCGTCAAGACTAACTGTTCCAACAAGCGGTCCAAATTGGACCAATAAGCCAGCGCCCAGCCTCGTAAAATTTCCGTTCGCGTGTGTGCGATACCTTCGAAAATATGCTCAACATCTTCTTTGATGTGACGATTCAGTCGATAAGACCACCACAAAGGCAGACCTTTTCTGTAACCTAGCCAATCGAACATATCGCGTCCCCCTCTTTTTATACCCCTCATGTAACTTTATCTAACATTTATATATTCGACATTTTATAGTGATTTGGCAATATTAGCAAGTGAAATCACATGTATTATCCGAAAATCCGAACATTAACAAAAAATTAATGAATAATGTCGGTATTTTTTACTGTTAGTTATATTGACATAATTTTCTGAAAAATTTACAATATAAGAAAAACAACATATTTTCTTAAGTTATATGTTACTCTCCCTAACAAATAAAGAACTTAGATCAGAAAGGAGGCCTGGTTTCTGCATCGGGCCCATAGCTTCCATGTAGCTTCCGAATGCACAAGTGATGAAACCAGGGAGCTGCTATGTCTAAACCTGAGAATCTGGTCACTACCCCTTATGATCCTCGTCCTTTTTTTGATGAGATGTTTATGAACGCGTACTCGGTTCGCCCTCATTATCAAAGTACGTTTCTTCAATTCATGTCGATGAAAACAGGCAGCTTAAACAAACGCCAAACCGCTACGATGAAACGGATGATGGAAGAAGGGATCACGTTTACCCTTTACAGTCCCGATCAGACGGAGGCGCTGGAGCGCACACTTCCCTTCGATCCGATACCGAGGATTATCCCGCAGGAGGAGTGGATTCAGCTCGAACGAGGGCTCAAGCAGCGTGTAAAAGCACTTAATCTTTTTCTCAAAGATATTTATCATGAGCAATCCATTCTGAAGGATGGGATCATTCCCAGGAAGATGGTTCTCTCCAATTGTTACTTCCGGCCTGAGATGATGCGGCTTTCCATTCCAAATGATGTTTATATAACGGCCTCTGGGATTGATTTAATTCGGAATGAGCAGGGTGAATATTTCGTTCTTGAGGATAATCTCCGTTCCCCTTCTGGCTTCTCTTACTTATATAAAAGCAGATCGATTATGACGCACTTATTCCCTGAGCTTGTATTCAGCCATTCCATTCAAGATATTGAGCATAGCTTAAACGTGTTTCTAACCGCGCTTCGTAAGCTGAGTCCTTCCGGTAAATCGGATCCCGTTATCGGACTGTTAACACCAGGGTGTTACAATTCTGCTTATTTCGAGCACACGTTCCTCGCTCAGCAAATGGGGCTGGAGCTTGTCGAGGGACACGACCTCGTCGTCATTGATCATAAAGTGTATATTCGCGGCATCAAGGGACTTCGCCAAATCGACGTGCTCTATCGCCGTATTGATGATGATTTCTTAGATCCGCTCGCTTTTGACCCGAACTCGATGCTAGGTGTGGCAGGGATCATGAACGCGTATCGCGCGGGCAATATCAATATTGTCAATGCACCCGGTACAGGTGTAGCCGATGATAAAGCTATCTATGCCTACGTGCCTGATATGATTCGTTATTACTTAAATGAAGAGCCTATTCTGAATAACGTTCCCACGTATATTCTTTCGCGGCCTGAGGAGCGAGAGCATGTTCTGAAGCATTTGCATGAAATGGTCGTCAAAGAAACCTCGCTTTCAGGCGGCTATGGCATGCTGATTGGGCCCTCGGCTACAGAGCGTGAAATCGCGGATTTCCGGCTCAAAATACTAGCCAACCCCGATCGTTATATCGCACAACCAACCATTCAACTATCCAGAGCTCCAGTCATGATAGATGGCCAAATGGCAGCTAGGCACATCGATTTGCGCGCTTTTGTTATTGCAGGCGAAGACATTCAAGTCATTCCCGGCGGACTTACGCGTGTAGCTTTGAAGGAAGGCTCCCTCGTCGTAAACTCTTCACAAGGCGGAGGATGTAAGGATACGTGGGTCATTCGTTAACTTGGGCCTACAATTCGATAGGAGGTTGATTGATATGGTGATGATGGGACGAACAGCGGAAGCTTTATTTTGGATCGGCCGATATTCGGAAAGAACAGAGAATCACGCTAGGCTGATCGATGTGTACTATCATATTCGTGAGGACAGAGAGGGCAGCGCTACGCAAGCCTGGAGCAGACTGATCGATACGATTGGCGATCGCGCGGTTTTTCTGGAACAATACGGTAGCTTCACCGAACAGCATGTCCTTCAATACATTACACTAGATAAAAATAATGCCAACTCCCTACTCGCCTGCACCAACCATGCACGTGCCAATCTACGCAATATTCGGGAGAAGATGCCTTCCGAGCTGTGGGATATTTTGAATGGACTCTATTTGTGGCTAAAAGAAAAAGAAGTCCGCGATATCACGAGTGATTCGCCTCATCTGTTCTATCGCTTTATCCGCGATACGCTGTCTATGTTTCAAGGCGCCGCTACGTCCGTCATGCCTCGTCAGAATGAATGGCATTTCGTTGAAGCCGGGCGCTATCTGGAACGCGCTGAAAATACGTTGCGCCTCATTCGATCGCTCTGTTCTGAATATGCTAAAGAGGACTTTTCTTCGTATCCGCTCATGCTTGCGGTTTTGAAATCGGTAAGTGGATACGAATCGTATCGAAAAGAATATGCAGATACGGTCAATTTGAATAGTATCATCCAATTTTTGTTATTGAATGAGACCTTCCCACGATCCGTCGCTTTCTCCATTCAGTCGTTGGAGCGCTCGTTTAAAGGGATACAACTGGACGATCCTGCACTCACGAATGCCGTGCATAAGCTAGCCAAATTAGCTGGCAAAGTGAAATCGAATTTGGCCTGCATGGATGATGAGGATTTGAAATCCGGCAAATTGGAAACGACATTACAAACACTTCTCGACTCCTGCAACGGGATGGGGGCTAAAATGTCAAAAGTCTTTTTTCCCTCGCGGGAGGAGGTTATCGCATGAAGAAGCTGGAGATCACACACATTACTCGCTATTCCTACACCGATTCCGCGCAGGACAGTGTCAATGAAATTCGACTCACTCCGTTGACGGACAATCGGCAGTCTTGTTACCTTCATACGATCACAACTGAGCCCGTATCGGCCTTCTTCACGTATTCGGATTATTTCCATAATCGTGTGCACGCTTTTACCGTCAACAATCTCCATCGTGAGCTCACGATTAAATCGGTCTCCACGGTCGTTACACATGATAATGATAATAAACCTGTGTCGGTCAGCTCTCCCTATGAGGAGAAAGCGGCTAGATACGGGGATGACTTTCAGAATGAATATGCTGAATATTTATTGCCCACCAGCTACACAGGGCTAACACCGGAGTTAAAAGCTTATTCTGACGCTATTGCCGATGATGGAATTCCCCTATTCGGTCTGCTCAAAACCATCTATACCACCATCAATCGCGATTTCACTTATGATGTTTCCGCAACCTCCGTGCAGACCACGGTAGGCGAAATGTTAAAGCTGCGGCGTGGTGTTTGTCAGGACTACTCCCATTTCATGATTACCATCTGCCGAGAGAAAGGGATTCCCGCCAGATACGTGAGCGGCTATCACTTCGTCGGCGATTTGCAAGGAGGCAGTGCGGATTTCACGCAAGCCTCCCACGCCTGGGTGGAATGTCTCATCCCTGGCGCTGGCTGGTTTGGGTATGATCCAACGAACAATTGTGAAGTCAATTGGCGCTATATCAAGCTTGGACATGGACGAGACTACAACGACATCGTGCCTGTCAAAGGCGTCTATCGCGGTTCGGGGACGCAGGATTTGGAAGTGATTGTGGATGTGAAGCTAGTGGAATAGCGGTTCGGTGAATGAGAAAGGCACGGATCAGAGATCCGTGCCTTTTAAGCCAACTTATTCATGAGGAGGATGACGTCGTATTGGCTGCTTTTATTGATTTCAGCAGTTTCACGCAAAGCGTGAGCATCGCGATTGGCACGAGGAAAGAAAATAAAAGCGTAAGTGGCAGTATTCCTGCCAAATAGCCAAGCGGTAGCGTGATGCCGCTAATGATGAACAAAACTGCCATCCATCGCGACACCTTTCCGAGAATCATAGAGAATCCATACATGGCATACCCAAGACCATTCAATATCACTGCCGAGTATGCCCCATCCCGAAGTGGTTGCGGTGTATTAGCTCGCTCAATAATTCCAGGTTGGAATCGTTCCAAAACCGGACCCGCGAAATTGTGTGCAAAACTAAAGCCAGTTGCCCAGATGATACCTAGAATGGCGATTATAAAGCTAATCATGCCGAAGACGCCCAATTTCTTGAATTGGTTCGAATAAATAGCGAGAAGGCCAAAAATAGATGTTGCACTGACCGCTGTTGCAGTAACATCCAAAACATGGGACTTTTCAATGAAGCCTCCTGCAAGATAGAGCAAAATAGTTAGAACCGAGGAGAATACACCAATAATCGCGAATGTCTTGACCAATTGATTATCATGCACTACGCGCCACCTCCAACTAAACTATGTATTCGAATAGAGTGTATTCGGTAGCAAATAAGGAAATGCGAAGCTGCATGACATTTTTCCAGAAAAACTTAAGCCAAAGATTTAAAAGAAATCCGTCAAATACGTTGTTCGCTCCGGAATCAAACGTTCCAATCTCGCGATCTCGGCAGCATCACCTTGCAAGCGGCCGATGCGATGCAGGAATGAGGCTTGCTTGTAGCCCATCAGCAGTGCCGCTAACGTTTGGATATCGCACGAAATGACGTCATTGCCCTCGATGTTTTGAACATCTTCCTGCTTTGAGACGTCGTTCCCCTCGCCATTCCCAGGTTGGACTCGGAAGGTTCCGTTATTCCATTCAGCATGTCCATCGCGCAGCTGAACATACAAAGCTTTGCTTTCCGCTTGCGCATCCGTAGCTGCCTGGAATGGATACAACCGTAAGAAGGCCTCCGCATCGACAATCCGTGCCATAAAATAAGGAACAATCTCCTGCTTTATTCGCGGATCCGCCAGCATGAAAGGCAACGAGTCGCCAGCCGGCGCCTGGCATGCGACTTTCTCAATCATGGAGTCATGATTGGAGATTAAACGCCACATCGCCCGATAGGCATCCTCGGTTAGTGTAATCATTTCATGAACGGTGAGCACTCTCTCCTTCACCTGATAAATGATATAACCTTCCGGCTCGCCAGCAGGATTCAGGTACAAGGTGACAATCCCTTGTTTTCTACTAAAAACTCTTTTTGGCCACCACGCCTCGTTTCGAACCAACATACCGTTAAATTGTTTCGCATACGCCTCGTAGATCGGATTCAGGATTGCGGGATCCGCTTCGACCCGACGGAGTGTGCTCCCTTCTGCAACCTCTGGCTTCGGCAGCTGGTTGGAAGCAATTTCATAACGAACAAATTCGCTATATGATTCCCAGCCGTATTTGCGATAAAAAGGAAAAGAAAACGGCGCTAAAAAAGATAAGGTCTGCCCGGCTTCTTTCATCGTTTTTAGCGAATGTGACAGCAATTGGCCGACCATTCCCTGGCGACGATATTCTGGCCAGGTCGCAACACTTGCAATGCCGCCCATCTCAAATGCCTTGCCGTTAATCCAAGTATTCAGCTTTAGTATCATTAATTTGGCTGCTAATTGATTTTCAACAAAAAATCCCCATACCGGCTCGGACTTCATGACAGCGAGACGTTGTTCCCGCTCCTCTGGCGTTATCGTAAATTGAAAAGCAAACTCCGATAAGGCAAGGCTATCCTTAAACTCATCCTCTTTTAACAATCTGATCTGATCCATAGTGCCTCCTAGTATCCTAATTTCTTCTATTTTAACATGGACAACCCAACATCATCCCGATAAATATTCATTTTCTTAAAAAATGAAGGCGGGCAGGAATGTACGTGCTATATACGCCTAGTGAATTTCGAAGGCTCAATAGTAAGTAAAAAAGAAGGAGCAGATTCGTCTAGATGGCGTTTCTGCTCCCTCTTTTTTGTCATGGTGGCCACGTGTAACTCGATTTTTTCGAGTTACGGGGCTTCTTTGGCCCTGGACGTCGCGTGTAACTCGATTTTTTCGTGTTACGCTATTATTTATTTTAATCCAGTACCTTGTCATACTTAGCGTAGCTTTTCCAACTGTTATAACCCAGCTTGCCGTAGAAGTTGACAAAAGGCGTCGTATCGATGACCACGTTCCGAACCCCACGCTGCAACAGGTAGTGTATAGCTGCTTGTACGATAGAGATACCGTACTTATGTCCACGGAAGCTCTCGTCGATTCCCAGCGGTCCAATACCTCCCATTTCTCCCTCGAAAAGTGGCGACCAGTAGATGTTCTGGGCTAACAACGGCGACTGCGCGTCATTCATCCGGCAGAACCCGATGATCGCTCCCTCTCTCTCCAGCAAGACGAATTCCCTACCCGTCCCACCACGTTTCCAATAGTCGCGATGCTGATAATCCCACGTGCCAGGAAAGCAGCGACTCATAAAATCCGTTAAAGCTTCACGATCACGGAGACTAGCGATTCGGAATGTCGCCTCATGGACTGTAGGCAAAGTTATTTCCTGATCAGCTTCATAGGTGTTCAGTAGATCGTAGGAAAGCTCCTTATAGGTGTAGGCTCTCTTCTCAAACCACTGTTTCGTTTCCTCAAGATGGTCGGGAATCCCCGGAAACATGCGCCCATGCAGGTCGTTGCCAAGCATGATCCGTTTAGCGCCTGCCTGTCGAAGGGCATCCTCCGCTTTGCGAAGCAGCGTAGTTCCGATTCCGATTCCCCTGTTCGAGCGATCGACCATGAGCGCATGAATCCAACCTAAGTCGCTGCGAATCCCGAAGCTCTCAGTTGCTTCACTCGCCATTTTCGCTACGACGAATCCTACAACACGCCCTGTCACTTGCTCTAACGCCACCCAGGACCCTTCCTGTAGCCAAATACGGTCTTCTACCGTATTCTGCTGGAGCAATCTGAGCCTCATCGGAAATGCATCTGATAATTCCTTATTCCATATCGCTAAAATTTCACTTAAATGCGATGCTTCCAATTGTTCGTAAATAATGCTCATCGTGCGCCTCCTTTGAGTTCGATCCTTTAAGAAAAATATAGGATATCATGGCGATTACGCATATAAGTAAATCTTTTGAATGTTGGTAGATGATAAGAATTGTTCTACGGAGGTGGGGAATCGCTGGAGATAGTCGGTTTTATCGACTATCTCCATGCTCTAGACCTCGATCTATCCCGAGTTAGTCGATTTTATCGACTATCTCCGTGCCACAGACCTCGATCTATCCCGAGTTAGTCGATTTTATCGACTATCTCCGTGCCACAGACCTCGATTTCACCAGAGTTAGTCGGTTTTATCGACTATCTCCATGCTCTAGACCTCGATCTATCCCGAGTTAGTCGGTTTTGTCGACTATCTCCACGCTACAGAGCTCGATTTCACCAGAGTTAGTCGGTTTTATCGACTTTCTTCATGCTCTAGACCTCGATTTCACCAGAATTAGTCGGTTTTATCGACTATCTCCCCTCCAACCCCACTACACTAAAAGCCCCGCCCCCGCTACCAAAGCGAGATCGGGGCTTGATTACTCCTTACCTATTACGCATAAATGTGTGGATTCTGGCGTTGGCACTCCTCTATGACCCACAGCTGCCTGCGTACCTGCTGAGGTGTAATCTCCAGCGGTTTGCCTTCTGTTAAGGTATCATACAGCATCAGATACAGCTTCTCCGTCATATGCTCGAAAGCCGATTTGCCGTCTGGAATGGAAACCTCCCAACTTTCCGTTTGCCACGGCAGTGTTTCTCTGCAGTAGGCAGGCTTTCCGTCTGCGTTGAAAAGCGGCTCTTTGATCAGCTTTTGCTCTGGCGCTTCCTCCGGCTTAAAATATTTCCACTCCAGTTTATCGCCTGTTCCGTGCAAGCCACCGTTTGTCCCTTGGATGTTAAACTGCTCATGCGGAAATGCGCAACTGGATGAAATTTCCAAATCAATCGTAGGTCTTCCAGGTCCACGCAAAAGAAGCTTCACGTAATCCTCGGCATCGCCAAACGTATTCGTTCTGTCCATGATACACATGACTTGCGGCTGCACATCTGCACCAAACAGCTGCAGCGCCTGATCGAGCGGATGAGGCCCGGTGTTCATCAAGCTTCCCCCATTATTGCTTTGCAGTGTTTGCCAATCCCAGCGGCGAGCAAATCCATTCAAGCTGAAATCGATCTGAACGATCCGTCCCAGCACGCCGGATTCAATCACTTTGCGAAGCTGCACAAAAGCTGGATGGTAACGGGACTGCTGGAATACCGCCAATATGGCACCAGTCCGCTCGGACGCCTCGATCAGCTGATCCACTTCCTCCGGGGACTTAGCCAGCGGCTTCTCACACAAGACATGCAGTCCGCGATTGAGCAGCTCCAATGAAATCGGAAAATGCTGATGGCTTGGAGAAGCATTGACGATGAGATCCAGCTCCTCACTCGCTACCATCTCCTCCCATGACGCGTACGCCCGGCAACCGTACTCTTTTATCGCTAACTCCTGACGTTCTAATATAGAGTCCGCAACCGCCGTAATGCGATAATGCTCAGGAAGCTGCACGAGCAAGTTACCGTGGATATCTCGCCCGCTGCGGCCCTGTCCAATTATACCAACTTTTACAATTTTCTTGGTCATCACAACTACCTCTTTCATCCATGGATTTTAAGACTTTTCCCAAACGTTTTCTTATATTCAGTAGGCGTAATGCCTGTTCGTTTTTTAAAGGTTCGGATGAAATGACTGAGATGGTGAAAGCCGACCTGAAAGCCAATTTGTGTAATCGTATGCATATTGCGCTGAATGAGCTCCATCGCCCTTTCAATTCGTACCTCGTTCAAGTAATCAACGAAGTTCTGGCCAGTTTCTTTTTTGAAAACCGTACTGAAATAGGCAGGCGCCATATTCGCAATAAAAGCCCCTTGCTCCAGCGGGATATCTTGACTGTAATTGTCTTGGATGTATCGTTTTACTTCTTCAATTGGATGCTGGCTTGTCGACGTAGACTGCACACTTCGCGATCGCCTCGCTCTCCGATATTCACGGTCCATGATGATCAGCAGCTTGACTAGACTCGTACAAATGGCAAATTCATACCCCGCTTCGCGATGCTCGAATTCATCCTGAATATCTTGGAGGAGCTGTTCAACTAGCAGCTGCTTCGGTTTGGCGATATGCAGCCACGGCTGCGGCAAAGCGCTTAATCCCTGCTCCGATATGTCCTCCGTAGAATTGTATAGAAGAGGCTGCAATGTATCTGAAAATGGCTTCAACTGCTCCCGTACCAAGTACGGCAGGAAATCAATCAGCACGACCTCGAACTCCTGCTCTTCAAGGGCACTCAAGCTGTGCTCCACACCTGGTAAAATAATGAACATATCACCTCTGCTGACATTCAGTGATTTGCCGCGCAGCTGATGGTTGCACATGCCTTTACGCACATAAGCGATCTGCGTGTAATCGTGGATATGCAAGGGCTGCTTCAGTGTGTGACTGGAGTAGCGGAATATTTTAAAAGGAAACTCCTTTTTCAGCGTTAATTTACTTTGAAAATAGGACATCCCCTTCTCCATGTTCATACAATTACCACCTGTCCGAAGCCATATTTACTTCAAGCATATGCCAATTGGCGGAATAGAACAACCTTAGCTTGCTAGATCCCAGAGCTCGCTTCAAAAACCAACTCGCCAGCTTTATACGTCTGCCTTAAATGAATGTCCGTCCCCTCTCTGTCGAGGAGAACGAAATCGGCTGGTGCCCCGGGCGTCAAGCCCTGCGCAACAGGCAATCCCATTAAGCGCGCCGGACGAGTAGAAGCCATCTCCCACGCTTCGGGTAAATCGGCTATGCCCCGTCTGTTCAAGTGCGCGACACCCCACAGCAGCATCTGGGCCGAGCCTGCAAGAAGCCGGGGATCAGCGGCTAGATGAAGCTTGCCTTCTGAGGTAAGGACAACGTCCCCTCCGATGTGCGTCTTGTAGACACCCGGCGGGAGGCCGCTGATGGATACAGCATCGCTGACGAGCATCGCCCGCTCTCCCTTCACTTTCAGCACCACTTTCAGCACTTGGTCCGGTAGATGGAAGCCGTCCGCAATGACACAACTCCACAACTCCTCTTGCGCCAGCTGCTCCCAGAGGTAATTCGGATGACGTGGCAACATCAGATGCGCCCCGTTCCCCAGATGCGTCGACATCCGTGCTCCGGCCGCGACAGCTTCACGAATCTGCACGGAATCCGCCGCGGTGTGGCCGATGGAGACGATCACGCCACTCCGCGTGCAGCGCTCGATGAACGAGACACTGTCCGGCCATTCCGGCGACATGGTCAAGATCTTGATGCGGCCGCCAGCCGCTTCCTGCCAGCGGCAGAAGAGGTCCCAATCCGGCGGCCTTACAGCATCAAGACGGTGGGCGCCCCGCGCACCGTCTTCCCGTGAAATGAACGGGCCTTCCAGATGGATGCCCGCAATCCCTTTTTCCGTCGCCCTATCCGTCTCACAGGCGAGCGCAATACTGCCGAGAGCCTGCTCAATTGCCTCCGGGCTGTTGGTAATAACCGTGGGGTAACTAGATGTAACCCCCTCACGCCAAAGCATACGGACAATCTGACTGACCATCTCCGCTTGCAATGGAAGCTGGTTGAAGTCGCATCCAGCATAGCCATTGATCTGCAGATCAACCAAGCCTGGTGCAGCAATCGGCAACTCATCTGCATCTGCATCAGCCACTGCAAGCTCATTTATTTCAGCAATCTGACCGCCGCTGACAGTTATCGCAACAGGCTTTCCAGAAGCATAATGGCGCGCATGAATGACACTCTTTTTATCGCCCATAGGAATCCTGGTCCACATAAAGCTTACAATCCGGATGCCTGCGCAAAATCGTCGAAGGGCACTCGGTTGAGATGGCCTCATTCAAGGTACGCTGTACAGCCTGATGCTTCGTTACGCCAGGTACCGAACAGTACAGATGAGCTCCCGACATCAACGCTGGAATCGTCAGTGTTAAAGCATGGGTCGGCACATCCGCAAAGCTGGCAAAACACCCATCATTCACCTGCTGCTGGCGGCACACGTCATCCAACTCCACACGCTTGATCAGCTCGGTATCTGCAAAATCTGCGACAGGCGGGTCATTGAATGCGATGTGACCGTTCTCGCCAATGCCGAGACACACGATATCAATCGGTGCTTCCTCAAGAAGTGTGCTATACCGTCTGCATTCATCTTTGGCCGGATTCAAACTATTGATGAGATGCACAGTCCCTGGCCCGACTTTATCGAACAATCGGTCGCTCAGGAACCGTCCAAATCTCTGCGGAGCATCCTCAGAAAGTCCGATATATTCATCCATGTGAAAAACCGTAATCCGCGTCCAGTCAATGTCTGTATCGCCCACCAGCGTTTCAAGCATTTCATTCTGCGAAGGCGCTGCCGCGAAAATAATACGGATGCCCGCCTTCTCGGCAAGCAGCTCCTTGATTTTGTTCGCCGCATCTGATCCTGCTGCATAACCCAGCGCTTTACGGTTGGGATAAACGTTAACCTTCAACGCATCGATTTGTGCTTGCCAGATTGGCTGCGCATGTACTTGTGGCTCACTCATTGGATCGAACCTCCATGTTTATATAGTCAGCTGCCGCCCTTCGGCCGCGCTCTTATAAATCTGTTCCACGAGCTGCACCGCTCGCAGCCCCGACTCTCCCGTAACCAGCGGTTCATCACCCGCTTCAATCGAAGCGATGACATCCAACAGCTGGCTTTGATGAAAATCCGACGCGATGCTGCGCGGATCGGTAATGCCGCCATAGGCACCCGCTTCCGTCCAAGTCGGCTCACTGCGACCCGGGACCGTCCAATGGACGATTGTCGAGCCTTCCAGCTTGATCGTGCCCTTTTCGCCATATAAATTGATCGTTGCCGCAAATCCCGGACAGATGCTGGTCGAGGCCATGATCGTGCCGAAGGCGCCGTTCTTAAATTGCAGAATGGCTAGCCCCAAATCCTCGGCTTCCATCTCGTGGGTTTGGGTGGCGATTTTGCCAAAGACCGTGTGAACGTCGCCCGCGAACCACAGCAGCAGATCCAAGCAATGGATGCCTTGATTCATCAAAGCCCCGCCATCCTCCGCTATCGTCCCCCGCCATTCGGCGCTGTTGTAATACGACTGGGAGCGATAAAAGGGAAGTGATACCTCCGCCAAAAGGAGCTTCCCAAGCGCCCCTTCGTCCAAAACCCGCTTAATCGCTTGATTTTGAGCTTCGAAACGCCGTTGTGAAATGACAGAGAGTGTGATATTTTTGGCTTTAGCCGCTTGGACTAGCTGCTCTGCGTCCTTCACATTCATGGCAATTGGCTTCTCCATGATCAAATGCTTGCCCGCATTCACAACATCCATCCCGATCGTTGCGTGGCTGCCGCTTGAAGTCGTGACACAGACGATATCCACATCGGGCCTGGCAAGAAGCTCGCGATAGTCCGCTGTCCACGAACAGCCTTCTCGTTCGGCAACCGCTTGCGCTTTCGCCTCCGTACGGCTGGATACCGCAACTAAGCTTGCTTCCTCGATTTGACGAATAGCTTCAATATGAAAATCAGCCACCGATCCGCAGCCTATGATGCCGAACCTCCAATTCGCCAACGACTACACCTCCTCTAACAACGCGCGAAGCGCATCCAGCGTCATACGCGTACCCGTTAGCTGGCTGCCGCCCTCTGGAACAAAATGCGTTTCAATCGTATACAAACCCTCATATCCATCAGCTTCAAGCGCCTTAATCTGCGCTGCCACTGCCACGTTGCCAGAGCCGAGAGGCACACATTTGGCTGTGCCATCTTCGCGGATGTAAGCATCTTTGAGATGAACATGAGCCAACGCGTTTTTCATGAGCTCGTAGCCTTTCGGGAACGCTTCTTTAGCGCCATACGCTTCATTGCCCGGATCCCAGAGTCCTCTAACTGCCGGGGAATCGACTGCCTCAACAAGCGCTGCCACTTCCTCCGCAAAGCCACCATTACAGGATGGCTCATTCTCAAGGAGCAAGGTCACGCCTTCCTTCGCTGCGATTTCTCCTGCTCTTTTTAGATGATGAACAATCTCGTCCTTGTGCTGCTCTGGGTCAACCTCTCTCCAAAACGAAAAAATCCGAATACGTGACGTCCCGAGCAACTTCGCAATAGCAATGACGCGGTGCAGTTTAGTAAAATGTTCTTCCACGCTCTGTTCCTTCTGTCCGAAGGTGTCCCCCGATTGAACCCTCCGCTTCGGGTCTAGCGCACATTTAAACAAAGGAGAAGCAATGGCTGATACATACAATCCGTAATCTTCCACCACTTTGCGGACGTCATTTGCCTGAGCATCATCCAGCTCTGATACGTTGATACCGTTCACAACTCGGACTTCAACATGCTTTAAACCTCGTTCGGCAGCCCAATTCACCGCTACTTCAAAATTAGGAGACACCTCATCCGTTAATACGCCTAATCGATTCCAAATCAATGAAATTCCTCCGCCTTCAGCTTGGTATATGATGCTGTCTTCTATATTTCTTACTATATCAAGTTCAAAGTAGGGAAAGTTGACGTTTCTATTGAACTTAGTTTACATTTTTTTCGCTTTTAGGGGATCGAAAGAAATAGTTCTCTACTCCTAAATCAGACTCAGTCAATAAAAGGAGTTTGAGTAATATTGTCGAATATAGTATACACAACGTGATCTCAATGACTCGGTGATGAAGGCAATTCATGTATGAAGGAAGGGGGCCAAACGTATGAAATCAACGGGAATCGTAAGAAAAGTAGACGAGCTGGGGCGGATCGTTTTACCAATTGAGCTGAGACGGACACTCCATATTGAAATTGGCGACGCTATCGAGGTTTATGTGGATCCTGAACGAATTACGCTTAAAAAGTATATGCCTGCTTGTGTGTTCTGTGGGAACTTTGAGGACATGACCTATTTTAAAGGGAAACTCGTTTGCAGTAATTGTATTGATGAGATTACTTAATTGTAAGCGCGCGCAAGAACATTGGCTAGACGGCGAAAAGCTCACAGGGGATGTGGATATGACCCTGATGGGCTTTTTTTGCGTTAGCATAAAAAAAACCCGAATGAGAGCCAACGTCCTCTCACTCAGGGGTTCCATCAAACTACTTCAGCTTCACCTGCACCTGGTCAGGTCGATACACAGCCAGCAACTCGCCCGCAGTGTTCACGGCGAACATCACTGTTCGCTCCGCTTCCAGCTCGAAAGCGTAGCTCCGGCCCGTTGCCGGATCGGTCACTTCGACCGGTGAGTCGACGCCGAACTCCGAGACGAAGATAAACAACGCGCCGGCATCGAAGCTCAGCTTACGACCGTAAATGCCTGGCAGCTGTCCGCCTTTCACCCACGTCAGCTCACGTTCAACGCCAGCTGACTTCATCGCATACGTGTACAGCTTCTCCAACACATCGCTGCGCTCGCCTAACTCCACTGGGAGTGGACACCAGATCAGCTGCCCTTTGCCCAGCTCGTAGCTGCGAACAACACCATGCTGCGAGTTCCAGCCCCCATCATCGGAAAGCGTGACTTCCTTGTTCAGCTGAGCGATTCGTGCTCCACCAAAGGACACAGGAACCATCTCACCGTCCAACACCATCGCCTCTTCGCGTACAATGTTGCTGAGCACGGTTTCACCTACGATATCAGTCAACCTAGCGACCGGCGCCCAGTACTCATTCAATCCAAGCGGCCCCGTAAACAGCAGCGTTCCGCCATTCTCACTTACATGCGTCGTCAGCTTCTCCAATGCAGCATCACTGAAGTTATGTGCGCTCGGCACGATAATCAGCTTCGGCTGATCCGACGCCAAAGCTTCCAAGTGATACTCGCTCAAGCCGCGGAACGGTACATTCATCCCGTAAGCCAACGTGCGAGTCAGCTTCGCTGTTGCGTCTCCGGCTACTTTTCGCGTGGAAAAATCATTCGAATACGGGAACACAGCAACGATATCCTCCAGCTTGCGGCCCACGAAAAGATCTCGAATCTCGCCCATAAATGCCCCGAAATCATACGAAACATCCGCTTCTGGCTTCTCAGTCCCGTCTGCACGTAGAGCTCCGATGTGCGACTCATTGATATTGTTCATATAGAAGTTAATATTCCAAATCCACTGAACAGCACCCGCTCCGCCTGTCGAGAACGCATAAGCATATTTACGCTCCAAAATATTACGCAGCTCATACTCCGAACGCTTCGCACGCCCATCTGCCGTCTCGACGTACATAATGCCCGTTTCTTGAATCAAGCTTGGTTTCGTCGGCGCCTTGGAGAAAATCCCGTCCCACACCAGCTGATCCATCAACCACCACGTGTGCACCGTCGTATAATCTACAGCTTCAGCGTAAAAGAATGGCGATGGCCGCTGCGCCCCTAAGCCCTCATCCTGACCCACTGTGGCCAATTGGGCCGGGTTAATGCTGCGAATCGTCGCGATCAGTTCCTTCGCCCACCGATTGTGCATGTCCATGGTGAAAAGGGTGTAATCCAGCCATGGTGATCCCTTTTTCTCCAACGTTTCCGTAGTGCCCATATTGACTTCAGAAGGATCCAGCAAACGGACGCTAGCAAAGCTCGGCAACTCTGCCGGAGACATATTCCAACGCTCTTGCAGCTTGCGAATATCCCCATGACGCTCCTCCAGCCAAGCAATATACGCCTCACGCTCAAAAGCATCATGCGCCGACTGCGGCCCACGGAAAGGCTTACTCGGATTAAACATCGATGGCTCATTGATCAGATCCCAATGCACATTCGTCGTTTCTTTATGCCTGGACACCACCGAAGAAATAAACCGCTTCTGCGCCTCCACACTGCGCGGATCCAGATACGGATTCACGCCCTCCCACAGCTCTGGGGTAAACGAGAAGAAATTGAACGTGACTTCGATCCCATGTCTTTTACAAGTCAAAATAAAGGCATCAATGCTGCGCAGCACTTCCTCATATGGATGCCCGTCTACGAACATGATTTGACGCCACGCCGACCACACGCCAGTACGCAGCAGGTTAATGCCCGCTTTGACCATTTGCGCAATATCGCGATCCCACGCGGAAACGTTCGGCAAGAACAAAAACTTCCTCGCCACATCGCTCGTCATATACGTCATCCCAACGATCGGAAGCGGACGGCCGTCTTTCCAGAAGTAGTCGCGATCACAAGACATCGGTGTTCCTTCACGAAGCAGCTCGGCATCATACCCCCAGAAGCCTTGGTTAAACGTGCGCGTTTCCCCCGTATTAGCAACCGCTTTACATACCGCCGTATAGTAACCCGCTTCGATATCGATAGGCATATTTACCTTTTTAAAAGAGAGCTCGCGTGACGCGTTCATTGCGAATTCCGTCGTCCAGACAGGCGTTCCATTCCCATCTTTGAGCACCTGAACGTGGAATGTCCAAGACTCATTCTCCGACACCGCCCCCGTACGATTCGCCAAGGTCTGCAATTGAACCGTCAAAGCTGCACGATCGCCCGGATCATAACAGGCATAGTTCGGCTTGAACCAAATTTCCGTCACGCCTCGCTTCGTATACGCAGCCAACTCTCCAACTAGCGCGGCTCCTCCGTTGCTCCAGAAACCTTCATCTGTGACCACATTGGCAAAAATCCAACGGCCACCCGCATACGCTCCCTTCGTATTCTCAAGAAGCACGATCGGTGCCGCAACCTCGCGCCCTTCCTTCGATATACCTTTCAGAAGCGGTGTGAAATGAGCATCCATCGGACCGCTGGAACCGATTTGACCGGGGTGATCGTCGGTCCGCGTAACGTGCAAAGCGAATCCAACTGTTGGCTGAATAGCAAACTGATCCTCTTTTCCAGCTAACAACGGTAACTCAGCATTCGCGGCATAGCGAACAATAGGTGCGTCATCCACGGAAAGGATTTCATGAATTTGAAGCTGCTGATGGTAAGCTGTCTGCTCGATCTCCAGCTCCCATCCCTCTGCCCCTAGATAGGCTGGTACTCTGAATGGTGCGCTGCCTAGATGTACGAATCCTTTGCCTTTGCGCGCATGTGCTAATATCCCGTTCCAAGCTGACTTCGGAAAATAACGTCCGTGGAGATGGATGAAGTTATCTGCCCCCTGCTGCAGCGCCGTTTCCAGTCCCTCTGCTCCAACAACTGTGCCTATTTCTCCAAGCTGTGAGATCGCTTTGTCGTCTGGTCGAATGCCTTCGTATGGAAACGTTGGATCGTAAAATATGATCGTTGATAGCATGCTTCTCATCCTCCAAGTGGGTGTTTTTAAAAATGTTTTTTTGTTATTTTTGTTAGGCTAACAATGTTATTTTATGAACATAATTTAATCATTTCCTTGGAATAGGTCAATCTTTTTTTCTTTACCTTCATTAAAATAGCGGGCATTGACAATATCCACCTAATCAATAACAATAGATTTGTTAGGTTATCTGTGAACTCACCAAGTATTTTTAACATAAAAGGATGTTTCTCATGAGTAAAAAAGTGTCCATGCAGCAAATTGCCGACCGACTTGGCCTGTCCAAGTACACAGTCTCGCAAGCTCTATCTGGTAAATCGGGCGTTAGTGAAGAGAACAGACTTCGTATTCAGGAGACTGCCAAAGCGATGGGCTATACACTCCAGCAGGGGCAGCGCACACCGAAGAGCGTTCCAGCATCAAGCCATGAACCCAAAGAAAGTCCACATCGGACAGACGAAATGACGCCCTATATTTTGGTCTGGATTCAGTCTACCTATTTGCAGGACAATCCTTTTTGGGGAAAGGTGCTCTCCGGCATTGCCACCGCCAGCAAAGATCTAGGCTATGAACATCTCATCGTTCCGATCGCACCCAACCACCAGTCTGGACTGCAGATGCCTTCCTATCTTGATCCTTCTCGCTGCATTGGGCAGCTGTTAGCAGGAACTTTTCCTGCGCAGTCGGTCATCTCCTTGAAGCAAAGCGGTATTCCGCTCGTCCTCATTGACCATAATGAACCGCTCATCGAAGTGGATAGTGTATTGAATAATAACTTGGACGCAGGCAAAATGGCCTGTCAACGCTTGCTCTCCGCGGGCGCGAAGCGTGTGATTTTCATTGGCGATGATCAATTCGCCGTCAGCTTCAAAGAGCGCTGGTGGGGCTGCCGCATGGCGCTCGAGGATATGGCCGCTGGACCGGCTGAGCACTACCATTTGAAAAAGTGGCAAATCGCCTACTCGTCGCCTCATATGCTTCATCAATTGGAGCGCAAAGTGGCTGCTTTATCGCAGGAGACGATGCCTGATGGCTTTGTTTGCGCCAATGATCACCTAGCGCTAGCCCTGCTGCCGATCTTAAGCCGTCACGGCTTTGACGTACCTGGCCAAATGAAGGTAATTGGGCTGGACAATATCGAGGCGGCCGCCTACGCAACCCCAGCGCTCAGCACCATTGAGCTCGGAAAAGAAGCACTCGGCATTCGAGCAGTTGAAACGCTGCTTTACCGACTCCAGCACCCGGGCAGACAGGTGGAAAAGGTTGTGCTCTCTTCTCGTTTCATCGCGCGGGACTCCGGCTAACCGCTAACCAAAAAAGCGTACAGCACTCATCATGAAGATGAGCAGCTATACGCTTTTTTTAACTAACTATTTGATAAATAACTAAGCCCAATGGAAATTAGCATGCCCGCAAGCGCAATCCAAAATAAGTAAGACCGCCCGATGCGTTTCAGACTTTTATCTTGGCGATCCATCACTGCCTTTTTCCGATTACTGCTCGACTTCGTCTCTTCCTCTAGCTCATCATTTACTTGTGTTTTCCAATTCACGAATTGAAAGCCAACCCCGCTGACGACTACGGCTACCATCATTAATATCAAAGAACCCATAAATACCTTGTCCGCAATGGACGCCATGCTGCACCCGACCTCACTATCTACCTATATTCACCTTATTATACTTCAAATGTAGGTTCGAATACGAATCAAAGGATGATAGGCAAAAGCCCCAACCGACAACATGTCGATTGGGACTAGAATTCTCTCGCTTATAGTGTTCGATCGCCTGGTTTCCAGTTCGCTGGGCACAGTCCGCCAGCTTGCAGCGCTTGAAGCACGCGCAACGTCTCGTCTACCGAGCGTCCGACGTTCATATCCGTTACCACTTGATAGCGCAGCACGCCATCAGGATCAATAATGAACAAACCACGGTGCGCAGCACCCGTTTCATCATCTAGCACGCCATAGGCACGTGCCGTTTCCTTGGAGAAATCACTGACCAATGGGAATTTCACTGGGCCAATTCCGCTTTTATCGCGCGGTGTTTGTGTCCATGCACGATGTGTGTAGACACTATCTACAGAAGCGCCTACGATATCACAGTCGAGATCAAGGAACTGCTCATAATGGTCGCTGAACGCTGTGATTTCTGTCGGACAAACGAATGTGAAATCGAATGGCCAGAAGAAAAACACAAGCCATCTGCCGCGGAAGTCTTCTAGCGAGATTTTTTCCTCGAGCGTCTCCATATTTTTCGTGGATAGCAGGGAGAAGCTAGGTGCTGGCAGCCCTATTTTAGCAAAAGTAGGCTGGGATTGAACGTTAAGTTGTTGTGTAGTCATGATGTTTATCTCCTTTGGGTATATGATTAGATTAGCTAGCGACTTCGGCTAGTGCTTTTTTGAGTTTAGTGACGTTGAGACCTAGAATTTTGTGCTCACCAATGACAGTAACAGGCAATGACATTAAGCCCATATCGTGCAGCTCTTGTCCGTATTGATCATTCAAATCGATGTTTCTTTCTTCAAAATTGACTTGCTGATCTGTTAAATATTTTTTCAATTGGACACAATAAGGGCAGTTTGTACTGGAATATACGATTACATTTGACATAGTTGGTCATCTCCTAAAGGGTTTGGATTATTTGTATTGGGGGATCAATTGAGCCCGTTTATTAATAAATTTATCTACCGCCATGGCGGCAATCGCACCATCGGCAGCGGCTACAACAGCTTGCTTGACAGGAGTACGTCTTACCTCGCCCGCTCCGAAAACACCGGAAACTGGCGACTGCATCGAGGTGTCCAAAATCATAAAGCCATCCTCATCGAGAGGGACTTGATCTTGCAAGAAATCCGTACCTGGCTTACTGCCAGATAGGAATACAAACACGCCATCCACGTCCAGCACTTCCTCGGCGCCAGAGCTTGTCCGAATTTTGAGACCTTGGACTCGCTGTTCTCCCAGCACTTCAAGCGGCTTCGTTTTGTAAAGAATGTTCGTGCCTTTCAACTCTGGAACGTGATGAACACCTTGCAGTTCAGGGCGCGGCACCACGAAGTGAATGGATTTCGTAAACTTGCTTAACGCTTGTGCTTCCTCCAGTGCCTCTTCAGAATCACCGATCACAGCGACCGTTTTCCCTTCAAAAAATGCACCATCACAAGTCGCACATGTACTTACTCCGCGCCCCATCAGATTTTCTTCACCTGGCAGCATACGGTTGCGTCCCTTTGAACCTGTTGCGATGATGATAGATTTACCTTCATACATCCCATCTGCGGTGAACACATACTTCGTTTCACCTTCCAGATCCACATCTGTAATTGTTGTCTGGATGAACTCGGCTCCAAAGCCTTTGGCTTGGTCACGCATCGTGTCCAGCAAATCCTTCCCCGACAATTCACCAATGACACCGGGATAGTTGGCGATTTTATGTGTAATGGCTAAAGCTCCCGTATTCGGTGCCTTATCGATAACTAGCGTTTTCAAATTCCCTCTTGCTGTATAAATCGCGGCAGAAGCTCCCGCGGGACCAGCTCCAACAATAATGACATCATACATCGCGATATGCTCCTTCCAAACGGCAGTTAACTTTGATAATGGGTATCAGATAATAATTATTATAAATAAAAGAGAGAGAAAGTCAACCTTATTTATAATTATTCTAAATAATAATAATAGTAGTAGTCCAACGACAAGACATGAAAATCCCTCTAATACGTGCAGTAACAAGATTAATCCCCTAACTAAATAATCCGCAGGGATGATGAGGAGTGCTAGCTAGTACAACAACGACCCTATAAATTAGATTTTAAAACATTAAAACATAGAAACTATGTTAGTTTCAATCATACCCATGGTTCTAATCGAGGATGATGTGCTCGTCACATAACAAAGCGGCCGATCGTGCCGGCCGCTTTGTCGTCTTCATATTTTATGGTTAGCATATCATTTTTCATATATAGACTATATCGTCTGATACAGTCTATATATAACTGAAGCCGCTTGAGCCTCGTAGAGCTACCCTTAGGCTCAAAAAAGCCCTCAGACATTCCGTTCATTAAACCTACTTGCTGCAAAGCAGAGACTGCATCTTTGGCATAATCCGATGTCTTTTCCTTGTCCAAGAATCCAGAAGTCTTACCGTTTGTGCCATCAACCGCACTAGTCATTATCTTCAGCAGCTTCGAGACTCGATAGATGAGCACTGCCATATCTTCCCGGCTGATTCGATCATTCACACCGAAGCTAGCATTTGAACGAATTGCGCTCGAGTTACTTGCCCTTCAGGAACAAAATGCCCTTCGCTTCTGCCCTGAATGACTTCACGTGCAGCCAGTCCAAGCACAGCCTCGCTCGCCCAATCGTACCCTTTCATATCCTGAAAGGAGACAGGAACATGCTTCGCCGTATATTTGCTGAAATGTGCTTCTCTCGGTCTCGAGAAGCAGACTAGATGTATTGAATCCACGCTGTTTTTCGAATAATAAAACCATCAGACTCCGAAACATATGTATTAGACTGATCAAAATACAAAACAGCAGCCATGGACGAAAAAATAAAGTCCTGGTCAGCTGCTGTACTATTGAACAAACGTTTCCTGTTGGCATAACAGCTTTTCAACCAGTTTTTATGCCTTTTTGTAGAAATTCATAGCTTACTTAACAATAACGGAATAGTTATCATACGTGGTTGCACCAGTATTACCCAAACTAACCTGGGAGTTGGCAGCGAAAGTCTTCTTATAAATACTAAAAGTTCGAGTTACACCATTTTCGTTCTGGGTCAAATTATCCGTAGTATCTGTCCAAGTTGAGAGCCAAGAAGGCTTACTGGTAATCCTGTCGTCAATCGCTACGTAAACAGTGCAATCCCTGGTTACAGTAAACGTAACGAGAGACGATCCCGTATAACTTTTAGAATCATTGGCTGTTCGAATCCAATCGGCACTCACATATGTCGAAGGCAAGGAAACAATGGTATAGGAACGGTCTCCATAAAGAATATCCCCAATCTGTATATTACTTCGAATCGACCAATCTGCGGCGTTGGCAACATCATTAACCGTCATTCCTGTCAAGCTATACAACTTCGTGACCGAAACGCTTGCTGTACCAGATTTGGAAGAGTCTACTGTGGAAGTAGCTATAACCTTCAAAGTAGTCGCAGTTTCATCCGATGCTACTGTGAGTCCACCGGAGTTGTTAATTGTCGTACCGCTGCTGTGGTTTCCACTCACGCTCCAATTTACTGTCTGGGCTGGGTTGTTTGTGCCGGTAACAGAAGCGCTGAACGATGTGGTACCGCCCTGCTGCACTGTCGCAGTCGTTGGAGTTACAGCAACTTCAGTTACATAATCATAAGGTGTACCCGTGTTTATGCGGAAATAGTCGATTAATAAATCCCCGTTATTAACTGAGTTCGAGTAAAACAGAAATCGATCAACTGCGTTTCGAGTGTTCGTTCTCAATGGATAGTTTGTTAATACCGGCGTAGTCATATCATTCACATAAAAATCGAATGTCATTGTATTAAGGTTTACGACGTTTCTGACTACTTGCCATTGATTTAAAGCATAATCTCCCGCATCTGGCGCTCCGTTGTTAGCTGAATGCGAGATAATCTGACGACCGGTACCATCTCTGTAAAATGCAAAAGTACCAAGTCGATTCGTTGAGGAATGTGGGGTGGTGCTGTTCCAATCACTTTTATTAAATGGAAACATTTGAATCTGATTACTACTTGCTGAATCAGACGTACGCATCACTCTTGCTTCAACAGTTACAATGCCGCTCAAATTGGCTTCATTTTTGTTGAATAGACCGATTCCGTTGGCAGAGCTTGAACCAGAAGTCTTATTGATACGAAGATATTTATTTCCCGCGTTTGCAGGGTCGTCTACAATTGCAATCGTTCCAAATGAATTTCCGTATGTAGACCATACATCATTTCCGCTAAATGTACCTGTACTATAATTAAAATCGTCATTTATGAAATAAGCCGTATTTGAGAAATCATTTGACTGCAACACAAAATTAAACTGTGTTTCACTGCCAATTTGAACCCCTACATTATTTTTGGTTTGATCCCTGAAGCCGTTCTTTGTAAGTTGTAGAGTATATCCGCTTGCAGCAGGCACTTCAAGTGAATATTTACCTGCGCTATCGGTTGTCGTTTCATAATTGGTGTCACCAAGGGACATTACAATCTTCGCGCCAGCAACAGCAATTCCACCGCTTATCGTAACGGTACCACTAATATGTCCAGCGTTAGACTGTGGTGTACCCAATACCAAATTAAGATCTACCGTGTCACCCGCCACAAATACTGGTGCTACCTGTTCGCTGACAGCATACCCAGCTTTTGTGACATCTAGTGTATAACTGCTTCCTGCCGCTACTTCTCCGAGACTATAATAACCATTATTTTGTGTCGTCACTGACTTAGAGGTTCCGCTGATTGTAACGGTTGCGCCTGCCGCAGGATTGCCATTTTGGTCTTTGACATAGCCTCTTATTATTCCCATGCCGCCACTAAATTGATATTCAGAAATTCCTATATCCGATTTAGTGCCAAGAGTACTGCCATAAAAATCAATATTTTTATTTACATATTGATTGACAAAAACGCCTCCATAGTTAGCAGGATATGTCACGGCCTTGCCTTTGTTAATCAGCGGTGAATCTTGAGTTAACTTAAAAGCATTTAAGTCTGTAGTGAAATTCCCCTGAAATTTCGGGTCAATTGTAACCGCATTTTGATCTGATGAAGGTGCCGTTACTCCTGTTCCATAATAACTATTATTGCTGTAATAACTATAGGTACCTTGATAAAGAGCGGGGCTTGCTGTACCCGTGGAAGCGTTGTAGAAAATGTTGTTATAGTAATAGAGCGGATTGGCTGCGTAATCTACATTAAAACCGCCTGGTCTTCCTACAAAGCTCGTCGCATTATTTGTACTGTACAACAAATTGTTGTGTACAAAGTTGTAGCCTGCTGTGGAGTAGAGAGCTATATAATGGTCGCCGGAGCCGGAGTTTCGGATTACGTTATATCTCCAGACCGCCGTACTAAAGGTATTCCAACCGCAAAGTAAAAAGCCGTCGCCGTTACCATACAAATAGTTGTATTGCACTAAGATGTTGCTCGTATACTGGTCTGCATCGATGCCGTTATTGTCGGCCCCGCCCATTTTCCTTGTGGTGCCGAATACTTCGTTAAATTGAACGACGATATCATTCGCATAATCCAATTCTATACCGCTGGTACCCGCACTTGAAACGACGTTATGCGCGACAATCCCGCCGTCAACGCTTGCAACTCTTATCGCGTTACAGCCATATCCTGTACTCTTGTTGCTGACATAGTTATTCTGAATGTATATGTTTTTATGCGGATGCCAGCCCGCTGAATAATAATTATTGCTCGCGTCCGCACCAGTGCGAGTGTACCAATTTTCATATGTCGCCGGTTCCTCAGCAACATAGAAATCACCTAAGCTTATCTCGGGGTGGCCCTGCCCCCCCCATTGCTTGACTGTGATTCCACCAAAAGAAGTGTTGGTTATCACATTGTATTCCATAACAATATTATTGAAGGTGATTGGGCGGTCTTGGGTGTTAGACTCCTTCTGCGCTTGAGTCAAATCACTTTCTGTCGTCGCCTCCCATACTTCAACAACGATACCGCCTGTCCGCTTACTTGCCCCTCCCATGTTTCCGACAACGCCGGGATATCCTCTGTCCGTCGGGCCGCCTCCCCAATAAACATGTCCGCTTATATCATGGATATACAAATGGTGCAGCCTAATTCCGTCTAGTACACCACCTGGCGTTATACCGTCATCACTATGACTCTGACCATATACATGGACTCCACGCAAGTTTCCCATCAACGCCGCATTTGTTGTGCTCGATGTATTGTTCGGGTCAAAACTAGGGTCTTGATTGCTGATATCAAGATTTGAAATATCCCAATATTCTTGGTCTTTTAACGTCACTACATCGTTAACATTCGCATTACCTATAACTTTCGGCAGATTGCCGGTGCCGTACGCGCTAATAATAATTGGCTGTGCCGATGTGCCAGAGCCATGGGGAGCCAGAAACACTTCGGGACGACCATCGTTATCCGTATCTATCTCGAGGGGAAAAGAGTCCTTTACCTTCGGCGCTGTCGGGGCCGTCCATGTACCACCCGCTTTAAACAAAATCCTGTCGCCAGGCTGATAGGTTTTTGAGTTTACCTTATCAATGCTTTTCCAAGCCGTGCCTTCACTTGTTCCATTATTTGAGTCGTTTCCCCCTACAGAGTCAACATAGTATGTAGTCCCTGATCCTGCGAGGACTGTTCCGCTTTGAAGTGTCGCCGAAATGGTTTTCGCTTCTAATGCCGTGCCATATGCCTTTATGTCATCATTACCGGCTTTCTCCACAACATCCGCAAAGGTGGCTACATTCTGCACTTCCGCTGCCGAGACAGAGGGGATACAGATCCCTTGCATAAGTATAGCAGCACCGATAAGTGTAGACACCATTTTGAAAAACATGGTTTTTTTCCTCAACATAAATTACCCCTTTCGTGTTAAAAAAAGTAATATTCAGCCAGTTCTTTAAATAAATGATGTTATCCCTGAAACTCCAAACCATCTCCTTTGCTTTCCTCTTTCGATCCCCCTTTCTGCTTTTATTGTTTACCTGTATGTTGCACCTCTAAAAATAGAGGAGTCAACCGAATTGATGAATACGGTTACAAATACAAAATTAAGATCGGATCAGTCACCCACAATATAAGTGAATTACTCCGATCGAAACAATAGTTTGATTTCCGTTGACTGTTCAAATTCCAAAACCGTGGCATAGCAGACATTGTCGTCAAAAAAAACGCCTGGCTCTAAATTAAAGGCTTTCCTAACTGCTATCAGAATAGGAGAACACCGAAAAAATATCTACATCAAAAAGGTACAGCCCACTCAAATAATTGAGGATGCTGTACCTTTTCCAAGTATGATTAGGGTGTTAATAAAGATTAAATAAAATTCTCCAACTTCCATGTTTTACGGTAGTTAAGACAAATCGTATCCGCTGTTGGGAATTCAACAGGCAACCAAATGTAGGAGCAGCGTTCAAAATTTTGAGTGTTATGTCGCTCCGCCATGTGAATGAAGAAACCTGGCTTTCCTTCAACAGGAAAGATTTGAGTAGTTTGAGATTCAAAAGTCGTTCCTGTATCATTCACACAAGGATCACCCATATCCGTCCATGGTCCCCACAGACTTTTAGCCCTAAAATATTTTGCAGGATTTGTTCTCCAACTGGTAAGCCCTGATGTAATCATAAAATAATATCCATTTTGATACAGGAGTGCTGCTGCTTCCCTCCTATATGCAACATCAAGTCTTCGGTACTCATTAGTAAAACTTAAATAATCCTCGCTTAGCTTAACAATATACAAACAGCGATCTTCATCATCTACAGCTCGATCATATATAAAATATCCCGTTCCATCATGGTCCTTATATAGTGTGCAATCTCTCACTGCTCCAGCAGTATCAACAGGACGTGTATATCCATGCCATTCGTACTCACCATTTATGGCACTGCAGGTAGCGACACCTGCCTCAGCAGTTCCGATCGCAAATCCATGATCACCAGGATATTCTATATAGTGAACCCACAAGACGAATTGCTTACTTTTATCGTTATAAATGATTTTCGGCCTTTCAAAACGCATTGGACCATATAATTCGTGCTGCGGATTCGTTGAACATTTAAGAACAACTCCTTCATATGTCCAATTATATAGATCAATGGAACTATACATAACGACTCCAACTGTAGTAGATTGACCACCTTTTCCATCAGAGCCAGAAGGCAGTTGACGGAGCTTCATTCCATACCAATAATACCTACCGTCAACATAGATAATTCCTCCGTCACTTGCATTAATAATGTTTCCATCTGTATCGAGCCATGAGAAATATTCGTCCATCTCTCCATTTGTAAATTCTTTATATTGGATGTTGTTCATCGTGAGTCCCTCCGCTCATTCAGTCTATCTACGATATAACGAGCACCCCCATAACTAGTATGGAGGTGCTCGTACCGGTTACTTATTTCTTCTTCATTTCCTTATAAGCAGCTCTGCGTTCATCTGCTACGGCTTGCCCGCCAATTTTCAGATACTCTGCGATGATTCCATCATATGTCTTATTGAATTCATCCGGCTTAGCTAAGACCCCCTTAACGATCGCCTCCACCGCTTTATCTTTCAGTAATTTTCCATTTTTACTCTCGGAGTCAATCGGGCGATCAAGGCGTGGAACGGTCTCTCCATCTTTAAGAGCATTTTTAATACTTTGCAAAGCTACCTCTTTATAGTCCGGAAACGCAAGTGTGGTTGCTTCGAGATTTTTCTCTTGAGAGCCGAAATCTTTTCCATTAATCATGATTGCAATATCTGCGTTATTATAGAACGTTTTCTTCGCTTCGTCCGTTGTAATCGCTTTTGGTAAACCATTTTCTAACGTATAATGCTGACCTTCAATACCGTTCGTGAGCGTAAACAGAACATCTGGTTTCGACATCCAATCCAGATACTTTATCGCTTCCACCGCATGCTTGCTTGTCTTAGGAACCATCATGTACATGCCGATCGGATCGTATAGTTGTTTCGGTGTCTTCCCTTCCTCATTTGTAAATGGATCTATCGCGATATAGGCTGCACCTGGTACGTTCTTTTTTAACGCATCAAAGACATTACCAGGCCCCATCATGCTTGGATGAGCAGCTAAGCCAGTGAAAGCACCCACAAGACCGTTTGAAATGTCTTGGCGGTTGGCATTTCCATCTTTATCAAGAGGGAAATCCCGATTAATCAAGCCTTCAGCATTCATCTTATTTATGAACTGTACGCCATCTTTGAAACCTGGCATCTGCACTACGGGGATATTAGTACCCTGCGTCGAGGAAAACGCATATTTATCTTCTTCCGACATTTTCTTTACGAATGACATGATTGGAATCATTCCGTCATCTGCATTGAAGTTGTACGGTATTAATTTACTACCAACTTTACCAGGATCTTTCTCCTTAAACGCTTTCATTGTATTGTAAAATTCATCTGTCGTTTTTGGAACTGGCAAGCCTAACTTATCCAACCAATCCTTCCTAATATAGGTGGATTTTGTGAACTGCAACGGTCTCTTAGCGGGAATTGCATATTGTTTGCCGCTAAAAATACCGTAGGAAAGAATCTCTGTACCAAGAAACTTTTTCAAATTTGGCCCGTTTGCATCGATCAATGAACTCAATTCCGTTAGACCGCCATTTTTTACATATCCATTAATCACTGATGTGTCATATGTAAATACAATATCAGGTGCATCACCTGTCGTCATAAGCACGTTGAGCTTATCCACCTCTTGAGTTCGTGGTACCGGAACGAATTGGAGCTTAATGTTATTCGGATCTCCAAAGTTCTTTTGAATCCATTGCGTCCAAAAGTTATTATCAACGGGACCGGCACCTGCAGGCGCATTACCACGATCGAACATCTCCACTTTCAGGGTAACAGGCTCTTTACTCACAGTGGTTGTTGCAGCTGCAGTAGCTCCAGCGGTTGTACTTGTCTCCTTAGCAGGACTTGAGCATGCTGACAGCATACCCGCTAGCATCACAGCAGAAGCCGAAATTCCAAACCATTTTCTTTGATTTACTAACATGTTCTAACTCCCTTTCTATTCTTGTTTACATACAAGTTCGGATCACACCCAAAATATAAGTGAATTACTCCGTTAGAAACAATAGTTAGATTTCCGTCGACTGTTCAAATTCCAAAACCCTTGATATGACTGGCATTGATGGCAAAAAAGAGTGTTAATCTCTAGTCATCATTCGACCTCAGAATTTTTTTTCGTTTGAGACTCCCTGTACTGTCCTGGTGATACGCCAACGATCTTCTTAAAAACCTTAATAAACGAAGTCGGAGTCAAATATCCAACCTTTTCCGATATCTCCTGTACGGTTGCCTCGGACTCGCAAAGTAGTTTCTTGGCATATTCAACTCTTAATTCAAGAAGAAAATCAGTAAAATTCTGTCCAAAATTTTCTTTAAATAACTGGCTCAAATATTTAGAATTAATTTGAAACCGATCACTAAGCAGCGTGAGAGAAAGGTTGGGATTCATAAAATGCTCCGCTACATATTCGCGGATTTGTCTCATTAGCATATTATACTTGCGACTCTGGGCAAGCTCCTCGAGATGACCAGCCAACTGCTCCAAAGCCGTATGAAAAAAAACTTCAAGTTGCTGCAGCGTATCTGATTGATCAATCGTAAGAAGTAGGCCCGGCTTAGCTTGCTGCAGCCAATTTGTTATATCAAGCTGGCCTCCCACCAGTTCATATTCGAGATGGAAGATGAAATAGTGCAGTAAACGATCTACATCATCTTTACCAAGGTGATGCACGCTCATCATGCTGAACATGCTATTTAACTCATTCCCCCATTGGGATTCACCCATACGAAGCATGCGAACTATCAATCGTATTTTTTCTAGGTAGTCGAATAATTCACCCTCGTAATTACTTGTTATCTCAACCCTAGCAATAATTTGATTCGTTCCACGCGTCACCTTGTGGCTAACCGCTTCCTCCGCTGCTCTAAACGAGCGGCTAATTGCTGATTCCTCATCGGCTACCGTACCAACCCCAATGGTAACCGTGAAAACTAGATGCTCCTCGACCCACGAACGTATTTGCTCCGAAATCTGAAGTATGCGGTGCTCCAATGACTCATTTTCATCTGAAATAATCAGGAGAACGAGCTGATTTTTGGCAATCCACTCCACCAATATCCGCTGGCCATTCTGTTCCGCGACTTCCATAGCCACACTGCTGATAATAAATTTGAACAACGATTGGTCATTAGGACTAAAGTTCATTCCAAATTTTACATATTGGTCAAGCTCCAGCACCGCTACGATAAAATTACCAGTTTCCAGCCCAAAGTGATGCCGTTCATGCTCCCATATAACAGGATCTCCTTCATATTCATCCCTTAATAGCATTTGCAGAAATTGCTGTCTTCTGATGACCATGTGCTCCTGCTGTTTCTCTTGAAAAGCCATATTATTCGTAATTAAACGTTCAATTGCGTTATCGATAAAGGCAAATTCACTCTTATTTTCTTTTTGATCGGGAGACTTGATAGCAGAAGAAAAGCGGTTGATCCGTTGTAAAATTGCTTCGATCGGTTTATAGTTTCTGCGGGTCACGTAAAAGGTTGCCCCGACCGAAAAAACGATAGCCCCCAGAGCCAGCAGGATCCAAACATTGCTTCCCTGAAACAGGAAATCAGACAACTTGCCGCCTTTGATGCTTATCCGATAGGTCCAACCGGTATAATCTGAAACTACATTAGTCATAAGGCTATTTTGAGATGAGGTCGGGATGCTCTCATCGAGGAAGGACTTTCCGTGGGAATCGAACAGTTCCACGACCGTTAATTTTTGATCAACCATTTGTCGAATATAGGATTGTACCGTAGATACCTTAATATTAACAATGAGATAACCGAGACTTCCAGAATCCCGTGGGATTTTTAAGCTAAGAGAGATAACCATATCCCTAGAGTGGGAGTTGACCCCTTCACTCTCCTTAATCCTCGGAGAAGACCAAACGCCGTTCAGCAATAGTTCCTTTGAATTATGAAAGTAATTGCGATCTGCAAATTGATCCATGGGCCGCAACGCGCTTTGATCCAGCACCATATCATCTTTAACTTGGTTTACATAGATTGAATCAATGAGCCCATATCGAACCTTGAGATTGCTAAGGATATTGGAAATGTCGAATGCTCTTCCCCCATCCAAAGGGCTATCCAGAAATTGCTGCAATTCAGTGTTCGTTTCCACGATTTTCTGTGCGTCGACAGATATGCTTTTCAGTGAGTTGTCCACTGTGTTTGCAATAAATGCAGCTGTCACCTGGTTGGCCTGAATGGCATTACGAACATTATTTTGGTTGATGATGGCAATAAATATAAAAATCAGCATACTAGCTGTGACAAAAAGAATGGGAAGGTACGAAAGCAGCATTCTGTTGATGTAATGATTTTTACCGATCTTCATCTTCATATTCATCGTCTTCATCTACTCCACCCTTATTTCCCGAATCATATTTCTGTAATATTACAGATTTCCGTTTCTCTAAATGAATGTTATTTCCAAGGGTTATAGTCAAAAAATGAACTTCCCCTCCTTATCTATAGAGGAGAAGTTCTCATCATTTCTAAACAAAAATTATTAACGATCTATTCCTTTTTCCTTTTAAAAATTTCCGGTTCCCTTAAAATGCCCACTTTATTAAGTTGATACTGATAAGAAAAACTCTCATTCTCTGTGCGCCATGAACCATCACCGAACCATCTCATCTTCTCATCTGATAGATGAAGCTGTCCAAACGTATTGATTCTACTTCCGAAAGCCTCCAGAACGATACTGTGTTTCCCTTTTTCTAAATAGCCAAGCGATGCGCGATAAGGCGAATAGGCAACCGTTCCAGTTCTCTTTCCGTTCACGGTGACACCGATTAGCGGTGCTCGGAATTTGGTAATGCCTACCTCGTATTCGGCAGCTTCCTCCACTTCGAAGTCGAATTTATATTGAACGTTCCCGCCATAGAACGGCAGACCCTGGTCGCAAATATCACTAAACCCAAGTTTTTCAGGGCGTTTTGTGATTGCTGCTTTATTTCCAACTACCTGAACACCGAAATCACCGAGAAGATACATATTTTCAACATCAATGTGTGATGCATAGGCTATTTTCACATGAATATTTAACTCTCCGGCAGACACAGCCGATAATGCAATTTTACGGATACTCTCATCCACATAATAACCGCAATCTTTCTGCTCAACCTTGATACCGTTCACAACAATCTCCATCATTTCCGGCTGCTCTAACGCTAGATACAGCTCTTCCAGCCCCGTTTCAAGTTCAACCATGAAGCGCAGTTCTAGTACATGTTCCGTTTTTTCTTTTGGATTCGCAAACGGCTGTGCCACTCTCTCATAACGTTTTGGCATGCCAAGCTGCTGACGGATCTTATTATCCAGGCGAAGAAGCTCTTCAACAGTTTGCCATTCCCCATTATCCAGACGGTATTCCGCCATATCGAGCACAAGCACATTGGGTTCGGAAAGCGAATAATTCACAGCACTCACGATTGTCTGCATCTTTTCCCAGTCAGTGAGATTTGCTTCATCCACAATTTCTGCCGTGCATGTCTTGAAGTTAGCTTCATCAGTTCTCTTTAGTTCTAAGAGAAGACTGTCTGTTTCATGCATTCGCCATTTGAATACCGTACAACCATGGGCAAACTCAGCCCTTATTTCTTTCGTTGAACCATTTTGCGTGTCATAGATCCTCACCTGCCAAGTCCCAGGAACACTTACCCTAAGCAGCTCCGATGTTGTCAAATCCTCATTGACGATTTTTCTTCCGTTGGCTAAAAATACATAGCGGCTGTCCTCGATTTCACGCATTTGGTATAGAATGAAATCTGCCGTGGAACCGTCTGCCTTTCTTACTTCAATATCTCTATATTTTTCAAGTGCACGAACGATTCCGTTCTTCGAAAAACTTACTCGGGTGCAGTCGTTTACGAATTGGCTGCCTTGTTCCGAAACACAAGCATCCACATATATCGGAGCATCCCCCGCAAATATGACATCGCCCCCAGCCTCTCTGAATGGTCTCAATGCCAAAAGCGTTGTACTGCGTATCGTTTCACAGCCGGGAACTAGGACCACATCATAGGCCATTTCGCCGACATGGAATTTCCGGTCTGAACTCTCTGCAAATTGTTCTTTAAGAAGCGATTCACTTATAAAATCAAAGTCCAGTTGATTAAATAGCAGCCATTCGATGACATCTTGAAAGTTTTTTTCGAGCTCATCCCGAATGCTCTTCGTATGCTCATTGGACCCTGTATATAGCCAGAAGGTTTCTAAAGGATGAATAACACCTATGCGAACACGCGGCTTTCCACTACTCATTGCCACGTTAACTCTTGCAAAATGATCTTCGACCTGTGCATATTCCTTATACCAAGGTGACTGGTAAAAAATAGATGCAGGCCAGTCTCTTTTAGCGGCCCCCGCCATGCTCATCCAAGCCAAATGATGAACTCTAAGAGTAACGCCTAGCGCTGCCTGCCAATCTCCCCCCAGCTTATGTCTTCTGAAGTCAAGATCCCAATTCGTAGCGCCGTAAAGTTCAGACATGATGCCTTCCCAGCCATACTGATGTGCGGCACTCTGCGCCTGCTTAGCCGTAGAGTATACCCGATCATCGCATAATACATCAATTCCTGGCAGCCCGAAGCTCCGGTAAAAACGCATCGCCTCACCGAGTTCAGCTGTCTGGGCGAGCAGTGTATCCTCACTCTTCATGTGCCCGGTCATGGTGATCCCGTGCTCTTTACACCAAGCTCCTATAGTATCAGCAAAAGCAGACACAAACATTTCCGCTACAATATCACGGTATCGGTATTTGGCTAGCGACGATTTCCCATCAGGTAGCTCCCATACTAGTTGCGGGACGATATTGAAAAAGTCATCTCCATACAGCTCCTTATACACTTCGGAAACTCTTTCCGTGTATGGAATAGTAACGCCTTCTTTCCCTTCGGAAAATCCCAAAAACGTATTCGCTGTTAACTGCGCTTCATCCGTAAATATAGATGGAACCACACTGCCAAATTCTTCACCGATTTCCTTGTAGTACAATTCATGGGTCGTTTCAATAAAACGCTTAATCGCTTCTGGATTCATCACATCCACATAGGACTCATGGTTAAACCATGGTAACTTTGGCCGAAGTTCCAGATACAAATCCCATACATTCGCGCCTTCCTCACCCTGCTCAAGAATCCGCCAGGAAGTTAAGTATCCGTTTTCCAAGGTGATATCATAGCTGAATAACAACGTCTTCTCGTTTGAAGAGCGCTCAAAATTATAAATTCTGGTATCGCCGTACCTCGGCTTAAATACTAAGTGTCTGGCCCGAAACTGTTCATCTTTCGTAACCAAACCGCCAGCAAATCCAGATGGCCATCGATCTTCATCATATAAATAGACAAGCAGGTTTTCCTGCTTCGCTTTTTCAATACTGGTTTTAACAGCGTCCATGAATTGTTCGCCAAGATACGGCGTATCAAGTCCGATTCTGGCATGAATATGGAAACCACCCATACCCATTTCTTTAAAATATTTAACCTGCTTGTTCAGCATTTCTTCATCTAGTTCGCAGTTCCATGACCAAAAAGGTGCACCGCGGTATTTCGCGGGAGGATCCTGAAACAATGCGTCAACTTCAAATCTTTGATGTCCCATATATATCCTCCTAATTTTTGGGTTTCTGATGAATCACATATTGAACTTATCTGCCAATTTCTTTGCCAGTTCGTCATCTGACAGGGGATTACGATGCGTATTTTCTAAATAGATATATTTTTCTGTTTCTGGCATGAGATATTCCTTGTACCAAAGGAAAAAATCAGGACTGTCGCCATGCATTCGAAGCCATCGACGAAGCGTATCCATGTTATTCACCGTACTTGTGATATTCGTCAGCCAGTCCGCTCGAAAGAAATGAGCCCATTTACCGTGTTCGGCAGCCTGTAGTGCGACAAGTCCATCTTGATACTTCCACATCGCCTGTGAAGCATAAACGAAAGCTGATGGATAGTTTCCTGCGCAGTATGATGCGTAGGACTGGCCTAGTTTCTCAAAACCTTCGCATCCGGACAAATGCAGCTCTACATGCAGCAGCAAATGATCCTTTAGGCGGAGACGGTCAGGATCAGAAAGCCCCGGAAGAATTCTTTCGATCCGCTCACGCAGCTCGAGCCAACCTTGAGTGGCCTCTGCACACTTTTGGCGAAACCATTCAACCTGTTCCTTAAATTCCACCTCACCTGTCGCCCAATTCAAGCGGTCAAGCGGCTCATTGGATTTTCCTTGAAGCCAGTGTCCAACGATTATACGTGCTGGATGGTGATAAAACTCATCTCCCGCCCGGTCATCCTTATTCGGACCATATGGAATCGTTCTAAGCGCATAGTCGCGGTACAAATCGACTATGCCAGCCCTATCTGATTTGTACATACGGCTGACAAATGAATGAAGATGTTTCTCAGCATCTACTTCTCCTCGCATCCACAGTTCGCTTGCCAAATCCAGCGTATATACATGAGGTCGAATATTACCACTGTTAACGAGGAGATAATCTTTTGCTCCAGAATGGAAGGCCCCTTCCAACTCATCACAGATAAAGCTTGCCGGAGACGGGAACATCGCCAAATGATTGGATGCTTGTAGATCATGAAACGTCACGTGGTAGTAGATGCCATGCTTGCCTTTGTCTTGCATATCGGGTAATGCCCGAATGCGATGATTCTCGTTATTGTTTCGACGCGAAACCATTTTGCCATATCCGTTGTCCGCCCAAATCTTAATAATTTCGTCTGGAATACTCACATGACCCGCTTTATATAATTCTGCAATCTCCCCGTACAACGCCACACTGCACTGAGGATTGGACACCTTGCTCCGCACCATATCGTATTGCTTGCGAACGACACGACCAATCATTTCACCACGCTTTTCAGGTGTGTCGAAAGCAGGATCCTGCGCCCAGAAAGGCTGGTCGCCTTGTCCGCGAAACGATAGAACCCAAACAACATTGCGGTCCTTCTGATGCTCGATCGCTTCCTCCCATAAGTTCTCGAATAGCTCTCGGTTATCTTGATAGCTTGCTTTCTTCCCAGGATAAGCGCGTAGGAACATCTCCGCTCCAAGAGGCTCGGCATGATGATGCGTCACCCATAACCCCATCTCCGCCGCCAGATCTGCATGAACACCATGCTTTGGCAAATCTGTACCAGGGATGACCATATTTCCGCCGCAGCGCAGAAGAGATTCGAAAACTGGCAACCATACCTCGCGAGTCGGAGGATACGCCTCCTTCCATCCAATCAAACAAACTTCATCGTTGACAAACCACCCTCTGAACCGGACAAACGGCTCTGAAGAATCACAATCATCATCAGGCAGTTCTATCCGACTATGCCGCTCAGGAGGACGATCCGCCCAGAACCAAAAAGGATCAACGCCTAGATATTTTCTTGTGTATTCGAGCATGCCATACACGAGACCAAGATCGTCATTCGCAGCAATGTGAAACTCCCTTTTTTCGCCGTATTGAACGAAGCGGAAGCAGTACGCCTCAGGCCATGCCGGACAGCGATCCTCGGATACGGAGTAGCGAATCACGACCTCAGCTCTCTCCTCCTCCCCAGTAACATGGTTTGGAACTGTACCGAGTACCTGTTCATGATCCCGCTTTACCATCTCCCAAGCATGGCGGACAGGTGAAGTAAGGTCTTTAGGAATGCGATAAGTTGTATTCCGATCAATGATAAATGTCAAAGTAATTCCCCTCTCATGCAAACAGTCCAAATATCAGACAACCCCCATAACCAGTATGGGGGTTGCTCGAACAGGTTACTTCTTCTTCATATCCTTATAAGCGGATCTGCGTTCATCTACTACAGACTGTCCACCTATTTTCAAATACTCTTCAATCGATGCATCAAATGTCTTGTTGAAATCTTCCGGCTTCGCTAAGATCCCCTTAACAATAGTCTCTTGCGCCTTATCTTTCAGTGTTTTACCGTATTTAATCTCGGATTCAATCGGGCGATCGAAGCGTGGAGCTGTATATCCATCTTTAAGCGCATTTTTCATACTTTGCAAAGCTACATCTTTATAATTCGGGAACGAAAGAGCGACTGCTTCGAAATTTTTCTCTTGCGAACCGAAATCCTTGCCATTAATTACGATTGCAATATCCGCATTATTATAGAACGTTTTCTTCGCTTCGTCCGTCGTAATCGCCTTCGGTAGACCATTCTCTAACGTATAGTTCTGACCTTCGATGCCGTTCGTGAGTGTAAACAGAACATCTGGTTTAGACATCCAGTCCAAATACTTGATTGCTTCTGCTGCATGTTTGCTTGTCTTCGGAACCATCATGAAAATACCTGTAGGGTCATAAATTTGTTTCGGTGTCTTGCCTTCCTCATTCGTAAACGGATCGATCGCAATATATTCTGCACCCGGAACGTTCTTTTTTAACGAATCGAACACATTACCAGTACCCATCATGGTTGGATGAGCTGCTAAGCCAGCAAAAGCTCCGACTAGACCATTTGAAATATCTTGTTGGAAAGTCTTCAAATCTTTATCAAGTGCGAAATCCCGATTAATCAAACCCTCAGCATTCATCTTATTCAAGAACTGTAGTCCGTCTTTAAAGCCTGGCTTCAGCACTTCAGGTATAAGGCTCGAAGATGAGAAAGCATAATTATCTTCTTCTGACATTTTCTTAAAGAATGATCCAACTGAAATCATACCATCAGTAACGTTGAAGTCGAATGGGATAACTTTACCGCCCGTTTTGCCAGGATCTTTCTCCTTAAATGCTTTCATCGTTTTGTAAAATTCATCCGTAGTCTTAGGTGCCGGCATTCCTAACTTATCCAACCAATCTTTTCGAATATAGGTCGATTGCGTATATTGCAGCGTTCTCTTGGCGGGAATTGCATATTGCTTTCCGTTAAAAACACCGTAGGAAAGAACATCTGTACCAATAAATTTTTTCAAGTTGGGGCCGTTTGCATCGATTAATGAACCTAGGTCAGTCAGGCCACCGCTTTTTACATAATTGTTAATCGTCGTTAAGTCATACGTAAATACAACATCAGGTGCATCTCCAGTTGCCATAAGTACGTTCAGCTTATCCACCTCTTGCGTCCGTGGAACTGGTACGAACTGTAGCTTAATGTTGTTCGGGTCACCGAAGTTTTTCTGAATCCATTGTGTCCAGAAGTTATTATCAACGGGACCGGCACCTGCAGGAGCATTGCCACGATCGAACATTTCAACCTTAAGTGTAACCGGCTCTTTGCTTACAGTAGTTTTTGCAGTTGCGCCAGCTGTTGTGCTTGGCGTAGTTTCTTTAGTTGCGCTGGAACAAGCAGACAGCAAACCTGCCAATAAAATCACCGTAGTCGAAGCCCCAAACCATTTACGTTGCTTAGTGTTCATATTTAAATTCCCCTTCTCATTTGTTTGTGATTTACTTCTATGTTTAACCTCTAAGAATCAGAGGAGTCCACCAATGAATCGCTTCTAGGGGGTGAGATAAGTAGGGTAAACTTCCTTCCCTTAACCCTTAACTGCCCCAATCATAATTCCCGAGACAAAATACCGTTGAAGCCAAGGATAAACAATTAAGATTGGGGTCGTAGCGAACATGATACTTGCTGCCTTGAGCCCCTCCGGAACGACTTCCACTTGCGACGCACCTTCTATCGCGGTCAAATCGGTTACCATACTGTTCATGACAACTTGGTACAGCTTCAGTTGTATCGGGTATAAGTCTGAATGTGTGATGTAGAAGAGCGCATCCATGAACCCGTTCCATCTCGAAACCGCATAAAACAGGCTCAGCGTCGCGATTGCGGGCATCGATAGTGGCAGCACAATTCGAATTAAGGTACCGATATGAGAACTACCATCCAAGTACGCCGATTCCTCCAAGCTAGCAGGTACCGAGGAGAAAAACGTTCGCAAAATAATTAAATTAAAAGCACTGATCATACCTGGCACAATTAACGCCGTAAGACTATCTAGCATTCCCAACTGCTTCACAAGTAAATATTCGGGAATCAAACCACCGCTGAAGAACATCGTAAAAACGATAAGCAGCATAAACACCGGTCTTCCCTTCAGACGTTCCTTCGTTAAGGGATACGCTGCACAAATGCTCATGACCATACTAACTACTGTAAAAGTAGCTGTCAGTAGAATCGTAAGACCCATCGAACGTAGCATTCTCGCGTCTGTGAAGACAATTTCATAGGCGTGAAAGTCAAGTCCTCGCGGAAAAATTGTAACTTGGTTGGAAATAACCGCATGCTTCGTGCTTAATGAGATGGATATAATGTGTAGGAAGGGCGTAAGACATATTAGTATGACGATTCCGACAATCAGCATGATGACGGCATCTGTAATCCGAAAGCGTTGTGTTTTCCGTTGTACATTGGTTGACATACCTTTTCCCCCTACCATAATCCTTCCTCCCCAAAGCGCTTCGCAATTGTATTGGCCAAAATAACAAAGATGAGTCCGACCAATGCTTGGAACAAGCCCATTGCTGTTGCCAGTGAGAATTGCGCCGATTGAAGACCTGCCTTATATACAAAGGTTGAGATGACTTCCGCATAATCCATAACCAGCGGATTGCTCATCACGAACGGACGCTCGAAGCCGATTGTCATAATATGACCAAGCTGCATAATTAGCATCACAACAATGGTGGAGCGAATCCCTGGTAGTGTGATATGCCAAATTTTCTTCATTCGTCCTGCGCCGTCTACTTCTGCCGCTTCATATAGCTCCTTATTAATACCAGTTAACGCTGCTAAATAGATGATTGTTCCCCAGCCAGCACTCTGCCAAATGCCAGTTCCAAGGTATACCAATACCCAATTCATTTTATCCGTCAAAAATGGAATAGCACTTATACCCATTGAACTGAGCATATTGTTGACGAGACCGCTTTTTGTTGAAAACACCTGATAGGCTAGCCCACCGATAATGATCCACGAGATAAAATGTGGCAAGTATAATATCGTCTGTGCCAATTTTTTATACCAGAGAACGCTAAGCTCATGAAGTAACAGTGCTAGAATAATTGGTGCAGGAAACGAAAAGATGAGATCTAAGAAGTTCAGCACTAACGTATTTCTAACAACCTGATAAAACTGACTCATTCCGAACAGTTCTCGGAAGTGGTCGAACCCGATCCACTCACTGCCTGTTACACCTTGGAAGATGCTATAATCTTGAAAAGCTATCGCCGCGCCATACATTGGCACGTATTTAAAAACGATGAAATATAGGATTGGAAGGACAAGCAATAGATATAGCTGAAAATCCTTCCGAAACCACTTAGCCTTTCGACGACTCACGGTCATCTGCAATGATTGCGACTTATTTTGTGTTGAAGTTTGTTCCATGTGCATCCCTTCTTTCAATTACTTAAGCAGCTTTATCTTCTGCTACCTATCACTGCGCCTTCCGGTTCAGCTGACTAACCACACTATACGGGCATATATTCAGCGGCACAAGAATCACATTTCCGACTTAAAACAAATTTCAGAAACCCTTGATACATCAGGCTTTTTTGCAATAAAAAAGGAACGCCTGTTATAATAAACAGTCGCTCCCAACAAAAACGTGATCCATACTTTGCCAAAGCTTCAGTGTTTTAACATCTAAGAAGGGGCTACTAGCCAGAACAATTTGTCATCACTAGAATTCGGTTTGCTTTACGGATAAGTGATCACTCTTGTGATTCCCTATACTGACCTGGTGACATTCCGGCCCATTTTTTAAACACACGTCTGAATGAAATGGCACTAGCATAACCCGCTTTCTCCGAAATATCCTGAACGCTTTCTTCCGTTTCAATCAACAGCTTCTGAGCGTATTCCATCCGTAGTGAAATCAGAAAATCACTGAAATTCTCACCGACCTCTTCTTTAAACAGTTGGCTCAAATATTTGGAATTGACTTGAAATTGGTCGCTTAGCAAGGTTAATGAGAGGTTGGGATCCGTAAAGTTCTCTGCCACAAAACTCCTTATTTCTTTCATTAGCACATGATGTCTTCGATTCTGTGAAAGCTCCTGTAGTTGCTCAACGATATGAGTAATCGATTGGCGATAACTTGTCTCAATCTGCTCCAGTATATCTGAGTGTTCTAGTGCTTGAAGCAAATCTGACTTTAGACTCATATTCCAATATTTATCTATCTCTGGCGCGATACCTTCTAATTCTCGCTCTAATTGAAAAACCAAATAATGCAGGATTCGATCAATCTCTTCCTTTGGTAACTGTTCACTTCTTATTGCTTGGAATAGATTCACCAAGTGATCCAACCATCCCGGTTCAGCAAGCCGGACCTGACGCACCATGGCTTGAATCCATTGTAAATAGGTAAACCATTCACCCGATGAACCCTCTTGAAACTCAACGGTGTCGATAATTTGATTAATACCAAGCGTAACCTTACGGTTGACAGCATGTGTAGCTTCTTGAAATGATCGACTGATCATACCTGCATCTACAGCTGATCCAATACCAAACGTAATTGTAAAATCCAGTTGATCCGCGATCCAAGAACGAATTTGCTCCGTTAACTTGAGTAAATGATGTTCATGATCCTGTTCTTCATCGGACATGTGGAGTAAGATAAGCCTATTTTTGGAAATCCACTCGATCATCACGCGATGTTTATTCTGTTCAGCGAATTCTATTACAACACTATTGATGACGAACTTAAATAAAGACTGATCTTTCTGATTGTATTTCAAACAAAATTGAACGTAATGATCCATTTCAAGAATCGCTGCAATAAACCGGGTACTCTCTTTAATCTCGAAATGCTCGCGCTCCTGCACCCACACATCCTTTTCTGCTTCGTACTCTCCGTTTAATAAGCTTTGCAAAAATTGCTGCCTTCGAATCGTTAAATCTTCAAGCTGTTTTTCTTGAAAAGCCATATTATTCGTAATCAAACGCTCAATCGCTTGATCAATAAAGGCGAACTCATTTTTGTTATTTTTCAAATCAGTTGGCTTCATTGTCGTTGAAAACATATCAATACGTTGTAAAATTGCTTCAATTGGCTTATAGTTTCGACGAGTTACATAAAAGGTTAATACAATGGCAAGTATGATGGCACAAAGAATAGCAAATATCCAAAAAACGCCACCATTTAATAAGATACTATAAAGCTTCCCACCTTTTATCTCTGTTTGATAAGTCCATCCCGTATAATCAGAAGAAACCTCAGCATGAACACCTTTATCACCTGAAGCAAAAGCAACTTCTGGTAAAAGAGGGGATTGCCCCGCATCATAAATTTGTGCATTAGTGAATTTGTGATCAATCATCTCATCGATAAATTTGGAAACTGCATCGACTTTTACATTGATGACCATATACCCGAGGCTACCCGTATTTAAAGGAATTTTCCTCCCTAAAGAAATAACTTTTTTGGACGGATCCGCCTCAATACCCCCAATTTTCAACCTTGGAGAGGCCCAATTAGATTCATAAGGCTGCTCGATCAAATCCTTCATATAGATCTGATCGGGAAATTCATCCAACGGACGAATTTTGTTTTGATCCAGAACTTGCTTATCTTTTGCTCGATATAAATAGACCGAATCAATGAAATTGTGTTGAACCATCATATCACTCAAAATATTCGAAGCCGCATAGTTCAATATGGGATCGGGAGGACTTTCCAGAAAAGATTGCAGCTTCATATCATTCTGAATGACTTTTCTGGCATCAGTATCAATTGTTTTTAAAGAATTATCAATCATATTGGCAACATACTCGGTCGTTACTTTGTTAGCTTGAATGGCATTACGAACATTTAACTCATTTAAAATCGTAATAAATATAAAAATTAGCACACTAATTGTGAGGAACAAAATAGGAAGATATGAAAACATCATGCGTTTGATATAAGTGTTATTTTTCATACTTAAATTCACCTGTTCCTTTTTAAATAGAGCAAGTCCCCCAGATAATAACCATCCAGGGAACTTTCGTTAGCTTCTTATTATTTTCTTTGGAAATTGCTTTTATTTAAGCCCTTTCAAGTTTATCTTAGTGAAGGAGCTTCTTCAAGTTCAAGCCCTAAAAAGCAGATCACCGTAAATAAAACGCTTCCATATACCTATGATATCTTCGATCTTCTTTAAGTGTTAGAAGCTAACACTACTATACGAGCAGAGTCCATTCCTTGCAACAAACTTATTTCAGTCTTGAAACAAATTTCCGAAATGCTTAATTTAAAGGTAATCCTCAGGGAATTAGTTTTTCAAATAATTCTCTAGACGCAATGAATTAGACTGCAGACCCTTCATATTCCTAGGACCTTCGGTCATTTTCCGGAGCACAACATTCACCGGGAGTACCGTACTCAGAAAGATAATATGGATCGCTGTTATAATTTACACATTATCCTCGAAGGCAAAGGCTTTCTACATACAGAAACAAAGACCTGCGAATTAACTCAGGGACAAGGCTTTCGAAATCTTAATATGAATTAATTGTATAGTTCATTTTAATAATTAATGGTTATTATCAGTCCTGAAGTAGCGCAATTGCATATTTTTTGGCGAATTATCCGTTGGTGTTGTGCAATATTTCAACCCAGCAATCTTCGTTAGTTCGATCTCATAAAATACAAAAGCCGCGATTTACGCGGCTCTTAATGGGTAATGTTCTTATCACTTTATATTCGACTTAATATTGATTGTAATGCTGAATGTGCGATACTAAATGTATGCAGACCGCCTTTCTCCAACTTCTCTACCCATTCAGGATGCTCGAGCTCTGCAAGACCTTTGAAATTCCCTAGATGCGGTTCAAGTGATAGAAACCCTTCAAAACCTTCAGCTTTTAGGCTGCTTAATACATCTTCTATACGTCCGATACCAACACCCGCTGGGACAACTCGTCCGTCTTCAATAGCATCTTTAATATGTACATATTTGATATATGGTTTCAACAATTGGAAAGCTTTGGGGAATACTTCAGTACCACATTGAATAAAGTTGGCAGGATCAAAAGCGCAAGCAAAGTGATCTGCTTCCAAACTCTTCATCAAGTCAAGGCAGCGTTCGACCTTATCACCATAGATGTCTTTCTCATTTTCATGTAATATCGTGATGCCACTTCCCTTAGCCACGTCGAGAATCGTTCCCAATCGATGAAGCACTTCTTCTCGGTATTTCGAGGGATCCTCATTTTGCGGCATGTGAAAGCTAAATATACGAATAAACGGGCTACTTAATGTATGCGCTGTTTCAAGAATTTGTTTGAACAACTCGAGATGAGACTTGAAATCGTCAGTAATTTTAATTTTCCCAATAGGTGAACCAATAGATGAAACTTGGATGCCAAAGGTCTCTAGTTGGCTTTTAACCCCTAAAATTTCTGCTTTAGTAAGCTTGGAAATATTTATCCCATTCACACCACGAATCTCGATATGACCAATGCCAAGCTCGGTTAATCCATTTAACTGTGTATTAAAATCCGCATCAATTTCATCAGCAAAGCCTGTTAGAGTAAATTTAGACAAATCGCATACCACCTTTTTATTTTATACTTAAAGTGTAACTTCTATTTTTTCAATAAAATTCAACTTTCTTGCTTGTTAGTTGTAATATCTTGCTGTATTCTTGAGAGCAAGGAGTTGATTAATAATAGAAATGAAGTATTCTTGGCAGCAATTACGTTATGTTTCGAGAGACCAATCATTTCGATTGCACCACATTAGAGATGAGAAACCCAATCAAAATAATTTTCGGCTACATTATGAAAAGGGGTACGAACTCTATCTGTTCCTAAGTGGATCGGGTAACTACACAATTGAAGGCAACATATATGATTTAGAGCCCTATTCCATACTTATGATGAATCCTAACGAGCTTCACCTACTTCAAATATCCGAAGATTTCCCCTATGAACGTATCGTTCTAACTTTCAGTGAGAGCTTCCTGCCACCTTTCCTGGTAACCGGCATTGATTTTTTTCGCACGTTAAAATATCGCAATCTTGGACAAAACAACCAACTTCATGCCGATAAAATAAAAAACAGCGAACTGCCCCATCTATTCGAAAAACTCCTAGCACTTCTTGAACATGAAAGCGCTGAAAATGAATTCGTAGCCAAATGTGTTATTGTACAGATACTCTCCACAATTAATAACTTAGCGGACAAAAATATTGAATTAAAAGAATTAAATAAAAAAGCGACTAAAATTGAACAAGTCCTTAATTTTATTAACTCCAATCTAGATCAATCTCTTAGTTTGGACGAATTGTCTAGTCAATTTTTTTTGACCAAGTATCACCTTTGTCGCGTATTCCGTGAAGCAACCGGATTTAGTATAAATCAGTACATAACTTACAAAAGAGTACGTAAGGCTGACGAATTGATCAAGCAAGGAATATCAATAACAAAAGCCTGTTATATGTCGGGCTTTAACTGTTACTCCAACTTTTATAAATCGTATCGTAAATTGACAGGTAAATCTCCAAAAGAAAGAACTAACTAAGAACGTTAGTTCTTTAGTAATTTAGCACTAAAAAACATACAGGAATGATTCCAGATTATTAAAGGTACAACTCTCTTATATCGTTTACAATATCAGACAGCTTAATCAAGCTCCCTCAATATCTTTCACCAATATAGCATTTCTGACAAATTAGCAAACGTAAAAGCTCTTTATTCCACAAAGTTGATCGATAGAGTTAAACAGGCTGCCGATCTGTCGGCAGCCTGTTATTCATTGCAATATTTACTTCTCGTCAGATTGCTCTAGATGAATAAATTTCGGCATTGTAAAAAAAGAGCGTATTATTAAATCCTCGTGCCCGGTCGCGAAATCTTGGTACATCACTGCGAATGTCAGCGTACTGCCAAATATAGGTGCCTGATATTTGCTTGTCCTTCCTGAAGTAATGATAAACCAACTCACCAGGGATGAAACGAACCTCGAGTAAATACGTCTATTCACAGCCTATAATGGATACACAAGGGAAAAGGTAATTTCATTACTGAAACAGGCTCTTTCGAGGTCGAATCCGGTATGCTCTCTTATATCCCACCTGGCAAAAAAGTGAGAATGATTACAAATAATGAATTTTCATTTCATCCAATAAGAGCGTTACTCAATATGGAAAAGCCGACAAATTACAAAAGGAGCCTAGCGCAAACAAGCCGCTTAGCTCCATTTCGATTTAACGCCTAACTATACTTCAACCGTATATTCATTAACGCCATAGTGAATACTATATAGCCCGTTTAATTTGATCGATGGCTTATATGATTCTAAACGAGTAACTGTACGTCCTTCGGGCAGAATCACATCTCGATAAATTTTAGTTTCAATAATTTCATCTGTTATCGACTTTATGTCAACAACGATGTCTACAATTTTTTTATCCCCTAAATTGAGCACGAGAACAGGTATCTCATCATCCGGTCCATAAACAATATCTACATTGCCACTGCCAGCTAATACATTTTGGAACACCATGCGATGCGCATAGTATGCCAATTTAGGCTGCCCATAGTAATCGATTAAGGGTTTTTGATATGTTCCTGTGTTTGGACCACCGCGCAAACAACACCAAGAAAAACCATCATAATCCAGCCAACGACTTTTACGGATTACTTCATAAGCTTCAAATGCTTGCCATGCTTGACTTGTCTTCCATTCATTAAAATCTAGGGTGCGACCAATAGAACCTTCTTCATATCGCCATTCATAACTTTTAACCTGATAGGTGGGCTTACCCTTATGAAGATCCCAATTCGGTTGACCTGCTGTTTCATCGTGTTCAAAATTAAAATAGGCTCTATATTTACTGTCAATAAAACTTTGAATATACGATGTTGTATCCATATAAGCAGGTAAATTTGGTTTCTCGACATTCGGCCATTGACGAAGAGCTGGCCATTCATTTCCGTACCCTAAAATATAATCCATATTACCTCTGCAGATTAATGGTGCAGTCCAGATTGGATCGCAATAATCAACTGGATTTCCTTCATAGTCAATAGTGCCACTATCATTATATGGATTTAAACGACGGCTATCTGCTGAAGGAGATATCAATCTACTAGTATCCAATGGAGTGATGGTATCATAAATCTTTTGATACATCTTCATTACAGTATTCCAATTTTTCCATGATGGATGATTGGTGGGTTGCCAGATAACAATTGAACAATGATTCCGTACTTGTTTGATGCAGGATGCCATACCATCAAGGTCTAAGTTAGTCGCTGAAGTAAGTCTTAGCCATGCAGATGTTTGCCAAACTAACATCATTCCTAATTGATCAGCATACTCACAAACACGAGGATCATTTATTCCTCCCATTCTCTCATCATGTACGCTCATCCTAAAGCCATTTCCGTTCATTTTACGTACCATGAGCATTTCTTCAATATAATATTCCGCTGGTGGACATTTTTCCCATGCAGCAATTGTATCCAGAGGGGGCCTTGCTCCAAACAATAGAGGAGCTCGCAAAAGTTCAGGCTTTCCGTTAATCTTAAAAATTCCACCATCTTGGGATACAGTCCGTATTCCTGTTGTAACTACATAATCGTCACATTTATTATGTTCACAATCATATAATTCAACGACAACTTTATATAAATTTGGATGTTCACTTGTCCATAAATTCGGAGAAGCAATCTCCAATATCCCTTCCGATGTCTCTGTCAAATTAGCATTGGTAATTGTACGCCAATTCCCTTCTGCGCTAACAGGTCCATCCTCAGGAAACCAGGGTAAAAGCTTCACACATACGTTATGATCAGTAACTTTTGATGAGCTTAGCCCTTTTTGAGTTTTTACAGAAACTCTAACTTTTTGAACTGCAGAGTATTCATTAATAGAATCTGTCCATGTAAATACATCTTCAATATAAATACTTGGAAGAAGATCTATATGCATACGACCTGCAAACCAACCTGTATACAAATCTGTATGTGAATGCGTCATCTTTTCCGAATCTTTAATTTTATCGCTGTAAACTTTTACAGCAATGAGATTATCGCCTGCTCTAAGGAATGACGTAATATCTAGTTTATGCATATATTCATCTTTAATTAATTCTGCAAGTTTGCCATTAATATAGAGTTCGCCGCCAGGTGTCAAGCTCTCAATGTATAACTCGGCATAAGGTGGTACTTTGTCAATGTGTACTTTTTTTCGCATGAAAATATCTTGACCTACATATCGTTCTCCGCCATGAACAATTGGCAATGTTCCAGTTAACCATCTGGCATTGTCATAATCGACTTGATTCCACCCCTCCATTTGAATTGGTGTTGTAAAGTCCTCATCCATATATGTTTCAATACTAAATGGTTCAAATTCGTTCTCTGTAAGACGTTTATAGTTTACACCCCTTACATAATCTATTTTCAATCCTTTGTTACCATAAACCACCCATTTTGTTATATTAGTTCTTGTTATATCAGAAAATCCAACAAAATCAGCCACCAAGTTATCATTTAAATAGAAATTATATTTTCTATTAACAAAATCAAGTTCAATTTTACAAGTAATGTCACCATCGATCGTAGGTAATGTAATTTTATTGTCTTCCGTTATATAGTAGGGATTTTTTTCAGAATCAAAACCAATGATTGCGGCTTCACCAAGCGAGTAAACAGAACCTTCAATACAATCGGCCTGAAGTTTCCACTCAAAAAAACATCTCCAATCCTGTAATGGCAAATCTATCTGAAAAGAAGTATCATCTCTAAAGCAAAGACAATTTTCGATTTTGCTAATATTTTCAATTTCTTTCCACTCTTGAAATTGATTAATTTGTTTTTTCTCTACTCCTGACTGATATCCAACCCAGGTCCATTCATCCAAAACGATTCTTTTTCTATGCTCAGGCACAGGTTGAGGTTTAATTTTACCTAAAACAGCATCCACTTCACTTGTAGTAACAATTGGGTTATATAAATCAAGATCCTTAAGGTTTTTCTCCATTTGATGGGCGTATTCATTTAGAAACGATATACGCTGCTCGGTATCAAGTACAGATGTTTCTCCTTTAAAATCTGTTTCTCCGTTTGCCTTCGCGTCACGACTGAAATATCGCAGTTCAAAACTCTTGGATATTGTTTTCATTTATTACTACTCCCTTCTATATCTCTTTGCCGATAAATTGAGCGCACTTCCCTAAATGCCAACTTAGGCTTTCGGTATTCGTTAACCAGGCCTTTATTGTTGAAGCCTCGTGCCCGATCCCGAAACCTGCGAGTGTCGCTACGGATATCTGCGAATTGCCAAATATATGTGCCAACAACGCTTTTATCCTTACGAAAAATCATCAGCGCCTTTTGTAGGATATCTGCCTGATAATCTTCACTGAATAATCGGCGATCTTCCCAGTTTACGTCCCCGAAAATACCTGCACCACCAAATTCAGCCAAAATAATTGGCTTATCTCCAGCACCAATTGATGCTGCATAAGTATGATATTTTTCCAAAAAGGGAGCAAATTCCTCAACTTCGCCATCGTACCAACCGTAATACTTGTTAATGCCGATTACATCAAACAAGGGTAGTGTCAAATCATTGAGCGCATGATGAGTAGCGTATGTGACCAGCCGACTCTCATCCATTTCGCGGACGCGATTGACCAGCAACCTAGTAAAATCGAGTCCTTCATCAGTATTCGTATCACATTCATTATGAACCGACCAAAATAACACACTGGGGTGATGATAGTTGTAATCAATCATTTCCTCCAGCATTCTAAGTGCTCGATTACGGACAACGGGATCAATCATATGGTTGACTTTATACTGCCAAAGTGGAATTTCACTCCAAAATATTATTCCGCGTTCGTCCAATAGATCTAGCCAGTATGCGCTTTGTGGATAATGTGATCCCCTTATGCTGTTGCAGCCGAGTTCCTCGATGATATCCAGATCTTTCCCCATCAGTTTTGGAGGAAACGCAAAGCCCCATTCTGGGTGCTCCTCATGCCGGTTAACACCCTGCAAGTAGAGCGGCTTTTCGTTTAACAATATTTGCTTATCCCTGACGCATACAGTACGGAATCCAATTCGATCAGCATAATCGTCATCGCCAGCTATCACACGTACCGTATAAAGCGACGGTTGATCAGGCTCCCACAAACTTAGATCTTTCCAAGCCTGCTGGATATTAACATGTATCTCAGTTTCCTCTTGTATAATAGCTTCATGTGTATGAACGATTTCTCCATTTAACGTGATCGTGATAGGCAGGCTATCGCTGCAGTTCTTCGTTAAAGCACGAATACCAACAGAAATATTGACATCTGCATCAGTACCTTTCAAGTTATAACCTATCCGTAAATTCTGAATATAAATGTTAGGCAATTGCTGAAGTTCAACAGATCGTAATATTCCACCATAGTGGAACCAATCAACACGTTGAAGAGGAATTGTCTGTTCGTTATGTGTATTGTCAGTACGAACGACGATTATGTGTTCCCCCGCTTCTAGTGCCGGCAGTATCACCTCAAACGGAGTAAAACTGCCATAATGTCCACCAACATGTAAACCGTCTACATATATATCAGCCTGACCGCTAACCGCATGGAATATGAGCCTTATATGCCCTTGCGTTTGAATTGCAAACGAAGTACGATACCATGCTGCACCTTCGTAATCATACAGACCGATTTCATTGTTCCAACAACCTGGTACATGGATCCTACGACTTTTTTCGGGAAATCGTTGGAACCATTCTTCCTTTTCCCCCTGATTTTCTGGATCTGTAACAAAATCCCAGTGTCCGTCCAACAAAGAATTCACTCTCATCGTATGCTGTGAAAACGTTCGAATCATTTGCACTGCCTCCATTTCCATTTATCCATTTTGTCTATATTGTCCGGGCGTAATCCCTTCGTATTTCTTAAATACCCGAATGAAGGAATTACTGTTCAAATAGCCTATCTGTTCCGAAACCGCTTGTACCGAGGCATCTTCCTGCAAAAGAAGCTTTTTAGCCAGTCCAACGCGATACTGATTAATATAGTCAATAACATTAGTGCCTGTCTGTTCTTTAAAAAACTTCGATACATAACTCGGGTGAAGGGCAAAGTGCTCAGCTATACGAGTTAGTCCCAAGTTTACGTCATGATAATACAGATGAATGAACGATCGAATTTGATCTTTAAGCTCAAAATTTTGAGATTTCTTTCCTTGCACAACAATTTGACATACCAACTCAAGGATAAATCTCATTTCAAACTCAATTTCCTCCAGGGAACCACACTGAAAAAGACGCTTGATAAGATCTGATCTTTGCAACTTGGTATTTCCTTCATCAAGCTTGATTACTTCCGTTGCCTTCAGCACAGTTCCGATCAACTCATACATTAGACATTTTGCTAGTTCAATGGACAATGTACCGCCAGAAAAATTCGTCATAAAGATTTCATTCATAACTTCCGATGATTTCTTGTAGTCACCGTATGCAATAAAATTTAACAATTGCCGCTCTAGATCAAGTGGATAGTAGAGTTCCTCTTTTGGTTTCTTAACTTGATCATAAGAAATGATAGTACTGTTTCCCATTATGAGCTTGTATTCCAGGGCTTTCAGCGCTTCTTGATAACATAAAGGGATCTCTGATTGTGCGGTATGAATATCGCTTATCCCGACAGAGAAATAAAAATGAAATTTGGAGTGAATAAACTGCTGAGCTTCCTGGACCAAAGTGATTAATCGATTCATCCCCTGATCCGTAAACTCATTGGTATTAACCAAACAAGCCATTAATCCGTCTACTTCAGCAAAATAACTGACATGTTGACGATTCAAAAGTTCCCCCACAATGTTGGTTAAGATCAAGTTCACAAAACGATGTTCTTTCTCCACATCTTCGAGTGCATCGGCTCGAAATAGCTTTTTATAATCCTCAATATCAAACAGAAGAACAGAAAATCCTTCCATCTGAAAATGAATCCCATATGACTCGAGCTGTGCCTTAAAATCGACTCCCGAATCCGTTCTCCCTTTCAGAAGACGGCTCAATTGGTTGTCGCGGATAGTCAATTCTTGCTCTTTCAGCTTGGACTCGGTACGATCCTGATCTTCCAGCGTCTTAGTCAATACTGACTCCAAAATATTAAACTCATTTTTCGAGTAATCCTTATCCATACTCAATCTCGCTCTTTGTGAAACAATATTCATGATTTTCCCGACTGGTCGATAATTTCTTCGAGTAAACCAATATACAACAATTCCACCAAATCCTATCCCAAACAGAAGGCCAATAATCGTAAAATCACGGATATTGGTCATTTTCTTGGCATAAACCCTGGTTGGTGTAATCGTTATATACTTCCAATCTGTCGCATCGGAGGAAGTATGAGAGATCATGACGGGTTCCCCGTTCCAAACTCCGGTTGTTGCTCCAGTCGGATTTTGCCATAGTGAAGAATCAATTGTGTAGGGATTCATATCTGGACGTGTTGAAAATAGAACTTGATTCTCTCGGTTTAATACAAACACGATACTCTCATTTTCCAGTTTGACACTTGCTATTGATTGTTGAATACGTGCATTATCCAAGATAATGAAAAGTGTGGCGATGCGATCTTGTGACGGTAGAGCAGGAATGGACTGGACAAATACAAGAGATTCTTGGATTTGTCGATTGTCCTCAAGGACTTTTGTCTTAAGAAATTCCCCACTGTGGGGCTGCTCTAAAAATTGTGTCCACTCCTGTTTACTGAGTCCGGTATTTTTATGATAGCTATTATAAAGAAGTTCGCCATCCATTAAGCTCCCGGATGTCAAACCTTTATTGGCTTGAGGGATATATATATATAAGTCATGAATAAATCCGTTGGAGACACGAATCATGCCAAAGTTGCGAATAAATTCGAGTGCTGATAAAAGCCAAATACTATTTGCGTCAGTGGCATTATACAAGAAGCTTGTCAGTTTACTGTCGATTGACATCTGCATACCAATGCGGCGAATATCATTAATTTGCCCATCTATGACCTGTTCGACTTGATTCAGTAGTGCCATGTTAGACCGATTTACTTCTGACTCTAAAATATGACGAGATTGAAAAAAAATCACAATACTTATCAGGATTGGAATCAATAAAATAATTAAGTAGGAAATCGTCCATGACACCAGAATGCTTCTCATTTTCATGCTTTAAGTCCTCTATTCTTTTAGCGCTCCAATCATGACACCTTTCACAAAATATTTCTGCAAGAATGGATAGACGAGTAAGATTGGCAGCGTTGCTATAATAATAGTAGCATATTTAATGCTTTCTCCAATTGCCTCTTTATCCGACATAGCAGCGGAAGCAGCCATGGAATCAGTGCTATTCTGAATCAAGATTTCCCTTAATACCAGCTGTAGCGGATATAACTCCCTATTCCGGATATAAATCACTGCACTAAACCATGAATTCCAGTGCTGTACGCTGTAGTACAGAATCATAACGGCAATTACAGGCATAGACAAAGGAACTACGATTTGCCACAAGATTCGGAACTCGATAGCACCATCAATTTTGGCAGATTCAATCAAGCTTTCCGGAATTTGCTGGAAGGAAGTACGCATAATGATCAAATTAAAAGTATTTATGGCTACAGGAATAATTAATGCAAACAAGCTATCGCCTAAATGTAGCGTGTTATTAATAAGTAAATAGCTTGGAATAAGTCCTCCACTGAAAAACATCGTAAAAACAATACCTATCATAATTGGATCTCGCAAGATAAAGTTTTTGCGTGATAACGAGTAGGCTCCAAGAATCGTCATAACTAAGTTAAGTACGGTTCCGCCGACTACTACAAAAATCGTATTTTGATAGCCCGATAGAATATTCGGATTCGCAAATACCAGTTTATATGCTTCCCAATTGAATCCTAATGGATGCAGCAGCAGGCCACTGTTCCTGATCAGTTGATTAGATTCACTCAATGATGCGTTAATGACATGAATAATTGGATAAAGTGTCACAATCACTAACAAGATCATAAGTATTGAATTGAAAACATCGAAAATCTTCTCGCTTAACGGCGATTTATTCATCCTAAGTATCTCCTTAAAATAATTTATTTTCGCTAAGCGCTTTAGAAATTCGATTCGCACTAAATAGTAAAATGAAATTGATGACAGCTTGAAATAATCCAACGGCAGTCGTATAGCTAAATTGTGTAGACTCGCTGATTCCCTTCCGGTAAACAAATGTGGAAATAACGTCAGAGGTATCGTAGATGTTTGGATTATATAATAAAATGACTTTCTCAAAACCAATTTCTAGCAAACCTCCGACTCGCAAAATGAGTAATATCATGATCATCGGCAAGATACCTGGAAGTGTGATGTACCATATTTGTTTGAAACGTCCTGCGCCGTCCACCTTTCCTGCATCATACAATTCCGGATTGATCCCGCTCAGTGCTGCTAAATAAATGATGGAGGAAAAGCCGACTTCTTGCCAAATTTGTGAAACAGTATAAATGGTTCGAAAGTTACCAGGATCGTTGAGCAACGTGGAGCGCTCACCACCGAAAAAAGCTATGATCGCATTGATGAATCCATCTTTGCTCGTAAAATCCACGATCATCCCACAAATGACGATCAAGGAAATAAAATGCGGTAAATATGTGATCGTCTGGACAACTTGTTTGAATAGCTTATGTCTAATCTCATTTAACAACAAGGCGAGCAGGATAGGCGCCGGAAAAGTAAATAATAGTTGATAAATACTGAGCAGGAGCGTATTTTTTATAATTCTCCAAAAATAATAGCTTTCAAAAAACTCTCTGAAATTAGCGAGACCTACCCAATCACTACCCCGAATACCTGCGGTGACAGAATAATCTTTAAAGGCGATAATAGCTCCGTACATAGGTGCATACTTAAATATCAAATAATAAAGAACAACTGGAAGAGCCATCCAATAAATTTCCTTATTTTTAGTGAAATTTTTCCATACTGCGGAGAATGCCATTTGTAATTTACCTCCTTACTAGTTTAGTAACTCAAGTTTCCCAGTTTTAGAGAAAATCTCGCCAAAGCCCAAGACATCGGAGGTTTTGGGCTTTGGCGAGTATGCTATCCCTTATTTTCTTGATTTATAACGGTTATAGGCATCCTGTTGGATTTGAATACCGCGTTCGATATTGAATTTTTTCAATTGAGCCACATATTTATCATAATTTGCAATTGGCTCAGCCCCCATGATGAACTTGACAAACATTTCATCGCGGTACGTTTTGGTATCGGCCGTAATTTTGGACATTTCTTTTGCTTCATCTGTAGTGAAACTGGTCGGAGGCAGCAAGAATTTCAAGGAATTATCCGTATATTTGGCAAACAGCTTAATGGCATCCTTTTGGGCTGGTAATACGTAGTATTGATCCAGATATCGATCGTCATCGTCACCAACAAAGGGAGCATTCGACATGAAATATTTGGACATAGATTGGGCAATCGTTAATTTGTCCGGGTTATTCATAATCAAGTCGGTATAAACTGGTTGACCGTCTTTAAGTGTATAAGTTTGTCCTTCGACACCGAAGTTTTTAAGCAGGTTCCCCTCTTTACCGAACAAATAATCAACTGCCTTTACTGTCTCTTCCGGGTTTTTGTTTGACTTCGTGATGACTAATCCATTCTTATCCCACTCCCATGAACGGCCGGTATCGATAGGCTGATCGCCTTTCTTAAGAACAGGAAACTGCACAGCTGAAATTTTTGCTTTCGGATCCGTTTGTTGCAGTGCTGGCAAGTATTTTGACATACTGCTACCTACATAACCAAAGAAGGCTCCCGCTTTGCCGCTAGTGACTTTGGCATCAAACGTTTTTGAATCATTCGTGGCGAATTCTTGATCGATCAAACCTTCTTTGTACCATTTCTGGAAGGTAGCCAAAAAGTTCTTGTATTCATTTTCCATCGGGCCATATTTAACTGTACCGTTATTTAAATGATAGTCATAGCTGGTGCCAAATGCTTCGATAAAATTCGGTGTCGTCGGTCCAAAGACGTACATTTTGGGTTGAGCACCAATAAGAAGTGGAACTGCAGCTCCCTTTTTCTCTTTGAATGCACGCAGTACCGTTTCCCACTCATCAATCGTTTCTGGTGCCTGAAGACCAAGTTCATCCAACCAATCCTGCCGGATCATCATACCTCCGAACGTCTTATACTTACCTGTGCGAAGATGCGGGAGGGCATAAATATCACCGTTATCTGCTTTTATTTGCTTAGCTACTTCTGGATTCTCCGCCATTATTTTTTTCAAATTAGGCGCATGCTTTTCAATAAGATCATTTAGCTTGATGATAACTCCATCATTGTACGCTTTCACAACGCCTCCAGGCAGTTGATCCGCACCAACCATTAGAACATCTGGCAACTTGTTCGAGGCTAAAAGTAAATTTAACTGCTCATTTTCAGTCCCCACGGCAGGATGCTGGAAATCAAAGATGACATTCGTTCGCTTCTGCCATTCTTGCATACCCAGAATCTCGTTATAACTTTTGACTGTCACTGCAGCATTCACGTTTAGTCCTGTCCAAAATGAAATTTTGGGCGCGGGCTTATTGGAAGCTGTGGATGTGGATGAAGGACTAGTTGATTGATTCGCATTGTCCTTAGTTGTACCGCTTGAACACGCGGAAACAACGGTGAGGGCAAGAGTAGAACTGACTACCAGTGATACCATACTACGCATCGAGTATTTCATTTGAGTCTCCCCTTTTCACATGTTTTGATATTGGAATTTGTAATCACTTATTCAATTTAATAGAAATTAGGGTCTTTCGCATATCTCCCATTTTTGATTCGATATTGATATTTAAATACTGAAGGGTTTTCACCATTTACAAGGACTCTAACTAAGAAAAGCCTATTTAATAAAGGATATTTAACTTATGCAAAATGTTTATTTTACGATCACAAGGCAAATAAAGGACACATTCCTTATAGGAGGCGGGCCTGTAATTGCTGTTGAGACAGTCTGTACATATCCTTCTGCTTCAGCTTACTCACCGAATGCTATATAGTCTGACTAAACATGAAGATAGCTTTCCATTAAGGCTACAAATTCGGTTTTAGTCAGATTCAGTATCGATCCGTGCCTTTTCATGGTATCTCCTAAAAAATATTCATTTGAATTCATAATGCGAAAATGTCCACTTGATAAATCATCTGTGACCAACGGCAAATAACCTTTGTTGGATGCAAATTGATCGATCAACAGACACCATTCGTTACGATCATTGAACTTGAATACTGCCGGCCCTTCAACCCCGAGCACGCTATCTAAAACAGGTGCTTCTAGATCATGGAACCCTTGGCCTGTTAAAGATCCACTACGCTCAAGAATAATGCACTTTTTCTTTTCATCTTTAGAAAAGCGATAGTAAACATCACCCTCCTTGATGATTGAAGTATCTATGACATGATTTTCCCTCTCGATATACAACTCCGGCTTTGAAAAGCACTTGAAATCCTTGGTTCTGGAGCTGTAAATCATAAATTTAGACTCCTGCCCCTCGGTTTGCATCAAGGATGCCCAAAATATAAGATGTTCCTCTGATGCATCATCATAAATAGACTCAGGAGCCCATACACACCCCGCATCAGGGAGATCAATGTCTACGCTTCTCTCCTTGGACCAATGAACAAGATCTGTTGATTCCCAAATGATGATCGAGCGACTCCCTCTGCTTCGAGCTACTTCCCAACCTTTGTGGCTCGCAATGCGCAAATCTGTTGCAATGATATAGAACTTTCCATCTAAAGGAGAACGGAGAATAAATGGGTCACGAACACCCATTTCCCCAATATTTGATTTCAATACTGGTCTGCCATTATTTAAGTCCTTCCAATTCAAGCCGTCTTGACTTAGCGAGAAATAGACTTGTTCTCCTTCTTCCGACTCACCAGTAAAATAAACAAACAAATATCCTTCATAAGTTTGATCTTTCACACAATTAAATGACATGTTTGTCTTCCTCCTAGTGGTTTCCTATAAAATCAGAATACACCCTATCCTAGTAGGAGGATCGGGTGTATTCTGATCTTACTTGGATTTACTTAAAAACTCTGATGTTTGTTTTTCCACTTCTGCTTTTACTTTGTCAATACCGGCCGCATTTAATTTATCAGTAAGTGTATTGAATGCTTCATCAACACTTTTCACAGTCCCAATATAAATAGGATTCGCATATTGCGTTGAAACGTTAGCTAGATTCGCTAATTCTGTTTTTACCTTTTCTGGATTAAAGGAAAAGGCACCGTAAGTAACTGGAATTAAGTAATCTTTAACTTGGCTATAATGCTTAACATAGGAATCTGTCCAGTCTGCCATTGGTTTGAACAAATCTTTATTAACGAACCAGAAGCCAGCTGCATCGGCAGGATACGTATTCGTTGCAGAAGTTACGCCATCTGGTAATCCCAGTTTACCATCGGTGATTTTATAATTCTTTCCTTCAATACCAAAGTACGTAAGGTAAACATAAGCAGGATCTTCCATAATGAGATCAAGCGCTTGAAGTGCACGTGTTGAATTTTTCGAACCTGCTGCAATTGCCATTCCGTTATTCAACCAAGAGTTCTGTGGTGAGTGACCTTGTTGATCTACAGCTGCAATAACCTCAGTATCAATTCCTTTAGTTTTACATGCAGTCATTATAGAAGCCATATCAATTGTATTACCTAGTGCAATACCTGATTTACCTTCACAAAAGTTATCCTTTGAACGAATTTTATTGGCATATGGATTTTTATTAATATAGCCTTTGTCGTACCAATCTTTCATAATGTTTGCCGCATACTTCTGAGCAGTAAGTAGCGGTCCATTTTCAACCATAGAATATACTTTCCCTGATTTATCCGTATAATCATACGCAATACCCTGTGCCATTGGATCACCAGAATCTAGTGGTGCCTGAGTAAAGCCTACTTTATCAAGCATTAAGTATTTAAAAGGGGTGGCTAGGTCAAACCGATTATCCATATTTATAGGAACCATCTCCGGATAATTTGTTTTAACCGCTTCCAAATATGGTCCTAGTTCTGAAAACCGTTTAATCTCAGGTAAACCCGCTTTTTCACGGATATCCTTGCGTATAAGAGCTACGCTTACTTTACGGTCTGGTGTTGAAGTCGGAATCATATAGGATTTACCATTTACCTGAGTTGCTTTCAACGCTGATGGATCTAACTTTGCAGCGTGTTTTGGCATGTAAGTTTTCACCATATCTTCTGTGATTGGCAAAAAGGCAGATTTTGTAGATTCTTGCACGTAAAAGTTCCAATCTGCTGCAAATATCATATCTACATCCTCACCGGATGCAAGTACCAGTGGGTATTTAGATTTCACATCGCTCCAGCCAATGTATCTAAGATCAATTGTTGCATTAATGTCTTTCTTGAGCTTTTCATTAAGAGTGCTTAATACTTCAGGCATGCCTTTAGGTGCCTCACCTAATAGATATGTAACCAATTTAACTTCTTTTGAATTATCAATTTTCGGTGAAGCCGATGCCGCCGCTGGACTAGCACCGCTTGAAGAGACTGGACTTGGACTCGCTTCGTTTCTATTGCTTGAACAACCTGCTAAAAGTGTACCTACCGAGAGGACGGTAGCAAGTGTGACAACCATACTTTTTTTAATTTTTTTCAAAAAGACAACCTCCCTATTCTCATCTACCTTGTGGTTTCTATGTGAATCCTTTGAGGATTGCATAGCGGGTATTAGCCTTTAACAGCTCCAATTGTAACGCCACTTACAAAGTACTTTTGAACAAAAGGGAACAGAATGACAATAGGACCTGTTGCAATAACTGTTAATGCCAACTTAAATGTCTCCTTAGGCTGATCAAGGTTAGATACGTGCTGAGACATCGAAGATGACAAGTTAATGGAAGCCAGCATTTTATATAGTAAGTACTGCAACGGAACTAAATTCTCTTTATCAATGAACATGAGTGCCGTCCACCAGTCATTCCAATACCCCAGTGCTGTAAACATCCCAATGGAGGCAAGTGCTGGCTTACAAAGTGGAAGCACCAACTGAATAAATATTCGAAAGTCTCCAGCTCCATCAATCTTCGCCGACTCTATTAAAGCCTCTGGAATAGAGCTACGAATAAAACTTCGCAGAATTAGAATGTACAATACGTTAAAGAGCGGTACCAAAATCAATACTAACATTGTGTTTTTTAAATGCATGTACTTCGTAATCATGATGTAATAAGGCGCAAGACCACCGTGAAACAAAGTCGTAAAGAAGAGAAAGAAGGCAAGGGCATTGCGATACTTGAGCTCTTTTCGAAACAACACGTAGGCAGCCATTGAAGACAAGAAAAGTGAGACTACCGTACCAACCACTGTCACAATTAGAGATACACGGTAGGCCGACACAACATCTTGCGGGTACCTAAAAATGAATGCATAAGCATCAAGGGAAAAGTCTTTAGGTAACAGAGAATATCCTGATTTCAAAATAGTACTCTCTGATGACATTGAACCTGATAATAAAACAATGAATGGAATAACACACACTAGAGCAATGATTGAAATAGCCAGATAGGACATCGCTTGAAACATCGGTGCTGCATTTAATTTATTCTGTTGCATAGCTGATTCTCTCCTCCATTTCTCATCTACTAAAAGAGTGCTTGATCTTTGTCATACCGTCTTACAGCCCAGTTAGCTAGAAGAATAATAACAAGTGTCAAGACAGATTGGTAGAATCCGACAGAAGAAGCCATTCCAAAATCTTGTGTTCCAACTAGTGAGCGGAATACCAAAGTATCGATAATATCTGTTGCGTCCATAAGTGTTCCATTATTCCCAATCAACTGATAGAACATATCAAACTCTCCACGCATAATACGACCAAGTCCCAGTAAAAGTAAGATAATCATCGTCGGTTTCAACAACGGCAGAGTTATGCGAGTAATTCGTTGGAAGCGCGAAGCTCCATCGATTGTAGCAGCTTCGTAGATTTCTTGATCGATCCCGACTATAGCTGCCAGATACAGGACACATCCATAACCAATCCATTTCCATACGTATAAGAATGGCAATAATACAAACCAGTAGGAAGGATTTGCGTAAATGTCTAACGCCTCAAGTCCAATCTTTCTCAAGAGAACATTCACAATTCCGTATTCGTAATTAAGAAAATTGTACACAAATGCAGATACTGTTACCCATGAAATGAAGTATGGAAGGAACATAAGCGTCTGCGCTAACCTCTTGAACCATTTGTTATAAATTTCGGATAGAAAGATTGCAGCTGCTATTGAAAATACCGTGTAGGTCCCTAAAAAAACTAGGTTATACAAAATCGTATTTTTTGTAACTAACCAAGCTTTACCAGAGACGAAAAAATAATGAAAATTGTCAAACCCATTCCATGGACTAAAGAAAATACCTTGACGGTAATTGAAATCTTTAAATGCCATTACAATCCCTGCCATTGGAAAGTAAGCGAAAATAACGAAATAGATGGCCACAGGGATGAACATGAGATAAAGCACCCTATGCCTCTTCATTTCTTGTAGAAACAAAGCTATTCTTGATTTCTTACCGCTTTGTTCCAGTGTGTTAATCTGCTGTACTGTAGATGCCCTTGCACGCAATTCCCTCACCTCGTTGTCTCTTTCTTTATATCTTTATTATAAAGAGAGTGAGATTGGGCATATACGTGGCAAAGTTACGATTACCTTTGAAAAACTGTTATTTAACATACCTTAAGCTTCCTTTATTCAGGCAATCTTAAGATAGCCCTGGTGCCGCGACCTAACTCACTCTCGTATTGCAGACCGTATTTATTTCCATAAGTTAATTGAATTCGTTCAATAATATTCCGTACACCGAATCCACCAGTTCGTTTGCTTATTTGACCTGACATAACTTTCCTGATCTGCTCATCCGATAAACCAACACCATTATCTTCTACAATAATTACAATCTCTTTATCTGACCTTTCCGCTCTTATCGTGATCGTGCCCTCCTCTGAATCTTTTTCTAAGATGCCATGAAGAATGGCGTTTTCAACGAGAGGTTGTAAGATAATTTTAGGAACCTCTACTTCAAATAGATCAGCTGGCACATCAATGACAAAAGTGATCTTATTGCCAAAACGCATATTCTGAATATGGACATACGCCTCGACATGCATCACTTCATTCTTTAACGTAACCATTTCTTTCCCATTCGATAAGCTGAGTTTATAAAAAACTGCCAATTCATCCACGACAGTCGAAATATCTTTGGCATCTGATTCAATAGCCATAATATTGATTAAATCCAACGTATTGTATAAAAAATGCGGATTAATTTGCGCTTGAAGAGCCTTTAATTCCTTGTTCTTAACCTCGCGTCCTAGCTTATAAGTTTCATCCATTAGTTCAGATACATTTTGTACCATTTTATTGAAATTGTGAGCTAGCTCACCAATTTCGTCCTCACTGACAGGCAGCGGAGCCACCCCGAAGTCACCGTTTCTCACCTTTCGGATATGGACAATCATATTTCTAATACGTTTGGTAGCTGAACCAGCAACAAAAAATGATAGCGGTAACATAAGTGGAATGATCAATAAAAAAATGGAAATGAGTCGATTCCGGGCTTTCGTGCTAGAATTCAAAATATCCGAGTACGGTACTAGTAAAGCGAGTTGGAGGTCTGTGGCTGGAATCTCTTGAATACCGAGCAGCATGCGATTACCGCCTGTCACAAAATTCTCATTCCAATATTCCTTCCTATTCGAGACTACACCGGATTGCATGAGATGACCTAATACGTCATCATTGTTTTTAAAATTACTAGATGCGCTCAACAAGTCCCCTCTGTCATTGAACAGTAGTGCGGAGGCTTTCGGTGTCAATGAAGCGTGATCTAGGACAGCGTGTAGCGCTTTCTGTGAAATTTCTGCTCTTACGATGCCGTTGAACTGTTGAATATTATGAGAATTAGGAATCTTCCTGAGTATCGAAACCATATCTTCACCTGATTTAATGCCTAGCTCTGAAGAAGGTAGCCATGCGAATGCAACTTGGGAGTTATTGTACGCTTCATACCAATCCAAATTTTGAAGTCTATTAAGTGATAAATAGTCCGTGTTCTCAGTAGCTTCAGCCAAACCTTCTTTCATGTATATCTGAATAGCACTAATATCCTCGTTATAACGCGATTGAAGTAAGATTTTGGATAGTTTGTTAGCGTCTGATCCCCATAAATTTACATCTTCATATTGTTTAGGTTCTGCAATCACTAAAGATTGCACTTGATCGTTAAATGCAATAAAATTTAGCACTTCTGTTATTGATTCAGCTTTGTATTCCAAATACGACTTCGTTTCATCCAGTACCTTATGAGCTGCGAAGAGTGTTTGCTCTTCCGATTCCTTCGTCGTCATATTCAGATGGATGAATAGAAGCAACAAGAATGGCAATGTGAATAAACATATAAAAGCGGCAAACAATTTATATCTAATGCTTAAATTTGAATATTTACCAAATTTTATTTTTCTCATTTACTATGTTTCTCCCGATACTCAGAAGGTGTACACCCGACATATTTTTTGAAAAAGGTTGTGAAGTAATTTGCATCTGTAAAACCAAGGCGAGTCGCTAAATCATACAATTTAATGTCTTGCTCTCGAAGCAATTCCATTGCCTTATCAGCCTTTACTTGCGTAATATATTCCTTAATTGTTTGGCCTTTTTGCTTCTTGAAATAGGAACATAAATATGTCTCACTTAGATGTACATGATCCGCAATTGACTGAATTGTAAAGCCCTTTTCATGAAAGTGGGCATGAATATAACGAATCGCTTCCTTTAACTTACCCGTTCCTCCGTTTATGCCATTGGTTTCCTTCTTGAATGGCTCTAAAAATGAGAGAACATACGATTTAAGAAGGCTCAATGTAGGAATTCTATCTAACTCTTTCCATATATAACGATTCTCCACTTCCTCGGTCTGCTCCATGAGCCCCTGGATAGTAGCAATTTCTAACGTAACAAGCAGCAATTGAAAATAAGCATCTTTCACCCTGACGATGTCCAAATCCTTCTTAATATATGCGACTCTTGTCCAGTTCTCAATAATGGAACTCGCCTCACTCAGTTCTCCTTTTCGTAGCAACTCCCGATATTGTCGGAGCTGCTCCCGATCTGTTTCGAAGGGCTCATTCTGACCTAAGGCATCACCGAAGAGGAGCGGATTGCCCTCCTTATAAAAATGCATATTCCCCGCCTCAAATGCCGTTTTATAGGAACGATGTATCCAATCAAGACCCTTCACAGGTTCGCCTACACCTACCTGCAGTTTTATTTGCGGGTCAATCATCGCTCTTAACTCACTATATAGTTGTTCCAACACATCGCGGCTATTTTGGTATGCGCTTCCATAAGATTCGGGCAAAATGAGGATGAGCCAATTGATAGCATCGAATCCGCAAAGTCCACCTAATGTCATCATAAGTGGATGTTCATTTAGTTGATGAAGCAGTTTCTCTTGAATGAGACCAGGATCTTCCGGCAGAGTTGCAGGTACCCAGTACAAAGAAACAGCCATTACAGTAAAAACACCGTCAATTTGATACGGTAATGAATGCTGATAACGCAATAAATTAATCATTTCTTGTGATGTTCCCTCGGATATCAATCTTCGTACGATATCTTGTTTGAGGAATGGCAAGCTCCGCTCATAACCTGCTTCTAGCTGCTTTTCTCTTTTAACTCGATCATCTTCCTCTAATCGCTGAGATACTGCGGCTTCCACAGCAGTTCGAACAATTTTCAAGTTAATAGGCTTTTCTATATAGTCTGCTGCCTTTAATTGAATGGCGGAAAGGAGATAATCTTTATCGGAGTAACCGCTTAAGAATACGATTTTGCACAGCGCATCTGTCCACCGAAGGCGCTTTGCGAATTCAATACCATCCATTTTCGGCATACGAACATCGCAAAGTACGATATCTGGCCGCCATCCCGCACAAATCTGAAGTGCATCTTGGCCATTACGAGCCGTTTGAACCTCCGTAATTCCTATCTCTTCCCAAGCAATATGTTTACGAAGCAGTTCTCTCGTTCTTTCCTCATCATCTACAATCATTAACCTCATTCCGAATCCTCCTCTATGCAAAAAGTGAAAAAATAACAGAAAGCAGGCCGCCATAGGCGGTCTGCTACAATGTTCACTATCCTGTTAGTTATCCATTATTATAACCCGTATCTTATGGTAACTAATATCCTAAATTTGTTTAAATGTCTGCTTATCATCACGCGCATCAATCCGATATTGTACCATGCAGACATCCTCCTAGATCTATTTCCATATAGTATAGATTGAATAAGAAGCCATGTATCGCTGCTAAAGTTACGAAAAGCTTTGAAAACTTAAGCTTTAATTGGCTTACTATGCCTAAAACTCTGCAGCTTCAAAAAATAACACTTATCCATCTTCACGGTATTGCCCCGGTGTCATGCCAACCATTTTACGAAAGGAACGAATAAAGTTAGCCGAGTTGTTGTACTGCAACCGCTCAGAAATTTCAGCAATCTTCATTGGGGTCTCCTTAAGCCATTTCTTCGCCATGTCAATTCGATATTGCGTCAAAAATTCGCCGAAATTAATACCTGTCTCCTGTCGGAAAACACGGCTTACATAGTGGGGATGATAGTTGATGCGGGAGGAACAATTCTCGAGTGTCAGATCCGAATCAAATTCCCGACTAATCATATCAATCACTGCCTCAGAGATATGCTTGAATTGCGAATCCCGACGATTACTCAGCTCCTGTATATAAGGATGCACAAACATCGACCAAAACCAGTGCTCCATCTCTTCCATGTTCCGAAGTTTGAACAAAGACTGTATCAAGGAAGCTTCATCTTCAGCAATCTGGTCCAAAGGGATGGACAACTCCTGCCCGAATTTAAGCAGATCCACCAGAAGTCGCATTAATGAAAGCTGATAGTCACGATGCTGCGTATGTGGTTTGAACAGCTCCCCGATAAAATGCTTCAATGCTTGCTCTGACTGTTCCAGATCCCCTGCACGGACCGCATCGAACAAGACCTGCTCCCCTTCTTGAGGGAACATATAAAGATTACTCTTCTGTGGCTGCACATCTTCAATAAACAAAATAGACTCTTGCCCCAGTCCTACTCTGATCTTCAACGAGGTCATAGCTTCATGCAGTGCTTGCTGAGTATCCCCCAACGAGCTGAAAGGACTACTGATTCCGATGCTTACCTTTATTTCTAAATATTGAAAAATAGCCTTTTGGATCTCGTCAGATAAGTTGAAAATCTGCTCCTTAAAGTCCGTTCCCTCTTTTGATGATCCAATCAAAGTAACTTGGCAATCCGCTTTGACAATCGGCAGCAACCTTTGCTCTGTCAGCACAAGTTCGCCAACAATATTATTGATGGCAAACATGAGTAAATCTCGATTCGCCTCTTCATACCTGGTATCCTTGAGTGTGTCGATTTGAACCGCTACAACGTACATGGAGGGCCAAAGCTTTTCCAAACCATATAAGCTCAATTTTTCCACAAAATCTCCTGGATGGATCGTTCCGCTAAACAATTTTTGCATGAAAAATTCCTTAAGCTGTACCTGTTGTCCCTTGAGCTCATTCATTATTAGTGACTGATTTTTGATTAAATAGTTGACTCGTTCCCCAATAACCTGAAGCTCGCCGACTGGTTTTTCATCATTAACCGAAGTCGAAATACTTGTAAGAGCCGTATATATGGATTGAATCGGACTGTACATCCGCTTTGATCCGAACCAAGCAAGTACTAACGTAACCAGCAGGATGACCATGCATACGAGTAACGTAATCCATCCGATGATTTTATTCTGTTCGTTCACTTCCTCGTTAGAGGCAACAGAGATATAGCTCCAGCCATTATACGAGGATTTTCGAAAAGTAACCGTCACTCCCTCTCCTTCCAGCTCGGTAGCATATTGCCCGAAAGAATTCTTTGCATCGAAGAGAGGCTTTAAGTAAGATTGACCCACCATGCTAGTTCCCAGCTGATTTTGGTCACGGTGATCAATAATATGGAGATTCTTATCTAGTATAAACGTGCTGCCAAGCTTGCCCTTTTTAATCGCATTTAGCTCCTTAATAATATCGGACGACATCACGACGCAGATAATGCCAATAGGGTCGACAGCGTTTATAGGATATTTCTTCACAAAGTAGATATTCTGATTGTCATCCAGCAAATCATTCGTTCTACTTGCCCAAAAAGAACCTCCCGCTATGTGAGAGAATGCCTCTAACTGCGGTCTGAAATCTGGCGAGATATATTCATTAACACCTTTGCTTGTGACCATCCATTTCTTGCTTGTGCTAAAAAGAAAAACATCCTTGATGCCAAGTTCATAAGTTTGAATCAGTGAAATTCCTTTATATAGCTCGTGCACCATTTGGAAATCATAATTGGTTAACTCTTTTTCGAAGGCGCCAGTGACAACAGGGGACTGCAGCAATTGCGTTGCCGAGTTATCGACGGTTCTCAGCGTCTGCTCGACACGCATTTGCATTTGCTCTAAAAGTTGCTTATTGCTCTCGTTTACTTTCTCCTGTACGGTTCGAGAGGAATTGTAATAGGCAAACGTGCCCAGTAGAATGACTGGTATGGTGCCAATCAATATAGACAATAACATCAATTTCAAAAAATAAGACGGGGATCGAAATCGCATAATGCCTCCAAGTTGAACTTCCTTAATAGTACTTCAAGTTTACATGAATATGATTAACTTAGCCATTCACACTCATACGGTAAGCCCATCATATCGAGAGGTCTTGATTGTTGTCGATAGTCCCTGCTTGTTCAAAGTGTTTACTACGTGCCATTAACCTGGCATTACCCTAAATAGTCTTTAGTTGCACTCGTTGTCATGGGTTGATATTTGGTTTCTACAGAAATAGCCCCGCATAGGATAAACAGGTGATACTTTCACCTGTCTGTCCTGTGCGGAGCATTTGTGCCCATTTCCAATTAAAATGTTGAGTTTAGCAGCCATTGCCGAATAAATTGTTCTGCGTGCCCAGTACAGCGGCAAGAAACGCTAGCGTAAGCCCTTGTCCCCAGCCCTGAATGCGTTTGTCTGGTACGTTCCTATACCCCTCCGCATCATTCATGACCGCGGTGCCAGCAGAAACCCCAGTTACCGTGCCATCCGCGTTAATGCGTTCTAAGATACCGTCAATCGACTTCTGTGTGTACTTATTATATAAGCGACCCCTGGTTAACAAGGCTGTCGCTATCCCTGCCGATCCCGAAGTCTCAAGCGGGGAGACTGGATCATCAACAATCGTATGCCACAAGCCGGATTCGTCTTGAAGACGCACAAGCGTACTCAACTGATCACGAAGCGAACCGTCGATGATCATGAATGACGGATGTGTAACTGGAACAAGATCAAGCGCCCGCGCCATCGTCAGGGCTGCCCAGGAGTTACCGCGCGCCCAATGGATAGCAGAAAGATTATTTTTCACAATGTGGTCCCAGCCATGAAAGTACAAACTCGACGTAGGATCCTGCAAGAAATTCTCATGTCCGTGGTACTGCTTGAGCCCATCCTCGATATAGTCCTGGCGGTTAAGCAAGGTGCCGATACGAAGTAAGAAATATCCGGCCATGAACATCGTATCCACCCAAGCCTGTTCTGGGAAATTGTAGGTTTCTGAATTAACGGTATGCTGAAAAATACCGTCGTCAAAACGCACTGCCTCGTGTGTTAAAAACTCCGCCATGTCCTTAGCAGCATCCAAATATCTGTCGTTCTGTGTGACTTGATATATTGTTAGCAGCGAATGGCCAATTGATACTGCGTTAACGGATAACTTCGGCAACCCGTCTTCCATATTTTCGTCGACCCAAGCCTGCAATTTGGTTAAATACTCTTTCCTGCCAGTTGCCGCATAAGCTTCACAAACACCATAAAATGCAACCCCACCTGGCCAATCCCAGCTAAAATCCATCTTGAACGTGCGTTCTACGACCCGATCGATAACTGACCGAATCTTTTCTTCGTCGAATAGTAACTTCGGCATCGCTTCTAAATCCCTCTCCCATTGAAGATGTGTGAGGAGGAAAGGGACCTATGCCCCTTCCTCAACAAGCCACTTTACTTAGCTACTTTAGCGTATTCTGTATTAAATTCCTCGATTACCTTGCTTCCACCGCTTTGCAACCATTTATCAACTGTCATCTTCCAGTCATCCTCATTAATCGCACCCATGATGAATTTTACTGTGGCATCCGCAATGATTTTTGAGAGCTCTTTGCCCTTCTCAATCTCCGTATTGGAGATAAATGATGCAGCTGGATTAGCTATCGCTATCGTGGCATTGTCTTGGAACAGCTTCGTGCTGAGCTTCTCCAGCTCGGTTCCATAGTTGACAACTTGATCTTGCATAATCATAAACTGATTGCCGTCCGTAATTTCCGCTTTAATTTTTGGATCCTGATTTGACTTATAGCTGCCGTTCTCAATCGTGTATTGCTTTCCTTCAATCCCATATTTCATCAGGTTTTGATTATCTTTTTCGGATACTTTATCGAAATAGGTAAGAATTTGTTTGAGTTCAGCTTCCGTTTTCACACTCGTCTTCGGAATCACGTACATTCCTAAATAGCCTGCACCAGCACGGGTTCTTTCACCCTTAGGACCTGAGATTCGGTTAATTAAATTTATTTTTGCATTCGGATCCACTTTCTTAATGCTATCCTCAATATTTTTACCGTCAAGCATATTATCGATCCAAAGCCCAGTTTGACCTTTATTAATAACTGCACGGCCGTCCTGTACAAGCGCGAAATCCTGATTAATGATTTTTTCATCATACAATTTCTTGTAGAACTTCATTGTATCCAAGTATGCTGCCGTCATATGAGCTGGAACAAGCTTGCCGTCCTTCAGCTCCCACTCGTTGGGACCACCCATATAGACCAGAATATCTTTAAATCCAGCTATATTATTCCCTTGCATCCCAACAGCAAGTCCAAGCGTATCCTGTTTACCATTTTTATCCGGATCCCCAGTAGCGAAGGATTTGAGAACCTTATAGAGCTCATCAACGTTCTTCGGCGCCTGTAAACCCAAGTTTGTTAACCAATCCTGACGGATCATCAAACCGAATCGAGCCAGATCTCGCTCACGATATACGCCATAAATTTTTCCGTCGATGGATACGTTCTTCAGTACGATGTCCGACATCTTGCTCAGATTCGGATAGTTTTTCAGATACGGTCCAACCTCCCAGAACATACCGCTGCGGGCAGCGTTAACAATATTAGAAGCCTTCGGTTCCAGCGCAACAAACGTTTTCGGTAGCTCGCCAGATGCAACTGTCGCGCTTAATTTATCTGAGTAGGTTGAGGATGGTACCCAAGACACCGTAAGTTTTGAATTTGTCTTTTCTTCGAGCGCTTTGAGTACAGTGCTATCTGTGGGCATTTGCTCGGCGCCGTAGGTCGGCAGCATCATCGTTAACTGCAACGGTCCTTGATTCCCCCCGGCATCACCATTACCTTGTGGTGTAGTTTCATCCTTCCCACCACAGGCTGTAAGAACAAGTGCAACTGTTGTGAGCAAAGCTCCTGCTTTCACCATTGTCTTCTGATTTCTTTTGTTCATTTTTATATCCTCCCTATGTCTCTATGTTATTATATCTTAACCCTTTACCGAGCCCATCAATGCTCCTTTAGCAAAATGCTTTTGCAAGAATGGATACACGAGCAGGATTGGTAGTGTTGATACCACAATTACCGCCATCTTCACCGATTGCTCTGGCGGAGTGACATAGTCAGCATCCATCGATGTGGAGTCCCCTATACCACCGGAAGCCAAGATCACAATCTGCCTCAAGAGCACTTGAATTGGCCATTTTGTATTGTCATTAATATACAGCACTGCGTTGAAGAACGTATTCCAGTGTCCTACAGCGTAAAATAACGAGAAGGTTGCGATCGCAGGCATGGATAGCGGTATCACAATTTTAAAAAAGATGCCCAGATCGTTACAACCATCAATCTTGGCCGATTCCTCCAAGCCGTCTGGCAACTGCTGAAAAAAGTTCCGCATAATAATTAAGTTAAAGGCGCTGATGGCGCTTGGAATCAGTAAGGACCAATAGGTATCGATCATCCCTAACTGCTTAACAACCAGGAATGTCGGAATCATCCCTCCGCTGAATAGCATCGTGAACACAACCAGCATCAAGATAGGTTTGCGGAAATCCATATCTTTACGTGCTAATGGATACGCCATTAAACATGTAAAGAAAATGTTGATCAACGTACCAACGACCGTAATGAAGATGGTAACCAGCAAGCTTCTTACCAGAGTTTGAGTCGAGAAAATATATTTGTACGCATCCAGAGAAAATTCTGTCGGGAATAAGATGAATCCACGCGTCAGCAACTCCTTCTGTGTAGCGAACGAGCCAGCAACAACATATATGAATGGGATTACGGTAATCAAAGCAAATATAATTAACAGCAACATATTCAAGCTATCGAATATTCGGCTTCCCCAGCTTTGCTTAAGCGGCATAGCAGTCCAGCACTCCTTTATCTAGTAGATACCATCTTCTCCGAATTTTTTGGCCAAATAATTAGATCCCATGACAAGAATTAAGCCGACAATCGATTTAAACAAACCGATTGCTGTACTAAAGCTGTACTGTCCTTGGCTAATCCCGACAGAGTAGACATAGGTGTCGAATACTTCTCCTACCTCACGGTTCATCGCGTTAAGCATCAAGAAAATTTGCTCAAAACCCGTATCGAGAAAATGTCCCAGTCGAAGGATCAGCATAATGACAATCGTACTGCGAATGGCTGGCAGGGTAATATGCCACAGTTGGCGAAGTCGGTTTGCTCCGTCCATCCGTGCGGCTTCATACAGTTGTGTATCCACGCCTGCTAGTGCGGCAAGGAAAATAATCGTACCCCAACCCGTTTCTTTCCAAATGACCTCTGCAGTAATAACTGTCCTGAACCATTCGGTACTCACAAGGAAATTGATCTTTTCTCCGCCGTAACGCACCAGCATCTCATTCACTATCCCACCTTCTGTCGTTAAGAAGATGTAGGCAATCCCAACAACTACAACCCAGGACATAAAGTGAGGGATGTATACCAACGTTTGAACAATCTTCTTCATAAATTCCTGTCTTAGCTCGTTTAGCATGAGTGCAATCACGATCGGCAGCGGAAAGAAGAACAGAATATTATACGTAGCCAGAATCAGGGTATTTCGAAAGAGAACGAGAAAGTTCGAATCGCTAAAAAGTCGTTCGAAGTGTTTAAGTCCTACAAATGGACTGTCCCAAAATCCCAAAAACGGCTGATAATCTTTAAATGAAATAAAGATCCCGTACATTGGCCAGTACTTAAAAATAAGAAAGTACAAAAGACCAGGGAAAACCATGAAATAGAGCCATCGGTTCCGTACCAGTCTCCCCATCATTGTCGACGACCTTTTTGCAGTAGACATAGCGATTCGCGTATTCATACTTTTTTGCATACTTCTTACTTCCTTTCATTCCCCAATTACATTCAGTAATAAACTTGAAACTGTATTTCCATCATACGGTTGGCCTAGATTACCGTCGATAGTCCTTGGTTGTTCAGATTAGTTACTCAATGCCATTATTGAAGTTAATTACAGTAAGTAGTCATTAGTTGCACTTGCTGTCACTGGTTGTTTATATGTAGTTGGGGACGAACGCTGATAAAGAAAAAAAAGCGACTGCCTTGTTCTAAGGCCAGCCGCTTTACATTTTATTAAATCTTACTTACAATCCCCCTATTCTGGAGCAATGCCTTGCGATAAATACGGCGCACTTCCCGATAAGCCAGCTTAGGCTTACGATATTTGTTGACCAATCCTTTATTATTAAAACTGCGGGCACAATCGCGAAACATGCGCGCGTCGCTTCGGATGTCAGCAAATTGCCAGATATCGTTCCGACGATATTACAATCTTCACTGAACAATCGACGCTCTTCCCAGCCTGTATCTCCAAACACGCCGGCACTTTGTGAGTAAATGCTTAGTGCCGCTTCCACGTCCAATAAGAAAACAAATAACAGAAAGCAGGCCGCATCGTGCGGTCTGCTTTTATTTTTGGATACCTGAATTAGATGTCTGCAATAACCTCATACACTGGAACAGCACTTATGGATCGAAGATCAGCAATTAGTTCTGTTGCTTGCTCACTCCAGCCTGCCATCGTTGTATTACTATCTACGAAGGATCCCTTTCTGATTGGAGAAATGTAGATATACATTCCCTTCTCCAACAAGCGCTCTTGGAACTGATTCAAGCCAATCTCCCATGTAGCTCCGTTTCCGAAGTTGTCATTGATGAGATCACCGTCAATGAAGGCATATCCGATATCACCTGAATAATCCACACGCAACAAGACTTGTTTAACATTATCAAAAGCATCTTTAGCGAATTGAAGCTCTGCTTTATCCGTGTTAATGTGCGAACATGTAAATGAAATCTCTTTGCTCTCGACGCTCAAGTTATACGTTGTAAACAAGCCATTCTGCTTTTTACTCCTAAGTTCAGCTTTACCTTGCATGCCAAACCGCTCCAAATCCGGGAAAACAGAAAATGAAATTTCTTGCTCATTCGTGGACTCAAACTTCAACTGATCATTCATTACAAGCAGATTGGCACGAGTTAGAATGACTCGCTCCCGTCCCTGTATATCAGCCTTCCAGAAATCGAGACTACGCTCATCTGATAAGGTTATGACATGAACAACGTCCCCGGAATCGGACACCATTTGGAAAACGGCTGTGTCTGCTACTTCTGGCGTTACAATCGTCAGATCACCTTGATGGCGAACTGAACCATGGTCGATTGTCACTTCACCTTGCAAAGTGCTTGATCTCAATGCGAATTCTCCACGCATCCCATCTGGCACAACAAAGAAATAATAACTTTCACCTTGCACATCCAGCTTCGTAATGAGTTGAGCAGTAGCATATTGCAGGTGTATACCCCCAAGGTTAAATTGAAACGGCAGCATACATTGACTATTACGGCCAATTTGCAGCTCACCTTCTGCAGGGAAACGTACCGTCTCTCCTTCCCGTAGCTCGATTTCAACGCTGAAATCTTTTATATCCTTGGTCTCGACATGATCCTGAAAATTGTTGATAAACAACAACCCGGACCCTTCGCTAGCCCGAACCGCATAACGAAGTGTATCCACATCACATGGATCAATGTCTTCACTGCCTGGAGGCAGAATGGTCTTTGTATGACAGAGCCACTCTTCAAACTGTGTATAGAAATAATGCTGAAGTTTGGTTCTCCGATAAGACTCCCTCACCTGACCAAATTCGCCAATCATAGCATTAAAATCATAAGAAATCTTAGGCGTAGCTAGATCATTTAAGAATAGATCTCGCTTACCTTTCGGATTAGAACCGCCATGGTACATATAATAACCGATCATGTTGCAGCCTTCAGCGACTTTCATGCTCGTCATAGCAGGAACGCTTTTGTATTCAAAATCAAAGCGGTACTTATAAAACGGTGTCATGCCGCCACCCATTTCGCAGCACATATATGGATAATCCTCTGGTTTGTAGAATGGTTCAAAGTTATAAGTCTTCGGAAGCGCATTGTTGTGTTTATCCCTGAATATGTATTCAGGCGTAGCCGGATGCTCTTTCACTTCCCCAAAACGGTCATGTTCATAATAAATCCATGGCCAGTAGGCATATCCACCCCATAGCGGCATCATCTCTTCCGTAGGTGTCGTTGCCCCTCCCCATGCTGTGCATGTATAGATTGGTGTTTCAATACCTGCTTCAACGGCCATCTGCTTAAGCTTCAGCATGTGATCATTCCCGCCACTGCCCTGATTTAACCACAAATTGCTGATCCCTGTTGTCAGTGCCCATTGTGCTGCTGAGTGATTGTGCTCATTCTCGATTTGTGTGCCGATGATCGGCCCACCTTGCTTGTATAGCAAGCCATTAACTTGACGGCTTATTTCCCCGTAAAGTACTCTGACATAGGCCAAATACCCTTCATCGTTGGATCGAACTTCGAAGGGACGACCGAATAACCAATCCGGCATCCCGCCGTTACGAACCTCACCATGACAGAAAGGACCTATTCGAATAATGACGTATAGATTATGTTTCCCACACAATTCCACAAACTTGCGTACATTTTTGTTCCCTTCCCATTCAAAAACACCTTGCTCTTCTTCATGCATATTCCAAAACAGATAGGTAGCGATTACATTTACGCCGCCCATCTTCATTTTAACGATCTCATCTTCCCATAAAGCCTCATCATATCTAGAAAAATGGATTTCACCGCATATTCCGAAAAAAGGTTTGCCGTTACGCTCCATATAATAATTAGTGAAACTGAGGCGTTCACCAGAAGGATTGGAGCCCCCTTGGCGAATATGTCCTGAGAAGATGTTCTTCTTATCATCGCGTGCGTCAATCCGATAGTGTGTCATGCAGACATCCTCCTAAATCACTTTCCATTTATTATAGTTTGAAAAAGAAACCATGTATCGTTGCTAAAGTTACGAAATCCTTTGAAAAGTTACGTTACAAATGACACATACACAACTTGACTTCAATCTTGTAACTTGTTAGCAACAGAACTCCAATCTCCAGCACCTATGGATAGGTCTAAGTACCATTCAAAAGATGCATTTGCTGATATCATTTGTGCAGTCCCATTCTTTATGGCCATATCAAGTGAATCATAATAACCAATACTAGGTTCCAGAGCACATGTAACTCGGTCATTGAACATTCCTTCATCTATCCAAATCCCTACAAAAGGAACCTTGTCTTTTGGGACAGATACGATCAGGAAGTTTTCACTTTCCTGACCGTATAAGCCAGACCAACTTACAGGTACTTGCCCTTCATAATAAAACTTTTTCCCATCTTCTGTAACCGTAGGAAGAATTGAAGACACATCATCCCTGGTATACGTTTCCCCATTCTTTAGCCTATGACCTTCGTATACACAAAGCATTTCCTCCATCTGTTCTGGGAGAAGAATACGTGTCGGTTCCATGACAGCAAATTGAGGGTGAGGTACCCACAAAAAGGGCATCGGATGGTGATTCTTATTATCAACACGGTAATTCATTCTTACACTATTCGCTGATTGAAAGGAGATGCTTCTTGTGAACTGACAGGATAGCAATGGACTTTCTACCGTACAAATAACCTCATTCTCTTCAATCCTATAAGTCCAGGGAAGTGCCCAAATTTCGCCATGGTCGGGCAGGTTCACAACCTTATCCAACTCCCAAGAGCAAGCATTAATCGTCGGAAAACATTCGTCCCAACCGCTCATATCCCACTCTCCAAAAGTAGATCCATATTCTGGTTGTCTTAAAGATCTTTTACCTGAATCAATTAACCATTCCTTACAGGAAGGCTTGTATATAATAGAAACTAATTTTGCACCAAGGTCCGGTACCAGCTCTATACGAATTTGATCATTTTCGATTGTAATGGATAAGAAGCCTTTATAATATCCCTTTGTAATGCTAACCGCGGCCTCATTCATTACATACACATGCGCAAATGAATACGCGCGCCTGAATGATTCGCTTCCAAAACTAGTGTGTTTTCAAACTGTTCCCTTGCTATTTCCATGTTACCCAGACCGAGGTGACCCAGTCCCATCATATAGAGACAGTGAACTTCATTGCGTACATTCAAATTGTCCTCGAACACAAGGAAGTCTGGCAAGGAAACTGCGAAATAGTCGAACTTCACTTCGTCGAACAGGTGTTTCTCAGCGTAATCAATCAACTTATTAAAACGACGCTTCGCTTCCTTCTCGTTGCCCAAAGCTAGCCATGCCATGCCTTGATAGAAGATCATATCAGGCGGTTGGTCGTTATAATACATGGCACTAGCTGGCTCCTCTAGCCCCTGTGAAGCGATTCCGAAACATTCCTGTGCTTGCTTCGATTGCTTTAAACCATCATGAGCGAGTCCAAGATAATAGTACACATTATTTTCTTGCGCACCAGACAGCTTACCTTCTCCTAGATTATCTGGATAAATAAGTGCTTCATGCAAAAAAGATACTGCCGTTTCAAAGTGACTTTCAGCTAATGCAGCCTTCGCCAGCTCGACATTAGCAAATACATGCTGACCCGTTACTTTACCCTCGCCACCTTCCCAAGGATGGAAGTTGCGTGCTTGAATAGCTTGAACAGCTTTGTCGTGAAAACCTTGCGCATTCAAGAGAGTAACATACTCTACGTATAGATCGTCGCGTTTGTTCACTAAATCTTGATGTTCCTCTAGCTTAGCGTATCGAGTAGCTGCGGTGTAACTAAGCTTTTTATACAATTGATCCAGTTCATAGAAAACACGTGCATCGTCTTGCCTGCAAGCAAAAGCTTTCTCCATGGAGATAAGTGCCGCTGCTGAATCCCCTCGTTTGTTGAAATACGCGAGAGACAGATTCCTATGTACCGTCGCGAAATCATCGCGAATAGAACGTGAGGCTTCCCAATGTTTGATTGCATCTTCGTGCCTTTTTTTATCATAATACCAATTGCCAAGGTAATAATGTGCTTTATCATCCGTAGCGTCGGCGGAAATAACGCTAGTCAGAACTTGCAAATCAAATAAATTATTGGGAAAGCAGTAATCTGATGCTGCCACGTTTCCTAATTTTCTGTGGCGTTCAGCCATGTTCGAATTCCCTGCATTTTCATGTAAGAAACTAAGCGTATAATGAACCATAGGATACATTTCTGTTACATCTTGCACAATACGTCCAAGCAATTCAATTGCTTCCTCGAACAATCCGCAATTCGCATAATCGGAGGCCAAGTTCAAATAATTGTGAGCATCTCCACGCATGAGTCTCATAAGCTCAGTCTTTGCTTCAGCAGCAAGTACTTGCTCACCTTGGCTCGATAGTGTAAGGTATCGTTCGTTAGCTGACCCAAAATCAGCAATATCCACAGCAAGTGTCTCCTGTGAGAAGACTAGTGCTTCCTGCAACTGCCCTAGTTTCCGAAGAAGTGCAGCTTTCAAGTGGCGTGCTTTGTAATTACGGGAATTGCGAACCTGAGAACGTTCAACCAACTCTAACGCCTCGGAATAACTCCCCTTTTCACATGCAATTTGTGCAAGTGTGAAGTAGCCGGCATCTTGCCAATTCGCGGACCATGTTGATTTGTATAGTGCAGCGAATGCTTCTTCTTTACGTCCCTGCTCTTTAAGCGCTACGCCTAATTGATAGAGCGCTTCGCTATCATAAGGATTTGGATTACGCCAAGTAAGTGACTTAATTGCCGTCCGGAAATGCTAGTCCGTAACGACCCCCGCGTTTCATTAACTCATGTAATAATGATACTACGATTCGAGCACCACTAGCGCCGATTGGTCGCCATGAGGGAGTTTGTAAAATTTGTACAGACGGCTTCAACTGAGTTTCATAAAGTTGCAACAAATTGATGCAACTCTTCAAATTGCATTCTTTGTAGGTACATTCATGTCGTTGTACTAGAGGTAACGCTATTCTTCATAGAGGTTCGGTCTATTGCCGCTTCTAGCTGCGCTGCCAAACCAGTGGCCATTTGGGACATCACACGATAACCGGATCGTTGAAGTTCCTCCCCACCTTTATTATTCTGAGCTGAGCCATGCAAAATGCCTTCCGGTGTAAAATAAGAAGAGAGTGCACTCCTTACCAGAGTACTTGCTTTCATAGCCTTCTCGTCAAGTATTCCAAGCTGCGCGCCGATTGCCAAAGCTGTCGCGATGGCAGCTGACCCTGATGTGTCAATCCCCGTATGCGGTTCATCTACAAATACATACCATAATCCTTCATTCGATTGATAATGCATGGCCAATTTCGCTACTCTTACAAGTTCCAGTTCGAGTTCTCTCACAGACTTCAATTGTGTCTCCGGCAATGAGAGAAAATGAGAGAACTCCCTTATTGTCCGAGCCAGACCGAGCATATACCACGCGTATGCCCTCGACCAATTCCGAAAGCTTCGGCTACCATCCTCATGTTGGCGCAAATAGAGTTCCTCTCCAACTGTAAGTTGCTGCTTGCGAACCAGCAATTGTTGGATGGCCAATATGGCTAAATCCTCCCGGTGATAGAGGTTGGCCATGATCGCCATCGGATAGGCAATCGTATAGCTGCCCTCCGCAGACAGTGTGGAGCCATCTAGAATTGTGCCATTTTCGCAGGCTTTTGATAACCAGAAATGAATTGCTTGTTCAATCGCTGGATGCTGTGGGTAGAGCTGAGCCAAGGCGGCAAATGGCAATGTGCCTTCAATACCATAAATACGCCCGTCAACGGGCTCACTGCGTGGATTCTCGTAGTGAAGAACCCCTTGTTCATCGAAGAACATGTGCAGGTGATTCTCCGCTGCTTTTCGGAAGCGACCTCCACCTCTTGTTTTCTCCAGATCCAGCAGTCCGTCTAGTACACAACCTTCCAACCAGCCAAAAGGTTGCAAGGAGGATAGGGATGCTAGTGAGTCAGACATGGCTTTCCAGGGATCTACACCAACTTCATATTCGGATGAGATCCGTAGATGTGGCTGAAGAAGCGGAGCATCAGGAGGTCCATCTATAAATATCCAAAGTGGGGAACTTCCTTGACTTAGGCGCATGAATGCCCCCTCCTGTGTGAGAAGCTCTACCTGCGCAATGCTAAGCAACAGCTGATACGGCTGAAAAACAGACGCATAGCGTATATCCAACTCGCCAAGCTTTACTTTTGTTACTGTGGATATAACCTCGACACGAACTTCTTCGCGCACATCTAACGCCACTGTAATCCTTAACAAAGTGGCCTGAATTCCCTCCAATTTGAAAGGACACATAGTTACATACGATTCTGGGGTTGCTCCTATTGCAACAGCCTTCCACCCGAATGGAATACGCTTGCCGATAGGAACCTCTATATCCTGATTGCCTTCAATATGTATCGCTTTATACAAATTCATCATGCACTCTCCTATTTGAAAAGCCCCCTTTCTATGAAAAAAGAGGACTTCACCATCATTTTTTTACATCATCACATGAATATCTTCTATAACTATAAAGGCGTTTGGTTGCCATATACATGCAGGATCGTTTCAGAAATCTGGATTATTGTTCGATCTACCAACCCAAAATAGCGTAGACCCATAACCTTTTGCTAAGGATTCAAAATTTCATCCGCATTCCGCTGGCCGAGCAGCCTTTGGCTAGATGCATTAAAGTGCGATCCGTCACCGATTGAAACCGTGCCCGCATTGGAAACCCAATACGAATTAGCAATGGACTGCGGAATCGTCGTAATCATCTGGTTAAAGTCAGCACTTTTGGTCGGCAGCAGTTGGCCTGCAACGAAAGGAACGGAAGGACTGCCCAAATCTGCTCTCAAATCACCGACCATCTGCTTCAGGCTGCTCATATAGGTGGTATTTGCTTTTGACTGATCCGATTCCCCCTGATGCCAGATAATTCCTTTCAACGTTCCCGTCTTCATCGCTTCTTTTGTCCTTCTCAGCGCTTCCTCGTACAGTCCCGTTCCGGCTCCTTTTTGCCATTCTGCAATACTCGTCCCGCCTCTGGTGTTGGAAATAATGCCAACCCTCATTTGCGAGTTGCTCAGCGTAATCGCCTTGGCAAATTCACTGGCGGCGTTCAAGCCGTTCACTTTCGTGCTCTCTTCAACAGACGAATACCGGTTAAACCCTTGTGTCGCTGTTATGGAAGTACGATTGGTTACAAGGCCAGGCTTCGCCTCCTCCCACTGATTCAGGCCGTTAAATAAATACGCTCGGCTGACAGCCGGCAAATCCTGTGATTCCACCGGTGCCCGGCCGGACATATTCGACTGCCCTATGAACAGGTACAGGTGAAAGTCCGTTTTGGCCACTGTGATGGTTTGAGCCACTCCTCCGTACAATCCTGTATGCACGATCATGCTACCGTTCGGACCAGATGGCGGGCTCGCAGCGTTGTAAACCTCCAGTACTTGTGGCATCTTTAACCCTCGTTTCACTAGCAGGCTCGTTATCCATCCCCAAGCTGGCTGAAGCGGCAGTGCTTACCCGATTAGCCTCATCTTAGCGATAGCAAGAATCTTATGTAAATCTTCGACTTTTTCGCGGCATTGTTTTCTTGCAATCGTTACAGCAACGGATTTCACGCAAATTTGCAAAACCTTTCAAAAATAAAATAATCCGGCGATTCACGCCAATGACTGCAAAGAGTTGGTTGGTTTCACAAAGGGCCGATTGGCTCAAAAGGAGGTAAGTAAACGCTGGAAGGTGAGGGGTATTGGATTAGGTATAGGTAAAGATGGCTACTGTAGGGCGTGGCCGGTGGTTACTGGGAGACGATTACAACTAACCGCTCCACTCAGGTTTAGCAACCAACGGCCCCCATCCTTCAGCCTAAAGTAAATTCATTTTGAAGGAAAGCTAGAATCGACTTTATGGACTGCTGCTGTGCATCCGACGTAATCCCATAGCTGAAGCCGTGCTTCACGCCAGGCAGAGCGACTACCTCAGCACGTGAGCCCGCCTCAATCAGCTTCTCGGCAAAAGCGCGCACTTCCTCCAGAGGCGTCGTATTATCTTCATCACCATTCAGGATGATGAATGACGGCTCCCCTCCCGATATCCGATCAATCGGCGAACCTTCGCGATACCGCTCAGGAGCTTCCGATTCGGGGACATCCATAAACTTCAAAACGAACTCTTTCTCGACATGCAGCGTCGTCACAGGACAGTATAGGGCTACCGCGTTCGGACGCGTATCCGTCATAACCAGCTCAGCCGTTCTTCCGAGCCCGTCGTCCGGGTGGATCAGTGCCAGCATGGCGGCCAAGTAGCCGCCAGCAGATGATCCGGCTGACCCGATTTTCGCCGGATTGAATCCTAATTCGTCTGCGCGGACGCGCATATACTGCATCGCCAACCTCGCGTCCTCCAAGGCGGCGGGATACGGCTTCTCTGTGCTTAGCCGATACTTCATCGACGCACATACGAAACCGTGCTCCGCGAACCAAGCAGCAACATCGTGGAATTGCTGCTTGTCTCCTTTGGCCCATCCGCCGCCATGAATGAACAATATTGCGGCGCCATTCTTATTCTCCTCGGGCAAGAATAAATCCAACACACGAGTCTCCGGCATCTCTGTGCAATAACTAATATTATATTGTACTGGCATAGCCTTTCACCTCATATCAACTTATTTCATTTATGATAACTGCCTTCCTGCACGCCTCTTCGCCATCTACGCTTACCAGCTAATCAAGCATTCGGAATTTCCCCGGCGTAATACCTTCGTACTTCTTGAACGTCGTAATAAACGAAGTTGCGGAAATAAACCCGACTCGCCCTGCAACCTCCTCCATGTTCAACTCGGTTTCCTTCAGGAGCTCTTTCGCTTTATTCAGCCTAACCCTGGCGACAAAATCGACGAACTTCTCCGACGTATAATCCTTGAAGATGCGGCTAAAATGGCCCATGGACATGCCGAGTTGACGCGCGAACTGCTCGAGCCCGAGATTCTCCGCGTAGTGCTCCTGAATATACGATGTTACCTGTTCCAGTAACATCGAACGTTCTTCCTTGCTCTCCGCTTCAGCTAACATTGTCCCGCAAGCTTCCGAGAAGACAAGCTTGAACTCTTCCAGTTCCACACACATGGACAACTGCTCAAGGAGAGCAGGATACGTCTCCAAATTGACCTCGACGCCAGTCGCCATGCTTCCTTCCCGGATAAAAGCGTTCAGCATATCCCGAGCGAGCTCCTTCGTCTCCTTCAGCGTATACAGCTTCTGGACGCTGTCGTCCAGAAGCTCACAGCAATAACGGATAAGACCAGGGCGATCCATGGTCTTGACCAGATTCGTAATCCGGCTTAGCTCTTGCTGGGTCAGACAGCCGTCAAAAGAGCTGCGTTCGTGCTTCAAGCCTTCGCCCGTCAAGATATGCTCCAGCTGAGATACTGGCTTGTTCTCTAACAGGTCTGCCGCTTGGCAGTACGATTCGTACAACTGCTGAGGCTGAAGCGCAATAGCCCCAACCGAGATGACGCTGCGGAAATAGACAGCGAACGGCTGCAAGATCTCCTGGATGAGCAGCGCTTCCTCTGAGCCGCTTCCCCCTTCCGGCATCAGCCGAATAACGCAAACAAGTTGGGATTCCGTCGGCTGCGTGAACCAGATTCGCCCCGGTAAAGCGGCTTCAATTTTGCTGCGCAGCTCCGTGCTATGCAGCGTCTTCTCGCTGACGCTCGTCGTCCGATGCGTGTTTACATCATAGAGTAGCTCGATGATCAGCACGCATTTAGGTGCGTTTTCATAAAGATTAAAGCCAATCTCTTTTGCGTACTGCTGAACGAGGTATGGATTACGCCACTCCCCGGTTACAATCTTGCCGACAAAATGCTCATGAATAATCGGTTCCACAGCCCGCAGCGTGACCTCCATTTCACTACTACGATTCAGTAGATGATTAGACCATTTCGAGATCATATGCAGCTCGTCTTGAGCTCCATCCAGTGCGTCCTGCTTGTATTCGGGCATGAGCTCGAACTTTGATTTAATGCGGTAAATAGGCGACGCCATCCGGCGGCTTAAGAACCCTGAGACCACCAGCCCGATCACCGTGAAGCCAAGCAAAAACCAGATCGAGGCGGTCCGCATCAGATTCGCGGACTTTCGCAGCTCGGCCAACTCCGTTAGCGTGACGTAGTACCAATTGTTCAACCGCGAACTAACATAAGAGACATGAACCTTTATTCCGTCCAGTTCTACAATGCCAGAGCCGCGTCCGTTGGCAGTGACCAGACTCTCTACCTGCAGGACACTTTGCTCCGAATAGCCAGGCGTCATCGCGATAACGGAATGATTGGCCACGTCAAGAATAGCCGTTTCTTTGCCGAAATCAGCCTCCATTGTAATGTCGGACTGCAGTGACTGTCCTTGAAGATCCGCAACCAGATACACCTCCGGTGTGTCGGAGGCCATCGGATAGCTCATCAGCAGGCTGACCGCCGAATTAGAGGCCGCCACCTCTCTATTCAAAATATCATACCGCTGAATATTCAGCTTAGGGGTGAACGTCATCCGGTGTTTGCCGGTGAACAACTTTGCCAGCTCCGCTGCGGACAACCCCTTGTACACATGACGATAAGTGAAAAACGTGTCCTTAGGAGACACGCCGTTCTTATCAATGACAAGCTGTTGTTCCGGGAAATATAGAAAGGCATGGCTGAGCTGATAGGCGTTCTCGATTGTAGCCAGCTCCCGGTAGATTTCTTTGATCGTATCCACCCGCTCCACCTGGTCAACTGATAGCGGACTTGCTCCGTATTCGCTGAACTTGCTGACGAAGTAGGAGCCTGCCATCTGAACCATATCTTCTCGCAGATTGAACAGCATTTTGTCCGTGCTCTGCGAGAAGCTTTGCAGCATAAGGAGGTCCGACTTCTCGACCTCACTGTCCATCATGCTTACCATGTACGTATAGATCAGGAAACACGCGGAAATGGCAGGCAATAAGATCAAAATGATGTAGCTCGAGAAATATTTCCAGAATATCCGGCCTTTTCTCTTTTTCCACATGTTCCGGGTTCCTTTCATTCCTAGACACAGTTTGAATAAAGTGCCTATTTCTTCAATGCTCTTTGCAGCTGCTCGTTATACATCTTGATCAGATCATCGCTTCCGAGCTTTTTACACTGAGCGATAAAATCGGTCAAAGCGGCGTCCGTAATTGGCGTTTTCCCCATAACGAACTCAGTCAGCTTCTGCTCAATATACTTCTCGAGGCTCGGAAGCTTCGACTTCTCAAGGCTTAGTTCGGCTTCTGTCGCAACAACAGAAGGAGCAGGGTCAATCGCCGACTTGGCGTTCATTACTTCGAGCTCCTGCAGCTTCTTCGTCATCGGAGGCTCAGCATCTCTGCCTTTGTTCACATAGTTCATCATCGGGAAGTTGTTATAGCGAACGCCAAATTCCGTTTTCAATTTGGATTGGATGGCCGTTGGAATCGTGCCTAACGCTGGCATGTACTTTGCTTTACCATTAACCTTCTCGTAAGTAACGCCCTCTGCACCCAGCATGTAAATATCCGATCCTTCATCACTGTAGAGATAATCGAAGAACTGTACTGCAATTTCCGGATTTTTAATATTAGCGGATAGCGCGACAGATACGGGAGCATTCACTTTCGCTTTGATAAGTTGGAATGGTCTCATTCCAGGTGCCGCCACAGGCGTCATGCCAATCATATTGTACTTCGCGTTCGGATCAGCCTTCACAGCTGCGTCGGTAAAGATATCTATGCGGCCTTTGTTGTAATAGGTCATGAAGGAAGTGCCTGACTGCACCCGTTGCTCCCAGTTCTGCGTTTTCATGATGGCAAATTCCTGGTCGAGCAGCCCTTCCGTATACAGCTTGTTCAAGTACGTCAGCATGCTTTTGTACTGAGGATGGCTTGGTGCAAATTCATATTTCTTATTAAAAGGATTATATCCCAGCGCAGACGTCGTTTCTGTAAACATGGTCGTAAACACATTAAACAAGCTTGGAACGTTAGAGCCGGCGGCCGTAGCATTCTGTGTAATAAGTGGGAATGATTTCGGATATTTCTCCTTCATCGCCTTCAGCATGCGATACAGGTCGTCCGTATCCTTCGGCGCTTGCAGGCCAAGCTCCTTCATAATATCGTCGCGCACCATCCAGGAGTAGCTCAGCCAATTCGGCTCACTCAATCCTGGCAGCGAATAAATGCCGCCGTCCCCTGCCGTCGTCACAGCCGTAATGTCCGGAATTTCGGACATCAGCTTCTTCACATTGGGCATCAACCCTTTGTCGATATACGGCTTTAGATTTAGAAACACTTTATCAGGACCTGCTTTAAGCGCATCCGTCTCGTTCACCAAGGAAAAGTCGGGCACGTTATTGGTCGCGATAAGCAGTTTCTTCTTCTCATCATAGCCAGTCGATGGAACAGGTTCGAACTGGATATTAACGTTCGTTTTCTTAGCTAACTCCTTCAGAACGAGCCAGTCATTCTTGACGGGAATATCCGCCACCTCGCGGATCAGGAATTTGTACGTCACCGGCGTGCTGCTTAGCGGCAAATTCAGTCCCCCTGTCCGGGGATTGCTCTGTGCACTTGGAGGCGCTGCAGTTTCATTCTTAGGTGTCGCTTCTTTTTTATCTGAACAACCTGCGATCAGTGTTACCGTTGCGGCAACGGCAGTTAAGCCGGCCAGCCATTTAAATGCTTTGCCCATTTTTACATAGACCTCCCATAATCGATTATATGCTAAATCAAGCCCCGCTTCAGTAGTTTCTACCCTTTAATGCCGCCAATCATGCTTCCTTGTACGAAATATTTCTGGATAAAAGGATACACAAGTAAAATTGGCAGCGTCGCAAAGATGATCGTGGAGTACTTCACTGTCTCCAGAATGTACACATCGGCGTCCTGATTGCCTGACACCTGCGAAGCTGCGGAACTAGAAATGACGATATTGCGTAGATGAATCTGCAAGGGATACATTTGTTTATCAGACAAATAGATAAGTGCTTCGAAGAACGAGTTCCACTGGCCGACTGCCGTGAATAACGCTACAGTCGCCATAATTGGCGCTGATAAAGGAAGCACTACCCGGAACAATACACCCAACGCACTGCAGCCATCAATGGTAGCCGCATCCTCCAGCTCATCTGGAATTCCCTCGAAGAACGTTCGCATCAGAAATAAGTACCAGGTACTGATTAAGGATGGAATAATCAAAGCCCACGTCGTATTGATCAGACCGAGCTGCTTTACGACAAGAAACGTTGGGATGAGTCCTCCGTTGAACAGCATCGTGAAGGCGATCAGCAGCATGATCGTGCGTCGGCCGAGCAGCCTCTTTTTAGCTAGCGGATAGGCTAGCATGGCCGTGAAGATTAGTGTAAGCACCGTCTGCAGAACCGTATATTTAATCGTGTTGTAGTAGCTGATCCAGATATAGGGATCCTTAGCGACGAGCCGATACGCTTCCAGCGTGATTTGCTTAGGGAACATGATAACTTCCCCTTTGACCACTAGACTTGGATTGCTGATGGAAGCCGAGAACACGTAGAGAAACGGGTATATCATCAGCATCATTAATCCGATCATTAACAGCACATTACATACATCAAAAAGTTTAGAGCCAAAGCTCGACTTCATTCTCATTGGTTCATCCCTCCGCTACCATAAGCTTGTCTCCGAATATTTCCGGGCCAGCCGGTTAAAAGCAACCACCAGAATGAGCCCAATGACTGATTGGAACAGGCTGACTGCCGAAGCGAAACTGTAATCGGCGTCTAGCAGCCCTCTTCGGTACACAAAAGTGCTGATGACATCTGCTTTATCGTAGACGAGAGGATTGTAGAGCAGAATAATTTTCTGAACGCCCAGTTCGAGAATGTGACCGATTTTAATAATGAACAAAATAATCATGACCGGAATCATTCCGACAAGCGTCACATGACGAACTTGCTGCCAGCGGTTGGCTCCGTCTATCTTGGCCGCTTCGTACAGAGTAGGATTTACCCCAGCGATAGCCGCCAAATAAATAATGGTGTCCCAGCCGGCCTTCTGCCACAACTCGGAAGCGATATAGATCGGACGGAACCATTGCGATTCCCCGAGAAACATAATCGGCTTGATTCCGAGCGCCTGAAGCAGATGATTAACGATGCCAGTCGATGGCGACAAGAAGTTGACGATAATTCCGCAGATGACGACAGTAGAAATAAAATGCGGCAAATAGCTTATCGTCTGTGCCAGCCTCTTAAATAGGGCGAAGCGCAGCTCATGGAACAGAACCGCCAGCAGGATAGGTGCCGGAAAGACGACCAGCAGCTCCAGCGCATTCAAAACGAGTGTATTCCGAATGAGTACCGCTGCATCCGGGGAATCGAAGAACGCCTGAAAATGCTCAAACCCCACCCACTTGCTTCCCCATACCCCTTTAGAGATAGAGTAGTTTTGGAAAGCCATTAACAATCCATACATTGGCACATACTTGAATATCAAATAAAACAGCAGCCCGGGAATCATCATGATATATAGCACGCGATCCCGGATGATCGTACGGAAGACCAGCTTCATCCCCACTATCTCCTTATTTCTTTTTATCATTCGTTGGTCACTCCCCGATCGGATAGCCCTATCATAGCGAGTTGCCGAAAAGGATGTAAATCTTCGATATTTTCATGGCTTTGCATTTTTGCATTACGGTTTGGAAACCTTTCAGCGCAAAAAATTGAAGTTAGTAAAAAAAGAGAAAGACCGTATATAGCCTAACTCCGGCTGTAAACGGTCTTCTTTCATCTAGGAGTGCTCAAAAAACGTTCAATTGCCTCAATCGATTTTTTCTGAGCTTCCGTGTCCACACCATAACCAAATCCATGGTCAATACCAGGCAACACAACAAGAATGGAACGACCACAATACTTTATTACTTGCTCATGGAAGTTTGTTACTTGATCTAACGGCACAATACTATCCTCATCACCATGCAAAAGCAGAAAAGGGGGCTCGTTTCCAACCAATCGGTGCACAGGCGAAGCCAGTTGGTATAGCTCATCGTTGGCCCCAAGCGGAAAGCCTAGTAAATTCTCAATGGTTTCTCTTCTGTCAAACATGGTAACTACCGGGCAATATCCTATCACAGCATAAGGCAAGGTATGTCGGTCATGCAGTTCATCCACCACACCCAGCGAATCATCATCCTGAATCGTTCCCAGTAGGCTCGCAAGGTGTCCTCCAGCCGAAGAACCCACTACGACGATTCTTTCTGCATCAAAGCCAAACCTCTCACTTGCACGCTTCATATGCTGCATGGCCAGTCTCACATCCTCAATCTGAGCCGGAAACCTGAATTGCGGTACAAGTCTGTAGTTTGCTGTAGCACAGATATAACCTTCTCCTGCAAAATGGGCACAAACGTCGTGCCATTGCTCTTTATTGCCTTTATGCCAGCCCCCGCCGTGAATGAACAAAAGAGCAATTTGTTTCCTCGGTTTTAGCGGGATAAACCAATCCATTTTTCTATATTCAGTAAAATGATCGGAATAGCTAATGTTAAGTAGCCTCTCCATGTTAGGGCACTCCTTCTTCTTAATAAACCTTGATCTCGTCATAGTAAAATGTGCCCGTCAACGCAATCGGCGAATTCAAATAGACTTCGCTCACACCTGCCACAGCATTCCTGAAGCTCTGGTTAGATACGACCTGAGTACCGTTGATATATAAATCAAATGTATCGCCTGCAGGCCGGGCAACAATTTTGAACGTGTACCACGTATTCGCCATGTACGTCTGCAGATTCGTTTTGGTCGCACCATAGTAGGTGTATAAATACCCGGTCGAGTCAAACGCAACCGTTACCGCGCTGGTACCGGAGGAATCCCCTTCCCAATCCCACCAGTTATCGTATACCGTCTTGCTTTCGTTATAGCAGTTCGTATATAGCCAGTCCAGACCTGCAATGCAGCATCATTGTATAAGCTTGAACCATACGTTGAATAGGCTAGAGCCATCGCATATAGACGATTATAGTTGCTTGTCACTTGCGCAGAGTCCGAAGTGCTCGCCAGATCGCTCCATACGTAAGTAACTGGAGGTGTCGTCATCGTATCCCAATAAGACTGAGCTTTCGAGGTGATGAGTGTAATTTGGGCCGCAATATCGGTGTCCGAAGTACTGTACGACGTACCTCCAGTCAACATGTCCTTCCGCTTAGCTCGAAGATCGTCATACGCATCTGCAGCGTGCACCTGTCTGGCCGGCAAAGTCAGGAAAAGTGCGGCAAGCATGGAAATTACAAGTAAAGCGCTTACATTTTTTTAGTAATCTGCTCACATGAATTCTCTCCTTTTCGTTAAAGTAGTTGTTGGCTGAGCCTCCTCCTTCCCTCGCTCTTGCCCCTACTATAAAGGAGATGTGCAATTTCCGACAATTGCACATCCATTCTCACAGCGTTTCCTGGCATAGTAATATTAGGACGTTAACATTTAACGTACTATACCGACTTTTAAATTCTTACAAACACAGCATCTTCAATAACTTCGAGCTCATATCCACGCAGCTTTACACCATTTTCTTCTGCTAAATGCTTGCCAGTCAACAAATCAAACTCCCAGCCATGCCATGGACAGCGTAAGACTTCACGATCCTTGCCATACTCATACTCGTACACCAAAGATGGCATACGCGTTCCACAAACAACTCCCTCGCAGACTGGAGCCGCAGCGTGCGGGCACACGTTACGCCAAGCATACCAGCGTTCCCCAATATGAAAAATCCCGAGCTCCATCCCTCTGACTTCCACAATTTTACGGGCCCCTTCGGGTACTTCATCAACGGTGCACACAGGATACAAGGTTTTCTCTTTCTGCTTTGCCGTCTCCATAGTCTATGCCTCCCCTACGATGCTAGTTGGCAATGCTGACTGGGGCCGCTCGAACAAGCGATATAAGTTCATTGCATTCTCGCATAAAATCTTCTGCCGCAACTCTTTACGAATAGGCTGCAAAACAACCTTCGGATTATCAAAATCCCAATGCGGATAATCCGATGAGAACATGATGTTGTTATCAGCTCCCACCATGTCAAAAATTTGGTTCATTTGATCAGGCTTATCCGGTTCCTCGATTGGCTGTGTTGTAAAATATACGTGCTGACGAATATACTCCGATGGCAGTCTTTTAAGCCAAGGTACCTGGTCGCGAAGCGCTTTATAATTTTTATCCATACGCCACATGAGGTGAGGTGCCCAAGCGATGCCCCCTTCAATGGCGACAAATTTTAGCCCTGGGAACTTCTCGAAAACGCCTTCACAAACAAGGCTGTTCACATGCGCCATATAGTTTGTCGGCAAAATATTATGCCACTCAATATACTTCGTCGGATAGCCCGATGGTGTCGGCGCACCTGCAATACCACGTCCTTCTGTGCCAGGATGAACGGCAACGGGCAGGCCATTTCGTTCAGCAGCTTCATAGATCGGATGGAAAAATCTTTGACCGTACAGCATTCTGGACCCACTGCACATAATGATTTGAACCATATCCTTGTTCTTCGCCATGCGATCAATTTCTTTCGCAGATGCGAGCGGATCCGCATGGTTAATCAGAATCGAGCCTTTGTACACCGGGCTCACCGATAGCCAATGATCTACCAGCCAGTCATTGTAAGCACTCATCACAGCATTTCCGTAATCGGGATCCGGGTTCAGTGATACCCCCAGAACACCCGAACCTGTAAGTATCCCATAGTCGATACCCCATTTTTCGAAATGATGCTTCAGCATAAAATGCGGATCACTTCCTGGCGTCCCGCCGTTAGGCTGCTTCGCATCCTTACGCATGACCCCAATCGGTGAATACCAACCACCTGCATAACCAGGTCCAACCGCAAGCCACTGATCATGCCATACCTTTGGTAAATAGGGTAATAGATCCTGCGATTTTGCAATTGCGTTGTGTACGTCAGCGTCAATAATGCGCGGTTTCGAATTCGTTGGCGTTACCGTTGTCATCTGCTGCATCCCCTTTGCATGATTCATTCTTCATGACATTAGAATAAAAGAAAAAGGACCTGCGGTACATGCAGAATCCTATCGTAAATCTGGATTTTTAGTTGATCTCTAAGCATGACGATATTGGCTTGGTGTCAGCCCCGTTTCACGGGTAAACAGTCGTGTGAAATAAAAGGAATCAAGGAATCCAACCTCCTCAGCCACCTGTTTAATCGGCATCCGGCTCTCTTTTAGAAGCTGCTTCGCTTTATCAAGCCGAATACGAGTCAGATACTGAATGGGGGAGTATCCCGTGTGCTTTTTAAATAAACTAGAAAAATAGGAGGGAGATAAGGAGGCTTGCTTGGCCATCGATTCCCTTGTAAGATCGTCCCCATAACGCATTTTCATGAAGTCAATCGCTTCCCTGATCAAAGCCGCAGCTCCCGACTCTTCCGCTGAGCGTCTTCTAGATGTCGCTGCCGTGACTTCCTTGATGAAGCTAAGGAATCCAACACGCGTATCCCATTCGAATCCTGCTTCTTTTTGATGCCAAGTCTGGTAAAGCTGCTTGAAGCAATCCTCCATGCTTTGATTTCCTATCCCCGGTAATACGACACCCATCGGAAGTGGCCCCTCTGCGACTTGCCAAACTGCTTTGATGCCATCCCATTGCAAGAGACCATATTGATAGTGAACAGAATAAAAACATAGCGGCTTATCAGGATTCGTGACGATTTCCAGATGATTTTCAGGCCATACCTGAAAAACCGTTCCTTGACGCAGTTCTTGCTGTACGTGACCTTCCAGACGAAAGTTGCCTTCTCCCTCTGTCACCAACCCAAGTATATGCATCCGCGTTCTTTCACGCACAAGCCTATAGTTTGAGCTCTGCCAGAATGAAGAGTCCCTGATCACCACATCCAACATTTTTGGACTTAAACTGTTAAAGAAGTCGTAATCCATAAGCAGTCCCCCACATCGTACTTACGAATCTTGTTCCGCTTGTTCACGATATTGCCCGGGCGTTATCCCTTCATACTTCTTAAATAGCCGGTTAAAATAAGGCGCTTGATAACCGACACTTCCCGCAATGTCGTTAATTTTCTCATCGGTCTCCAGCAATAGCTGCTTCGCTTTATTCAAACGATATTGCGTCACATAATCAATAAAGGTTAGCCCTGTTATCTGCTTAAAGCCGATACTTAGCTTCTTGGCATAAGTGCCATGTAAATCAGCGCAGCCTTCCAACGAAATATCCTTGGCATAATTCGTATGAATCGTAGCCAGTACATTTTCCACCAACTGCTTTAATTGCATATCCTGCGTACTGTGCAGTCGATTAACGTAAGGCTTCACAATATGCTTTTTCATCCACAGCAGTATGGCTTCTGGTTCTTTCAACTCGGACATTTGGCGCCAAATGTCAATGCCATCGTTAAATGCCAACGAGCTAAATCCCGAAAGCATGATGGTGTTCTGCATATTACCGAAGAGTTGCAGCAATCCTTGGCGAACGTCTAGCTCCTTCGTCGTACGCGCTTTCAATTGAGCAAGAAAGGCGTTTAATAGTTCTTCCAATTCAAGGTCCTGGCCGGACCGCAAAGCTTTAAGAATAGCTGCTTCTACATCAAACGGGTATGCAACCGCATCATGACCACCAGGCAAGATATCGTTCACATCCATCACTTGCTGTTCATCGCCAAGCGTCCGATAATTCAACGCATTGCGCGCATTTTCAAAATAAAGCGGCAGCTTATGCAGCTCTTGCGTACTTGCTCCAACACACACGGTCACTTCAACATGTAATAAATTGTTTAGTGTTAAAGCAAGTGCTTCGGCGAAATGAAACAAATTGGCACGCATTTCCTCTGACTGTAAGGTCTTTTCCATTCTGCAAACAAGGAGACCCAAGGTTAAATCTTGGAGGTTAATCGTATTTGCGTCTAGATGCATCGCTTCCGCCAGTTCCTGAGTAATGTTGACAGCAGCGAATGTGACCAACTGCTCATCTCCAGGTGAAAACTTGCCCTCTGACCTGTAAAGTCCATGGAGTTTTACCGCGATAACCGCAAACTCCCTCTCTTGTACATCCCACCCAAACTGCTCCATCCTTCCTGCAAGCTCCGATTTACTTAGAAAGGACAAATGCCCTTGCATGAGTTGCAAAAGAAAGCTCTCTCGTAGGGAAGGCAGCTGACGATCCACACGTTCTTGAAGGATCTGACTTTCCCTTGATAGATTTTTCCATTCGTCTGCAATCGTAACAAACTCATCCGAAGATGTGGATACACGACCTGGCAATAGCTGCTGCATAAGTCTACGTACGGGGTTGTACATATGCCGGAATGAGTACCAGGACAAGATAAGGGCTAGTATAATCCCGAAACAACCCGTCCAAATAATAAACCTGGACAGTGTCTGTACCGGCTTTGTCATTTGGGATAGCGGTGTGGCTACCGCAAACGTCCACGTATTGCCTACTCGATTCATTCCTCCATAGGATACCGAATACGCATCTTTGTTCCACGATTCAATGGAAGACGTTTTATCTAAGTTCTGATGGTGAGTGATCGACTTTATCAACTCTTTATCCAGATTGGTCGGTTTTGATATAGAATGCCCCCCCAATGAAATGACATCGCCATCCTGTTGCATCAGAATCGTTGATCCTGCTCCTTCCACATCCAGTTCAGCAATAAGTTTATTTAACTGCTTCGCACTAACTTCAATGATCAACGCAGCTTCCGTTTCGACAAGCCCTCCAGGTAAGCGCACAATCAGTGCGTATGGCGCCGATTTATCTGGATTGACTAGGGGTAACACATCACTTTTGGTCCAGTAAACATCCCGTTGGTAGGAAGCGAGTCCGCGATATATATGCAGCTCCTGCTCGTTCTTGATAGGATTGATGCCTGAGCTCTCTTTAATGACGACTTGCTGCTTGTCCAAATACAAGTGGACTTCCTCAATGAGAGGATCAGAAGCTTTAATCCAGGTCAAAGCCTGATAAATGGATCGTGTGCTTTTATAATCTTTATAAATATCCAGTTCGGAGTACGCACTCCCTAGATTTAAATTGAAGGACCACTGAGCCATAATCGTTTCTAAATGAACGAGATTCTGATTGATCCGTTCTGTTGCATAGGCGACTTGGTTGCGATAAGTCTTTTGTGCCTCTTTTTCAATCTGCTGTGTGCCTAATATATAAAGCATAACGCCAATGATGGCTGCGGGCATACAAGCACTGAGAATAGCAATCAAAAGTCCTTTTTTCCTATAGGTCTGCCGCCACATAAACGTTTCCTCCCTCGTGCCAGATCAGAACTGTTCTCACTAAATGTTCCTTCATCATATAAGAAAAGCACCCCCCATACAAACCATTATCTGTAAAAAACAGCGTTAGAATGAATGTCCAATGCTAGGAAATTGCTAAGAATGTCTGTCTAATTGCCGGAAATTGTCCGCTATCCTACAGTTGAATCCATAAGCAGGATAATTCAACTTCAGAGGACAGGTGAAACTCATGAAAACTTCGACCACATCGGTCGCCCCCTTGCGTGCACAGATCCGATCTGCCAAACCATCGAAATCCAAATGGACTCAGATATGGCATGCACTCAAGCGAGATCGGATGCTCTATCTTATCGCATCGCCGATGCTACTCTTCTTCCTTATTTTTAAATACGTACCCATGTGGGGAGTTCTGATTGCTTTTAAGAATTACACTCCCTTTGTTGGTTTCACGGAAAGTCCATGGGTCGGCTTTCAGCATTTCCAGCGTTTCTTCAGTGAGGATAGCTTCTTCTTACTCCTCCGCAACACGCTAGCGATTAATCTGCTCAATTTAGTCTTTTTCTTTCCGCTGCCTATTCTGCTTTCCATCATGCTTAATGAAGTGCGACTGGAGTGGGTCAAGCGGATTATTCAGTCTATTATTTATTTACCACACTTTTTGTCGTGGGTCATCATCGTAGGTATTACGTATCTTATGCTCTCTACTTCGAGCGGTTTTATTAATAAACTGCTTGAAACGTTCGGTATGAACAAAATCGACTTTCTAACGAGTCCAGAAATGTTTTGGGGGCTCTTAACGATCCAATCCATCTGGAAGGAAGTTGGGTGGGGAACGGTTATCTTTCTCGCAGCTATCGCGTCCGTCGATACGCAGCTTTTCGATGCCGCAAGAATAGATGGAGCCGGACGTATCCGCCAGATTTGGCATGTGACATTACCTGCAATTCGTAACGTCATTATCATTCTGCTTATTCTTCGAGTCGGACATATGATGGATGTGGGCTTTGAGCAAGTATATCTCATGATGAACGGTGCCGTCTCCGAAGTAGCGGATGTCTTTGATACGTATGTCTATCGAAGCGGTATTCAGCAAGCTCAATTCAGTTACAGTACAGCCGTAGGCCTCTTCAAATCCATTGTCGGTGTCGTACTTGTCGTCATTACGAATCGCCTTGCCAAGAAATTTGGTGAGGAAGGCATCTATTAGGAGGTTATGTCCATGTATCAAAAATCGTTATCGGATAAATGGTTTGAAGGCAGTATCCTTGGTGCTTTGATCCTCATTGCACTGATCATGCTCTTCCCTTTTTACTACATTACCGCTGTATCCTTTACGTCGCCAATTGAATATTTGCAAAAAACGATGGTCCTATTTCCTGATAAATGGACGCTCGATTCGTACCGCTACCTACTTTCCAACAATGTATTTACGAAAGCAGCCGGCATGAGTACATTCCTGGCGATAGTCGGAACAGCGTTAAGCCTCATCATCACCTCTGCAGGCGCTTACACGCTTTCCCGAAAGCGATTGCTGGGCCGCCGTGTCCTGCTAATTCTGATTTTAATGACGACCCTGTTTAATCCTGGGATCATCCCGCCGTATCTCGTTGTCCGCGAGCTTCATTTAATTAATACAGTCTGGGCGCTCATTTTACCGGTACTCACCAGCGGATGGTACGTCATTCTCATGAAGGGCTTCTTCGACAGTATCCCAGATGAGCTTGAGGAAGCGGCTAAAATCGACGGCGCAACCGATCTCGGCGTCTGGTTACGCATCATTTTACCTCTATCGCTGCCATCACTTGCCGCATTCGGACTTTTCTATGCAGTCGCGTATTGGAATACCTTCTTCTCCGCCGTTTTGTATATCACCAAACCCGATCTGCGTCCGCTGCAAATTGTGCTGCAGATGCTGCTCATAGATTCCTCCAGCTCCGCATCCGGGGAAATCGCCACCCAAATGGCTGGAGAGATCCAAATCCCAACAGATACACTGAAAATGGCAGCTGTCGTCATTGCAACAGTGCCGATTCTCGTCGTCTATCCATTCTTGCAAAAGCATTTCGCTAAGGGGGTGATGGTTGGCTCCGTCAAAGGATGACTGCAACTCGAACCGAAAAAGCTGACTCATGTTTTTTTACAAAAAATAAGCTATGATACACAAAGGGAGGATCTTCTATGCCAACAACCAATCACACATTTTATAAAAACACAGCAATGACGCTCGTCACCTTGCTAAGTCTGACGACAGTGCTAACCGCCTGCGGAACGGATTCCAAGACAGAAGGACCTAGCAGTACTAGCTCAGCTGCTGTTTCCAACGAGCCTATGAACGTTTCCATCTATACGATACAGCAAGGCGCTCAGGCTGTTGACCCGAGTAACCCGATATTGCAGGAAATTGAGAAGAAAACAAATACCAAGCTCAACATTACTTGGAGCCCTTTAAATTCTTTTAATGAAAAAACGAAAGTTATGCTTGCCTCTGGCGATCTTGCCGATATGACGCTAGTTACCAATATTTTTGATTCACAGGTTGTCCAACTTGCTACATCCGGCGCCTTCTGGGATGTTACTCCCTATATCAAAGACTACAAGACCTTGAGTGCGCTGCCGAACGTTGTATGGGATAACGCAAAAATCAAAGGAAAGAACTACGGTGTCCCTCGGCCGCGCCCAGTGGAAGGGTCATGGGGTGTTCATCTTCGTAAGGATTGGCTTGATAAGCTAGGCATGAAAGTTCCTGAAACGATGGATGAGATGTATCAGGTTCTGAAGGCTTTTACTGAGAAAGATCCGGACGGCAACGGAAAAGCGGACACCGTTGGACTCACCGGACAAGTCGAAGCTGACGGTATGGGCCTTTACACGTGGGTTGAAGATACATTCAACGGTGCCTTCGGTACTTTTAAAATGGTAGGCGACCAGCTTGGCTTTATTGCCCTTGAACCTAGCGAGCGCAAAGCACTGGAATGGTTGAAAAAGGCGTATGACGACAAGGTGCTGACATCGGATTTTGCCGTAATTAAAATGACGCAAGCTCGTGAGCAGTATATGGGTGGGAAAGCCGGCGTATTAGGGTCTGCACTGAACCCTCAATGGCTATACACCGATGCGATGCGGAAAATTGACCCGAAAGCCGACTCTTTCCCATTAACTTATTTGAAAACACCAGAAGGGAAAAAATATGCCGGCCAGGACACAGGCAACTTTGGCATGTACGTCATTCCGAAGACCGTACCGGAAGCGAAAATGAAGCGGATTCTGGCTCTGCTCGATCAAGGGTATGGAGAGGAAATCTCAAATCTTTCCCTATACGGTCTGCCTGACACACACTACACAGTGAAAGACGGCATGAAAGTTGCAACTGCTCAAGCCAAAACGGATAACGTCCCAGATACATCGAACAACATGGCACAAATCTTCCAAAAATTTGATAAGTATCAACGTGCCTACTACAACGGCATTCCGCAAGATTTTTACGAGCGCAGCAAAAAGATTATTGACGACCGCGCTGCTTTCAGCACGCCGAACGTTGGCAACGGCCTCATTTCTCAAACGTTCTTAACGAATGGTCCTGATCTGATCAAAAAAATTCAAGACATGAAAGTTAAAATCATCATGGGCAAAGAGACCCTTGCCGCTTGGGATGAGTTTGTCGCTAAAACGAAAGCTGACCCGAACGTACAAAAAATTGTAAAAGAAATCAATGAGGCTTATAAAAATAAGTAGGTAACATTGGATGTCTAGCCAGTTATCTGGTTATCCTCTTGTCAAGTAGAAAGATGAAATAAGCTATGCTGCCAGCGCGCATCGATACTCAATCGGTGCGCGTTTTTAGTTCGACTATTATAATCTGGCGATGACAATAGTTTTTGCGCTTATTTTGATTTTCTTAGTCGTCCTAATTGTCTGAACAATAATCATTTAGAAACGATACCAGATAGAAACAAATATTTTACTGCCATCGAGAAAGGTGATATTTCTACTCATGTTGATATCAATCACATAAATAAGGATTCCTTCTCCCCACCCAGGCTAATTGCCCGGAACAATTGAACCATTTACTTTTGAGAAAACGTCCTCTCGGATTTTCTCAAATTTAGCCAATTCTGAACCATTTAACTTTGTTTGAATGACCTTCACTTCCAAAGCTTCATCAACGTCAGGGTATCGCATCATCAAATCTCGTGCACCGTTAACCACCGTAACCTCGACTTTATTTCCTATAGCAATATGAGATGGAGCATTGGAGAACCAAGTAGCTGGGTATAGTATTTCATTTTGCTGTTTGTGAGGGTTAACCACAAGAATCTTATCTTCTTTTTTATCAATTACATATCCAGCAAGTCCAATGCTCGTAGTTTGCATCTGTACTTCCACAAGATCTTCACCATATTTATGGATTAATTCGGATTTAACAGTTTCATCTAAATATGCATTTACGACCACTTTTTCTTTCCATACGTCAACTCCGACACCATCAATCTTTGCCAGGAACATTGTCGCAATTTCCTCTTGCACATTTCGTAGCATTTGTTGGCTGTATTTAGATTTTTTAAACTCAACATAGTCGCCCATGGCTTCTTCCAAATCTCTTCTAATTTCTTTCATTACCTCGGAATTTTCTTGATCCACCAAAATAACATACTTTGGAATTGGATTTTTGTAATCCCAATAATAAGTTCCATACTCATTCATTTTATCCATATCTAAAATCGTTCTGTACTCGGTTTCGTTAGCTTTCACGTACTTTGGGAAGTGTTGCAGTAATTCATCTAATATAATTTTATGTATGTCTATGATTTCCTTGGGAGCTTCATGTTCTGAAGTATTTAGCATTTTCTTATCTTGATCTAGGAATTTGTCAGGTGAAACGACATTGGGTGGAGTCGTATTTTCCGAAATGCTCGCTTTCTCATTTATCTTTGAATGGAAAGAAGCCCCTATACCTTTTATCAAATCTCGCTCTTCGCAACCAGTGACTATAATAGTTATAAGCAGGATACTAACCGTTACAAGTAACATCCTTACTCTGTATTTCATAAATACCGCCTTTCCCATGACTTTACTCCTTAAATTAATTTCACTTTTGTTAACTATAGCAAACAGAAGATAATTTATCTTGTTCCAAAATTTTCAACTTCAATATTCTAATGCTGGAAGTGATAACCTGGATAGTTGAGTATGAAATACGCTCTCCCATTTCTCCCATTGATCGTATGTTAATTCTCCAACAATTTGTAATCCTGAGGGCTCCATTAAAGCATATAAGTAGTTAGACGATATCCCTTCTTCACCATACCAACTAGGACATGGCTGCTCACTGGTGATATATTCCGGCAATGCCAAATATATTTGCCGAAGTTGTTCCCATGTCGCCCCTATAAACTCATGCAAATCTAAGTAATACACCCTATCTATAGAAACAATGCCTTTTTCATTTGCTGCAAGCTCCTTATTGTTATAGAAGCAAATTTCCATTAACTGCTCTCCGTTTCAATGTTCTGCCCGCTAATGAATGTAAAGAGTGAAATAGAACCGGACACCATGCTTTGTATTTTCAACACCAAACTTACTTCCGTGCATCTCAAGTATGTTCTTTACGATGGATAAACCGAGTCCGGTGCCCCCTGTTTTTCGATCTCGAGATTTTTCAGCCCTGTAGAATCGCTCCCAGATAAATTTAAGATCGTCATCGCCAATTTGCTTTCCGGTATTTTCTATATAGATACAAACTAAATCTTGCATTTGTTGTACATGTATTTGAATAAATCCTTCGAAAAAGGTATGTCTGATCGCATTACTCAAAATGTTGGTTACAACCTGCTCCAGTCTTCTTAAATCCCCAAAGACCATAAGGTTTTCTCCTTCATTTTCAAGCTTCAATTTGATCTTTTTCTCATTAATTGGGTTAGTAAGCCTATCTTTTACATTGTGAATAAGATCCATGATAGGAAAGAATTCCAGATCCAATTTGTATGATTTAGATTCAAGCTCGGCTAAGTCCAATAAATCCAGAACCAATTCGTTCATATTATCAATCTCATCCAGGATTACATCAATGTAATGCTCTCGTTTATGCTCCGCTACATGATCCTTAACCCCTTCCGCATATCCCTTGATGATTCCCAGAGGTGTTTTGAGTTCATGAGAGACACTGGCAATGAACTCTTTGCGCATGACTTCAAGCACTTTTTCTTTTTCAATTTCACGTTGGAGCTGTTCATTGGCAATCTTTAATTCATTGAGACTTGTACCAAGATTTCTAGATAAACGATTTAGACTAACCGCCATATTTCCAAATTCATCCATTGATTTCACGGGAACCTCTTCCGAAAAATCCAAATTTGCCATTTTGGTAGCAACTTGATTCATCTTAATGAAAGGCTTCGTGATGATTTTGGAGAAAAGTAAAGCCATCACTGCAATAAATAATAAAGCAACTAGAAATGCATAAAGATAGTAATCTCTTGTATAGAAGCTTTTATAAAATAGTGTCTGGCCTACCATGAAGATGCCTAAGAACAAAGAAAAAGATAACAGCGTAATGATAAATAGTTTAAAAGTAACGCTTTGTTTTATCACCGATTTACCTCGAACTTATAGCCAGATCCTACTACAGTGGAGATGTAGACTGATTTGTCTTTAAGTTTGTGCCTAAGTTTTTTAATATGGGTATCAACAGCCCTTAAATCACCAATAAAGTCGTAGCCCCAAACCCTGCTCATAATACTTTCTCTCGTTAACACAATCCCTTTGTTCTCCAATAAATAGACAAGCAGCTCGTATTCCTTTGGTGAAAGATCGATTTTTTGATTGTCCATTTTGGCAGTACGGGAAAGTCTATTAATTTCTATCCCTTTGTATGCAATAAAACCATCAGTTTGCCCAATTGAGCCCTCCGCCCTTTTTAGAAGAGTTTTGGCCTTGGCTACCAATACCCTTGGGCAAAAGGGCTTGGTTACATAGTCATCTGCACCAAGGTCATATCCCAATAATTTGTCCTCTTCCTCTGCTCGCGCAGTTACCATAATGATAGGTACGTCCGAAATTTTTCTTAACTTTTTACAAACCGACCAACCATCTAGCTCTGGTACCATAATGTCTAATAAGACCAAATTTATTGCTTCTATTTCAAAAAGCTCCATCGCTTCTCTACCACTTTCAGCTACAATAACTCGAAAATCTTCTTTCAAAAAATAATCTACTACGATCTCTCTCATTCGTATATCATCCTCAACTAAAAGGACATTTTTATTCATATTCAACAACCCCGCTTTCGTTCTCAAGAGAGCGCCTACGTAAATACTCTACTTAATTTTATTAGACAGGTGTGTACTTTTTATGTACTACCTTAGTTAACTTCAAGGTGAACAATTCATAGACGAGTTAAAGTGCGCCAAGGTTGCTAAGTCACATTATGGATATACACAAAAACCTCCGCGTCCTTGTGGATGCGGAGGTTTCTTTTGATTTATAAACAGCAGCCCTTTACTTGAGAGCTTATGATGAATTATTTGACAAGATTGCCTCTATTTACACCAACGTATCCGTCAAATTTTAATCTTATTTTCATCTTACCGATAGGGTAGCGTTATATACTTGCAGTACATTTATGCTATCTATTAAGTTGCTTATAGAAAGTAGGAATCCATAAACATGAAACTAGCCGGAATTAGTTACAAACATGAGCATAGGAGAAGCGGAAGCTGGCTAAAACGTTCATTATTGATTTTTACTTTATTCATACTTCTGGTAGTCAGCTTTCTTTTCTTAACACCACCTGGAAAGAATATCCGCCTGTTTCTTGCGGATACCGTAATTGCCACACAGCATCGTGACTGGGCTTGGATTTTTGTTGGTGTGAAGAAACGAGACGAAATGATTCAGGATGTCATACAAATGAATGAAAATAACTCTATTGAGGAGCAAGATCTGAATGCCATCACCATTAAGAAGCATGATGGCAAAGTCATTGATGTGGAAGATATTTCTGGGCATGGCTGGGTTGGCAAAAAAATGTACGTTTACGACCCGAGAGCTATACGCGTAGTCGTACCTAGTGTTGTGGGGCAAGGTGAAACGATCAGTTCCATGGTGACCCGTACGGGAGCATTAGCTGGTGTCAACGGTGGGGGCTTCGACGACCCGCAGGGCCTCGGCAACGGATTTGCTCCTATTGGTGTTATTATGTCAGGTGGCAAGATATTGTATACAAGTGTTGATGGAACAGTACCTCAACAAGTTGTCGCCTTTGACAATACTGGAAAATTGATCATCGGCAAATACTCCATTGATGAACTGATCGATCTGCATGTGACCGATGCCGTTTCCTTCTATCCGCGTATCATTGCAAACGGAAAGGCACTGCCCATCGTGGGAGATGGACTTAATCCGCGGACAGCTATCGGTCAACGCGCAGATGGCGTTATTGTCATTGTCGTTATTGACGGTCGTCAAACGAAGAGTATCGGTGCCTCTCTAAAAGATGTTCAAAATCTGTTGCTGAATGAAGGCTGCATCAATGCCGGTTTCCTAGACGGTGGCGCTTCCACTGAAATGGTAGTTGGTGGTGATCTTATCACCCACCCTTCGAGCCGCTATGGCGAAAGAAGACTGCCATCAGGGCTACTTATTTTCGAACATCCGGATCAGGTTGAAGTGCCGAACATTTGGGAAGGTGTGACACACATCGATCCGGGTGGTGCTTATGATCATCCAGGTTACCTTGCGGAACATCAACATAAGAATGAGTAAGCTTTACTCAAAATGATAATGAAATGAATCCTTACCTAGCACATTAAATTGAAAACCTTGCTTAAGTAAACCTTCAATAATGATAGGTAGAGCCTCAACCGTTGTCCTTTTTACTTTTACATCATGCATTAAGATGATGGCTTCTTTCTTATTTTTACAAGCACTGAGTACGGCATCGATGATTTCATTCTTTGGCTGAACAGTCCTAGCTGCATCCGTAGAGCTCACGTTCCAGTCCATATAATTGTAGCCCTCTCTGCTCATTTCATGAATAATACGAGGCATGATTCCTCTGCCCCCGAAATGTCGGCTAACTTGATTATTGGATCCACCCGGATAACGGAGCAAGGTCGACCTTACACCGATCGTCTGCTCCAACAGTCTTTCGAGTCGCTCTGTATCTTCGGAGAAAGCATGAACAGATGCATAAAGTGATTGATAATTATGTGTATAGGTATGGTTACCAATGACATGACCTTCTGCATGAATAAGTCGATATAACCGTCTTCCTTCGGTAGATGAATCTCCGATCACAAAAAATGTTGCATGGATGCCATATTTGCGTAAAATATGTAAGATTCGTTCTGTATTCTCAGACGGCCCATCATCAAAGGTTAAATAGGCATGTTTGGGCCCTTTGGAAATAGACATTACAGGCTGAGAAACATGTTTAACATGATTGGTTAAAGACTGCCAACTCATAAATGTTGTTAAAAGAAGGAAAGCTACAATCACCTTGAATTTTAAATGTTTCTTATACATGGACACATCCCCTTTAAAAGGATTTGATCCTAGTATGATTGATCAGGATGTTGTCCAATCTTCCTTTTACTGGTTTTAAAAAAATCCTTCTACTGATTCAATGTATGTACTAATTCGAAACGGTTTGGTTAACCGTTAAAATCCCAACACGTCCGCCTGCATCCACACCGAACCACACTTCACCATTGCCAATCATGATTCCCTTATAATTTACAAACAAATCTTCCAACTTTTGATGTTGAATGACATCTTTGATGTGCTGAGTAAATATCCGATCATAATTAGCAATGAACGCTTCTCGATCTTTGATCGGTTCGTCTGTTTGACCAGATGTAAAAAAATGCATCGGGTACATTACATAATCAGCCAGCTTTTCTTTTTCGTCAGTAGCAACGAGTTTTTTAAATGTGTTGAAGAATTCCTTAAATTTCTCCGGATCGTCAATACCGGCCACGCTGTACGGGTTCTCCGTAATACCAGTTGCAATACCACGCTTCTGCAAAACGATACTTTTGTCTTTAGCCACAGTAGCAGCAAAACCTACATCTGCAAGTGTTATTGTGAAAACAGCGATTGCAGCAAGCAGCGTAAGCAGCTTAACTAATTTTTGCATCGTCAATCTCCTCAAAGTGTCAAATCGTTTTATTTAAAATTACGGAGCAAGTCCACTCCTATAAGTTGGTTATTTATGGTTCATAATATCCAAACGTTTCCTCCGATGATTATGTTGCAGATAAAATAAAAAATTTTGAATATTTCTATTTCACGCTAAATATTAACTTTTTATTAAGAAATTTCAGATAACCACTTACATTTTCAGGCATTTCGGCCTATTAAAATCGATATATCAAACTGCCGTGTACGAGAGCCTTTCCACTGCGATCATGTTGAAGAAAATAGAAATTTAAGGTACTCACCCTTCAATTAAAAATTGTTAAAAAACGGTAATAACAAACTCACTTTGTATAGTCATTCCGTCCTAATCACCCAAGAACAATAGTTATTTACGCTCATTGTAAACAGAATTCGACAGGCGATATAATGGCGCTGGAATCAAATTTGACAAAAAAAGGAGAAAAAGTGATTCTGATTGTCGAGAAATGCCAAACAATAATTTGCCCATTGAGGGCGCAAAAAGGGGAAGATTTGGAGAAATGAGCTCACCTGAAAAGAAAATCCGCAAGATTTTAACCCAGACGACATCTTCAGCACTAGCCCTTTCCGTACTGCTTGGTTCTTGGAATGGCTTGTCAGTTCCCGCAGCAGCCAAATCAGCAGAAGCTTCACACATTCTGACTTACGAGGGTGCCGCTTACGCTTCGTCGGTTGAGGGTGGATTGACCCCCGACAAGGCGGTTGATGGTAGTCTGGACTCCCGTTGGGGCAGCACCTTCAGCTCTGAACCGCAATGGATTTATGTGGATCTTGGTTCCAAAGCCACCATTGACAAAGCTGTCATTCGATGGGAAAATGCCTACTCGAAATCGTACAAAATCCAAGTTTCCGACGATGAAACGAACTGGAAAGACATCTACGAGGATACCAAAGGTAACGGCGGTGATGACACGATTGCCCTATCCGGTTCTGGACGCTACGTCCGTCTACTGTCTCTAGAGCGAAATGGCGGTTACGGAGTCTCGCTGTATGAGTTTGAAGTATACGGTACGGGTGGAAGTAATCCCCTGCCTGTTATTCTTGGGGAAGATGTCGCCCTTAATCGACCGGTGGTCAGTTCTTCTTACGAGAAAGCTGATAAAGATAAGCCCGCACTGCCTGCGACTAACGCGGTAGACGGCAACTTGACGACGAGATGGTCGTCGGAGCACACGAGCGACGAGTGGATTTATGTCGATCTTGGTGACGTGCACACCATTGGCCGTATTCGATTGTTTTGGGAAAATGCGGCAGGACGCATCTATGATCTGCAAGTATCTGACGATGCAACCAACTGGACAACGGTGTACCGCGAAATCAATGGACATGAAGGCTTAATGGACACACCAGTCTATGCTACCGGTCGATATGTGAGAATGAAAGGGATCAGCAGAACGACAAGTTACGGCTACTCCCTGCTTAATTTCTCCGTATACGATTACGTACCAGGTGATCCTAAACCTACATACACCATTCCTACATTGCCTACCGCTTCGACAGTTGATGTAGGTCAAGGCAGTTATTTGACGAACGATATCGCGATGCCGCAACCGCGTCCACCAATCAACAAAACGGACGACTTGAAAGCTCCCATTCCTTCCAACGACTGGTGGCAATCGGTTCTCATCAAGAACTTGAGTGATAGCTTGATCACGCTGCCTTTTAAATCCAAATACTCCCCGCTTGGACTTAGTATTTTGACCCCTGGTGCTGGTTGGGTGAATGAGACAGGAAATTCGCAAGCAGCTGACGGTGCGCCTGATGTTTACCTAAACGCAGGCAACATTAGTGCCTCACGTGCAAAGAACAAAATTTCCGGTTACGGCGACTGGTCCGCAAACGTCGTGCTAAGCGACAATGACGTTGACAAAATGAAAACAACGTTTGTGAAAGGCTCGCCTTACCTGTATTCGGAATTCAGTGATCCAACAACACCGGAGTTATACTTCCCTGTCACGACTAGCTTCTACGACGACAATGGCAACCCGGTTCTTGTGAACGAAGGCTCCTCCATTACGGCGGACCATATCGGATTCACGGTAACGAATGTTGACGGATCACCACAAGCAACTAAAGTTACTCGCAATTATGGCGCATTCGTCCCCCAAGGCTCTGTCTTTATGAAAGTCGGCAACAAAGTTAAGATCCGACTGGGCAGCGGGCAAAACTACCTCTCTTTAGCTTCACTTCCTGCAGCGACTGACTTGAACTATTTTTATAAACACGCCTATGCATTCATCAAAAATACTACCGTTACTCCGAGTTTTGATGAGAACACCTCTGAAGTAACGACCCGTTTCGATGTCGAGATCGACCAGAAACGGGCCGACATGGAGCCGACAACGTTGATGGCGCTAATGCCGCATCAGTGGAAGCAAACCGCTTCACCGCTAACAGCGCTTACATATCCGTCCATTCGAGGAACGCTGAAGCTTCATGAAGGCAACTCGTTCACAACAACGGACCGATTTAACGGAATCGTTCCTCAATTCACCGAGCCTGGAGATCCGTCTTATTCGCGGGAAGCCCTGCTCGAGCAATTAAGCTATTTGGACGAAGCGACTTCCAAAAACTTCATGTCGGGGGATGCTTACTGGCAAGGTAAAGTACTGCACCCACTAGCTATGGGCGTATTGATTGCTGACCAAATCGGTGATCAAGGCTACAAAAACATCTTCCTTAGCAGGTTAAGGACGATTCTTACGGACTGGTACACGTACACCAAGGGCGAGCCTGAATACTTCATGTACTACGATCCAACTTGGGGTACGATGTACTACAAATCAAGTGAATTCGGTGCTAATACTGGTCTGACGGATCACCATTTCACATATGGTTATTACGTCTTCGCGTCTGCCGTGCTTGCAACGTATGATCAAGATTTCAAAGACAACTACGGCGGTATGGTTGAGCATCTCATTCGCGATTACGGCAACCCGTCGAAAACAGATCCGCAATATCCATTCCTTCGTAACTTTGATCCCTATGAAGGCCATTCATGGGCAGGCGGATATGGCGACAACAACAACGGCAACAACCAAGAAGCCGCTGGTGAGTCCCTGTTCGGTTGGGTCGGCGAATACATGTGGAGCCTGACGTCTGGCAATAAAGCTACCCGTGACATCGCTATTTATGGCTTCACGACTGAACTGAAAGCTGTTGAACAATACTGGTTCAACTACGATAACGACAACTGGTTGCCTGGCTTCAACCACAAATCAGTAGGTCAAGTGTATGGCAGCGCCTATAACTTCGGTACATTCTTCAGCGGAGACCCTGTCAATATTTACGGTATCCACTGGCTGCCGACAGGCGAGTACTTGACAAGCTATGGTTTCGATGCAGCTAAAGCTGCTGATCTGTACAACGGACTTGTTAAGGACAACAAAGGCCCCGAGAATGCTTGGTACCATATCGTATGGCCTATCCAATCGCTTAGCGATCCACAAACAGTGCTAAGCAAGTTTACGGTTGAAAATACACAAAAGAATGAAATTTTCAACACGTATTGGTTCGTGCACAATATGGCAACGGTTGGAAAGCGCACAGATGAGATTTGGGCAAGCGGCTGGTCCGGAGCATCCGTGTATAAGAAGGATTCAACCTACTCGGCGATGATTTGGAACCCGACGAACGAAGCCGTAACGATTACGTTCCATAATGCGGCTGGAGTAACCGGTTCTGCGCAAGTCGGCCCGAAATCGCTGCTGAAAGTGGATCCGACGAAGGTTACGGAACTGGCTGGTAACATTGCGCCGCAACTTAACGCTGATACAACACAAAATATGACTGGACAACCTGTCGAATTGACCTTCCCTGACCATTTGAAATGGCGTGAAGCCATCCAAGCTGTGCTGGTAAATGGAACTGTCATTGACGCTTCCAAATACAGCGTTAAATCCGGTAAAATCACCTTGAACAGCTCCCTGTTCCCGGTGGAAGGCAGCTATGAAATCGCTCTTCAAGCAACAGATTATCCCGATACGAAGGTTCAGCAAGTTGTGATCACGAACTCGACTGTGAATCTGGCTTTGAACAAGCCTACGTTTACTTCCGAGAAACCGAATAACCCGGGCTCTTACGCGGTTGACGGCAAGTTGGATACACGCTGGGAATCGGCTTTCAGTGACCCGCAATTTGTGGCTGTTAATTTGAAATCCGAATATAAGATTAGCCATATCCGTCTGAACTGGGAAAATGCTGCTGGTAAAAGCTACACAGTTCAAGTTTCTGATGATGGTCAAAATTGGAAAACAGTATACACGACAACACGTGGACATGAAGGTATCGACGATATTACCTTCCCTGCCACGAATGCCAGATTTGTGAAAGTGGAAGGCACGAAACGGACGACAAATTACGGCTATTCCCTATGGGAAATGGAGGTATTTGGCACGCCGGCAGGCAATCTTGACGCTCCTGAGCTTACTGCAGACACAACAATGAACCGTGCCGGTCAACCGATCGACATCAGCTTCGAGGATTTTGCAGATTGGAGAAATGCCATTACTAGCGTGAAAGTAAACGGTAATGCAGTATCCTCCTCACAATACCAAGTTTCAGCTGGCACGATTACTTTAAACGGCTCCTTGTTCCCTGAAGCTGGCAACTATGAGATTTCCGTTGAATCAACGGGGTTTGCAAATGTGACTGTCCAGCAAACCATCGTTTCTAATTCAACTGTCAACCTTGCCCTGCGTAAGCCGACACTTACGTCTGCTAATGCGAAACAAGCTGGCAACTACGCTGTTGACGGCAACAAAACGACAAGATGGGAATCCGATTCCAGTGATCCGCAATTCATAACGGTCGATCTAGGAGCTGAAAACATCATCAGCCGCGCACTTCTCAATTGGGAAAATGCAGCGGGCAAAAGCTATACCGTTGAAGTCTCCGCAGACGGTGTTACTTGGAAAACGGTCTATGCGACGACGACTGGTAAACCAGGTGTTAACGACATCGGATTTGCACCTATAAGCGCAAGATACGTGAAAGTAAACGGTACAGAGCGGACAACGAACTACGGCTTCTCGCTTTGGGAATTCGAAGTATACGGGAACGCTTCTGGCTTACCGAGTGCACCTGAACTGTTCGCAGATACAACAAATGCAACCGTTGGGCAGCCGATCGAAGTCACTTTCGACGATGATGCCGTATGGAGAAGCACGCTCGAAACTATCAAAATTGACGGCGTAACCATGGATACTCCCCAATACAAAGTAGCTGCTGGTAAAATCACGTTGGACTCCTCTATGTTCAAAGATGCAAAAACGTATCAGATTTCAATTCAAGCAAAAGGCTACACCGAAACGTCCATTCAACAAACGATCAAAGCGAAAGACCAACCTACTGGTGAGAATCCGGGACAACATCCAGGAGAAAATCCTCATCAGGATCCGAACACAAATCCTAACCCGCTGAATTTGGCCTTCGCTAAGCCAACTGATTCGTCACCTCATTTCCACCGCTCCAGCGCAGACGCTGTTGACGGTCGACTGGATCGTCGTTGGGAGTCTGCTTTTGCCGACAATCAATGGATGAGTATCGATTTGGGAGCTGCTAAAACGATTAACCGCGTTGTCCTAAACTGGGAAAACGCCTACGGGAAAGCCTACACGATTGATGTATCTTTGGATGGACAAACGTGGACAACGGTCTACGCTACCGAGAATGGCAATGGCGGCATCGATGATCTTTCGTTCGCACCTGTCAGCGCTAAATACGTCAAGATGAATGGCATCAAGCGTGGATCACCTTACGGCTTCTCGCTGTGGGAGTTCGAAGTTTTCGCTGGCAATACCGCTCCACTCTCTGGACCAGCATTGACGGCTGACTCTACGAATAACATGCTTGGCAAACCCGTCGACATCACGTTTAGTGACAATGCTGACTGGAGAAATTCGATCAGTGCCGTTGAACTAAATGGTGTTACACTTAGCGCCAATCAATACACGTTGGCTGCAGGCAAAATCACGATTAACGCTTCCCTATTCACAGAAGCTAGACCTTACCAAGTGATTGTGTCCGCGACTGGATACGAGAATTTGACGGTCATCCAACCCATCATTGCTGCGGTTAACCTTGCACTGAACAAGCAGACCAGCACTTCGGAAGAAGCACTTCAGGGTAGCCAGTTGGCCGTGGATGGCAGCAAAAGCACACGCTGGGAATCACCCTTCCGTGATCCGCAATGGATCAGCGTCGATCTAGGCAAAAGCTACTCGATCAGCCGCGTCCTTCTGAACTGGGAGAATGCTTCCGCGAAGGCTTACACCATTGAAGTATCCAATGACGGTGTGAACTGGACATCCGTTTACGCAACAACGAACGGTCACGAAGGCATTAACAATGTTCTCATCACCCCGATTGAGGCTCGCTACGTTAAAGTCGCAGGCTCGCAGCGTAATACGCAGTACGGCTATTCCTTGATTGAACTTGAAGTTTACGAGTAATACATGAAAAGAAGGTGTCCCAAAAGCCAAATATTTGGCTGGGGGCACCTTCTTTTTAATACGAAATAACTGACACTCGAATGATCTGTCCTACAAGTTCACTTCTACACTATGCGTAGCCGCCGTAACACTGTTTAAAGTCAGCATATCCGTAGTAGCATTGTACGTATATTGTCCGCTCGTCAATGTAACCCCATCCAATTTCACCGACGAAACCGATGGCACATAGATTTGCGGTGAACCCGCAGCTGTAAGAGTAATCGTTCCTGTCCAGACGCCAGGCGATGTTAAACCGAGGGCAATTGCGGATCCTGCCGGCGCGCTAACAAGTACTTGTGAACCATCCGCTAGACTCGTGCCAGTCACGGACGTGTTTACCGCTGCATACCGCTCATACCCGCCAGCAGTTGGTTTCCGTACCAAGCATTGCGTAGCCGAACAAGCGATCGTGAGATTACTTGTCGTCGTAACAGCTGCGTTGGTCGGATTCAGCAGCAGCTGATCGCTTCCTGCCGGGAGAGTCACAACGACGCCAGTGGCAAGCCCATTTGTGACGGTACTGGTCGTGTACGCAGCCGGACGATTGATCGCTGTACCCGCTGCAGTCAAGCGGATGTAATCGAGAATGGTTCCGTAAGCGCTGCTGGAGGCATTTTTGCCAGTCAACGTCAGCTTCAGCGCATGCGTCCCTGCCGTCAAAGACAAGCTCGTATTCACCGTTTCCTTCGTTGCAAAATACGAGTCATACAGATCGACGCCTGTTTGCAGCGTCGTGCCGTCAAGCTCCGCTTTGACGATACCTGAAGCATTATGCTTCACGAAGCCAAGCCGCAAATCGTATGAGCCATTCGACGGTACCGTGATGTTGTAAGTAATATAGTCGTTCACACCGCTGCTTGCATATTGCACGCCTCGATAAAACTTAAACATTCCTGGGGAGACCAGTCCTCCGGCGGTGGCTGCTGCAGGGAGCATCTTCTCGGCTTCGACCACCCCGGTCCGATCAACAAGCGGTCGCAGCAGGGTAACAAACGACTCCGAGGTCACCGTGGAAGCTGGCTTCACACTAGCGTAAGCGCCGAACTTCTCCGCTCCTGCATACTGCGTGAGCGTCTTAACTGCACTCGACGGACGCAGCACTTGCACCCCGAGGGAAGCCCGTGCCTTGTCGATGCGAAATGCTGCTGGCAGCGATGAGCCGATCGTTACCGGTGAACCGCCTGAGGTGAATACGCCACCTTTATCGGTATGGAACAGCATCTCTGGCGTTCCCGCCGAACCTAGCGCGACATTGTCGACGATGAGATGATAATCCGGTTTGACAGACATGACACGCCGCTTAAATTGAGAAACGGAAGGTGACGTGGTATACGAGCTCGTCGCGTCCCCTATGCCAAGATCAAAAACCGGGGAAGCAAAGAATCCAATGGCGTTTCCGCCCGCTTTGCTGGATTGGCCCGAGCCGTTCACCAGCATGCTGTTATGGCCGACAGTTCCTTGCGTAAACAAATCCGTTGTCGCATTCGTCGCATCGTGATAGCCCGGATCCGTCAGCAGCCACTCTCCACCAGCATTCAGCACAAAGCTGTTGTCATCGAGATGGTTATGACCATAAACCGAGTTGTCGGACAGGAAGGAAAGCAGCTCATCAGAATCGCTCCACCCCGTTCGGAACGCTTGGTAGCCGATATCCTGGAACTGGTAGGAAGGCGCAAGCCCTGCTGAGGTCGGTGTCGTGTATCCACCGCTATTGTTCAAGTAGACGAATCTGCCGAATGCCGTTTGATCCGAAAGCTGCTGGCTAACATACCAACCGGCTAATCCGTCGCCATTTCTTGCGAGAATGAGCGCAGGATTCGCAATGTTGCCTGCGGTATCCGAGTCACTGAAGTTCGAATTCCCCGTGCCCTGCGGCCCATTGAAGTACACGAGCCACTTCGCCAGTCGATCACTCACGAAGGGATGCGTAAAGACGTCGTCTACACCGGTAACACGACGGATAAAGTCATCTGCCGCCATAATGCTGTTCAAGGCTACGCCTGTGTAAAGGAACCCTTCCGTCCCCCCTGACGTATTCAGCGTATCCAAATAGTTCAGATGAACCTGATACGCCTTGTCGATAAACGCATCGTAATAAGGGCGTTCCCCGAGTCCAGCTACCGCAGCCGTCGCCATGGCACCGGAAACCGAATAATAAATATTCTGATCGACAAAAGATTCCAGATCTTTTTTCATTGGGCGAATGCCTTTTTCATACAGCGCGTCTAGTATGGTTTCACGCTCTGTAGGTGTAAGCAAACCATAGAGCATATCATAGGCCGCAGACATCCCGCGCACGATATAGTTAGAATCCAGACATGAGAATCCGCTTCCGCCGCCTAAACAAGGATAGGCGGGGTCACTCCAGAAATCCCATCCAGCCAGTGCCAGTGCATAGTCTTTCGCCTTGTTACCGTAGCTTGTATTTCCCGTTACTACGTAAGCAAGCGAAAGTGTCTCAAGCCGTCCTTGCAACGCCGTACCCAGCCCCGTCCAGAACGGATAATGACCTGACGTAAAGCTAGGGGGGTTCTCTTGCGGAGCTGGCTGCACCGGCGGGAGCTGGTACGTCACCTGCACGTTATCGATATAGGAAAGAGTAAACGATGACTCCGTCATATAGCTGTCTGCTTGAGCCTTGACCTTTTGCCAAATGGAAGCATAAGATTCCCCGTATTGATTAGGTGTTGTATCAAGCGCTTTAGCCTGAAGCGCAGGGACTTCACTGGCTGTAAAATAAAGACGTGGATGCGAAGCTACCACAGGTGCATATGTCGTCGATGGTGTAGCGTACGTTTGCTCCGCAGACACATCGTCGAAGTAGGCTGTCCCGACGTTCGTCTGGGACGTATACATCATGACGACCAAATAATCCGTCCCGGCTGGTGCGGTACCCGTCACGTTAATTTCCGTCCAGGAGGTCGCACCGCTGCTCACAAACTGCGCGCCGACACGGGTGTCCGCGCTATTGCCTACGCTGCTTTGCCAAAATTCCAGGTAGAGCTGGGCTGTCCCTGACGTGCTTTTCACCCAAGCGTCCGCTTTATATATTGAGCCTGCAGAAGCCGGCATTCGAATACTGCGCATGCCGTAGTTGGCCGTAGCGCTGCTATCAACGATTTTTAAGCTTTTCGTACCCGTGTGTGCAAAATCTGTACTCACCGTAGCGGCTCCCGTTGAATACGCCACCGTCCAGTCAGTTGGCATATTGGAGCCATCTGCGCTTTCAAAGCTCGCATTCGTCACATCGCCGACTTCATCAATCCGCTTAAGAGACACTGCGTCGTAATACGTGACGCCAATTGTTGTTTTAGGACTGTACGCCATGACACTGAGCTGGGTCGTCCCTGCCGGTGCTTGCCCTTTAGCAATGACATATTCCCATTCGCCAACCTTCGTTGTGCTGCCTACTGCCACGCCGAGTCTTGTGCTCGAGCTATCCCAGAACTCGAGATAAATCTGGCCGGAACCTGATTCAGCATATGTAGAGACAATCGCTTCATAGGTTGAGTACGGATGTGCAGCTACTTTGTCACTGACCATGCCATAGGCAGCTGTGCTGGACGCATCATTAATTTTCAGACTTTTCGAGCTTTCAATGCTGCGTGTCGTTGAAGTGGTACATTGCGTCCCCCAAGTGCAACCGTAGACATTCCAATTGCTTGGAGGACTTCCCGTTTCAAAACCAGGGTTCGCGATCGTCACCTTCAACTGCTCTCCCGCGCTAGCGGAAGTCGGTAACACAACCATCGGTATAACAAGCATTAGTGCCAACAATAACCCAACCCATTTTCGTAGACGTACGGCATAGCTGTTTTTCACTACGATTCCTCCTTCTTAATCAAAACTGCAAGCTCGCGGTCTGAACATGATGAAGTCCTCAAGTTAGTAGCTTTCACAGCGCTTCTTTCCCCGTTGCATCAACGGCCGTTCGTATAGCCGAGTGGCACCACACTCCCTTCTGTTATCAGTTTGATAAACAAGCCGAAGGAATACACCAGAACATAAACAATGATCCAAGAGAGGAAATAAGGACCGTAGGTGACATCAGAATGATCTTTTTAAATGAAAAGGAGAGCGAGAATGAAATCTGGAAGAAGATTGAAGACGAGACGCTAGACGCTGATGAGCAGAGTGTTTTTCATAAGGCGAGGAAAATAAGGTGATTTGAAAATCGTTTTGAAGTTTTGCCAACTGACCCAGGGACTAACATTGCTCATCCCCGTTTACAATCTCATTATAATTAAATGTTTAAAAAATACAAGTACTATACATGTTTATAATTTGTCTTTAAATCGTCCGGATGCTTCAAGAAGTCAAAAGAGGACACTGAAAGACCAGTAGTTCATTCATACCGATAGACTAAAAAAAGCTACCTTCAAAGTAGGTTTCCCTACACGAAGGCAGCTCTGAATTTGTGATGAGACTACACGTCCTCCTCTTCCCTTATTACAGGGTAAGGGGGATATTGCGGATAGTATGGGTATGGATACGGATAAGGGTACGGATAGTATGGCGGGTAGTACGGTTGTGTAGCTGCTCCGTATAACAATGGAGCTACTACCCACGGCAGCACATTGTTAAAGCCTTTGTTAAAGCCGCCGTGCGGATACCATCCAGGTCCGTGACCTGGACCGCCGGGGCCTCCTGGGAAATGACCTGGACCACCAGGGAAGTGGCCGGGTCCTCCAGGTCCTCCAGGAAAGTGTCCGGGACCGCCAGGTCCACCAGGGAAGTGACCTGGGCCACCGGGGCCGCCAGGACCTCCTGGACCATGACCTATCCCGCCTAGGCCACCGGGTCCATGGCCAATGCCGCCGCCATGCCCACCGATCGGTGGACGCAATTGTTGATTTTCATGCTTCGTCATATCTGAATCACTCACATTCTGTGTATAGTTTAATTTTCTACTATACTGTATGTGTGCGATTGCCTACTCGGTGAACAAAAGCCCAAAAATGGGCGGGTTACTTTTTGAGCTTAGCCAGTTCATCATCTTTCATTTGCTCATATTGATCTTCGTAGGTATCAACAATTGATGTATCGTAACCATTCGCTGATAACTTTGTTTCCGTCTCACTCAAGATTTGATAAAATTTACTATCGAATTCTGCGACTTTCGCGAAGCCTTGTGCAATTAACGCGGGATTTGGAGATTGTTTGTATTGATTATACAGATCTCCTAATACAGCCCTTGCATCCGCCTTAAGCTGCGACATTCTAGCCTCTGCATCAGCCTTAATCGAACCTTCAGATGTTTTAGTTATAGGAGCTCCACCTCCACCACCGCCGCCAACTGGCGGCGTTACTACAGGCTTTGTCTCTGGCTTCACCTCAGGCAACTTCACCTCAGGCTTCTTCTCTTCCTTCGTATTGGCAGACACCGTGTAAGTCTCCGGATCCCAATTAATCGTTTTCCCCACCGACTCCGAGAAAAAACGTATCGGCACAAACAAACTGCCATCCACAATATAACCAGGCAATTCATCCGATGGACTTTTCGACACGCCATTGAAAACATAATTAATTTTCTCTTTATATGCCTTCAAATTGCTAGGCGCTAACTTCGACTTATCGAACTTCTCGCTGCTTTTCGAATATACCTGGACATTCATCTTATATTCATTAATATTAATTTTTTCTGCCGCTTTAGGCTCCGCGATCGAAACCGTGTACGTATTCGGGTCCCAGTTTACCGCCTTATCCAGCGAATATGAAATGAACCGAATCGGTACATACGTCGTCCCTTCAAAAATGAAACCCTGCTGACCTTCTGGCGGTGCATATTCCTTCCCGTCAAACGTAAAATGCATCGGGACTTGATACACATTCACATCCAACGGAGCTTGTGCTGCGGATGCTTGGGCAGATACCCCCATCATAAGTGCTAGGGAAAAACCCATTACTGCTTTTGTTCGTTGACTAGCTTTCACTTTCTGAACACCTCTTCTATATGTATGTATTAACACCTATTATAACTTTTTTTAGGCTAAAAGTCGCATTCCAACAAAAATCAAAACAAAAAAAAGCACCCAATGGGTACTTTGAACTCAAAAATTTAATGAAATTTTACTATATCATCGACAAATTACGACATACATTTCATGATCAAACAGTTATATTCGAGTAAGTTATATAGAGTAAGTTATATAATACACTGGAGGCGAAGCAAGTGCCGAATTACTATTTCACGGAAGTTTGGACACCATTGAAATTAGTAGGTATTAAGCTATTTAAAGATGATGAAGGCGCTACTTGGATTAAATTTTGGGGATTAAAACGTAAAAAGCTTTCAAAGACTTAATTAGTATATACCAAATTACGATAATTGGAGAGGGACTATGGTCCTATTTATAACTAAAGGATTAACTTTCATGACAAATAGGCGAAACAATTCGTTAGCGAGTACATCGTTTCCTGCTGAGCTCGAAGTAATTTGGACAATTCCCATTGTCCACTCTTGATATCGTTTTCGATTAAACCTAGCATCCATAGCGAATGTATGATTGCATAGCGGTAGTAATCTTTAATAAATGCCACTGCATCAACTTCCCAACCAAGTGAAACCCTATGATTCACATACGAGCGCAATGCAGCTAGACGAGTGCTGGAACTAATCATTTTAGGGAAATCGGGATGACTCATGTCTAATAAAGCGAATAAATCCCAGTATACAGAATTATGATGAACGTACTCCCAATCTAAAATAATAAACTCTGCGCCTTTCCGGCATACATTCCCTTGATGATAATCACCATGTGAAATAACCATTTCAGACTCAAAATTTCCGTCCAACTGTATGAGGAATTGCTTCATTGATGTAATCAGATCTTCGTCTAATCCAAACTTATTCAAACATATTTTCACACTATCATACCCTTGCATAACCTCTTGAATCAAATCGGTAAGCTCTCGTTTATCCCCTTTAAAATACGAAGGTACACGATAAAGCGGGAGCCTATGCCACAATGGGATGCTCGCAGCCGCAATAACATAATCTTCTTCCTCCAAATGATGGGATAACTCACCCATGTCCTCGAAGATCGTCCAATAATATTCTGGATCTTCATGATCAGCAACTGCATAAAGCTTAGGAAATCGTACAGGAACTGAGTCAAGCAAGTGTTCGTATATCCATCTCTCACGACCACAAGTCATTCCATTTGTTAATGGTTTGAAAATAAAGGACTCTTGCTGTCCATTGATTTCCACCCAGAATCGTTCAATCTCCTTGCCATTTCTACCTGTATACAAATGTCGTCTATCTATAAGCTTAGTTGCTTTCAACTTTCCGTTGTTCGCAACTATACTTGAAAGTACATGCTCACGCTGTTCATTCATCGCTGCATCACCTCCAAACAGCATTATCCCAACTCTCTATATACCTATTCATTACCCACTTTCTGTATCCACTTCATTTAAAATAAAAAGGCACCTGACAAAGGTGCCTTAGTTTAGATAGTATTATTTACAAATCTAGCATTATGAAGTTATAACTTTCGGTTCCATACTGTCCATACTAAATACTGCCGCGGCCATCTCATCAGCACGTTTTGCTGCCGCGAACACGCTTAAATAAAATACACAACCACTCAGCCATACTAGAAACAACACGATTAGCCAAAACATACTAGATCTACCTCCTACGTATCGTTTCACATAAGAACAATCGGAGGTCCGTAACCGGCAGCTGGCTAACATATTAGATGACTCTAATTTAGTCCCTATAGCTTTGCGTCATTGATTTTCATCAATTTTGCCATTATCCTACGCGTTATGTGATTAACAGTTATAGGTATATTTTAGCAAAATCTATGAATATTTCATCTATCTTTAGATTCATTGTTTCGTCCTTAATCTAGTTCTTTAGACCTCAATTACCTAGTTTTATTTAAGAAATGCTTGAGACAGTTGATTGATTGCATTGCTCTGTGCAGATTGTTTCATAGTGCTATATGCCTGTTTCCATGCATCTATTTCTTTTGAGTTTACACCAGCTTGTGCTGCGTCAGAAAGAATCCCATTAAAACTTGCATCACAGCGAGATTCAGCACTAGTAAACTTGCCCATAAACATGCTCTGAAGTTCACTTAACTTCAAAGAGTTGTTAGCTTTTTTAGCATCTATTACGCTTGTTATTAGATTGCTAATATCCCCCCGGCAGCTAACTTCTAAAGCATCCAACTTCGACTTATAACCTGCGACTACGGTAGGATCTGTTGTTGTGGTTGGGGTTTTCTCAGTTGGGGACTTTTCTACCATCACTGGTTGAGTGATTGTTTTCTCTGGCTGCGTTTGTTTCTTTACCTGCAATTCCTTTTCAACTCGTTTCCTTTCAACCGGATCATCAATGCCTATTAACTCAATTGGATAATTTGGATCAAGGATGAGCAAACCTTTGCCATATTGCTTAGTAATTAAACGTAAAGCAGATATTTGATCTGCACTTAATTTCGATAGTAAAAGATCCCGAATTTTCTGCTTGTCCTCTGTAGATAGATCGCTTTTTGCTTCCCCAGTAAGGTAATATACTTCTTTCAAGGATAAACCAGATTTTAATAGTATCGCTGCTACATCAAGAGCATCCTGCGTCTTAATTGGCTTGCTTGCAAACTCTTCAGCTTTTTCAACAGGGGAGCTAAGTATACTTGGAAGCTTGGTCTCATTTGATTCTTTTGTGTCTACCACTGATGCAGTCTCCGTCACTTGACGTTCATCAATTGGCAGCTGGTGTCTTTGAACAATGTCTGTTACGTCAATCGAACGAATCTTATAATATAGGATACCGCCTCCAACTAACATTGTAAAAACTATGATGCTTATACTTCCTAGCAGCCATTTCTTCCATGATCTCTTAGGTTTCTTACTTCTCATGAAATGATCACCACCCATACTTCATTAGAAATCAAATAATCCCCCTAAGATTATCATAGTGACAACCGTTAGGGGGATCGCATTAACTTGGAAATTGCATAATCTCTTCCCAGCTCATATAAAGTCGGATAATGTCTTCTTCAATCAGTTCGCTGCCTGTTTGTACTTCAATAAACTCTATATCCGTAATCCCTCTAATCGCGTGCCTGGAACGCATTGGAATTTGGATTACATCCCCAGCCTTGACTGGAATGAGTTTCTCATTCAGAACGATCTCGCCTTCGCCAGCAATAAATGTCCACGTTTCGCTGCGCTTATGGTGTAATTGATAACTTGAATTTTTGCCTGCACCTATACAAATTCTTTTAGTAAGAACGTGTTGATTTTCAGCCAGCTTACTATAATCTAAAACTTTATACCAACCCCAACGTCTTTCCTCGTACATGGGTCTCAATTCGACATCTCGCATAATATCCTTGATTTTAGGACTGGAAGCCTTATCTGCAACCAGAATACCATCTGGACTTGTCGCGACAACAATATTGGAAAGACCAATCACCGTGACAGGAACATCTAACTCATTAACGACATGCGTGTTCACAGAATCATGACTAATAATGCCATTCCCCATGAGAGGGGAACTCATTTCTTCCGTTAACGTATTCCAAGTACCAAGGTCTTTCCAATACCCATCATAGGGGGCAACCACTACGTGACTTGCTTTCTCCACGACCTCATAATCAAAACTGATTTCCTCTAAACTCTCGTACTGTTTCACGAGTTCCTCATACTGAATGGGAATGCCCTTCTCAATCAGCAAATTAATGAGGTAATCTAATTTAAAAGCAAAAACCCCACAATTCCAAAGCGCATCTCGCTCAATCAAGAGCCTCGCCTGGTCTTCATGGGGTTTCTCTGTAAAATGACTAACTGTCCTATATGTATCATTACTTGTTTCTTGTGAAGGTACAATATAACCATACTTCTCTGATGGATATGTCGGCTTTACACCGATTAGCCCGATATCTGCACCAGACGAAAGTACAATCTTCTCTAACTCTTTGACTTTGTTGAAAAATCTATTCTCGACGTACGGATCAACGGGTAAGACCGAAATGACCTCTTGAAGACTAACGCCTTCCATCGAGTATAAATACGTCGCGGCTAACGCAATTGCTGGGAAGGTATCTCTACGCTCAGGCTCTACAATAATTGGGGCATCTGTTCCGAGTTGACTGTAGATCATGTCTAACTGAGCTTTGCCTGTCGCCACATACGTGGAGTGGGTTAGGCCGACATTCCCGATTTGCCGCCAAACACGCTGGACCATGGATTCCAGCTGCTCTTCTTCATTCTTCAGCACTTTCAAAAATTGCTTTGAACGTGAGTCATTGGATAACGGCCATAGACGTTTGCCTGATCCACCAGATAGTAACACTAATTTCATAATATCGCCTCCAAAAATAGGTTCGAGAAGACTAACTGAACAAAGTTATATAAAAAATACTATATATGTCATTAATATTTCATGCTAAACTATGTTCCACTATCACTAGAACCTCTCTTCTAATTTAAGAAAAGATAATTGGTATAAATCATATTTAATAACAACAATTTTTACGTTTTTAGTTCCTTTTAATAATATTGCAGATATATTCCTCAAAAAATGGTTATTTGGTTAATATATATCGTAAACAAATACTACCAAAGATGGCTAAAATCAGTATAATTCTTTCTTATTAATATTTATTTTGTACATTTTCTTGGTGATGCTATAGGATAAAAGTCATTTTATTTATACTAATAAAATGTACTTTCTATCAAAGACTATTTGAAAGAAATTATGTTTTATATTAATAGATATATAACACAATTCTCTTTAAGTAATCCTTCCCTTTGACAAACGATAGAAAGTAATCCCTATTAAGTATGTTCTCTTAATAGGGATTACTTTCTAAACAAACCTTTTTTTATCAGCGTTGCTCAAGCACTAATTTATTCTTTAACTTAAGGCTGTTAAGTACATATAGCAATATCTGATCTTTAATTCCCAACATAATAACGCAATACACAATAACACCCACAGAAATTTGAATCAGGGTAGATATAATTGTCTGACCATATATGAACCCAATTGGATACACGCAAAGATACATAACTACCCCTGAAAAAAAATACTTCAAAATCCCCAAAAAAAATACTATCGGATTAACAACTTCACGAGAGAAATAGAGCATAACAAACATACCCAAATATTCAGCAAAAACGGATGAAATTAATGATCCCGTTGCACCATATTTGCGAATGAAGAAAAAATTTAATGTAAAATTTGCAACCGCGGCCAGTAAAACCGCAAAAGTATAATAATTTTCCTTTTTACTAGCGACTAAAACTTGATTAGCTAGGATAGATGACCAGCTTAAAGTCAATATTAGTAACGGACTTATTAACAACATCTCAGTTACAGCTTCATATCCGTTTCCCAAAAACCATGGTACTAGAGTCTCTCTGATAGCCATAAGTCCAAATGTCATTGGAAAGGCAAGGAAAGATACTGCGTACAATGATTTATACACTGTGGCTCGTAGTTCTTCTTTATTGCCATTTGAATAACTATTAGCTGCTTTAGGTATAGTTACAACTGAAAGAGCCGTTGTAATAGTTGTAGCAATTATTACTATTTTCAAGGAATTTACATATAACCCCACCTGAATATTATCTGTAAAGTACTTAAGCATGATTTTATCAAATGAAGTATAGACACTAGCTGCTATTGTTGGCAGCCATAATTTAAATGATCCTAACAAATGTACTCTTATGTTATTCCAATTAGGTTTTTTAAAGCCCACCGTTTTCTTTATACCAATCCATAAAGTTACCTGTCCAATGAACGTTGATGCAGAAATAATAAGAGCATACAAGACCATATCATTCTTCGAATTAACAAATACAAAAATAAGAATAACGCTGATTATTTTAACAAAGAAATTTCGAAAAGCTATTGTTCTAAAACGCTCAATTCCCGCAAAATACCAAGAAATATCAATAAGTGAAGATAATACTGTAAATCCTTGTACTAAATAAAGTGCTTTATCGACTCCAGTTTCATGAACATAAATGAAGTAACCAATAGTTGCTACACTCATTGTAATTAGAAGGGTATAATTTAAATCCCAGAATGTTTGCCTCTTTTCTTCTTCATTATTTCTAACGTATGCAATTTGCCTGCTTCCGTAGGTTGCCATCCCAAGCAACCCAAATAATACAAAGTATTGCATCACTGCTTGTGTTACTGAGTATTTTCCCATACCATCAACTTGCAGCACTCTTGAAATATATGGAGTCGTTACCAATGGTACTATTAATACCAATAACTGATAGGTCATATTATAAAGATAATTCTTAAACGTCTTCATTTCACTTCACATTTCTTTCTTTATTTGGATAAAATTCTTTACTCCTTTTTGTAGCAATAATACAAGGCGATAAACCCACCACGGGAAGATACGTCTAATTAGCGCCATAATTTTTACATAAATATTAACATTTTTCTTTCTATGCAACACTAATATTTGTGGATATGGCGACTTTTGTACCGATGGAATTTGAAATTCTGCTCTTTTGTTCATGCCAAATAACAACTTTGGATTATTGCCGAATTCTGAAGGATCTCGATATTCAGGAATATTGTGCAATTTTGCGAGTACACTAAATATTGATTGATCATGGCGATTTTGGATAAACCGGCCATCTTCAGAAAAATCGCCCTTTAATTCATCAGTTATGAGTGTTCCAAAGGTAGCAATTGTCAAATATTCATGAACAAAAGCAATACTCTTATCTGTCTTTCGTAAGAAAATAAAAGTTGCTATTCTCTGACAACTTTCTTTTATCTCAATATCTTCTTCACACTTAAAATATTCAAATATTTCTCTTTTCGTCCATTGAATTTCTCTAAAAGGAATTGAGAAACTCATTATGTCAATTCCATCATACTCCATACAATTAATAATAGAATCTACACTGCTTATAAAATAGGAACCTGAATCAACATAAAATAAGTAATCGCCGTAGTCAATCATATCTAGAGTTTTTTTAATAAAATATGGCTTCCACAGCCAATACCCACCGCCTCGTTTTGACTTCAATATATCATTATAATTTTCTTTAAACTTCTCATCAATATCTTCAGGCCCATACTCAATAACCTTGTCTATTCCGCCTACAGCATATGCAGAATTCGTATTATACTTTTGAGCACCACGAAAAGCGGCATTTGCATAGTTAATTACGACCCTCATTCTTCACTCCCCACACACATCGAAAAAGCTATTCAATGTACTTCTTTGTGAATTAATAATATCATTGATTTGTTTTTCAAATAATCCAAAAAAAGAATCTTCAACTCTGCGCCTTCCACATATTATGCCAATGAAAAGCATACGAACTAGGGAATACAGAATCAAATTTTTAGTTTCCAAATGGGACTTAACCATTATTACTTCCCCAGAGAGGATTAAAAAGACGCATATTCACGCAAGGATTCCAACTTAAGGTCATCATAGTTAATTATGGCCCCTGGCTTTTTGGTACATTTCCTCATAATCTTCTTGGCCCGATCTCATTCTCGATCTACTCCCACATTAATTAATTTCCAATTCGGCATATAAATATCTGCTGAATCAACATTTCCGTTATACCATTTAGATGGGGCAACCACATGTTTCTTTTCATAAGAAGATAAGTACTGCGCCCACCAGCTAAACGTTGAATTTGAAATTATAAAATGCTTGCACGAGTACATCAATCTAAGCTCCTCATAATCTGCATTATCCAAATCTACGTATTGCACTTGATAATCAAAACTATAATTTTTCTTGATCCATTCATGGTCTTCATGACTATTGGAGAAAATGAAGAACACTGGGTTTTCAACTTTTGAGGAAATATAATCCATTCCTTCTTTATAGTATTGATAGTCACATAGTGCTAACGTTTTTGCATAATAGCTATTTACATAATCTCCCCTACGTACATGAACACAAACTGCATTGCAGCTCTCTATTTCGTCTATGAAATTCTTATTCTGTTTAGAGGGAGAATAGCGAACAGAAAATTCATCCAACACTTTGTCTCTGATAGAATCGAAATATTTCCACGATTGAAAAGCACCTTCTACATAGCAATTCGTTTTTACTAGTTTTAGGCTTTCATAATATTTGTATATCTCCGGCGTATAAACAATTCCATACCTGTTCATTAATAAAAACAGTCTTTCTCCAGTGATTCCGAAAGTACTACATATTTTATTCAATATCTTTCTTTTAATAACAAAAAGCTTATATCCCATTCCTGCAGCATCTTCATCAACAGTCTCAATTATTAATGAAAGTTGCATACAATGTAATGCAAAATTCCTTACATCTTCATTCTTATTCCTATGCATAATTGCTGAGATACTATTTTCGCTACAATTATATTTCTTGATCTGAGCTAATACATAAGCATATTGGAATAACTGATTACCTAATCCACCTCCAAAAATTATTTTTATCATTTGCATACCTCTTTCACCATTTCCCGCTTCCAATTAAAGAAAAAAGATAATCCTATAGTTTGGAGCACAACTGGTTGCGTATTATATGCTACTACTAATACGGAAAAAAAAGCCACAGTATATAGTAAATCCTTATGTGTAAACACCTTGGACTGTTTATACAATGTAAATAAATACAAAATTGTCAATGGAACACCACAACTAGCCGCAAAATTAGCCATTCCATTACTTCTTGATCCCTCAAGAATAGAATTCCAAGCATCTTTATAATTGTTTACAATACCTGTACCAAATAATAAATTATCTTTTGCTATTCGGTAGCCTTCCCATGTGTCATCCATACGTACACCATAAGACCCCCCCTGCTCTAACACCTTATACTTAAGAATTCCATAATTCGCTTCTACACTATATAACCCTATACCTAAGAATATTATAATCAGTAGAATTAACGGATTTTTTATCACCTGATAAGTAAAGCCATTTTTAATTGCGTAAACAGCTAACAAAATCACAAAGCAAACTAAGCCTGTACCAGATTGAGTAGTAAGTAATGCTAACGCCAATAATGCAACCTTAACAAAATTTCTTCCCCTCAATATGTTCTTTTCCGAAAACAATTGAAATCCCAAGGCGATGATAAGAGCAACAGCAAACATTCCCGCTTCACTGTACGGACCAGTATTTCTCGTAATATTTATTGAATTTTGCTTTGATTGATAATAGAATGTTCCATAATAAGTCGGGTCGCCATAATTACCAGAAAACGGTAAAATTACAGAAGTATATGTTACTAACGTAAAACAAATTAAACTAATTGCTGCTATTGCGCACATCACATTTACATATTTTTTTCTAAATGAATCACTTGTTATATTACTTATTATTAACGCCAGCGATACAAGTCTTATTGCTAAGATTATCAAATTGTTAATATCCAGAGGATATGGCTTCATCAATAGAGTTACAGTTTCATCAATTAAAATAAAGTAAAGTAGAAAAACAAGCATTCTCATATTCATTTTGCTAATGTTCCTGTACTTCCATATAAAATGAAGCGCTATAGCTAACAAAATAAACATAGAAGGAATCATATATATATAATTCAGAACAACAAAGCCTGAAGAGATTATCATCCATGTCACAGCGATATATTCATCTAATTCTCGTTGTTTTCCTCCTTTGTTTAAAGATTCCATCATTTTCTTATCCTTTCCCAAATAAATCTGTATTGTTTAAGTTGGTTAACTACATTCCAGCCAACTGATTTATATATACTTCTTAGTTCAGCTTTCCAACGCGGTACACCGTTTCTCTCAGCAACAAGTATGCCTTCCTCATAGACCATTTTTCTATTTGTATCGCTTAATCCTCCTGCTGACATTTCAGCAATAATTACAGGAATATATTTAAAGTTAGCTCCTTTACGGTAAAATCTCGCCATGAGTTCTTTATCCATAACTAATTTAAATTGCAAATCAAATACTCCGAATCTTTCATAGGCCGTTTTACGGACAAAACAGGTAGGATGCATTATTACCATTTCATATTTAAGCTTGTTAAGATTCTCCTTTGATTTACGTACATACCTTAGCCCATGTACTTCATCATTCCAGATGCAGTCCCCATATATAACATCCGTTTCAACATCAAAACTCTCATCAACAATATTTAATGCATTTTCTGCTAGTAAATCATCTGAATTAATAATACCAATAATCTCACCGGTTGCCCTACTAATGCCCTTATTAAAGGCATCACTAATCCCTTTATCCGGCTCAGATATGTGGTTCACAGCTATACCTTTAGCATTAAATATCGGAATATATTTAGCGATAATTTGATTGGTATTATCTGTTGATGCTCCATCTACTAAAACATATTCTATATTTTCATAACGTTGACGAAGTAGGGATTCAAAAGTTTTTTCAATCGTCTTTGAAGAATTGTAACAAATTGTTATTATCGAAATCCTTGGCATCATATGTCTAATCCTTTTATTCTTTTTATTATTTCTTGCTGAAAATTGAGCAAATTCTCGCCAACATTACAAATTCTTTGTAACAATAAAATTACTTTTACTGTAATACACAAAATAATTATTAACCTTTACATTTATGAAGTTGAGGTATTACTTCGATCTAAAAAACATATTTTTCCAAGTGCAGCTCATTAATGTATCCTCAAAACATTAGAAACATAAAGCTAACAAATTATGATTAAAACACTGATGAATTAATTAATAACAATCTTATATTTTCCAATCACAACCTTCTACTTATATTTTTCTAATGAATCATTATATACGTAATCAACAAATTTCATATTTACTTCCCACGTATATAATGTTTCAAGACGTTGTCTAGAAGCTTTCCCTTTTTCTTCTATAAGAGTAGGATTATTGTAGTACTTATTAATTTTTTCTATTAAATCTCTTTTCATCTGTCGATAATCAATGATGTTAATTAATTCCCCAGTTGTTGGAGTTATTATCTCTCCTACACCGTGATGATTAAATGCTATGACCGGTAATCCATGCGACATTGCTTCTAATACAACATTTCCAGAAGTATCTCTTAAACTAGTAAATACAAACAGATCAGCAGAATGATAAAGTTCATTGACTTCTAAATATGATAATGCCCCCTTGAAAACCACTCTTTCACTAAGTCCATATTTTCCAACCAAATCCTCACTTGGCTTTCTGTCTCCCCCATCTCCTACAATCGTTAGATGGAAATTTTTAAAATTAGACTCTCCTAATGCATCTATCAGAACTTTTAGCCCTTTTCTTGGGAATAAACCACCAACCCACAGGAGTTTAATATCATGACCTTTGTAATCATATTGCTTTATAGAATTTCGTTCAGGATTATATGCCGTTTCCAATAACCTAAAGTACTTCCTGTTCTTTGGCATAATTCTTTCTGTCGATTGATCAGCAATAAGTATGGCTACAGATTTTTTAGTAGCTCGCTTTATATCAAGCGAACACTTCAAATGAAGCCAATTCACAACATTCCTTAGTCTTTCTTTTAAAATATCTCTTTTTCTGTAATAAGCATTCTTGGTGATGGGATTATAAAATTGACCTCCACCAATCGGCCCCCATATAAAAGGTTTATCGAGTTTATACAATTTCCCTGGAGTTCTGTATTCATTAAAAGTAATGTGATGAACAATATCGATATTGTATTGTTTAACAATATTTTGGGCTAATGGCAGTATCTGTTTTTGCCAAAAACGATAGTATATAAAAATTCCACCAGGTAGTTTCTTTTTCAACTTTATAAATACATTTGAGCAATCGTAGTAGAGAAAATGTAAGTAATCATTATAATTAGCTTCCATATACTTTTCGATGAGATCCTTATTATTAGTTCGAGTAATTACATATACATTATACTTTTTAGACAAATGAATCGCCCAGTTCCATCCGACGCCAGGTTCCGATCCCTTGTTTGGTTCACAGGCATAAGCTGAAATTAGTATATTTAATCTTCTATTATTATTTGGATTTTTATTTTCGGTTACCATTTGCGTCTTCCTCGTATAATCTTATTGCATGTTGTTATTATATCATCCACACATTGATCAATACTTGATTGAGTAGTGTCGATAAAATAAGCATTATTCTTTCCTTTAAAATTATGGTTCATTTTTTTCTTTTGTTCTTCTATATCCTCTATCTTAATTTCATATTTCCTTTCAAGCAAAGTCTGACCATCTCCAGTTAAAATAAATATTGCATCTGGTTTCTTAACGAACCTTCCAAAAAATCTCAAAAAACCAGTTGGAAGGTTTAAATTATATCTAATAGAATCAATATAATAATCAAAATAGTATCTTTCAATTAAGATAAGAGAACTTTGTATCCTGGATTTAGTGATAGACACATTACCAATCAAAAAGTCTAAATAGTAATATATAAACTTAAGAAGTGATACAAATTTACCTGCAAATTTCTTTTTATCATGTGGATTGCTAGTATCTATACCCTCAGGTGTAGATTTTATCTGTGAAATATCTTTAAGCACCCGAACACGAGAATGATAATGCCTAACTCTTCTGAAGGCATTCTTATAGCGTTTCATCAATTCATTAGAAATAGTGCTTTTACCAGCACCATCTACCCCTAATAAAACAATAAACATACCTGTTGGATGAAAAATACGTTCGATTTTTCGACAAATATCAAAAAAGATATAGTAAATATTTTTTTTAAAACTTGATGTCCTTTTTCTCAATTCCCTGTTTAATATTTCGAGTATGATTTCATCAAAATTGTTTTCTTTAATACATGTTAAGGTCTTGTCTAAATTATCAACGCTCAAAAACCTTCCCAATGATTTCTTTGTACTACTAGTCTCACTTTCATCCATACTTGAAAGCAAATTAGTTAAATGTTCCTTACTTATATCAGAGAATGTTTTCTTTAATATCTTTTTAACGAGAATGTAAGTGAATTCAACATTTTGAGTGGGGACGTTGAAATTTTTATACTCTAATTTATTATTTACTAGTTCGTCAATAGACAGGAGAATTCTACCATTCCTTTCATAATGAGTACAAAAATCTACTTGTAAAAATTCTTGATTGTTAGAGATAACGCAATCTGCAGCATAATACTCATGGCGCCAAAATTGGATTATTCTCCAACCTGTTCCCTGCAATGTATCGTCCAAGATTTTAATTGCCTTTTTAATATGAGACACTTGAATAGCGATATCAATATCAGAATCAAATTGTTCCGGTAGTTTCTGATATGAGTGCAAAATCACATAATTCACTTGTTTTTCTTTAAAGCTACTCATTATGTAGTTGAATATTTCCCGACTATTCATTTTTTTCCCCACTAATGTCTCTATGAATTTTTCTATATTCATTAAAATACAACTCTTCTAAGTGAATATTGTTTATTTTGCTATCATTTTTTTTTGCTTGTTTTAATGCTATTTCAAATGCTTCCTTTTCACTCTTTCCTTTCAGCAAGTGCTCAATTTGAAATACATAATGGATTAAGTCAAACCCATAAAATCTATAACCACAATGTTCCCAATCAAATACGGTGAAAATATCATTATTTCTTTTTATGTTCCATGGCGCAAAATCCCCATGTGAAAATACATATGGGTTACCTTTATTCATTTCTATAGGTCTACTATTGGCTATATCCTTAAATATTTTGATTATCTCATCGGTAAGTACTGGTGTGACCTTTTCACCGGTGAATTCTTCTGATATTTGAATATTAAACTTATAACCATCTTCCATTTTTTGTGCACCAACAAAAAACGGAACATTAAATGTTCGGTATGCCTTTCCCTTTTGTAGAAAATCAATCTCTGCTAACATTTCTTTCGTAGAAGCTTGATCACCGATCTTAAAATAGATCGCCGGTAGGTTGCAATTTGTAGCATCAAAGCATTGGATAACCAACTTCTGCTTATCATCATACGTTCCTACAATGATATTCCATGCATACTCTAGGAATCTTTTTGCAACTATTTTTTTAGTATAATCACTAATCTCTTTATCAAAAGATACGTTTACAAAATCCCCTAAGTTAGCCATTTTCAATACACTAAATGGAAGAAAAACTAATAATCTCATCAACCATTCCAGCTTTTTTGAATAAGATGATAAATTAGAAGCTAGTCGTTTTTTACCGCCGTTAAGATAAATAAAATAACGTATTTTGCCTTTGTTGCTCAAAGCGAAATGTGTGGCCTTACCTCTACTTACATTGTTAAACTTTATTGCTTTATCTATAATAGTGGAATTGTTCATTTTACATGCTCTTCCTTAATTATCTATTTAAAACTTCATTATAAATCTGATCTAAAACTTGATAATTGCTTTCTGCATTAAAATATAATTTATATTCCCTCATAGATGAATCAACCAAATTGGTTAACTCCTCAACAGAGCTTCTTAGGCTCTCTACTGAATCGAATTTGAATTTTATCCCGGTAATTCCGTTCTGAATAATGCTTCCTACATTTCCAATATTACTACCAATTACAGGTGTACCACTCGATAAACTCTCGACAATCGTCACTGGAAAGCCCTCGTACCACTGGGTTGGAAGAATGAGAGCTCTTGATTCACCAATAATTTTCTTAACTTCTTCATTTGGCACAAATCCAAGCATCTTTACATTATATAGAGCATTTTTTTCTATATACTTTTTACACCAGGCTTCTTCGGGACCTGTTCCACAAATAATTAATTGTGAATCTTTAATTTCTATCCAAGCTTCTAATAACAAACGAATACCCTTTAATTTATCTAAGCGTCCAGCAAAAACAAACTGATTCTTTCGCTGTTCATATGGAATACATTCAGATTCAGTATCCACAAAATTGGGTTTTATAAACACCTTATTAGGGTTAACCATCTGCTTTTTACCCCTATTTAACTGCAGCAACTTATGTCTATTAAATTCAGTAAGACAAATATAATTGAGAAACTTATAGATTCTAAAAAATCTATGGATCTTCAATGTAGCTACAATCCCTAATGTTTCAAGATAACTTCCTCGATAGCATTTATACTTTATTGCGGACTTTAGTCCTTTGCTTATACACAACTCACATATATGACTATTGCCTCTTTTATCTTCCCGGTAAAATGTGGCTGCAGAACAAAGTAAACGAAAATTATGGATTGTTTGAACTACAGGAACCTTTCGAGCAAGTGCTGCATAATAAACTGAAGGGCTTACTAAATTTAATGTGTTATGGACATGGAGAATATCTATTTTCTCCTCTTTTATAATTCGTTTAACTTCTTTAAAGGTTTTCAATGAAAAAATCGTTGTGAACGGCAAACATAGCTTTTGAAATTTATTAAAGTTTTTAAGTTCTGAATTATTGCGGCTATACAAAATAACTTCATGTCCGTGATTTTCCAACAACCTCTTTTCATTTGCCACAACTGTATCTTCTCCACCAGGAATCTGGTAGTAATTATGTACAATTAGAATTTTAGGTTTTGTAATATTGTACAAATTCCCTCCCCCTTCTATTTACCTCTCGTTACAAGCCAAATGAACTTTATATTCGTATAGAAATATCTCTTAAATAATCTCTTAGGGTCCTGTATCAGACGATAAAACCATTCAAGATTGTTTCTCTGCATCCATTTAGGGGCTCTTGCAATATTATCAGCGTGGTAATCAAATCCCGCCCCCACACCTATCATAAGACCATTCACTTTTTTTTGATGTGCTGCCATCCATAACTCCTGTTTCGGCGCTCCCAATCCTACCCATATAAAATCTGGATTTGAAGTATTGATTTTCTTTACAATAGCCTCATCCTCTTCATCCGATAATGGACGATACGGAGGGCTGTACATCCCCGTAATATTTAAACTAGGATAGTTTTCTTTTAATTTTCGAAAAAATTTTTCTAACGTTTCTTCTGTAGAACCGTAAAAATAGTGACGGTAACCTTTTTCAACAGAAAGCTTGAAAATTTCCCCCATTAAATCTGGGCCAGTTGTTCTTGCCATGTTTTCGTAACCACGTTTTCTGCCAATTGTAGATAATGGACCACCATCTGGAATTGCCATAATCCCACCGTTTTGAACAGCACGATAATCCCGCTCTTCATAACTAGTTACTACGGTATGGACATTAGAGACACAAATGTACTCCCCTGCTAAACTCTTAATATTTCTATTTAAATAGTCAACTAGCCACTCCATATTAATAGCTGCTATGTTTACACCTAGAATGTTGCATGTAGGTATCTTCGACTTATCAACAGCATAATTTAGAGCTTGTTTTAGTACTATTGACATGCTGACTTCTCCCCTGCTCATTTATTTCCAGCAGCATTTCTGCTTATAATTAATCAAAAAGAAGAGCATCTGATGCTGCTCTTCTTTCACTTGTACCCTATACACTATTTAACCTATAATTTATTTCAATCAAACATAATCTTAACTCGATCTTCCTTCTCAACCTTCTTCACATCTGCTTCAACCATGATTTGAACCAACTCTTGGAATGAGGTTCGTGTAGGATTCCAACCTAACAATGTTCTAGCTTTCGTAGGATCTCCTAGTAACTGATCTACTTCAGTAGGACGGAAGAATTTCGGATCGATATCCACAATAACTGCACCAGTTGCTTTGTTGATACCTTTCTCTTCAACACCCTGAGCATTCCACTCGATTTCTATGCCTACATTCTTAAATGCTAACTCTACAAATTCTCTTACTGTATGCATTTCTCCAGTCGCGATAACGAAGTCTTCTGGCATATCATGTTGCAGAATGAGCCACATACATTCCACATAGTCTTTGGCATATCCCCAATCACGTAAAGAATCCAGGTTGCCTAATGATAATTTCTTTTGTTTCCCGCGTGCTATTCTTGCAGCCGCGAGTGAAATTTTACGAGTTACGAATGTTTCGCCACGTCGTTCTGACTCATGATTAAATAAAATACCATTTACAGCGAACATATTGTATGATTCACGGTAGTTTTTAGTAATCCAAAAACCATATATTTTTGCAACACCGTATGGAGAACGCGGATAGAAAGGGGTGGTTTCTTTCTGTGGCACTTCTTGAACTTTTCCATATAATTCAGATGTAGATGCCTGATAAACCTTCGTTTTTTCTGTTAATCCCAAGATTCGAACTGCTTCCAAGATGTTAAGTGTTCCTTTGCCATCTACATCCAATGTATATCCTGGCATATCAAAAGAAACTCTCACATGGGATTGTGCTGCTAGATTATAGATTTCATCCGGTCGAACTTCACTAATTAATCGAATTATATTAGAGGTGTCTGTAACGTCACCATAGTGTAAATGAAAATTACTATTGCTTAACAGTGCATCTGCTTCATCTTCATTAAGAATATCCTCTAAACGTTCTTGATTATAGGAAGAACTGCGACGAATAACCCCATGTACCTGGTATCCTTTTTCTAATAGAAACTCTGCTAGATAGGAACCATCTTGTCCAGTTACACCTGTAATTAATGCTGTTTTCATTATCAATTCCTCCACATATACTTTCATCTATTTCTTAACTAGAATGTGATTGTCAATAAACCATTGGTAAGCCGAACGGATTCCTTCTTCCAGTTCGATCTTTGCTTTCCAACCTAAGTTTGCAATTTTCGTAACATCAACAAGCTTTCTAGGCGTACCATCCGGTCTGGATGTGTTAAATACTAGCTCCCCATCATAACCAATCACTTTCTTAATGATTTCAGCCAGCTCTTTAATTGGAATATCTTCACCAACACCAACATTAATAATGTCATTGCTCTCGTAATTATTCATTAAGAATAAGCAAGCATTGGCCAAATCATCCGCATGGAGAAATTCCCGTTTCGGCGTACCCGTACCCCAAATTTCTACGTGGGGTGCCTGACTCATTTTAGCTTCATAAATTTTACGCATCAATGCGGGGAGAACATGTGATGTCTCCAAATCAAAGTTATCATTAGGCCCATACAAGTTGGTAGGCATCACTGAAATATAACGTGTACCATATTGCCGATTATAAGATTGACACATCTTAATGCCTGCAATTTTCGCTATGGCATAAGGTTCGTTCGTAGCTTCTAGCTCACCAGTTAGTAAATATTCTTCTTTCAGTGGTTGTGGTGCAAGCTTCGGATAGATACAAGTGGAACCAAGGAATAACAACTTAATAACGCCTGTCTTATAGGCTGCATCAATAATATTGGTTTGTATAATTAAATTATCTCGGATAAAATCAGCTGGATACTCATTATTAGCCACAATGCCACCTACTTTGGCAGCAGCCATGAATACATAGTCAATCTTTTCTACAGTAAAAAAGGTTAGAACATCATCGAATTTCCTTAGATCTAATTCTGCACTCGTACGATAAACTAAATTTTTATAGCCTTTCGCTTGTAATTCTCTTAAAATTGCAGATCCAACTAACCCTCTATGTCCCGCAATATAAATTTTAGCTCCTAATTCCATGGAACACCTCTATTATGTATATGTTTTTAATAAGCGTCTTTTGATCCCAAAAGCACCTTACACGTTTTCAAAATAATGATTAAATCCATCCTAATACTTCGTTTTTCGATGTATTTTAAATCTAATTCTACCATTCTTTCAAAGCTTACATTGTTCCTACCACTTATTTGCCACAAACCCGTGCACCCAGGAACTACGTATAGACGTTGTTTATGATAATCACTATATTGCTCCACTTCTCTTACTAGTGGGGGTCTTGGACCTACTAAACTCATTTCACCTTTCAACACATTCCATAGCTGAGGGAGCTCATCTATACTTGTTTTACGAATAATTTTACCTATTCTTGTAACACGAGGATCTTCTTTCAGCTTAAACATGTGACCTTTAATCTCATTCTGGTCCAATAGACTATCTAACAGTTCTTCTGCATTTGAAACCATTGATCTGAATTTGTACATTTTAAACTGTTTCTCATCTTTACCAACTCGTAGTTGATAAAAGAGAATTGTTCCCTTTGGATCCTCAAGCTTTATCGCAACAGCTAAGATAAGAAATACAGGTAAGCAGAGGACTATGCCAACTAGTGCTCCCAAGAAATCCACTACTCTTTTGATCACTAAATACGATACTTTGGCCTCGTAAACTGCCTTTACTTTCCTAGTGGAATAGTATTTATCTGACTCTAATACCGGGGTCTCAGTGGTGATATTCGGCATCTGCTTGCCTCCTAGCCTTATGAAAATTGCAAACGTTTTTCTCTCTCTAGAACATCTTGTAAAGCATGAAGCAACGGAATTCGAAGCTCGTCGTTCTTAAATGCAAAATCAACCGAAGTTAGAATAAAGCCAAGCTTTTCGCCTACATCATAACGTTTCCCCTCAAATTGAAAAGCATAGACGTCTTGAAGTTCATTTAATCGTGAAATCGCATCTGTTAATTGAATTTCTCCACCTGCACCTGTTTCCTGAAGTTCAAGAAAATCAAATATCTCAGGTGTTAGAATATATCGTCCCATAATAGCTAAATTGGATGGAGCCTTGCCAGGCGCCGGCTTTTCCACAAAGCTTCGGACCTTATACAAATCCCCACTCTTACTAATTGGATCAACAATTCCATATCGTTTCGTGTCTTCGTCGCTTACTGGTTGCACACCAATGACCGATGATTGGGTCATATCGAACTGATTCATCAATTGCTTCAAACATGGTGTTTCAGCGCTAACGATATCATCACCAAGTAAAACCGCAAAAGGTTCATTACCAATAAAGCGTCGAGCGCACCATACCGCATGTCCCAACCCTTTAGCCTCTTTTTGCCTTATAAAATGGATATCCACTTTTGCTGGTTTAAGAATCTCTTGCAGAAGCTCGTGTTTACCTTTCTCCATCAAATTTTGCTCCAGTTCAAAAGCACTATCAAAATGGTCCTCAATAGCTCTTTTCCCTTTTCCAGTCACGATAATGATGTCCTCAATACCGGATTCAATGGCTTCTTCCACAATGTACTGAATAGTTGGTTTATCCACGATTGGAAGCATTTCTTTGGGCATTGCTTTTGTTGCAGGCAGAAATCGAGTGCCTAGGCCAGCAGCTGGAATAATTGCTTTTCTGATTTTCTTCTCCATTGTTTAATCTATGTCTCCCCTGTAAGTTAAATACAACAACCTTTCATTTTTTAAAGCTTCTTTTAAAAAAACCAGGCATATCGTTTTTCACAAAAAACTGCATGACTCGATTTTTTAATAAAAATATGGGGCATTTAACCCCACCTCACATCACACCATTGATGATATACATCTAAGGCGTCTTGCGCCCACAGCATGACCGAGTATCTACATTGATAAAGGAACAGTAGACATTACCTTAATGCGCATTATTGACTTTCACCGTAGTAATAGTAGTAGTAGGCATCTTTACTCTTACGATCCACATTGTTAAGAATAACTCCGAGTATTCTAGCTCTTACGTTCTCAAGGTTTTGCTTCGCTTTGAGTACGGCTTCTCTCTTCGTCTTTTCAGAATTGACGACCAAGATAACGCCATCTGTGCGAGAAGCGATGATTTGCGAATCGGTTACAGCTATCGCAGGTGGAGCATCAATCAGAATAATATCAAAATGTTTCTTTAATTCTTCTATGGTCGTTAGCATCTTTTTGGAAGCAAGAATTTCAGATGGATTTGGTGGGATAGGTCCAGAAGTAATAACCTGCAAATTAGGTATAAAGGTGTCTTGAAGTACCTCAGGAACTGTCAACTGATTGGTTAATAAATTCGTAAGTCCCCATCGATTAGATACTCGTAATGAATGGTGCATAGTTGGCTTACGCAGATCCCCATCGATAACTAATACTTTCTTATCTGACTGAGCATAAGCTACGGCTAAATTAATTAGCGTTGTGGATTTCCCTTCCCCAGGTCCTGCGGAAGTGACCATAATCACTCGCAATTCGTCATCGATCGAAGAGAACTGGATGTTCGTTCTTAGTGCTCTATAGGCTTCAGAAATTGGAGACTTGGGATTCAGATGCGTAATGATGGGCCTTTTATTGATTATTGAGCTTGACATCTGATCGTCCCCCCACTCTCTCTTCATTGGTTTGTCTGCTATGCGTATTCTGAAAATCTTCTGGTTTCATCTTTGTGATCATGGCTAAGGTAGGCAGTCCTAGATATTGTTCGACTTCTTCCTCTGTTGTAAGTTGATCATTTAAATATTCCAACAAGAAGGCAATACTTAATGCAATCATGAGCGATACAACGAAGCTGATCGCCACATTTAACTTTTTGTTCGGCTTTACTGGCACTGGATTTGCGATATCTTTGGCTTCATTCAGCAAGGAAATATTGTCTACTTTCATAATCTTAGGAATTTCATCCTGAAAAACGATCGACACGGCATTAGCAATACTCGCAGCTCGCGTATAAGAAGGATCTTGGACAATAAGGGTCATAACTTGTGTATTGTTAACCGAACTAACTTTGACAGTATTCACTAGCTGCTCGGCACTAATATTCAAATGTGGGTAATCCGCAACGACCTTATCCATAATTCTTGGCGTTCTAATAATTTCTTTATAGGTGTCAATGAGTCTGATATTTAAGTTGACTGTATTAATATCAACTTGCGATAAACCTACTTGATCATTCGATTTATTAACAATCAACTTCGTTGAAGCTTGGTAGATCGGCTGCATAAAGAAATAACTGATAATACCTGTTGTGACTGTCGCCAGTACAACAATTGTGATTATCATCCACACCCTTTTCCTTATAATTTTCAAGTAATCCTTTAAATCCAGTTCCATGCCATTCCCTCCGTCTACAAGATGTCAAAAGATAAGGAATCCCCCTCTATCTAATAGAAAAATGAGGATTCCTCCAAATATACGGTTTACTATTTATTCAATAAACGATAGATAACAACCGCTGCTTGAGCACGTGTCGAGTTGGCATTTGGATTAAATACATTGCCTTCTTCGCCAATTACAATGCCTTCACTTGCTGCAAGTGCAACGCCATCTTTCAATGATGCATTGATTGCGTTAACGTCAGTGAAGCCTTTAAGTGCATCATCAACCTTCGCAGGGCTTAAGGAAATGCCCTTAAGTGCTAACGCTCTGGATGACATCACAGCCATTTCAGCACGCGTAATGTTACCATTCGGATCGAACTTACCAGCTTCTTTCCCATTCACGATGCCATTCTTAACAGCTGAAGCCACATAGACTTTGAACCAGTCGGAATCATTCACATCCGTAAAGTTCTCAGTTGCAGATGCACTTTCCAAGGAGAAAGTTTTCACGATCATTTTCGCAAATTCAGCACGTGTTACAAGACCATTCGGTTCGAAAGCTTGCGCAGCGCGCCCTTCTACAATTCCCTTTGCAGCTGCAACTTGAATTTGTCTGCCAGCCCATGCTTTTACGGAAGCTGTATCGCCAAATTCAACTTTATTTTCTACTACTGTATAAGTAGAGAATCCTGTACGCAGTGCATTTAGAACCCCATCCTCATAGCTGCCACCGTAAAATTCCAATTTTCCATCAACGATTTTCGCAAGAGATAACAACTCGGTATCATACTTGCTGCCATTCGGAACTGGAATCTTCACTTCAACTGGTGTATTGAAACTGCTGACTTGGCTTCCACCTGATGTAAATTCAAACTCGTATACCCCTGAGGCTACTGGCAGTTGTGTTGCACTTGTTGCTACTTTCGAATCTTGGTTCGTTACCTTAAGTGTTGTATCTGCGCTGAACTCAGATGGGCTTACACCTAGTGTTAGACCATTCATGGAAATGTTCAGTTTATCAACACCACTTGCATTAGCTGCATCCAGGAACGCTTTGCCTAATGGAATTTCCGTTGTTTTAGCAGAAATGGTTCCGAAGTCAAGATTCAGTTCCATTTTTTCTTCTTTAGCATTAGGGTTCAACTTTTTCAATTGATCATTCAGTTCTTTGACTTTCGCAGCGATCTCTTTGATCTTATTCGTAAGCTCAGTTACGTTAAGTGTTGGTTTCGCTGTATCGCCTTCAACTTTAATGAGCGCACTTAGATCTAATGTCGCTAGTTCTTGAATGGCATTCTGTACGGCTTCCTGAGCTTTTTCGAAGATTTCTTGTTTCTTGGCTTCAGTTGCGCCTTCAAGTTGTTTTGCAATATCTCCAAAATCTACCTGTGGGCCAGTAGGAATAACTGGAGGAAGTCCCGTGTTACCGCCTCCGGTGTTTCCGCCGCCCGTGCTCGTCAATTGTAACTCAGATGAAATATACAAAAGCAGATGAAATTTAGTATCATGTGCTTGGAGTACACCTTTACCTGTTTGAGCTCCGTTAAGCACAAGTTTACCGGATGTAAAATCCACACCAGTTCCGCTTTGTTTACTCCAAATGAGATAAGGATTTAATGATACCAAGTCAAAAACTTTAAGATCTGGCTCAACAACTGCTGTACTCGCATCCAAATCTTCAAAATCGAATTTATCTGCCAATAGATATCTGATACCAGCAGATTCGATGGCTATTCTTGCTGTAATGGCTTCTGGGCCAATTCTATCCGCAACTCTGTTCTGAACTGCGTTAAGATCTCCAAGTGTAACTCCATAGTAGTTGAGGAATGTACTAATATATAAACTTTTAGACAAAACGTCTCTATCAACAATATCACTTAATGTATCTTTGATATCTTGAGAAGTGCCTCCAAACAAAAAGGCTTGCCCAACACTTTCAAGTAGATCGCTCTGATTTTCTTCAGAAGCTAGTGCTTGAAATGCAGCGTCTTGGAAAGCAATGACATCAGCCTTAGTTACGGTTCTTCCGCCAGCTTGAATAAAAAGAGCATCAATTACTGGTTTAATATTCGTATCATTAAGCAATGCATCGATGGATTCTGCAGACTGATCATAGAATAAATTCAAGGCATTAATAAGCCCAAAAATCGAATTAACATCTACATTTAAATGAACACCAGTATCTTTTATTTTAGTCCAGACGTTTCCAAGTAATTCCTTCATATCATCTTTGGAAATTTCTTGATTAGCTACAGCCTCAGCTACTGCATCTCTTGTTGCCTGAACTGCTGCTTGCCCTTGCGCATCTCTTGCAAGCTCAACTTTAAGAGCTTCTAATTGTTCAGTAGCACTTGCAGCCGAAGCTACTCCTGCTGTAATTCCCAGTTTAGTAGCGAGGCCCTTTTCGCTTAGTGGAAGTCCAGCAATGGATGCAAACAAAATGCTTGCGGCCATGGTCGTTACGGTTAATTTCTTTTTCATCATCATGCTAAATCTCACCTCTTCAAATTAGTAATGATGCATTTAATTAAATTTCCAAAACTGAAACCATTTGGATTTCGGCCACACAGGTGCTTGTGTCTCAATAGTTAAATTATGTATAATTCTGTTGGCATTGTTTTGAAAAGTGCTCACAATTGGTTGACCCAGCTCAGCACGCAAAGCATCGTATCCTTCAGCCAGTGCGAACCCACGATTGGTGATGTTGTGCGCATCTGAAGAAATAAAATGAGCTAAGTTGTTTCTGCATAGAGCAAACGAAAGTGCTTGTATGGATTTGCCAAAATGGCCAAGTAAGGAATGCGCCGTTACTTGTGCCAATGCGCCGAGCTGAACCAATTCGAGAAGTTTCGTCGGATCTTCTACAATCTCCCGATTGCGTTCAGGATGTGCAATGATCGGCACAATTTCCATTAACTGCAGCTCGTGTAGGACATCATGAATACCTGTAGAAATACGATCAGAAGGGAATTCCAACAGCATATACTTAGATCCATCTAGCGTGGTAGTGCGTCCCGCTTCAACATCATCCATTAATCCCCGATATACGCGAATCTCTTGACCTGCATGAATACGAAGAGGAATATTTCTGCTCAGCAGCTCTTCCTGAAATGATCTTACTTGATCTTCAACAAAGTCTGCTTCATTCGTAAATCTACCATTTTGGTGATGAGGGGTAGCAATAACGGTATGAATTCCTTGTTCCACGGCTGCCCTTGCCATGTGAACGGCTTGTTCCAGATCAGATGCCCCATCATCTAAATCTGGTAGTATATGACTATGAATATCAATCATTGGAAACCCCAATCAATAGGACTAACACTTCATTTTTCAATATTTACTATGTATTTTTAGCACTATTTTCATTAAACTGTTATTCAGAGTGTAACATATATACTACGTATTGCCTACCTTTAGAACTAGTGCACAAGCACTACATTGGCGTATTTAATGTAATTTTTATCAAATATTAACCCTTGTAATAGTTCAGAATTTTTTGTGCAATTTAGGTGTAATCCATTACGATATACCAGAATAGGTTAAAATATCCCATTTTACCATTTGGTTCGACAAAATACTACATAAAAAATTTTCGTTTCGACATTGATCGCCCCGGGTTATTAATTGAATTTTCTGTAAATTCAAGTTTACAATCTAACATAAATGTGTCCAAAAAAAGTAAGCCTCTTTACATTTTTTTTACTAAAGAGGCACTTCATGTTCATTTATCCCGATTATTTCTTTACTTTCATCAAATCACACAAGCCGACGAAGAAAACTATGATCGTCGTAAGCACAATGAACCTAAAATCCCAGGCATTCGGAAACTCATTCATTTTGGTATCGGTGGCACGAAGAATGAGAATAAAAAACAATAAAAGCAAATCAAAAAACATACAATAAGCCATTCTTGCTGAGAGTTTGTACAGTGGAAGTTTGTCCATCATTCTACCGAATCCAAATAAATCACTCCACTTCCCGGATTCAGACTTCGACTTCTGGGGGGTGTTGTCCTTATCCTCATGCTGATCAGCGATCGGCTTTGGCTCGGTTGACATGATCCGTGCCAACTCCTTGCAGTGGCTCGACTGCATCCTGCCACATTAATACGGCCCCAATGAAGCTTACACCTACAATGAATATTCCCCCCAAAGGTGATAGCAGCTTCAACTCCCAAGTCAAGATGATAGCTAGAAAACTTACTACCATTAAAATATAAGCACCAGTCATTTTCATTGAGTTCCCTGCCATGATCTTCTACACCTCCCTTTATATGAAGCTAAAGTAGTATATGAGAGATTCATAGATTCCGTGTTAGGCAGTAATCAGCATCAATTCACGGTAAAAAAGACCTGAGGGATCGTCATCCGCTCAGGTCTTTAGTCTCAATCGCATTTGCCTATCTGTTCAATAAGCTTCCAACATACCGCAGCAATTCATTGGCACAAACTGGGCAGTAGCCGTGCTCATCAATCAACTGCTTCGTCACATCGTTAATTTTCTTCAGCTGCTTTTCATCCGGTGTTTTCGTTGACGTTGTAATTTTCACGATGTCCTTCAGATCAGCGAACAGCTTCTTCTCAATCGCTTCACGCAGGCGCTCATGGCTGCTGTACTCAAATCTTCTGCCTTTGCGTGAGTAGGAAGAGATACGGATTAATATTTCTTCGCGGAATGCTTTTTTCGCATTTTCCGAAATACCAATTTGCTCTTCAATGGAGCGCATGAGGCGCTCATCTGGATCCATCTCCTCGCCGGTTAACGGATCCTTGATTTTCCCCCAGTTGCAGTAAGCCTCAATATTATCCAAGTAATTATCGAAAATCGTTCTAGCCGACTCCTCGAAGGAGTAGACAAACGCTTTCTGCACTTCTTTCTTGGCAATATCGTCATATTCCTTACGAGCAACAGAGATGAAATTCAGGAAGCGCTCACGCTCATCTTTGGTTATGGATGGATGCTGATCCAGACCGTCTTTCAGCGCACGCAGCACATCTAAAGCATTAATACATTGGAGATCCTGACGAATGAGAGCACTGGAAATTCGGTTAATGACATACCGCGGATCAATACCGCTCATGCCTTCTTCCTGGTACTCATTTTGCATTTCTTTCAGATCGGCTTCTTTGTAGCCTTCAACTACTTCGCCGTCGTACATCCGCATTTTCTTGATCAAATCCATACCTTGTTTCTTCGTTTCTTTTAAACGTGTGAGAATCGAGAAGATCGCAGCTACACGAAGCGCATGCGGCGCAATATGGATGTGTGACATATCACTCTGTCCGATAAGCTTGTAGTAAATTTTCTCTTCATCGGATACGCGCAAATTGTAAGGAATCGGCATGACAATCATACGAGACTGCAAGGCTTCATTTTTCTTATTGGAGATAAAGGACTTATACTCGGTTTCATTGGTATGGGCAATGATCAACTCATCCGCACTAATCAACGCGAAGCGACCGGCTTTAAAATTACCCTCTTGCGTAAGTGAGAGCAGATTCCACAGGAATTTCTCATCACATTTCAGCATTTCCTGGAACTCCATGATGCCCCTGTTTGCTTTGTTGAGCTCCCCATCAAAACGATACGCACGCGGGTCTGACTCTGAACCAAACTCCGTAATCGTCGAGAAATCAATGCTTCCCGTTAAATCCGCGATATCCTGCGATTTAGGATCCGACGGACTGAAGGTACCAATCCCTACACGGCCTTCTTCCGAGACAAAAACACGCTCGACATGCACATCTTCAATGCAACCGTTGTACTCCGTTTTTAGACGCATTTGGCATGAAGGACATAGGCTGCCTTCAATTTTAACATTCAGCTCGCGTTCGATCTCTGGTCGCAGCTCCATCGGAATCAAATGAAGCGGCTCTTCGTGCATTGGACACCCTTTGATCGCGTAGACTGCCCCTAAATCTGTTTTGGCGAATTGTTCTAACCCTCGTTTCAGCATGGTCACAATTGTGGATTTCCCACCGCTTACAGGACCCATTAGCAGCAAAATACGTTTACGAACATCCAATCGCCGGGCAGCGGAATGGAAATATTCTTCCACCAGCTTCTCAACGGCACGATCCAGGCCAAATATCTCTTGGTTGAAAAACTTGTAGGATTTGTGGCCACTCTGATCGTTGATCCCCTGGGAAGCAATCATATCATAGACCCTTGAATGCGCAGTTCTCGCGAGTCCAGGATTACTGCGAAGCAATTCTATGTACTCCGCGAACGTACCGGTCCAGCTCAATGAATCCTTCTCCGTACGATGCTCTGAAATTCTTTTGAATATGTCCATGGGTACCTCCTTTCACTGCTGCCTTTTTTGGTTTTAGGTCAGCTCGTGATGGTGAATTGTGTACTACAATCCTATGCACCCAAGGAGGATAACTTGCCCGAAATTTTAAATTGTAATGGATTTCTCTCTTATCGATTTTTGAAAATGGAAATGACTAGGATTCCAAGTTAATGTTGTCTATTTTCTGAAAATGTCATACTTACAGCCCGCGTCAACTCGGAATTCGATTACCGATTGATCCCTGTTCACTAGCATGTCTTCGCCAGCACTGCGCACCAGAACAGCTTCGCATGTACGGACTCTGCATATGCCAGACTTGGCTGCATGGATAACTGCTTCCGATAACTTACCCTCGGACCACTTAAGATCAATGACATATCCACCACGTCCTCTCAGGCCCCTCACAGCCCCCTGTTGCCACGCAGACGGCAGAGAAGGGAGCAAACTTAACTCTCCTGCATGTGACTGCAGCAGCATCTCTACGATACCAGCGGTGGCTCCAAAATTGCCGTCAATTTGAAAAGGAGGATGCGCATCAAAGAGGTTGGGATACGTTGACTTTCGCAGCATATGACTCAGATGCGCATGCGACTGCTCGCCATCCTCAAGTCTCGCGTACATATTGACGATCCACGCGCTGCTCCAGCCCGTATGGCCGCCTCCGTTTGCCAATCTGCGCTGAAGGGTCGCGGCAGCGGCAGCAGCCAATTCAGGAGTGCGGTGCGGGCTTATTTGCGTTCCCGGGTGCAGGGCAAACAACTGTGAAATATGACGATGACCGGGATCCTCCTCCGCATAGTCCTCCAACCATTCCATGATCTGACCGTGTTTGCCGATCTGCGGCTTTGGCAGCCGTTCTAGCATTGCTGAGAGCTGATCTCGCAGCTCACCATCCACCTGCAGCTGATTGCTGCTCTGGATACATGCTGTGAACAGCGCATGGATGATCTGCGAATCCATCGCCGGTCCCATGGTCAATGCTCCTCTGCTCCCATCCGCCAATACATATAGGTTTTCTGGTGAGACAGAGGGTCCGGTCACAAGCTGCCCATTGGGCGCTTCCACCAAATAATCAACGAAGAAAGTCGCGGCTTCCTTCAAGATGGGATAGGCTCTATCCCGTAAAAATTGTGTATCTGCCGTAAATAGGAATTGCTCCCATAGATGTAAACTTAGCCATGCAGCTCCCATTGGCCAAATAACACAAGTCGGAAACAAACCCTCAGGACGCGTTTCTCCCCATAGGTTCGTATTATGATGAGCGACAAAGCCCGAACAGCCATACAGCTCCCTTGCTGTTTGTCTTCCGCTCACTTGCATACGTTCAATATGATCGAATAAAGGTTCATGACACTCGGATAACCCGCATACTTCCGCTGGCCAATAATTCATTTGCGAATTGATATTAATCGTATATTTGGACTCCCATGGCGGTGTAAAGCTATCATTCCAGATGCCCTGAAGATTGGCTGGCAAACAACCAGGGCGAGAGCTGGCGATAAGCAAATACCTGCCGTAGTGAAAATAAAGCTCTGTTAAACCGACATCCACATTCGAAGGTGATTGTTGCAGAAGCTTCAGTCGCTCGTCGGTTGCCAAGTCATCTAACGGATCTTGTTCCATCAATTGCAGGCTCACGCGGTTATACAACGCTTGATAATCGTCGATATGCCGGCGCTCCAGTTCTTCCGCAGTAAACTGCCCCGCAGCTGCGATCTGCTGCTGGCACGCAGCTAAAGGGTCCGTCTCTCGAAAGGTACTGGCTGCGGCAAGCATCAACGTCACGGAACTAGCTCCTTCCACAGACAAGAAGTCGCCAATGACAGAGACAGATCCATCCTCGGCTTTCGCCTTCAACACACAAGCATATTCGACACCGTGCTTCCCGCATTCGCCGCTCATCCAGATGCTGTCGGCCGATAACCTGCCCGTTTCCCCCTCGTAGGGTCTACGGTTCAGGTTCGCCGAGAAGTTCAATTGCCCAGGCTCATCGCATTCCAGTCGCATGATGATCACTTGATCCGGATAGCTGGCATACATCGTACGACGATAGGTGACTCCGCCAATCCTGTAGCTCGTCCGAGCTATGGCGTTGTTGACATCCAATTCTCGCCGATACGCTTCAACTTCACCCTTTTGACCATGAAAATAAAGCTTTAAATCCCCCAAAGGTTGATAGGGATTGTAATATTTGGGCGTGGAGAAAAGGGCCATTCGCGTTAATCGCGTGGCCTTCTCTATGTTCCCTGCAAATAGCAGCTCCCGAATTTGTTTCAAATAACGGGATCCATCGGGGTTCAGTCCATTCTTAGGACCTCCATACCAGATGGAGTCTTCATTGAGCTGAATACGTTCCTCCTGTACATGACCGAAGATCATACCGCCCAACCGACCGTTACCGATCGGAAGCGCCTCCACCCACAGCTTCGCAGGCTGCAGATACCACAATTTTTCACGGTTGTTCAAGAATACGCCTCCTATCCAACAATGGGGTTATCCCCCTGTTTAGGCGATGCTGGCATCACCATAATCATTTTCGTTCCCTGCTCAGCCACACTTTCAATCCTCAGTCCGTAGCTTTCTCCATATACCATTTGAATGCGGCGATGGACGTTCAGCACACCGATACCGCCCTTTTTACCACCTGCATCTATTTCTGCATCTGCCAACCGGTTTGCACTCAATTTCGCTTGCAGCTGCGTCAATTTGTCCTCCGTCATCCCTGAGCCATTATCCTCAACACTGATCCAGAAAATCCCGTCCTCGATGCCGCCATCAATACGGACGAAGTGATAATCTTCCAACCCATCAGGGAAGGCATGCTGGAACACATTTTCGACTAAAGGCTGGAGGGTCAAACGAACCATAACATGAAGCAGATATTCAGGCTTTATCGCCACATCAATCTCAAATTCGCGGCCAATTCTGTGCTTCAGCACAACAATATAATACAAAACATGCTTCAATTCGTTAGCAACAGTAATTTCCTCGAGATTGGTTTGAACCGAGTATCGCAGCATGTAAGCCAATGCTTTTACAATTTCAGATATTTCCTCTGATTCTTGAATCGTGGCATAGCAAACAATCGTCTCCAGTGTGTTGTACATAAAATGAGGATTAATCTGCAGCTGCAGCGATTGAAACTCCGCTCGCTGACGCTCCATGCGAATCTCCGAATTGCTGATTTCAACCTGCACCACACGGTCAACGGCTTCGGATAACCGCTTAACCATCAGATTGTAGCGAACCATGAGCTCAACGATCTCATCCTTGTGAGGGGGTAACGGAATCGTCGCCCAATTCCCCTTCTCCGTCTCTCGCATTCCGCTTTTAAGCACTTGAATCGGCCTCGCGATCGATTTACCGAATCGGTACGCAAGCAAAATTGCCAGCACCAACGTAAATAAACCGACAATTAGCGTGGTCGAGCGAATATTGATCAAAGGTTTACGCAATTCATGGAGCGGCATGGATACGACCAGCTGCCAATCCGAATAATCAGACTTGCGGCTCACATACATGCGCTCATCACCTTCACTCGTATCAACGAAAGAGGATTTTCCCGCATGTTCTAGCTTCTCTACGAACTCTTGCGGCACATCGGATCCGACTTTTTTACTATCCGGGTGATACACATATCGACCTTTGTTATCGATAATAAACAAATAGCCGTATTTACCCAGATCAATCCCTTTCCATAAGGCGGACAGATCGGCAGACCGCATCTCAATAGCGAGTATGCCGCTCAATTCAGGCGAGGTGAAACCGCGAAAACGACGAACTAGCGTAAGCATTTGATTTTCTTGACCTTCAATAATCGTATGGTTCAAAATACTTAATTTTCCATTAGCCGCTGTATTGGCGAGAAAATATTCCCGCTGCTTCCGTTTATCCTCTGCATTGAAAGATTGCTCACTCACACCGTTATAGTAATAAACCGCATTCAGTTTATCGCTGATCAAATAGACGGAAGCCAACTTAGGATTACGAATAAATAGCGGATCAACACTCATTTCGAGAATCGTTTTTCGAGCAATATAATAGTCATATTCCTCTCGATCTGCCTTCAAATCAATAAACTCCATGACCTGTCTGTTGGTCAAAAGAGAAACGATGGAGCGTTCATAATCTTTCAAGTACAGATCCGTATGATGAACCGCATTTCCGACGATTTGGTTCATCTGATTCTCCACCATTTCCGCTAATTCACCAGATGAAGTCATGTAGGAGAAGAAGCCTACACTGCTAAGAGAAAGAATAATAACAATCAAGAAATACACGAATATCTTCTTCGTTAGCCCTCTAATTTTCATTTGATCCCCAGCCCAGCACGATATTCAGAAGGAGAAACGCCTACAATTTTTTTGAAGGTTTTCGTAAAATGCGGGTAATCATCGTACCCCACATCTGAGGCTACATCCACGATTCGGACCGAAGGGATGGCCAACATTTCTTTTGCCTTCATCATTCTTTTGTTAATGCGATATTGAACGAAGGTCTCTTGTGTTACTTTTTTGAAAAGCGAGCTGAAATACGTCGGTGTCAATCCGACCATGGCAGCAACCTGATCCAACGAAATGTCTTCCGATAATCGGCTGTCAATATAACTTTTGGCCTCTTCCATCGGATCTTTAAAGCTCCCGCTTCGAACCGCTTGCAATCCCTTGGCCATTTGAATTAAACCTTTATTAAACATGTCTAATGCTTCTTTCCCACTATCTGCCTGCATGTAGGCATGCGTGATCGAAGGTGAGTAGTTTCGTGCTTGGAAGCGCTTGACTAACAGAGCTTGGCAATCATCCAATAGTTCTTTAAGTCCAGCTAACGAAAGATGCAAGGAGAGACAATAGTCACGCCAACGGTCGATTAAGCTGCCTAGCTCTTCCATTTGCAGGGCCCATATTTGCTGCTCCATCTGATCAATCCACTCAATATAGCGGGAAGGCGGGATGTAGCCGCGGGAAGGCTCCTTGATTAATTGATTCAGCATGTCATGAACATCCGCTGTCGTGACGGGCTTCAACATATAATGACGTACACCATAATTCACACTTTTTTGCGCATATTCAAAATCACTGTATCCGGATATCACAACCGTTTTGATTTGCGGGAATTCCTCATGAATGATTCTGCAGAGCTCTAATCCGTCCATTTTCGGCATCCGTACGTCTACCAGCACAAGATCAGGCTCGCAGGCACGAATTTGTTCCAACGCATCTAAACCATTCTCGGCTGTTTGAATTCTTGTGAAAGCAGGTTGGTACATTTCCGCCATCTTAACGATTCCTCTACGTATGACAGGCTCATCGTCTACAATTAATACATGCATGAACAGACCTCCTTGCCATGTCTCAGAAGCAATATCCAATTATGATAACTTACCGTGAACAGTTCTTCAAACGGATGGCGCTACAAACGCGTTTGTGCGAAGCGCCACGTGACAGCGCTGTAGGCTTGCGGCTTCTCTGTCGGCCCAGTAAGCTGCCCAGCGTAAGAACCACCTGCATCTTGGGTGACGGTTGCTTTCCACGAACCGCAACTACCTGCCTCATAGTCGAACGATTCCCCGTCGTCGTCATACAAATTCCCTACACCTGGTATATCACCGAAATGAACCAGCTCCAGCGGGACTTGTGTACCCCTAGGTGGGACATGTGACAGCGCAGGCATCATCGGAATGATAGATCCATTTTTAACAAAAACTGGAATTCTCTCCAATCCGCATTGAATCCGAATGATACTTCCACCTTCGTATCGTTCCCCGGTCTCTAATCCGTACCAAATTCCCGCGGGAAGCAGGACTTCACGCTGGGCCTCTCCTTCGACAAGAGGAGCTACTAACAAGGCATCGCCAACCATGTATTGGTCATCCCATTCTCTCACTTTCTTCTTGCCATATGCACCGTCTGTCGTGTTCAGGGTTTGCTCAGCAGCTTGAGCTTCAAGGGCCTCGGCTGCAGCAATTTCAGCTGGGGACATCACGAATGGCATGGCTCGGAAAGGAGGAATCCCCTTCTCTCTGTATGCTGCGAATGCCGTATACAAATAAGGCAGCAATCTCATCCGCAGCTTGATATAGTGACGAACCGTGTCCTCAACTTCTGGGAAAGACCATGGTTTCGTTCCATCTCCCCAAGCATTGAGCATGGCGAGTGGCGAGAAAATGACCGTCTGCATCCGTCTGACCCAGTCTTCGGCATTTCTAGCTTTTCGTACTTCCGGCGTCCATAGCAACCCGCTGAAAGAGGCGTTACATACGCCACGAATGAATTGCTTGTGATCATACAGATCCGAATACAAGACGTAAGGCATGGAGGAGGCCGCGGTATTCGAAGCCCTGACAAGCCCATACGTTCGCCGATTTTTGCTGCGGAATAGCTCTGTCGTCATCTTTTGGAACATTAACCCATACATTTGTCGCATCTGCTCGCCGTCCAGGCCGGATGGAAATTGCGCATGACCTGGGAACATCCAGGAGTTGTTGGTCAAATCACTGCCATCACACTCGTCCAGCTTATAACCGGATACCCCGATATTGAGATGCTGCTCTTCATGCTGCTTTTTATAAAGCTCTACAGCTTCAGGCAGCGCATAATCAGGTGCAAGGCCTCCCCATACGGAATGACTCCCCGATAGTGGTTTCAATGCTTCATACAACTCGCTCTTCGGCGATACAAAAGGATGCTCCCACAGGTTCACACGAAAGCCTTTTTGATCCAGCGCTTTCACGAATTGTTCAGGTTCAGGGAAGCGACTCTTTTCCCATTCATAGCTGACCGGGTAGCTATGGCTATGCCAACCAGGCTCGAGCCCGATTACATCACAAGGCATATCGTGCTGACGGAACTGCTCTGCTTCTTCGAGCACTTGCTGGTCCGTATATAGCGTCGGCACACGGTGCCAGAAGCCAAGTCCCCACTTCGGAGGCAATGTACCTCCACCGCAAAATAAATTATATCTAGCTACCACGTCTGAAAGCGTTGGTCCGCCAAATAAATAGACGTCTGCACCTTCACGAGGTATTTTAATCTCTACGCGTGATGCGACTAATGTCGCTTTCCATCCTTTATCAGTGTTTCGATCACGGATATCCTCGCTCAGCGTTTCTTCTTGTCGCATCGTTGATCCGCAATACATCGTAACGATGCGCGAAGTATCCACCAACACGCCATACCCGAGATCACTGATGTAGAAAGGCACTGGCGCATGCGTCTCCCCTGTATCCTGCTTGGGATCGCTGTTCACCCGCAAATAACGGTTTCTTCCGCGTTGATTCATTCTTAATAACTGAAGGCCTGTCCCATAGAGCTTTTCCGCACGATTAAGCGGTATAGATAGAATTAGATAGTCACCTAGATCCTCAATTTCGATGCTTTCCCTTGAAAAGGGTGGATTCACCTGCGGAAGCTGCTGTAGCGCTTCTGTTTTAGGTAAGACTCCCATCAAAGAGAGCGGCGTCACGCCCTGCGGTTCTCCTATCGTAAGGCGCCAAACACCAGGCGCCGATTGTTGCCAATCTATTGAATTCATCTTAAACTCCCCATTCATCTATAGATTTGGAACCTCAATGGACATCGTTTTTGCGGCTTCATTTGCCAATTTCGTGTAATGAACCAATGCTTGGGTTTTCAAATAATCCCTACCGCTCGTCTCCGCTTCACGTCCCTCACGGAATGATGCCAGAAATTCAGCCAGCGTATCTGTTACATCTACACCACTTATATCATCAACGACCGTGACTTTACCGTCCCGAATGAGGCGAATTTCTTTATTAATAACTTCCATAGCCCCTTCGCTTCCTTCGATTCGCCAATTGCCGCTCCATGGTGTCTCCGTCCCTCTAGCCGAGATGGATGCGTTATAGGTTGCTGTGATGCCACCTTCCATTTCGAAGAAGGCATAAGCATTGATCACCGCTCCTTCCTCTTTCCAAGCGCCAATCGGATTGTACAGCTTCGATTGAACCGACTTCCCTTCTTTACCAGTGAAATAGCGGATCATGTCTAAATGATGAACCCCAATGTCGTCCAAAATACTAACGGTATATCTCCGCTGAACATGGTGGTATCTGTAGAACTGAATATCCATTGATGAAATACTGCCGATCACACCTTCGTCCAAAAGCTGTTTCATTTTACGTACATAAGGCATTCTGCGGTAATTTTCTGCGATCATAAAAGGGATCTTTTCCCGAGCAGCTCGAGCTACAATCTCAATCGATTCCTTATAATCAAACGAAATCGGTTTTTCGCACAGAACAGCCAGCTTACGATCAAATGCCGCATGGTTCACAGCCGTGTGCATCATCGGTGAAGTTACATTGACTAGAAAATCAACTTGCTCGTTCTGCAATGCCTCTTCTAATGACGTGTAAAAAGGAAACGGATCCTCCTGCATCTTCTCTTTCATTGCTATATCCACTTCAACAACAGCTGCCAATAATCCTTGATCTCTCAGACGTTTATACCAGCTAAACCCCGCTGAACCTAAACCAACCAGTATTGCTTTCATATATAGAAATACCTCCTTATTAATTTCAATGGCATTTACGTTGCCTTCATTATAGGAAATTAATCAACTAAGAAGAACGGAGTAACTTAAGCTAACCTGTGTTTTTTTACGATTTCAGCAAATAAAAACATCCCTACGCAGCATACGCTGCGTAAGGGATGTCTCTGTAGGCCTTATTTCGTATCAATCATAATCGCGCCTTGCTTCTTGTTCCAACGATCTGTCGCTTCTTTAATAATTTCGGTGCCGCCTTTGGCTTTATACTCTTCGATAACTTTCGGCCAATCGGAGATCGGCTCTTTGCCATAAATCATTTTGATCATGTGGTCAACGATGATTTTCGGACCTACGTCTGGTTGCGGAGCTGCAAGATCCGGGAATTTAGCGAAGCTGCTCAAATCCGGATAGAATCCGATGCCAGGCAAGCCTTCCTTCGAAAGAACTTCGTCGAATGCTTTCAACGTCGTTTTTCCATCATCGTTTAGCTGCATTCTTGGTTTATTGTAGGTAGAGTCATGTACCGCCCAAAGCGTTCCGCTGCGGAACCCTTCTTCATCAATTTCTTCCTTCGTTACCGGGAATTTATAGTTAATCGCTCCGGCACTATCCTTCGTATAAGTATCGCCTTCAATCCCAAATGTGAAGAAGGTTTCTGCATCCTTGGAAGTCATCATCCACTCAAACATTTTGATAATGCCGGCAGCCGTGTCTGGCTTCACATTTTTATTAATATAGAACGTTCTTACGACAGGTGAATAGAGGAAGTAACCGCCTTTGCCTTCAGGCCCCTTCGGTGAAGCAATGATGTCCGCTTTGAAGTCTGGGTTAAGCGCTCTTAGCTTTGTTTTGGAACCTGGTAAACCGGAAGCGTTCTGCGACCAGATCCCAGCTTTACCCGAATCCAGGCTTTTGTTGTAATCCGTAGCGGAGATAGTAGCGAATTCCTTCGGAATCAAGCCTTCCTCATACATCGTTTTATAAGCCGTAAGTGCTTTCTGTACATTTTCTGAATCAAAAAATTTCGGAACCACTTGACCATCAACTAGCTCAAATTGGTCCTTATATGGCAAAACATCATAAGCGCCTAGTAGGACGTCTGCATACTTGAAGTTTTCCCGCATTTGATAAGGACTCTCGACGCCCAGTTTTTTGAACGCCCGCAGAACATTCAGAAATTCCTCTACTGTTTTAGGAGCTTGCAGCCCCGTTTTCTCTAGCAAATCTGTCCGAATGTAAGTGGCACGGCGGGAAGGATTGCTCAAATATTCAGGAATGCCGTAAATCTTGCCATTGTATGAAACACTTTCCCAAGCTGCTTTCGGTACATTTTTCAGCAAATTAGGTCCATACTGCTTCAGTAGATCGTCTAGCGGCATAAACACGCCGTTTTCAACCGAACCAGACATCGACTTACTGCCTGGACCGCCGATGCTGCCAACAACATCAGGAATATCGTTGCTTGCGAACATTACTCCGAATTTGGCATCCTCAACAACCCGGACATCCAAGTCCGTATTCGTTAATTCCTCTAGCTTCAAAACCCACTTATCCTTATTTAAATCAGGGATTCTTGTGTGGTAACCCGTACTGACTGTCGTTGGAAAAAGCAACGAGAACTTGACCGGCGCTGCCTTTACGTTACCTGATGGCTGTGGTGAAGCCGTGCCTGCAACTTTGCCATCTGAAGAACATGCGGTTAATGCAGTAGCTGCCATCAAAACTGCTAAACTAAGACTGATTGTTTTTTTCATTGATACCCCTTCTTCCTTCTTAAACTGAAAGCGATTGCATCGATCTGTGTTTATCATAACGAGTACGCTCGAATTACTGAATGTATAAATTTAAGACGCTATGTCATTTTATACGATTGAAGAAAAGACCGCCAAACAGCATGGCGGTCTGGGCATCAATCAGCTTATAAATTGTAAGAATTGCAGCATGCGCTTCAGTATGGTGGCTGCTTGTGCACGTGTTGCTGGCTCTGTCGGCGCGAAGGCATTGTTGGTCACGCCTTGAATAAGCCCGGCAGTCAGTGCTTGTGCAATGGCTGTTTTCGACCATTCACCGATATGCGAGCGGTCAGTGAAACGATCTAATACAGTGCTGCCGGCTTGGATTTCCTTGCCGCCTACTTGCATCGCGCGCATCATCATCGCCACCATTTGTTCGCGAGTGATGATGGCGTTAGGTCTAAACGTACCATCCTCGTAGCCGTTGATCAAGCCCGCTTGATGCGCCGTGCTAACAGCTCCAGCGAACCAGTCGCTTGGTTGTACATCACGGAATGCATCTGCTTTCTTCTGAGCGAGTCCAAGTGAGCGAACTAACATCGCCGCAAACTCAGCACGCGTAACTTGTGCCTCAGGTGCAAACTGGTGTTCCGTCATTCCGTCAACAATCCTTTTATTCGCCAGCAGCTCAACATCCGCTTTGGCCCAATGTCCAGCTAAATCTGCAAAGGATTGATTGGATTGAATAACCGTGTACGTACTGTTGTGCGGCGAATGAATCGTAACTTCAGATGACCCATTCTTGGTCGTAATGATAGCCGGTATGAAATGGATTTGATCATTCTCATCGATCCACACCGCAGTTACCTTCTCGGGGTCACCTGTCCATGTCCCCAAGCTCAGCGTACGGTTAACATAAACGCCGCCAAAATCATTCATTTCTTTTCCGTTAACCGTGATCGTAAATTCAATTGGATTCGTAACGATTTGCTTCGCGTTCAACTTGTTCACTGCTGCAAGGACATCGTCTCCGGCTTTTCCGGAAACTTTCGAAATCACAACGCTAACCGTTGAATCCTTAGCCATGTTGCTAAACAATTGGGCTGGCAATTCGTACGTCGCACCATTCGCTTTAATTTGAATCACCACGTCAGGTTGCTTCTTGATTGCGTTCAGGATCGCTTGACCTGGCAGTTCCACATTAACAATGGAGGCACTGTCTTTCACTTCGATGACAACAACTGGCGCTGTTGATGCTTTCTCCAGCTTATCCGGATCTAGGGTAACTTTCGTAACCGTCTTTCCATCCGGCGTTGTTTCTTTCGTTACTTTGGCATCTTTAGCCAGATCGATGATCCCCGTTGTTCCTGAACTAGAACCTGTTCCTGTTCCGCTACCTGGCCCTGTACTTGGCCCTGGATCTGTCGTACGGGCTGTAACTGTAATATTGGCCAAAGCCTTATAAGTTACACCCGTTACGGTTCCTTGCACGCTAAAGCTCCCTGCAGCAGCATATTGGGATGCTGTAACCGTATCCCAAATCACTGGCCGCTGGCCTGTCGTGTTGTCGCTGTAAACCGCTGTAACGACTGTCGGTAGCACAGGAGCTACTCCTACAGTAGTAGTGATGCTAATTGGTGCTATACCTACGATATCCGTTGACATGTTAAGTAAGGTCGGTGCCGAAATCATAAATTTGCGTGAATACGGATCGGTTCCTTTGGATCTTACATTCACTTTGGAGAAATCAGTTATGGTACTCGGTAACATATAGGTTGTGACACCTGCTGGTAAATCAGCCAGTACCGTTGTCTCATTGTACACTGTGTAACCTTCACTTAATACATTAGCGTTCCACTTCAGCAGGTTACCTGCACCGCTTGCTTCGATCGTCAGATGCTGCGGAGGAAGAGGCGCATTGAACACTTGTACTTGTGTAAGGCGTGGAGGTCCAGTAAGATCTGCACCTGCATTTCCCCCAGAAGCGTTCTCTACGGTTACTTTAATATATCTGGCATGGTAAGTTTTCCCCAGGTTTATTGGATGAGAGCTATCTGCTGAATCCGTACCGCCATCCCTAATGCCAGTATCATACGTATACCCTAAAGCTGTCTGCTTATCCACTTGTTGAAAGGTCATATGATTAAATTCAGCTGCCGATGAATGATCGCTATAATCAGCAGCCACAGACACCGTTGCGCCCTTTAACCTCGTGGATTTGGCAAACAATCTAATTTGGCTAAAATCCATAGCCTGGCCAAGGTCGATAACAAAGCTGCCTTTGCGCGCTCCGTCAGTACCCAGCCATGAATAATTGCCAATTTGATCTAAATAGGTAACGTTTGTTACCGTCCATTTGGTCGGATCCTGGAGGACACCATTGGTCAATTTGTTGGCATTTCCGTAACCATTTGCGGTAGCCGATTGCAGCTGAATCGGGTTAGCACCTACTGTCGGACCAACATTATACGCCTTTTTATTAAGCGCTAGGTTAACAGATGACACCCCTGATGCCAACTTACTTATCGTAATGTCGGACAGCCCGAGCTCAGCGTCATATGCAGAGTTGGTGCCGTTAGCGGAGCTGCGGTAAATCCCCCATTTTGGACGCAAATATTGATCAAACGCAGCCGGATACTCGGTCTCAAAGCCGCCTGCTCGTTCCGGTCTCCGCCATAGATCTTTAACTCCGTCGCCTGTACCTTGATTACCGAACACCTGATAAACATCGGGACTGTCAAAGCTGTATACCTTGCCCGTCACTTGATCCGTAATCTTAATGGTGAGCCAGCCGCTGTCAGAAATGTGAGCTTTCATCTCTACCTTGATCCAGTGCCCATCAATGTCCTTCATAGGAATTCTCATCAGCGTCTTATCGCCGTCATAACGGTTATGATTGACAACCAGGTCCCTGTTCGTTGTTCCAGAGATAGACATCGCAATGATATAGGCGCCATTTTCGCCGCCGTTGTTGCCGCCTGGCAATGTATCCGGCGCTTGACGATTCGTTGCCTTCAATTGGAAGAGATGCCTGAAGTTTGGCTGATTCCATTGGATGCCATCTGGAATATTCCACATCCATTCGTAGGAAACTAAATCCCCTTCGTACGCGACAAAATCCTTATTTGAATCTTCGCTTGGGCGAATTTCAACTCGTTGCCGATCCGTTGTAGCTGCGCCATCAACGATATAGCCGACACTTGGGTCAAATACACCTTTGTGACCATACTCGCCATCACGAGTTTTATCCAAGAACTCATTATTCAAACCTCTACCGTATTCAAAAATCTTGAACACGTTTTTTTGCAAGGTGCTGTCCCAAACACTCTGGATATGATCATCTGCCGCAGTCGCCCGAGGCTGGTCACCATAAAAGGCATGGTAGGCATCTCTTATTCTTTTCGTAACGCCTTCAACTGGTTCGTCGGTCCCCATTGCCCCGCCTAGCACATTGTAAGGAGATACGCCTTCAATAGCGTTCATCTTGATCGTCTTCGCATTTGCACCGTACCCCCGAGCAATGACATCCAAAGTAAATAACGAAGGGGTACTGCTGTTAAAATGGAACATCATTTCATGCGTGCCTAGAGGTAATTTGGCAAGATAAGAAGGTGTAAAGGTAACCTTATTACCAGATAGGGAGTAATCCGTATTTAGTAGAAGCGTATTGTCACCCTTCGTAATGCTCGTTAACACTTGCCCGCCAAGGTTCATCGTTGTCGTGACAGGTGCAACTTGATCCCATGTACTGTAGGTATCCTTAGCCGGTACTAACGCAGTTTCATTCGTAACGACATCTTTGCCGTAAATCGTCAATCCGGATAACCCCATCATAGAATTGGTATCATTCGCACGCTTATCGCTAGGGCCAACCAGCACCGTGTTGATCATGACATACCGTGCTGTGAACGGATACAAAAACGTCTTCGTATCATAGCCCCATTGTTGACCGTTATACGTCACATAAGACCACAGACCTTCGGTCTCCGTTCCGCCAGCGAGCTTCCAGCCGTTTGCCTTCCAATCATAATCATGTGCCCCATTAGAAGATGAGGTCGTAGGTGCACTTGACCATGATGCAGGATCATTGCTGTAATATACCTCAAACCTGGTAGCATTACTTTGAATATTCGTGATGGTGTTAGGTATTTCAAGGTATACTTTATCAACTGTTTTAGGAACGCCTAAGTCAAGCGTTAACGCTAGTGAAGATGGCGAATAGTCGCCTTTATAGACAGCTGAGCTTTCATTACGCCAATAACCGCTTCCACCTGATCGTAACGCATCTATCCCCAAATGATTACTCGCTTCCGAGCTTACTTTGAGATTGACACCAGCTTGCGGTGTAAAACGAGAAGGATCTAGCAGGTTAACTGACGCACTAGGGATAACTGGAATTTCCGTTACTGAAGGTTCACCGAACACATTGAATACATTTGCTTTGATTCCGCCAGCACTACTATCTAATTGCACATCGGACACAAGCAATACATATTGCGCTCCAATCGGCTCGGCCAGTGTGTGATTGGCTTTTTCGTTATTTTCTAGTTGTGTCGTTTTTCCTACGCCAGGGATTGGCTGCCATAAGGCTCCATTTGCCGTCTCAAGCGGTTTACGCGTTGCCTCCGAAGTTGCCGACAGGGCATTGCCCTCTTTGAGTTCATTAAATGCTGCTGCATCATTCGCGTAGTACACCTGATAATTTTTCAAAAACTTACTATTACTCGTCCACTCAATTTGAATGTTACTCACATCTATTTTCTTTTCCAGCTGTACAGCCGCCCAATATTGGTAACCCTCTGTTTTGGTAAGGGAGCTGTTCGCCTGCCAAGCCGTTGTGGCATTATCATCAATAAAGTTGTTTTTGCTGTTGCTGCTGCTAGACACAACCTTAAGCGCAGCCCCGGGAGTTACCGCCCAATTTTTATAACTGGAAAGATTCACTTCAATAAATGGTTGAATATGCGATGAGTTCGTAATTCCGGAACCATTAAATTCACCAACGATTTTATTCATGCCCGTATGATCAGGGTTATAGCCAGCTGAGCTCCAGGTAACGTTCACCTTCTCTGTTTTCCCCGTACTCAGGGTGACATCAAGCTGTGAAGGTAAAGCTAAACTACCAAAAGCCGTACCTTGAGAAGCTGAAATGGCTGTTGGCCTTGCCCATGCAACAACGTCCTTCGCTTGAACATTAGGGTTCCAGCCGTCAGGAAAAATATAGCTGTCTTTATCCCTTTTAATTAAGTGAATATCCGACAAATACATGGTTGCTGCTTGCCATTCATCGGCATAGGCGGCATCTGCTGGGCTGTTATACAACCCCCGGTAAAGCCCCCATTTAGAACGGTTTTGTTGACCCGCTTCAACGGGGAGATCCGTTCTCTCAAGTCTGCCAGTTGTCGGATTGGTCACTTCAGGCCGTCTAGAGGTTTCGGCTGTCATTCCGCCTTTGAATAACTCTTCGCCAGTTTCCAAGTCGACAAGCTTACCGTATACATAACCTTTATCAGCCGTTAAGATCGTGACTTCAAAATCAAGCCAGCGATCTGCTACCTTCTCAAAAGGTATCGTGAATAATGGCTTAATCCGATCCGCATAGCTGCCATCCGGATTGTTTCTAAATTCGAGCTGCCCTTTGCCTTCGCTGGAAACCAGAGTTAGCGTAGTTACAGGTTGGCCGGCTGCGTTACCAGCTATTTCTTTCAGTTGAAAGATGTGCCAGAACCGATGTGGATTAATAAAATCACCAGCTTTATATTCACCAACATCCTGCCCAAACCTTAACGTTTCCGACGGGAGCATGAGTCTCCAGTGATGGGTCATAATGTCGCCGCCAACGCTATTGGCATCGATGTTGGCTGCGCTGGTATTACTCTTGATCTCCAATCTCTGCCGGTCGCTGCCCACCGCTCCGCGATCTCCGTCGTCCCGACTTACCCCTTCTGGCGTAACAAAAGGTTTAAACTCGTGAAAGCGCAAAATGTCAGAGGTGAGTTTAGACGTTCCTGGCACGCCTGCTATACCATATTTCGTAAGCGCATTCAGATCATTTCGCCCGATCGTCTGCAAATACATATTGTCTCCTAGCCATGATTCATTTACAGTCGAAGCCACGGGGTAGTCCCCTGAACGGTCGTATACCGACTCCGCCCATGGTTTCCCACTATAGGAAGAAGGGCTAGTTGGGCCCTCGATGGAACCCGTACCACTGCCATTGCCGATCTTGGAGGCGCCCATTACATCCCATGCGGATTCGCCTGCCTGAATATTGAGCGGTGAAAATTTGTCATTGGGCCCCATTGTACCTGCAATAGGAGGCACCACTTTATCTACCGTTACTGTTATAGTGTATTTTCTGCTATTGCTGCTGTTATTGGTATCCGTTACTACCAAATAATACGTCGTGGTTCCACTTGTTGAAAATTGGTCCATTTTCGCATCACCTTTGTTAATGCCGCTGGCAGCAAAAGGGATTACCGTTGTATCGTCACTTCTGTACAGAACTGCGTTTGCACCATTCGTTGTTACATTCAGCATTTGATATAGGGTTCCATAAGGCAAGGATATGCCGATTGTTGCATCAGTAAGATCAACGACTGCGTTAGCTGGCTTATTCACGTGTATGTCCAAAATGCCCAAGTTGTCTTCCGGCGCTGCATGAACCGTCTCTACTGGATTCATGTTAATCAATGTAAGAACAAGAGCTAATGAAAGCACTAAGCTTACGGCCTTTTTAAGTACTTGTTGCTTCAACATCCTACTGAACATTCTAAAGCCTCCTTTGAGTCAGCTACACCTATTTGAAACAAGGGGTTATCGTTCACAGTGCAATCGCTTCCATAACGAAAGTTACGTTCATCTCCTTCCTTCCCCTACTCGACTGATTGTAAATCACTAATTAATTTCCATATATGTAAAAATTTACGATTACAGTTGCTTTATTTACGATTTTGCTGTCATGCTTATTGGAGCAAAAAACCACCCCATTCACATTCACAGGGTGGCTGATCTTTGCTGTTTTAAGATTTAACCGAACCTACCATCATCCCTTGGATAAAGTGCTTTTGCAGGAACGGATAGACGCACAGGATTGGAATCGTAGCCACGACAATGACTGCCATCTTAATCCCTTCAGGAGATAGGAGCTGCAGAAGTTCCGAGGATACATCCGATTGCCCCATCTGATCTGTAAATACAATTTCCCTCAGCCGTACCTGCAGCGGAATCCATTGTCGATGATCGATATAGAAGACGGCTTCGGCATAACGGTTCCAATGACCCACTGCATACATGATGCCCATAGTCGCCATTGCTGGTTTAGAGAGCGGCAAGACGATATTCCAAAGGATCCGGAACTCTCCGCACCCGTCCATGCGTGCCGAATCCAGCAGCTCTGAAGGCAGATTCAGGAAAAACGAACGCATTACGAATAAATTAAACGCGCTTATTGCCATAGGAAGCATTAAAGCCCAGAGGGTATTCAACATCCCTAATTGCTTGATCAACAAATAGTTAGGAATTAACGGTGCGCTGAAAATTAAAGTAAACAACACCAACAAAAGGATGGTTTTACGATACAAATACTCAGGTCTGGACAAAGGATATGCGAGCGTAGTTGTCATAAATAGATTAATGAATGTGCCAAATACCGTAATAATGACGCTATTCCGGAACCCCAGCCAGATCGTCGGATCCTCTAAAATAAGTTTATAGCTGCCCAATGTAAAACCTACAGGCCAAAATGATACCTCTCCTGCATTAATTGCCGCGTTGTTGCTTAAAGACTGGGCAATAATGTGAATAAGGGGCAGCACCATGCTCAATCCAAGGCCACCTAACAATAGCATGTTGACGATATTAAAAATTTTATGGCCTCTTGTCATAATCATAGCCATTCACCTCCGGTCCCTTTCCGCATCAGTACAAGCCCTCGCCGGTCATTTTTTTACTAAACATATTACTGATCATAATTAACATCAGACCCACAACCGATTTGAACAATCCGATGGCTGTCGTGTAGCTGTATTGACGATCAACAAGCCCTGCCCGGTACACAAACGTATCAATAATTTCCCCATTCTCATTGTTGAGCGGGTTAAGAAATACAAAGACGCGTTCGAAACCGAAATCGAGGAAATTACCTATCTGAAGCAAAAATAAAATGACGATCGTTGGTAAGATGCTTGGAAGCGTGATGGAGAACACTTGCCGAATGCGACTAGCTCCATCAATTTGTGCGGCTTCGTACAGATCAGGATTAATGCCTGCAATCGCTGCCAAGTAGATGATCGTCCCCCAACCGCTATCCTTCCAAATCCCCGAACTAATGAGAATGGTCCGAATATAGCTATTTTCCCCTAAGAAATAAATGGGCTCAACGCCGAACAAAGAGAGTAAATGATTGACGATTCCCGTGGAAGGCGACAATACCCCAACGACAATACCGCCGACGATGACCCACGACAGGAAATGGGGCAGATACACCACGGTTTGTACAATTCGTTTATAGGCCATAATGCGTACTTCATTAATGAGCAGAGCCAAGATGATTGGAATTGGAAAAGCGAAAAACATATCATAAATACCGATTAATATCGTATTTTTTAAAATTTGAAGGAAATCGGTATAAGCGAACATGCGTTGAAAATGCTCTAATCCGACCCAGTCGCTTCCTTTAATTCCTTTGAAAATGTTGTAGTTCTGAAAGGCAATGACTGAACCGAATAAGGGGATGTATTTAAAAAGTAAAAAATAAATAATTCCCGGTAATGAGATCACATAAATCGGCCAATGTTTTCGCATAAAAGCCCATTTCTGGCTCTGCGATGAGAATTGATACATGTTTTGATCGGCTGGCTGTATTTTGCTGGCCATAGTTTCCTCCCCTTCTTGCATGCTGCATGGATTTGACTTCTTCATCTTACTAGGGTTGCTCCGATGCGACGATGGTGTAACTTATAGCGGATTGTGTTTTTTTACGATACGCCATACCGCTTCGCTGCACTATGGTACAGCCAATTCTCCGCCACATAGATCGCCGTGTCGTAATCAATCCAGCCTGCCGCGATCTGCCCCCATAGGAAGTCGCTCACAATCCGTTTGACAAGCACAATCTTGCCATAGCTCCACTCCATACATCTGGCATCAGAAACAATGAGTGAGCTTTTGATCGCTGGAAGCGCCTCTAATCGGTACTGCATACTATCTCGATACGTACTCGCTCGGAAGTTAAACCACCAATGTCCACCAACATGAACATTCGGAAAGTTCCATGCCGCTTGGACAATATCCAGATTGTTAAGCTCCGAGGCTACCACGAGCTCAAAGGTACAAGCATAAGCATCAAACAAGGCAGACAGCTTTAGGATGCGAGCTGGATCATTGACTGGCGTGGCTGTTCCACACCAGGAACGTTCCACACCGAGAAATAGCTGTATGAGTAGTCCCCTTTGCTCGGCTGCGGCTCCTAATTCGTGCAGAAGCATCATTAAGATCTCATCCTTGGTGCTGCCCTGCCCGACCACAACCTTGCGGTTCGCTCTAGCTTCATAGCTCGGCAATGTGGTCATGATGCCCGGGTAACCCGCTTCCTTATAGGTATCCAATAGCTGAGCCAGTTTCACTCGCACTTGTGCGAATGCTCCTGCCGGGTCATGTGATTGCTCGACTTCACTGACCCAACCGCCTAATTTACCATCAATTCGTGGAATCAGGATGGCATTCTCACGCATATTTTGAAAATCTGCATGTTCCGCTATATTCGTGACGAATCTTTTTACGTTCAATCGGTCTGCTACTTCTTGCGCCCACGTTGCACGTTGCGCAGACTGTTTAACGGCGGCATCAGCTTCCCTTACCGAGGCAGCGTCACGGATGACAATGCCGTATAAATCTCGGAAAATATGCGTCATGGCCACATTCATCATCGTATTTCTCGACCCGTGGTAAGCTTCCAGGAAGGCAGCGATCCGTTCGTCCTCCGGAAGCTCCATGGCATTCGCCGGGTAACCGGCAGCCTGCAGCTCACGAAACAACCAGAAATAGTGGGCAATCTCCCAGAAGTCGCCTGCACAGAGTCGATCCCCCACTAGATGGGTGTGCGTATCCACAACGGGCAGCTGCATGATCTGCGCCTCAAAATCTTCCTTTCCCCGCTTCATCTGCTTATCCATTCCTCTTCCTCCTTCTACACGTCATATGTCCTGATGGTACATGGATTGCCTGATCTGTTACATGGGGTAACTTCCACTGGGTTGTGATTTTTTATGATTGTTGAAAATGAAAAAAACACCGAATGGACGACACTGTCCACTCGATGTTCTTATCTCATTTACTTAATATGTGATCGATAATGTCCAATTCTTCCTGCGTAAAATTTGGCTGCTTCAAAGCGGCCACATTATCATCCAGCTGACTCACTTTACTTGCGCCAATTAAGGCAGAAGTTACATGTCCCTTGCGAAGAACCCATGCTAAAGCCATCTGGGCCAGACTTTGCCCTCGCTCCTGAGCTAGAACATTCAATAGACGAGACTTCGCAATCTTTTCCTCCGTAATATCCTCAGGTCTTAGGAACACACTTCCCCCTGCAGCACGAGAATCCGCCGGAATGTTTTCCAAATAACGATCCGTCAGAAGTCCCCTAGCCAGTGGACTGTAGGCGATGGACCCCACACCTTCTCTTGCTAAAATGTCTTGCAGACCCTGCTCCAATCTTCTCTCGAACATCGAGTAGTGAACTTGATGGATAATAAACGGCGTGCCAAGGCCTTTCAAAATGGCTGCAGCTTGCTCCGTTTGCTCCGCGTTATAGTTGGACACGCCTACATACAGCGCTTTGCCCTGACGGACCGCTTGATCCAGTGCGCTCATCGTTTCTTCCAAAGGTGTCTCCGCATCAAAACGGTGCGAATAATAAATATCGACATAATCCAAGCCTAGTCGCTTCAAGCTTTGATCGAGGCTGGCGAGCATGCTTTTGCGGGAGCCACGCTCTCCATAGGGACCGTCCCACATGCGATAGCCAGCTTTCGTAGCAATGATCAACTCATCCCGATATGGCTGCAAATCTTTTTTCAAAATGTGCCCAAACACTTCTTCGGCAGAGCCTGTCGGTGGACCATAATTGTTGGCAAGATCGAAATGGGTAATCCCCAGATCAAAGGCATGACGCGCTAGCGCTCTACTATTCTCAAAGTGATCGACACCGCCAAAATTGTGCCACAATCCAAACGAAATCGGCGGCAGCTTAAGGCCGCTCTTTCCGCTTCGATTGTACGGCATGTCGGCATATCTTCTCTCATTTGCTGCATAGTTCATTGCTGATCCCCCTTTTTTAAATCAAATTGATATGGTTGCAAGGCCTGACGCCGGAATGGCAAGCTTATGAATGCCTGTCTTCAACAGGACAGATAGCTCTTCCGTGATTTCACCACAGCAATTGTGAATGGTCACTTTCGCTGTACCCATTTCACCCGTAACCTCTACATAGAGTCCGTCCTGCCTTCTGCCGTTCACAACGATCCATTGAGCTACCTTCGTAGCTGCATCGAGAGGCACAATTTGCTCCTGATAAGCGACGACAATCCCTCGATTCTCATGTACAGCTCTGACTAGCGGATATAATAATTCCGGATTCATAGGCTCAATAGAGCCGTCCAGCAACAAGGTGCGGTTCTCTTTCCAGAAAGCCAGCCAGTAGGTCAGCATTTTTAAATGATCGGAAGGCAGCTTATCCAAAAGGACGGATATCTGCGGCACCGAGAACAAACAGTTAATCAATTGTAAGGCGGCGCTTTCTACGGGTTCTTCCGGATGCCACATAATCATATCGGCATGAGCCGCCGTATTTCCACAAATCAGCCTAAGATCCAGCGTTCGCACACGATTCTGAATGCTGTCGTTCGGACAGTCAGACGCACGGAACATATTGCCGTATTTGCGCATGGCAGGGCCGATATACATTTGACGGAACTCAATCATAATGGCAGGGTTCAATTCCCTCAGTCTGCCGATACAGTCCGTCAGTAGCCGGTCAACAGCAGCAGGTATCGATTCATAATCCTTACCTTCCACTGTGGAAGGCAGCTGCAGCTCCGGCGAATAGAACGTATCAATGAAGTCCAGCTTGAAGCCGTCCAAGCCCCATTCTATAACCGCTTTTTCATATGTATTAATAATGTATTCCCTGACATCCGGGTATCGCGGATCCAATACTGCTGCTCCGTGTCCTTCGTTATAGCGAAGAATTTTATTGTTAAATCGATCCCATGCCCTACTGTATTTACCGATAAAAGGAACGGAGTACCAGAGGATAAACTTCATGCCTAACGCATGAACCACATCCACATGCCGCTTCATATCGGGGAATTTGCCCTCATAGGTCTCCCAATCGCCGCAATAAGCATACCCTCTGCGATTATCTGCCGTCTGCCAGCCATCGTCCACAATGACGGCTTCCATCCCCAACGTTTTGGCGATACGGCACTGTTCTTCGATATGTGCGTCTGTAACATTCTGATGCATGCTGTACCAAGTCGAATACATCGGTTCTTTCGCCGCTTCAGGAACGAATGCTGGTTGATATTCCGGCATCTCACTCCACCATGCTTGAACGCCATCAAGGCTTTCATAGTACGGAACATCTCTCGTATCTACGAGAAGCTTCGCTTCATACGATTGGAATGGCGCCGTCGTCTCTGTAAACAATTGGACGCGGCAATGAAAATCAGCCGTTTCCTCGCTGATGCCCCCCGAATAGTGCACTGTGTTAAGTGCATCCGAATAGGCAAATGTCAGCCTGTTGCGCCCCAAGCTATTAAACAACGCGTAAACAGGTGCCGACGCAGCAGCATTGGAACGCAATGTGCGCATCCAATCCGCCTTAAAACTTTTATTACGGTCTTGAGCTGGATGCCAGCTGCCTTGAATGTCACAAGCAGGATGGGACCAACGAAGCGTAAATACGGGAGGCGTCAACGCCTCCTCTGCATCCAATCGCAGTGTGATGAGATCGATTCCTTCTTGCAGCTTTTCCGTAAACAGTGTGGCAATAAATCCAGTATCCTCCCCAGATAAATGAAAAGAATGGGTACCCGTGTTTATGATTTTGTTCACACTGCATCCTCCTTCAGTTGATTCTTATGCCGAATCGGACCAGCATGGCACCACACCGTGACAATCGGGTCGTCCTCACTCGAATTGAGGTGATGATCCTCACCGGGTTCAATAATGACGATATCTCCGGTTGTAACCGGAATATGCTCGCCATTCATCTCCATCGTTCCTGTTCCCTGTAAAATAATGAACGCTTCACAATCTCCGTGAACATGATAGTCCCTTCCATCAGGTCCATCGTTCGTATGACTGCGGCCGCCTCGTTTCGCGAAAGACAAGCCGCCCGACGATAAATAAGCACCTGGTAATACATCCTGCAAAATATGACCGTTCCTCTTATCCTGCAAATCGCTCAAACGCAGCTTTTTCATCTTGTCATTCCTCCATTTTCAAGCTGTACAGACGGCTTCGGAAATCGCCCTTCCAGATCGGCAAATTAAGACCAACGTGCATGAGCTCATCTCCTCCAAATATTTCCACAACTCCATCCTGATCTCCCATATCATAAAGTAAATAATTGCTCTCTGGTGCAAGGCCCTTCAAACGCATTTTCCTAAGAGGCGCGTTCGGCTCTGACAGCACTTTGAAAAAAGCGACCAACGCTTCCTTCTTATCCTCGGAAACAAACATCCAAGCCGCATGATTGTGTTCAAAAGGACTGATCAGTCGGTAAAACTCCCCAAACTGGATTAAGGGGCGCAATTGTTTATACAGCGCGACTTGCTGCTTCACGGCATCCTTTTCCTCTTGCGTAAATGTTGTCAAATCAAGCTCATAGCCGAAGTTACCCGACATCGCCACATGCCCACGCATCTCAAGCGACGTCATACGATGCACCTGATGGTTAGGAACGGCAGAAACATGCGCGCCCATCGTGCTAATTGGGTACACCATGCTTGTGCCATATTGAATTTTTAGCCGTTCAATGGCGTCCGTATTATCACTCGTCCACGTCTGCGGCATGTAGTAAAGCATCCCAGGATCGAACCTCCCGCCGCCGCCGGAACAGCTTTCGAACAAGACGTGCGGAAATGCGGTGGTAATCCGATCCAACACTTCGTAAAGCCCGAGCATATACCGATGTGCTGTTTCCCGTTGTCGTTCTGGCGGGAGCTGAGCAGAACCAATTTCCGTCATATTGCGGTTCATATCCCATTTCACATACGTGATGGGGCTGCTCGCAAGGATATCGGTGATGACCTTAACGATGTAATCTCTAACATCTTGACGTGAATAGTCGAGAATCAGCTGCTGTCTTGCTTCTGTCCTACGTCGGCCTGTCACGTGCAGACACCAGTCGGGATGGGCCCGATACAGATCACTGTCCGGAGATACCATTTCAGGCTCAAACCATAAGCCGAACTCTAGTTCTTGTTCTTTCACACGGCTTACCAAATCAGGCATGCCTAGTGGAAGCTTGTTTCGATCAACGAACCAATCGCCGAGTGAGCTTTTATCATTGTCTCGCTTGCCGAACCAACCATCGTCTAGCACGAGAAGCTCTAAACCGAGCTCCTTGCCCACTCGCGCAAGCTCTTCTATTTTATCTGCATCAAAATTGAAATATGTAGCTTCCCAGTTATTGATGAGAATCGGCCGATGACGATCACGGAAAGCTCCCCGGCATAATCTCGTGCGATACAGCTTGTGATACGTGCGCGACATCCCGCCGATGCCTTCGGCAGAATAAACGAGAACCGCTTCCGGCGTTTGAAACGCTTGACCAGGCTCCAACAGCCACGAAAAATCAAACGAATTGATGCCCATCACGACACGGGTCGTTCCATATGGGTCCACTTCGGCTTGAGCAACGAAGCTTCCGCTGTATACAAGACTAAATCCGTAAACTTCTCCGTTATCTTCATCCGCTTGCTTGGAAAGCAGTGCCATGAAGGGGTTGAGCGAATGGCTGCTAGATCCCCTTCGGCTTTCTATCACAGACCCGCCTGTGGTAATGGGACGTCTTTCCACATGACGCTCGCGCGCCCATGTCCCCGATAAATGAAGCATATCGAAATCGCTATGTGACATATCCATACCGAAGCTCAATGCTCGCAGCAGCTTGATGGACTGATCTCCCTCATTAATGAAACGAACGGACCGGGTTATCGCATCAAAATCACGAAATACGGTATACGTGAGAATCGCCTTTAATCCGAGCAATGGATCACACAATACGATATCGATACTCTCTGCTTCGCTTTCATCCTCCGTATAGGTGGATGGTAACCCCTCTAACGGTGCTTTTCCTGCGTAAATCCGGTGGGACTCATAAACGAGTTCACTGACTGTGGTTCCGTCTTCCATTTGCACCTGATAGGCCGGAACTCGAAAATCACTCCCGCCATATGCTGGAAATTCCTGCGGCAAGGTGTCCAAAGATAATGTAAGATCATTCGGATCCGTAGATGGAGAGAAAGAGCAGCGACGCCTGATAGCGAGCAGCCCTCCCGGGTTGCTGCCGCGCACTTGGCGTCCCCAATGAACATGAGCCACATACTTGGATTTGATCAGCTGCATGATATAGCTCGATGACTTTCCTTGAAGATGGAAAGTTTGCGAAATTGAATCGTACACAATCCCCATTTTGACGCGTCCCCTTTGTGCTTATTAAACCTTGAGATGCTTCCAAATCCCGCGTTTGAACCTCAAATAAATCAAATTAGACCTCAGAAATTGATCACTTGCCACCGCACACCATAAACCGATCATGCCCCAATGAAAGACTTCTACAAACAAATAACTCAGTACCACTCGAATTCCCCAGACGCCAATGAATGTGGAATACAGGGGATAACGGGTATCTCCCGCTCCACGTAACGCGCCTCCAAGAACAAACTGTGAAATTTGTGAGACTTGGATAAAGCCTACGATCCGAAGGGCCCAAGCTCCTTCACGAATCATTGTTTCGTCATTGGTATACAGCGATAGAATATGTGGAGCGAACAAAATGAAAAGCGCTCCCATAAACCCAGCCACAATCATGCCGTACTTCCGCACCTGCCACACGTAGCGTTCAGCAAGATCGGGCTTGTTTACACCTAGGGTCTGCCCAACCAGCGTTGAAGCGGCAATGGCAAATGCAGCACCCGGCATAAACGAGATGCCAATGATGCTCGTTACAATTTGCGAAGCCGCGATGGCAACGGTTCCCAAACCCGCACTGATTTTTACAAACATCATAATCCCTACGCGCATGATCAACTGCTCAAGACTGCTCGGTATCCCAATCCGCAACATTCGGCTAATCATCACTCGATCCAAACGACTTATCTCGGACCAGCCGATACGAACCGTAAATTTGCCGCTAAACAGGACAGCAATAAAGCAAATCATCGCCCCAGACTGAACCGCCAAAGTAGCAATCGCTGCGCCTGTAATGCCCATTTGGGGCAAACCGAGATGACCGTAAATTAGCACAAACCCAAGGGACACATTCACGCAGCCTGTCAGCACGTTGATTTTCATTGGCGTTCGAGTATCTCCAGAACCTCGCAAAATAGCGGATACAGCAGACGAGATGGAAGAAAAACCGATCGAGAGGAACATGATCTTCGCATAGGATAAGCCAATCTGAACGACCTCATCGCTGGCTCCCATCAAGTGAAGCAAACTCTCCGCAAAGGTAACGCCGAAGGCAACAATGAGGACAGAAAGGACTGTACCGAGCAACAGCGATTGCCCTGCAGCCAAATTAGCGTCCCCCATCTTCCCTGCTCCAGTGGAACGGGCGACGATAACGGTTGTTCCCGAATTCAACGCGGCAAAAAGAACCGTTAATAAGGAATAAGGTTGGCTGGTTAAGCCAACAGCTGCCACGGCAACCGCTCCAAGGTGCCCGACCAGGATCATCATCACCATTTGCGTAGCGTTCATAAGCAGCATTTCCGTCAAAGATGGACCTGCCAATTTGAAAATCATCCGGCGAACTGCTTTATCATCCTGCGGGTTTACGGAGGCGGATTCGCTGTATAACGCTGCTTCTTCACTCATGGCTGGCCCGCCATCAGATGTTCCATCCAGGCAAATAAGCTTTCGTATTGTGCAGCATCTGATCGAACAATACTTCTGCATCGTGGATATCGATCGTCACTAACGGATCATTGATAAACGCTTTGAATGCCATATCTTTGTCCTTTTGGAGAGCAGCCTTCAAAATAAGCTCCTGATTCATCGTATGCTGCAAGACGAGATTATTCACTTCCATCGGAAGCTCGCCGGCGTAGACCGGACGCAAGCTATTTGCAGAGAACACAGCATTCGTTTCTACAACTGCGCCCAGCGGAATCCCCTTCATTTGACCGACATTAGGAACATTAATATTCGTTACGAATTGTTCAAGACCGATCAGACCTTTTAACTGTCTAACTTCTTCTTCTCCGGATGTCTTGAGCGGCAGCTTCTCCTCACCACTTAACAACTTCCCGTAAAACAATTCCGTTGCAGCATGCTTCTCGACACGACTTTGGACCGACGTTAAACCAAATTTCCAGGATCGCACCGTCTCTGGATTTTTCAAATACCAAGGAGGCATGAATTCCGCCAAGTGGCGATCACCCGCTGCTGCAATAACCCCATAACGCCGAAATAAATCAAATTTCACGCGATTCGCCGCCGTGTACGTGTTCGTAACCCAGGCATCTTTGTTGTGTTCAAATCCGGATTCATAATATTTATCAACAAACTTGCGATACATCGGAAGTAAGTCCATATTGTGATACGTCGCTTGATCGATCCATGTAAAATGGTTAATGCCCAGCACATTCACTTTCACTTGATCGCGATGGACACCTTCAATTCCTTCCATATCGCGAAGCATGCGAATCAATAGTCCTTGCACACCGAATATCTCATGGCAGCAGCCAATCGCTTTTATTTTAGGAAATACTTCGTAAAGCGTCCGTGTGCAGAGCGTCATGGGGTTCGTATAATTAAACACCCAAGCATCAGGGGAGTATCGCTCAATTGCTTGCGCGATTTCCACATACATCGGAATGGTGCGAAGAGCTCTTAACAGTCCCCCTGGTCCTGTCGTATCTCCAACGGCTTGGTATATACCGTATTGTTCCGGCGCATGGACATCGGATGCCATTTCTTCAAAAGTGCCTGGTAGAATCGAGATAAAAACAAAATCGCATCCATTCAACGCCTCTTGAAGCGTTGGATACGCCTTGTATGTCCATTTGGATTTCGTCTCTGCATAATCAGAAACCGAGTTACCCAGTTTTTCATTATTTTTGGCTTTGCCGTAGTCAAGATCATACAAACGAATGGTGCCCGATAATTGACCGTCCAGCGCCAAGTCGGCAATCAGATTTTTAGCCCAATACATCGAGCCGCCGCCAATATAAGCGATTTGGATATCGCTGACCTTCTCTTGAGCAAATTTCATGTTGCCCCTCCTTCATCATGTAGAACCGTCTATCATTCGCTACCAGTATAGAAAACAAATCCACATTAGAGGATGGCAAAAATTAAGTGGGGTTGTGATTTTTTATGCTGGGGTGATGAGAGGGGGAAATGCGGAACGTGATTCCAGTGTCTAAACCTACTCTCTGGCTAATGAGAATTGCAAAAGTGCAACTTTTTTCAATCAAATACACGATTTTAGTTGAAATTGATGCAAAAAGGCATCAATTTCTGTGTTTTCTCCTCCAACTAGTCCTTTTCTCCCCAAAAAGATGCCTTTCTGCACTTATTTGAAACGTTGACATAGATTCCCTTGGAAAAGATGCTCTTTTGCATCTTTGCTTTCTATGAGTCAGACCTTTACTACTTACATGTCAAAAAAAGGGGCTGCCCCAAAAGTAGATCCAGCTACTTTTGGGACAACCCCCTATACATGCTTACAGCAGCCGCTGTAAGCGTAAAATCGTAAACCGGTTGCGCACGAACAGCGCATCCTGCAGCGACGCCTCTACTAGCTCCGGCTCCACGCCAAGCTGGGCCGGCGTCACCGGCCCCTGCACCGCCGCGAGCCACGCAGCAAGCAGCGAAGGCGCCGGAACCCCGCGGGCGATGTCTTGCACATCGCCCCAGCAAGCCGCGATGCGCGCCCTCAGCGCGCGCGCATCAACCCCCATCGCCGACGCATTTTCGGCGATGATGGCTTCGGCCATGGCCCCGTAGGCCGCCCGGATGCGTTCCGCATCCGTCTGCGCACTCGGGGCCTGCCCTTGCGCTAGGCGCGCAGCGGCCTCGTCGGCCGTGAGCCCCAGCAGCGCTTGATAGCGCTGCGCCATGAGCACGGTCGCGACGCCGACCTTCGCGCCGTGCAGCAGCGCCCGGCGGCGCTGCTGCAGAAGCACCATCTCCCAATAATGGGAGAGATGGTGCTCAGCCCCGGAGGCCGGCCGCGAGTGGCCGACCAAGAGCATGGAAAGGCCGGATAGGATCAGGCCTTCCATTAATCGACGCATGCCCAGCTCGGTGCGCTGCGCAATCTCTTCCAGATGTGCGGTGACCAGCTCCACCGCCTCCAACGTCAACCGAGCGCTAAGCTCGCAGTAGTGCTCGTCCAGCAGCACGCGGCCGAGCGACCAGTCCGCAAGCGAGGTGTGCTTGCCGAGCATATCGCCTACGCCGGCCGCAATCATCGCCTGCGGCGAGGCTGCGAGGATGCTTAAGTCGGCGAAGATTGCTTCCGGCGCCGAGCAAGGGATCGTTTGCTTGAAGCCGCGAACGATCAGTGGTGCGCCCACAGACGCAAAGCCGTCAACGGACGGCGCTGTCGGCACGGATAGGAACGGCCTATTCGTACGGTGACTGACGAAACGCACGATGTCATGAATCGTCCCAGTACCCACAGCGAGTAATACTTGTGATGTAAGTGTGGTGTCCAACATCAGCTGCACGATAGCTTCCTCATCAGCAGCCACTTCCCCCATCCCGTTCTCGCGAATGACGCTCAAGCCAACGTTTATCTGCCCTTCTTCCAATAACGAGCGAAGCTTCTCCCCAGCCACCGCATACGTATTCGCATCCGCCACAAGGGTCACTTCCGTATAGCCTGCTTCCCTCACATAGGCGACAGCATCAACCAACGCATTTCGTTCTATCACAATTCGGCGAATCGGAATCTCATGCTTCTGCCCGCAGGCGCACGCCACCTTTTTGCCTAACCATTCGTTCAGCAATTCACTCAAATCTATCATCTCCTGACCTGTACATCTCCCCCTATTCTAGCGTAACCTATGCTATAATTAAAGCCGTTCTGACCGATTTCATGCATGAAAAGAGGAGACAATACCTCATGCCGATTCAAAGCGAAACTGAGCTGTATGCACCGATCAAATCCTACTTCGAGCAGCGTGGCTATACCGTCCGCGGGGAAGTGAAGCACTGTGACTTAGTCGCGATACGCGGCGAAGAGCCACCTGTCATTGTTGAACTGAAAAAAGGCTTCAACATCCCGCTTCTTGTTCAAGGCATCGAGCGGCTAAGGCTTACACAAGACGTGTATGTCGCCTTTGAGCTCCCTAATAAAGGAAAAGCCCCCCATCGACTGCAATGGGAGGACATTCGGCGACTTTGTCGTATGTTGGGGCTAGGCGTCTTAACGGTTCAATTCTATAAACGCAAACAGCCCACAGTCGATCTCGTCTGTGAGCCTACACCTTATACCTTACGCCCGAACAAAAGGGCTTCTGGCAAACTAATGACCGAATTTCATGAGCGCAGCGGCGACTATAATGTGGGTGGAAGCTCCCAACAGAAGCTGATGACAGCGTACCGCGAGAAATCCCTGCATTGCGCCTTTCTCATGCAGCAGCACGGACCACTTAGTCCACGTAAACTCCGTGAGTATACTAGCAATATGAAGGTGAGCTCGCTTCTGCAGCAAAACTATTATCGTTGGTTCGTTAGACAAAGCCGAGGCATCTATCATCTGACACCTAGCGGCGAAAAAGCCTTACAAGAGTATGCTCACGTTGTGGCAGCTTTTCCAGCCGTATCTATCCCTTAAATATCCAGCGTTAAACTATGATCGTCCAGGCCGCTTGCGCACAAAAACTGTGCTCAAGCGGCGGTGTGGGCTGCGGACGAACCTCTCTCACCCTAAGACCTTATCACAACCCGATGCACATTCGCTTCCTCATTCATCCGCAGCAGCGCTTTGTTCATCCATATCGCCGCCTGGGAGCCTTCCCCCATCGCAATCGTCACTTGCTCCGCGTGGACGCCAACGTCCCCAGCGGCCCATACGAAGGGTACGCTCGTCATCTTACTTCGAGGATCGGTCATAATATGCCGATTCTCCATCCGTTCAGCACCAAGCTGACGTGCCAGATCCGACTTCACTTCATTGCCGCCAAAAGCGATAAAGCCCCGCTCCGCTTCAAGATTTCCGCCATCTTTTAACATGACTCCCTTAAATCGTCCTGGTGAATCAGTCACGATCTCTGCAAGATCTTCCGTCACATATGTAATGCCTCTATTTTTCATTTCCGATAAATATTCACTTTTCACAGCGCGATTCTGGTGATTGACATAGATCAGCCTTTCCGTGCGGTGTCGAAGTTTGATCGCCATAGCAGCTCCAGCATCGCCAGATCCCATCACGATCGTACTTCGATCCTTTATCTCATAGCCATCGCAATCCGGACACACATACACAGTTAATCCCAAGCATTCCTTCAGCTTCGGCAGCTCAGGCATGCGATCCATTAAGCCAGTTGCCAGCAGAAGCGTCCTCGCTTCGTAGCCTCGACCACTTTTTCCCCACAGCTCGAAGCCATCACCGATTCTTCCTTTGGCGACAGCCTGTACAACATCATCTTGAACAAAAGCAACGCCTAGCTTCTCGGCTTGTAATCTGCCTAATCGACGCAGCTCCTCACCCGACACCCCATCAGGCCAACCTAAAATATTATGATAGCTTCTGCATAGGGTTGAACGGCCATATCCAGCATCAATCACAAGCACTTTATGCTCATATCGGCCTAATTGAATCGCCGCTTGAAGACCAGCAATGCCGCCTCCAACGATCACACTGTCCACTTTCTCCATCTATATGATGCCCCTCTTCTCCAGTTCACTACCTTCTAGGATAACCGAATTAAGGGACTATCATCCTTATATACCTACTGATTCTTAACTGACCAGACGATACCAAACTGCGTTACAGCGGCGATCAATAGGATCCAAGGTACGATGCCGCTATCCAAGTCACTGCCGAACGTAATCAGAATGAAAATGGAAATAACCCTACCTACATTCACGAAAAACTCTCGAACAACTACGCTTTCTACTTTCAATTCGCCTTTCAGAGGAAGCCTCGCTATCAAGCTGTAATAGTAGCCAGTCATCGTGTTCCCTTGAAGCGGTGCAAAGATGGAATACAGAACCATAAATCCAACCACGGACCACACATTTAAACTTCCGATAATACAAGAGACGCCGAAGATGTAGCCCACGGTCGATATCGTCAGATACAGCCTCGCACGATTCGCTTTCGCATATTTTGAAATAAAGATCCCCATCACAATGCTCAAACTTGAATAAAGAACACCTAGATACCCTACCAAATCTTCACGCGGCAGCACTTTAAATAGAAGAATGTTAGGTAGAAACAGCATGATACCCTGAAGCAAGCCAATACCAAAAAATCCAAAGAGCGCTTTAGACCACTCTTGCTTTTTCTTCATAATCAATCCTGTGTATTTTAAATAGTACACCCGATGATGACCGCCTAACGCCTTAATCTTTAGAGAGATAAGCGCAGCCAAGAAGAACATGACGAAAGCAATCGAGAAGACGATTGTATAGCCGCTTAGACCTTCTTTTAAACGAATAATGAAGCCAGCCAGTGCAGGTCCCGCGAGGGTAGCCGCAGTAAAAAACATCATATTATAAGCCAAATATCGAATGCGATTCTGCTCGGTTGACACATCATACATGAGCGTCAAGTAACCGACCCAATAGAAGCTTCCTGCAAGTCCATTAAAGATCGCAAACAGAACGTAATACTCAACAAGCCGCTCTCCCGCAATAATGACACATAAATAGAAGAGACCAATCAAGATAATTCCCAACCGGTACGATACCATACGATCCTTCTTCTTAATCATATAACCGCCAATGGCGAAACCAATCGGAGTTAAGATATACACGATGATACTGTATGTACCATTCACAACAACACTATGCGTTAACCGCCATAAGTATAAATTAAGAAACACCCCTGACATGGAAGCTCCGAATTGAAAAATGGAATGAATAAGCAGCGAAATGACTGCCTCGTGCGATAGTTTTTTCTCTAGCGGAAGCGCATTCCCTCTGTTTTGCAGCCAAGCTCTGATTTTAAGATACATGTTAGACCTCCGACCTCCAGTCCTCTTCATTGTATCAGCCCTTGCCTCATCTGTTAAACAGCAAAAAGCCCCAGCATTGGCGCTGAGGCTTGACGTACGTCTGGATTGGTATTACTTCTTAAGGCTATCCCATGTTTTCTGGAATTCTTCCAACATTTGATCTTTCGTATACTTCTTAGCTACGTAACCTTGCATAACATCGCCGAATTTCTTACTGGATGCTTCTCCACCAGGGAATTTGAACCAGTTCCAGCTCAATGTTTTGCCAGCTTTGCTGTAAGTAATGATGTCAGCAGCTAGAGGCCCTAGAACTTTCTCGTCAGCAGGAATTGTTTTGAACGCTGGGATGAACTTGAACTCATCTGTGATATATTTCTTACCGATATCGGAGCTAACCATCCAGTTCAGGAATTTCTTAGCTTCGTCTTTAACTGCAGAGTTTTTGTTGATAACCCAGTTATTCGGTACGCCTACGAACAATTTGTCGTTCGCTGCTGCGTCATCACTGATCGGCATTGGCAAGAAGCCAATTTTGATGTCTGGGTTTGTTTTGGAAATTTGAACTTGTGTCCAGTTACCTTGTTGCGTCATAGCCGCTTTACCCGTTGCAAAATCCGTTACTTGTGTATTGTAGTCGGTTTGTAGCGGGTTTTTGTTGCCATATTGCAATTGAAGGTCGAACAATTTCACCCATTGGTTGAACACTTCGTTGCCAGTAATTTTCGCTGTACCTTTGTTCAAACCATCGATGAACGCATTCGGATCCTTTTGGTAAGCGAACGGAAGGTTTACGAAATGGTTACCAAGTACCCACCACTCTGCGTAGCCTGTTTCAAAAGGAGTGATACCCGCATCTTTTAGCTTTTTAGCCGCTGCTTCTAATTGGGAGAACGTTTTTGGAAGCTCTGTGATGCCAGCTTTAGCAAATAGATCTTTGTTGTATTGGAAGCCATAACCTTCAAGGTTAAGTGGTTGACCGTACAGTTTTCCACCTTTAGTCATTGGCTCTTTCGCAACGTCTACTAGATCTTTTACCCAAGGTTGATCGGATAGATCTTCTAGGTTCTCGATCCATTTATCTAGATCCGTGAAACCACCATTGTTGAAAATATCCGGTTTGTCTCCTGCGTTAAATTTCGCAAGAAGCGCTGCGCCGTAATCTGCGCCACCGCCGACAGTGTCGACTTGAATTTTCACGTTCGGATTCAACTTCTGATATTCTTGCACCATTTTTCCAAGCTGATCTGCGATCTCTACTTTGAATTGGAAAATTTTAATGGTAACAGGCTTGCCGCTAGCTGCAGGCGTTGCAGTTCCTGTGGAAGCTCCTGTAGTTGGGGCTGGGCTTGCTGTGTCTTCTTTTTTACCGCAGCCAGCTGCGATTAAGGACAACGATAGTACAGCCGCCATTGAGACCATGGTTAATTTTTTCATGTGGTAATGCCTCCCTTTAATATGTTTCTTTGTTTGAACTCTGTGTGAGTGTTCTTCTGTTGCTTCCTTACAAGTTTCATTGTAAACACTTACATCGTGGCTTAACACCGAGTATATTGAACATAAAGGTGGAAAATCTTGAACATATTTGCAATTTTGTTATCCTTTTACTGATCCGGCTGTAATCCCTTCAACAATGTGCTTTTGCAAGAACAAGAAGAAAATGACGATCGGTAATACGCTTAATGTTAATCCTGCAAGAGCTAAATCCCACTGCTTTGTATACTGTCCAAAGAAAGAGAAGGTGGCAAGCGGAATGGTACGCAGTTCCGGATTGCCCAGTACAAGTGAAGGAAGTAAGTAGTCATTCCAAATCCATAAGCTGTTCAAAATAATAATCGTAATCGACATCGGTTTGAGCAGCGGGAATACGATTTTCCAAAAAACACCGTACGCAGAGCTTCCATCTACTTTCGCAGACTCTTCAATTTCCAGCGGGATGGACTTAATGAAGCCGTGATATAAGAACACATTTAAGGAAACACCAAATCCATAATAGCATGCAACCAATCCCAGCTTGCTATCCATAAAACCTACTTGGCTTGCAACGCGCACCAGTGGAATCATGATTGACTGAAATGGAATAACCATCGCAGCAACGAAAGCCAAGAATACGAGATTGTTGAATTTCGTCGCTCTTCTCACCATACGGTACGCCGCCATCGAGGAGATGACCACGAGGCCCACATTAGCCAAAACGGTAATGAACAAGGAGTTGAAAAACGCCTTCGGGAACTTCATGATGCTCCAAACTTTGGTGTAGTTATCCAAATATAGCGAGCTAGGAAGCTTAGCTGTATTCGCAGCGAGCTCAGGAAAAGTCTTCAAAGAATTCGCGATAACGAAGTAAAACGGAACTAAGAACAGCAAGGCGACCAGGATGCCGAGAACTTCAAGGGCAAACAATCGACCTGAATATTTTTTGATGGTAGACATTAGACCTCAACCTCCTTGCGCTTGGTGTACATCACTTGGATGGTTGAAATGATGGCAACCACGATGAAGAAGACAAGGGCTTTCGCCGTACCTAAACCATAGCGATTATTACGGAAAGCTTCTTGATAAATATTGATGGAAACCGACTCTGTGGAGTTGAACGGCCCGCCTTTGGTTAACGAAAAGTTCAAGTCAAAGATTTTGAAGGACCACGAGATCGTCAAGAACAAGCAGACGGTAACCGCTGGCATGATGAGTGGAACGATGATGCTTCGCAGTACTTGTAAACGTGATGCACCATCGATGTACGCTGCTTCCAGCATATCCTTAGGTACATTCGACAAGGCCGCTATGTAGATAATCATGAGATAACCTGCACCCTGCCACACACTAACGATGACAATCGCCCAGAAAGCTGTAGGTGAATCCCCTAGCCAAGGCAATTCGAAAAATCCAATATGCGTGAGATTGCCTAAGGTTGCAAAACCTTTAACAAAGATGAACTGCCAAATAAATCCAAGCAGCAAACCACCGATGACGTTAGGCATAAAAAAGATCGTGCGCAGCACGTTCCTTGTTTTCAACGCTTGCGTAAGCAGCAAGGCGAGTAGGAAGCCTACAAGGTTCGTCAGAATCACGTTCGTCACGGTTAATCGTGACGTAAAGTTAAAGGCATTGCGATAATCCTTGTCATGGAATAGAATTTGTTTGAAATTCTCTAATCCATTAAAGGTTACTTTGGTTGTTACACCATTCCATTCGGTAAATGAATAATAGATGCTCATCAAAAATGGAACCAAGACCACAACACTAAAAAAGATTAATGCCGGTCCGACAAATACCCATTGCTGAAGCCATCCTGAAAGCATTCTTTTTGTTTTCACTGGGACGTCCCCCTTACCATTCTGCTACTATACTCCAAGTATAGAGTGCTGCAGTACCCCAAAACACAGACGATGGTGACCCATTAGGTGGAATTTGTTGACCTCTCCTGCTACAATGTAGGGGAAAATCCCATTATAGAAACCGAGCTGATGAAGTCTGATACGACACAGTATTCGTAATAAATTGATCTTATTTTTGCTAATTGCCACTCTTGTACCCTTCCTAACCTCCCTTGTCGTCTCCTATTACTTTACGAAACAGAAGGTGACAGAAGATACGCTGACCAACAACTCCGCTTTACTTACACAAGGTAAGACGAATCTCATGAACTATCTGGATGGCGTGGTTCAAGCCTCTTCCACGATTTACACGGGAAAGACTCCGACGTATGGGATTGACCAATTCTATGAGATTATTCAAACGAAATCCGAGATCGATTATACGAGTGATAAAGTGATCAAAAGCGGCCTGCAGGTCATGTCCCACTCTGTGAAGGAAATCAAACAAATTTACCTGTATGCCTCCGTCAGCAACAGTTCTTTCCTGACCAACAATGACATTCAAGTCAGCATGGCTGGTAAATATGAAGGGCTTAAGCCGTTCCCTGCGGGCAAACTCGTGTATTTCGAAACAACACACCAGAGCAACCTATATGGTAAGTCACTCTCTGCATATTCTCTCCCATCGCCAGTTATTTCTATGCACCGAAACATCATGTACTCACCTAACAATCAGTCTATTGGCGAGCTCATTATTGATTTGAATTTAGACCTTGTATCTGAGATTGCCCAAAGTCTATTCACGACTGATCAAGAAGAACTCTACATATTAGATGAAACGGGACACATCGTCTTCGGTCCGGATCCTAGCAAATGGGGACTTCCATTAGAAGGCAACTGGGGAGATGAAGCCGTTCACAGTAAACTTGACAAAGGCAACTACGAGTGGACAAAAGGTGCTTTTGCGGGAATAAATATGTATGAGAAAATGCATTCTGACTATCTGAATTGGACGATTGTAAAACGTCTTCCATATGAACAGCTAACGAAGAATGCGCGACAATTAACCTTCATTAATGCTCTTATTCTTACCTTCTCCATGCTGATCGTCATGGCTGGAACCGTCTATATTAGTATTCGTTTCACAGCTCCTATTAAGCAGTTGATCCGTTACATTACCCGCATTCAAACGGGACAAGTCGGGCTTGGAGATCATCATAGCGATGTTGAGTTAACAAGGACCGATGAAATGGGCATACTAGCGAATCGTTTCCATGGGCTGATGCAGGATTTGAATCAAATGGTGATGCGTGAATATCGGCTTGAGCTAGCGAATAAATCGAATCAGCTGATGGCGCTGCAAGCGCAAATTAATCCGCATTTTCTGAATAATGCCCTCCAATCTATTGGAACTCTCGCCTTGCAGCACGAGGCGCCTAAGATTTACGCACTGATTAATTCTTTAGCTAAAATGATGCATTACAGCATGAATACGAATGAATCAGTCGTTCCATTACGGAAAGAAATCGATCATATCAAGGCGTATTTGGAGCTGCAGAAGCAGCGTTTTGAACATCAATTTGAGATTGTTTACGAGATTGAAGAGGGAACCCAAGTTTTTTCTGTGCCTAAAATGATCCTACAACCGCTTGTGGAAAATTATTTCAAGCATGGCTTTAAACCAAGCCATTCCCATGACGTGGGGTTATTACGTATCGAGTCTAAAAAGCTGACCACTCCTGACGGGGACTTCCTAAGACTTACTGTAGAAGATAATGGCGTTGGGATGTCGGATCAGCGAATGAGTGAGGTCCGCAGTCGCTTGAAAGCTCCTTCGGTCACGGATGATTCCTACATTGGGCTTCGCAACGTCCTGACGCGCGTCCAGCTTTATTTCAATGATGATGCGCTACTTGAGATTGACCATGTACATCCCCACGGCCTGCGGATCGTCATCCTTATTCCGATGAAAAAGGGAGTTACCTGATATGAAAGTACTACTAGTAGATGATGAAAAGCATGTTCGTGACGCGATCCGTTTGCTCGTGAATTGGAAACAACATGGGATCGATACGATCTTGGAAGCCCCTGACGGCGAAGCCGCGATTACATTGATCCGCAGCGAGCATCCGGAGATTATTATGACCGATATGATGATGCCCGTCATGAACGGCGTCAAGCTGTTGGAGTGGCTGCATCGCTATGCGCCAGACTCTAAAACTATCGTCATCAGCGGCCACGACGATTTCTCCTTGCTTCGACACACGGTGAAGTTTGGCGGTACGGACTATATTTTGAAACCGATCGATCCGGATCAATTAAATGAAGCTTTAGATAAAGCCATCCAAACCTGGCTTAAGGATGAAGAACAAAGGCATGCGAATCGCGAGCTGAATATCGAAGTTAATCAATTCAAACCGATATACTGGGACAAGCTCCTCTCCGCGCTAATTGCCGAACCAAGTACGTACGAGCCGGTGGCTGACCAGCTGGAGCGAGAGCTGCATTTGTCCAGAAACGTTACGACTTGTCGTGTTGCCATTCTTTCTCTAGATACGATGGAAGCGAGTATTAAAAATAAATTCAGCCAAAACATCGATCTGCTTCTCTTCTCATTGATTAATATTTGTAATGAATTTCTCGTCACGCAGAAACGCGGATACTCCTTCCGACACTGGCATAATCCCAATGAAATTGTGCTTTTCTTATGGGCAGATCCCTCTAAGGCTGAGGAGCTGCTTGCGACGATTAATGAGGGGATTCGTACTGCGCTGCATACGCGCGTGGACTTTGGAATTGGACAAGCACATGGCTTTCCTGCCCATTTAAAGCTCAGCTATCAAGAAGCGCGAGATGCCCTAAGACACCGTAATTTGAAATCGAAAGAAACGTGGATTCATAACACCTCGCACACGACCAAGAGCTCACAAGCGACGTTGACCTTTCACCAATTTGAGGAGCAAATTCATCTAGCCCTGCGAAGTGGGAATGAGGAGCAAATCCAGGACATTGTCCAGCAATGGATTGATGCCATTCGCAGCTGCGAAATCATAACCCCTGAACAACTGGAGCACTGGTGGGGGGAATATCGGGTAATGATGCGTCGCTGGATCCAGCAGCTCATTCCGAATACCCGTGAGGAAGACGTTCATCCTTTGCTCCTTGAGGACAGCGCGGCAGCGATCATTACGCTGGATGAGAAAGGCATTTTATCCTTATCTCTGTGGCAGCAGGAACTAACCCGCAGCCTCGTTCAAGTAGCCAAGCTCCATCTGGAGAGTCAGCATAAAGATAACAATGTTATTTTCGAAATCGCCAGCTTTCTCGAAAAGCATTACCATGAGGATATTTCGCTTGCGGATATCGCCAGCCGCTTCTATCTTAGCCGCGAGTACATCTCTCGTAAGTTTAAGCAGGAGTTTGAAGTCAATCTCTCTGATTACTTAGGTCAAATTCGGATGAGCAAGGCGAAGGTACTTCTTTGTAATCCAAATCTTCGTATTTCACAGGTTGCTGAGATGGTTGGCTATCAAGATGAAAAATATTTCAGCAAAGTTTTCAAAAAAATATCGGGTATGACCCCCAATGAATATCGAAAAACAACGAATTCTATCTAATCTTCCGAGAAAATATTGGAATATGCTATACTAAGTGTAAGAGGTGATTTTCATGAGTATGCCCATTGAGAATGTATCGGTGAATTCTTTTCCCCGCACATCAAAGGCAACCAGGGTAAAGAAGAAAACGTACATCCTGTTATTCATGGGTTGGGTCATGCTGATCGCAGTCGGAGTCGCAGCTACGATGATGTACACAGACCATCTGAGGCAACAAATATCGACCGATATCGCACAGCAAACCCAACAGCAATTACAAGTAATTCAACAAGATTATCAGAAGCAAGTCTCTCAATTAAAGGATAGTGTGACTTCCGATATGAAGACTTTGCAAGCCAAGGTAGATTCACTGAATGAACTACTGGCTTTCACCAAAGATAGCGCTAACAGCAAGACGGATAATAGCAATCAACTTTATACGCAGCTTGCCGACGTTAAGAAAAAGCTGGATGAGCTGACCAAAAACTTGGATGTGTTGAAATAATGACAGCGAATTCGATTCAGCAAATCAATCGTGTCATGCTGCTTGCCTGCGCCCCCTTTCTGGGAATGCTCATTTGGCTGCTCTCCGTGTCCCTTGATATTTCTATCCCGTTAAGGGCTCCTGAGATAACAGCACCGGTCAATTTCAATCAAGAGACACAGGCCATGAACAACCTGCTCACCCAAGCGAATACGGATGCGGTCCAGACCAAATCTATTATTCAGCAGTATTTCCAGCTGTATGAGAAAAGCACGGCAGAAGTAACCGCCATGCTTCAGAGCGCGGCTTCTCAAGTCGCCAAACCCGGACTTATTTATGATGCAAGGATTACTGCTAAGCTGGGCAGCCCCATCCGCCAGGCGAGTTCAGGCAATATCGACATTCAGCTATACGCGTTGAATGAAAAACATTATTCAGGTTATGCTCTTAAAGTAAACCTGAAGAACGATAAAGCCATTAAGCTCGTGCTGGGGAATGACAAACTCGGCTCCAGTGAAACAACCTTAGCCGCAGCTTCGCGCTATGGCGCAGTTGTTGGCATTAACGCTGGCGGCTTCGCAGACGACAATCGCGGAAGACGCTACCCGCTCGATACCACCGTTATGAACGGTAAGTATCTCAACGGCTTCTTTCCCACCAATAATGACACAGCGTTCATTGGCTTGAACAAGGATCGCAAGCTGATTGGTGGCAAGTTCAGCTCGCAGGCCGATCTCGACAAGCTGAACCCGCTGATGGGTACGACCTTCGTACCTGTCCTGCTGAAAAACGGCAGCAAGATGTCTATTCCGTACCAATGGCAGAGCTCACCAGCGAGAGCCGCTCGAACCGTCATGGCCAATTACAAGCATGACCAGCTCTTGTTCCTTGTCACAGACGGCTACGACGAGAGTGGCAATTCAGGCGCTACACTTGCAGAATTGCAGGACAAGCTCCAGCAATTAGGCGCCGTGGATGCTTACAATTTGGATGGAGGCGGCTCCACGACATTAGTCTGGGGAGGCAGCGTAATCAACCGTCCTTCGGATGGTAGAATGCGGCCACTCGCTACACACTTCCTGTTTTTCAAATGACCCAAATTATTCACACAATAGTCGTTTCTTTTTTGGAGATCGTTGGGTATAATAAACTTTAACTATGTGCAAAAATGTTCTTTAACACTGTAGGAGGTGCAGCAATGTTCGGTTTATCTGCAACATTTTGGCTCGTTAATACTGTTTTCCTGTTATTCATCGTCGCTATGATGACGGCTTCCTATAACGAGGACAAATCAAAAGGCCTTTAATTCAAGAAAAAAAGCATCGCCTTCTCCATATGGAGGAAGCGATGCTTTTTCTTTTTTTTAACTACTAGGCTCTCGCCTTAAGCAGGTTCATTTCAGTTATACAAACGCCGCAAATATAACGTTCTTTGAATTCACTGACACTTTCCATGCTTCCACAGAACACACATTTCGGACGATATCTCTCGAGAATGATATGGTCACCCTGAACTAGAATTTCTACAGGATCTCCCTCGTTCATTTGATATCGCTTTCTTAACGATTTAGGCAATACGATTCGTCCCAATTGATCGACTTTACGTACGACTCCAGCTGGCTTCATCATAGGACTTCACCTCTCTTTTTCCCAGACGTTTTCTACGTTTCCGGCAATTTCACTTCGACCCACACAGCAATATCGAGCTTACCGATATTATTCGCCGTGTTTCAAGAAATTCCTTCTGCTTAGACCTAGAAAACTTTCTTTTCTTGTCAGAAATGTCTGTTCTGCGCCATAAATAATAGGTCAAAAGAATTCCTACTCCAGACCTACAAAGCCAGTTTGGCGTAATCCCTCATATAAGATAATGGCCGCAGAGTTAGAAAGATTCAAAGATCTTACCGCGTCAGACATTGGCAACCGGATCAAAGTCTCCGGGTGCTGGCGCAAGAGCTCCTCAGGCAGCCCTTTGGTCTCTTTCCCAAAGACGAAGAAATCGCCATCTTGGAACGTAAAGTCCGAGTAACGCTTGCTCGCTTTCGTGGATGCGAAGAAAAATCTATGGCCCTCGTACGCCGCCAAGACTTCATCGAAGGAGTCATGGTAGTCGATTTTTACTGAATGCCAGTAATCCAGACCAGCGCGTTTCAACGTCTTATCATCGGTATCAAAGCCCAGCGGGCGGACCAAATGAAGATGAGTGCCTGTTGCGGCACAGGTTCTTGAAATATTGCCTGTGTTCGCAGGAATTTCGGGTTCTACTAATACAATATGAAAAGCCATCTCTGTTCATTCACCTCATTCTCTATCCTATTATAACCGCTGATGGATTGCAATTTAACACAGGGTTAACTTAATCTTAATATCACGATGATAGAGGTACGTCATACTAGAGTTATCCTTCATTAAAGGAGTCAACCTACGATGAAAAAGAAAATTCTTATTGTTGATGACGAACCTTCCATCTCCATGTTAATTGAATTCAACCTCAAGCTTGCCGGCTTCGAGGTACACTGCGTGTTCGACGGGGAAGCTGTCTTCGGTGCGATTCAAACGTTCCGCCCTGATCTCATTGTCCTTGATCTCATGCTGCCCAAAATGGACGGCTTACAAGTATGCCGTAAACTTAGAAGCCAGAACAACCTCGTGCCTATCATTATGTTAACCGCCATGCAGGATCTTACCGATAAAATTGCCGGTTTAGACAACGGCGCAGATGATTACATGACAAAGCCATTCTCCCCGCTTGAGCTCGTCTCTCGCATTCAAGCGATCCATCGCCGCATTCAGACCTTGCCTTCTACGACAGAAGAAGCACCGATAGCGATCGGCCAAATCTCTGTCAAGGCAGAGCAGCGCGAAGTGACGATGAATGGCGCGCCTGTTGAGCTTACGCCGAAGGAATTCGAACTGCTTCTTTTCCTCTGCAAGCATCGTGGCAAAGTGCTTAGCCGGCAGCAGCTGCTTCACGGCGTCTGGGATTATCACTTCCTTGGCGATACGCGTATCGTGGACGTTCATATCTCCCATCTGCGTGATAAGATTGAACAAAACGCCCGTCACCCTGAATACATCATGACCATTCGTAACGTCGGCTACAAGCTGACTGAGCCTGTTATCAAGGAATCGTACGCTTAAGATAATAAAAAATAGCCGCTCCCACAAGGTTGAATATACCTTGAGGAGCGGCTATTTCATTATTAAGCCTTCTGTTCCGCTGCGGCTTGCTCAGCTTGCTTATGCTCCAATGATTCGCTTAAACGTTCTTTACTCATGAGAACTGCTGCCACGACAGCTAAGGCTGTTGGAATCAGTGCCCACATGAACGTATAGCTAATTGAAGAGGACAGTCCCGCCGTAATTTTATCCAGTACAGGCGTAGGGATTTGTGCACGCATCTCAGGCGCAAGCAGAACCCTAGGGTCACTAAATGCTGGATTATCGGCCATGTTTCCTTGCCCGCTTCCAGCGAAAATCTCCTTGAGCTTCGCCGTGAAATCATTTCGTTGAATAATCCCGAATAGTGTAATCCCTAGCGTCATCCCGAGGGAACGAACGAAAGATACAGTCGCGTTCACAGAACCACGCTGCGACGGATCAAAGTGATGAATCGCTGAGTTCGAAAGCACGGAGAAACTCGCACCGATACCAACACCGACGACAATCATGCATAGTGTCACATACCAGCGGCTTGTATCTGGCTCAAGCTGTGTCAGCATGAACATACCAGCTGCTAGAATAACAACAAACACCATCATAATGTTGCGGTATGGAACTTTATTCATCAAGAAACCGCCACCCACAGCTGAGAAAACGGAGCCTACCATCATCGGTAATAGAACTAGTCCTGAATTGGTAGCTGTTCCGCCAAGCACACCTTGAATATAAATTGGGATATACACGGATGCCGTGATGAAGCCCATCCCGCTCAATAAACCAAGCGCATTACTCGTCGTAAACAAGCGATTCTTAAACATCGGAAATGAAATAATCGGTTCGATCACTTTTCTTTCAATAAAGATAAAGCAAATCGTAAGTACCGTGAACGCTGCAAATAGCCCTAGAATTACGCTGGAATCCCAAGCATATTTATTGCCGCCAAGCTCAAGAGCAAACATCATGCTGACAACGGCACCAACAAGCGTAAATGCGCCCCACCAGTCGATCTTTTGTTTCGTATGAATCGGTGATTCTTTGTAGTAGATGGCAATAAAGATAAGAGCCAAAATACCAAGCGGAATATTCACATAGAACACCCAGTGCCAGTTAATATAATCTGTAATATAGGCACCCAGCAACGGTCCGAAAATACTCGATAAACCAAACACTGCGCCGAACAAACCGCCTAACTTCCCGCGTTGTTCAACAGGCACCGTATCGAACATGATCGTGAACGCAATTGGAATGAGCGCTCCGCCACCGATCCCTTGAAGTGCACGGTAAATACTAAGCTGAACAATACTTTCTGCTGTACCGCACAGGATGGAGGCAACTAAGAATACAATTAAGCCAAAAATAAAAAATCGTTTGCGCCCGAACATATCGGACAGCTTCCCAAAGATTGGCATACCAGCCATTTCAGCCACCATATAAGCCGATGTCACCCATACAAACTTATCAAGACCACCAAGATCTCCTACGATGGTTCCCATCGCAGTAGCAACAATGGTATTGTCCATTGATGCCATCAACATTGCCAAGAGTAGACCTGCTAATACAAAGCCCACTTTATTACCATTACTTGTCATGCTTACACATTCCTTTACTTTTTGATTTCTTGTAACTATGGAGCTTTACATCTTGCGTGATCCCTTCACACTGGCACCCTTCTTTTCCTCTAGAAGCACCTTGTATTCCACCAGATCGATTTCGCACCCAGGACCAATAACGACTTGGTTGCCGCGTACTACCTTGGCACGCGTATTCTCCAAATAAATATCATCACCTTCAATCAACGAAACCGTAACTGCGGCATGCGGTGAGGGTCTGAAGAACAAGCTTAATGGATGGAGCAAACTGGCTTTACGGATTCTAATTTTCTCCCCGCCAATTTCCTTCACTGAGGAGTCTTGGAAAAGTCGAATGTCGATCTCCCCTGCGTTAAGTAGTCCTCCGACATCGAACATACCCTTCAGCTTAAAAACATCGACTTCGCAATCTCCTCCAGCAGCAACATGCCCCTTTACATCAATCCGGGTGCCCTGCATATGGCCTTTCACTTCAATTGTCCCTGAGCCCGTAAGTGTGCCAATATCCGCATCACCGCTGATACTCACCGTCCCCGAATTTTTCATTGTATCGGTTTGAACATTGCCCGTCAATGAAAATGTGCCCACGATGCCAGTATGCCCGCTCTGCAAATCACCTTCCATCTCTAGCGTGCCGACGCATCTAAGATGACTGCATGTCATATCCCCATCAATGATGCCTTCGCCAACAATTTTCACACGATCATAAAGGCCCCCTGCCGCGGTCGAGCTGCCCGTTATGCTCAAATTACCAACTGCCGAACGTTTGTTTGTGTCTGTTGTCATTATACCTCAAACCCTCCTTTCTTTGCTACAATTTTTCACTATGCTTCACTTTGGATCGTTTATCCTGTTCGAGCTTCTCCGTATATTCAATGCGTCCGATCTCGCATCCAGGTCCGATCTTAATATTCGCGCCTCTTACAACATCAGCCGTTGTATATTCCAGATAAATATGATCGCCTTCAATGGTTTGAGCCGTCAAATGATTACCGATGGCTTTAGGCAGAATCTTCAACCAACGAACCAAATCTATGCCCGGTTGCTTTTGAATCTGAATCCGCTCTCCGCCGATCTCAGCAATTTTACAATGCCCATGAAGCGTAACATGGATGGCATCCGCATTGAGCGTACCCACGTGCAGCTTGCCATTCGCTCTAAACTTCTCTGCCTCACAGCTGCCAGATATCGATGTCGAGCCATGGATCTCAAGATTTTCTCCAACATAATTGCCCTCAATCTTGGCTCTGCCATGGATACGAGTACGCTCCGCCTTCAAATTCCCATGAATGGTAAGAGTGCCGTGCATCTCAGCAGTCTCAGCAGATATGCTGCCATTGACTTCTGCTCGACCATTTACAGTAAAATTTGAGCAGCTAATATCCCCTTCCAGTCGTCCAAGACCATCAACTCTGACAGCACGAAAGTTCCCGCCATTCGAAGAACCGATTCCGTTAATTAACAAATTACGTTTCGTGTCTGCATACATATATGCCACCTCCTCACACTGTCGTTATTTTCAGCTTCAGCTCTTCTATTTTCTTCGCCACCTGCACGCGGAGCACAACCTTCACCCCATGCTCAAAATACAGCTCACTGCCCGTCGAAACGAGTAAAAATACAGTCATCCCCATCTTCCGGATAAAAATCAAATCACAGGGCTTTCCTTCAAATTTGGCAAATTGCTCTTTCATCGTCAGAAGCAGGTGCTTTCCTTCATCAAGGCTCATTTCACCAGATTGTAAGCCTTCCTCTAATAGGAACAGAAACAACGTCTCTTCAAAGCTGTATACCGCTGTCGTACCTAAAAAGGGGGAAGCATATTCAATCGTCACCAAAGAAACAATGTTACGTTTCACTAACTCTAATTTATCTATTTTCAGATCACTCGGAACGATCGAGAACACATCCGCTAATTCGTCCAGCGATAAATCATCCTTCATATTCAAAATCTTATCAATACGCGCCAGCATCTGCCCCTTTGGAAAAAACGTTTCCTGCCCAGTAAACGCCGATTTACGTATAAACCACTCCTCAGGAACTAAATTTTTACGTTTCCAGCGGTATAGTTGACCATACGATATCCCTGTAAGCTCCAGTAGTTCTTTTTTCGAGATCAAATCCTCTTCCAATCGCCATCCCTCCTTCGCCATTTCAATGTAACATAACATTGTTACGCAGTAAATCAGCCTTGAGACTGAATAAAACACAAACAAACCACCCAGCAGCCGCCGAGTGGTTCATTTCTTCATTTCTATGTTTCACAACTTAAAATTAAAATACAAAATCGTCATCCGTCAAAGCCTCGACATGGATCGTGCGCACATAACCGTTTCCTTTTTTGGAGAAAAAGTCATGCTGCTTCGTCTTCGTGCTCAGTCCGTTCAGTACAATCGGGTTGATGTCCTCTTCCGGGAACATCGGTTCAACACCCAAGTTCATAAACGCTTTATTCGCGTTATAGCGAAGGAATGCTTTCACTTCGTCTGCTAGACCTAGCGGTCCGTACAGACTGTCTGTGTAGCCTTCTTCATTCGCATGAAGCTCCTTTAACAGGGCACACAGCTTCGCATACGCCTCATCCTGCTCGAACGGGCTAAGCTCTGCGTAAACCTCTTGTGCTAACACGCCAATGTACAACCCGTGGATGCTCTCATCGCGTAGAATCAAATCAATGATTTCGCCGCTGCTCGTCATTTTACCTTGCCCAGCAAGATACAACGGATAGTAGAATCCGCTATAGAACAAGTAGCTTTCCAACAAAACAGATGAAGCCATCGCGAGATACAGATCTTTGGTCGTTTCAATATTCTCATAGTAATGTGAAATCTTGTTCGCCTTAAACTGCAAGTGTGGATTGCGCTCCACCCATTGGAATAGCTCATTAATCTCTTCTGTCGTAGACAGTGTTGTAAAAATCGAGCTATACGACTTCGCATGAATCTGCTCCATCATTCCCATGAAGCTAAGCACCGCTTTGCGCTGAAGTCCATCGACATGCTCAAGAATTTTCGGCATTCCGATGCCGCCTTGCATCGTATCTAGCAGCGTCAGGCCGCCAAGCACCTTCATATAGAGCTCGCGCTCTTGTCCGCTCAAGGTAATCCAGGACATTTTATCATCAGACAGTGGAATCTCTTCATCTGTCCAGAATTGCATAATATTTTGATTCCAGAACGTTATTGTAAAATCATCATCAGGGCGGTTCCAGTTCACCGCTTTTTTGACGATCGGCTTATTGATGGTTGGTGCACTTGTCATGAATGATAATCCCCTTCCTAATTATACCGAGCAGCTTACACATTCCTCAACGGATAGCTGATTGGTTCGTGTGTAGTAGAGCGATTTAAGTCCTTTGTGTGCCGCATACAGGTATAATCTAGCAAGTTGTCTTGTTGAAACATCACTGTTTACGTGTAAAATCGTCGAGATCCCTTGATCCACATGCGTTTGAATCTCCGAAATGAGGTCAAGTATCTTGAATTGATCCATTTGATACGCCGATTTATAGTAGAAGAAATTGTCGCGCGCCATGAATGGCATCGGATAATACGTTGTTGAGTTGGCATACGTACGTGTCTCAATCGGTTCAACAATTGGCATAACGCTTGATGTTGAATTCTGAATGTACGAGATGCTTTGCGTCGGCGCTACAGCCAAACGGTACGCATGGTAAAGACCGTGCTTCTGAACGTCACCTTGCAACGCTTTCCAGTCGTCTGGTGACGGAATCGGCATACCTTCGAATAATGCTTTCACCTTGTCCGACAGCGGGCGGTAATCGATTTCCGTATAACGGGTAAAATAGTTCCCATTCGCATACTCGGACAGCTCAAAGCCTTCGAAAGTTTGACCGGATTCTTTGGCAATCTCCATACTTTTCTCGATGGAATAGAAATTCATCGCTGCGAAGAACGTACGAACGAAATCCTTCGCTTCAGCACTCTCATAAGCAATTTTGTTCTTGGACAAATAGCCGTGCAAGTTCATAACGCCAAGACCGACAGAATGCAGCTCACGGTTCGCTTTAGCAACACCTGGCGCATTGTGAATCGTCGTCATATCACTCACCGAAGTTAGGGCAATCATGCCTTCGTGAACGGTTTCGCGCAGCTTTTTACGATCCATCACATTGGCAATGTTCATAGAAGCTAGATTACAGCTGATATCGCGTAGAATCGTATCTTCTTGACCGTAATCATTAATTTCTGATGTTTCCTGCAGTTGGAAAATTTCCGTACAAAGATTGGACATCTTAATCGTCCCGATCCCCTTCAGGGCATGATCCTTATTCGCATTTGTACGATTCATCATATATGGATAACCGGATTCCAGTTGAGTAGTCGCAATTTTGGTCAGCATATCACGTGCATTCATGATTGCTTTCTTTTTCACTTTAGGATTCGCTAAAAGCTCATCATACATTTCATCCAAATCAAGATCATCTAGATGCTTGCCATAGGCTTGAAGAACGGTGTAAGGTGCAAAAATATGTAGAGGCTTATTCTCCTCTGCCAGCTTATAAAACTTATTCGGTACAATAAGTCCGATGGAGAGAGTTTTCAAACGGGATTTCTCATCCGCGTTAATTTTCTTGCTATCCAGGAATTCCAATACGTCCCAGCCAAAAATGTTGTAATACGCCGCGCCTGAACCTTTGCGTTGCCCCATTTGATCCGCGTAGGAGAATGCATCCTCCATCAGCTTAAGAACAGGGATAATTCCTTTGGCTGCGCCCTCAACGCCTTTAATCGTTTCACCGCGCCCGCGAAGCTTAGATAAATTCACAGCTACTCCGCCGCCAATTTTGGAAAGCTGCATGCACGTTGCGAGTACATAGTTGATGGAATTTAAGGAATCGTCCATTTCCAATAAGAAGCAGGATACCATTTCGCCTCGACGACTCTTGCCTGCGTTCAGGAATGTAGGTGTTGCTGGCTGCAAGCGTTGCTCCATCATAGACAGGGCCAGCACTCGCGCTGTTTCCGCGTTTCCGCGTCCTAAGTATAAAGCTACGATCGCTACGCGATCTGGGAAATGCTCGAGGTATAACGTCTTATCATCACTGCGTAAAGCATAATCTGTATAAAATTTCGAAGCTGCCATATATGATGCGAACTTGAATTGATTGTCATGTGCCACTTGATACACGCTGTTTACTTCATCTTCGGTGTATTTGTCATAAACGTTTTCGTAGAAGTTATTATCGATCATGTATCGAACCTTCGAAGAGGTATCGGGGAATGCGAGGCTTCGGCTGTGAACTTCCTTCATGAATACTTCAACAGCTTCTTTATCCTTCTCTAATTGAAAAAAACCATCCGTACCGCGTTGCATTAATTCATTATTAAGTTCAATGTGCCGCAATTGCTTGTACCCCCTGAACAAATCGTTCTACGTCATTTTTGGTGCCTGATAATTCAAATTTGGTTAAAACGGGAACATCATAAAGCGCTGAGATCGTATCTGCGCTTTTGGCGAAGCCGTCTCCCCAGTTGCGGTTACCGCTAGCTGCAACGCCTTGAAGTTGAGAAGAATTACTTTCTAGGAACGAAGCTACCTTTGGAGGAATTTGACCAAATCCAGTTGTATACGTGACTAGAACGAATGGCTCGTCCATCGTCATAGCTTCCTCAATTTGAACCGCGGGCATTTGGAGTTTCGCAATAAAACGGCGAACATTTCCAGTCTTCGAATCGTAAGCAATCAACATAGCTTCCGTCTCCTATCATCTCAATTCTCTCTCTTGTGTCATCTCTAGTGGGTAACCTATATGTAGTGAATAGTCTAATTCTATCGTCTGTCATACTAGGGTGTAGACTAACCGTATTCGACAGAATCTGCATTTCCTTAACTGCGCCGTTAGCGGTCAAAAAAGGCTTAAAACCTGCGGTTTTGCTTGATTTTCGGCGGTATTTCAGCCTCCGTCTAGCAATCTCGCAATGCGCTTTTTATCACGACATCTAGTTGATAGATTCAAATTTATATCAATATATTGTGTTTGTCAACGAGCAAAACGACCTATTGACACCACAAAAACTCCCCGAAAACAGCTAATCCTAGACGTGGCGTGGCTCGCTGGGTTTAGAAAAAATATTTTCAAAAATCACTTGATTTTTTCGGATATGTCGAAATGACTAGGACGTTAATCCCCTACTAGATATAGATTCAAAACCACCATTAATAACCACCTCCAGAACCTCTCAGAGACCCTCTACAGGCATCCAAACACTAGGATCGATAACTCATGCCTCCAACGCAAAAAAAGCTATTCACGCGCACACGAGGTGCCATGAATAGCTTTTTATCATCTACTAGCTGTTGCGTTGTTGGAAATCCGTCATGAAATCAGCAAGTGCTTTACATGAAGCGTAAGGTACAGCGTTATACGTGGATGCACGTAAACCGCCAACGCTACGGTGACCTTTCAACCCAACAAAGCCTTGCTGCTCGGTTTCTTTAATGAACTTCTTCTCCAGCTCTTCATCCTGCAAGCGGAATGTAATATTCATTGTGGAACGGCTGCCTAGCTCAACTGGTCCGCGGTAGAAACCATTGCTGCTGTCGATAGCGCTATAGATAAGACCTGATTTTTCTACATTATTCTTCTCAATAACCGCTAATCCGCCTTGCTCTTCAATCCATTTCAACACCAAATTCACCATGTAAATCGAATAAGCCGGTGGCGTGTTGTAGAGGGAATTGTTTTTGCTATGCGTTTCATAGCGCATCATGGTCGGAATCGTTTTAGGCAGATCCTGCAGCATATCATCTTTAATAATGGCAACCGTCACACCAGACGGTCCAAGATTCTTCTGTGCACCCGCATAGATCATGCTGAATTTCGACACATCCACAGGACGGCTAAGAATATCACTGGACATATCACCGATCAAAGGGATGTTGCCTGTATCTGGATAGCTTTGGAACTGCGCGCCTTCGATTGTTTCATTCGATGTGATGTGCAGGTAAGCTGAATTCGGATCTAGGTTAATTTCACTTAGAGCAGGAATTTTCATGAATTTCTGTTCCTTCGAGCTTGCCGCAAGTGCCACTTCGCCAAATAGCGCAGCCTCTTGAACAGCTTTCTCAGCCCAAGCACCAGTAAGAACGTAACTACCCACTTTACCGGCTTTCAAGAAATTCATAGGAATCATAGCAAACTGGGAGCTTGCCCCACCTTGCAAGAAAAGAATTTGGTAGCCAGCAGGAATACCAAAAATTCGCTTCAACAATTCCTGTGTTTCATTATGTACTTGCTCATATTCGCTACTTCGGTGAGAAATTTCCATGATGGACATGCCAATACCTTTAAAATCAACAAACTCCTCTTGCGCTCTTTGAAGTACTTCGAGCGGTAACGCCGCAGGCCCTGCGTTAAAGTTATAGGCCCTGTTTCCCATGAGTGACCACACCTTTGCTTTTGTATTATGGCTATGATAGCAATATTCTGTTCAAGCATCAAGTAAAACCTCAAACAAGCTATGCAAGCGCAGCCACAATACCACTGTAAATGGCAACCATTTCCTCCAGCTTCATCCGAACAAGTCCACTGGAAGACGGGCATACATAATCAATGACACCGTCTACCATCGGGCTCGGTTGTTCCCCCCAGACAATGCCTCTGCGGCCGCTATATTGTTCGTAAACGCCTTTTCCCACGAAACAAACAACCTTAGGCCGGTAATTCTCTATTTTCTTTTTTAAAATAAGTCTGCCCTCACGGTACTCTTCTGGCGTAATTTCCGCGGCTGTCAACGAAGGTCGTGACACAATATTCGTAAAGCCGTAGCCGATTTGAAGCATGTCTCCGTCTTCCTGAGGCTTATAGAGCCGAGGTGTTATTCCCGCTTGAAATAATATGCGGTAAAATCGATTGCTCGGATTCGCATAATGATGTCCCGTTTCCCCGGAGCGGATACTAGGGTTATAGCCAACGAAGAGAATTTGCAAATCCTCCCTAATATGATCTGAAATCGCCGCCAGTTCCACCAGCGCACCTCTTCCTTTTAAATAAACTTTAAATTTTCGTATGTCTTGCCTAGAACAGTTGTTGTGTCACCTTTTAACCACGAATCAATGATCGTGCTATATACGGAACGGAAATCCACTTCATACTTCAGATCACCGTTGTCCAAATTACTTAAGCTTGGGTAGCTTCCATACAATCCACCCTTCACCTTTCCGCCAATGACGAACATCGGTGCCGCTGTTCCGTGGTCAGTTCCTCCGCTTCCATTCTCCTTCGCACGGCGGCCAAACTCAGAGAACACCATGATCGCTACACGATCCTGCAGCCCCTGAGCCTGCAAATCCTGATAGAACGCCGTCAGGCCTTCATCCACTTGCGTCAGCATTTGAGCATGCTGCAGCTTCTCATCGGCATGATCATCAAATCCGCCAACTTCGACTTGGAAGAGCCGCGTACCCGACTTTCCTGCCAACAGCTTCGTCACAAGCTGCAAATCCCTAGCAAAATTCGTATTCGGATACTCAATTTTCTGCGTATACGTCGCGGCTAGTGATTGGATCGCTTCAACGCTTTTGTACGCATCTGAGCCTCTTGTCGCGGCAACTCGCAGCTGTTCTAGACGCTGGGATCCGCCGTACATATCTAAGAAAGCTTTGGTCATTCTATTCTTGTCCATTAAGGCCGTCTTCGGGTCAAATACATGATAGGACTCCAGCGATTGAATCACTGGGAAGCTGGATCGGTCCGAAGCGAACGCTTTGCTGCTTGAACCGCCAATTTGAATCGCTTTTAGCGGATTTGCACTGCTTTGTAAGGAAGATTCCGCGTATCTGGCCAGCCAGCCGCTGCGGCTCATCTTGGCAGGCTCTGCCGTTTGCCAAATCTCCATGGAACGAAAGTGAGAACGATTAGGCTCTGGATATCCAACTCCTTGTATGATAGCCATTTTGCCTAACTTATACAACGCTGCCAAGCCTATGAGACTTGGATGCAAGCCAACATGCTGATCAAGTGCCAGTATTTCCTTCTGCTGGTAAGCAAGTGAGGGCCGCGAATCATAATAAATACCCTGTCCATAAGGGATCAATGTATTAATACCGTCATTGCCGCCGTTTAATTGCACAACCACCAACACCGGGTCTTCAACGTCGTCTGATGCTGAGGCTCCGGACCATAGTGATTTACCCGTCTCTGTGAAAAGTGCTCCGCCAAGCCCAAGGGTTGCGAAAAACGCCGTACCTTTGATCAGAAAGTCTCTTCTCGTTAATTTCACACAATTCCCTCCTATTTCATCTGAGCTTCAGGACTAATGAAGACGAGCTGCAATAAGCCGCGCAGGCCTGTCGTTTTCTGTTTCGACTGATTGGTATGTACGATGGTGTCGTCTGCATAGGCGCTCAAACTCATCTGTGTTTGCTCAGACAACTCAGTGATTCCTATGAGCTGTGCGTAGTACTTCACCCATGCTGTTGAAGACTCGGTTTGATCGGGCTTGAACTCTGGTGAGACTAACCGTTGTCCATTTATTTGTTTCGCAATGCTCTCAGCAAATTGATACCTTGCCAACAAACAGTTCGTTGTGAGCCAAGAGGCGCCCCCTCGCCAGCCTGCAACATCTGGAGGGACGAATAGTTCCTGCCCCATCTTCCGCATCGCTTGCGCATGCCCCTTGGCGACAGTGAGCTTGCAGCACTTCAGAATACCCGCTACATAATCAGCCGGCGTTTTAACCAATGCCATCCTATGATTCTCTGAGTAGAACTCATCGGATAGGAAAAGCTCCTGCAGCACCTCTCCCACTGTGGACTTCTGCGCGATGAGCGCTGCTAAGGTCTGAACCCAGCTGTCCGATGGCGTCTCGGTCGCAAAATACTGCAACAGCTTCTCAGCCAAAAAAGTTGGCAATGCTTTTTGATGAAATAAAATATCAATCACATCGTCAGCGTCCAGTTTGCCACTTTCCCCTAGGAATGTTTTGGGATCGTTATCGTGCTGTTTGGCATTGTAGTTGACTTTATGTTCATTTTTATTATAAGACCAGCCTGTGAATGCCCGCGCTGACTCCTGCACATCCATCTCGGTATAGTGACCGATGCCCAGAGTAAATAGCTCCATTACCTCTCGGGCATAATTCTCATTGGGCTTGCCCTTTTTGTTCTGATTCACATCCAGCCAGATCATCATGGCAGGATCCTTGCCGATTTCGATTAGCAGTTGTTTAAAATTGCCTAGGGCATATTTTCGAAAGAGTTCATTTTGCCGTACCATAAGCTCCGCATCCTTGACCTTGTAATTCGCCGTCGCAAAATGCCCATGCCAAAATAACGTCATCTTCTCAATAAGCGGCGCAGGTGTGTTTACCATCCGATATAGCCAAAACATCTGTTGATTCACTAGTAAAGTTGGGTCCAAAGCTTTCTTTCCGTCTGCTTGAAATTGATCAAACGAAACTAACTTCGGAGCTTTATCCATCAAAGGTTCTCCGCTTACTAAACGTCGAACCGTTTCATCACGTCCTAGCGATAAGCATGCCGCAACTTCTTCTCTCGTTGAACCGAATCCTGCGCGCCCTAAAAGATGAACCACTTCCTTGTCCGTCCACTGAAAGCCCATGAACTCCCTCCGCCCGTTTTTTTCCATACTGTACCATATAAATGTGTCAAAAGTGTGTAGAATGAGAAAAAACCAAGTCATGTTGACTTGGTTTAGCAAGGCATGCCCTTATGCTGCTGCGGCGGTTACACTTCCATTTATTTCTTAAGCTGTGCAGCAAGCTGTACAAAGGACGCCACTACGCGTCGAACACGCTTATCTACATCAGGGTGAATGTCCTCGAAGCTAACATCTCCGCGGAAGCTTTTGCGTTGATCACCGCCAATTGAAATCCATTCCGGGCAGTTAATGCCATGTAAATTGCGGACTGTCGTCTGCATCTGTGTCAGCGAACTGACAGCAACCGCCCCGCCAGATGAGCTAACGGACAAAACAGCCTTGTTATTGAAATGATCCTTACCAACATGATCAAGCGCATTTTTCAAAACGCCTGACATTCCGCTGTGATACTCTGGCGTTGCCAATACAATCGCATCAGCAGACAGCATCGCTTGTTTAAACGCCACAAGCGATTCGTTATTGTCACCTTCATCTTCAGGTGAATAGAATGGCAGCGGCGTCTTGTATAAATCGAACAACGTTACTTTATGGTGTTCCTGCGTCGCCAAATGCTGAATATATGCAGCAAGTCGTGTACTTGTGGCAGCTCCGTGATTGCTACCTGCTACAATTGTAATTTTCATTATTTTCATCCTTCCTAATTCTAATTATATAAGTAAAGCCCTATCGAGGCATTTCTAACCACCAGCTACCTCTCCATCAGTTGAGAAATGTAAAAGTGCAACTTTTCTCTATTGAAAACATGATTTCAGCTAAAATTGATGCGAAAAGGCATCAATTTCTGCATCTTCAGCTCTGTTTAGACATTTTCGACCCCAAAAGATGCCTTTTTGCATTTATTTAAAACGTTGAAGTGAATCCCCCCTGAAAAGATGCTCATTTGCATTTTTGCCACCTGTGTACCGAACAATATATTAAAAAAACTGCCCCCTTCATAGATCACTATGAAAGGAGCAGTTCCTATGAATATTTCGAATAAGTGCTAAAGATTAGCAATCGAAGTAAAGGTTGTACTCGTGTGGGTGAATACGGATTGCAACTTGTTTCGCTTCGCCACGTTTCAAGTCGATGTAGTTATCGATGAAATCTTGTGTGAATACGCCGCCTTCAAGCAAGAAGTCGGAATCAGCTGCAAGTGCATCCAAAGCTTCTTCCAATGTACCAGGAACGCTGCGGATTTCAGCTTTCTCAGCATCTGACATTTCATAGATGTTAGTATCGAAAGGACCGTATCCAAGAGCACGTGGATCGATTTTCTTTTTGATACCGTCAAGACCAGCCATCAACATTGCTGCGAAAGCAAGGTATGGGTTAGCTGTGCTATCTGGTGTACGGAACTCAATACGGCAACCTTTAGGTGTCACAGCTGCGATTGGAATACGAACTGCTGCGGAACGGTTACCTTTGGAGAATACAAGGTTTACCGGAGCTTCGTAACCAGGAACTAGACGTTTGAAGGAGTTTGTACTTGGGTTCGTGATCGCGATCAACGCTGGAGCGTGATACAGGATACCACCGATATAGTTGATAGCCATTTCGGAAAGGTTAGCATATGCGCCTTTTTCGTAGAACAAAGGGTTACCTTCGTTGAAGATGGACATATGAACGTGCATACCGCTACCGTTGTCACCAAATAGTGGTTTCGGCATGAAAGTTGCAACTTTACCATATTCTCTAGCTGTGTTAGCAACGATATATTTGTATTTAAGAAGGTTATCAGCAGTTTTAGTCAAAGTGTCAAAACGGAAGTTGATTTCAGCTTGACCAGCTGTTGCTACTTCGTGGTGATGACGCTCGATGCGAAGACCTGCATCAGCAAGTTTATTACACATTTCAGAACGGATATCTTGTTGGGAATCGATAGGAGCTACTGGAACGTAACCGCCTTTAACTGGAACTTTATAAGCAAGGTTGCCGCCTTCTTCTTTACGGCCTGTGTTCCAACCAGCTTCTTCGGAATCAACTTCGAAGTATGATTTGTTCATACCATTTTCGTAACGAACATCATCAAAAATGAAGAATTCGGATTCAGGAGCGAAGTATGCAGTTGTACCAACACCAGTTGTTTGCAAATATTCTTCAGCCTTTTGAGCGATGCTACGTGGATCACGGTCATAACGGTCGCCTTCAGGTGTATGGATGTTGCTCATAATTACTAGAGTTGGGTGTGCAGTGAAAGGATCAACATAAGCAGTTTCTGTATCTGGCATCATTACCATGTCAGATTGTTCAATACCACGGAATCCTGGGATGGATGAACCGTCAAAAGCTACGCCATTCACGAATGTTTCTTCATCAACTTCTGTTGCTGGCAAAGAGATATGCTGCGCTTTACCGGAAAGACCAACGAAACGAAAATCTACCCACTCAATATTTTTTTCCTTGATAAGGTTCAACACATTTTGAACTGACATTTAAAAAACCCTCCCATTTCCGTACATTCAACGTACTTTGCATGATTAATGTTCAACTTTTGCTTGTTTTCTTTCACATATTATATAGCGATTCCGTTGGCACAGTCAATACTTATGTCAGGTATTTTTTAAAGGAGTGTAAGCTATTCTTACACTCTTTATTCACAATTGCCATATATCCAGAAACAGGAAAAAGGTGTCTCCATTTCTAGAGAGACCTTTTCCTATTAAAACCGTATATTACGCCAAGATGGCTTCTTTTTTCGTATCAAATTTCTTACCAAGCAATGGAGCAAGCTTCTCAAGGTCAGACAGCAAATGAGCAAATTGGTCTGGGAACAAGGACTGTACGCCGTCGCCTGTCATGGAATTGTCTGGATCTGTATGCATTTCGATGATCAAACCGTCTGCCCCAGCAGCGACTGATGCCTTCGTCATTGGAACGACAAGCTCTCTGCGGCCTGTGCCATGACTTGGATCAGAGATCACTGGCAAGTGGCTCAGCTGTTTAAGCACAGGAATTGCCGATAAATCTAACGTATTGCGTGTGTAGGTCTCGAATGTACGGATTCCGCGCTCACAAAGCATAACGTTCGGATTGCCGCCAGCAAGAATGTATTCCGCTGCATTCAAAAATTCATCATACGTAGAGCTAAATCCACGTTTGAGCAGGACAGGCGTTTGAATCGTTCCTAATTTACGAAGGAGATCAAAGTTTTGCATGTTACGCGTTCCGACTTGAAGAATGTCCGCGTACTGTGCGCATACATCAACGTACTCCGGCGTCATAACTTCTGTAATCGTAAGAAGACCGTGCTTTTTACCCGCTTCCGCCATCATGATCAAACCTTCAACGCCGACACCTTGGAAGCTGTAAGGACCTGTTCTAGGCTTAAAAGCACCGCCGCGCAGCACCTGTCCGCCAGCTGCTTTCACCAAGCGAGCAATCTCATCGATTTGCTCTGGTGTTTCAACCGCACAAGGACCACCCATAACCACAAGCTGCTCGCCGCCAATATCAACGCCTTTAATAGAAATAACCGTATCAGCAGGATGGAAATCACGGCTAGCCAGCTTGTAAGATTTCGAGATCTTCACAACTTGCTCAACGCCAGACATTTGGCGAAGCTGTTCGGCTAATTTCGGATCCGCTTGACCAATGATACCGATGACCGTACGATCCTCGCCCTTGGAAACATGCGCTTGAACGCCTTTGCTTTGAATAAATTGTACGATTTCCTGAATACGCTCATCTGAAGTTTTGTTGGATGTAATTGCGATCATGTAATCCACGCTCCTAATTTTCATTTATAATGGCATAATTTATAATAATTTCACTTACATGCTTCAACGCTTGTTCGCTTCTACGCTTTTAACCACTAAAGCAAATATACAACGCTTGACGAGTTTTCGTCAAGCGTTAATTTATTTCACTATTCATTTGTATCCGCGGGAGCCAACTGATCTTTACGAATTCTACGTTTCTCTTTGCGGCGATTCGTGTGGTATTTAAGCAACAGCACAACAGGAAAATAGGCAATGATTCCAAGGGCAAGACCAACAACCATACCTCCGACGATTAAATCGAGCCCGCTTCTAATGATATTAGACAGGAGATGTGGAAGATGATGGATCAGATAGATCTTGAAGTGTTTCGGTACTAAATATTCCCCGACTTGCTTATTGAGAATCGAAAAGGGAATATAAATGACTTTACCGAACACAAAACCAATTAAAGCTGCAGGCAGGTTCGCTCTCAATAAATAAACCAAGGGGAAAATGAGAACAAATGCCGTCCCTGCGGTCGGCAGCGTGAACATTTCAACGAATAACCCAATCGAAAAGCCTCTACCTACTTTGGAAGGACCACCCTTGGCACGTAAAAGCAGGATATATTTGTATTTAAACCAACGTTTAATACTTTTCCAATCGTAGCGAGGTTTCATCATTTTCACCTTCTGAGTACTTTGCATGCTAGTTTCAATCCCGTCGAGTGGAATAAGCAGGAATTACACGTTACTTGCTGCTTTGGATTTAACAGTGGGTATAAGTTTCTTCATATTAATAGTACGTTTAATTTCCCAACTGGTTTCATCTTTCGCATCGTAGTTTTCCAGATAAGTAATAACCTCTTTGGTAATCGGTGTAGGCGTGGAAGCGCCCGAGGTTACACCTACTTTACGTACGTTTGCTAACCATTCGATTTTCAACTCGGAGACATCTGAAATACGGTACGCCATCACACCAGCAATCTCTTGAGAAACCTGTGCTAAACGGTTTGAATTGTTACTTTTCGGGTCACCAACAACAATAACAAGGTCAACTTCCTTCGCTTGCTCCGCAACCGCTTCTTGTCTGACCTGCGTAGCCAAACAAATTTCATTATGAATTTCAGCTTTTGGGAACAGATCCAATAACCGATTCATGATGTGCTTAATATCCCATTGACTCATGGTTGTTTGGTTCGTAATAATAATTCGCTCACGCTTGAGGTTGAGCTGCTCAGCTTCCTCAAGCTTCTCAATGAGATGCACATGATCAGGAGCAACCCCGATTGCGCCCTCTGGCTCTGGATGACCTTTTTTGCCAATATAAATAATATCGTAGTCGTCTGCGACTTTCTCACGAATCAAATCATGCGTCTTCGTCACATCTGGACAAGTAGCATCGACAACCGTCAACCCCTTGTCACGCGCTAAACGCCTTACTTCAGGCGAAACCCCATGCGCGGTAAAGATAACAGTTCCTGTCTCCACTTGCTGCAAAATCTCGAGACGGTTCTCGCCATCCAGCGTGATAACTCCTTCTTCTTTGAAGAAATCTGTCACATGCGCATTATGAACAATCATGCCTAAGATATATATAGGTCTGGGAAGATTTAAATTTTTAGCGGTTTGCATGGCCAGCGCCATGGCATCAACAACCCCATAACAGTATCCTCTGGGGGATATTCGAACAACTTCCATTTCTTCCACCTGCCTAAACAATCGTATTTCCTTTAATTATATCTGATTATATAGAATGAGGAAAGTTTGCCGGAAGCCATATTAAAAAGGTGCTTCCTTCATCCTTCCTAGTCGTCACTTCGACGGACCCATCATGCTCATCAATGATCCATTTGGCGATAGAAAGACCCAATCCCGTCCCTGAGGTAACGCCTCTGGACAGATCCGCGCGATAGAAGCGATCAAAGATATGAGGAATGTCATCCTTATCCATCCCAATACCCGTATCTGATATCCGGATGCCGATAAAACTATTTCTTCGGATAGCCTCAATTGAGACAGTCCCTGAAGGTGTGTACTTAAAAGCATTTTCAATAAAGATAAACAACAATTGCTGCAGATAATCGCGGTTTCCTTGCACGATTGCATCTTCGAGATCTTCCAAATCACCAACCTGCCACTCCGCTGTATGCTCGAGCAGCTGCGCTCTTCTGACCACCTCTTGGACAAGCGGCTTAAACTCGACCGGCTCTTTCTCCATGAGTACACCCGCATCCGCCCTCGCCAGCGCGAGTAAATCGTTGACTAATCTACTCATCCGTTGAGCTTCACCCGCAATATCGTGCATAGCTTCTAAAGACATCTGAACTTGCTCTGGCGTTGCCAGCGCTTGCGTCCCTGACGTTTGCTTCCACATTTTCTCCAGCAAATCTACGTTCCCACGAATCGTCGTCAGCGGTGTCCTGAGCTCGTGCGATGCATCGGATACGAAACGCCGCTGTGCGCGGTAAGCTTCATCTAATTCCACATAGGTTATCTGTATGCGCGACAGCATGCCATTGATCGTATTCGTCAACCGGCCTATTTCATCTAATGGACCATCATAGTGGATCCGTTTTTCCAGATCGTCTCCGCTCTCGATTTGGTTCGCCGCATCAATGACGCGCTCGATTGGTTTCAGCGCCTTACGTGCCAAGAACCAGCCCAACGATGCCGCAACAATAACGGTTAAAATAGCCCAAATGATCAGCGTATAGCGAAGCGTAACAGCCGTTCTTTCATAACTTCCGATGGGCACTGCCGACTGTAGAATACCAATGAGCTTGGATTGGTTATCAGAGGTTATGCCTAAGTGATAGATCAGAAAATCCTGATTCAGAATTTTCGTTTTCTGAAAAAATCCGACCTCATCTTCTTGCTTGTCCACCTGACGTTGCAGTTTATCAATGGTCGATTGATCAATCGGTAGCGTTTGATCATAATATTGTAAATTAGCCGATCGGTTATAGCTCTTCAGTGCAATATTATATAATTGCAAAAAAGTATTCGTAGAGTAGAAGTCTCTGCTCTCTAACTCCAGATCGACAACTAGCCCCTTCTGAGATAGCGCGATGCTCTTCTGAATACGCGTGGAGCTGTTCACGGCTTCCCTTTTGACATCTTGCCGAATTTGATCATATAGGAAATAGTTCAAGAAGAAGTAGAGCACAATTCCAAAAAGCAGCATCGTAATGGCCAATATGCCTGAATACCAGAGCGTTAGCCGCAGGCGAAGCGACATTTTAATTTTCCCCTCTCAATACATAGCCTGCTCCTCGGACCGTTTGAATCAGACGTTTGTGACCAAACTCTTCTGTCTTCTGACGCAGTAAGGCTATGTAAACCTCTAGGACATTGGACTCGCCGCTGTAATCGTAACCCCATATCTTCTCCATAATGATATCTCGCGACAGAACTCGTTTGGGATTCTGCATGAAAAGATGCAATAAATCAAACTCTTTCGTCGTTAATTCAATCAACTTCTCGCCGCGGAACACCTCGCGTGTATCTAAATCCAGGATCGCATCTTCAAATGCCAGTCGATTGTTCGTTTGTTCTGGCCGTTCCGCTCTTCTCCGAAGCAATACACGTACTCTAGCCAGCAGCTCCTCCAAAGCGAAGGGCTTGACCAAATAATCGTCAGCACCTAAATCCAAACCTTTTACCCGATCACTAATGTCATCTTTCGCAGTCAGCATAAGAATCGGTACCTCGCTGCCGCTTTCACGAATCCGTCGAACGACTTCCCAGCCATCGATTTGCGGCATCATAACATCCAATATAATAAGCTGCGGCTCTGTCACCAGCATTTGCTTGAGACCCTCTAGGCCATTGGCAGCTGTCGTAACTAAATAACCTTCAAAGGCTAGTCCTCTTCGAAGCATAGATGTGATTTTCTCATCATCGTCAATAACCATAATATTTTCTCTCATCGACCCGTCCCCCATTCTACTCTTTATTGTAGCAAAATATCCGCTTAGCAAAAAGAAGCAGAGCCTGCAAGCTTGAGGCCGCGGACTCTACTTCCCTTCATTGGGCATACAGTTTACTGAGCTGGTGTCTCAGCAAGCGTGTTTTTATCGCCAACCGTAACTGGAACTTCCGTACGCTTACCATCACGAATAATGCCTAGCGTTACTTTGTCGCCAACTTTCGTTGCTTGAACCTTCGTAATTAACTCTTGCGAGTTTTTGATCTTGGTTCCATTCAAATCTACGATCACATCATATTGACGCAAGCCTGCTTGGAACGCTGGGCTCTTACGTTGAACACTGCCAACCAAAGCGCCGTCTGTATTGGAAAGCTTCAACTCACTTACCCAATCTTTACCGATATCTTGCAGACCTACTCCTAGGTAAGGAACCGGTTCTTTCGGAATGGTCACATTGTTTTTCAAATTCTCAAGAACGGAAGAGATTGTGCTTGTTGGAATCGCAAAACCAATACCTTGCGCTTGTGAGCTTACCGCTGTGTTGATCCCAATAACTTCACCGTTTAGGTTAAGTAGAGGGCCGCCTGAGTTACCAGGGTTAATGGAAGCATCGGTTTGTAGTAAATGTTTATATTCACGAGTACCCTTTTCATCAGGGATACTAATTGGACGTTCCTTCGCACTAAGTACACCAACCGTTACCGTATGGTCAAAGCCATATGGATTCCCGATTGCAACAACCCAGTCGCCTACGTTAACATCGTCAGCTTTACCAAGAGGCAGGATTGGGAAATCCTTAGTGCCTTCAATTTTAAGAACCGCTAAGTCCAAATCGTAAGAGCTACCTTGTAATTTCGCTGTGAATGGCTTGTCGTAGCCTTCTACCGTTACTTGAATTTCATCCGCACCGTCAACTACGTGCTCATTCGTCAGGATATAGCCTGTTTTTTCGAAAATAAAGCCAGTTCCCATACCCGCTGGTTGGAGCTGTCCGCTCCCTGCGTCATTTTGACCACTCTTAGGCGTTGTTTGGCCACCACCATTGTCACCGAAAAACTGACGGAAGAACGGATCGTCAAACAGTGAGTTGCCACCACCGCTGCGGCTGGATTGCTTCGGTTTAACTAGCGCTTCAACCTTTACGATCGCAGGACCCGCATTTTGCGCAATCGCCGCGATGTTACCAGGACGAACAACGTCAAGGGCTGCATTTTTTACTTCGCCGTTGCTATTGTTAGAGCCATTGGCTACAGTTGTTGCTGTACTTGAACCAGAAGCTAGCGGCTGGTTGCCGGAGAACATGTTCGTTTTGTCCGCTGTAAACATCAATGCGCTTACAACGAGTGCGCCTGCCATGAAGGCTGCAAAAATACCTTTGACCGATGAACGCTTCTTCGCATTTGGATCCCAACCAGCTGGACCTTGCGCAGCATTCTCAGGTCCAAAGCTGAATGGGCGCAACGTTTTAGGCGGCGTCACTTCAACATTCGTTGTACCTTCTGAGCTTGAGGAGGAAGTCGTTAAGGATTGCCCTTCGTTTTCTTCATTAAAAGCGGATTTGTAAGGCCCATAAGAATAGTAATAGGAAGGTCTTTCTTTATTCGGGTCTTGCCCCTCATTAGCTCGTGCATGCTCCTGCTTCTTCTCTTCGTTGTTATCATTATTCTGCGGCTTGAAAAAGTCGCTATAGTCTTTTTTGTTATCTTCCATGGGTCTTACCTCCATATTAAAGTTATAAGTGCATGCTCTCTTGAAGGATCATGTTGTTCTCTATGTGTCTATCATGCACTCACAACCTTAAACGAATATTAAAAAACAATAAATTGGAGGTAAAAATAGGACATTATTTAATGAATCCAAGCTTGTTCGACTTTTTGCAGCACGTTTGAGGCTTCTTTCACCCATTTATCTTCAATTCCTGCATCAGCATCCAACGGCGTTTGAAACTGGTCGATCAATGCTCCAGCGGTCTCAAGTTCAGCCTCAGGATCAAGCCCTTCATTATAGACATGTTTCAGCACAAAAGGAGTACCTACCTCGACGACAGCATCCGTCGCTTCAACATCCCCTTCAATTCGGCCGGTAATCACTTGAACTGGAATGCGCAGCCAAACTTTATTCGCTTCATCCAGCGAACGATCAAAGTAGCCATGGTCATACTCCCAGCCTCCACCCAAATTAAAATCAAATTGCTCTAATTGGGCACGCACCTTGTCAAATGATTCTTGAACTTGCTCCAGTGAGGAAGTTAGTGGTTTCATTGCAATTGGACACTCCTTAAGCGCTCATATTATTTTACTTACGCATAGAATGTGCCAAATTGACGTTTTTATGTGCAATCGTTCCACTATTTGTTCGTTCTGCTAAACCCATCCTTTGCGATGAGCAAAAATGGCTAATTGTGTTCGATCCTCCAGCTCACACTTCATCAAGAGGTTGCTTACGTGTGTTTTGACCGTTTTGATGCTGATGAAGAGCTCCTCAGAAATATCCTTATTGCTTTTCCCTTCGGCAATTAATAGGAGCACTTCCCGTTCCCGCGCAGTCAAACCTTCTTGCTCCGGCAATTCACTCCGCTGCCTGATACCTCTCGTTAACGCCTGCGACACTTCTGCATTCATGACAGGCATCCCGCGGTAAGCACTTTGAATCGCATGAATCAGCTGATCGGAAGAGACGGTTTTCAGCATATAACTGATGGCTCCGGATTCAACGGCTTCCAGTACTTTGGCTTCTTCCAGAAACGAGGTCAGCATGATGACTTTGACTTGTGGGAACTTGTCACAAATGAGCTTGGTCGCACCAATCCCATCCAAGACCGGCATTGTCAAATCCATCAGAATCACATCCGGCATTGACGTCTCTAAGTGATCATTATTCAATTGATCAAAAGCATCTTGCCCATTTGACGCCTCTCCTACCACTTCTAGTCCTGGCTCCAACGAAATGTACGTTCGCAAACCGACTCGCACCATATCATGGTCGTCAACAATCATTACTTTAATGTTCGGATTCATTCTAGTTTCCTCCTGAATGCCCTGAAAACCGCGGAATACGTACGCGCACGCGAGTTCCAGCACCTAATTTGCTATCAATCTCCACTTCGCCGCCCAGCTTTTGTGCTCGTTCTCTCATCGTTGACAATCCATGGGACGCAGAAGGAATATCACTTCGTTCAAAACCTTGACCATCATCTTGCAATTGCAGTACATACTGATGCTCTCTTTCATAGATCGCCAATCTAACTTGTTTGGCCGAAGCATGCTTAATGACATTAGCAAGTCCTTCTTGAATAATGAGAAAAAACTGATGTTCAATCGCCTCTGAAATCAACTCAGGCAGCGAAACATCAAGTTGACCCTGAAGTTCATGGGTCCGGCAATATTCCGGAAACCATTTCTCCAGGGCTTCTTGTAAGCTCATATCTTTTAATTCAATCGGTCTTAGCTGTGAAATAAGACCTCGCATCTGCTTCTGGGCATGATGGGACATCTCGATGAGCTGATTCATCAATGCAGGCGCAGCCGCAGGATTTCTCTCCAATATTTTCGGAAGCGACGATGCTGACATATGAATGGCGAACAGTTCTTGACTCACGGTATCATGAAGATCTCGCGCGAGTCGCCGTCTTTCCTCCATGACTGCAGTCTCGGTCAATTCCTGATCCCGAATGGCCTCTGCTTCCCCTAGCTTCTGTGTCAGCTGCACACGTTCTTCGATCGAGTTAGCCATGCTATTAAAAGCGTCATATAAATAGAGGAAAGGCTCCACCGGCTCCATCTCAATTCGAACTGAGAAATTGCCTTTGGACAATTCCAACATCGCAACATGCAATTCGTCTACCTTGCGCTGCCACCTTCTGGTTGCGATAAATCCTATCGTCAAGCACACCACAAAAATGGCTAGCGCAAACCACATCCGGAACTCCCAAGATCCGAGCGATGCCTCGTAATATTCAAGTACGATATATATACCTGAAACCGTCAATACACTTGAGATCAGAAAGTAATTCAGCAGCTGCCATTTCATATTGAACATTCGCAATTTGTACATGCTCCATCCTTTAACCTATCTTTTTAATCGTGATATCACCGATAAACATACTAGTCGTAACGACAATTTTATGTTCAGCTTCTTCATAATTAGAGGTTTGTGTTCGAATGTTGCGCAGGAATCCACTTTCAAAACGATCAAGCACCTTCATATCGCCAATAAACGAGTTGGCCATCACACGAACCTCAACATCCATATCATTTGGAATGAAAATCTTCACATCACCGACAAAGGCCGAAACCTGAATCGTTGTTTCACCACGCGGAATGGAGGCACGTGTTAAATCAATCACAGAGTCTCCAATAAAATGAGAGATTTGAATCGGCTTTAATTCCCAAGCTTCTTGACCCAGATGAACATCTCCAATGAAGCCATGACGGTGAAGCACGTTACTTGAATCGTAATTCCGAACAAAACCATCATATTTATGTTTGTTATCGTGATCAAAGTGATTTGTCTTCGGCTGACTAGTATCTTCCTCTGGATATACACCATGAATATCCTTCAGAACTTCCTTCTCTTCATCGGTTAGCCCATATTTCACATTACTTGCTGACGATTGGTCCGTGTGTTCTTTCGATTTGCTTGACGAATCCCAATTGCCGGCTTCCCAATGCTTTTTATACTGCTCATGTCGAGATCGGTTTGCCTCTCGGCGAGCTCTTCTTTCCTCATCTCTTGCTTTCTTAATAGAAGCCCATTCCGGTGATTCTTTTCGGCTTGGTTTAAATATCACTTGTAATCCAAAAAATATTAAAGCTACCGGAATTAGAAATTTAAACATTTCGCCAAGTGATAGTTCGGTTAGATGTAAATTTTTTAATAGAAAAATAGTACCGACACCGCACATCATCAAGCTTCCGATGGATGCCCCCCAATGAAAATTGCGTTGTGAAACGAAACCAATGAGTCCATAAAAAATGAGAATGCAGGGCCAATACGTGGAAAACATATAGGCAACATCCACATGAATGATTCCCAATTGATTTAATAAAAAGAGAGTGCCCGCGGATACGAGAACAAGTCCCCAGATCATTCTTTGAAACATATGCGGATTCATACGTTCTTCCTCCATTTGTGAGAAGCGTTGTTAAGATAACTCTAGTTTATAAGATACACGATAGAATGAAAAGAGACGTTGGATTGAAGGCGGCCTCGGTCTCTAGACCGATATTTTCAAAGCTACTATTACAAAACCTCACATGACTGTCGTATAAGGCGAACATTTCGCGATCGATGTTATGTAATCTTACGCATTCCGTTGACATGCTTATCATCAGAACCGTATAATTGGGCTGGGAAGTCAAGTATTATAAGGGGAGATTACGGGATGGATCAAATCCAACAACTAACATCTGGCTTAGACACAATTTGGGTTGTTTTGACTGCTGCCATGATTTTATTAATGGAAGGCGGCTTCGCCTTATTAGAAGCAGGGTTCGTCAGACAAAAGAATGCCGTCAGTATTATCATGAAAGTATTTGTAGATATCTCATTTGGAGCACTTATTTTCTACTTTTTCGGATTTGCGTTGATGTATGGCAAAGACGCTGGAGGCATCATCGGGACAACTGGTTTTTTCATGGGAGGAGATTTAACACACATCGCCTTAACCATCACACATGATACCTATTGGTTATTCCAGTGCGCCTTTGTTATCGCCGTTATCTCCATTGTATCCGGAGCTGTAGCGGAACGCATTAACTTTCGCGCTTATATTCTATATACAATAGCCATGACCGGATTAATCTATCCTATCGCTGGCCACTGGGTGTGGGGCATTAACGGATGGCTTGGCAAGCTCGGCATGGTAGACTTCGCAGGATCAGCTGTCATCCACGGACTCGGCGGCTTCTCCGCTCTAGCCGCAGCGATGATTATCGGTCCGCGAATTGGTAAGTTCTCTGCTGATGGAACCGCGAACATCGTTCCTCCGTCCAATCTGCCGCTTGCTTCAGTAGGCGCATTTATTCTATGGTTCGGATGGTTTGGTTTTAACTCAGGAAGTACGTTAAGCGCTACCAATACTTCTATCGGACACATCGCAGTCACCACGATGCTATCCGCTGCAGCAGGCTGTGCCGCCTGCATTCTGTTTACCATGATGCGCTATCGCAAAGCAGATCCACCTATGGTCATTAACGGCGCACTCGCCGGGCTCGTCGGAATTACCGCTGGCTGCGCGTTCGTCAGTGACATTGCAGCAATCTGCATTGGCGCGATCTGCGGAATCGCCGTCGTATACGCAACGGAAATACTTGAAGCCAAACAGATCGATGATCCTGTTGGCGCCTTCCCTGTGCACGGTATCAGCGGAAGCATCGGTACGCTAGCTGTTGGCTTATGTGCGAAGCCTGACGCGATCCGCGAAGGCACAGCTGGATTATTTTATGGCGGCGGATTCGAACTATTGGGTGTTCAAGCACTTGGGCTCGTGACCGTCTGTGCATGGGGTTTCTTCAGCACATGGGCTGTCTTAAAGCTGATTAAGCTAATCGTTCCATTGCGCGTAAGTCGGGATGAGGAATTGGTTGGACTTGACGTTGGTTCTCATGGGGTCCCTGCTTACAGTCAGGAAGAAGGCTTCTTGGACTTACAACAATTGAAAAATAAATAAACAGAAAGAGGACACTGCGGTTGCAGTGTCCTCTTTCATATTAATTAGAAAATATGTCTTCGAATTCCTCTGGAAACGTAATCTCGTCATCCAGCTTAGAATCGTTCATGATCTGTCTAGCTTGCTCGATTTCGTAACGAAGCTTTCTTACCTGCTCCATTGGTTTCTTCACATAATGGATATACTCAACAGCAAGATGATGATCTGGCTTCTTACCCGAGAACATGCGACGAAATGATGACATCGTCTGATAAGCCCGTTCTTCCTTCATTCTCTTGACCTCATAACGCTCAACAACCTGCTCGATCTCCCGAGCCTGCTGCTCTTTGCGTGTAATAAAAGCTTCCAAGAAAGGAAGTACCTCTGCTGCTTTCCTAGATGCTCTTAGTGGCTTTCCATCCGACCGTAATGCTTGTAGCACAGACATCACCTATCTTCCCGTGTCAAGATTTATAACAGTAATCTTATTTTACACTAAAAAGAATGGTTTGAGAACTATTAATTTAACACCAGGTCGATTCCTACGACACCAATTGGCGTTCCCATGTCATCTATTATGGATTTCGACAGCGTAATGCACGGTTTTTTCGTAATAGCTGACACGTACTCCTCCGAAATGAAGAGTTCACCTGCCATTGCACGCTTCCACCACTCGCGTCCTTTGGCATTCACTAAGCCTGCCTCAGGCTGCGAGAAGATAAAGGTGCCATCCCCTCGATTGGACCAAATCGCTTCAATTCCAGCTGTTTTCTTCAAAATACCACTTAAATGCGACGCATGTTTATCGTCCACCAACGATTTGATGTCAGGTACTCGAACAAGCGCATTCAACAACTGCTTCATTTCTTCAATGTTGACATGAACGGTTCCTCGCTTACTCTTCAGGCCAACTGCTTGAATAGCCTTAATGAGCTCTGACGAAGAGCGATCTAAATTTTGATTAATATGCTGCAGTCGTGAAACTTCATGCCGCTGCTTTTTCATTTGATTCAGAGTATGCTCAACACTCGACATAGTTTCGTTCATCAAATCCACAACTTCTCCTAGAGAAGTCCTAGTCCCGGTAACCAAGGAAGATTGATGCTTCGTTGAGCTCGTGGTACTTGCCACTAGGCTGTTCACATGAAGGATCAAGGAGAAAATCGTATCAATCTTCCCTTTCATCACCTTCATCTCCTCAATTCCATGTGTGACAGAAGCTTTCTCTTCAGCAACTGCAGCGACAACTTGCGATACGCCACTTTCAATATCAGCCAGAAGCTCCGACGACTTCTGAACGGCTTCATGACTTTGAGCAGCTAGCTTCTTAATCTCCTGCGCAACGACGGAGAAGCCTCTGCCATGTTCGCCAGCTCTAGCCGCTTCAATTGAAGCGTTTAAAGCAAGCAACGACGTTTGAGCGACGACCTCGGTAATAAACAAATTGATTTCTTCAATTTTCGAGGTATGCTCAGTCAAGTCTTGAATTTTCCTCTGCATAGTATCATTATTCACATGTAGATCATTCATCACTTCATCCGTTGCATTTAAGGAGCGACAAACATCCACTACGGTATCTTTCGTTTGTTCACTTTCTCTATGCATATGTAACGACGAATCCAGTATCTGATCGGCAGCCGCCGCCACCTGTTGAATCGCAGCAAAAGCTTCCTGAAGCTGTCCAGAGGCATGCTGGCTCCGCCCCTTCAATTCCTCTTCTCCTTGTATGGAAGCATCAGCAATCTGCAGAAGATGTCCGATAGCGCCATTGACCTCTTCAACCGCCGCAGCTAATCGATCCGCAACCACTTGGGATTCCTGAATAAATGTACGGAATTGATCTTCTTGATCAAGCATTCCCTGCTCTTGTGCATTAACGGAAGCTCTGGAACTTAGTAATGCGCTTACACCCATAATGAAGAAAATTGCGAGCGTCCCTACCGTAACCCATGGTGAAGCAGCAAATAAAGCGAATACATTTACACCTATACCTATAAGTACAAAACCGTAAAACCATGCTTTCTGCTTCGAATCCGTCGACATCAGCAACCGAAACTCCTCCCAAAAAGAACATAATGTTAGTTTTTGTTACATTATATCGAATATAAGAGGGGTTGAAAAGAAATAAAAACGGAGCCCCTTTCGGGTCTCCGTTTTTTTCTCAGTAGCTATGTTTTATTTATTTTGGTTTTGTGTGTTGTTTTGTTGCTGCTTGTTAGGTACCGCTACTTCAGTAGCAAATTCCGCATCTTGCGCTGCTTTCTTGTTGTTCTTGTTCTTTGCCATGTCAATCACCTCCTGTATAGATATGTTTTCCCAAACAGGATTTTTTATGAATTTCTTTTTTCACAAAATTGACCATTACAACGCTTTGGCTGGAGCAAGAATTTCGTCCTTCAGCTGCTTCCAAATGACATCCGTCACTTTGCCATTTCCTTTTTTCACAACGAACACTTTGACGGTCTTTTTCCCCCACTCTTTATACACCTGATCCTTCGTGTCAAAATACAGATCGATTTTCTTGCCCTTAATCGCACTCCCTGTATCCGCAACAACGCCATAGCCATATCCGGGTATAAACAAAACGGTACCTAACGGGAACACTTTGGTATCTGCTGCGATCGTTGATAATGCTTTATCATCACGCATAACTCTAATACCTGAGTACGTAATTCCATAGGTCGGATGGTCCGGATTTTTCCCTGTAGATTCTTTACCCGCGAAATACCCGGTCGCCGTCACTTCAACAGCCGTATACTTGGATAAATCTCCATTCAAATTCGGAACAAAGCGGTAACTTACTTGTTGTTGGTGCTCTTGCGCAACAGGCCATGCAGCAGGCATCACAGTTCCTGGCTGATTGTCCCGCTGGGCTCGTATATGGGTATCGGTTTTAGCCGCCCTATCGTTACCTTGATTGCTTGCCTCTTCTCCGAAAAACACAACCAGAACGGTAAGCACCATCCATGCTACTATCCATTTGGATTGCTTCGAAGCATCGGTTATTTTCATTGTTTTAGGCCTCCCCCTACTAAAGTAGGCTGTCCATTTCCTGTCATCACTAAACCTCCACATACAGACTCACTGTATAAGATGTCCTCCGTTTAGGTAGTTATGCATCAGCGCACCCAGTATTTTGAACGCAAAAAGAGGCTGCCCTCTAAGTAGAAAATCTACTTTCGGACAACCTCTTATTTAAAAAGGGGGACTTACAGCTTTTTGCTAATCTCTTCGTTAATCATGCTGATAACTTGATCAATTGGCTGAGTACCCAGATCCCCTTGACCCCGTTTACGAATGGACAAGCTGTCATTCTTCACTTCATTCTCGCCAACGACGAGCATGAAAGGAATTTTCTCCAGCTGCGCTTCTCTGATCTTGTAGCCTAGCTTCTCATTGCGATTGTCAGCCTCTACACGAATACCAGCTTCTCTTAGTCTGTCTGTCACCTGGTTAGAGAACTCTTCAAATGCAGGTGAAACTGGGATAACTTTCGCTTGAGTTGGCATCAACCAAGTAGGCAGTGCACCAGCGAAATTCTCTAGCAAGAAGGCAGTCATACGCTCCATAGTGGAGATAATCCCTCTGTGAATAACGACTGGACGGTGCTTCTGACCATCTTCGCCTGTATATTCAAGTTGGAAGCGCTCAGGCAGCAAGAAATCAATTTGCGCAGTGGAAAGTGTCTCTTCCTTCTTCAACGCTGTTTTGATTTGAACGTCTAGTTTAGGGCCGTAGAATGCAGCTTCACCCTCAGCTTCGAAGAACGGCAAGCCAAGCTCTTCAACAACTTCGCGAAGCATGCGTTGCGCAGTTTCCCACATTTGATCGTCTTGGAAGTACTTCTCTTTATCGTTAGGGTCCCGGTAGGACAGACGGAAACGGTAATCTGTAATACCGAAATCTGCGTACACTTGACGAATCAAGTTAACAACGCGAGAGAACTCTTCTTTGATTTGATCCAAACGGCAGAAAATGTGAGCATCATTCAATGTCATCGCGCGCACGCGGTGCAAGCCTGTCAAAGCGCCGGACATTTCATAGCGGTGCATAGTTCCAAGCTCAGCAATACGAACCGGAAGGTCACGGTAACTGCGCATATCACTCTTATAAACCATCATGTGGTGAGGGCAGTTCATTGGACGAAGAACAAGCTCTTCATTGTCCATGACCATTTTCGGGAACATATCCTCGCTGTAGTGCTCCCAGTGACCGGAAGTTTTGTATAGCTCAACATTCGCCAAAACCGGTGTATATACGTGATCGTAACCTAGACGCTCTTCCAAATCAACGATGTAACGCTCCATTGTACGTCTCAATTTCGCACCATTTGGCAGCCAAAGCGGTAAGCCCTGACCAACTTCACGTGAGAAAGCAAACATTTTGAGCTCGCGGCCTAATTTACGGTGATCGCGCTTCTTTGCTTCTTCAAGCAGGTGCAAATGCTCATCCAGCTGCGCTTTCTTAGGGAACGCAGTTCCGTAGATGCGTTGCAGCATTTTATTTTTTGCATCGCCGCGCCAGTAGGCACCCGCAACACTCAACAATTTGAACGCTTTAATGCGGCCAGTTGAAGGCAAATGCGGCCCGCGGCAAAGGTCAAAGAATTCACCTTGATCATAAATAGTTAGAACGGAATCCTCAGGCAGATCACGGATCAATTCCAGCTTGAACGGATCTTCCAGCTCTGTGAAAATACGAATCGCTTCCTCACGGGAAACAACACGGCGTGTAATCGCCAGGTTCTCGTTCGAAATGCGTTCCATTTCCTTCTCGATTTTAACCAAATCTTCAGGGTTTAGCGGAGTTTCCAAATCGATATCATAGTAGAAGCCGTCCTCAATTACAGGACCGATCCCTAACTTAACGGCTTTGTTGCCATAGATACGTTTGATCGCTTGCGCCATCAAATGCGCTGTGCTGTGACGGTACATCTCTAGACCCGCTTCGCTATCCAGCGTCAAGATTTCAACATCCGCATCATTGTCCAATGAAAAAGAAAGATCTACGGATTTCCCGTTTACTTTGCCGCCAACTGCATTTTTCTTCAGACCGGAAGAAATGGATTCTGCCACTTGTTCAATGGTCGTCCCTACTGCATACTCCCTTACTGCGCCATCTGGTAATTTTACTTGTACAACCATCTTCCATGACCTCCTAATAAGTTAATTTGAACGCAAAAAAGCACACTACATCCCATAAAGGGACGAGTGCGCTCAGCTCGTGGTTCCACCCTAGTTCGATTCGCTCATACCTGAATATGTCGAATCCTCATCAGCATTCGTTAACGGGAATGACTCCGGTACTGTATAGTATCGACCTGCAAGTCAGGACGAATTCCACAATACGGCTACAAAGGGGTAAACAATCCGATTCGCTGAAGGAGATTGCAGCCTGGTCTCCTCTCTCTGAGCAGTTCATACAGAAGTTCTTGTCTTTGATACTAACGCCTTCGATCACTATTATAAATGGCGAACAGAGCAAGGTCAAGGGGATAGTTGATCCTGTTTTTTGGCATCCCCCAGATAAAGGTCACAAGTGCGGCAATAACTGCACACCGAGGTGCGATCCTCGAAGATCTGCCCTATCGTTTTAATGATGGTCAATTCAGGGTCTCGCGTATGAATGTAGATGTTGGCTGGCGAGACGGTAATTAACGTGCTCACGATCATATCCTCGAGATTGATATCCTTCTCCAGCATTTCCATGCGAAAGCTTGCATCAAAATCATTCGCATCAATGGGCTCCATTCTGTCATTTAAAATGACAAACTCATGTCCGCCTTTGTGAATCAGATGGGCCGCGGGTATTTTGGCCTCTTGAATGTAGACGAAATATTGCAGAAGCGAAATAAATTCTTGGTATTGACGATCCATCATAAACTCATCAATGGCGTACTCAACAATTTCCTTCAGATCTTCTTTATACTCCTGAATTCGGAATTTCAAGAAGCCATCTAAGCTGAGCTGCGAATTCTCTTCAAGCAAGGCCATCATTTGTTCCTTGAGAATTTGTATACGACGAAGCCGACTTGGACTGCTGTTGATCATCGGCAACCCTTCCAGCCCGCTCTCTTGGACCAAAGATTGCTTACAATAGCCTTCAATCGCTTCAATGTCCGTTAACTTCTCATATTTAAAATCCTTCGTAATTAAGCTGCGCAAGATGCTGGGTTCCTTGTCCGCTACAATGTGACTCGCCAACACTTCCGCTAAGCAGGCTCTTACCTGCGCTTCATGAACCTGCGGGTCGTGGCGTACACTTCCCGCCTCCGCTTCCACGTAAATAAAAGCACGCGCCTCACTCCACATATAAGTAGCTGTTAAACCATTTTCTGCGATATGTAAATGCTGCAGCGCTTGCTTCACCTGTGCGCTCAGCGAACGTACATAGGATTCCTCGACATCGATTAGGGCAATTGCAAACAGTTCCATGTGCTCACTCCTTCCATCTATGCATCCTCCTCTTAAGAGTATATGGTCGAGAGGAGGGAGATATACAACGAACAATTTGCCATTTGCGCAAGGGCGGAAGAATGCAAAAAAGGAGCAGCATCTAGCTGCCCCTCATGAAAGTAAAAGTGGTTCGTCACAGTTGCTCAATCAGAATCTTCACGAGTAAGAACGGAAGAGCACCAATCGAGACGAAAGCATAAAGGAATCCTTGCATAAAATTTTTAAGCAGTTTCACAATCATCACTCCGATCTTCAATCTCAAATTTGTGGTGTTCCCCCATTCTACGCTTATTGACCTTCGGTTACCTGAAGGGTAGCTGAAGATAAGATTAAATTTCCACGTAAAAAGAAGCAGCCGCAGCTGCTTCTCTCAAAAACCATTTTAGTTCTGCATCACAAAATCACGATCAATCTTCGCATTCACATCGTCAAACACACGCAGAATCTGATACTTCGTGTTACGCTGCGCAGGGATTTTGCCTGCTTGGCGGATGATGTCCAGCGTCGAGCTAACGTTGACCTTGTGCGTAGTGCCCGCCGCGGATACGACGTTCTCTTCGATCATCGTGCTGCCGAAATCGTTGCAGCCGTAGCTTAGCGTCTGCTTACCAACCTCAGGTCCCATCGTGACCCAGGAGGACTGGAAGTTCGGCACGTTGTCCAGCATAATGCGGCTGATCGCCAACGTTTTCAAATATTCTTCAGGCGTCACTTTCTCCGCCTTCATATTCGTATTGTCCGGTTGGAACGTCCACGGAATGAATGCCAGGAAGCCCGGTGTGTTCAGCTTCTTCAGCAGCACATCATCCTGCGCATCGCGGATGCGCAGCATATGCAGCGCACGCTCTTCCATGGATTCGCCGAAGCCGATAACCATCGTTCCTGTTGTATGCATACCTAGCTTGTGCGCCGTCTGCATGACGTCCATCCAGTCGCGCCAGGAACCTTTCAGCCTGGAAATCTTCCGACGCGTACGATCATCCAGGATTTCTGCTCCGCCGCCTGGCAAGGAGTCAAGTCCTGCTTCGTGTAATTGACGAACGACTTCCTCTAGCGATAAGCCGCCGGAAACTTCCTTCATTTTCATAATTTCAGCAGGTGAAAAAGAATGCATCGTAATATCAAAGCGCTTCTTAATCTCGCGCAAGATATTCGTATAGTAACTGAATGGAAGATCCGGATTTGTGCCGCCTTGCATCAAAATCTCGGTGCCATCAACATCCAAGGTTTCTTGAATCTTCTGAAAGATCGCTTCATCCGGCAATACATAACCTTCCGCTGATCCCGGTTGACGGTAGAACGCACAGAATCGGCAATATACATCACAGATGTTCGTATAGTTAATATTGCGCCCAATGACGAAGGTCGTAATCGGATCCGGGTGCCACTTTTTCATAATTTGATTGGCGGTGTCGCCAATTTTCTCTATTTGATCGGATTCGAACAGTGTAATACATTCTTCAACATCAATTCGTCCGCCAGCTTGTGCTTTATTTAAAATGCGATCGATCGGTTTCATTGCAACTCACTCCTTTACTTTCTGAAGGCTCGTATCCATTAATCGTACCATACTCATGCCAAAAAAGCAGCAAATCGCTGCTTTTTCCACGTGTTATTCCTTTGTAAATATGGATAATTTCTGAATAACGAGGTACTTAACTACGCAAGGCTTGTTCCAAATCTTCAATGATATCTTCGATATCTTCGAGTCCCACGGAGTATCTCACGAGACCGTCCGTGATACCGCGTTGTAGACGAACTTCTTTCGGCATCGCTGCGTGTGACATCATGGCCGGATATGACAAAATGCTCTCTACAGCGCCCAAGCTAACCGCTACGAGTGGAATTTTCACTTTGCTCATTAGCTTCTTCGCTTTCTCGCCAGAGCCAACATCAAAGGAGACTACTGCTCCGTATCCTTTGGATTGCTTCTCGTGAATTTCTCTACCTGGGTGATTAGGCAATCCTGGGTAGTAAACCACGTCGATATCAGGCTGCTCGCTCAACCATTGTGCTAGTCTGCGCGCGCCTTTTTCGGACATTTCCATCCGTGCCTGCAACGTTTTCATACCGCGAATGAGCAGCCATGAATCTTGAATACCGAGCACGTTGCCCATGCCGTTCTGAATTTGCTTCATCCGACGACCAAGCGTGTCGTTCGCTACAACAGCTAGGCCAGCTAGCACATCGCTATGCCCGCCAAGGAATTTCGTCGCGCTGTGAAGCACGATGTCAATGCCTAGCTCGATTGGACGCTGATGATATGGCGTCATGAAGGTATTATCCAGCATCGTAAGCAAATCATGCTCCTTCGCAAAAGCAGCAATCTCACCGATATCCGTAATGCGAAGCGTTGGATTTGAAGGCGTTTCGATGAATACCGCTCTCGTATTGGAACGAAGGACTGCTCTCACCTGAGCAATATCGGTCATATCCACGAACGTGGATTCCACGCCCATGCGATTCATAATCGTTGTTAGCAGGCGATATGTACCACCGTATACGTCTTCCGTACAGATCACATGGTCTCCCTGTGACAAAAGCATTAACGCAGATGAGATGGCAGCCATCCCAGAAGCGAACGCAAATCCGCGCGTTCCGCCTTCTAACAATGCGATGTAATCCTCCAACGCCTGACGCGTCGGATTACCAGACCGTGTATAGTCATACTCCTGATTCGCTTCCAAATCAGCTTGATGGAAGGTTGAAGCCTGATACAAAGGCACACTGGATGCCCCTGTCGCTTCATCGATTTCTGCGCCAAAATGAATCAGTCTTGTGGCAAATTTGCCATGGGGCTTACGTTTTTCTTTATCTGATGAAGAATGGCTCATGATTGCGAAGCTCCTTCCAACTCAGCTTGCGCGGACGCCAAAGCATTCGACAGATCGGCGATCAAATCGTCGATATGCTCAATCCCGACGGAGAAGCGAAGCAGACGGTCATCTACACCAACTTGCTGTCTAATTTCAAGCGGAATGTCCGCATGTGTTTGTACCGCTGGGTACGTCATCAAGGATTCAACCCCGCCTAAGCTTTCCGCGAAGGCAATGAGCTTGATATGACGAAGAATCGGTTCAACCAATCTCGCGTCTTTTACTTTGAAAGAGAAAATCCCTGTGTTTCCACTGGATTGTTTATTTTGAACTTCATGTCCTGGGTGAGACTCCAGCGCTGGGTAGTAAACGTCAGTGATCAACTCATGCGCTAGCAAGAAGTTCGCGATCGCTGTTGCATTCTGCTCATGGCGCTCCATGCGAAGAGCCAATGTTTTCATCCCTCTCATGAGGAGCCAGCTATCTTGTGGTCCAAGCACAGCGCCAATGGAGTTATGAAGAATAGCCATTTGCTCCGAAAGCTCTTTTCCTTTTGTCACAATCAGACCGGCAAGTACGTCATTATGTCCACCCAAGTATTTCGTCGCACTATGGATGACGATATCCGCGCCAAGCTCAATTGGGCGTTGTAGATATGGCGTAAGCAGCGTGTTATCGACGATGGATACGATGCCCTTTTTACGGGCCCAAGTACATACGAGTTCAAGATCTGTAATCATCATTAACGGGTTCGTTGGCGTTTCGATAACAAGACCCTTCGTATTCGGTTGATACGCGCCTTCAAGAGCATCCAAATCATTTGTATCCACGTACGTAGCGGTTACACCAAAACGGGACATGATTCTTTCTAATAGACGGTACGTACCGCCGTATAAATCCAAGGAAACAATCAAGTGATCACCTTGGCTGAAATATGCGAAAATCGTTTGCAATGCCGCCATACCTGACGAGCAAGCAAAGCCTGCATCTCCGGATTCAAGCTGAGCAATGGCATCTTCAAGCACTTTACGCGTAGGACTCTTCGTACGTGCGTAATCAAATCCTGTGCTTTGCCCTAGCTTAGGATGGCGAAACGCAGTTGCTTGATAAACAGGAAAGCTAACAGCACCTGTAACAGGTTCTTCGATAGAGCCAATTTGAGCGAGACGACTTTCGATTTTCAACAAGGGAATTCCTCCTCAGGATGTGGGTTCGATGACTACAGAATACAGACTACAATTGCGAACTTGCCAAGCTTTCATTGATGTTAACGGTCAGTTCGAAAGGTGTTTCTTGATATACATAATAGTTCAGCCAGTTCGAGAACAGCAAGTTCGCATGCGCTCTCCAAGTGTTGTAAGGCTGTCTACTTGGATCGTTATTCGGGTAATAATTGTTCGGAATATCGATAGGCAACCCTTTCGCTACATCGCGATCGTATTCCCATTTCAATGAACAAGCATCATACTCCGAATGCCCTGTTACGAAAATATGTTTGCCATCCTTCGTTGCAACGATATAAACCCCTGAATCCTCTGACTCGGCCAAAACTTCCAAATCCGGACATCGATCAATATCTTCACGAGTTATATCGGTATGGCGGGACTGCGGAACATTGAACACTTCATCGAAACCGCGCAGCAGCTTGGTGTTGGGTACGCTCACCGTATGCGGGAATACACCAAACATCTTCTTATCTAGACCATATTTACGTACGCCAAAATGGTGGTATAAGCCTGCTTGAGCCGCCCAGCAAATGTGCAGCGTGGAAGTGACATTCTGTTTGCTCCACTCGAGGATCTGCGTCAGCTCCTCCCAGTAATTCACGTCTTCAAAATCCATCTGCTCAACAGGCGCTCCGGTAATAATCATACCATCCAGCTTGTCGTCTTTGATATCATCAAATGTTTTGTAAAACATATCTAAATGTTCGAGTGACGTATTTTTGGAAGTGTGGGTTTTGGGATGCAACAACACGAACTCCACTTGAAGCGGCGTGTTTCCGATCAAGCGCAACAGCTGCGTCTCGGTCGTTTCTTTGGTCGGCATTAAGTTAAGCAAGGCGATGCGAAGTGGACGAATATCCTGATGATACGCGACAGACTCATCCATGGTGAAGATGTTCTCTTGGTTTAAAATTTCTTTGGCAGGCAGGTTGTCAGGAATCTTGATCGGCATCCTGTTCACTCCTCTTCTTTAATTTAGTTTAGGTACGAACATGTATGAAAAGCAAAAATGACCTTCTCTGGAATCAGAGAAAGGCCATGGAAAGTCAAAGTCAATGTCCTTCTCTTATCTCCCAGATTCGCTGTAAACAGCGTTTCCGCAAGAATTAGCACCGTGCTCCCCTTTGCTTGCAAAGGTTTGTCGGTTGCCGGGTGTCATAGGGCTAGTCCCTCCACCTACTCTTGATAAGAAAACGTAACGTATGCGATTAGCATTATCATACTATAAATTAAACGAATGTCAAGATGGTTGGGCTTGTCGATGCATAAGGAATTATTTAGCAAAAATTTTGCTTTCAAGTTTCTCATTTTGTGATACAATATGTATCTAGGTAGGATAAAGTTTAGACTCTGGTTTCGAAGGTTAAACAAGTAGGACAAGCTTCATCGTCGATTTTCCTCTTCATCACAGGAATTTATCAAAGAAATGAGGTCTACTATGTCAACCCAAACAACAGATAATTTCTCAGTATTCGCCTCCCTGCATCGCTACTTCACCTTAACTGAAAACGTCAAACCCACGCTGGAGCAAGCCGAAATGGCTGCCGCTCAGCTTCCCCTCATCTACGGGGCTGAAAGTGAAGACGATCTGATGGAGCGCGGTGCTCCTGAGTTAATCCTTATGTACATGAATATTAAAAATAAGATTCTTAGTGCCGCCAAATAAGATTTGGCGGTTTATTTTTTAGCACAAACACAGCCCTGCTGCCATACCCTATCTAGACGACAATTTCCTTGATTTCATCTAACTTTATGGCTTGAAACGTGATATATGAACGGGTATACTAGACAAGTATTCGACACGGACGGAAAAGGAGGGCATACGCTTGGACGGAGAACCGAGGAGTAGCACCTGCAAGGCGAGTAAACAATTTCAAAGTGTAGGAATGAAGTCGGTTATTCCATCGTCCAGAGCGTTGCTCTTCTAGATGAACTAATCGGCTGATTCCATTCAAAGGGGTGGGCAGATGAAAACACGGTTGGTTCAAAATGGTATTTTTACGTTAGTTGATGATGTGACCGCTGCACTTACACCTCCAAGTCAAGGCTTCTACTGGATTGATGCAGGGATTGAGGATCTGGAATTGCTTCAGCCTCTGTTCCATTTGCATGATTTGGCCGTAGAAGATTGTCTAAGTGAGGAAGAACAGCGTCCTAAGATTGAATTTTATGATTCCCATTATTTCATAGTGATTAATAGCATTCGTTTCGATGATGAAGAAATTTTTCTACGCGCACTTAATCTATTCCTAAGTAAACATGTGATCATTACCGTAACACGTCAAAAAATTAATGAGCTTCGTGCGCTCAAGCCCTTCCTCTGGGAGGAAGAAGTAAACAGCGCCGATCGTTTCTTATATCATTTAGTCGATCTCGTCGTCGATAACTATGTGGCTGTCGGTGACCGAATTGAAGCGAAAATTGAAAAGCTGGAAGAAGATATTCTCATGGCGACGAAGAAATCGCATTTGAACGAGATTATCGGTCTGCGCTCAGAGATTTTATGGTTGAAAAAAATGCTAGTGCCGCAACGTGACGTTATCGGAACGCTAGGCAAGAAAGAACTGAGACTGATCGATCATCAGCTGCAGAAGTATTTCGGAGACATTTATGAGAATGCCGTCAAAATTGTCGATACGTTCGATACGCTCCGCGATCTCATGGGGAACTTACGAGAAGCTTATCAATCCAGCCTAGCGAACCGTGCGAATGATATCATGCGTGTGTTTACCGCTTTGACGACGATCTTCATGCCCTTGACCTTCATTACCGGTGTGTTCGGGATGAATTTCGATAATATTCTCGGCCTGCATATAACTGAGCATGGGGATGAATTCGTGTTAGCATTTATGGGCGTCCTGGGTATTGCCATGTATGTGCTATTCCGCAAGAAAGAATGGCTGTGAGTGAATCAGCGTGTTCATAGAATAGATAGGGTGACTATTAGCAGAACGTTGCTGAGAAGTCACCCTTTTGTGCGTCTGGCTACTACGAGAGCTTGATTTTGACAAACTTCCGTTTGCCCACCTGCAGGATATCGCCATCCTCTGGGGTTATTTGCGCATGAATATCAGTCAGCTTCTGCTTATTGATTTTCACAGCCCCTTGCTCCACGCTCCGCCTAGCTTCCCCATTCGAGGATTGAAGCGATAAGCTGACTAGCAGCTTAATGATCGAGATGTGCCCTGCATCTAAGTCATTGCGGTTCAGGCTCACTTCCTCAATTTCATCTGGCAATGCACGCTTTTGAAAAACGGTAATAAAGTGCTGCTCCGCCTCCTCCGCAGCTTGAGCACCATGGTACATCCCGACATACAGTTTCGCCAGCTTCAGCTTGGCATCACGAGGATGGATCGTACCCGCTTCAAATCCTTGCCGCAGCTCTTCGATTTCTTCATTCGACAAGGCGGTTGTAAGCTCGTAATATTTGAGCATCAGCGAGTCCGGAATGGACATCGTTTTGCCGAAAATCTCATTCGGCTGCTCATCGATCCCGATGTAGTTGCGCAAGCTTTTGCTCATCTTCTGCACGCCATCTAGCCCTTCCAGCAACGGCATCAAAATTGCCACTTGCCCCTCCTTGATCTCATAGGCGCCTTGTAGTGTGCGCCCCATTAAAATATTGAAGGTCTGATCGGTTCCACCCAGCTCAATATCGCTTTCTAAGGAAACAGAGTCGTACCCCTGCATCAAAGGGTAGAAAAACTCATGGACATGAATCGGCTGGTTCGCCGCATAGCGTTTGGCAAAGTCATCTCTTTCGAGCATTCGGGCGACAGTCACTTTACCAGCAAGTCTTAGAACATCATCAAAGCGCAGCTCACCCAGCCATGAGGAGTTGTAGTAGAACGACGTTTTGTTCAAATCCAGCACCTTGGCAAGCTGTGTCTGATACGTTTGCGCATTGCTTTTCACATCTTCTTCCGATAGCTGTTTGCGCGTTTCCGATTTCCCTGTCGGATCCCCAATGCGACCCGTAAAATCACCAATAATGAGCTGCACCTCATGACCCAAATCTTGGAATTGACGAAGCTTTTGCAGAACGACCGTATGACCGATGTGGATATCAGGTGCAGACGGGTCTAAGCCTAGCTTAACTTTAAGCGGTGTCCCTGTCACAACGGCCTTCATAATCTTTTGTTTCAACGCTTCTTCCGGCACGATTTCTGCTGCTCCGCGCTTGAGAATACTTAATTGATGTTCGACTTGCTGCTGTTGATCTACGGTTAGCTTATCCCATGAAAACATACGATCCCTCCGTTCGATTGGTTAAATGAAACACAAAAAAGACAACCTCAACGTCCACAAAGGGACGAGATGTTGTCTCGCGGTACCACCCTAATTAAAGAGACCGGCTGCACGCCTTAACGGCTTGAAGCTTCTCTTTCACTTAGAAAATTAACGACAAAATTAATTGCCGGGTGTAAGCTACTGATGCCGGATTAGACACGTTCCCTCCACCAACTCAGAACTGTAATTCAGAAATATGCTTGCATCGGTTTGCACCTTCCACCGACTCTCTGCAGCAGCGGCATTTTTCCTACTTCGGGCTTTGCCCATGTTCGTCATCGCATTGACCGTTATTAGATTATTGACCATTTAAACATACCCTGCTGAGCTTTGTCAATACGCATTAACTAGCAGCTTGGATCGTATTTCTTTCCTTCTCTCTGCGAAAACGCAACCGAAGCAGGCGCAGCCATTCATACGCTCTGTCCAGCTCCCTGCCTTTCAACTCCTCGGTTCCTGTGAGGCTCTTGAGGACGGGCTTTAAGTAGCGGTCGCCTTCCGATTCATACGCATTCCACGCCTTAATCTGCTCTTCCTCAGGGACCGAAGCAAGCTCTGCTTCCACAAGCGGATCCATATCGTAGCCTTCACGATCCAAATCCTCCACCCAAAGCAGCAGCTCTCTTCGCGGCATCGTCAGATTCGCTTGCAGATCGGCCAAGCTGCCGCCGCCAGCAACGATTTCAAGCAGCTTACGCTTGCTGACTTCACGATCAAGCTCAATACGCAGCTTCTGCTCCTTCTGAGCGAGGAGCCAGCCCTCGAATTTCATCGTGTCGACGTAATTCGCAACCCAATCCAAAGGAAAACCGTTCGTACGTGTGCATTCGCCGATCAGGCTAAGCAATTGCTCCGCGTACATCGCTGTTTTTTGCTCACCGAAGCCAGGAATTTGCTGCAGCTCTTCCTTGCTCTGCGGCAAGAAGACAGAAATCATCCGCAGAACACGGTTCGTTGCGAGGATATAAGGCGCCTTCTTCTCCCGCGCAGCTTGCTCGCGGCGCCATGTGCGCAAAGTCTCGAACATTTCTTCATTCGGATTTTCCTCACAGTAGTACGTTAGCATTTGCGTCATTTTCGCTTTCCCCGTCAGGCCCTGCGTAAGATCTAATTCCGTACTGACCAACGGCCTGAAGCCGATACGTACTTTCTCACGCAAGCCTTGGCGGAACGCATACAGCATCTCATCCCAGCTTATGCCCTCGTACCACATCTCCTGTTCAAGTGCACCTACCGCGTCAGGTTCACGCCAATGAACACTCCAAATGCCTTGCTCTTCGGCAATCGATACCTGTGCGGAGAGCACGTGCTGGTCCCCCGAATTTTTCTCCAACGTGTTCAAAAATACAATGTTCATCCTTTAAATTCCTCCAGTCATATCGCGAATAATAGGTCTAGAAAAACGAAAAAGCACCTACTCCGCCCGTTAGGACAGAAATAGGTGCTTCCTTTTTCTAATATCCAAATCATACCATGTTTGTAAGTTAGGCGCAAGCCGTTTTGTTGACGAGCCATTATGGGGTATAATGAACCCATACTACTAAGAGAATGGAGGGCCCTTATGTCTGATTATGACTTTTTATATGATCATCAAGAAGAAACAACAACGCGTTTTGTCTGTTTCGTTGGAAAAGCCTTACACCGTTTTGACCTCGCAATTATGACAACGACACGTTATTATGGCAAAAAGCTAGTCATCGATTTGCAATCGGGACGCAGCGCAGTCATTGGGCCAGACGATTTGGACGAAGAAGGCTATCTGGAGCACGTTTTTAAGCTAAATGAAGAACAAGCCCAAGAGCTTACCGAATTTTTAAGCCAAATTATCGGTTCGATTCATTTCACGGATATTTAAGGAAGTGACGGGGGACACTGGAAAAAGACCAACCTGACAAGGAGGCTTATCCATGCGTAAGAAGTCACAACAAACCAACCAAGTAGAGGGATTAGGCTTCCTCTCAGAAGACCGCCTCGCGGCATACACGGACCTCAAGACGGTAGAGTCGCAGCGCAACGACATGATCCCCGAGGAGTTCCCTGAAGGGCCCTACGGCACTAGCATGCTGTCAGAGTCTCTTGGGAAAAGCACGCCTTGGCGAGAAGACCAGCGCCCGACCAACCGTTTTGCTTATGAGAATCGCGAGCTGCATGAAGGCATTTCCAGAGACTATCCTGGCGCAGATGATGAGCTAGGAACTTCTACGGAAGGCTTGTCCTAGGAACAACGAAACGCCACAAAGAAACGCCGCAAACATCAAGGAATTTGATGTCTGCGGCGTTTTGTTTAGTTGCTTATTTACCAAGCAGCTCCAAGTGTCTGCCAATATGATAACGAAGTCCTTCGGCGAATACATCTTCTTGCTCTGCCATCGTTTGGAAAAACTCGTCTGCAAAGGTACGGCTGCCATCCTCATTTTTCGCTTGAAGGAGCAGACCATACGTGATGTGCAGAAGCTGGCGCGCATTATTCTCTTCCATGTAATCTGGCAGCTGCGCATCGGAAACTTCGCTAAGCGGAGCAATTGCGCTAATGTCCGTCGTTACGTGGTAGTAAGCTGTCGCTTCAACAAAGTGGTCAAGCGCAAACTGATGCATACGGCGGTAAAGGGAAGGACTCACCTTCGCGATCACACGTACCGCTTCCAGCCAGTTCGTACCTGCTGTTTTGATGTGGAACAAGCCATTCGTATATTGCCCGATCAACGGGAACACGCTGAATTTATCACTGCCGGAGTGAATACTAAGCTTATATTCAAAATGAACAGCAATCGCCGCATGACTCGCTAATTCACGCTCAAACTGCGCGATATCTCCGATGTAGTCGATCCCTTTTTGGAATTCCCCGCAGAAGCGCGGCGCCATGCTGAAAATTGTAACTCCGCGATCACGCAGCTCATTCGCTACTAAATAATGTGCTTCAGGGGACGTCGGTGTCGCTGTTTCATCAATGGAAATTTCGAAATCAACCGCACGATCAAGTGTCACGATATACTTGCGGTAGATCGCTTCCATGAAATTAATCGCTGCATCATAAATGAGAACATCTTTCTTCAAAGCTTCCGCTGTGTATGCAAGCGTTGCTCCTGGTACATTTGGCGCTGTTTGCAAATAGCGCTCTTCATAGCGGCTGCGCAAGCTAGCTGGCAGCTGCTCGTATTTCGCTGCGATTTCTGCTGCGGACATGGATTCAATCGTATTGTCGATATTCTCAGAGCAATCGAGGGTCAACATCGTAAAACCTAGACGCAACGCGTACTCGATGTCCGCTTCTTTTTTCAAGTGATCGCCGTCAGCGCCATAGCCATCCTTGTACCCTTCTTGCAGAACTGCATATGCAGCAGCGTCCAAAACATCCTCATACGTGCGGCCTGTCAATGCAAGCTCACGAATACTTTGCTGTGCCAAAACAGGACGAATATCTTTGCCGCGAATTGTTTGGATATGACCAGGACTTGCGATGCCAAGTCGATCGCCTAAACCCATTGTCGCAACTTGTGTACCGAACGCTTGTGGAGCTGTATATGGCAAAAATTGATTAATAACCAAACGATTCTCATGTGTTAACGGAGCAATTTTCCCGCCTTCTACAACGTCGCCTTGCAGGGCATCATACAACTCGCCGCTGCCAACAGCTAATAGACGCTTACCTTCTGTTGTACGTACCACCAAAAGCGTAGTGTCTCCCACTTGTGTTTGGGATGATGCATATACTTTTACCACGTCGGATGAGAACTCGTTTACTTTTCCTGCGCGTACTGCTTCTATAAGTGCGTTCATGTCAATTTTCCTCCTATTTTTGCAAACGTTTGCTAGGTTTCTATAACTTTATTTTAGCGCAAGTAACGAGCGTTTTCTCTTCATCTGTTCCTATTTTAAGTTGAAACTATTCATATTTTTCACTAATTTTGTGATATACTTCAGATACATCATTTCCAATGAAGGAGTATCCCTATGTCGCGTACCGTCACCTTCGGCAATGAAGATGAAGGCCCTTTTTACATTCAGCATATTCATCGCTCCGGCCCCTTCGAGAGGACTCAACATATGCATGATATGTACGAGCTCTACTATTTGTATGAAGGCGAGCGCATGTATTTCATTCGTGACCGCTCCTATCTCATCCTCCCTGGAGATCTGGTCCTCATAAATCGCCGTGAGCTGCATGCCACTTCTGATTCGGATCGACTAGGACATGCACGCGTCGTCATTAATTTCAGTGACAGCTTGTTGGAGCGCATGAAAGATGAGGCTCCCTTCCTGCTTGACGCCTTCACGCATGCTACGCCTGTACTTCGATTGGATTTAGCTACACGAAGAGTAGTCGAAGACATTCTCGACAAATTGATTCATGAAGCGAAGGAGCCCCATCTTGGACAAACCTTTGCCATCACGCACTACCTCGTCGAGCTGCTCTTGTTCACGGCACGATTCGTAAGTGTACATCCCGTCACTTCACCTGAGCATGTCTCTCCTTTGCATCGGAAAATATCGACCATTGTGCGATACATCAACACCCATTACGCTGAGCCCGTGCGCCTCGAAGAGCTAGCCGAGCAGTTTGAAATCAGCCCCGCTTATTTAAGCCGGATGTTCAAGGAAATAACTGGGTTCTCACTAGTTGAATATGTAAATCTTGTACGTGTGCAAGAAGCGCAGAAGCTGCTGGCAACGACCCGGCTAAAAGTAATCGTGATCGCCGAGCAAGTTGGCTTCGGCTCCCTTGTGCAATTCGGGCGTGTTTTCCGCCAGATGACGAAAATGACGCCGCTGCGATATAGGCAGTCGGCGGTTGTGCAATAGAAAGGAGCATCAGAAAAAGCCCGCAAGCTGCGGGCTCCAATTCCAATCTAATCCAAACGTTTTACGCGTATCATCTTACTTTTATAATCCCCACGCAAGGTTAAAGGAATGCCGAGGTTCATGAGCGTAGAACCATGACGGACACAGGCTTCGCCATCGTCGCTCTGCACCTCATAGGTGGCATGTGACTCAAGCCCCAGCAAAGGTAAATGCCGCGTTTCCGCTCCAAAATACTGCGATTGCAAGAAGGTAAAAACAACACTCTGACTGCAATCCGTGCTGTTGTACTGATAAGCAGCCACATTCGAATCTCGTAGCGATGACAGCCGGTACAAGTCGCCATTCAGCATAATCGGCCGAATTTCCTTATACAGCTCAACGTAACGCTTCGCTTCCTCCAATTCCTCTTCCGACCATTTGCTGATGTTCGCCCCAATACCCAAGCCACCCATCATCGCGCTATGGAATCTATACGATAAAGGGAGACTCCTGCCATTAAAACCATGCGGCGATTCCGTTACCCAACACATCATGACAGACGGGCTGTAGGCATAAGAAAATCCCTCTTGAATCGCTAAGCGGTCACGCGCATCCGTGTTGTCACTAATCCAAGCTTGGTCGGCATAGCGCAAAATACCAAGATCGATCCTCGCGCCTCCGCCTGCGCATGTCTCAAACTCAACATGGGGGAATCGCTCCCTTAACTCTGCCCAAATAGCGTACAAGTGATCGACATGTTGGATCCACATGGAGGCGCCAATATCCTGTCCTGATGCCATACCCCCGGGCTCTGTAACAGTTCGATTCATATCCCATTTGATAAATCGGATATCATACTTCGTAAGCAAGGTTGTCATAAAGTCGAGGATGAACTCCTTCACTTCGGGCAGCCCCACATTCAACAACAATTGATTGCGCAGCTGCGTACCTTCGCGCGTTGGAAATTGATACACCCATTCCGGATGTGATCGGTACAAGTCGCTATCAGGGTTGACGGATTCTGGCTCTACCCATAGCCCGAATTCCATCCCTAGTCCTTTGACGTGATCGATCAGCTCCTCGAGGCCATTCGGGAACTTCTCCTCATTGACGTACCAATCACCTAAGCCTGCTTTGTCACTATGACGTTGGCCGAACCAGCCGTCGTCTACGACGAATCGTTCCACTCCTAGACGAGCAGCCTGACCCGCAAGCTCCTTCTGCCCTTCCACGGTTACAGCGAATTCAGTCGCCTCCCACGAATTGTACAGCACTTTACGCAGCTCTTTTGTCGGCAGCACGTAATCCTTCTGGTACTTATGCAAGTTACGGCTCATCTGACCGAATCCGCCCGAAGTGAATCCGCCGATAAATACAGGCGAAGCATACATTTCACCAGGTGCGAGCACAAAGGCGCTGTCAAAATCGTTCACGCCCCCTACGATTCGCACATGCCCGAATGTCGATTTCTCCGCAACGATTTTCCAGTTGCCGCTCCAGCCCAGCGCACCAAACCACACGTTCCCCGCTGTCTCGTCCGCTTTTCCATTGTCGATAGCGAACCATGGATTAGAATGAGGACCCGTGAATCCTCTGCGTGATTCCAGCACCTTTTTTCCTTCTGACAAGACCGTCGACCTTAATTGGTACTCACCTGCCCAGCGGCCTGTCACATGCGTCATCCGGTAATCAGGTAGAGCCTGCACCGTCCACACAGCCGCCATGACCTGCTCAATGCGAACGGACTCGTTCAAGCCATTGTGCACCTGCACATATCGTTCAATCAGATCGTATTCAGGGATCGTTTTATAGCGAACTTCAATATGTAATGGGTAGTAAGCATCCACCATCCGTAGTACGATTTCATTTTCGCCCACAACGCGATATCCTTCATACTTCAACTTCAAGTCCCGAACACCATCTGCAAAAGAAACTTTCAGCGCTGGTTCTGCATAATGACAGCCACCCCAGCCTCCATACTCCTCTGTTTCTCTATCGATTTCCGCATCAAAAGAACTGTGCAGCCTGCTTGAAAGTAAATGCCCGCAATCCGAAGCCTCCACATGAGCTCCCCAATGCAAGTGCTGAATTGTCCCTTTATCATTGATCCCGAACACATAGGAAGATTTGTCGGTGCGAATTTCAAAGATCTTTTCTTTTTCCAAATACGTTATAGTCACAGCTCTCTCCTCCATGTTTCTATCCCTTGATCGCTCCGGCGGCAATCCCTTTGATGATGAATCTCTGCATGAATAAGAAAAAGATGATAATCGGAATCATGCCCATAACCGCATAGGCAAAAGCGAGATTTAAGTCACTGCTGTATTGACCAAAGAAAAAGTACTGCTGCAGCGGGATCGTACGGTAGTTTTTATCTTGCAGATAGAGCAGCGGGAGTAAGAAATCGTTCCAAATATACAAGGCATTCAGAACGAGTACAGTCGCAGTAACCGGTCTGAGCAGTGGCATCACAACTCGGATAAAAATACCCGGTGTCGAACAGCCATCAATCCTAGCGGCTTCTTCAATTTCTCGTGAAATGCCTTTCACGAAACCTGTGTAAAACAGTACGCCCATCTGCACACCAAAACCGCCATAGATCAGCGCTAGTCCCCAGTGTGAATTCACGAGATGGAACGATTTTCCGATCTGGTAGAGTGGCAGCATAATGACTTGAAATGGGACCATCATACCCGATAGGAATAGGATAAAAATGAAGTTATAAAATGGCTTACTTCTGCGCGCAATCGCATACCCTGCAAGTGCAGAAGCGAAAATAATCAATGCAACGGAGATGCCAGTTACTATCAAGCTGTTGATAAAGGCTGCAGGGTACTTGGACGTACTCCATGCATGCGTGTAATTCGCAAAATTCAAGCTCGTAGGCAAGGAATAAAAGGAATCAAAGGTTTGCTTCGCTGTTTTGAGCGACATCAGTATCGCGACATACATCGGAAATACAAACACTATAGCCAGAATTACAACGGCAGCGAACGTGCTATATCGTGTGATTTTCATTACATCTCCACTTCCCGTCTTCTGAAAATGGATAATTGCACAATCGTCACGATGACTAGAATGACGAAGAAAATCATCGATAACGCCATGCCATAACCTGCTTTAAACGAATTGAAGGCTGTTTTATAGATGAACGTTGTGATAACCTCCGTTGCGAACCCCGGTCCACCCTGCGTCGTTACCCAAACAAGATCAAATACTTTGAGCGAACCGGTCAACACGAGCAGCAGATTAATCGTAATCGAAGGTGCAAGCAGCGGAAGTGTGACATGCCAGAACGCACGACCAGCACCAGCTCCGTCCATTTTGGCACTCTCCACGAGTTCGCTTGGAATGCCCTGTAAACCAGCAATATAGATAATCATCGGTGCGCCCACACCCTGCCACAAAGCTACCAAAATCAGTCCGAATAAAGCATGATCAGGATTGCCTAGCGGACTTGTCACATCCAACCCGAAAATGGTCAGCAACTTAGGAAAGCCTGTGCTAAAATTGTATTTCCAAATAAATCCAGATAATACAATAGAGAGAATGCTCGGCAGGAAGAAAATCGTCCGAAACAAGTTCTTAAACTTCAAATATGAATCCAGAAGCAAAGCAAGCAGAAGAGATAGCACATTCACAAGAACCATGAGAATAATTGCGTATTTAAACGTATTTCCAAGCGCGGCCCATACGTCCGAGTCTTGAAAAGCATGCACGTAGTTTTCCCACCCAATATACGTCAGCTTGCGTGAAACACCGTCCCAACTCGTGAAGGAATATCTCGTTCCTATTACAAATGGGATGAGGACTGCTAACGTAAACAACAGAATACCCGGAATAAGGAACAGCATATACCAGAACTCACCACGAATCATTCGTTTCATATTTCCCATAAGGTTTTCCCTTTCTGATGAATAACGGCATAGGCAACTGCCTATGCCGTTATAACGCTTTCGTTATTTATGATTTTTGGCAACCCAGTCATCGAGATCCTTAATGATTTGATCAGGTGTTGCTTTCTTGAAAAACACCTTTTGAACATATTGTGTAAATTGTGAGTTCCAATCAATGGTCGTGGTAATAAAGGATTGCGAATCGTACGTTAGTCCTTTATCGAAATACGGCTTAAGATCATTAACCGCTGGCGCGATGTCCGTTGAAGCACCTTTGACAAAGCTGAGCGAGTTAATATTTTTCACCCAAGCATCTCCGCCTTCTTTGCTGGCCATAAATGCAAGGAATTTCAAAGCGGCCTCTTTATTCGCTGACTTGCTGTTCACGGCAAGAGAAGCATCAGGGTTGAATTCAAGCTTATTCAAGCTTTCATCATTGCTGAATGGATACGGGAAGTAGCCCATTCCTGTTTTGTACAATTCTGGATTTTTCTTCTGAATATCGGCTAAAGGCCAAGTCCCCATGTACATCATTCCGACATCGCCTTTGGAGAAGAGATCTACGACACCGTTGTAATCGACGCCAAGCTGATCCTTGTTACCGAGGTCAAACAAATCTTGTGCATGGGCGATCACCGTTTTGGACGCAGGGTTGTCAGCAAATTTCGCTGTACCCTTTTCTACTTTGGAGAAGAAGTCGGCTTGCTTCTCTACCAGCGTCGTATTGCTAGGCAGGTCTCGGCTCAACCACATCCCTAATGTCCAGTTGTCTTTCCAGCCAAGGGCGAAAGGTGTTTTGCCCGCTTCTTTGATTTTTTTAGCAGCAGCAATCATCGCATCGTACGTTCTAGGAACCTGGATCCCGAGATCGCTGAATATTTTTTTGTTATAAAAAACGGCAATTGGTGTAGCATTAACTGGCATGATATAGTTCTTGCCGTCGGTCGCTTGCGCTTTCAATACACCAGGATCGAAGTTGGACATGAAATCCTTACCCGTCAAATCTTCAAGGTAACCGCCATCATGCAGCAGCTTCGTATTGCTGCCTGCATTTAACGTAAACACGTCCACAATGTCGCCGCTGGCCATTTTCGTTTTCAAAAGGGTGTAATAATCATCATATTTAACAGGCTGTACTTCGACCTTGATGTTAGGGTTCTGCTTTTCGAACTGTTCGACAATTTTGGCTACACCGTCTGTGACATCACTTTTGAAATGCATAAACGAAATCGTAACTGGTTTCTCTACTTTTGCCGTTGCGGCCGCAGTAGCAGCTGGCTTACTCTCGCTGCTTACTGCTGGCGATGTCGTACTATTCGTATCGCTGCTGCTGCCGCACGCTGACAATAAAAGTGCCACCATCGTTGTCGAAACACTTACACTTGCAAACTTGTTCATATCTGTTACCCCTCTTCCTCGTTATCGGTTTAGAACAGTGCACCTTTGTTCTGAATCCTATCTTACGCGCTGAAAGAAGGAATCGTAATAAAATAAATTGTCGTTCTGATGTTCAAAATTTTGGTATTTAAGTCTTTGCCGTATACTTTTCTCGGTATTCGGATGGCGTCTGTCCCGTGAACTTTTTGAACACCTGGCTAAAATAACGCTGATTCTCATAGCCCACAAGCTCGGAAATCTCGCTAATTTTATATTCGGACATGTTCAGCAGCTCGCACGACTTTTCCATCCGTTTACGCGTCACATACTCAATGAAATTCTCAGAGGTCACAGATTTAAACTGCTTGCTTAAGTAGCTTGGGTCGAGATGAAAGCGCGTGGCCATGTCGATGAGACTAATGTCTTCAAAATAGTGCGCATCTAAATAGGCAGCAATCTCGTGCATGGAATGCACGGATGGCGTCGTTCCTTTATTCGCATGATAGTCCTGGGCAGCCTCGGTGAACTGTTCGATGAAGTGGTTGAACTGCATATGATCCACAATGCCCGTGACCGAACGTGCATCGAAGAGCTGCGGATACGTAAGCACCATGTCTGAAATCTCAGCCGCGGCCATTTCTGTAAGCTTTTTCAGCGCTCGCTGACCTTCACGGATAGTCAGTCCGCTCATTTTATCCGCTTTGTGCAGCAAATTCCGCAGCAGCTCGCGACTCTCGGCCCCGTTCCCTGCGGCTAACGCTTGCTGCAAGGTTTTCTGCTCAAAAACCGTTAACAACTCCGAAGAAGCAGGTGCCGCGGTTGTAATTTGGTCAGGGGAGTTTAACGAAATATGAGTTGCCTGCAGCACGTTATTTCTCAACTGATCATTGGCCATGTCAAACGCCTCTGGCAGCCGTTCCAACTTGTTGAACACACTGCTTAATCCAGCTACCACATCAAGCTGCAGCATCTGGTTTATCACGTTATGAAAGGACGTAAGCAACTGGCGGATACGTGTCTCATCGTAGGCGGACTCTGGTGCAAATAGACAGAGACTCATCCTGTCGTCCGATTTATAGATGAGCGGGGCAACATCCTGGCTGTTAGAAGTGAGCACTTCAGCCAAAATATTTTCGATACTATACATTAATAAATCTGCATTCCCATGGAATTTCTTGATGGATATGTTATGAAAGTTGCGGAACATACAGACAGCTAACCGGAAGCCGCCTCTAGCGCTTGAGATAGCAAGCTCTTCTGCTTGCGCCTGAATATCTGCCACATTCGTGATACGGCGGCTAGTGACATGCCCAAGGAACACTTCTCTGCGGAGCTGCCACATATCTTGGGTGAATTTCTTTTGCTGCTGCAGCGTCAAATGGTTGTGGCTTGCCTCCATCGCCTTCACTAACGCACTTTTCAAATCCAACAGGGAAATTGGCTTCAGCACGTACTCACACGCCTGATAAGTCACTGCCGCTTTCATATATTCAAATTGCGAGTAGCCGCTAATGACAATTACCTTGATCTCCGCATAGTTGGTGTATAAGGCTTCTAGAAACTGTTGACCGTTCATAACAGGCATGTTCATGTCCGTCACAACAATATGTGGCTTGCTAATGCGTATAAGCTCCAACGCTTCTTCCCCATGTCTCGCCTCTGCAATAACTTCCACATCCAGAGCAAGCTCACTAATCATTTTACAGACGGATTTCCTTCCTAACGACTCGTCATCCACGACCATTACTTTGTACAAAGCTGTCACCCCCATTATGATTGTACGGAATTCGTATGCGAATCGTCGTTCCGCCCCCTAACTCACTCTCCACCTCTAGGCCAAATGGCGATCCATAAACCAGTCTCAGTCGCTCATGCACATTTTTGAGCCCTATGGATACGCCGTAGAAAACGTCTGTCGATTTGTTCTCGAACGAAGACCGTAGCGCAACCAGCTTTTCCGTTTCGATGCCTGGTCCATTATCTTTCACTGTCAGTACAACGGAATCCGATTCCCGCAGTACGCACACACCAATCCGAAGGGACTGCTCCTCCTCCCGTTTGCTGAACGCATGCACAATGACATTCTCAATAATCGGCTGCATGACGAATCGAATGATCGCACAGTCCATCAGATCCGTGGCGACGTCAAACTCAATCTGCAACGTCTCCTCGAAGCGGAGCTGTTGGATGTACAAGTAGTTGTTCACATGGGCAAGCTCCTGACCAATCGTCGAAGCTACATTGCCTTCATAGAAGCTGTAGCGAAACATATCGCCTAACGCGCGACACATCTCGTGAATTTCATAATCCCCGATCAGTACAGCCTTGCCGCCGATCGTCTGCAGCGTATTGTATAGAAAATGCGGATTGATCTGCATCTGCAGCGCAAGAATTTGCGCTTCTTTATTGAGCAGCTGCATTTCGTATTTGGATTCAATCAGCTCGCGGATTTTATCTGTCATGAAATTAAAATTGCCTGTCAGCTCCGAGATATCATCACGATAATTGGCATCCTGCGGCAAACTGACATGAAAATTGCCTTTACGAACCGTTTTCATCGCCTTTCCGAGCAGCTTGATCGGTCTGGTAATGTAGTGCTGCGCGAGAATCGAAAGCAGTGCAATGCTCAGCATGACGAAAATAAACGCCCCGACCGTCGTATGCAAAATATTCCTGCGATTCTGCTCCAGCTCCGGGTTGGGATACACGATGGAAAGCGAAATATTGCCATAGTTGAGACGAGAAGTACCGACAAGTAGATCAGTCTTCTTCAAAAACTGAATGTTCTTAGGATCATTTTGCGAGCTGATCTCTGGCTTTTCATATTTCGGTATGATATCTGCATATTTACTATTCGTCTGATAGAAAGGCTCGCCACTGGCGTTCTGCAAAACGATGACGTTCGGCGAATGATTATTCGCTTCAATCATCTTCGATAATTCCTTGCTCTGAATGTAAAAAACGAGCGTACCAAACTTCGTTCTATAGAACGGGTCATAAATAGGAATCGAATAAACAAAGAAGTCCTGTTCTAGTGTGACGTCTTTATACGTAAACATAAGCGCTTGCTGGAATGGCAAATCGAGCATCTCCTTATAATGGGGAATGCTCATCTGATCCATTTTGACGGACTCGTAGCTAGCCGCCCTGGACCATGAATCTTCCAGCTTATTTTCTTTACCGAAGATCATGATCTTAATGATGTCTTTGTTTTTATTCTGTATAAGCAAATCATAGTTTTTAATCGATTCCCTGAGCAAAATGATATCAGCATCATTATAGTTAGCCCCATGCTCCATAAGATTCAGAATGCGTTCAAAACCATATATTTGCAGGGCTGACGAAGAAATATTGCTAAAATATTGATCCAAATACCCAGATAAATACTCGGCATTCTGATCGGAACTTCGGAACATCGAATTTTCCAAAGAACGAGTGCTCGACTTATAAAATATCATGGAGAGTACAAGCATGGGGATCAAGGAGATGAGGACACTGCTCCAAACAATTTTTGTACGGATGCTCCTATTAATAAATAGCCACCTGATCATGCGATCCCAACTTCCCCCTGTTGTTCAAATTAAAATTCGATCGATTATACCACATTGTAACATCTATCCTGTTTCTTACAATTCAACTTTTTGTCATCTTGATGTTCAAATTTTTGGTTCACAAATGACGCTAAACAGGTACCCATCGTCTAAACACTTCTTAAAAGTGTTCAACAATGGGTACCTGTTATGAAAACCTTATGTTACTTTTTATTTTTGTCCAAAATAGCCGTTGCATCTTTACGGAAGGATGTTGCCGCTTCTTGTACGGTAATTTTCTTATATAGCATTTTCTCAACGGTATCTTTCAGCAGCTTCTCGATTTCAATGGAACCAACAGGGTTCGGAGGATCCATCGGTGCGCTGTTTTTCTCAGCCCACGCCACGTAGTCGAAAACTTTAATTTCATTCGGGCTCAATAGCGGCTTCAACGCTTCTTTCACTTTAGAAGCGACAGGTACCCCGCGCTCGCCTTTAATGATTTTATTTGCTTCAATATCATTGATCCAGAAATCAATAAATTTAGCTGCTTCTTCTTGTACTTTGGAGCTGCTTGCGACGGACCAATACATACTTGGTTTGAGGAACAAACCTTTCGTAGCGTCAGGACCTGGCATCGGTTGCAGCACGAGATCACGTTTAGAAGCTGTCGCTAGACCGATGAATTGGTTGGACCAGCCATTAGAGGAAGCAGAATTCCCTAATGTCATCTCATCATCTTCAGGTGTACCTTTCTTCTGAGCAGCTTTATCGAGCGGCAGCAAGCTTCCAGCGTCATACCATTTCTGAATGCGGCTAAAATAATCCACGAACAGCTTATCGTCGGTGTAGCCTAGCGCTGTGCCTTCGGCGTTATACATTTTTTGACCTAGGGTACGCAAATAGTAAGGGAAGAATACGTCGTCCCGGAAGCCGCCCATGATTTTACCGGCTGCTTTCGCTTTCGTCGTAATCGCATCCAAATCAGACCATGTCCAGTTCTTCTCTGGTGGCGTGATGCCTATTTTTTTCAACATTTCGAAGTCCATCATGCTTGTTAAAGCATTGACCCCTAAGTTCATCGCAACAAGCTTCCCGCCTACTTGACCGCCGGATACGGCATTTGGACTTACATCATCGACATTGAGCACTTTACTCTTCGTAAAAGGTGTCAAATCAGCGAGCTGATTTCTTCCACCGTATTGCGTTAAATACGAGATGTCCATCTGAATAATGTCTGGGAGTTGATTAGCGGCAGCTTGCGGTGCAAGCTTTTTCCAATAATCATCAAATGCTGCATACTCCGATTCGATATCTACATTTGGATGTGCTTTTTCATACATTTCAATTACTTTAAGTGTGTAATCGTGACGAGCTTGACCGCCCCACCATGCAATACGCAGCTTAACTGGGTCTTTACTCGCACTAACTGTTGCACTAGGAGTCGTCGTTGTTGCTGGTGCTGTTGTAGCTCCACCACTTTGATTATTAGAAGTACCAGAAGAACAAGCAGTTGCAGTAAAAATCATGGATAATGACATTAACGAAACGATTGCTTTTTTCATGGTTAAATCTCCCCTTTTTTACGTACATTTCAGTTCAGGTAATCGCTTACATTCCCTATTATCTTCTAAAAATTAACAGATAGTAATGGAAAATTCCGTTCTCTTTGTTCAATTTTCAGATAAGGTGGATGAAAAAAAGGGACCCTCCAGCCATGAATATGGCGTGGGGGTCCTCTCTTGCATGCAGCTATGAAGGCTGCAAAAGTGCATTAAGGCAACCTTTTTTAGCGGCTTGACCGCTCGATATAAAATACATGTGCAAATAGGCAATTATTTCCGCCGCCACGCCTCTTCTAAGCACCTTTTCGATCCAAAAGGTTGCACTTTCGCACTTATTTCCCTCTATTTCGCCGTTTTCCTCGAAAATAAGTGCCTTTTTGCATTTTCGACCTCTTAGTAGCTATTGTCCCTTATATAACGTACTAACCGATCAGTCTCAATAAACCTTTGTAGGCGATTTCCTCGAACTTGGTTACAACCTTCTCCCGCTCCATCGCCCAAGCGCAATCTTCAAGCGCACAAGCAACTGGTGCATCCAAGCGAATCGTTGCCAGATCAAGCGAAAGATGAAGCATTTCCAGCTCAGCTTCGATTTTGGAGCGAACGCCCTTCGGAAGAGCGGCTAGGTTTTCTAGAATGCCCGCGATGTTCTGGTACTCATTCAACAGCTTCGTTGCTGTTTTCTCCCCGATCCCTTTGACTCCAGGATAATTGTCTGCCGTATCTCCCGTTAATCCCTTCAAATCTATGATTTGAGCAGGGGTTAAGCTCTTCTCCGCCATGAGTGTGTCTAGCGTGTAGACCATGTAGTTGGAGTATCCTTTTTTCATAATAATAACTTCTGTATTCTCATCGACAAGCTGCAGCATATCATGATCCCCAGTAAGGATTTGCACTTTCGCATGAGGGCTGTATGTACGAGCCAAGGTACCGATACAATCATCAGCTTCATAACCAGCTACACCTACATTCGGAATGTTAAAGCTAGCTGTCACGTCCTTGACCAAATCGAATTGTGGAATTAACTCCTCGGGAGCCGGCCCCCGATTCGCCTTGTAGGCTTCAAACTTCTCTGTACGGAAGGTTGTGCTTCCCATATCCCAACAACACACAACGTGAGTAGGTTTGAATGTTTCTATCGCGTCTAGCAAATATTTTAGAAATCCATAAACACCGTTAATAGGCACGCCATGATCCGTTCTCATGATATAACCGCTGGATGAAGTAGCGTAAAAACCGCGAAATAATAAGGCCATGCCGTCAACAAGCAGCACGGATTCAGATGAATTGTGTGACATTTATAATCGCTCCCATTCGTATAAAGCCTATCAAAAAATAAACTCGCTACGAGTAGTATAGCACGGGACAACTGTTCCCGACACGAAAAACCCGCCATCAGTAAAAGTTACCAATGACACCAACTATGATGATTGCGCGCTACCAATGGGTCGGGTACAATGAAATTAAAGCACAATTCATACTAGGGGCTGATACATATGGTCTCTATCAAACCTACAAGGTCCGTAGACCATCCAGTCGTGTGTTCCCAGCAACAGTTGAAGCGTAGTTTTCGAAAATAAAAACCGTCACTTCAACAACTGAAGTAACGGTTTTTGTTTGTATTCGCAGCTAGCGGCTAGTATGCCATTTAATTTCTTGTACAAATTCAGTTATGGATTCGTTCAACCGTGCAGAAATTTCATCATCCAAAATGGCCTGTCCCTGATCGCCCCATGTGACTTGTTTATCTAGGACATACACGCCTTGGAGAATATTCTGAGCGCCTAGCACAGAAAGTACAGGTTTGAGGGCATAATCGATAGCCAGCAAGTGTGCGTAGGTTCCTCCAACCGCTAGTGGAAGCACAATTTTACGCTCGAGTCCTTTTTGCGGTAAAAGGTCCAGAAATGCTTTCAATACGCCTGTGTAGGAAGCTTTGTAGATTGGCGTAGCTACTAAAACAGCATCTGCATCAGCCACACGCTTCGTTGCATTGACAATAGCCTCGCTGTCAAACTTCGCATATAACAAGTCCTCTGCAGGAATGTCCCGGACTTTAATCCAGTCTACTTCTAAACCTGCTTGCAGAAGATCGCTTTTGGCGACTTCGATTACACCGTGTAACCGTGAGGTTGGGGTTGGACTTCCTGAAATGATAACGACTTTAGCCATTTGATTCACTCTCCATGTGTAATGTTAAAAAAAAGAGACGCCAATACCTTTGTTCGATACAAAGATGACGTCTCCTGCTGTCGGGTCGACTAATTTAATTCATAGTAATTCACTTGGAATTATATTACCATGGCTTTTGGAGGACGTCAATGCGCAAGACTAAAAGAAATTCCAACCTGGCATCCACCGTAAAAAGAACGAATACTTAGACGGTATGATCATACCTGATAAAATCGGGTAAAACAGGACGAATAGTACAAAGACGGCGGCTAAGTAGCCGTATACCCATCTTCTTTTATGCAACGGACCTTGCTCCAAATAGTCTTTGATGTAATAAGTTAAGATCAGAACTAGGAACGGTACCATAGCAAAATAGTGATAAATGAACGTCAATCTTGGCACCAACATCCACGGTAAATATTGTGAACAGTAAGCAATGAGCAGCACTCGCAACAATTTATCTCGACGCGTGATGGCAATATAGAAGGACATTAACACCGCTATAAAGCCCGGCCACCACACCAGCGGATTGCCGAATGACACGATGCTCGAAAGCATGCCCTGCGGCATCAACTTCGCTTGATAATACCAGATCGGACGCAGCATCATCGGCCATTCCCACCAAGGTGACGAGAACGGATGCGTAGCAACTAAATCTTTATGGTATTTGTACATATGAACTTGGTAAGTCACAACATCCTTCAGATTATGTCCTGGTCCTGGCACCATCATGAAAGGAATATAAGATAGCGTATAAACACCCAGCGGCACGACGACAAACATGAGTACACACCAGAGTAAAGTTAGCAATGTATTGCGGATAAAAAGCTTTTGCACACGTTGAAGCTTCGTTGACTCAGCCTCTGTAAGATGGAAACGTTCCTCTCCAACGTCTACAGGTTCCTCATCTTCATCTAACCTGCTCTCCGTCATCAGTAATCGCTTGGCAAATTGGTACTCTCTGTATCGCTCCCATAGCGAAATTGCTAGTAGCACGGCCAAACCGGCTCCGCCGTAAATGACGATCCATTTGGACGCAGCACCGATGCCGAAGAACAATCCGGAAAGACCCAGCGGAATTAACGTCGCCCAAAGCTTTTCGCGGAAGAAGCTCAAGGTTGTATACCGATACATGAAATAGAACATCAGCATGATGAAAAAGACACCATACACATCAATCGTGGATATTCTCGTTTGCGCAAAGTGCATGAAATCAAAGGTAAGTAAGAATGCAGCAATAAGTGCATATTCGGAACGGCCAAACATCCGCTTCGCAAACACATACATAATCGGAATCATTCCAATACCGAATAGTGTACCGATAATCCGCCATCCAAAAGGATTCAGACCGAACACATAAATACCGATGGAGATGAATATTTTACCCAGCGGAGGATGCGTGCTCTCATACGGCTCGATCTTATGAAGATGCTCATAAGCTGTTCTTGCGTGATAAATCTCATCGAAATACGTGCCATTCATATATGTAGGCGTGTAAGGGACAACGCTCGCTTCGTCAAATAGATGGGATGTTTTGCCCTCATCGGAGGCATTAACATCTACTTCTTTCACGCTAGCGATCGGTAATGGCGTCGTTCCCCCATCTCCGAAAATCCCAATTTCATGCAGATGCAGCTTGGCGCTCTCTTGCGTGTCGATCACAATCTTGACATAACGCGCTTCTTTGTTCGCTTCAACGGTATACCACGTGAACACCTTCGTATGGTCCGATTTTACGGCAGTGGCATCCTGCCACTGCTCGCCATCATTCGAAAACCAATACGAATACGCACCTTCCCCTACACCAGCAAAGCTATTGATACGTGTAATCTGATGTGTGCTACCGAGGTCGGCAATAACCGTCTCTCCTGCATTCGTAGGTTTCCAGAACGTCGTTGGATCCTTATGCCCGCCTAAATGAAATAAGGCAATGATCGCATAAACCACCACTAGAGCTCCAAGATACAAGGCATCTTTACGCGAAAAAAAGCGCCCCCGTTTACTTCTTTCTATATGATCCTCTGTAGGCTGGAAAATCGCCTTCCACAGCGGGGTCTCCCTTGTATCCGTTGCTTTTACTTCAGGCTCATCCTGATCTGGATGCACGTCAACCTTGTCATTCACTAGAGGTATTGTCTCCTCCACAGTCCCATCTTGATCCGATTTCACGAAAAGCCTCCATCCCAATATACATGCATAGACAAACATCATAACATTGATCGCCGAAACCGTCAGCATCAAAGGATTATATCGCGGGATATGATAGTCCTGATGGAAGCTGCGCAAGAGCACATCGCCGATATTGATAAAATGTGTAATACTAAAGCCTATAAAAAGCCATAAAATCCGGCGATCCTTCATATAAATAAAGCTCGTTAAGGCTAGCAATAAGCCGTAGTGTAAATAGCGCTCGTGCATTTTGGTCATACACATAAATACAGCCGTTATAAATAAAAAGGATATGTACAAGACAGCACCGCGTCGCCCCTTACCCAACCAGTAGAGCAGACAAACATAGAGGATGGACAACGTCATCAGGACAAGTCCAATCCATTTATAGGACAAGGGCCCGAGACCGCTGTTCATGTCAATGAAGTTTCCGCCGAGCAGGGCAAATAGATTAAACGCATTCAGCGACGCATACGGATAAGAAGCCAATGTGCCTGAATACAACTCGATCATCCAACCATAGCCCCTGCCCACTGCAAAAGGAAGCGAGAGAACGGCCATTGTAGCTATGCCCGTAAGGACGCTCAACAACCATACCATCGCGTTGCGTGCCCGTATGACATCAATCAACAGAAATACGCCAAACAGCAGCGCTTGCGGCTTAAGCAAGAGCGCTAGTGCGATAAAGAAGGCCGCTTGTGGCAGCTTGCCCTTCATTTGCATCAACAATGTGGCGACAATAAAGAGCATAAAAAAAGAATCGACCTGTCCCCATACCGCTGAATTTGACCAAATGGCTGGGTTGAAGGCAAATATGGCGGCAATCCAGAGTGCCTGCTTCCACGTACGTGCACCCTCTTGTTTGCTGATCGCTAGGCGGAACAGTAGATAAACTGTGCCGAGATCCGCTAGGATGGCCGGAAACTTAAGGACGAGTAAGGAACCCTCACTCTCCCAAGGTATTGAAAACTTATGATGTAAGAAGCCGACAACATATAAGACGTACATATAGCCAGGGGGATAATCTAGGAAATAATCTTTGGCATTCGTATATAAGTCCTTTAATCCAACCGTATATGCGCGATCTGCCCACGCCATGAACGTTCGCACGTCCGTATCATAGCCCACCCATGTGGGGGCCAAAACTAGTCTAAGTATGAGTGCAATCAGAAGCATGATTCCTAAAAGGTAGAATGAATAGGGAGCTACTCCCCGTTGTTTTAACCAACTTACCATGCGACATCTCCTTAGCATTAAACTCTCCCTATTATACCTGTCCACACGCATCCAGAAAAGGAAAAAAGCACCGACGCTAAGGTCAGTGCTTCGGTTCAATCTTTTCGATGCGCTCACAAATGTCATGCAGCCAATCATAGTCCCCAGTCATGGAGGCACAGAGCGATAAATTTTCTAGTTTTAATCGGTTCCATACATAAGTCGCGTTCGCTTCCATGCAAAGCATTAATTCCTCTTGCTCGCCTCGAGTTAACTCTCTAGCTCTGCGTAATGTCCATAATTCCGCCATACGTTGATGAACGGCTAACATCGTTCTTAGCCCCCTGCTCCGTGAAGTCGCTTTTATTATGTAGTATGGACAAAGTAGGGAGACTCGAAACAATAAAAAAGACTAGACCCTATCCGTTTATTTTCTTATAATTAAACTAATATAAAGGCAATGCTACCTAACAGGTACAACCTCGGATTCGAAACTTTCGAATGGGGGTCAGTACCTGTTTTTTGCGTATATTTCACAATTACCCAGAGGGGGCTCCTTGGATGTCGATGGTCATTGAAGCGGTCTATCACCGCCCGAAATTAAACTGGTCTTATGCCTACGATGAGAAAACGGTACATATTAGAATTCGTACGAAACGTGATGACGTGAAAAAGGTTTATGTGTACGCCGGGGATAAATATGCATGGGAGCGTACCTCAAATTATGTTGAAATGCGTATTTTAACCAGTGATGCGTTATTCGACTATTGGGAAGCTGCAATCCAGCCGCCTTATCGGCGCTTGCGATATGGTTTTAAGCTGCAGAATGGCAAAGAGCAGCTCTGGTTAACGGAGCAAGGCTTTTTCCCTAAGGAACCAGCGGATTCGAATGGGATGTTTGAGTATCCATTCCTCAATCCTGCTGACATTCTTAAGCCGCCAGCTTGGGTGAAGGATGCCGTGTTTTATCAAATTTTCCCGGAGCGATTTGCTAATGGCGACGCAAGCTTAGATCCCGAAGGGGTTGAGCCTTGGGGCGGCAAGCCTACGCCAACGAATTTTTTTGGCGGAGATTTGGCAGGTGTGCAGCAGCACTTGGACCACTTATCTGAGTTAGGCATAACTGCGATATATTTCACACCTGTGTTCGAAGCGACAACCAATCATAAGTATGATACTAGGGATTATAGGAAAGTAGATCCGCAATTTGGCACCAATGAGACTTTAAAAGCGTTAATCGAGGCTTGCCATCGTCGCGGAATTCGCGTCCTGCTTGATGCGGTATTCAATCATTGCGGGCTTACCTTTCCACCATTCGTCGATGTCATGGAGAAAGGTGCTGACTCTGCTTATGCAAACTGGTTCCATGTCAAAGAGTGGCCGCTTCGTGTGGATGATGATGGCATCCCAACATATGAGACTTTTGCCTTTGAGCCAATCATGCCTAAGCTGAATACGGAGAACGAAGAGGTTAAAGCCTACTTGCTGGAGGTCGCTGAATTCTGGGTAAAAGAAATCGGTATCGATGGCTGGCGCCTCGATGTGGCCAACGAACTCGATCATCACTTCTGGCGTCAATTCCACGACAAGGTGAAACGCATCAATCCAGATGCTTATATCCTCGGTGAAATTTGGCACGATTCCATGATGTGGCTGCAAGGCGACCAGTTCGACGCTGTCATGAACTATCCTTTCACGACGGCGGTGCTCGACTTCGTAACCACGGGCAAGCTCGACGGCTATGGCTTCGCCAATGCGGTTGGTGCCCAGCTGGCCAGTTACCCGCAGCAAGCTAACGAAGCTGCGTTCAATCTGCTGGACAGCCACGACACGCCTCGCCTGCTTACGCAGTGCGGAGAGGATAAGCGTCGAATGAAGCTGGCCGCGCTGCTTCAGTTCACGTTCCCGGGGACGCCGTGTATTTACTACGGCGACGAGGTAGGGCTTAGCGGCGGCGGCGACCCCGATTGCCGCCGCTGCATGGAATGGGACGCGTCCTTACAGGACCGCGACCTGTTCGAGTTCTACCGCAGGCTCATCGCCCTGCGGCGCAACACCGAAGCGCTGCGCACCGGCGCATTGCGCTTCCTGCACGCCAAGCCGGGCGATGCCCGGCTTGTGTTCGAGCGCGTTAACGAAGATGAGCGGGTGCTCATCTTTGTTAACGCGCAGCGACGCTCTGCGCAGCTGAGCGTCAAGGTCTCTGGCGAGCGCCGCTGGCGCGATGCGCTCGAGGGCGGCGCCGCCGCCGAGGCGGCCGGCGGCAAGCTGCGGCTGCAGCTGCCGGCGTACGGCTACGCCGTGCTGCGCGCGGAATAATCGCGTGGCGTTGCTGCGATTCCTGGGGTTTCGTGCCCCTCCTGCAGCAGTAATCATGTTTTCATCACTTCAGCGCGTATTTATCACGTTTCCATATCTGTAGTGATGATTTTCATCACTACAGAGCTAATTTCTCACATTCCTCCTTCTGTATTGATGATTTTCATCATTCCACATGAGAAATCAGAGAATTCTCGCCTCGTCATCTTCTGTAAGCGCGTTTGTCATCACTACAGAGCACATTCCTCTCGTTCCTCCTTCTATCGTGATGATTTTCATCATTACAGATGGAGGAATAGGGGGATTGGCCTACTCTCCTCACTCACCCTACTTAAGCACGCTTTCCGAGCCTATCCTTCCCATCTGCCATACCTATGTGCACTCCCGATCCCACCAACACAAAAACCCCCTCCACCACGCATTCTAGCGCAGCGGAAGGGGTCTACTTTCCCTACTTCTTCAAAATCACACTCGAATAAGCAGGCACAACCAGCTTATTCCCATCCAGCTTCCAACCCTTAACCGTGAACCGTTTCACCTTCGTGAATCCAGTATTCACTTGCTCCTCACTCAGATCCAGCACCTGCTCCTGACCGGAGAGGTTATGAACAACAAGCAGCGCTTCCTTGGCTTCGCCTCTGACAAAAGCCGCGATGTGCTCATTACTCGCCTTAAACTCACTGATCTTCCCGCTTTGCAGAGCAGGCTCGTCATTTCGCCATTGGATCAGCTTCTTATACTGATTCAGCAACGAACTCGAATCTTTCAGCTGATCAGCCACATTCGGTGCTCCTTCTTTATTGTACCGCGGAGCTTCCCAAGTCGTCTGACCACCACCGCCAGCAGCGGTCCAATGCATCGGCTCCCGCAAGTACTCGTCCGGCTTCATCCCCAGCATGCCGATTTCCTCGCCATAATAAAGGAACGGGTTGCCTGGCATCGTGAGCAGCAGGGCTGCAGCCATTTTCGCATGATTCACATTACCCTGAAGGGCACTCATCACCCGCGTCTGATCATGATTGGACAGGAATGGCGCATCAATGAATTTGCCGCTAGAGGTTTTGTCATATAACCCGTAAGCCCGTTCAAGGGTGAACGCGATGTTTCCTGCGGTTTCTGTATTGGCAGAGCTAATCAATGTTTTCGCTAAATCAAAGTTAAATCCTGAGTCGAGTGCTTTGTCCAAGTAAGGCGCAATCACAGCGATACTATCCCAAATTTCTCCGACCACATAAGCATTCTCTTTGACTTCCTGCAGACCTGCACGGAATTCTTTCCACCAAGCAACATTTTTCAGCGAGGTTTGAGGATCTTTTTTAGAGTCGGTAAAATCTTCATAAACATGCTTAGCCGCGTCTAAACGGAAGCCATCGGCACCTTGCCCAAGCCAGAATTGGCCGACTTTAATCATTTCCTTGCGAACATCCGTATTGTCAAAATTCAAATCCGGCATACCTTCCCAAAAAATACCGAGGTAATGACTGCCATTCTTAACATGCCAGGCTTTGTCGCCAGCCGCACTTTGACCGACAGCAGGCCTCCCTTGATCCTCAGCCCACGTATACCAGTTACGATAAGGACTGTTCTTATCTTTTGCAGCTTCAATGAACCAAGGATTTTCGGAACTAGTATGGTTGACAACCAAGTCCATAATAACCTGAATCCCGCGTTTATGCGCCTCTTTGGTCAATGCCTGAAAATCAGCCATCGTACCAAACTCAGGATTTATCTGATAATAATTCGTCACATCGTAACCATGATAGCTAGGGGAAGTCATGATTGGTGTTAGCCAAATCCCTTTGATCCCCAGATCCTTTAAGTAGTCGAGCTTGTCCGTAACCCCATTCAGGTCACCGACCCCATCGCCATTCGAATCCTGAAAGGAACGGACAAAAATCTCATAAAACACGCCGTGGTTATTGCCACTACCCTCGTTGGTCTTCCCTTTCGAGCATCCTGTCACCATCAGCACAAGCGCCAACCCGAGCATCCAGATCAGATTCAGCCTACGGGATCTTATCATCCTTTGGACGCTCCGGCCGTTAAGCCATCAACGAGGAAGCGCTGTAAGAATACGAATAGTATCGTAATTGGCAGGGCAATTAGCACCGACCCAGTCGCAAATAGCGCAAAGTTACTGCTTTGTTCCTTATCCACTAAATCGAACAAGCCAACCGCGACGGACCAGTGATCTTTGGAACGCAACACGACTTTGGCCAAAATAAAATCAACCCACGCACCCGTAAAGGACATTAGTGCGACATACGTTAGCATTGGCCGAGATAGCGGCAGCATGATTCTTATAAATATTTGCAGGTTCGATGCGCCATCAATGCGCGCCGATTCTTCCAAGCTCCGCGGGATCGTATCAAAAAAGCCCTTTACCACAAAAGCTTGCAGCAAGCCTGCCGCCGAATAAATCGCTACTAGCGCATAAATGTTATCAAATAATTTTAGCTGCAGCAGTAAGACATAGAAAGCGGTTAAGCTCATAAACGTTGGAAACATACTCAAAATGAGCACACCCGTCATGATTGTTTTTCTGCTTTTGAATCGGAATCTAGATAAAGAATAGCCGCTAATCGTCGTTAGAATGGTAGAGAAGATCATCGTCAACGTAGCGATTTTCAGCGTGTTCCAATACCAAGTTGTAAATTTAAAGCGTGTTGAGGTTAACAACTCATGATAGTGGTCTAAGGTTAAGCTTTTCGGAATCAATGTCGGGCTATACAGCGCGGCACCTGGCCGGAATGAGGCTAATACAACCCAAAGTGCAGGATAGATGCAACAGATCGCAATGATAACCAGCACAATATAGCTTAAAAGCAGACCGAACGTAAATTTCGTTTTTTTGCCCGTAGTTTTCATTGGATCATATCCTCCTCTTTGAATGAGCGCGTTTTCCGATAGCTCCAGATGGAAAGCGAAGCAATCATAAAGAAGATGATAATCCCGACCGCTGCCGCGATATTGTACTTCTGTTGATCCAACGTCAGCTTATACAGCCAAGTCACGAGCAAATCTGTACTTCCGCCATATTGGTATTTCCCGTTAACCGGATCACCTTTGGTCAATAAGAAAATAACGTTAAAGTTATTGATATTACCTGCAAATTGAATAATCAGTAACGGCGCTGTTGTAAATAAAATGAACGGCATCGTGATGAGACGGAACTTTAAGAATGCCGATGCTCCATCTACCTCTGCAGCCTCATATAGATCTTTCGGAATCGCAGTTAATACGCCCATAATGAGAATCATAGAAACCGGAATACCAACCCACATGTTGACGATAATTACGGTAATTTTCGCCATCGTGGGATCCGTCAGCCAAGGAAGTTTGCCTAAGCCGAAATAGCCCAAGTATTGATTAATCGGACCAAATTGTCCGTTAAACATATTTTTCATAACCAATAAGGAAACCAACTGCGGAATCGCATAGGGAATGATGAAGATCGTTCTCCACATGCCTTTAAGGCGAATGCCTTTTTGATTCACGAGTAACGCGACCAGAACCCCACCCATATACGTCGTGAAAGTCGCTACAACCGCCCAAATAATAGTCCAGCCTAAGATGTGGAAAAAGGAATAGCTCCATGTTTTGAACATAATCAAATCATGAAACGTTCGGAAGCCTACCCATTTCAGCACCTTCGCTGGCGGCAGATTATCGGGACCAGAGTAATTCGTAAAGGCAATCAATATCGTAAAAATAATCGGCAAAATCGTGACGAACAATACACCTATGATAGGAATGGAAAGAAAAATCTCCGGAAAACGCTTATCTAACACATGTCGTACAGATTGTGCAAAGTTCGCGGGCTGCTTACCCTCTTCCCGTTTCTTCCCTGTTAGGTAAGCGTCTTTAATATTCATCACATACACGACAGCGAAGAGGAAAAACAGCAGCAATGTAATCAATCCACCCAACATCAGGAAGATGGAATGATCTCCTTTTACAGTTTTGGCAACACCATTGATCGTTTCGAAATGGGTTGGGGTTTTCCCCAGTGTAAACAGTCCCCAGATCGCGTGACTCAAGTTTTTAATAAAATAATTGAGTCCTACAACTTCGATGAGAAGCAGGAGGAGCCCTTTCATATACTGGCGATTATACAATTGTCCAAGGCCAAGACTAATTACAGATAAAGCAGCCGCCATGCGACGATGAGTTCCCATTTCTTCAGCCAGCTCCTTCCCTATCCTAGAATGGAATCACCCGCCGATTCCTCGACGGGTGTCCGCAACCTATACAAGTCGTTATACAAATCTTATTTTGTTGCTGCGTTCGTATCTTTAATTTGTTTAACCGCGTTGTCTAGCGTTGCTTTAGGATCCTTGCCATCGTTCCAAATATCGCCTAGCGCTGCGCCCATTGGTGTCCAGATGTTGCCCATTTCCGGAATGGAAGGCATTGCTTGGGACGTTTTCAATTGTTGCAGGAAGCCGTTAGCTAGCTCATCGTTTTTCACACTGCCATCCTCAGCTGCTGCTTTATTGGAAGGAAGCTGACCGGAAATTTTGAAGTTCTCCAATTGAGCCGCTTGGGAAGTCGCAAAATGAGCAAATAGTTTAGCTGCGTTCGGGTATTTCGTATAAGCGTTAACACCTAAAATTTTGATACCTGCAAAAGATACAGCTGGCTTGCCATTAATCGTTGGGATTGGTACTACGCCAATGTTGATTTTTGCATTTTTGTAATCAAGAATCGTCCATGGTCCATTAAGATCCATTGCAAGCGTACCGCTTGTGAAGAGACCTTTTTTGATGTCATACGTTACATCGCCGGATTTTACAGGAAGTACATCCTTTTTCAAAGAAGCAAAGAACTTCGCTCCAGCAACCGCGCCTTCATTGTTAAGACCGATGTCTGCTTTATCTGTCCCATTTTTACCAAATACGTATCCACCAGGACCTGCTAGGAACGCATAGTCAAAATAGAAATTTCCAATGTCAAACATGAAAGCAAATTTGTTTTTACCAGGATCATTGTACGTTTTAGCAAAAGCGACTACATCATCGAATGATTTTGGAGGTGTTTTCACCAAGTCTTTGTTATAGATCAAAGCGTAGGTTTCAACGGATTTCGGGTAACCGAACAATGTATTATTGAAGGTCGCTCCTTGTACAGCAGCTTCCGCGTTGTCTTTTTTCGTTTGATCTGCGAACACATCATTCGGCAGATACAAGCCTGCAGATACCATTTTTCCTAAGTTATCATGCGGGATTACAGTTACGTCAGCTGCTACACCAGCTGGACCGTCTGCAGTCAATTTTGCCGGTTGATCCGGCGGGTTCACTTCTTCGAATTTTACAGGCACTTTATATTTTGCTTCGAATTGCTTCGCAATAGATTCAATGAATGCTTTTTGATCCGGTGCATCCCAAACAACGAGTTTGGCACCAGCTTCTGGTTTAAGACCCATATCGTTATCAGTTGTTGTTGCTGTCGTTGCTGCTGCAGTAGCTTTCGGCGCTTCAGTTGCTGCTGCTGCTGAAGGCTTTGCTGTTTCCTCAGGTGTGGAAGAACATGCCGTAACAGATAGTGCAACAACGGATAGAGCTGCAATCATGGATAGTGATTTTTTCATTTTTGTAAGACCCCTCTCATATTAGGTAAATAGTCAATCTTAGCGTAGTATTGCTGGCTTGCGAACAAATGTAAGCGACTTCACAAATTTGTGCAAACGTTTGCTCATTTGGGTTGAGATTAGTTTAAATTTTCTAATCCAGCGAATAAATGTGCTTGATCAATGTGAATAAATTGATTGAAAGCGCTTTATTCATGTGTTATCATACAACACAACTCTTCGTTTGTAAAAACGTTTGCACAGATTAAATTCGGCGATTTATCCGAAATTTCAGGTCATTCCCTTTCAAATACTCCTATTATCGAAGTATTTCAAAATAATTCACGAATGCCACATTGCAACTATTTGCACAATGTCGTATGCAAATTGCACAAAACATTATTCTTCATGCTAATGATTTACTTTTGCTTTAGAAATAGCTAACATAGAAAATAACGCATCACGATTCGTGAGCACAATCGTTTGCACTGGAGGTTCGGACCATGTCCGTTACGATTATCGACGTCGCAAAGAAAGCAGGGGTTTCTCCTTCCACTGTATCCCGTGTTATATCCGGACATCCGCGTATTAGTTCGGCAACTATTAACAAAGTGAAAGAGATTATGGACGAATTGGGTTATCACCCGAATGTGATGGCTAAGAGTCTCGTATCCAAAACTACGCAAACAATTGGTATTCTACTGCCTCGTTCGGCAGAAGAACTGTTCTTAAATCTCTTTTTCTCCGAAATCATTCGCGGTGTTGTGACACAATCTACACGCAGCGGCTACGACCTGATGATGACCACTGGTACATCTGAACGTGAAGAGGTCGAAGCGATTACGAGACTTGTCAAAGGACGCAGAGTCGATGGTATCATTCTGCTCTATTCTCGTAAATCCGACCCTGTGATCTCCTTCTTGCAAGAGATGAAATTCCCATTCGTCCTTGTGGGTCGAAGCGAGGATTTCCCTGAGGTATTATCCGTTGATAATAATAATGTCCTAGCTGCCTATGATGCGACGCGGCATCTCATCGCCCAAGGCCATAAGCGTATTGGCTTCGTGAGCGGTCCTCCTAACCTCATCGTTTCACGCGATCGTATGGATGGATATGTACAAGCCATGCGAGAAGCCAAGCTAGGAATCCAATCCGAGTGGATTGTTGAAGGTGAATTTCTGCAAGAAAGCGGATATCGCGCCATGTCGTTTTTTATGAATTTGCCTGAACGTCCTACCGCTCTTGTCGTTATTGATGATATTGTTGCTTTCGGCGTTCTTCGCGGGGTCACTGAGCTTGGTTACAAAGTGCCTACTGACCTTAGTTTGGTTGGTTTTAACAATATTCCCATGTCGGAGCTATCTTCCCCACCGATCAGCTCTATTGATATCGGTATCTATCAGCTCGGTTATACAGCATCACAAACCTTGATTAAAGCCGTGAAGGGAGAACAGATTCATCACAATCACATCATCATTCCGCATCGATTGATGACAAGAGAATCGTCTCTTCACTCCATTCATTCTTGATGATCATTTTTCGTCATATACGCGCGAACAGAAGAAAGCAAGAGAGCTCGTCCGCTCTCTTGCTTTTCAACTTACTATCAATTTGCAACAATCATTAAGGAATGTGAACAACGGCAATTTTATCCACTGGGAAATAGAAGACAGTACCAGCGTTATTTGCGATGACAACATTACCATTTTGGATACCTAGAAATCTACCTGTATGATTTGGTGTAGTACCTGCATGGATAGTAATAACAGTTCCAAGTCCAACATGAGCCAAAGTAGCATATACGGAGCAACTCATTGTGTTTTCCTCCCTTCAAACTTTATATGATATAGTATTCTAGTTTTTCCGTTTTGATATAGACGAATGAAGAAGTGGATGCGTATATTTTAAGAATGAAAGATTAGAACACAAAAAAACCTTTCTATCTCAACCAACTTTGAGATAGAAAGGTTTTCTATTTCTCCGCTTAAGCGGAGGATACTTCTTCGGAATCGCTAGCAGAATCCGTGCCTTCAAGGAAGAATTGCACGAGTTTCACATGCTTTTTCAACGATTTCTCGTGAATGAGATTGATTTTGCCATTATCCAATGCGCCAAATACATAGATTAACTCTTCATTATCATGCGACCAATCAAAACCTTCCAGCAATTGTAAGGACTGTGTCCACTCATCGTTATACTCCCCATTCGGGAACAAGAAACGATTTGCATAGAGCGCAATACTCTCTTGAATCACACGGTTCGCGGAAGTATATTGCGCCAATCCTGGCTGCTCAGGCATCATCGGCAGGATGGTATTAAAGAACTGATGCAAGATTTCAACATAGGTCGATGGATCGTGGCGAATTTTACGCTGTAGCTCGTAGGAAGGCTGCATTCTGCCTGAGAACAGCATCGTTGCCGTCGCATACAACCAGCTGAAGCATGTAAAATTGCGGTTAAAGGACGTCAAGTTACTGCGTCTTTCCACGCCTGCTGCCTTCAGGTAGACGTTATGATCCACAACTTGTTGAATAACCAGATTAAGCGGATCGATGGAATCGAAGGAATGCCCAAGCTCCTTACTAACAAGCTGGACCTTGGAGTTGATGTCGCCGAATAGCTGCTGCTCCTCTTCCTCCGTTAACCCAATATAGATTTGCACAGCAAGCTGTGTTTCCATCAAATCTAAACGTCTTCCCTCAAGTTGATTAATCGTACCTTCTGTTTCCTCAACCTCTTGCTTAATGTCCGCATCGTCACTAAACTTACGTTGCTTAATCTTAAGCAAAGCCAGCTTCTTCTCAAAGCGACGAACTTCCTTCTGCATCTGATCATTCACATAACCAAGCGCTAGAATACGATGTTGGCCATCTAGAATGGACAGCTTCGAACCATGACGCAATAGGAACTCTTTTGCCCCTTTGGAGAGCTGATTCACCTCACGAAGTGATAGTGTAACAGGGCCAAAGAACACATGGTCCAACTCACGTTCTTGCAAATAAGTAGAGATCTTCCGGCGCTGCATATTACTTAGCTTCCGTTGAACCATAGGATCGATCATCGTGTAGTTCAGCAGGTCCTGAACGCGTAAGGCAACAGTCGCGAGACCGAACCTTTCGCAGAACGGATGGATGGTCATTTTTAGGCGTAATCCTTCCATTAGCTCACGTCCTCCTTATTGGCAAAACTAGCTTTATAGGCATCTGCATCACTGATCAGGAACGCATTCTGCTCTTGATAGAAGTTCTTAATATGGTTGTATGCCTTCATGATACGTGTACGTCTCGGCAAACGATCCTTCTCTTCGCCAGCGTAAATACTATTCCAATTCACATGAGGTAAAATTTTCAAAGCATGCTCCAGCGCATAGCGGTTGAAGCTGCCTGTTTTCGTCGCCTCTTCGTGCATGAACAAGGCTAACGCAATTTGGATATTCTCGGACCACACAATTTCACCCTTAGCTGGTGATGGCAGATGTGTCAGTAATCCATTAAAATAACCGCCAGCAAGCGAGATTAATTCTTGTAAATCTTTATCCGCATACTGATAGTTGTTATTCCGAGCCGCTGATTTCATTCGGCCTTCAAACAATCCCACCAGAATCTCAATTAACAAGTGATAGGAGAACAAATACTCAGGCGATTTTCCGCGCTCCGAGAACATATCCACGGTCAGACGCTGCATGGCAGGCGCTTTCGCCGCTAGCTCCGTCGCAGCCACATGATAGAACCGACGCTGATCACGAAGCACAGCCAAGTTACCACCAAGTTTACGAGGAAGCTTGTTGATGTCAGAGAACAATTGACGCTCCTGACGTGCGTTGATATCCAGATACGTCATCGTTGAGATCGGGAACGCATAAAGACGGCGCAGCTTTTCTGTGATCTCTTCCATTTTGTCATATTCACGGCGATCCTTCGCACGTGCCATCTGACTTTGCAGCGTTTCCATAATCCGTTGAAATGCCGCTAATCGGTGCTGACCGTCAACCACGTACAATTTCTCAATCGGCTGAAGTCGAAGGGCTTGATGCTCATCATCATAATGCCCTGCACCTCTTGCTGAGAAAATAATACCTGGGAAATAGATAGGCTGGCGATCCTCTAAGTATAAATTCACATAGTCAATTAATTTGGACAGGTTACGTGGAATGATCGCACGTTGTACTTCTAAATCAACCTCGAAAATAGAAAATAGTTTGCTAATAGGTAATGTAGCAGCTATTGTCGCTTGCCCGAACGTCTGTCCTAAAATTCCGGGAATTTCTACGTACGACGACGGCTTCTGATCAGCTAACAACTCTGACAGTGAAGAAATGGCATCCATATGCTTACCCCTTTCAACATATAAATTATCGTAAAGCCTTACAGTTACATATGTCTCTCATTCTCCTATTTTTACCAATATCTCTAACTTTCATTCTAAGGTTCGTAGCCAATCTCCTATACGCCTTGCTGCCTCAAGTAATCGAGCCTCATCTTGCACTAAAGCAATACGGACAAATCCTTCTCCTTCAGCGCCAAATGCATCGCCAGGAATGACAACTACACCGGCCTGAAACAACATTTCCCGGGAAATTTGTCGAGACGTCCAACCCTTTGGTATGGGAGCCCAAATAAACATCGTTGCTTTCGGTGGTGGAATGACCCATCCCGCATCATTTAATGCCGAAATAAATGCATTTCGTCTCTTCTCATACGTACTTGAGACAGTGTGATCGTTTTCCATGTCTTCTTCCAAAGCTGCAATGCCTGCTGCCTGAATTGCTCCAAATACACCATAATCAATGTTCGATTTGAGTGTCTTGAGCGCTTTGACTGCATCTGCATGACCGGTTAGAAACGCGATACGACAGCCTGCCATATTAAAGCTTTTGGATAAAGAATGGAATTCAACGGCAACCTCCTTAGCACCTTCAATTTCCAAAATGCTCATCGGCTTATAGCCGTCAAAGGCCATTTCGGAATAGGCAAGATCGTGTACAACAAGCAAATCATGCTTCTTGGCATAGGCAATTAAATGCTCAAAGAACGCTCGATCTGCAACAGCAGACAACGGATTGCTTGGATAGTTTAACAGGATGAATTTCGCCTTAGCAGCCACGTCATCTGGGATGTCCTCTAATTGGGGTAAGAATTGATTAGCTGCACGCAGCGGAAGTAAATAGGGCTCTACGCCCGCCAACACGAGACTAGCCGAATATATGGGGTAACCTGGATCGGGGACAATCGCGATATCCCCAGGATCACAGAGTGAAAGCGCTAAGTGAGCAAGCCCATCTTGTGAGCCCATTAAGGTCAAAATTTCCGTTTGAGCATCGAGCTCGACTCCGAAACGATAGTGATACCATCTGGCTACAGCCTCGCGAAACGCCAAGCTCCCTTCAGATGTGGGGTAACCGTAATGCATAGGGTTGCGCACAGCCTCAGCCATAGCTTCCAAAATTCGCGCAGAAGGAGGTAGGTCAGGGCTTCCTATACCTAAATCTATGACGTCCACCCCTTGGTTCATAACCTCTCTCTTCCATTCTGCCACTTCCGAAAAAATAGCCGAGCCTAGCTGTTGCAGCCGTTTAGATCCTTTAAATGTCATCGATAGCTTCCTCGTTTATGTAAAATTCATGTAATGATACCGACTTGATGAACAAGTCTAATCATATATAGCAAAAATAAGATTAACACCAAATACGAGATACCGAACTTCCAGCGAGTCTTGACTGGCACTTCATAATAATGTTCCTGTAACCCCAGCGGGGAGTATTCGACTTGGATCTGGAGACCGAGATGCAAGCCATCTTCTTTATTCATACGATCTACTTTGACCAATTGCACTCTTTTAACGATGGACTGAACCGGTAAATAAGCTTGCCCCTCAAATCCAATACCCTGCCACGACATGACCATGGTTTGTCGGCCAGCGCCTGGTCCTTGTAATTCTGAATAGGTAACGTAGTCCAAGTCACGTGTGTGATTCTCCCCCGGAATCATATAACCTTGCTGCAATAAATGATTGGCTGGGAATTCGAATCGAGAAGCGACTGTAACACGCTCTTCTTTATGGCGATATCGCACATATTTCTTGTACAAATCCCATGCAAACATCGCCAAAATGAGAATGAAAATAACCTTAGTCGAAAAATAACTGTCGATGTAGACAATGAATATGAGCCCGCCAATTAAACCAAGCAGCCATAGCCATCGTGTTACCGCCGTTGAGATTCGCCCGCCATCCAAGGGATTAATCGGCAATAAATTTATCAAATTTAGAAAAAAAGCTGCATATGCTACTGAAACAATGATGGCCGAATCCAAATAAACGCCTAGAGCAAATGCAAGCAATCCACCGATTGTACCTAAAATCGGCCCTCCAAAGCCAATAAATGCTTCCGTTACTGCATCTGAGGGATTTCTTTTTATTCTAGTCATAGCACCGAAAAATGGAATGAAGAGAATACCAGAAACCGGAAGCCCTTTCATCTTCGCTGCAAGCACGTGCCCTAGCTCGTGAATTAGGATCATAAGTACGAGCCCAATCGCAAACGGCAAGGGTGCCAAATAGGCGTATGCCCAGATCGTGATAAACATCGAGATGATTGCGCCGCCGACCTTGCCAAGCTTCAATGCGGTAAGAAGCAGCTTGCCTTGCGATAGAAGAACAGCGATGAATCCTCCAATGGCTAGCGGTGACTTTTTACGTGTTGGCTTCTTGTCGTCTCCCACGTACACATCACCCTTTCGCCCAAACAGCCTCAAAAACATCCTCTTTAAAGCCTACGGTCACCTGGTGGCCATCGGTTACAATCGGGCGCTTGATTAATCTCCCATTCGAGGCAAGCAAATCAAGCATTTGCTCTTGTGACATGCCTGGCAGCTTGTCTTTCAAATTCATTTCTTTGTAGACTTCACCTGATGTATTGAAAAACTTCTTAATTTCCAAACCGCTTAACTTCAGCAATTCCGCTAGTTCTACTGAGGAAGGCGGCGTTTCAAATAAAGGGACCTGATCTGTAATATCAACTTCGTGCGCTTTCAGCCACTTTACTGTACTTCGGCACGTCCCACATTTATCGTAACCATACACTTTAACTCCCATGTTGTAATAACTCCTTTATGCCGTATGATGATCTTATAGAACTACTTAAAATTTTGGGCTAATTTCCAAGGAAAGTCAAGCAATTGCAAAGAAAAACCATCCAAAAATTGGAATGGTTTTTGATTTTTCACCCTTTATTGGCTAACCATTGCTCAAGTTCAGATAAATCCGCTGGCAAAGGCGCCTGAAACTCGGTCCATTCCCTTGTGCCTGGATGCACAAAGCCCAGTTTATACGCATGTAGCGCTTGCCGGTGTAACTTTTCACTAGCTTCAAGTTCTGCCATATTCACTTCGAATTGAGGCAAGGTGTACATTTTGTCCCCCAACAGCGGGTGACCTAAGTGTCGCATATGCACGCGAATTTGATGCGTTCGCCCCGTTTCCAGCCAAATCCGAACGAGGGCTGCTTTGTCGAATTGTTTCACAACTTCATAATGGGTCACCGCATGATATCCATCAGGCCTGACGACGCGTACATGGGGCTGCTCATCATCACGATCAATAGGCTCATTAATCGTGCCTGTAGGTGAAGCAACCGTGCCCCAAACGAAGGCAAGGTATTCTTTTTTCACAAGATGCTGAATCATTTGTTCGGAAATTTGCTGATGTACATAAGGTGTTTTGGCAATTGCGAGCACGCCTGAGGTTTCTTGATCCAAGCGATGCACAGGACGGAAACGGCACGTAATCCCCGCTTGCTGCCAGTGATGCACGACCCCATTTGCAATCGTATTCACATAATGACCATGCGTCGGATGAACGATGATCCCTGCATCTTTAGCCAGGATAAGCAGATGCTCATCCTCGTGAAGAATGTGCAGCGGGAGCTCCTGAGGCAAAATATCCTCCGATTGCTCCTCCTCCATCCGAATTTCCACACGGTCGCCAGCCTTTACTTTGATATTGATGTACTGCCTTTCCCCGTTGACTGTGATCCCTCGTTCCGTGAGCTTAATGCGGGATAACAATTTCCGTGAGACCATCAATCTTTTTTGCAGCACCGTTTTGAGAATAAAGCCCTCTTCCTCAGGCGGAACAATGTATACTAATGGTTCATAGTAGCTCATGATTTACGTTTAAACACCTCTGCGCTGCGTATATATTCCACATCTGCGATGCCCTCACGGAAGTTCGCTGTACGGGCAATCGTAAAGAAAAAGTCAGACAGTCGGTTCAAATATCGACGCACCTCGGGATTAATTTCCTGTGTGCGTGCGAGTGTTACGACCAGACGTTCCGCTCGGCGGCATACGGTTCGACAAACATGCAAGGTAGATGAAACCGTTCCTCCCCCAGGCAAAATAAAGCGAGTGATATCCGGCGTCTCCGCATCATATTTATCAATCCAAGCCTCCAACGTATCCACCATGTCTGCCGTTACTTTATAGGGTCGCAAATCCTGCTTCAGAAGCGCAAGATCGGCTCCGCAATCAAACAGCTCATGCTGAACCTGCAGCAGATCTGGCAATAAATCTGGATATTTCTGCGGATCCATGAAGCTCATTGCCTGACCTAGGAAGCTATTCAGCTCATCCGTCGTCCCATAAGCTTCGACTCGGTCATCATCTTTGTCCACACGACCGCCGATTACGCTAGTTTGGCCGGCATCTCCCGTACGTGTATAGATTTTCATCTCAAAACCCCTCCCGCTTCGTAGGATGTGTTACGTCAATCATCTCATACAATCGCTTCATATCCAAGTGCGCCCTCACGTGCTCAGCCAATCGATCAAATGCTGCTTCACGGCGCTCCTTATAACGAAGCCCTTGCTCGACCGACGGCAGCCCCTTGTGCGCGCGAATCTGATTTAACCATGCTCTACGGAAATCATCATTATGCAAAATGCCATGGATGTAAGTTCCCCACACTCGCCCATCTAAAGAGACTGCCCCGTCCTGATGAAGCGTCGCTTCATTTTGAATAGAGGCAACAGCCATTATTTCGGCGATTTGGAAAGGAGCAATGAGCTCATGCACATACTGCGTTCGTCCCATGTGAATTTCATAACCGTCAATCTCTATAGGATTAGACTCTGTTGTGAAAAGCGTGCTTCTCCCCTGCACCCGTACCGTCCGCTTATCCGGCGTGAATACGGTCTTGGTCGGCAGCAAGCCTAAGCCTTCAAGCTCCTCATGCTCGGATTCATACCTGCCCGGATCCGAAAGTGTGATACCTAGCATTTGATAACCGGCACAAATACCAACGATCCAACCTTTTTCATCTTGGGCAAAAGAAACGAGTCTCGCAGCTATGCCAGATTCCTTCAAATAATGCAAGTCTTCCATCGTATTCTTACTTCCTGGAAGTAAGACCACATCCGGCTCTCCCCAGTCAGAGAGATGCTCGATATATCTAAAATGCACATCCAATTCCTCTTCTAACGGATCAAAATCCGTAAAGTTAGAAAGGCGAGGCAGGCGAATAACGGCGACGTCCAGTTGGTCTGAGCGCTTAGGGGCGGCGACTTTGCGGAGCTGTGCTCTTTTGGAATCGAGGGACGCGGAATCTTCATCCTCAATACCGAGCTGCTGCAAATAGGGAATCACACCGAGAACTGGTATCCCTGTGCGCTCTTCTAACCAATCCAAACCGGGTTTCAGCAAGCTGACATCGCCACGAAATTTGTTAATGATAAAGCCTTTTACCCGATCTCTTTCCTCAGGAGTCAAGATTTCAAGTGTTCCCACAATGGAAGCAAAAACACCGCCACGATCAATATCAGCCACGAGGAGCACTGGTGCATCTGCCCAACCAGCAAGTCTCATGTTAACGATATCGCGATCCTTCAGATTGACTTCAGCCGGACTTCCCGCACCTTCCAGCACAACCATGTCATAGTCGCTGCGAAGTCGTTCTAATGCCGCTTTTACGATCGTTTCCGCATGTGGCAAATAGGATTCTCTGTACGTTCTTGCATCCAAATCTGCATAGGGCTTCCCGTGTACGACAACCTGTGCGACCATGTCTTGCTTAGGCTTGAGCAGAATCGGGTTCATGTCTGTCGTGGCGACGATTCGGCACGCATCCGCTTGCACGCCTTGCGCTCTGCCGATCTCTTTGCCATCGAACGTAATGTAGGAGTTAAGGGACATATTTTGTGATTTAAAAGGCGCAGTCAACAAGCCGTCCTGAACAAAAATTCGGCATAGTGCCGCCGTAAGAATGCTTTTGCCTACATCTGAGGCTGTGCCTTGAATCATTAGAACTTTGGATTGAGTCATGGTCTGTCTGTACCTCCATCCCTAGCTAAGTCGCTCATCATATTTCGCAAACCTTGAACTAAACGCTCGTTATCCTCGCGAAGCCGAATAGCTACGCGACAGTAGCGTTCGTTCAGCCCTTCAAACAACGAGGCATCACGAATGAGAATACCTTGATGTCCCAAATGCTGTTGAGCTTGCTTTACATGAATCCCCGTCGGCTCAGGAAACGAGAATAGTAGGAAATTCACATCGCTCACTACGACTTCCAATCCTAATCCTTCCAGCTGCTGGGTGAGCCAAGGCTTCTCCGTTTGTAACCAGTCCCTTGTCGACTGTTCAAAAACCACATCATCCAAAACCGCTTCACCTATGCGCTGCGCGAGATAATTCACACTCCACTGTACCTGCTGCTCTCGCAGCTGCTTAATAAGATCGGGGTGAGCTACCATAAAACCTAAACGAATGCCCGGGATCGAGTAAAACTTCGTCATGGAGCGAATCACGTTGAGATCGTGACTTGTAGAAGCTAGCTTCAGCAGCGAATGCTCCGCCTCCGAAGGAACAAAATCCATAAAAGCCTCATCAAGTACAAGCTTGCGCTGACTGTGGAGAAGATTATTCAATAAAGGGCGTGGAAGAACTTTACCGGTGGGATTGTTCGGAGACCCTAGGAAAAACAAGTCGGCAACAGGCAAGGCGGCTTCGAGATCAGACCACTGCAGTTCAAATTGATGCTGAGGACGTAACGGGATATTCGTTATCTTGCCACCCGTTTTGTGCACCGCTTCTTCATATTCGCTAAAAGAAGGCCTTGCAAGCCCTGTCGTTTTTGGCTTCAGCACCCGAATGATGAGATCAATTAGCTCCGCTGCGCCATTTCCAACTAAAATGCTCTCGGGATCGATCTCGTATTTCTGCGCTAGCTTGCGGCGTAAATCACGAACAGCCGGATCTGGATATTTGACGATATCGCGCCAGCTCTCTGCCAAAATCACTTTCACCACTTCGGGAGGTCCGAGAGGGTTCATGTTCGAGCTGTAATCTAGAAACTGCTCCTTTGGCCGACCAAAAGCTTCTGCCGCCGTCCACAGATCACCACCGTGTCCGTAACGCTCTAACATAATGCTCATTCCTTTCCTTCTAAGGATTACATGCTCTACATGTGAATGATGATGATAACTCCGAGCAAAAGCACGCTTTCCAGAAGCTCGTTTAAAGCACCGTAGGTATCTCCTGTAAGGCCGCCAAGTTTGTTGCTGATGTAGGCGGCGATAGCTGCCCCAGCAACAATTGTAATGGCCGTGAAGCCTAAGACGATGCTCCAGCTTGGCCAGGAGGTTGGGTTAGAGAAGGTAATGAAAAGCGTAGTTGTTAACAGAGCTACTAAGAAGGATACAGCGACATGCTTGTAGTTAACGCCACGGAACAGGCTGCCTAACCCGGAATTTGGTCTTGCGTATGGCCAACTTTTAATGGCAGCAACCATGAACCAACGGCTCCACACAGGGATGATCGCCAACAGGATAAGCAAACTTCCTTGTTCATATAGATCGTTTGCATCCAGCATGGTGTATAGCAATGAAAATTTTAGCAGCAAGTGAAGTACACACACAATCACGCCCATTGCGCCCACGCGGCTATCCTTCATGATCTCAAGCATTTGCTCGCGAGGTCGGTGACTCAGTATGCCATCTGCCGTATCCATGAGGCCATCGAGATGAAGTCCGCCAGTGAGAACTACCCAGATCGTTAAGAGCAAGACAGCTGCTGGCATGGTCGGTACTACATGGGAGAGTCCTTCTCCGGCGGTTAAAAGGATGACGCCGATTACGGCGCCAACAAGAGGGTAAAATATGGAGCTGCGCTGAAAGACGCGCTCGGTATAGTCAATCTGCACTGGAATCGGCAGACGTGTTAGGAATTGAAAGGCTGCTGTGACAGCTCGCAGCCAGTCTACCAAAGTATGAGTATGACGCACAGGAGTCCTCCCATCACTACATAACTGACGCCGTAAAGCATGCCCACGGCGTGCACAATATCCTGCTGCGTCCGCGGCCGCAGCGGCCAGCCCAGGCGGGCGCGCTCACTAGCAGCGCCGCCATAGGCGTTCAGCCCGCCAAGCTCGATCCCGAGTGCTCCGGCAACCGCCGACTCCGGGATCCCGCTGTTCGGGCTGGGGTGTAGATGCGCGAAGCGGCGAATCGCCGCCGCTGCGCGCGAGGCTGAGAGGCCCGGCTTCGCCAGGGCCACGAGAATGAGCAGGAGCCCGGTCAGCCGCGCCGGGATCCAGTTCATGGCGTCGTCCCAGCGGGCCGACGCGGTGCCGAAATGACGGTATCTGTCATTTCGGTAACCGACCATCGAATCCAACGTATTCGATGCACGGTATAGCATCGCCAGCGGCGCACCGCCGATGAGCGCGTAGAACAAGGGCGCGATGACCGCGTCCACGATGTTCTCCGCGACCGTCTCCACGACGGCTCGCGTGAGCTCCGGCTCGTGGAGCGCATCTGTATCCCGGCCAACGATGTAGCCGGTGTACTTGCGAGCATCCGCGAGATTGCCTTCCCGCAGCGGATTGTAGACCAGATACGCGGCATCTTTTAAGCCTTTGATCGCCACCGTCGTGGAGATCAGCCACGTCGACACGGCGTAACCCAACCAGCGATGAACATCGTTCGCGAAATGTACAAGCACAAGAACGACTAGAAAGCTTAGTGTGATCGTTGAAAGTGTTAGCAGGGCACCCTTCCATTGCAACGCTCTTACGCTTTGACCTTTTGGATAGAGCCGCCCCTCCACCCAACGAATCCAACGGCCAATGATAATTACAGGATGAGTGGGCCATTTCGGATCACCAATCAGCCAATCCAATATGATCGCAGCGGCTGTCATCCCGACGATTTCCTGCCATGTATATATCCACATAAGGGCATCACCCTTCTATACTTGCATCAAGCAACTTTTAGTCTAAAACATAGGCTCTGCTCTTTAGTTCGATCGGAATCCCCGCTGTAACGAGAAATACCTGCTGACAGACTTCAGCTAATCGCTGATTCATCCGTCCAGCCAAATCTCTAAATTGACGACCTAGCCGGTACACCGGCACGATGCCGTCACCAACTTCATTCGTGACCAAGATAAGTTGTCCACTGTAGGAGGACACGGCATTCACGAGCTCATCGATTTGCTTCGTTACGAGCTGAATGACCTCGCTCTCCTTCTCGTAGAAGAGCAGCCAATTCGTCAGCCACAGGGTGAGGCAGTCGACCAACACCACAGCTCCCTCGCCGCTCTCGTGGAGCTGCTCGAGACAAGCCCGCAGCGCATACGGCTCCTCCCGAGTTTCCCAAGGGAAACCCGCGAGAAGCCTTTGCTGCTGGTGCAGCCCCACCCGCTCCCTCATTTCCTCATCGTAGATGTGGGAGGTCGCGATGTAAACCCCCTGCTTGCTGCGATGCATCGCCAGCTTCTCTGCGAAGGAGCTCTTGCCGCTGCGCGCTCCGCCCGTTACCAGGACCGCCATCGTGTCCGCCTCCTTCCCTCATGTACTTACCCTCGCGACACGCCTGCGCTTTCGAATGTCGCCATTTCTTTCATGATCTTGCCTGCGGCATCGATCAGGTTGAATACAAGCACAGCTCCCGTGCCTTCGCCGAGCCGCATATCCATTTGCAGCATCGCTGCGAGGCCAACCGACTCGAGCAGCTTCGTATGTCCCTGCTCCTGCGATAAGTGCGAGGCGAGCATGTAAGACGCGCTTAGCGGAGCTAATCGGCTCGCCACAAGCGCCGCTGTCGACGAGATGAAGCCGTCGACGACAACCGGGCAGCGATGCTTCGCCGCTCCCAGGATCACCCCAACAAGCCCGGCGATCTCCAAGCCGCCGACCTTTCTTAAAACTTCAAGCGCATATTCGGCGCTTGAGCCCTCATTCACGCCAATCAGCCCATTCACTGTTAGCGCCCTATTCACAACCGACTGCTTATGCAGCCAAGTCGCATCATCAATCCCCGTTCCACGGCCCACAGCAAGGCCAGTGTCTAACCCCGTCAATGCGCATAAAATCGCCGCACTTGCCGTTGTATTCCCAATACCCATTTCGCCCGTGGCGAAAAGTCGGTAGCCTTTTGCCACCAAATCGTCCACAATCTCGCTGCCCGCCACTATCGCCTGAATCGTCTCTTCTAGCGTTAACGCCGCTTCCTTCGCCATATTGCGCGTACCCATTCTTACTTTGCGCGAGACGAGTTTCGGGTGCTCCAGCTCTGCATTGACCCCCATATCGACACAAACCACATCAGCTCCAGCGTGTCTAGCTAGAACATTAACTGCAGCCCCGCCATACAAGAAATTGAGCACCATTTGTGGCGTTACTGCTGCTGGGAAGGCACTGATGCCTTCCTCACAAACACCATGGTCACCAGCCATGACGATAACGGCTTTTTTATCAAAAGTAGGCATCACTTCGCCTGTAATTCCTGCGACTTGTCGTGCGATATCCTCCAGCTTACCTAAGCTGCCCTGCGGCTTGGTCAATTGGTTCAGATGGTCATTCGCCTGCAGTGCCACCTCCTGATGGATGGGCTCAATCGCGTTAATCAAGGTATGTAGTCTGTTCATTATCGTCATCCTCCGGCTCTTCATTATTTCCTTGGTTGTAATAAAATCTGCGGCGCCTCGCTCACAGGGTGCTTCAGTACAATCGGCTCTGTGCCGTACACTTCGGCAATTCGTTCACTCGTAATAATGTCTTTCGGTGTTCCGATGGCAGTCACTCGACCCTCATGCACAATCATCAATCGCGTGCAATATTGCGCCGCCAAATTCAAGTCATGCAGCACAGCAACGACCGTAAGCTCTGACTCTTGCTGCCAGCTGCGAATATAATCCATCATCTGTATTTGATAACCGATATCCAAAAAGGTCGTAGGCTCATCCAGCATAAGCAAACTAGGCTGCTGCGCCATCACTTTCGCTAACGCTACCCGCTGACGTTCTCCTCCACTTAAACGCTCGATTGTACGATCGACAAACGCTTCCAGTTCGAGCTTTGCAAGGATCGCATCGATAAGCCCATCTGCCTCAGCTGTATCCTCGCCAAGCCAATTTTGAAACGGGTAGCGTCCCATCTCCACAACTTCACGAACCGTGAAGCCAACGGGGGGTAATGCATCCTGCTGAAGCACAGCGAGCCATCTAGCCAGTTCTTTTCGCGAATACGAGGAAACTGGCTTTCCTTTTACCGTCACATGCCCTTGTCGAACTGGATCCATGCCGGAGAGAAGTCGAAGCAAGGTAGATTTACCGCTGCCATTGGGTCCAATAATCCCAAAAAACTCCCCCTGCCGAACCTCAAAGCTAATCCGGTCCAAAACTATTTGTTCATGAAAACTCTGACCGAGCTGCTCCACTTTAATCATCGTGATCAACCTCTTAACGTTTTCTTATCTTTATGGAGCAGGTAGGCAAAAAATGGCGCACCCAGAAACGCCGTTATCACACCGAGCGGAATTTCCGTAGGACTAAGCAGCGTGCGAGCTAAGGTGTCTGCCCATAACACATAAATCCCTCCGCCAATGGCGGATAAAGGAATAATCAATCGATAGTCGGGACCAACCAACATTCGAACTAAATGCGGTACGATCAATCCAACGAAGCCGATTACCCCCGCCACAGATACGGCTGCAGCTGTAATCAAGGTAGAAGCGATCAGCACAATCACCTTGGTACGCTCCACATGAACACCGAGATGAGCCGCCTGACGCTCACCTAATGCAAGCAGATTTAACGATCTCGCATAGCTTAGCAGAACGACTAGACCAATCAATAGATACGGTGAAATCATATACGTATATGACCATCCTCGCATCGCTAGACTTCCCATCAGCCAAAAAATAATCTCATTAATCGTTTGATTGGAAATGGATACCAAGAAGGACACGAACGCACCTAGAAAAGCTTGCATCACAACACCAGAAAGAATCAGCGTCTCCATTTTCAGCTTCCCTTCAATCATCGCCAGCTTTAAGACCAGAAACAGGGAAATTAGCCCCGTCACAAAAGCCAGTATCGGGATCGACCATTGCCCAAACAAGGAGAATTGCAGCCCAAAATAAATAACAAAAGCAGCCCCTGCGGAAGCACCTGAAGAAACGCCAAGCGAGTAGGGGTCAGCTAGCGGGTTGCGTAAAACCCCTTGAAAACCAGCGCCTGCGATGGAAAGCACAGCCCCAACAAGTATGCCTAGCAGCACACGCGGGATTCGTACTTTATTCATGATTTGCTCGGAAGTTTCCGGCCAGTTTACTTCGATATGACTCCCAATCCACGGAAGATGCTTCGCCAAGATCCCCACAATATGTGAAATGGGAAGCTGGGCTGAGCCAATGGATAAACTCACCACAATAGAAAGAAGAAGGAGTATAACTCCTACTCCTCCCCCTAGCATCAATTTTCTTTTCATTATTTCACCAGTTCAGGATAAATCCCTTTCGCCATTTCCAATAAACCGTCCGTCAATCTCGGACCTGGGCGGCTTACCAAGTTTTGGTCGAGCCCTATCACGCGTTTATTTTTTACGGCATCAATGGCATCCCAACCACCGCGCGTACGAATGATTTCTTCTAACGGCTTCTTGCTTTTGAAGTCCACGATTCCATTTGCAAACAAAATCACGTTTGGATTCTGTTGAATGATCTTCTCCTCGCTGATTTCGTACCAACCTGCTTTATCGCTAGCTACGTTAACGCCACCTGCGAGCGTAATCAGTTCATCCATGAACTCTCCGCTTCCCACAGTCCAGCCTGGGGCAAATTCCATATATACTTTCTTCTTATTCGGCTGCTTCACGTCTTTCACAGCATCTACAACCTTTTGACGATCTGCTTTCATTTTAGCAACAATTTTATCCGCTTGCTCCTGATGATCCGTAATAAGTCCAAACGTTTGAATATTAGTAATGGCGTCATCTAGCGTCTTCGGCTCAACTTTAAAAACATTAATATTTAAATCACGCAGCTTCTGGACCGACTCTGCGCTCATGGATACACCTGTTATGACAAGCGATGCATTGGAAGCAATAACGGCCTCCATGTTCGGTTTCGTGATACTTCCCAGTTTCGGCTTCGATTTAGCCGCTTCTGGATAATCATCGAAATCAGATACACCGACGATATTGGCGTCAAGTCCTATTGCAAACAGCGCTTCTGTCTCTGCTGGGGAAACCGAGGCGATACGCTCTGGCGCCTTGTCAAAAGTAAATTCTTTCCCCGTTGCATCCTTCACTTTCAAAGGATATGTCGTTTTCTTCGCTGTGACTGGTGCTGATGTTGTTGCTGTTGTCGGTGCCTTCGTCCCCTCACCGCCAAGCTTGGAAGGATCCGAGATTTCGGTTTCCTTTTTTGCGCAAGCTGCTAAAGAAATAGCTGTTGCAAACGCTAATGTTAAAATAAGCCCCTTTTTGATCCTAGTTTGTATCATCTAATAAACCCTCTTTCTACTTCATCATTTTCGATCCAATCTTATGTAAACAAAAAAGTCCCCTTGTTCACTAGGAACGAAGGAGACGATAAATCGCGGTATTGGGCAACGCACATGCTTACGCTGCTTCCTGATTTAACGCGATCCTTTTCCTCGAAGGATGTTGTAACGGCATCATAGGCAGGTATCCTGACTCTCCAGACTTTCGCAAGACTGAATTACAGTGGCGGGACCGTGCCGGATTTGAACCGGCTTCCCCTAAACTCATAACCTTCCAAGAAGCTTATGAGAACCTATGATTGCAAATTATACGATCAACTATTTGTCGATTATAGACGTTCTCTTACTTTTCCGCAATGATTTTAAGGACTTTCAAGGACTCGTCCATTTTCGGAGCATTCTGAGGAATGAACGCGTACAGCCCTTTTCCTTCATAGCCTTGCTCTTTCATCCATTTATTCCCGTTCAATGGGATGCCATATAAATGTTTTTCAGCCGCTTTGCCTTCTTCTTTAATTTCGATAACCCCGTCAGGGTAATCTGCAGGATTAATCGTGTTATCTAAAGAAACGAACCCCGCTTGGTTGCTCAAGCCTTTGAACTGCTCTTCTCCCAAGATGAAGATCCCGTTACCACCAGCTGCTAGCTCAACAATCATTTTTTCCATTGAAAAAATAGGAGATGTATTCAGCTTCACTGTCGGAAGTTCCCCTATCTTAAGTTTCAAAGAAGTTTCCATTTTCTCCGCCGCTTCGCTTGGGAAACCATTAGGTCCCATAATAAATATGGAAACATCTGCTTTCGGACCTCCACAAGCCGTCAGCGTCAGCATCATGCCTAGCAATACAACGAGTAGCCATTTCGCCTTCATGTACGTATTTCCCTCCGTCATTGCTCTCTCTTATCGATAGTCGCCAGAAAAGTCGGTTTTCACCGACTTTTCTTTCCAGCTGCCATATATTCGTTTATTTTTAGATCCAGCATTGTGCTTAATTCAACAACTGCATCAGATGTCATTTCTTTTCCTTCCATGACCATCTGTTCCATTTTACGCCGCAACGTGTTGATTTCTTCTTCAAGTAAGTTTAGGGAATTTTGCTTCTTGGCATGTCTGGTCAGCCAACGCTGTCCGAACTCTTGCTCGCGAATTTGAAATTGCTTTTGAAAGTTAGTAAGCTGATATTCCATAAAAGCCATGCTCATCCCTCCTTACTATAAGAATACCAGTTTTCGCCGCCTATGAATATATGAAAATGTTACAAAATTAATCACAAAAGTTATAATTTCCTTAAGAATTTACCAATTCTTTCTAAAGCTTCATTGAGTTGAGAAACACTGTAGGCATAAGAGCAACGCAGGAAACCTTCTCCGCCCAATCCAAAAACATCCCCAGGCACAGCAGCAACCTTAGCTTCGTACAAGAGACGCTGCGCAAATTCGTCAGAAGTCAGGCCTGTCGCCACAATACTTGGGAACGCATAGAATGCGCCCTGTGGTTCATGACATTCAAGTCCTACTTCACGGAAGCCTTTAACAACCAGCCGTCTCCGTTGATTGTAAGATTCGATCATCCGATCCTTCTCTTCCAATCCATTCGTCAACGCTTCATGCGCGGCTACTTGGCCCATGACAGGAGCGCACATGACTGTGTACTGGTGAATCTTGGTCATTGCTGAGATCAGCTCTCGGTGACCGCAAGCATACCCCATCCGCCAGCCTGTCATCGCGAACGCCTTGGAGAATCCGCTAACTAGAATCGTCCGATCCTGCATTCCCGGAACCGCGGCAAAGCTCACATGCTTCTGACCGTATGTTAGCTCTGCATAAATCTCATCAGAAATAACGATCAGATCATGTTCTTCAACAACTTTAGCAATCGGCAGCCAGTCCTCATAGGACATAATACCGCCAGTTGGATTGCTTGGGTAGCAGAGGATTAATACTTTGGATTTTGGCGTAATCGCATCACGAAGCGCCTTTTCCGTTAGCTTAAACTGATCCTTCGCAAACGTTTCGATACCAACGGGCACCCCGCCACTAATAGCTGTGATGGGAGAGTAAGAAATATAACAAGGCTCAGGAATCAGAATTTCATCCCCCGGTGTAATCAGTGAGCGAAGAGCAAGATCAATCGCTTCACTGCCGCCAACCGTAACGAGCACTTCATTCGATGGCTCATATTTCACTTTAAATGACGTATACAAATAGTTCGCAATCGCTTCGCGCAGCTCCGGGATCCCAGAGTTTGGCGTATATTTGGTTCTGCCGCGCTCCAAGGAGTGAACAGCCGCTTCACGAACGTGCCAAGGCGTGGAGAAATCCGGTTCGCCAACACCAAGTGAAATAATATCCTCTTTGCTATTGCTTACGAGATCAAAAAACTTCCGAATGCCAGACGGCTTCATCTCACGCACGGCAGGAGCGAGGTAATCCTGCATGGATTTTTTACTTGTTTGAATCGTTGTCTCATCCTTGATCATGGCGCTACCTCTTCCTTACGGCGACACAAGCATCCGATGATCATCTTCCTGATCTTCGAAAATAATGCCGTCTTGTTTGTATTTTTTCAAAATAAAATTCGTTTTCGTGGAGAGAACTCGATCAATTGGCGATAGCTTATTGGAAACGAAAGAAGCAACCTGCTTCAGCGAGCTGCCCTCAATCTCGACGAGCAAATCATACGCTCCTGACATGAGATAAACCGATTTGACTTCCGGATATAAATAGATCCGTTCCGCAATCGCATCAAACCCGCGCCCGCGCTCCGGCGTAATTTGCACTTCAATTAGGGCAGTAACCTTCTCGTCATCTACTTTGCTCCAGTTTACGACTGTCGCGTATTTGACGATGACCTTATCCGCTTCCATCTCGCTTATCGCTCGCGCAACTTCGGCCTCCGCCGTATCTAACATGGTGGCGATCAGATCCGCGCTCCTGCGGGCGTCTTCCTTTAGTAATTCGAGAATTTTAAGCTTCAAAGTATCCATGGTTAAACCTACCTTTCTGAAATATGTTTCATTCATCCATTCATCTTACAATGAATCACTGTCCTAATTCAATTACTGATCGCTGAGAAAGGCAGAATATTTATATATATTTGAAAATTCCACTTCTATAGGCAAAATAAAAAGCCACTGGATGACTCTCCAAGTGACTTTTGATTGCCATATTCACCTTATATTTGGTTAAAAAAGATCCATACTTAAATAACGTTCACCCGTATCCGGTGCAATACAGATCACTCGTTTTCCTGCACCAAGCTTCTTTGCAACCTGAATGCCTGTCCATACCGATGCTCCTGCAGACGGACCGACGAGGATGCCTTCCTTGCTCGCCAAATCCCTCATCGTTTGAAGCGCGTCCTCATCGGACACCTGTACAATTTCATCATAGATGCTGGTGTTCAAAATTGCTGGAACAAAGCCTGGGCTAGTCCCCACTAGCTTATGAGGCCCGGGACTTCCACCGGAAAGCACAGGTGATCCTTGAGGCTCAACGACGTATATTTGAATATTCGGCAGTTGTTCCCGAAGTACTTCACCCGTCCCAGTAATCGTCCCCCCCGTACCCGAAGTGGCAACAAACGCATCTAAACGGCCTTCCATTTGCTGCAAAATTTCAGGTGCAGTCGTGACCCGATGAATACTTGGATTGGCTGGATTTTCAAATTGCTGTGGAATAAAGCTGCCGGGAATTTGATCCCGCAACTCTATAGCCTTCGCAATGGCACCAGGCATCCGTAAAGCGGCTGGCGTCAGCACGACTTCGGCTCCATAAGCCTTCAAAATATTGATGCGCTCTTTACTCATATTATCCGGCATAATCAAAATGGCCTTATAGCCCTTAGCCGCCGCGTTCATTGCAAGTCCAATCCCCGTATTTCCGCTGGTAGGCTCAATAATTGTCGCTCCTGGCTGAAGCATTCCTGATTTCTCAGCTTGATCAATGAGATTCCATGCAGCCCGATCCTTCACGCTTCCACTTGGATTGAAGTACTCCAGCTTCACGTACAGCTCAGCAGCTTCCCCATCCACCAAACGGTTAATCCGTACCGCGGGGGTATCTCCGATTAGCTCTGTGATGCTGTTAACCATCTTTTTGGACATTCGTGCCCCCTCCTCATCCCACAATGATAATATTCACATTTTCATGTGGAAACCCAGTCCCTGTCAAGACTTGGTTACAGGCAACTTATTTCTTATAAACACCCAGGAGAAGAAGGTTGAGCTTCCGATCACCAACAGCAGTATGTTAATCACCAGCGGCTCTTTGCTCCATGAGATCACACAGATAAATAACAACACACCGCATACCCGCCCCACATTCAAAGACAGTTCCCGCAGAACGATGTATTCTTCCCTTTGTTTTGCACTTTCATCATCCGAGCCAATTAAGTCAAAGACAACTGAAACCATAGGGATAGAGTACATAGGGAAAAAGAGTGCAGATCCGATCCCGAACATCAACAAGGTGCTGTACGTTACTTTCCAAAAGAACGGCAAAATGACGAGAACGACCATTACAGAGCCAATGAACATGCTCATTTTGCGGAAAGACGGCCTGATGAATCGACCTGCTGCCCAGAAGCTAACTAGCGCAACGGATGACGTAATTAGAGCGAAATTGCCTAGGCTTGCTTCACTTGACGTGGATATGTACACCAGTAGCCCAATCATAAAACCAAATACACCCTCACGTACGCCCTGAAAAAGTAAAGCCAAACTCACTCGCCTCCAGGGTGTTGTAGGTTGCCTAAGTATCCGCAATGGGAGCAGCCACTCGTAAGTGCCGCTCAACTTTCTCTTTTTCAGAAAAAAACTAATCACCACGCCTAGTACAAATATGCCTAGTGAGATTGAAAAGATGAGGCGATAACCTGGTCCATCACCTAAACTGACAATGAGAAAACCTGAAATCCACGGAGCAATGATGCCGGCAAAAGCACCTAGAAGGCCAACCCAACCATTGAATCGATCTCGGTTGTCTGGATCCGTCACTTCGAAGTAAACGACGTTAAATGCTAGCCAGAAGAAGCCTACGGAGATCCCTTGTACTAAACCTAACCAAACGAAATAATGGACACTGCTCGTCCCCAACCAGAGAACCAGCATGTAGAAACAAGCGGATATGGAAACACCTAAACGCAAACAAATCATTTTATTGTGTTCTTTCACCCACTTGCCAGCTAACCAGAAGGTAATCGCCATGGTCAAATGAGTCGTCAGAGTAAACCAGCCAATTAATGTAAAATCATTTTTCGCTTTCCACAAATAAACGCCGACAAATGTGCCTGATAAAGCATTCGCTCCGCCGAATAACGCAAGAACAATAAGCAAAAGGATCGCCTGAGCATCCAGCCTCCCTTTGCTTTTCACGTTCGGTTGATGACTTTGCATTCTCCTCCTCCTACCTAAGTGTGAGTATTGGCTTTTGTTAAGCTTCCCCTTTGGAGTGAAAATATGAGGCAAATGCAAGTAAAAAACCGAATCCATCTGGACTCGGTTTCTATTTAATCCTATTTTTCTGATTTAATTCGTTCCACCATCAGCAAACGATCTGTGTCAGAGAGCACTTTTTCCACTCTAAAACATGAAGGGCACACATACACATCCGACGTGAATGGTCCTGTTAGGAACGCACTTCCTAGCGTCTTCGGAATATTCGGCGTGAAGGAAGCTTCGCTTGTCACTTCCGTTCCAGCATGGAGCATGAACTCATGACAATTCGAGCACTCTGGCGCTTCTTCCTGTTCATCCGTCAGCTGTTGAACCTTTTCGCCGTACTTATCAAGCGGCTCGTCGGAATCATCCCAAGCCAATGATAAATCCTCATCCGATTCAACATACTCCTGTTCATTGAAGCGCAGCTTTTGACCCGTTTGCTTCACCTTTAGATCAATGCTGCGGTAATCACTCAATTCATTAAAACAATGTGGACACTCGTCTTCAGGTCCAATCTCCGGATCCCAAACGATCTCTGTTTGGCACCACGGACATACAACTTCTTCATTGCTGCTCATTGCGAAATCCTCCACCTAATTGCATTCATGCATATTTCCATACATAATAAACCCCTGCTGCTACAAACACAAGTGCGATAGCAAACAAGGTTCCCCACAGGTATTTCATTGTTTAAGCCTCCAAAACTATGTATGATACTAAGTTACACATGCTCCAACCACATAGGATAAGGAGACAGATAGCGTTAAAGACAAGAAACCTACAGCGCGGTTATCCTTCTTAATTTCCTCATCGATTTTGAAGTAAGGGGTGAGGAATTCAAAAATAAAGTAGGCAACCAACAACAGCAAGAAGCCATAGCCAGCCCAAACGAGAGAGTGAATCATGGTGTCATTGTTTAAAATGGCAAAACGGAACAAGTTACAAATCCCAAAAATTTTCCCGCCGGTTGCCATGGCTACCGATAAATTACCTTTTTTAATTTCAGCCCAATCGTCATACTTCGTAACCATTTCAAAGATGGTAAGAAAAACAACTAGCGCGACTACTGCTACAGCAAAAAATGCAAGCGTTGATAAATACGGGTTACTTAACAAGACATCCACCTCTTCGTTCATATCATCTCCTGCCTTCCTTTACACAAGTAGAGAGACTTTAACTCGATTAAAGATCCCTTAATCCCTATATATGGTAGTAGAGACTGAGTATGACTCAGTCTCTCGCAGGTACAACTAGTATAACATTAGGATTGTTTTTTTTCAGCAAGCTTTGCTTTCATTGCAGCGAGCTCATCGTCAATTCCGCTGCTACTTGCGCCTAGCTTATCTAATTCGTCGTCTAGGCTGCGGCTTTTCGCACGAATTTCTCCACTTGCTTGCGCTTCAGCTTCCATTTGAAGCACTTTTTCACTCATGCGATCGAAGCCTTTAGCAGCATTGTCAGTACCGAAGCCAGACATAGCTTGGTTGATTTGTTTCTGTGCTTTCGCTGTTTCTGCACGAGCAATCAACAAATCCTTTTTGTTTTTCATTTTCGTGAACTCGTCTTTCATTTCTGTCAATTGAGCACGAAGCTGATCTGCATTCGTTTTAGCAAGATCATATTGACGTTTCAACTCATCGTAACGACCTTGATGCTCTTTCTTATCTGCTAGTGCGCGGCGGGCCAAATCTTCATTCCCTGCTTCGAGGGCCTTCATAGCCTGCTCTGTACGTTTGGTAACCATTTCTTCGGACTCTTCAACTTGCAGTTTGAATTTCTTCTCGATAGCAATTTGCTTCGCAACTGCAGCTTCTGCTTCCATAATATCTTCTTCCATATCACGCAAGAACTGATTTAGCATTTTGACAGGATCTTCTGCCTTATCCAATAAATCATTGATGGATGCCATAGTCATATCACGAAGTCTTTTGAAAATTCCCATTTTAAAATTCCTCCTAAGGTTTATTACTCTTTTATACCTATTTCATACGCAACACCAGAGAATGAGTTTCAAAAAGGATGAAAAATTTAAACTTATTTCAATTCGACGACTGTAACCCCAGCTCCGCCTTCATTGTAATTACCCATACGATAGCTTTTTACGTGCTTATGACGGCGCAAATAGTCCTGCATCCCTGTCCGCAGCACACCTGTCCCTTTGCCATGAATTAAATACACTTGCCCAAAATTACTCAAGAAGGACTCATCCAAGAATCGATCAGCTTCGATCATCGCTTCCTCCATATTCATTCCGCGCATATCCAATTCCATTTTAACATTGTCATCACGTGTACGTTTGAGGGTAGTTGCTGTTTTCTGCTGTTGTTTAGGCTGTGGTGCGTTGCCTGTCTTCTCCAGATTGGATAGCTGCACCTTGATCTTCATGATGCCCAACTGTACATTCGCTTCTGTTGTCCCTACTAAATCAACCACGTGCCCCTTTTGACCCAGTGAGATGACGCGTACTTCATCTCCTGCTTCAATCTGCTCAGGGCGCTTCTTCAACGCGCGAACTTGCTTGCTGCGCAGCTCTGGCGTCGCTTGATCAAGACGCCGTTTTGCTTCCACTAGACGGTGGTCCTTAACACCACCCTTTTCCTCTTGCGCCATGCGGCGAAGATCGGCAATCACTTCGTCCGCTTCGCGACGAGCTTTAATAACGGCCTCACGCGCATCGCGCTCTGCTTTCTCCAGCAGCTTATCACGCTGCTCGTCGAACTTGAGCTGTTGCGCCTCTAACGATTTGCGCATCGCTTCTGCTTCTTTGCGGATCTCTGCCGCAGCGTTTCGCTCCGATTCTGCAATCAAACGATTCTCCTCAAGAGAAGCAATCATAGACTCCACACGCTGATCTTCCTCGCCAACTTGTGTGCGAGCATGCTCAATAATACGTCGAGATAGTCCAAGCCGCTCAGCGATCGCGAACGCGTTACTACGTCCAGGTACACCTACAAGCAAACGATAAGTCGGGCTCAACGTTTGGATATCAAACTCCATGCTCGCGTTGATCGTACCAGCCTTTTGATAAGCATATGCTTTCAGTTCAGAATAGTGCGTTGTTGCGATGATGCGACAGCCAATCTGATGAATGTAGTCCAAAATCGAGATCGCCAAGGCAGATCCTTCTGCAGGATCTGTACCCGCGCCTAACTCATCGAGCAGTACTAAGCTCTTCGGCGTCATATCCCGCAAAATACTAATGATATTCGTCATATGACTCGAAAAAGTACTCAAATTTTGTTCAATGCTTTGTTCATCGCCAATATCCGCATAAATGGCATCGAATACACACAATTGCGTCCCTTCCTCCGCAGGAACAAAAAGTCCTGACATCGCCATTAGGCTAAGAAGACCAACTGTTTTAAGGGATACTGTCTTCCCCCCTGTATTCGGCCCTGTTACGATAATTTGTGAGAAGTCGTTGCCCAGCTCCAAATCAAGCGGCACGACAACATCAGCTGCAATTAGCGGGTGTCTTCCCTTTTTGATTTTAATGAAGCCGCGGTCATTCAATCTTGGCATCGTTGCCTTTAGCTCTCTAGCCAATCCCGCTTTGGCAAACGTAAAATCAAGCTCTGCCAGCTGATCCACATCCAAAACAAGCACTTCCACCTGCTCGGCAACCAGCTCAGTCAATGCACGCAAAATTTTCTCAATCTCAGCTTCTTCTTTAAACTTGAGTTCACGAATTTTATTATTCAATTGCACAATGGTATCCGGTTCAATATAAAGTGTCGCACCAGAAGCCGATTGATCATGAATCATCCCGCCGAAGCTGGAACGGTATTCCGCTTTCACCGGAATTACAAACCGGTCATTACGTATCGTAATGAGCACATCTTGAAGCATTTTCTGAACGGAAGAATTGCGAATCATCTGTTCCAATCTCTCACGAACTCTTGCTTCGCCTGTTCGAAGCTCACTTCGTACTCTCCCCAGTTCAGGACTTGCTCCATCTACGACAACCGCATTTTCATCGATACAGCTATTGATTTTATCCTCTAATTGCTTGTTCTCTGTCAATAATTCCACTTGCGACTTCAACATCGGTATCGCATATTCCTCATGAACAGCCAGGACAAATCGCTTCAATCTACGTGTTCCAAACATCGTTGTTGAAATCTCCAGGAGTTCTGTAGGATTCAACATCCCTCCGATACGCGCTCTATGCAAAGCAGAGCGAATATCTCTGATGCCGCCGAAAGGGGCATTTCCTTTAAGACGCTCTACATTTACAGCCTCATCTGTTGCCTGCAGACGTAGCTTGACGAGTTCAAAGTCCCCTTTGGGCTCAAGCTGCTCTGCTGCTGCTTTTCCAAGTGATGTCGAAGCATGATGAGCTACTTTATGTAAAATCTTCTGATATTCTAATGTTTTTATAATTTTCGGATTCAAAGTTCCCAACCTCTTTTCTCTACCCTATATTATAAACCAATTTGAACCCGATTAGCTATGGAGACTATGATTATATGGAAGATTCTCCCCACCATAAATATCTCAATTATGGACACACTAAGCTCATGCATCTACTCCTCTGCCAAGGAATTGCAAATCGTCACAATCAAAGCATAAAGAAGGAGGTTCACGACATGCATCTTCTTGGACATCTGGTAAGGTTTATTGTTTCAGCTTTGGTTTTAATGTTTGTAAGCTGGTTAGTCCCGGGATTTAAGGTCGGTGGGTTTTGGAGCGCTTTTTTCTTGGCACTCGTCATTGCCATCGCGGCGTGGATCATTGAAGGGGTCTTCGGTAAACAAATCACACCGTTTGGCAGAGGTATCGTAGGGTTTATTGTGAGCGCATTAGTCATTTGGGCCGCTCAATTCATTGTGACCAATGTATCTACGAGCATGATAGGTGCCATTTTAGCTGCTTTAGTCATTGGGATCATCGACTTGTTCATTCCAGTGAAAACCCCTTTCGAGCAAGGGATCACAGGTAGAGAAGATCGTCGATAAAAACCTGTCAGTTTCCATAACTGACAGCCAAGGTAAAGCCCAAAAAAGATCGGCCTGCTGCGTTTTTAATCGCCGGGCCGATCTTTTCTATGTTTTTCACTAGTTTGTCACTGTATTTTGGAAAAACGTCGTGTACAATAGTGATTGATATCATTATGTATATGGAGGGGAACCCATGAAAAAACTTACGATTCTTCTGATGGGACTAGCAGTTATTATTGCCATCACAGCATGTGGAAACAAAGACTCCAAGACATCGGAAGCTGCAGCAACAGCTACACCAGCCTCAACTACACAAGCTACTACTAAACCAGCTTCATCACCAACAGCAGCTGCAACTACTGCTGCTTCTGCTTCACCAGCTGCAACTACCCAAGCTGCTGCCGGAGGACAACAAGTCGTCCTCAAAGCTACAAATTTTCAATTTGATAAGACTGAATATCGAATCAAAAAAGGTGAATCCGTAACAATTACACTTGATAATTCCCAAGGTATTCACGGCGCATCCATTAAAGAGTTCGGTATTAACCTCAACAATGGCAATAAAACTGCTACCTTTACACCAGATAAAACAGGTTCATTCCCAATCACCTGCTCCGTCATGTGCGGATCTGGACATGCAAATATGAAAACAACACTTATCGTTGAGTAAATATTAGATTTGCTATACGAAGCCTGATCACGTTTTTCGTGATTGGGCTTTTTTTATTGAGATTCTACACAATACATCAAATATCGCATCAGACAACCTGAAAATACCCTAAAAAATGAGGGTATAAATAGACAGAAAAACAGGCATCCATCCATTTAGTGAATATAACGTGTTCTGAATATCTAACGTTTCTACGGGTCTTAAACAGGAATCTTGCTAAGCTACTCGTACACTTCTTTTGTTTGACAATTCTCACTTCACTCTGCTGCTCTTCATTTGCTTCTTCCAAGGCCTCTTTTGTTGATTTAAGGAACTTTTTATTGCCCTTGCGTACATACTGTTTATGTAGCGCTAGTTGAAGCTTCTCCAACATCAACTTAGCTGTACGATAATTCACGCCAAGTAAATCTGCAAACGCTGGGATTGAATAGCTCATCTTATCTTCGATCAACAAACGAATGGCTTTAAACCAAAGCAATAAAGGCAGCTTAGATTTATGCATGATGGTACCAGATGTTATCGATATTTGTGTACCGCATTCCTTACACTCAAGTAAATTGCGCGTCTTCACTTGATAAAAATTTTCATGATCACATCTTGGACAGTAGAACCCATGAGCCCAACGACTTTTCATTAAGAACTTCTCACAATCTTCTTCTGTCTGAAAAGCAGCCATATCCATTGAGCCTATAAGGTGCATTTGCATAATAAGATCAACTCCGATACAAGAACTTGTGTTCCTATATTTATTATATCGAACATTTGTTTCCATGTAAAGAAAAAAATGTATGTTTGGGAGGAGATGTTTCTGCGTATTTCATTTTCTGAGGTAACTACAATCGATATCGGTTGTCTAGGCTAGTCTGGTTATTACTGACTTTATCCGTTACGTTGTAAGAATTAACTGGTCGTCCCTGTGATTCATCGCATTGTAGATACTTCAGAAAAAATATTTTGCCACATATATGGCCAGTCACACACTCTTTCTAATGGCTTTAAACACAAAAAAACTACCGCTTTCAATATGAAAGACAGTAGTTGCTATAAGGAGATCCCTTGTTTCCATAGATCATGGAGTTTACCTGCTACCTGCGGAAGCTCGTTAATCAGATAAGGAGCTATGGACGAGCTTGCTAGTAGCTTTTGGGGACCATCAGAGGGAATGATGGTCATGACGTTAACTGCAATGACAATGATGAGCAGCGCTTCCGCTAAGCCCAGTAATGCACCGCTCCAACGGTTAATGGCATTGAGCCCAGGGGTTTTGGCTAGAACATTCAATGCTCTGCCAATGATCATGAGCGCGAGCTTTACACCGAAGAATAAGAGCGCAAAGGCGATCGCATTTAAAATATAAGTATCTAAATTGAGGCCTTTCACGATGAATTCGTATTTTTGATAATTTTGATAGGTTGGTAGTGAAATTGCGCTCTTGAGCAGTGGAGCAAGGTCCTTGTAAAAATAAAAGGCAACCAGATAAGCAAGGATCATACCCGAGATGGAAACGATTTGAGCGATAAATCCGCGAAAGTAACCAATGAGCAATCCTAAGCCTATGACCGACATCAAGACGTAGTCTAGTGTATTCAATGTCACTTAGGGCTACCCGACTGGGCTATCAGCTTCTACAAGCTCAATCCATTCGTTATATTCGATTTGCAACTTGGCGTATTCCTCACGCAATTTCCTGTACTCTTCTTTGATCGCTTGAAGTTCTTCTTGTTGAGCTTCATCGTTCATGCTCATTTGAAGAAGTTCTTCTTTTTCCTGTTGAGCTTGAGCTAAAATAAGTTCTTTCTCTTCCTCAAACTGTTGTGCACGCGTATTTCGCTCAGCCTGAATTTGCATAAGCAGCTCTTCTATTTTGCCTTGATAGTGCTGAATAATTATCGCCTTCTGCTCTTCAAGCTGCTGCATAAAGTTAGATTGCTGAACGTGATACTGATCTTCCAGCTCGCCTTTTTCTGTTTCAAGACGTCGAACCTTCGCCTCTTCCTCTTCCTGATAAAGCAAAGCTAAAGAGTCTATGTCCTCTTGATGTGTGCTTGCTGCAACCTCAAGTTCGGCTTGATGCTTCTGTTTAATCGCATGAATCTCAGCATGATGGCCACGTACGATAGCTGAAATTTCGTTATGATTATTCGTTGTGTTAGATACTAGTTCATCTCGATGTTGCTCAGCTAATATTGCCAGTTCGGATTGGTGCTGCTCAGACATAGCACTCAATTCATTTTGATACTTTTCTGAGATAGCATTCAGCTCGTGTTGGTGATTCTGTGCGATAGAAGCTACTTCAATTTGGTGACTCTCTGTCAATGAAGCGATCTCGAAGTGGTGCTCATCGGTTTGATTTGCTAGTTCTTTTTGAAGTTTCTCCGTGATGGCTGTTAACTCTGTTTGATATTCATCCGAAATTGTTTCTATTTCACTCAGATGACGATCGGCGTCAGCGAATACATCTGCTTGATGTTCTTCTTTTATAAGCGCAATGGCACCTTGATGTTCCTCTACGAGAAGGTCGATTGCAATTTGATGTTCCTCAGCTAAGAGAGATACTGCCACCTCATGCTCATCTTTAAGATTCACCACTACATCTTGATGCTCTTTTTGTAAGGAAGCAAGTTGGGATTGATGCTCACGTGCCATGTTTGCTTGCGCATCTTGATGTTGCTTCGTTAAGTATTCGATCTGTGCTTTGTACTGATTGTGAATGTCCGCAATATCAGTACCACTTTGCTTAACCGCTACCGCCAGCTCTTCTTGATGACGAAGTTCCGCGCTTTCTTTGTCTTGAAGATGCAACTGAATAAGTGCTTCTTTCTCTTCCTGCAGTTGGCCTAGCAAACTTTCGTTTTCTTTACTATGCGTATCAGCGATCGCTGCAAGCTCAGCTTTATGCTGTTCAGCCAACTTAACAAGCTGTTGCGATTTTTGCAGTTGTGCTTGCTCCAGCTGCTGTTTGGTTTGTTGATGTTGTTGTTTTTCTTGGTCTAGTAATTGTTTTACTTGCAGGTTTTGTCGTTTTTCCTGGTCAACCTGCTGTTTAACTTGTTCCAACTGTTTATTAACTTGATCTTGTTGTTGTTTCGCTTGCTCTTGCTGTTGTTTTGTTTGGTCTTGTTGTTGTTTAGCTTGCTCTAATTGTTGGTTTACCTGATCGATTTGTTGTCTAGCCTGTTCTAATTGTTGGTTCGCTTGCTCTTGTTGCTGTTTTGATTGCTCTTGTTGTTGTTTCCATTGCTCTTGTTGTAGTTTTGCTTGTTCAATTTGCTGTTTAGCTTGATCTAGCTGCTGCTTAGATTGAACTTGCTGTTGTTTTGCCTGATTCAACTGCTGGTTGGATTGATCTAGCTGTTGCTTGGTCTGATTTAACTGCTGCTTCCCCTGCTCGTACTGCTGTTTCAACTGCAGCAATTGTTGGTTCGTTTGTTCCTGTTCTTGTCTAGCTTTTTGAGTTTCTTGTTTTAGTTGTTTTTCTAGTTCTGTCAGTTGATTCAGTTTCCCACTTTGCTCAGCGAGTAGCACTTGATTCTTATCTTCATTTTGTTTCAGTTCTTGATACTGCGCAGCTAACTTATCGTAGGCAAGTTTAGTCGCTTCTTGCTCTTTTTGCGCTTTGCTCAGCTCTTCCACAATTTCATTCATGCGGAAGCAATCATCCGCCATGTTCACTGCGGCCAAAACTGCGATTCGCTGTGAATCCAAACGAGGATAGCCTTTGGCAATGCGAAACATTTGATCATTCACATATTCAGCAACTCGCTTCATATGATTCGTGCTTGTATCTGCTTTGAGCTTATATTGGTGTCCATATATATCAACAGTAATTCTTGTTTTATCTTCAGTCGTCAATGTTATATCCTCCCTTAAAATGAAAGGCTGGTCCTATCGAGAATAATTTCGATAAGACCAGCCTATATTCCTGCAACTTATAAGGAAAGTTACACTATTTTCTTAACTCCGCCTCAAATTGTTGTTCAAGTGTTGCCACAACTTTGGCGTGGAGCTCCGTTACCTCTTCATCCAGCAACGTTCTGTCCGCATGACGGTACACGAGTGCGATCGCTACGCTTTTCCGATTAGCTCCAAGACGCTCTCCAGTATAGATATCGAACACCTGAATGGACTCCAACAATTCCCCTGCAACTTCGGCAATTGCTTGCTCCATAAGTCCCACAGGTACGCTTGTATTCACCACAACGGCAATGTCACGTCCGATAGACGGATAACGCGGCAATAATTTATATACGATCTCATCGCCAGCAGCTTCCAAGATCGGAGATAGTTCTACTTCTAGCACATACGTATCATCCAAATCACGCTGTTGCTGCGCAGTCGGATGCAATTGACCTACGCGGCCAATAACCTTCGATGCCAGTAGAATATCAGCTGTACGACCTGGGTGGAAGCCCTCTGGCGCTGCTGATGTGTAGGACAGACCTTTGATTCCTAGGTATTGCACTAAGCGATCAAAAATACCTTTGATGTCATAGAAATCAACGGCTTCCGACTTCTGAGCCCAGTGAGATTGACGGCGTTTGCCTGTCAATACGATGGACAACAGCAGCTTTTCTTGCGGTAGAGCTGTAAGTGACGCTTCATCTGTAATGAACGCTTTGCCAATTTCGAAAATGGCGACATCATCCATCGTACGATTGCGGTTGTAGCTGACAACATCCAGCAAATGCGGTACTAGGCTCGTGCGCAGCTGGCTGCGGTCTTCGCTCATCGGCATCGCTAGTGAGATCGGCTTAGCCGCAGGGAAAAGGCCAGGAATCGCATCTACTTGTGATTGTTGATTCACTTCCGCTCCTGCGCCACTGTGTGAGCGAGGGTTTGTGAAGGAATAAGTAATAACTTCATTCAATCCGCTTTGCGTCAAAACATTCCGTGTAATGCGGCGGATGGATTGCTCTTTAGACAACGACCCTGGTGTAGTCACGCCGGTCATCAAGGTTGTCGGGATGTTGTCATAGCCGAAGAGACGTGCCACTTCTTCGATCAAATCGACATCACGCGTGATGTCTCCGCGGCGGCTCGGCACATGCACGAGCAGCTTGCCTTCGCCAGCTTGCTCGAATGTGAAGTTCAAGCGGGAAAGGATTTGCCCCATCTCGGTCAAGGAAAGCGCTGTGCCGAGATAGTTGTTCACGCGGTCAGCTGCAAGGGAGATAGCGACCGACTTGTGCGTTCCGCTAGCGGCTTCTACGATGCCGTCAGCGACTTTACCGCCTGCGTATTGCGCAATCAGCGCAGCAGCACGGTTCAGTGCCGGAAGCACCGCTTCCGGGTTCACTTCTTTCTCGAAGCGAAGGCTCGCTTCCGAGCGAAGACCTAGCTGGCGCGACGTACGGCGCACAGAGCTGCCTGCGAACTTCGCGGATTCAAGCAGGATCCGCGAAGTTCCCTCAGTTACTTCGGAGTTGGCCCCGCCCATTACTCCGGCGATTGCCACAGGCTTGGTGCCGTCCGTGACGAGCAGCATGTGCGGCTCTAAAGTACGTTCCACATCGTCGAGTGTCACGAGCTTCTCGCCAGCTTCGGCGAGTCGGACATCGATGTGGCCATTGTTCAGCTGCTCTACGTCAAACGCATGCAGCGGCTGGCCGTACTCCAACATCACGAAGTTCGTGATGTCGACGATGTTGTTGATGGGGCGGATGCCCGCAGCCATCAATCGGTTCTGGATCCACAGCGGAGAAGTGCCTACGCGTACGCCTTCGATCAGGCGAGCCGCGTAGTGTGTGCACTGCTCAGTCGCTGTGATTTTCACGCTGATGCGGTCCGCAGCCTTCACGCCGGCAGTGCCTGCCGCTTTCAGCGCAGCTTCCGTATCAGGCAGCTTTATCTCGCGGCCAAGGATCGCCGCGATCTCGTAAGCCGCTCCGAGCATGCTCAAGCAATCGGAGCGGTTAGGCGTCAAGTCAAGCTCCATGACTTTGTCGCTAATCGCCAATACATCAAGAATGGAGCTTCCGACTTGCGTATCCTCAGGCAATACGAGGATGCCTTCTTGGATTTCTTTTGGAAGCAGCTTATCATTAAGTCCAAGCTCCTTAGCGGAGCAGATCATACCTTGTGATTCCACGCCACGAAGCTTAGCACGTTTGATTTCCAGTCCGCCCGGAAGGACAGCGCCGATCATCGCGACAGGAACCTTTTGTCCAGCATCAATATTTTTAGCGCCACAAACGATTTGCAAGTCTTCGCCTTGCCCTGCGTCAATTACGCAAACACTAAGTTTATCAGCGTCTGGGTGTTTCTCGCGCGACTTTACGAATCCAACAACTACATTTGAAACACCTTTATTACGATCCTCGACGATATCTACTTCGATCCCGCTGCGGGTTAATTTTTCAGCTAATTCCTCGGCTGTGAAGCCTGTTACATCCACGTATTCGGATAACCATTGGTAAGAAACGTTCATGCTTATACCCTCCTTTTCCTATTGCTTACACATGTAAAAATTGTTTTAAGAAACGCAAATCATTCGTATAGAAATGACGAATATCTTCGATACCATATTTCAACATCGCGATACGTTCAACGCCCATGCCAAATGCAAAGCCTGTGTACTCCTTCGGATCGTAGCCGCCCATTTCAAGCACGCGCGGATGTACCATACCTGCTCCGAGAATCTCCAACCAGCCTGTTTGCTTACATGTACGGCAGCCTTCACCGCCACACATTGCACAGCTCACATCGACCTCAACACTCGGTTCTGTGAATGGGAAGAAGCTTGGACGCATGCGAATTTTCGTTGTAGGGCCATACATTTCTTGTACGAATTGCAGCAATGTGCCTTTAAGATCACTCATCCGCACGTTGCGGTCAATGACTAGACCTTCAATTTGTTGGAACATGTGAGAGTGAGTCGCATCGTCGTCATCGCGGCGGTATACTTTGCCTGGGCAAATGATTTTGATCGGAACCTCGCCTTTACGCTTCTCCATGGTTCTTACTTGTACAGGTGATGTCTGCGTACGCATCAAAATCTCTTCAGTAACATAGAAGGAATCCTGCATATCACGAGCCGGGTGATCTTTCGGCAGGTTCAACGCTTCGAAGTTATAATAGTCTTGCTCGACTTCAGGACCCTCAGCTACGGTGTAGCCCATCCCGATGAAGATATCCTCGATTTCTTGAATGACCTTGTTCAAAGGATGCACAGCACCTTGCTGCGAAGGACGTCCTGGCAACGTAACGTCAATCATTTCAGCGCGAAGTCTGTTCTCTGTTTCTTGCTTCGTGTACGCTGCTTGCTTCTCTTCGATCACAGCTTCAATTGCTGCGCGGACATCATTCGCCACTTGACCGATGACCGGTCTTTCTTCAGCACTTAACGCGCCCATACCGCGAAGAACCTCGGTTAACGGACCTTTTTTACCTAAATACTTAACGCGCAAATCGTTCAATTCCTGCTGATTTCCAACCCCGCTAAGCTCCTGCAGCGCTTCCTGCTTCAAAGCTTCTAAACGCTCTTTCATCGAAATCCCTCCTGATTTAGGCCTCTGAATCGCCCTTTATGACAACACAAAAAAGACTTTCCGCTCCCTCGCAAGGGACGAAAAGCCGTGGTACCACCCTAATTAGATTCGTCTATGTCCAATTGCCAAAATGCAATCGCCAAATAAACGAGTCTCACTTCATTCCAGATAACGGACGATGTGTCCGGTTCCCTCTAATGAGAAGCTTGGTTTAAGCTTTCTGTTCAAAGGACTGCTCGGGAGCGAACTTCCACAGCCTGATTCTCGGGGCCAGCTCTCAATCATCGGCTTTCCCTCCCTGTCAAGAAGCACTGCGTACTCTTCTCCGTCAAAGCATTTCCACGTATATGTACCAGTTATTATATGCAAGATACAAAGGATATGCAAGTACATCAGACCTTCTTTCAGAAAGTTTCAGAAATATCCCATTGACTTCATTATTCGACAGGTATATATTTTAATTAAACAATTTAACTATTACTTTATTTAATATTTATATTATTTAATTATTAGACAATTCTAATAATTTTATAGGAGGTTATGGCTTGGAAGATGAATTGACGACCTACACCAATCGCTTCCGTACTTCATTTGAGCTGACTCACCGTAAGATTACGCAAAGTGTCCTTAGTGAACTCAATTCAGAGTTAACAGCTCCGCAATTATTCATGTTAGCGATGATCGCCAAGGAGAAAACACCGAAGCAATCCCACCTTGCTGATAAACTAGGCGTTAAACCAAGTGCAATCACCGTGATGATTGATCGACTTGTCCAAAGTGGGCATGTTATACGTAAGCATCATGAAACGGATCGACGCATTGTACTCGTGGAAAATACAGATGAAGGCGCCGCGGTTCTTGCCCGCGCAAACGAAGTTCAGCAGAAAGTGATTGCCCAAGGGCTGTCACAGCTGCCTCCTGATGAACTGAAAATTCTCGTAAATGCTTTTGAAAAGTTTGTTTCATTTTATTAATTATTTTTATTTTTCACACCAAAGGAGTGGTCACACATGGAAAACATTCAAAAAGCAGCGCCCAAGGATATCTCCGAAGCTGCTGCACCAGAACTCAAAAATAGGGGGCTCCTGCTCACCGGCTTGATCATCGCCATGCTTTTCGGAGCCTTGGACGGTACGATCGTCGGTACAGCAATGCCGCGTATCGTTGGGGAATTTGGCGGACTCGGACTGATGACATGGCTAACGACAGCGTACATGTTAACATCGACAGTCGTCGTGCCTATCGCGGGTAAACTGGCCGACTTAATCGGCCGCCGCGTCATTTATGTAACAGGACTTATCATCTTTATCGTTGCTTCTGCGCTTTGCGGTATGTCACAAAACATGACTGAACTTATTTTGTTCCGTGGTTTGCAAGGTCTTGGCGGTGGTATCATGATGCCAATGGCGATGATTATTATCGGGGATTTATTTACTGGTAAGCAACGTGCCAAGTGGCAAGGGGTTTTTGGAGCGATCTTCGGTTTGTCCTCTGTTATTGGGCCGCAAGTTGGCGGCTGGATCGTAGATGCTTGGGACTGGCGTTGGGTGTTCTACATTAACCTGCCTGTTGGGATCCTAGCTGTTATTTTGATCGCAATTGCGTTACCGAAACATAAATCAGTAGGAAAAGTGAAATTCGACATTCCAGGTATTGTTACCATGATCGTCGGGGTTGTGAGCTTACTTCTTGCTCTTACGTTTGGCGGTAGTGAATACGCTTGGGGTTCTTGGCAAATCGTTGGTCTCTTTGTACTTGCTGTAGCATCCTTAACTGCCTTCATATTTATTGAAAGTAAAGCAGCAGAACCGATTCTTCCAGTTCGTTTATTTAAAAATAGAACCTTCTCCACCATTAACGGTGTAGGCTTCCTGATGGCCGTTGGTATGTTCGGCGCGATTATGTTCGTTCCTTTATTCATGCAAGGTATCGTCGGGATTAGTGCCTCGGCATCTGGTACGGTCATGACACCACTGATGATTACGATGATTATTGCGAGCGTTGTTTCTGGTCAATTCATCGCTAAAGTCGGTGTTCGCAAACAAATGCTCATCGGTATGATCGTGATGGCCGTAGGCTTCTTGTTCCTAAGCACAATGGGTATTTCAACGACTAAGTTAATCGCATCCAGCTACATGGTTCTTCTTGGTTTAGGGATGGGGCTTGTTATGCCAATTCTTACACTTGCCCTGCAAGAAAGCTTCCCGAAATCAGAGCTAGGGGTTGTAACATCTTCAAGCCAGTTCTTCCGTCAAATCGGTGGTACATTCGGGATGACGATTCTCGGTGCCATTATGAATCATAAATCAACAGTCTTGCTTGAAAGAGATTTAGAGCCTGTCGTGAAGCAGCTGCCCGCGGAAGCAAGTGAGCTAGCTAATTCGATGACCGATATGATTCATACGAATCCGCAAGCACTATATTCATCCCTTTTGGTGCCAGAATCCTTAGCTAAAATGCCAAAAGAATTCGTGGAGCATATGGTGCCTTTGCTTAAAAATGCGTTAGTTACTTCCCTTCATCAAGTATTCCTGTATGGTTTAGTGTTTGTACTCCTCGGCGCTGTACTGACGCTCTTCGTAGGCAACATTAAGCTTTCTGACCGTAAATCGAAGAAAGACGATGGCAACGGCGAAGATGAAAACCAAGTGACACCGCATCTCGCTTAATTCTTTGAGACAGCTAAAAGCTCCCTTCCTCTAACGAGGTCGGGAGCTTCTTTATTTATGCTTTTACTCTACAGTTCCGATCTGATTAAAAGGGAAAATCCGAAATACAACTTTACCGATAATGTCTTTTTCATCTACAAAAGGTGTCGACGGCCACAGATGGGAATCATAACTGTCATTGCGATTATCGCCTAAGAAGAAATACTTGCCTTCAGGCACCGTGACTTGATGATACGTGTATGTCATCGGAGCTTGGATGTAGGGCTCGTCAACTTTGACGCCATTTCGATATAAGGCGCCTTCTTTGATCTCTATGGTATCGCCAGGCAGTCCGATCAGACGCTTCACATAGCGGTCCTCATTCCCCTCCAGCGGCGGCCAAAACACAACGATATCACCGAATCCAAAATCGGTTAATGGCTTCATTTTCTCAACAATCAGCTCGTCTTGTAATTGAATCGTAGGCAGCATGGACCCCGTGGGTACTTTCATCGCTTGTGCAACATAGGTATTGACCACAAGTGCAAGAATGAAAGCGAACGCGATCGTAGGCACCCATTCCTTTAACAGGCTTAGCACGTACTTTTTAAACAATTGTACCAACAACCTTTCAGTTTGAATCATTCCCTCTTTACACCTTAACCCATTTATGGAAAGCTAACATTAAACTAAAATAAAATGTTGTTGTATAATCAATTTGGATACCCTAATAAGGAGAGTGCGCTACAATGAAATATCGTAGACTTGGCAAAACAGATCTGAAAGTTTCCATCGTTGGTGTTGGCACTTGGCAATTTGGCGGTGAATGGGGATTAACATATACCCAAGCAGAAGCAGACGCGATTCTAGATCAAGCGGCAGAGCTTGGCATCAACTTAATCGATACCGCTGAATGCTATGGTGATCATCTTTCGGAATCATTTATCGGTAATTATTTATCCCGCCGCGATCGTGATAAGTGGGTTGTCGCAACGAAATTCGGTCACCACTTCCATGATTTATTTACACGAACGGATGAGTTTAGCGCCGAATCCGTCATCAAGCAGCTGGATGCGTCTTTGAAAGCTTTACATACGGACTACATCGACCTATATCAATTCCATTCGGGACCTGATGCGCTATTCGATAACGATGATCTATGGACGACGCTTGATAAACAAGTGCAAGCCGGTAAAATCCGCCACCTCGGTACATCGATCGGCAGCAATGCGAATATTCATCAGACCGCGGCTTCCACAAAAGTGAATTCTAAAGCGATTCAAGTTGTCTACAATCGTCTGGATCGTGCGCCGGAAGATCAGGTGTTCCAATCCTGTATAGAGCAAGATCTTGGTGTTCTCGCACGTGTCCCGCTGGCTAGCGGTTATCTAAGCGGTAAATATAAGCCAGGTGCCGTATTCGGGAATACGGACGTTCGTCATCGCCACGATGCTGAAAGTGTCAGACTGAAGCTGGAAGAAGTTCAGCGCATCCAGCAAAATGAAGTACCAGAAGGCATGGACATGGCCAAGTGGGCATTGGCTTGGTGCTTGAAGCATGATGCTGTCACTTCCGTTATTCCAGGCTGCAAAAACCCTGAGCAAGTCATTGCGAATGCAGCGGCAACTGATCTTATCAGTGACAATCATCCGCAAGCTTGGAAAGCCTAGAGAAGAGGAAGGACTGACTTGGCCATGCCTGACCAACAGGACGTTGCAACCTGGAAGAGCCTACATGATCACCTCGACGAGTGGGTTGCTCTCAGCAAATCACATACCAAGGAAGGTCATGTCGCTTCTTACATCCCTGAATTAGCGAATGCATCTGGGGATATCCTCGGTATTTGTATCATGGAAAGCGAAGGGCAAACCTTAACTTCTGGGGAATCGGACTTTCGCTTCACACTGCAAAGCATTTCAAAGGTATTCACCTTGATTCTAGCCCTCATGGATAATGGCGAACATGTTGTCTTCTCCAAAGTAGGCATGGAGCCAACAGGGGATGACTTCAATTCTATGCTAAAGCTCGAGCTTGTTGAGCCTGGCATCCCTTTCAATCCGTTAATTAATGCAGGAGCGATTGCCATCTCGTCATTAATTGCGGGCAACAACACGGATGAACAGATCGAGCGAATCCTTCATTTCTTTCGAGATATTGCCGATAATCAGGCGCTTGGCATCAATCAAAACGTCTTCAAATCCGAGTCCGATACGGCTCACCGCAATCGTTCCTTAGCCTATTTTCTCAAGGATAACGGTGTCTTGGACAGTGAAGTGGACGATGTTCTTCGGGTCTATTTCAGCCATTGCTCCATTGAGGTGAACTGTACGGATCTAGCTAGAATGGCGCTCGTTCTCGCGCATAATGGCGTGGATCCGATCCGGAACCAGCGCCTCATTCCGCGGCGCTTCGTACAAATTGCTAAGACATTCATGTTTACCTGCGGGATGTACAATGCTTCTGGCGAATTCGCCATGAATGTTGGGCTGCCTGCGAAGAGCGGCGTGTCCGGCAGTGTTTTGACCATGGTGCCTGGGAAGTACGGTATCGGCCTCGTTGGGCCTGCATTGAACCGTAAGGGCAACAGTACCGCTGGTGTTCATCTCCTCGGCATTTTATCCCAAGAATTCGACTGGAGCTTGTTTTGAGAAAAAGAACCTTCCCTTATGACTGTGTTTCAGTCGCTGGGAAGGTTCTTTCGTTTATAGACACTATTGCATCGATTGCTTAACTCGTTGAAGAGCTTCGATCAACTCATCCACTTCATGTTCATTCAGTCGGATTGTTACATAGTTCGGCGAGATCCCGCCGTCATTGATCTCAATTAGAGCAGAATCATCTTTGTCATCTAGTTTGACTGACAGCTGGTCTTTATCTAGAATGGGAATCCAAGCCATGGTCATCCTCCCTAATACACTATGAAGTCTTTGGTATACACCGTCTCATTATCTTCTGCATCCATGACGCGCATTTCTAATTCCCAATTCCCTATAAAAGGCAAGTACGGTCCTTCGGATTTATAGCTGAATTTAGCAAAACCGTAAGACTCCTCTTCCTTATTATCCGTGTATGGTGTTAACGGCACAGCAATTGGTGCAATATCCTCATCATCTTTGTTATGCAAAATCAAAAGAACTTGCTTCGGTTTGCCTGATTTCTCTGGCAGCCAAACTTTGGCGACGAACGTGTTATTACCTGGGATTTTAGGTGAAATATCCACGGTAACGTGGACCTTCTCTCCCATTTGATGCCACGCAAGCGGTTCATTAGCCGGAATCGGCGCCATATAGGTAAGCAGACCGACCAAGACAACAATGACGACCATGAGAGACAGATCCAGCTTCACCCAGACGATCGATTGATTCACTTTTTTCCTGCGAAGGAATAGTCGGATGACGAAACCAATGAGTGCAACTAGCACTACTACGCCTACTTTTACAAGCAAAAGAATTCCCCAAGTGGTGTATGTCAAGTATCGTAAGCTCGGTAAGAATAGCAGGACAGACAGGACCCCTGAAACGGTTAAAACAAGAATCGAAATCAGTGCAAATTTAGAAAACTTCTGCATATAGCTGCCGAGATCCAGCTTGTTATGACGCCATTTTGCGTAAAGGAGAACTAATCCACCTACCCAACAAGCCGCGGCAACCAGATGGATAAAGTCGAGTCCAATCGTCGCCAACAGCGGTTTAAAGGAAGCCGCGTGTCCGCTAAAGCTTTTGACAGCCAATAAAGCGATTGACCAACTTACATCCAACCAAGCTAACCTGCCCAGCAGTACAAAGCCTAGGAAGGATAAGACGAGAAGCAGCACCCACGAAATCCCGATATTCGTTGAGGTGAGCAGCTGCACGATTTCATCCAAACCGCCGCCACCTAATAGATCTTCAATATGTGTGAAAATAAGCAGCAAGAGTGCAACGATATGTGCGCGTTGCAGATTGAGCGTCCAGGCGGACACCGATTTCTGTGCTTCTTCGCCCGGAGGTCTCACCAATCGCAGCCAGAATGCCCAGCCAGTCAAAGCTAGCAGCATGAGGAACCATAAGCCCCGTGAGGCGTATTGGATCAAGCCTTTCGTTGTCAGCGGCCCCGCGCTATGATCGTGCCCCGTATGGGCGGTAGGCACATCGAGAACATCCTCCTGCGGTGGATTACCGATCGTAATCGGATAGCTGCCGCCCACAGGATGTCCATCTGCTGAAATAACGTGATAGCTGATCAAATACACGCCTTCTTCGAGCTTTGGCAGATCCAGCTGGATGCCCATCTGCTCTTTACTCATCGTAGCTTTGCGTTTCGTTATTTCAGCTCCGCTATGATCATACACCTTAATATAAAAGAGTCCGCTATCTAATTGCTCATTAAACGTAACGGACACTTGCGCAGGCGAGATTTCAAGCTTCGCTCCCGCTTCCGGTGTAGCCTCGACTAATGAAGCATGCGCAGAGGCGGATTGCGGCGCTAGAACAGCGCTCAACAGCATAAACGCCAGCACGGCAATCAAGCCGAGTGGCAATCGTAGGAACCATTTCTTGGTTCGATGGTTATTAGGTCGCATGATATCCCTTAATCCGCTATTGGTCTACGGCCAGCAAAACCATCTTGCTCTCCGTGATAATAACGAATCTGATCCTCTCCTTGCTTCCAACACAGCAACACTTCTTCTCCATTCATAAGAGCTGGGAAATCAACAAGTCCCGAATCGATATCCTTCAGCTCAATGCCCGTCTTTTGAAAGCTTTGAATGAGCCCACGGGCTTCAATTTGAAGAAATTCCAGCGCAGCTTCCATGACAAAAAATGGATCCTTTTCCGTGCCAGGTTTCTCGGCGTATTCATTCTTTTTATGGCGTAACTCCATATATTTCTCCTCAAACTCACTCTTCAAGGCTTGCATTTTTTTCAGTTCCTGATCTACAAAAGGCAATAAATGATTGGCCTCTTCCAACGAGAACCATTTTTTCTCAGACATAACGCACCTCCATGTCCTTTATTCTAGCAAAAAAAATGAAGAACTACGAATTCTGCTCGTCCGTGCGGGGCTTATCGTGATCATGGTGATGATCATGATGGTGACCGTGATGATGGCCATGTCCATGGCTCTGACTATGCTCGTCCACATGGGTAACGGACAGCTCCGCGTAGCCGACCCCTTTTAACACCTGAATGCGTTGCTGCAGCTCTCGAAGCTTCTGCACTTCCCCTCGCACTACAAGTATTTCCAAGCATTGCTGATGGTTTAAATGAATATGCATCGTCGAAATAATCGCATGATGATAGTCATGTTGAAGCTCCATTAACGTAATGGGTAAATCTCTAATTTCATGGTCATAAACCATCACAATGGTTCCGGCGACCATTTCGTTGGGCTGCATGCTGCTAGAGGTTAAAAGCGCCTTGCGCGTTAAATCTCGAATCGCCTCCGAGCGATTATCATACCCTTGCGTCGCAATCAATCGATCGAATTGCTCGATAAGGGATTGCGGCATCGAAATACCGAAACGCACCAGATTTTCTTTATCCGACATGCCATCTTACTCCTTCATAAGTAACTTCGTACATATCCCTACTGTAGCAGAAAGTGCTGGCGTCGCAAACATCCACGTCGAGATCATCGCCACCGCACATCACTTCGCCCCCGTAAAAAGCAAAAAGGAGGGGCAACGGCTCCCTCCTTCTAGTCGAGTTTCATTAACTGTTTGACGCGGTTCTCCAGCTCAACGAGCGAGAATGGCTTCGTCATATAATCATCGGCGCCCATTCGTAAGCCTTTGGCGACATCCGCTTCCTTCTTTTTCCCAGATAACATGAGAATCTTCATCTCTTTGGAGAGAGATCTGGGATCTGTCTTCACCTGCTCCAAAATCGTAAATCCATCTAATCCTGGCAATACGCCGTCCAAAATACAGGCATCAAAAGCTTGACTAGTCAACAGCTGCCACGCCTGCTCACCATCGGAAACCTGCGTAATCGTAATAGGTAAATGCTCCAATTGTGAAATCAGGATAGCTCGTAGAATCGGATCATCATCTACGATCAGAAGCTTCTTCTTCTGAAGCTGGGCATTCGCATGGGCGACAAGCTTCGTAAACTGTGCACCCTCATCCTCGAGGTCTGCAAGTATAATACGATTTTTGCCCTGTTGCTTCGCTTGGTACATCGCATCATCGGCCTTATCTACCCATTCCGCAACGGTCATACCTACTTGCCATTCCGCTACGCCAGCCGAAAACGTGATGGAGAACGTTTGCCCATCATTTTGAGCAACAGGCTTTACACGCACTTTATCAAGGATATCCTGCATGATGGAACGAGCTTGTTCCACGGATGTATTCGGTAGTGCAATGACAAATTCCTCACCGCCAAAACGCGCCAATAAGTCCGTAGATCGCAGATTCACCTGCATTAAGTGAGCCAAGCCTTGAAGCACCAAATCCCCTACGTGATGTCCGTACGTATCGTTAACGCTTTTGAAGCTGTCAATATCGATAAACACGAGAGAAATTGGCGCCGGATAGCGCTCAATCCGCTGCAGCTCGAGACCAATTTGCAGATCAAAATATCGACGATTGAACACACCTGTCAGCGGGTCACGAAAAGCCAATTGTTCAAAATTTCGCGTCCGCTTCAGAAGTCCGTATATCCGAGCCGCCAATTCCTCGTACTGAAACGGCTTCGTCACATAATCATCCGCTCCTAGATGAAAACAGCGAACTTTATCACTTACATCGTCACGTCCGGATAAAACAATAAGCGGCAGCCACTTGAGCGTAGGATCTTCTTTGAGGAACTCAAAGAGCTCATACCCCGACTGCGGGTGCATCATCAGATCTAGCGTAACGAGATCATACGTATGCTCGCGAAGTAATTTTTTAGCCGACTCCACGTCAGCTGCTTCATCAACCACACAATCATCGAGCTGCAATCTTCTGGTCAAATAGGAACGCAGTGCATCGTCATCATCGACCAGCAATATGCGGCCTTTCATCGTTCGCAGCATCGAACTCACAGCAGGATCCTGCTGTTCATCCATCTGAATTTCCGTTAAGCCGATATCCAGCTCTATTTTCAGCTCAAATATAATGCCAGCCGTACGATCCAAGCACTCATAGACCGGACTCATCGACGAGAGCAGCTCATCCTCCAACGAGTTAACCGCTAACGTCCACTCCCATATCCGAACTAAGTCTTCCGCCAATTTTCCGATTCTCACATAACCAAAAACCGGCGCACTGCCTTTGAGCGTATGCGCAATCCGATAGATTTGCTGTAAATCCTCTAAGACAGGCTCCACTTGAACCGCTGTCAGCAAAGACTGCAGCTGCTGGAGCTGCTTGTCATATTCACGCATAAACAGCTTTTTGCCTTGTTTAAGAATTCTTGCATCACGATCAGTTTCTGAACCTGATTCTTTTATTCTCTCTATGTTTTTATGGCTCATAACAGACATCACCCTTTATAAGCTTAATCTAACTAGTCACATCACTAACCTGTTCGACCTATCGTTGCAAAAGCTGCCCTATGGTGTCCAATAATTGAAGTGGACTGAAAGGTTTCACAATGTACGTGGTGACGCCTGCTGCCTTCGCCTTTTCTTTATCTTTCTCTAGCGCTTTGGCAGTCAAAAGAATGACCGGCAAGTCCCGATTCACATTGTCGCTTTGTCGCAGCCAAGAACATACCTCAACGCCCGTTCGCTCTGGCATCATGTAATCTAAAATAATTAAATCGTACGTTTCCTTGCCGAGTTGTTCGATCGCTTGTTGACCGTCCTCAACCTCTGTAATGACGTATCCTTCGTCCGATAACGTTTCCGTTAGGAGAAATCGAAGAGCCAACTCATCATCGGCGAGCAAAATTTTATAAGCGGACATGTTCTCTCTCCTCAAGTCTATGAATTACATTAATTATAGCATCATCCCTGTAGCCACGATAGAAAAATGTCGGAAAACCCCGAAAGAAATCACACTTTCTTCTCGTGTAAATGGGACTTCCATGAAGAGCCTTTGATTTCCGGCAATCCGCGAGAACTTGTCCAGCAATAGACCCAGCCTTCCCGCTCTCCGCTGACATCCTTCACCCATATCCGTTCATATTCATTGTCCTCATGATTCGGGCCATAGTACGTTTCCAAGACATCCATGGCAGCTAACCCTGCCTCAGTAACTTGAATCCATTCCCCCACAACGGTATGTTCATCTCCCGATCGGACTAGTGCTGGATAAGGTCCCACATCATATAAACGTCCTTCAATTGCCCCAGGTTGCACGTCAAGTAAATACGGAGAGACAACAAAATGATTACTTTCTCCTACAAGTAACGTTCCATACACAAATACGGCTATCATCCCTACTCCTCCTAATTTCTTCTAAATGATCTATATGAATGTTTTCGGCGAGAAAACTGCGGATTCCTACAGCGATAGGTAAAAAAGAAAAAAGCAGCATCACGATGGATGCTGCTGCTATGCCTGATTGGCTGTTAATTCACGTGTTTTAACAATAATTTTGCGAATGCTGTCTTCGGACAAATGAAACACCTTGATCAGCTCCAATACGGTCGATCCCGTTTGATACAAACGGAAAATCTCACGATTTCTCCGCTCAATAATGATGCGAGTGCCGTTATTTTCTCCCCAGCCAGCACGTTTCTGCTCTTTCTTAGGGATATACACGATTTCGCCTTGGATATATTCTTGTAATTGTTTTAATAGGTTAGGGGGAAGAACATCTTTCCCGTTCTTATAACTCATGGATGAAAACCTCCTCAAATTGTCGCAAAACTAAAACTTCGACGGATTTGCAGAGAGTATCTTCATCGCCCCTTAACCTCCTACCATTCTCAAAAATGGAATAAAAAAAACACGATCATAATCGTGCCTGTCGGTTGTATATGCAATTATACAATTCAGGTGAACGGTTATTCCACGAATGATATTCAGTTAGGAGACGAGTACCTCTGCGGCGGCCGCAACATTCATCGCTACTGTCATTGTCATTGTGTACATTAAAAAGCACTCCCTTCACCATAGTTTATTGTTGTGTTCACTTCGTGTTCACAATTCTCATTATATGTAAAAAGCTTCTCGCTGTCTACTCGTTCGTAAAAGTTATGCGAGGGCCTAGGGCCCCCGCTTGGAACAGTGATCTCTGCTTACGCAGAGATCACCTCTGTTTGCGTTGTAATCACCTTGATCACTCCTTTCTGAAGGCATGGAAGCCGGCCGGCTACATACCCTATTAACTCATATTGCGGAGCTGGTCTCAAGTGAAAGAATGGTTATAGGGATTCTTTCCTTGTTGGGGGTGTGGAAGGAGTGGAGGAAGTGCAGGATGTGCAGGATGCGACTGAGCCTGCCGTACTGGCAAGCAATATACTCTTCGAGTAATTAGGTCAGTAACAAATTTCAAATTTTGTCAGTTGTAATTTGAAACTCGTTGGTAGCATCAGTCATTATTGGTCATGTTCCGATCTTGAAGTTCCATTCATCGCTTACCCGCTCGCGTTTCCTGCGATTAATGTTAGAGGAAAAGAGACTTACTAGCTGTAGATAATGCCGCGATACCAGCAAGATGCAGGGGAATCACAGAACGTTTCTGCCAATGGAAGGATGTGTGAGGAGTAGATGATGGTGAGGGTTGGATGAGTTGTAAGTGATTTGTGGAGATGGTTGGTGGTAGAGTTTGGGGTGAGGTAATTCGGATACTTGCTGGGGGAGTTGGGTTGTCACAAATGCAAAAAAAAAGGACCTAGCGTTACGCTAGGTCCCAAGCGGCATGACTGCAATGCCGCCTCTTTCCAGCAGCGCGCGGATATCGCGCGCGAACTCCACGGCGTGAACGCCATCGCCGTGGATACAGATCGTGTCCGCGCGCATGCTCAGGTCCTCTCCCTCACGGGAGAAAACCTTCCCTTCGCGGACGAGCCGCTCCACCTGCGCCGCAGCTTCGGCGGCGCTCTCCAGCAGCGCCCCCGGCTGGTCGCGGGGCGTCAAAGAGCCGTCCCGCTGGTAGCTGCGGTCCGCGAAAGCCTCGCTCGCGGTCCGCAGCCCCGCGGCGGCGCCCGCCCGCAGCAGTTCGCTGCCGGGCGGGCCATACAGCGTCAGCTCCGCGCTGACGCTGGCCGTTGCAGCCGCAATCGCGGCGGCTAACTCATGGCGCTTCGCAGCCATGTGGTAGAGCGCGCCATGCGGCTTGACGTGCTGCAGGCGTCCGCCTTCGGCGTGGACGAACGCCTGCAGCGCCCCGAGCTGATACAACGTCAGCTCGTAAGCCTCAGCCGGCGTGATCACGATCTCGCGCCGGCCGAAGCCCTGCAGATCGGGCAGGCCCGGATGGGCCCCGATCGCAACGCCCTTGCGCACGCACAGCTGCACGGTGCTGCGCATGGTTGCGGGATCGCCTGCGTGGAACCCGCAGGCGATGTTGGCGGAGCTGACATAGTCGAGCAGCTCCGCATCGCGGCCGAGGCGATAAGCGCCGAAGCCTTCGCCCATGTCGCAATTCAAGTCAATGCGCAACATGACTACTTCACCCTCCACTTCAATGAATGCCACTCTGGCATCATTATTCGCTCATTCTTCAATCTTTCATTCTTTAATCATTCATCTTCAATCATCATTACTCAGCTCATTCACTACTAATCCCATTCATCACCCAGCTCCTGCTACACGCCCCCCACACAACTCACTCAGAGGATTAATTGGAAATTCTCCATTTGGGGTATATTTACTGAGCATATTATCGAAGTAAAAGTTAATTCCTCAAATTCACTCGATCATGCTTTTAATGCTTGAATATGTCCATAGTTTTGTCTAAGCGGATTACAGAGCTTTTTCTTACGTTTATAAATGACTTGTGTCCAATAATCTGACTTTTCCTCTCCTGTAATCCAGCCTGTATAAATCTTTGTTTCATTTAAAAATATCACATTTTTAGAAACAACAACATGATCTATTTTTATTGTCTTACCTTTAACGGATGGAAGCGTAATGTCATGCAATATGGAATATTTGTCTTATCTAGTTTGTTGATTTTATACGACACAAATTCGAAGGCATCCTCCAATTGTTGTTTCTTCATCCGACTTTTGCAGTTAGATTCCCATTAATAATTAGCTACGGAAGAGAGCGAACCAGTCAATTGTCCCTGGCTTACCAGACACCGAGGTCCGAGGTTGCTCCCTTAGTGGTAATTTCCCACAGAGGGATGCTCTCCCCATTTTCTACCGCTAATAGAACGCCTTCGCAAGCTTCCACATTAACCTTCAGACGGATTCCCCAAATGATCAAGGTTAAAATTCACAAAAAATGTCGTTCCCCCTGAGCTCGTCTGCACCTTGATTACAGCATCATGTCGCTCGGCAATGCCATAGCATATCGATAAACCTAGCCCCGTCCCATTGGACTTCGTGCTGAAGAACGGCGTACCGAGCTTGGCGAGGAATTCCTCTTTAATACCTTGGCCTTGATCTGATATCGCTAACACCACTTGCCCCTCTTTCGCGTATGTCTTGATTGTTAATGTGCCGCGGGCTATCATTGCATCCAGCCCATTCAGAACGAGATTCAGTATGAGCTGGCGAATCTCCTTCTCATCCAAGAGAATGTGCGGACATTCTCCTAATTCCAGCACAACATTGTGATTCCCAATCATCGCTTTCGAATGGATAAGGGGAAACAAGTTCTCGATGATGGTATTTAGTTGTCTTTGCGTGCGCTTCGTCGGCGCATGAGCAGCAACGGAGAGAAATTCAGTCACAATGTTGTGCACCCGATCCAATTCTTCGATCATGATATCGGTGTGTTCATTGGATGGATGGCTTTTGGACAGCTGCAAGAAACCACGCACTGTCGTCATTGGATTGCGAATTTCATGCACGATCCCAGCTGCCATTTCCCCCGTTAAATTCAACCGATCCAATCGAATCATTTCCTTCTCCAGAAAGACGCGTTCCGATATATCGGTCACGACACTTAAGAGGCAATCTTCTCCACGCACCTGCATGACTTCATTGGACATTAAAGCTTCACACAAATTACCCGTATGCGTCATATACCGAATGCGCACATTCTGTGCGGCTTGCCAAGGATCATGCTTCTTCTGGTCATCGGAGTCAACAATATATTGCAACAAGTCGGCTGTTTCATGATAAACTTCGATTGGCGTAAGGCCTACAGCGTTTAGCAACCTTGCATTGACATTAATGTAGCGTTTGTCTTTCATCGATCGTAGGGAAATCAGGCAAGGCATCGTATCGAAAATTTGGCGAAAACGCTCTTCTTCCATCATTTTCCGATCTGTGACATCTCGAATGGAACACACGTAGAGCTGTTGCCCAACGATGCTCGTTTTACCAATTTGAATATCGACCGGGAACGGGATCCCCTCTTTTCGTAGAGCTGTTGTTTCAATAAGTTCGTTAGTCTGATTCTTCTGTGCAAAAAGTCTGGAAGATAGCTCAGGGACGATCCGATTAATAGGTTGACCGACCAGCTTATCCGGCATATAGCCGAACATTTTGGCTGCTACTGGATTCAGCGTTTGCATATAGCCATATTCATCGACAGTTACGATTGTATCGTTAGAAGTCTCACCAATTACTTTTAATAATTCATTCTGGAGCTTGATTTGCTCTTGATATTGATACATTTTTATGAAGGCTTCGATTTTCATTTTCAGCGTTTCGGGATGTAATGGTTTGAAAATATAATCAATAGCACCGACCGCATACCCGTGTTTCACATGCTCTGCAGCCTGACTAATAGCTGTTATAAAAATGATAGGAACATACTTCGAGCGCTCTCTTAATTTAATTAATCTAGCTGTTTCAAAGCCCGTCATACCTGGCATTTGTACATCTAATAGAATGACAGCGAATTCCGTCGTCAAAACATGCCGCAAGGCCTCCTCCCCCGAGTGGGCAGAGAACAATTGGTAATTCGGCGAGTCCAGTATCGCCTCAATGGCAATTAAATTTTCCGGTCGATCATCGACCATTAAGATATTGACTTTCGACAGTGGACTATCTAATTTTGCGGTAAAGCTTTTCATTATGTTCCATCTCCTTGTAACAGTCTGCGAAACTCGTAAAGGTTATGCTTTCCTTATGTCCAAGCCCAAGGAATCCCATTGGAGATAGGCTTTGATAGAACAATTCATGTACGCGGTTCTGAAGATATGCATTGAAGTAGATCATCGCGTTACGACAAATGATGACATGGAACTCATTAAAAGATTCATCAACAGCTAAGTTGTGCTGGGCGAATGTGATTTTACCACCTAGATATGGCTTAAATTCCGCACGACCATTAGAGACAGATATATAGTCCTGTATGGATTTCTTGCCGCCTGCGAGCATATAATTCTGCACATACTGTTGCATGCGTTCGACTGGAAATGATTCACGCTTGGCTTCTTCGATGACCGCCTCATTCATATCTGTCGCGTAGATACGCGTTCTATTCAACAGGTTCTCCTCATCCAGCAGAATAGCCATAGAGTAGGCTTCTTCGCCAGTTGAGCATCCAGCATGCCAGATGCGAACACTTGGGTAATGCTGTAGCAGAGGAACGACTTTATTCCGGAAAGCCACGAAAAAGCTGGGGTCTCGGAATAGCTCTGTCACATTAATTGAGAAGTCATTGGTGAGTTGCTTAAACGTATGTCGATCATGCAGTACCTTCTCCTGTAAGCCAGAGATCGTCTTCAGGCGCTCTGCTCGGATTCGATACCAAATTCGGCGACGTATCGTCGGGAACACATAGTTCCGGAAATCTACGCCATAATACCGGTAAAGTGCTTCGAGTAAAAGTTCAATTTCAATTCGTTCCCGGTCGTCAATCTGTTCATTATCGTTCATACACACAAGTCTAACCACCTATCTATTGAGCCAATAATGAATCAGGTCAAATAACTGATCCAGCTTTACGGGTTTACTGATGTAATCGGATGCACCAGCTTCAAGGCATTTCTCTTTGTCTTCCTTCATCGCCTTCGCCGTTAAAGCAATGATAGGGAGTGTGGCGAAGCCCGGCATTTGCCGCAGCGTACGCATGGTCTCGTAGCCATCCATTTCGGGCAGCATTATATCCATGAGTATCAGATCCACATCAGGGTGCTCCTCTAGGATTTTCAAGCAATAAACGCCATTTTCAGCGAAAAACACGGTCACATTCTTGCTTTCTAACGCAATCGTAGTGGCGTAAATGTTTCGCATATCATCGTCGACTATTAGTATTTTTTTACCGATCCAGACCTCATCATCACGCTCCACATCATTCGGTGCATAAGGCTCCTCAATGTCAAGGCTATTCGCAAGGGTTGCAGCTGATTCAAGTTGCTGTCTCGCTGGGATTTCTAACACATTCGATTCTTCGCAAGGAACGACGAGAGTAAATTTGCTTCCATGCCCTACCGCACTTTGAACGTAAATCGCACCATTCAACAAATGTGCCATGTTGGAGCTGATGGAGAGACCCAATCCAGTACCGCCATATTTGCGATTCGTTGTCCCGTCTGCCTGTTGGAACGCCTGGAATATAAGACTCTGCTTTTCCAGCGGGATTCCTATACCTGTATCTGTAATGGAGAAAGCAATCCCAGCCTGTATCGCAAGCGGTTTCATTTGGTCAACGAGCAACTTTTTATCCGCGCGATGTATGTGCAACTTCACTTCGCCCCGCTCCGTGAATTTAAAGGCATTCGACAACAGATTCTTGATTATTTGCAATAAACGCTGCTCATCTGTATAAATCCCGGATGGCAGATCCGTATCGAGAATCGTTGTGAACTTCAGCCCTTTCTGACGAGCTACGGGGTGAAACTGCTGCTCGGAAGAGTCAATAAGGTCGCGTAACCCAACCATCCCGTGAACCAAATCGATTTTGCCTGATTCGATCTTCGACAGATCGAGAATATCGTTAATTAATTCAAGCAGGTCATTCCCCGATTGATGAATCGTTTGGGCATATTTCACCTGACTATCATTCAAATTGCCATCGATATTTTCTGTCAGAATGCTCGATAAAATGAGCAAACTATTTAAAGGAGTACGCAGCTCATGTGACATGTTGGCTAAGAATTCCGACTTGTATTGGGAGCTAAGCGTAAGCTGTCTAGCCTTTTCCTCCAGCAACGACTTGGTCTTCTCTAATTCCTTCGTCTTCTGCTCGGAGTTTTTGTATTGCTCTTCTAGCTTTCCGTTAATGCCCTTCAGCTCTTCGGACTGCGTTTGCAGTTCCTCGGTTAACACCTGTGATTCAGCCAGCAGCTGCTCAACCTGCATACGTCCAGTCAAGCTGCTTAATACGCTGCCTAAATGCGTGGAGATATGTTGCAGAAATGTCTGTTGTATCATACTAAATGTCCCGAATGAGGCCAGTTCAATGACAGCTACGACTTCTTCTTCGAATTGCACAGGCATTATGAGCAGACTAGCTGGGGCTGCCTTCCCTAAACCCGAGGAAATCTGAATGTAATTCTCTGGGATATTGTTAAGTAAAATGGTACGTCCTTCTAAAGCAGCTTGTCCGACAAGCCCCTCTCCTTGCTTAAAGGACTCGGCACCAAGGCTCATTGGCTGGTAGGCATAAGATGCCAGTCTATTTAATTGCTGACGCCAACCATTGCCTTGATTCAAATAAAATACACCATAACTCGCATCGACGAGCGGTGTGATGGTCGTAATGAACAATTGTGCCAAGGACTCCAAGTTATGCACACTTTGAAATTTCATCGCCATTTCGACGACGTTCGTTTCAAGCCAGCGCTGCTCTTGTTCCAAAATGGCATAGTTATTTAAGGTTTTGGCCATTTCATTAAAAGAAGTCGCAATGTCGCCAATCTCATCTTCAGTGCGGACTTCGATGTGCGGCAATTTGGAGGCCGTGTTCGAATCATACGTGAAGCCTGTGATGACACTTGTAATTTTGAACAAATTGCTAGTGATACGATGAGAAAGTAGCAAACCAATTAACAAGGTCAATAGGAACGTGATCACGGTTAGTATAGCTGTCATACCATTCACGAAATCAACCATCGAGCTGTTTTCTTGTTTACCCTGATCTACTAGAGCCTGTTGACTATCTGCAAAAGCTTTAGAAAATGCTCCTAGCTTCTGGCCGATGGGTAACACGTCACTTTGGAAGTAAGCTAACGCAGCCTCTTGATTATTATCTTTTTTGAGCGTATCCAGCATTCTCTCATAGTTTCGCAAGAAGGATTGATTCATCTCATAGAATTTCTGGAAGGACTCTTTCACCTCAGGCTGTTTGAGCATCGAACCGACTTGGCCAGTCAGAAGATTGAGCTGTTCATTCGCTGTCTGGAGTTCCGTTAGAAATTCGGAATCATGCGTCAACAGATAACCTCTCAAGCTGTTGGTTTCCTGCACGGACAAATACTGAATATCTTTGGCTTTACTCAGTACCGTACCTTGCTGGTCTAATAATTCATTGAACGATACATTCAGTTTGTCATTGTAATAATAGGCTGTAATATTGACTACGGTTACAAAGAATGCAACAGAAATAAAGCTGATTACCAGCTTGCTTCGAATCGTGAATCTCACTGCAGGAACCTCCCTGATGATTAATCTTAGAATTGGATTGCATGATAAGTACATATTTCTTTAATCTTACTTTTTTTATCAGCAATAAATAAGTTGGTAAATTATTTGTACAGCGGGCCGTTCATTAATCGTCATAAAATAGACACATTTATGCCGTGCTGATTCGACAACCTTTCATTGTACCCTTGCTCTATACTTAGCCTGTGTTATCCGTATGTTATATAAGTTTACACTCCTATCGAGGATGAAGTGATAAAAAACAGTGGAGGGATTCTGTCATGGCTATGCTGATGATGAAGGATAACATGAACCAGCTTTTTGCTGATTATGAACATCTAGCTTTTTATGATGAAATGTTTGAAGGGCGAGGGAAAGTAAGACCCCACTATGGTACCATGCTGCAGCGAATGTCTGGTATGGGGCCTGAGGAATTATTAAAACGAGATGCAATCATGCAATCGGAGATGGTGACGCAAGGGATCACCTTTACCCTATATGGCAATCAACCAGAGGAGTCCACACAGGAGAGAACGATACCATTCGATTTGATTCCACGCATCCTAACTTCGGACGAATGGGCTCCGATGGACGCTGGTTTGAAGCAAAGGGTTAAAGCGCTCAATCATTTCATATGGGATATCTACCATGAACAACATATTTTGAACGATGAACTAATTCCTCGTGACATGATTATCAACAATCCTTATTTTGTGCCTGAGATGATTGGCCTCGATGTTCCTAACGGTGTCTATATTCCGATATCAGGTATTGATATTATTCGCGGTCATTCCGGCGAGTACTACGTCCTTGAAGATAATTTAAGAACGCCTTCAGGACTGTCCTATGTTTATAAGAACCGTTCCTTAATGACGAATTTATTTCCGAGTTTGTTCTTTGATTACCGCACACGCGATATTGATCAAGGATTGAATGCCTTGTTAAGCAGCTTGCGCAGCTTGGCGCCAAATGCTAAACCAGACCCTTTTATCGTCTTGCTGACTCCGGGCATTTATAACTCCGCCTATTATGATCATTCGTTTCTAGCACAAGAAATGGGCATAGATCTTGTTGAAGGCGGGGACCTCGTTGTTATAGATCGAATTGTTTATTTGAAAAGCAGACAGGGACTACGTCAAGTAGATGTTATTTATCGGCGAATTGATGATGAGTACTTGGATCCGCTCGCCTTTCGTAAAGATTCTGTATTAGGCGTACCTGGACTTATGGATGCTTATCTAGCTGGACATGTAGCTTTAGCCAATGCACCCGGAACTGGGGTCGCTGATGATAAAGCCGTGTATGCCTTCGTGCCAGACATGATCCGCTACTATTTGAATGAAGAGCCAATCTTGAATAATGTTCCTACTTATATTTTAACTAGACCGCATGAAAGAGAATATGTCATGTCCCGCTTATCCACCATGGTGGTCAAAGAGCGTTCATTATCTGGTGGCTATGGCATGCTAATCGGCCCTTCCGCCACAGAGCAAGAAATTAAAGCATTTGCTGAGAAAATCGTCCAACATCCTGAGCGCTATATTGCCCAGCCTACGATGAAGCTGTCCTGTAGCCCGTCCCTCACCAATGGTAGTATCGCACCACGTCATATCGATTTGCGTGCTTTCACCTTCATAGGCAACGAGACTTATGTCGTTCCCGGCGGTCTAACTCGCGTGGCACTTAAACAAGGATCGCTCGTCGTCAATTCATCGCAAGGCGGAGGTACCAAAGATACGTGGGTATTGTCGTAGCCATTCCAAATATAGAGCACTTACGAGGTGATAAACTTGATTAATCGCTATGCGAACCTGTTGTTCTCGATCGGACGTTCCTTGGAACAAGTAGAGAACTACGCCAGAGTCATCAACGTAAATTACACGATGCGTCATGAATTAATGCAAGGAGATCAAGACTATGCCTGGGAGCGGCTTGCTGCGGCCGTTGGCGATGCTTCGGAACTGAAGACACTGTACCCGCAATTTACGGAGTGGACGATCCTTAACTATTTGACCTTTGAACAGTCGAATCCCACTAGTATTCTCTCTAGTATTCAGCAGGTCAGAAATCATATTCGCACTATTCGGCCCATCCTACCAGGCGAACTCTGGGATATTATCAATTCTTTCTATTTATGGCTGAAGGATCAAGCTATTGGCCATATTATGTCACAGACCCCTTATCTATTCTATAAGCGCATAAGCGAGTGGCTCTCTCTCTTTAACGGTGTTGCGGATTCTGTGATGATTCGTGGAGAGAATTGGAATTGTATGCAGGTTGGCAAATTTGTAGAGCGAACGCGCAATACGGTGCAATTGATCAATGCGAGTTTCACAAATTTGATGACGGACGCTACATGGCTGGATGACGAAATCCGCTATTACCGGCTCATTTCTCTCCTGAAATCTTGCGGCGGCTATGAAGCCTTTCGCAAGTTTCATGCCAATGACGTGAGGCGCGCGGAAGTCATGGAATTCCTGCTGCTCAATTCCGAATTCCCGCGTTCAATTCAGTTCGCAATCACAGGTTTGCAAAGCAGCGTTGAATCGAACCCGCTGCAAACGAATCAAATTGCATGGCTGTCTGAACAAGTCAATCAAGTCATTTCAACCATGCGTGCTAATCAACATGACGAGGTTACGCTTCGTATTGAGGAAGAACGACTTATGCTGCTGCCATTATTAGTTTCCTGTAATGATCTTCGATTATTGTTCGGGGAATCTTATAATCACGAAGAATACCAACAAGTCATCACAAGTATTCCCTCTTAACTATGAAGTTAAAGCCACTCCCGAGTTGAACTGTACCCTATCGACCTGTCGTCTTTTACGGTTCTCCGCGCTATCTACAATGGCAAGTTTTTAAGGCCATCCTTTACGGAATGGCCTTTTTTTAATTTCACATTGTGCCTGGGCCTTTGTCTGAAATTTCGTGCAGTAAATAAACTCCTTTTACAGCACACAGTGAAAGGATTCAATGCATGCTTTGTCGTAGCAGTTACCTTTTCGGCTCATACTATGCTTGCATTTTGTAGGTTTCAAGTTTTGAAAGTTACCGTGGGGTTGTGATATTCACCCCATCCCCCTCAACCAAGCCCTCATCCCCGCCGCCAGCAGCTTCAAATCCATCTCCTGCAGCAGCAATTGCTCCTGCGCTTCGAAATGCGAAACCTCTTGAAAACGCAGCTTGCCGCCTGGCTTCACTTGAGCGACCAACGGAAGATCGGCCGTGATCACGTGGCCGATTCGCGGATAGCCGCCTGTTGTCTGGCAGTCCGCCATCAGCAAGATTGGCTGCCCGCTTGAGGGCACCTGAAGCGTTCCCGCAACAACTGCTTCCGAGATCATTTCATAGGACATGCCTGCTTCAAGCTCCAGCTTCGACTCATTCAACAACCGATACCCCATGCGATCCGATTGCGGGGTCACCTGAAAGCTTTGGGAAAGCAATCTCGACCAGCTTGCTCCTGTAAATAAGGAGGCTTCCTTGCCTTTGACGATCCGTATCAGTGGATTGTCACGATAAGCAGGACGAATCCATGAACTCACCGACTTGGATTGTAGCTCGACTCCGTTCATGAGCCGAGAAGACAAATCACCTGTTTCAACTTCCAGCTCATCCCCTACACGAATAGCTCTTCCCTCATATCCACCAATACCCGCTCTCTGGTAGGTGCTGCGGCTTCCCATCACATGTTCCGCCTTGAAACCGCCATGCACAGCTAGATACGTTCTACAACCATGTGTCGCGTAGCGAAATTGCAGTTCACTTCCTGTCGGAAGTACAAAAGGTCGCCACATAGGTGCCGAACTTGAGCTTCCGTCAACACTCGCTTCCATATCTGCACCGCAAATGGCGACTAGCATATCTTTTTGGGCAACTAACATAGCCCCGCTTAGCGTCATTTCCAGGGTCACCGCTTCGCGACCGTTGCCAACCAGCAAGTTCGCTGCACGATGAGCAAACCGATCCAACGGCCCAGCCACAATCACACCGTGCTTCCGATAACCATATCGTCCCTCATCTTGTAACATGGACAAAAGACCAGGTTGCTTGACATCAAAGCCCATTCCTCGAATTCCCTTCTATAAGCGCTTGATACTGCTCGGATGTGATTGGTATGAACTTCACTTGATCCCCTGCCTGTAACAAAGAAGGGGGATTCGCTTCTGGACGAAACATACGAACTGGAGTTCTCCCAATCAATTGCCAGCCACCAGGTGTTTCAAAAGGGTAGATACCTGTTTGCGCTCCGCCAATGCCCACTGATCCGACTGGAATTTGTGTGCGAGGTACTGATTTGCGTGGTGTCGCAAGTCTTTCGTCCAACCCGCCCAAATAGGGAAAGCCTGGTGCAAAACCAATCATATACACCGGATACACGCGGGAGGTATGCCACTTCACGATATCATCTGTACTCACCTGATGATAGGCGGCTACTTCCGCCAAATCAGGTGCATAGGCCGCCTCATAACAAACAGGAATTTCCATGATCGTTCCCAGCTGCCCGGCTTGGTCACCGTTCTCTTTATACGCATCTAAAAACTGCACGATGTACTGCAAGACATGATCATAAGGGAGCCAAGTTGACCCCTGATAGGTACGTCCACTTTTTAACACAACTTCGGAAGAATGATTATAAATGCGAAAAGCATCATAATAAATGGTAATGGTTGTATAGGCAGCAACCAACTCGATAAAGCCATCGTGCCAGTTATCCTCTATGTATTTCGCTACCTTTGTAACCCTATGTAGATTAGCTAACGAAATGTCCGACCCTAGCCGGATCACGATCGCTGAATCCCCTAACGGATGGCACTCGTAGACAAGCTGGGTCATGCAAAACGCTGCTTTTTCAGCCAATTTGCGCAAACCTCTGGCCAGACATACGCTTCTGGATGATCATCTGCGATCCCGATTCCGTGAATTCCCGACTCGAAGACATGCAAGTCGAAGGGCACCTTATTACGGCTAAGCGCACTAGCAAAAAGCAAGCTATTTTCAACAGGAACCGCAACATCATCCGCAGTGTGCCATAGGAAAGTTGGTGGCGTATCTGCTGTTACTTGCAGTTCATTACTTAAATCGTTGACTAACTCCTCACTTGCATCTGCGCCAATCAGATTCACCCGTGAACCTTGATGCACGTTGATCCCAAATGAAATGACAGGATAACATAGCACCATAAGATCTGGTCGGGAGCTTTGGTGCTCAATCGGATCCGAGGAGGTCTGATCTCCTGCATCAAAATGCGTGCCTGTTGTCGCGGCCAAATGACCACCTGCCGAAAAACCTAGAATACCAATACGATTAGCATCAACTCCCCATGCCTCCGCGTGATGTCTCACTGTCCGAATCGCCCGCTGCGCATCTTGCAAAGGTATCGGATGTTTATAAGGAGCTACGCGGTAATTCAACACGAAAGCGGAAATGCCAAGCCCATTTAGCCATTTTGCGATGGGCTCACCCTCATGTGGAGCACGCCCGCCATAACCACCACCCGGGCATACAATGACTGCTGCACGCAAGCCATCTCCCTCTACGGGGAATAAGGTTAAGCTTGGGCAGCCTTGATTCTTCTCACCTTGACTATCCTGCGTGGCTCCAGGCCATAGTTCAATCGTTGTCCCAGCGTTCAAATGTAAAACCCCCTCATGCGATTAACGTACTAAACTAATAATAGCCAATCCTTACCGTGTAGAAAAGCATCTATTTCAATCACAAAGGTTATGAGGTAACCGAGGTTTTGAACAGCACATTGGGCTATACGAAAAAAAGCCCTTCAACAGCAGAGAACCTTTCGATTCCCACGCTCTTGTCAGGCTTTTTTTATGCAAACTATTTCCAAATCACTTTCCAGTTATGGTTTACACTCGCTTCGATGGTGCCCCGCTCCATAATATATCCCGCCAATAACTCAGCGACATCCGTTGGAATATCTTTGATCACCGGCTTATTCTGGAACATCGCATAATTGCCTCCGCCAGCAGAGCGATAGTTGTTCATCACCACATCGAATGAGGCTGCGAGATTCATCGCTTCCCCCTCGTAATCCAGCTGTACAACCCGATTCCCAACAGGTCGGGAAATGTCTAGCGTGTAGGAGATTCCCTCCCACATATCATAGTTGTAATGCGCCGGCTTCGGTTCCATGAACGACTTGCTTACTTGAAGAGCTCCATCTGGCGCCAATTCAAAATACTCCGCAGACTGCTCTAATGCATCCTTAATATCCTGACCAGAGATCCGAATGACCTTCAGCGTGTTCGGGTAAATATAGTTGGACACGATATCCCGCATGGTTATATCCGCCGGAAAACCAGGTGAAACATTATCAAACAACGCCGTATTGGAAATAGAGGCGCCTGACAGCTCCATTTGAACCTTGTTAATGAACTCTATCAGCGCATTGTCTTCCGTACGAATCTGCATAGGATCTTTCACGAGCATATCCCCCGTTAGCTTGCCAATCGGTTGATCTAGCCACAATTGTGTCTTCGATTCATAGGAACTAATTCGCTCCAACAGAACCTTGTCTGCCTCCACATTCGCAACAGATAGAAGCTCCGATTGCTTGGAAGCAATTCGCCAGCCCTCTTCCATTTGCTCTAGCGCGATGCTCACTTTCCCAAGTGTAACACCGGCAGTCCCTGGTTGAACGATAGTTACGCCGTTAATGTCCACGCCAGCAATACTTCTATGCTGATGGCCTGTGAGTAGCACATCAATTCCCTCAACTTCCATACACAGCTGATACCCTTGATTCTCCCCTGTTAATGGCTCTGTAGGCTCGCCAGTGGCAATATCTCGTTCAAATCCGCCATGGTAAGAAACCACAACGACATCCACACGCTCCTGCTCCTTGAGATATTGCACCCAGGTACGCGCTGCCGCAATCGGATCTTCGAATCTTAAACCGACGATATGCTTCGGGTCCTCCCAATTCGGAATGTAGGGCGTAGTTAACCCAAGAATCCCTACACGTACGCCTTCAGGAAATTCCTTAACGAGAAACGGCTTGCCAAAGAAAGGCTCCCCCGTCGCATCGTTCACAATATTGGCACATAACCAGGGAAATTCAGATTCTCTGACCGCTTTTTGCAATACGTCCATCCCATAGTTAAATTCATGATTTCCCAGAACAGCTGCATCACAGTTCAAATAGTTCAATCCCAGCACCATGGGATTCATGGGTTCATTGTCCAAACGAGCGTGGTGATACGCCAGCGGGGTACCTTGGATCAGATCTCCATTATCAATCACTATGACATGAGCTTCCTTAGCTCGTTCCCCAGCAATTAACGTTGAAATTTTTGACAATCCCACATCGTTGGGACGATTATTTGCGTAGTGAATGGGAAACATATTCCCATGGAGGTCACTCGTTTCTAAAATCGAAATATGACTTATTTTCTCTTGCCCTGTCTTCGTCAAACGGTTCACTCCAATTCCAATTAATTGTAAATTATTACATAAGCATTGTCAGTTTAACAAATACTTCACACTATCTTCCATATCTCTTATGATAATGTTATAGTACATCATAGATAAAAAGTAAATATTTAAACGGAGGTCAAAAAAACATGAAAAAATTAGTCGTACTTAGTTTGTCAATGGTCGTAGCTGCAGGTGCTCTTGTAGGTTGCGCGAAAAAAGAAGAAAAGCCAGCTGCTTCCTCTACTGCAGCAGCAACAACAGCAGCAACAGCAACTCCAGCAGCTGCAGGTTTCGTTCCTAAAGAATTGAAAGTACAATTCGTTCCTTCCCAAAACGCAGAAACACTTGAAGCAAAAGCGAAGCCTCTTGAGAAATTGCTTGGAGATAAACTAGGAATCCCAGTTAAAGTTTCCGTTTCCACAGATTACAACGTTGTTATTGAAGCTATGTCTTCCAAACAAGTTGACGTTGGTTTCTTGCCGCCAAGTAACTATGTTGTTGCTCACGATAACCGTAAAGCTGCTGATCTACTTGTACAAGCACAACGTTTTGGCGTTGATGATACAACAGGTCAACCAACGAAAGATCTTGTTGATTTCTATAAATCGATGATCGTTGTCAAAGCCGATTCCCCAATTAAATCCGTAGCTGATTTGAAAGGTAAGAAGATGGGTTGGCAAGGTGTTACTTCCGCAGCTGGTTACATTTACCCAGGTCTTGTTTTGAAAAACGCTGGTGTAGATCCAGTTAAAGATGTAACAGGCGTTCAATTCCAAGGACACGATAAAGCGATAATTGCACTTCTGAACGGTCAAGTTGATGCAGTAGGCGTGTTCCAAGATATCCGTACTAACATGTTGAAGGATTACCCAGATATTTTCAAACAAACGAAAGTTCTTGCTTTCTCTGATAAAATTCCTAATGATACAATCGCTGTTCGTTCCGATATGGATGCAGCTTGGAAGAAGAAAATTCAAGATGCTTTCATTGCAATTGGCAACGATCCAGAAGGTAAAAAAGTGATCATCGATGTATACACACACCAAGGTTATGTTGCAACAACTGACGATAAATTCAACATCGTTCGTGAAGCTAACAAAGCTATGGGCTTGAAATAAGATTTCCACTATCGTACAATATAATGTACACAAAACCACCGCAGCATGAGCATTTGCAACCATGACGCGGTGGTTTTTTCCTTCTAAATTTACATTCTATACCAGACTTTCCTTGCATATTATGAATGTGGCACGCCCGTCCAATCTTTTCGTTTACTTACAGCTATCAAACGTTTACTTTGTCGGCGTGTCATAACTCATTGTGGGGTGAAAAACGGGATGTACGAAATGCTGATCATGCGAAAAACAGAAGTCATTATCCGGTGCGGCACAGATGAAGTACAGGGGGCCATATCGCAGTACTATCCAGAATTTCAGCTATTAAAAATAAACAACATTATGATTCCGATTACGTTGATTGATCAAATCGAGATCCTAGGGCCAGACGAACCTCTTCCTCAAGCTTCCCATCGTCTTCGTGAGCCCCGTATCCTCTATTTGGTTGCTCAAGGCGGGAATCGTAAGTAGCTGGATCTAGAATGAAAAAAGGCAGTTCTTGAAGATCTCCAGACCTTCAGGAACTGCCTTTTTTTATTTGCCATGCATGGTTTACGCTTAAACGATCCGTTTTCGCAGTGTTCCTGAGATATAGTCAATGACAGAGACCGTCACGATAATCCCAATCAAAATAATACCTACACGCGGCCACTGTCTGGCGCTCAGTGCGAAAATGAGCGGTGTCCCGATCCCTCCAGCACCAATGATTCCAAGCAAGGTCGCAGAACGGACATTAATTTCGAAGCGGTACAGGGTATACGAAATGAAGTCTGGAATGACCTGTGGAATGACGGCGAACGACATCCGCTGCCAGAAGTTCGCTCCTACGGCCGTCATAGCCTCTGTAGGCCCCATATCCATGTTCTCAATAGCCTCGGCATAGAGCTTGCCTAACATGCCCACAGAGTGCAAGCCAAGCGCCATAACACCTGCATACGCATTCGGTCCAACAGCTTTAATAAAGATCAAAGCCATAATGATTTCCGGAATCGTACGAATAACGCTGAGGAATAGCTTTCCAGTGCCCGAAACAGCCCGGTACTTGCTCATATTCGCCGCGGCCCAGAAAGCAAATGGCAGACAGACAATCGCTGATACGAAGTTACCTAAATAGGAAATGGACAAGGTTTCAAGTAGGGAACGGAGTAAATCTTCCCCTTCAGGAATATAGACATAAGCCCAGTCAGGGTGGAATAATCCACTGATCATCGCTTTTGTAAGAATCCAAGTAGTTGGTTGGAAACCTGTTAATTCCAAGCCTGTTAACGCCCAAACCAGTAGACCGATCACAGCCGCTACACCAATAATTTTATAGGTGTTAGCTTTTGTTTCAGACATCGGCTTGGCACTTCCTTTTAACAAATACGTACGGAATCGTGTACTTACCAAATCAATGATAACAACGATCAGCAGCGTATAAATAACAATGGCACAAGACTGATCATAACGGAACAGATCGAGTGTGTTTTTGAGCAATAAGCCGATACCACCCGCGCCAACCAAACCGAGAATTGCGGAAGCACGAATACTCACTTCAAACGTGTACAGAAAATGCGCCAGATACGTAGGTGCAACCTGTGGCAGGACTCCGAAACGGATCAACTTGAGCCGATTAGCGCCAACCGCGGTCATCGCTTCAAGCGGACCTGGGTCGATAGCTTCGGTGGATTCGTACGAAAGCTTTGAAATAATACCAAAGGTAAAGAAAATGAGCGCCAATGTACCCGCTGTTGGACCAAAGCCAACTAATACGGCAAATAAGGCTGCATAGAGTAAATCAGGAATGGTACGAACAAAATTCATAATAAAACGAGCTGGATACGACAACCATGGTGAGGTTGTTACGTTACGCGCCGCTAGCAGCGCCATTGGGAATGCGAACAGCGCTCCAACGACCGTACCCAGGATGGACATTTGTATCGTTTGTGCCATCGGCTTCCAAATGTCTGCAAAGAACAGCCAGTCTGGCGGGAACATTTCTGCGATGAATTTAAAGATTTCCGGCGTTCCCGTCGCCAATCTTGTCAGCGTCGCATCTGTTTGATAAATACTGCCGATCAAGAATAGCAGCATAATCGCGATAATCATGTAAAGCTTCGTGCGTGGAGGTTTTTTGAAAGTTGCTGAACTCATTCCTCCTGCACCCCCAGCAGCTCGTCCTTCTTAATGGCGCGGCCGTAGATCTCGGAGAACACATCATCCGTCGCATCGGCAACTGGTCCATCGTAGACGACCTTACCTGCACGAAGTCCGATAATGCGCGTTGCGTACTCGCGAGCCAAGTCGATAAAGTGAAGGTTGACAACGGTTGTAATACCGAGGTCTTTGTTAATTCGTTTCAGGTCATCCATAACTTGACGGGTTGTGAGCGGATCCAGTGACGCAACAGGCTCATCTGCGAGGATGATTTTCGCTTCCTGAGCGAGTGCTCTCGCAATGGACACACGCTGCTGTTGACCGCCGGACAATTCATCGGCGCGTGAATAGGCTTTTTCCCGAATGTTTACACGTTCCAGCGCTTTGAGCGAAAGCTCAATATCCGCTTTCGGGAACAAGCCGAACATCGTACGGAGTGTGGAATGGTACCCAACGCGGCCAGATAGGACGTTGCGAATAACGGTGGATCTTTTGACTAGATTAAAGGTTTGGAAAATCATCCCGATATCTCTACGCATCCGACGTAAGCCCGCGCCGTTCGCTTTAGTAATGGATTTTCCATCGATTAAAATTTCACCGCTTGTTGTCTCATGCAGACGATTAATTGAACGAAGCAATGTGGACTTCCCTGCCCCTGATAAACCTACAATAACTACGAACTCCCCTGGGTGTATGGTAAGGTTAATGTCATTCAACCCAACAGTACCATTTGGATATACTTTCGACAAATGCTTAAACTCAATCATATTCGTCCTACTTTCTTTTTCACAATTTCAAGTACTAGACTATTTTCAACGAATAGATGAAAAAATCCTTTTTTCTAGCATTACCTTTAGAAAAAATTCATATTCCATTGTTCACCATGCACAATAAAAGCCCCAAGCGATTCGCTGAGGCCAATTTCTTCTACGGATTGTACTTTGCACCCCAACGTTCCTCAAGCTTCATGCCTCTCCAGACGGCAATTGAAACGATCCACGCGATGACGAACATCCCCACCAGAATAAAGCCTAACGTTCCAAAATCAATTTCTTGCAGCCACGTCCAGAACGTCCCTTCCATACTGAATTCTTCGGAGAGTACCTGTCCGAGCTCGATTACGCCAATGATCAGTGCCGCAACCACTGCAAGTGCGGTAACGGTCAAATTGTAATACAGCTTGCGCATTGGCGTATGGAATGCCCACTTGTACGCTTTGGTCATGAACATGCCGTCCGCTGTATCGAATAGGCTCATCCCGGCTGCGAACAAAAGCGGAAGCGAGATGACGCCGATAAACGGGATCGCATCCTTGGCTGCATGTGCGGATATCGCGAGCAGCGCGATTTCACTTGCCGTATCAAAGCCTAAACCGAAGAGAAAGCCTAATGGGTACACATGCCAGCTTTTAGTGATGAAAGAGAAAAGCGGCTTAATCAGTCTTGTAATAAATCCCCGAGACTCTAAAAGCTCTTCAAACTCATCGTTGTCGTACTTGCCGCCGCGGAACTTCAGGAACATTTTATACAAGCTAATCAGAATCAGTAAGTTAATGACACCAATAATGACGAGGAAAAGTCCGGAAACGGAAGCCCCAATGACACCGCCGAAACGCTGCATCCAGGGGAGCTCACGTGCTGCCCATTGGACGGAGAACGCAGTCACAATTGCCATCACGAATACGACAGACGAGTGACCTAGCGAGAAATAAAAACCAACACCTAGCGGGTTCTTCTTCTGTTGCACAAGCTTTCGCACTGTATTGTCGATGGCTGCGATATGATCAACGTCAAACGCATGACGCATCCCTAATGTATAAGCCAGGAGTCCAATCCCCCAGAACGCAGGAGATGATTTGGCAACGGTGTATAAACCAATCAAGCCTAATACGTGAAGCAGGATTATAAAGCCAACGTATCCGGCCCAGCTTTTTCTCTCAAGCAGTAAAGATTTCCACATCGTAAATCAATCACGCCCTTCCCCTTCGTGTTACGATCCATCAATAATGTAGCACACGTGTACATCTTATGAGAAGTACCTTCACCGATTATTTGTGAAGAATTCTAAACGAGATCTGATATAATAGAAACCGTTCCAAATACGACATCCATTTATTCTGTGAAACACATACCTTCATCTATTATTTCGAATAGGAGCTGACCTGCTGTATGTCCTTGCGTAAGTACAAGCTTTTTACGGTATTGGTGCCCGTCCTGATTATTGGTGGTTTTGAATATATACGACACGAATATTTGCTGCGGTATTTGACGATGGAGGCCGGTAATTTCACGATTACGGTTATCACGCTGCTCTTATCGTATCTGTTTGCCTCATGGATGTTTGGCAGTATTGAGCGCAGTAATGAAAAAATCATGCTTAGTGAAGCACGCAGAGCGGTCTTTGAAGAGCGTGAGCGTTTGGCACGTGAATTGCATGATGATTTAGCTCAAACCCTCTTCTTCCTTAATGTGAAGCTGCGCCAAGGGGATATCGAAGAAGCGAAAGCGGCTGTTTCCGAGATCGACAATTCGCTGCGGCAAGCTATTTTTAATTTGCGAACGCCTCCAGAAGAAGGAACATCGTTTGGCCAACGCATTCATGCCTATTTAGAGAACTGGCGGTTGGTATCCGGCATTGAGCTTCAGAAGACCGTGCAGATTACAGAGGATAGCTTCTCACCTAGTGAGGAAGTTCAGCTATTCGGCATTATGCAGGAGGCCTTCACGAACATTCGTAAGCATTCGATGGCAACAGATGCTGCCATTCAATTGAAAGCTGGGCGCGATGGCTGGCGACTACTCATCACCGATAACGGATGCGGAATGCAACTCACATCGGCGACGGATAGTAGCAAGACCTACGGCATCGACCTCATGCAGAAACGCGCTTCCGAGCTTGGGGCCACTATGGAGCTTCAGAGTGAGCAAGGCGCTGGCACGAAACTAATTGTACAAGCCGAAAGAAAGGTGAATAGCTGATGATGGAGCAGATGCCATTTCGCGTTCTTATCGTAGATGATCATCCTTTGGCTCGCAAAGCGATACACAGCATGCTGGCCCCTTGCGCTGATTTCTTTATCGTTGGGGAAGCCAGCAGCGGTGAAGAGGCCATCCGACTGTGCGGGGAGCTGGCGCCAGACGTCGTCTTAATGGACATCCATATGTCGCCAATGGACGGCTTGCAAGCTACACGGCACATCAAACAAGCGTATGGCGCTATACGCATTGTTATGCTTACCGTATCCGATGATGTGGCTGATCTGTTTACTGCTTTACAATTCGGCGCACAAGGGTACTTGCTCAAAAACATGGATCCCGATGAATGGCTTAGCTACCTGCGTGCACTGCTCGACGATAATTCGGAGGTGGCCAGAGGCATGGCCGACAAGCTGTTTGGACGCTTCCGCTCCTCGATCGGCGTACATACAGAAGGTCCCAGCCCTCACATGCTCACTACGCGTGAACAAGAAATTACCGCTTATGTGGCCCAAGGGGACAATAATCGGGTCATTGCCGAGAAGCTGCTCATCTCCGAGCATACGGTTAAAAACCATATGAAAAATATTCTCGTCAAGCTATCGCTCGAGAATCGTGTCCAGCTCACGGCATTTGCCATAAAACACGGACTGACACGAAAAGGACAAAACTAGTCGAAAAAATAGCCCACTCGAGTCATACTCATATGCTTGTCTATCAGGTAATATGGACAACATGGTAAGAGTTGATATTGAAAGGGGAATGTATTTCCATGTTTAAAAAATTTATGTTAACCGCAAGCTCGATGATGATCGCCTCCATGCTTCTTGTAGGAATCGCCAGTGCTCACGTCGTCGTATATCCGAAAGAAGCTACACAAGGAAGTTATGAAGTATTTACGGTTCGTGTTCCTTCCGAGAAAGATAGTGCGACTACGAAAGTCGAAGTTAAATTCCCGCTGGATTCCGTCGCTATTTCTCGCTTTGAGCCTAAAGCGGGTTGGAAATATGACATCGCTAAGGACGCTGCAGGCAAAATCACTGGTGTTACTTGGACTGCAACAGGTGAAGGTTTAGGCGCTACCGAATTCGGTGATTTCAGCATGCAAGGAAAAGTGGCTGATACGGCTACGCAAATCGTTTGGAAAGCTTACCAAACCTACAAGGATGGCTCTGTCGTGGAATGGGTTGGCGCGAACGGATCTGACAAGCCAGCTTCTGTCACAACCGTGAAAGCGAAAGCAGCAGCTGGAGCAACGACAGATAGCCACGGAAATGTAACAGCTGGCACTGGTTCCGCTGGGGATTCAGAATCCAAAACATCCCTGTACCTCTCCATAGCTGCAGTGGTGCTTGGCGCGCTAGCTTTGATCGTATCGTTGGTTAGAAAACGTGCGTAATCACGGTTCACATGCAAAGGCTGTTTACAGGTGGCAAAAATACAAAAAAGCATCCTTTTCACTGGAATTCACTTCAAGATTTTAAATAAATGCAAAAAGGCATCTTTTGGAGTCGAAAATGTCTCAACTGACCTGAAAATGCAGAAATAGATGCCTATTTGCATCCAATTTAGCTGAAATCGTTTTTTTGATAGAAAAAGGTTGCACTATTGCATTTCTCAGCTCATGGAGAGGTTCTTGGAGAAAAATAGCCAACTTAAAAATCCCGTTCCAGCCTGTGGCTGAGACGGGATTTTTACATTTTGAGGCACATACGTCCTCTCGCTGTCGCTAAGTCTGATGGAAGTCTTTCGTGTAGCTATTAATGCTACGCTCGTTCGTAAATCCGGAAGTAGTACTCGTAAGGATTTTTCTCATTGCGCTCGCCTTGCTCAGAAGAAACCAAAGTCCACGCAGACAAGTCCAAGTCCGTCATGAAGGTGTCGGCTTCGAACTCATGCTCGATGTACGTAATGTACATGCGAGTCACGCTGGCGGCAAATAGGTTGAAAATCTCCGCCCCGCCGATTACGAATAGCTCCTGGTCACGGAACGCTTCAATCGCTTCGTCAACCGAGTGGAAGATTTCACAGCCTTCGGCTTGGTACGCTGTATTTTGCGTGAGAATGATGTTGCGTCTTCCAGGAAGCGGCTTGCCGATGGATTCGTACGTTTTGCGTCCCATCAGGATGGGGTGCCCCATCGTCACGTTTTTGAAAAACTTCAAATCACCTGGCAAATGCCACGGTAATGTATTATTAACACCGATCGCACGGTTGCGATCCATGGCAAAAATAAATGAAATACTCAACTGAAAACTCTCCTTTTCGCTGCAGCAACTTCCTTAAATCGCAATCGGCGCTTTGATACCCGGCAGCGGTGTATAGTTCAGAAATTCAAAGTCATCGAATTGGTAATCGAAGATGGAAGCTGGTTTTCTTTTAATATGAAGCGTTGGCAGCTCTTGTGGTTCTCTCAGCAATTGCTTGTTCACCTGTTCAACGTGGTTCTGATAAATATGCACATCGCCGCCGTTCCAAATCAGATCCCCAACTTCGAGATCGCACTGCTGAGCAATCATATGTGTTAAGAGGGCATACGACGCCAGATTAAACGGCAACCCTAGGAACGTATCCACAGATCTCATTTGAAACATGCAAGAGAGTCGACCGTTCGCCACATAAAATTGAAACGCATAATGACAAGGCGGCAGCGCCATGTTGTCAACTTCAGCAGGATTCCATGCGCTCACCAAGTGTCTGCGGGAATCAGGATTCGTCTTAATTTGGTGAATCAACTTCTCGATTTGATCGATCACTTGCCCGTTCGGTGCAAGCCAAGTACGCCACTGCGCGCCATACACGCGGCCTAGATCCCCATTTTCATCAGCCCACTCGTCCCAGATCGTAACACCGTTTTCTCGCAAATATTGCACATTCGTGCTGCCACTCACGAACCACAGCAATTCATGAACGATGGATTTAATATGCAGTTTCTTCGTTGTTAAAAGCGGGAAGCCTTCCTGCAGGTTGATTCGCATCTGACGTCCAAAGGTAGAAATCGTCCCAGTTCCAGTACGATCACCTTTCTCAACACCGGTATTTAAAATATCCTGTAGTAACTCTAAGTATGCTTTCATGATTTTATTATCCACCTCATAAGTCAGAATTCTGTATTTCTATTATAGACGTATATTGAATGTCCAACAATCGACAATTCCTTTCATTTTCCACCCATATACAAATAATAGAGGTTTGTTCATAATTAAACATGGATTACCAACCATTTCCAAGGAGTGATACCATGTCTAAAAAGATCTTAATTCTAACTGGTGATGCTGCAGAAGTTTTGGAGGTTTACTATCCCTATTTTCGCGTTTTAGAGGAAGGGTTTGAGGCCATTATTGCTTCACCCACCAAAAAAGTGCTCCGCACCGTTGTTCACGATTTTGTTGAAGACTGGGAGACCTATACCGAGAAACCTGGACATCTCCTGCCCTCCCACATCGCTTTCGCTGATGTTGATCCTAGTCAGTATGATGGTCTCATCATTCCTGGCGGTCGAGCTCCCGAATACATTCGTTCGAATGAAAATGTTCCACGGATTGTTAATCACTTCCTTGAAGCAAATAAACCAGTCGGTTCCATTTGCCACGGGGCGCAAGTGTTCGCCGCTTTAAAAGATAATCGTTATTTCGAAGGCCGTACTATGACCGCCTATAACGCTTGTCGATTAGATGTGGAGAATCTCGGTGCCAACTATACGACAGATACCCTGCATGTCGATGGCAAGCTCGTCAGCGGACATGCGTGGCCTGACTTGCCAGGTTTTATGCGTGAGTTTTTGAAATTGCTATCCTAAATTCATACTTAAATAGGAGAAGAACCGAAGCTGTCCATGGACAGACTCGGTTCTTTTTACATACACCGGACACTTATGAAAATTGGCCGTCTCTCCCCATCATTTTGTGCAAATATTGTTTCGGCGTACATCCGTTGAATCGCTTGAACAATTCATAGAAATGAGCCATATTTTCGATGCCCACAGATTCGGCAATTTCGTTCACGCTGCGGTTTTCGGTCACAAGCAATCGCTCCGCTTTTGAAATGCGTTTTTGATTAACGTAATCCGTAAAGGACGATCCCATCTTCTTTTTAAAATACTTCGAAAAATACGAATAGCTCATGCCCGCAATTTGACTGGCGACTCCCATGTCTATTTTCTCTGTCAAATGTTCATCCACATAGGTGACGAGCGATCGAATCACGTCCACGTCCGCATCCACATGCGCTTGTGAAGTTAACAGCTCACGCGTGTCATAGCGAAGCAGCAACAAAAGCAAATGTTTAATATGCATACTAACGGCGATTTCGTAGCCTTTCTTTTTATCCATCACCTCATCGTGGGTATCCGAGATAATGCTGGCAATGCCGCTTTTCACAGTTTCGTTTTCCTGAAATATGTAATTCAGCTTTTCTAAGGGGTGGAGAATCTCCAAGAAATGCCGATAGTAGATCATCATGGCCGGGTCAAAATAGGGCTGGAAATCAATATGAAGCACGATATAACTGAGATCCTTGTCACTGAGCTTTCGTCCTCTATGCAATTGAGAAGAGCCAATAACTACCACATCCCCAGCTTCAAGGATATAGGTATGATTAGGCGTCTGAATCTCGTGCGTTCCCTTCTCGACCAAAATGAACTCAACTTCTTTATGATAATGCCAGACATCCGAGCTTGTCCCTTCTTTACCCGAAGCCGTGAATCTCCACACTTTCATGCAGAGTAATGGGTTTTGATAGGGGATCGGTTCTTTAAAAATTTGCATGTAACGTAGGCACCCCACTTTCAATAAACACAAATATGGATATAAAAAGCATAAATGCCCGCATTTCCGATAAGCAGCAATATGTATATCATATAACGTAGTTAGCAGTTAATAAATATGAAAGATGAAACGGAGGAGTTAAGTAGCATGAAAGTAGCCATAGTTGGTTGCGGGGGGATGGGGAACGTACACGCCCTCGGTTACATGAATATCCCAGATGTGCAATTGGTAGGCGTCTGCGATCTGGATGTTAGTTTAGCACAAGAGCTTTCCCTTAAAACGGGAGCGAAAGCATACACCTCCTTCGAGGACATGCTCCGCGACACGGACTTCGATATCCTCAGCGTGACAGTACCGAGCTATTTACATAAAGAATTTACACTGAAGGCAGCGGAAGCTGGCAAGCATGTCATTTGTGAAAAGCCGCTAGCTTTACATCTTGGTGATGCCGCAGAAATGATCCGTAGCTGTGAGCAGCATGGGGTTCGGCTTTTTGTCGGACATGTGGTCCGATTCTTTCCTGAATACGTTCAAATGAAGCAAGCGATTGATCAAGGGAAGCTAGGACGCGTTGGTGTAGCCCATGCCAAACGTATTGGATCTCACCCAGGAAATGCTCGACCTTGGTTTAGCGATTCAGAGAAAAGTGGAGGCGTTATTGCCGATCTCATGATCCACGATATCGACTTCTTACGTTGGGCGCTCGGTGAAGTAAAATCTGTCTACGGCTTGAACCGAACTGTGAATGGGATCGATTACGCATTGGTTACGCTGCTATTTGAAAGCGGAGCTGTCGCGAATCTGGAAGCTTTCTGGGGCTATCACGGTCCGTTCCAAACCGCGGTGGAAATCGCAGGCAGCAAGGGCATCGTTCGCAGCGATAGTCTGAAGAGCAGCTCCCTGCAAATTGTCAAAGCTCCTTCCGAAGCTGAAGGCCGTCGTTTTGCAGAAGTGCCGCAAAGCCCAGGGTACGCAAGTCCTTATGATATAGAAATAGCGCATTTTATTAAGTGCATTCAAGAAGGCTCAGAGCCAGTTGTCACTGCGCGCGATGCCTATAAAGCGTTAGAAATTACGCTAGCTGCGATAGAATCTGTCCAAACAGGTCAATCTGTTCAGCTGCTACAGAGCTCAAAGATCGGAGTGGAAACACCATGAAAAAATTAAAAATCGGAATGATTAGTTTTGCTCATGGCCATGCCTACTCATATTTAAATGCACTGAGGGCTTTGGCCAATGTTGAAGTTGTCGGCTTTTCTGACGAAGTTCAAACCCGCGTCGATAAAGTCATCAGCCAATATGAACTCCCTTATTACGAAAAGTATGAGGATTTGCTTGCTACAGATGTGGACGCGGTTGTGATCTGCTCCGAGAATTCCCGTCATGCTGAGATCACAATTGCAGCGGCGAAGTCTGGTAAGCACGTGCTTTGTGAAAAACCACTCGGCATCTCCCTTGCTGAAATGGAAGCAATGATTGCGGCTTGCCGTGAGGGCGGCGTTCAGCTGATGACCGCATTTCCTTGCCGCTACTTGGCATCCGTGATTAAAGCGAAAGAAGCCATTGATCAGGGCCAGATTGGCGAAATTTTAGCCATTAAGGGAACCAATCGCGGCTCACTTCCTTCCGGCTGGTTTCTTCAAGCCGAGCTATCTGGCGGCGGAGCCCTTTTAGATCATACGGTTCACGTCATGGATTTAATGAATTGGTTTACCCAGTCTGAGGTGAAAGAAGTCTATGCCTATGCGGCTACATTATTTCACGAACAACTGGACATTGATGATACCGGGATGATCCATGTTAAATTCGCAAACGGTGTTGTTGGCGTATTGGACACAAGCTGGTCGCGTAACCCCGCCTTCCCTACTTGGGGAGATGTCACCATGACGGTTGTTGGTACCAAAGGAACCCTATCCATTGATGGTTTTGCACAAAAGAATGACCTCTATAGTCTAGAGAATGGGAAAGGCATCTGGAATTTCTGGGGAGACTCCATGGATGATTATCTAGTGAAATCATTCGTTCATGCCTTGTTGAATGGCGAACAGGTTCCGATTACAGGCGAAGATGGCTTGCGTTCCACGATTGTCGCCTTGGCAGGTTACAAATCTGTTGAGCTAGGGCAACCCGTTTCCTTGTAAGGAATTATTCCCATCGATCATAAAGATGCAATTTGCTGCTGAGTATGGTACATTTTTTTTTAGAATGAAGAGGTTCGCAAACTCCCTCTCTAAAAAACTATGAAATGAGGATTTACCATGTCAGCAGGAAGAAGCAAAGAAGATTTGAAAGAGATTACACTTTTAGGTAATCAAGGCACCAAGTACATTTTTAGCTATGACCCCACCGTGCTGGAAGCATTTGACAATAAGCATCCCAATCGTGATTATTTCGTAAAATTCAACTTCCCTGAGTTTACGAGCCTATGTCCGATCACGGGTCAACCCGATTTCGCAACTCTTTACATTTCGTATATCCCGGAGATCAAAATGGTGGAGAGCAAATCTCTAAAACTTTACTTGTTCAGTTTCCGTAACCATGGTGATTTCCACGAGGATTGCATGAATATTATTATGAATGATCTCATCAACTTGATGAATCCGCGCTATATCGAGGTATGGGGCAAGTTCACGCCTCGCGGCGGCATCTCCATCGATCCATACTGCAACTGGGGTCAACCAGGTACGAAGTACGAGGCTATGGCAGAACATCGCTTGATGAATCATGATCTATATCCGGAGAAGATTGATAACCGTTAAAAAGAAGAAAAGCTTGGTCAAGCCCCTTAAATTGCAGGGGATTGATCAAGCTTTTTTTTAATCTTATTAACCGCGGATTACCGATTTCCCACAACAATTAGTACAACGGCTGCGGTGGAAACACGGGCGGGTACGGCTGTGGACATTGCGGGTATGGCAAAATATCTCTCACTTGATTGAACGTATAATGCTTTGTAGCAAATTGCGTATGGTATAAATATTCAATTACGTAAATCGAGCCGCCTTGTACACTGCACAGAATACCAGATACGCCGGTACCATCCATCAGGGATATTCCAACGGGTCTGCCGATGAGGGCGTAAGCTTTTTGCTCAATAGGCATCAGTCATCATCTCCTAATGTACCCTATGCGATAACGCGCCTATTGGTTCAAGCTACTTCAATTTTTCTACGCCTACCCGTCCCGAGAAAAAGGTAGCCCCTCCGCCCATATCCGCAACGCGATCCGGCGTTAGCACATTTACGCGAGTTTTGCTGCCTGGTGCATCAGCCCAAAGCCCTTGACTGACGACAACACCGCTTCGCACGTCGCGACCAGCCACAACAACTAGCTCACATTCTCCCCGCTCGTTCCACACACGTGCAAAATCGCCGCTGGCCAAGCCCAGAGCAGTTGCATCGTCTTCATGCATATGCAGCTTCGGCGTTTTTTCCATACGAACATGCTTCTCATTATGCGCAAAGGTTGAATTTAAGAAGTTATGATTCGGCGCCGGAATGAACATAAAAGGTAAATCGCTGTCTTCGGGAAGCGGCACATAGGTCGGTAGCGCTGGAAAGCCCTTACTCTCCATTTCCGCCGAGTACAGTTCGATTTTGCCGCTAGGGGTCCGCAGTTTCCCGGGAAATAAGGGCAGTGTCGCTGCCTTCATAAAACCGGAATCCAACAAAGCATCGAACGAAATATCTGCTAAAGCTGGATTTCCAGGATGATTCAATGCCTGACGAACCATGTCCTCATCACTGTCCCTCAGCGCCTCGTCCTCGTAGCCCATCTTCTCCGCGAGCAGCCGGAATACGTCAACATTCGCTTTGCTCTCGCCATAAGGCTCGATCACAGGCAGCTGAAGATGCACATAGTGATGCCAGTAGGAGCGATAGAAGTCTGTATTTTCAAAAGATGACGTCGCTGGCAGCACAATATCCGCATACTTGGCTGTCTCGGTGAGGAACAAATCATGCACGACGGTGAATAAATCCTCCCGCTCCAGCCCTTCTTTGACTTTATTCGCATGGGGGGCGACCAACGCAGGATTGGAATTATACACGTACAACGCGTGGATCGGCGGATCTAGCTCGAGCAAGGCACTGCCAAGCAGGTTCATATTAATGAGACGCGCTTCCTTCGCACGCAAATCAGGCCGTTGCAATGCCGGAAGATTATGCTCTAGATAAGCGCCATTTCCTTTGATCGCGCCGCCGCCAGGATGCAGCCATTGGCCCGTTAATGCTGGCAAACAAGCGATAGTCCGCACACACATACCGCCGTTATCGTGATGCTGAATCCCATTCCCAATTCGGATAAAAGCAGGCGAAGTCTGGCCATACAGTCGAGCAAGACGATAAATGTCCTCCACAGGCACACCTGTAATCTCGGATACGCTGGTGGGATCGTATTGCTTAACATGCTCTCTAAGTTCCTCGTGCCCAACGGAGTATTGGTGTAAGAATGCCTCATCCGTCATCTGCTCAGCGAACAGAATATGCATCATACCAAGAGCCAGAGCCGCGTCCGTGCCAGGTAAAATAGGAATGAACCAGTCCGCCCAGCGGCCTGTTTGGTTCTTATGCGCATCAATCACGATGATTTGTGCGCCATTTTTGCGGGCTTTCTCCGCCAGCATCACCTGATGCATATTCGTGCTGACGGCATTGATGCCCCACATGATGATCAGCTTCGCATGTACCGTATCCTCAGGATCGGTGCCATAGCTGCCGCCCATCGTATATTTGTAGCCTTCGGTGCCGGCTGATTCGCAAATCGAATACTGCAAGCGGCTGGCTCCCATCCGATGGAAAAAGCGGCGATCCATGCCTTCCGTCCCGATCCGTCCCATATTGCCATAAAAGCTATAAGGTAAGATGGATTCTGGCCCTTCCGTGCCGATCAGTTCTTTCCAGCGAGTGGTGATCGTGTCCAATGCCTCCTCCCAGGATATGCGTTGGAAAGAGGCCTCTTCCCCCTTGGGGCCAACACGTTTCATGGGATACTGTAATCTTTTATCATCGTAAAGACGTGCCGTCATGTTGCGAACTTTATTACAAATAGCTCCCTGTGTCACGGGGTGATCGGGGTCGCCTTCTATTTTAACAATTTTCCCGTCTTCTTTATGAAGCAGCAAACCGCACTGATCTGGACAGTCTAGGGGACAGACAGCTGGAAAAATGCCTTGTTGTTGTTCGGTCATTGTCATCGTCATGGTTGTGCGCATAGTCTTCTTCCTTTCCACTTCAATATGACTACTATATACCGAAATGGTCGGAAGTGAAAACAAAAAGCCTGCGGCTTAGTCGCCCACAGACTTCACGGTTGCTTTTTCTTCCCTAGGTTCAATTCCTTCATAATCTTCCGACCAGTCGGCGTCTGAGCTAAGCCGCCTTTTGCTGTCTCCCGATGCTTCTCTGGCATCGCCGTGCCCACCTCGTACATAACTTGGACGACCTCGTCGGAAGGAATAACCGACCGGACACCCGCCAAAGCCATATCAGCTGCGGCCATGGCATTTACCGCGCCGAAGCCGTTGCGAACGATGCACGGGATTTCTACAAGACCTCCGACAGGATCGCAAATCAGTCCGAGCGTGTTTTTCAGCGCAAGCCCGACTGCATGCATCGCTTGCTCCGGTGTGCCGCCGCGCAGCTCAACGAGTGCGCCAGCAGCCATCCCAATGGCTGAGCCGACTTCCGCTTGGCATCCGCCTTCGGCACCAGAAACGAAAGAATTGTTGGCGATCACATACCCGATGGCCCCGGCACATAGCAACCCTTTGACCAAATGATCATCCTCCCAGCCAAAACGCTGCTGCGAACTAATAAACACCCCTGGAATGATCCCGCATGAACCAGCTGTCGGCGTAGCAATGATCCGCCCCATCGACGCGTTGACTTCCGAGACGGCAAGGGCATAGGCCATCGCTTTACAGGCTTCTTCACCGAGTGATGCTTCCGTGGTCGTGAGATAGGAGGCTACGCGCTGAGCGTCCTTCCCTGTTAATCCGCTACGTGAGGTCGTGTCTTCGGTCAACCCTTTGGTCACGGCCTCTTTCATAATTTGATAATACGCTCGCATTTTGCCAAACACATACTCCGGCGGCTTTCCTGACTCATGACTTTGATCAGCCAGCATCACTTCCGCAATCGTCAAGCCTTCCGCCGCACAAACGTCAGCTAGTTGCTTTAATGTCCGGAATCTCATTCGTCGCCTCTTTCTGCAAGATCCACTTTTCTAACGTCGGTGATCATGTTTAGACGTAAAAGCTTCTCAACAAGCTCATCTGAGATAGCGGCATCCGTCTCGATAACCGTCATCGCTTCTTTATTGCGCCCTTTTCGGTCCAAATCCATGAATCCTATATTGATTAGATTGCTTCCTAATAATGTGGTTATATCTGCGATCATTCCTGGCCGATCATGATGGGAGATAACCAATGTCGGATAATTCGCAGTGAATTTCACGTCAAATTGATCCACATTAATAATCTCAACATTGCCGCCTCCGATCGAAGCCCCCCTCATGCTAACTTTCCGCAATTCTGCGGTAAGTACAATCCCCACCGTGTTCGGATGATCGGCTTTATCTTTACTAATGTGAAAAGCAACAGTTACACCTAACGCTTCCGCTTCTTCGGCCGCTTGAGGAATACGAGGATCATCCGTTTCAAAATCCAAAATCCCCCCGATCAATGCGAGATCCGTACCATGCCCGCGATACGTATCGGCGAATGACCCGTATAGCGTGATTTCCGCTTTCTGCGGAAGTTCGCCAAGGAGCTGCCTCGCCACGCGGCCTAACCGAATCGCACCAGCAGTATGCGAGGAGGAGGGACCAATCATCGACGGACCGATGATAGAAAAAACATCTTTAAAACGCATCACACAGCGCCCCAATCCTAAGGTCTTACTTCCTATCTTCTCCTATTGTATGAGTGAGGATATATAAAAGACAAGTCTTTAAATTGTCCTTTTAAACTTTTTTTGGCTAGACGAGCGGCGGAGGAGGATGTCAGGGAGCTGGCTAGGGGTTGGGTTGGGTTGGGTTGGGTTGGGTTGGGTTGGGTTGGGTTGGGTTGGGTTGGGTTGGGTTGGGTTGGGTTGGGTTTGGTTTGTTGTGTGTTG